>JBHGBD010000004.1:0-198632 GCA_041946825.1 Terriglobia bacterium | reverse complement strand
GTTGTAAGTTTCGCAAGCCAACACGCCCGGGGCGTCGCAGGGCTGCCCGGAAGGATTGTCGATGGATTTCAGCCTTCCCTCGGCGTCCCACTGGTAGGTGTGCGTGGGACTAGAACTCAAGTCCTGCATGATGTTCCCCGCCGCGTCCTCCGTCACCGTCGCGCCTCCTACGGTCTGGATGCGGTTGTTGTTGGCGCTCTCGAACGTAATGTTCGCGCAGGCGTCGCGCCGCTGGTGCAGCTTAAAGAAGGCACGAGAAAAGGGGACAGGATAGTTTTGCATGTTATCCCCCTGGGCAGCGGCGAGACCACGATGGGACAACCGCCCCGGGTAATTCTAAGGCCAGCGTTAATAGAAAAGCAACGGGACGAAACCTGTTTCGGCCGAGCGGAGCCTAAAGGGCGTGTTCCTCTTCGAAAGGGGGGAGGCTTCAGGGGTTTTCCAGCAAGCGCGCGATTTCGTCGCGAGCCGGAGGGCGGATTGTGTGTGCTTTTCCGGTTTCGTCCACCATATTGACGCCTTCGACTTTCCGTCGAATCTCTCCGATCACCACGGCGCGGACCTTGTGGCGCGCGAAGGCGGCCATGACTTCACCCGCCGTCCGCGCGCTGGCGACCACCAGCAAGGCTCCGGACGCAATCAGCGCCAAGGGGTCGAAGCCCAGCAGCCGCGCCAAGGTTCTTGTTTCCGGAAGCACCGGGATTCTGTCTCCCCAGATGCGCAGGCCCACGTCGCCCGCGAGCGCCAGCTCATAGATGCCGGAGAGAAGTCCGCCCTCAGTCGGGTCGTGCAAGGCGCGGATTTCACCATGCCTCGTGGCAATGCGCGACTCGCGAAGGACACTGATGCCGGGATGAAAAAGCAGGCGTTGCGCGCGCCGCACGAACCGTCCTCCCAGTTTCTTCTCGATCCACGCCGCCTTTTCCCGCGCCAGAATTGCCGTTCCTTCGATGGCGACGCCCTTGGTCAGGAGCACAAGATCTCCGGGCCGCTGGCGCTCCTTTCGGACCAGCTTCGATTTCTCCACTTCGCCAAGCATCTGGCCAATAACGATGGGGCGATCGAGGCCGGTCGTGATTTCCGTATGTCCGCCGCATAGCGTTATTCCAAGTTGCCGGCAGGCCCGAAGAGTGTCTTCGAAAATCGACTTCGCCAGATTTTCGGTGGCGCCCTTCTCGGGAAGTAACAAAGTAGCCAGGAACCAGCGCGGCCGCGCGCCTAACGTCGCGATGTCGTTGGCATTGACATTGACGGCGTACCAGCCGATGCGCTCGGCGGTGAACGTGATGGGGTCGGTTTTGGCGACCAGGTATTTCGCGCCGAAGTCGAGTACCGCCGCGTCCTCGCCGAAACGCGGGCCAATGACGACGCCGGAGCGCTTCGGGATTGGACAGCGAGCCAAGAGCTTCTGCAACACTTCGGGCGGGAGTTTGCCCACTGGAAATCGTCTGAGCGTCGCCATGCCAAGCGCGAGTATAATCCCGTTTCTGTTTTGTAGGGGCGGGTCGTCGGCTGACGGATGCCCGCCCCGGTGGCATGCCACTATGCCTCGCGTTCTTGGCGTTATCCCCGCCCGACTCGAATCCGTGCGCTTGCCGCGCAAGCCGCTGCGGCTGATTTGCGGCCATCCCATGATTGCCTGGGTGTATCACGGCGCGCGCCAGGCGGCCTCGCTCGACGCCTTGATGATTGCCACGGATGCCACCGAAATTGCCGACTATTGCCGGCAGGCAGGAATCCCCTTTCAGATGACTTCCGCGGAGTGCCGCTCCGGCACCGATCGCCTGGTGGAAGTCATGAGCCGCGAGCAAGCCGATATATACGTCAACATTCAAGGCGACGAACCGATGGTGACGGGGGAACACATCGAACTGATGCTTCGGCCGTTCCGCGAGAGCCTCGCGACGCAAGTTTCGACCCTCAAAGTCCGCATCAGCGCGGAGGAAGCGCGCAATCCCAACAACGTCAAAGTCGTCACCGATGCAAGCGGGCGCGCGCTCTATTTCTCCCGCGCGCTGATTCCCCACGACCGCGACGGCTCCGGCCGCGTGCAGTTTTTCAAGCACCTTGGACTCTATGCTTATTCAGGCGATGTGCTCGACCGATTCCGTAAGCTCCCGCCTTCAGAACTCGAGCAATTGGAAAAGCTTGAACAATTGCGGTTTCTCGAAAACGGCATCTCCATCGCCGTCGTCGAAACGACCCGCGATACGATTGGCGTGGATACGGAAGAGGATTTGAGAAGGGTCGAGGAAATAATTCGCCGCGAAGGCGTTCGCCTGTAGGGGCAAGCATCCCGCTCATTGCGGGCCCCTACTTCTCTCCAATCAAATACCGGCAACCTTTGGGGCCCATCCTGGCGGAGTGGACGGTTTGTGCCGGAACATCAAACCGCTCGCCCGGTTTGTAGGTTCGAGTCTTTCCTTGCGAGGTGACGGTCATCTCGCCTTCCAGGATGACGTGAGCCGTCTCGTTCGGGTGTGTGTGGTCGGGATAGAAAACCCCCGGGCCGTCTTCCCAGGCGTAGGTGTGCGTGAAACCTTCGGTGCGAAGTTGTCGTTCGAGATCCTTCATGTGAGCGCCGTTTGTCAACAGTGTAACCGATTCCCAGAAGCCCTCACCCGCCCTCGTTCCTAGGGCACCCTCTCCCGGAGGGAGAGGCCGGTGATTATCACCAATCCATTTGACTACTGCCCTCTCCCTCCGGGAGAGGGTGGCGATCCGTCAACTGACGGAGAGCCGGGTGAGGGTGCTCGGGGCACGGTACGCCCTGTCACCGCCAAACATTCTACGCCACCGGCTGCGCGAAGTAGGCGGGGTAGGTTCTCTTGTAAGCTTTCTTCTCGCGATACGATCGCGCAAGCTCGAGATAAATGCCGAGGTCGCGGTCGAGGTCGGACTGTGTGCCATCGAAGTAGAAGTTGCGGATTGGGATGCCGCCGTAATCCTTCGACAGCTTGGGATAGATGGCTTCGCTGACAATGCCGTTCATGCAGGTAAACGGGCTGATGTCGATGATGCCGTCGGCGCCGTGCTGGGCGAGGTAAGCGGCCTTGCCGACGCTCAAGACCATTTCGCCCAACGCGCCATTCGAAGGCAGGTAAGGCCACGCCAGATCAAGCACCTCCTGAACGTCGGGTTCTTCGTAGCCGACGAAATCCTCGTGGAACGGACCTGTCAACGCGTGCTCGTCCGCAAGCTGGAAGTGGGACCGTATTTTGGACTTCAGCATGTCGAAAGAGACAGTCTTCCCGCACAGCTTCAGCTTTCGGACTTCGTCGGCGTTGGTGTAGGCGACCCATTCGGCGATGTGACTGAGCAGCGCTTCCGCCCCAAAACCTTCCAGTCGGCGCACCAGATCTTCATTCGAAAAGGTGTTGAGGCGACAGAAAATCTCTCCCACCACGCCAATGAGCGGGACCTCCGGATCGTAGTGAGCCGGCACGCGCCTGTAGCGCTCGCGGGCCCGGTGGAGGGATTCGACCAGGGAATTCAATTGGCAGGCGGGATCAGCGCAACTTGACTCCAGAGTCTTGCAGAAATCGTCCAAGCTTTCCTGGAAGGTCTGCTCTGCGGCCCCGGGAACTGTCTCGTAAGGCCGAGTCTTGAGGAGGGCCCGGGAAAGGACGTCGCCCCCGACCAACGCGCGCCAGGCTCCGCGCGTGAACGCTCCGCCGAGGTCTCCCAGGTCGGCATAACCGTTGTCACTGGTCGGGGAGAGGACCTGGACGTCCGCCCAACCCGCGTCCTTCAAGACCTTGCGTAAGTACGGGGCGTACTGGCCGAAGCGGCAGGGTCCTTCGGCCGTGGGCATGAAGAAGACCGCGCGCGCGGGGTCAAATCCCGGCTGCTCGACGACCCGCAGAAAGTCACCCACGGTCACAATTGCGGGGTAGCATTCATCGCCGTTGGAGAACTTGCGTCCCAGCTCTCGGGTGCGTTCATTCGAGGGCGGTGTCGTCTCCGCCTCGATTCCCAGCCAGCGAAAGACGTGCGCGAACGCCAGGGAGCTGCCGTCGGGCATGCGCGGGATGTGCACCTTCTTCCCGGCCAGGGGATTCTCGGGGCCCGCCTTGCGGGTTACATGATGGTGGCGGAAGGCTGGCATCGCAGAAATCCTTTGCTGTCGAGATACGCTTCGCAGCGGGTGATGAACCCGGCGTCGTTGGAATGCCCGTCGAACTGCAGGATGAGCGACGGCTTGCCGGCGGCGTCATCCAGAAAAGACTTTATGTAAGAATCGGGCCCGCACTTGAAATTGGTGATATAGACCGGATGCAGATTCATGAACCGTCGCGCGATCCGCGCCGCGGCCAGGATTCGTCTCCCCGAGTTCCAATACATGTTCGGATTGACGTCGGTAATGTCCTCGAGCTCGACCTGCAGGAAGTCCAACGGCAACACATTGACCCCATAAAGCGCGCGCAGCTTGCGCGGGATGTCACAGTTGACGCTCCGGTCGTAGATGTTGTATGACCGGCCCAGCAGCACGATCCCCGGCTCACCCGTTTCGATCAAGCGACGGAGCGCGTCGGAGCCGGCTTCGAGAATTGCGTCGGTAAAAGCGCCCTGGGCCGCGTAGGCAGCCATGACGGCCCGGTCGCTTTTGCGCCGCGCGATGCCTAGCTTCTCCTTGACGAAATCTCCCAGCTCCTTTTCGACATGCTTTCGGCCGAAACGGAAATAGACGGTCGGCGCGAGTATTTTCTCTTCCGCCGCCTCGAATTGCGGAACCGCACGCATCACGAAGGGCAAAGTCTGATTCCACGGGCAGAGGTGGGAATCAACCTTACATTGGTTGGCCTCGTAATTGACGGCGTTGGGGATCAGCACGTAGTCTGCGCCCTTTTCGAGCAATTGCATCACGTGTCCGTGCGCCACCTTCACCGGGAAGCAGGGCTCGGCCACCGTCAGCTCCTCGCCCGTCGCGGTGATCTGCCGGTCCGTCGCCGTCGAAGTGACGACATCGAATCCCAGCTCCTGGAAATACGCGCACCAGAATGGGAAGCGGTCATAGAAAAACATCGTGCGCGGAATCCCCACGGTCAGCTTTCTTCCTGTGGGAGGAATCCAGGTTTCTTCCAGCAACCGGTCGCGGTATTCAATCAAGTCTTCAATCACCGGCCGGCGGTCGGTGCGCGCGCGCTTGCGGAACTTGTCCGAGCACTTGTCACCCCAATAGCTCTTTTGGCCCTCGATATTGAATTCCTTCATGTCGCAGTAGTTCGAGCAGGCGTGGCAGACGAAATCACGCGTCGCGAAATTGACCCGGTAGAGTGAATAGCCACGAAAGCGGCTGAGCTGTTTGGACGCGCGCATCCGGTCGCGGGCAATCAGCGCCATGCCGATGGCGCCGATGACGCCGTTGTGCGGCGGCACGATGATGCGCTTGCCGAGAATCTGCGAGAACGCCGCTGCGACAGCGTCGTTATAAGCCGTGCCGCCCTGAAAGAAGATGACGCTGCCGATCTTGCGGCCACGCACAACGCGGTTGAGATAATTCAGCGCCACGGAATAGGCCAGGCCCGCACACAGGTCGCCGACTTCCGCGCCCTTCAGGAGCAACCCTGTTACATCGCGCTCCATGAAGACCGTACAGCGCTCCCCGAGCCGCGCCGGGCTCGCCGAGGCGAGCGCCATCTTGGCGAATTGTTCCTTGATGGAAATCCCCAGCTTTTCGGCCTGTTCCTGAAGGAACGAGCCCGTCCCCGCCGCGCAGGCTTCGTTCATGGTGAAGTCGACGACCACGCCGTGGTCGATGGAGATAAACTTCGAGTCCTGGCCCCCGATTTCGAAGATCGTGTCCACCATCTCCATGCCGAGCGTCTGGCAGACGTGCATGGCGCCGGTCTTGTGAGCGGTAATCTCGTCATTGACGGTGTCGGCGCCCACGAGCTCCCCGATGAGTTCGCGCCCCGACCCTGTCGTGCCCACTCCCCGGATGTCGAGCTGGTCGCCCAGTTCGGCAGCGATTTCCTGGAGACCGCGGTCCACGACTTCAATCGGGCGGCCTTCCGTAAAAAGATAAATCTCCTTCAGGAGATTGCCCTCGGCATCGGTCACCACCAGGTTCGTGCTCACCGAGCCGACGTCAATTCCGAGGTAGGCGGGAATCTTCTCGCCGGGCGCACGCTTCGGCAACTCAGGAGGCTTCACGGTTTCGCGGAGCAGCAGCACGTTCGACATCGAAAGGACATCCGTGCAGGCGAAACTCTTCTTCGCTGCGACGTGTTGCTGGAGCTGATGGATGGTTTTGAAAGAACGCTTGCGGAATTCCTCCGCCTCCAGCATTGCCGCGCCCAGCGCGCCGAGCCAGGCGTAGTGCCCGGGTACCAAGAATTCCTTGTCCTCCAGCTTGAAGGCCAGACGGAGCGCGTCGCGCACGCCCTGGTTGAGCGCCACGCCGCCAATGAACGCCACGGGCGGGGTCGGTTTGCGGCCCTTGACAATCGCCGACTTGAAGTTGCGAGCCACGGCGTCGCAGAGCCCGCGCAGAATCTGGTCGGTCGTATATCCCTTCTGCTGGGCGTGGATCATATCGGTTTTGGCAAAGACCGAGCAACGTCCCGCAATGCGTGCCGCGCAACTTGCTCCGCAGGCCGTCGGTCCGACTTCCTCCACGCTGTAAAGCAGGCGCGACGCCTGCTGGTCGATGAACGAACCCGTGCCCGCCGCGCAGTCGCCGCTGGTTTCGTAATCCACGATGCCCAGGTATTTTGATTTTGACGTGGGCTCAAGCCGCAGATACTTCGACGACTCCCCGCCCATCTCGAAAACTGAGCGCACCTCGGGGTAGAACGTGCGCATCCCCTTTGCCACGGCTCGAAACTCGTTCTCAAAATAGATGCCCAGAATTTTCGCGATGAGCTGGCTGCCGGAACCGGTTACGCGGATTCCCTCCACGTTCTCTTCCGGAACGGTTTCGTAGAGCTCCTTCAAAAGGTCGAAGGTAGATTGGATCGGGCTCCCTTGGATCCTTCGGTAGTGGGAGAGCACCAGGGGCCGGCCCGCGAACGGGCTCGAAGTTGGAAATTCGGCGGCGAAGTAGGAAGGTGACTTATTGGGTAGCGATTGGAGTAAGGGCTTGTCAGTCTCGGCCCCTATAGCAGCAAGCTTCAGACTGACCGCTCCAATGTCCAAGCCGATGTTGACACTCACAAGGGCCCTCGCTTGACCTACAAAGGCTCCCCATGCCCTTGGCTGTCGGCTAAGAGCAATTGGATGAGCAACTTCCAGCGGGGAACAGGGTTGGGTGAAAATACCCCACCCCGGACATACCAGGAGTGACGTTCGCAAGTGGGATTCCGAAGCGGCAGGAGATGCTACGAAATGTCCGAGGGCTCGAGTCTCACAGACCAATTGTCCCCACTCGAATGGCAAATAGTCTGAATCGGGGCGACATTCGACGACCCTCAGTTTTGGCTGAGGAGATACCGAGTCCGTGGCGGGGGGCTACTGAGAGGTGGCAGCTTTATCCTGTCCACAGTTGGGGGGTTGCCGCGCACATAGCTTGGAGCTTAAGCTCTTGGTATCCTGACTTTTGGAGGGCTGGCTGAACCATGGAACTAAATGACAAAGTGTCGGTAGTGACGGGCGGGACCCGTGGCATCGGGTACTCGATCACCGAAGCGCTGCTCGCGGAGGGGGCCAAGGTTTTCATTTGTGGGCGCGATGCCGCCCTCTTAAAGACGGCGCTTGGGAATCTGGGCCGCAACGCCAACGATCGAATTCACGGCATTACGGCCGACGTGCGCCGCTACGAAGATTGCCGAAAGCTCATCCGCGCCGCCGCCGAACGTTTTGGCGGCCTCGACATTCTGGTAAACAACGCGGGCATCGGAATCATGAAGCCCGTCGATCAACTTACACCGGAAGAGTGGGACGCCACCATCGAGACAAATCTCTCGGGTGTCTTCTATTGCTGCCGCGAAGCGATTCCGTTGATGCGGAAGCGCGGCGGCGGATACATCTTCAACATCTCGAGCCTGGCGGGGGTCAACGCCTTTCCCGGCGGGAGCGCCTACAATGCTTCCAAATTCGGATTGAACGGATTCAGTGAGGCGATGATGCAGGACATTCGCTACGACGGCATCCGGGTCAGCTACATCATGCCGGGCAGTGTTGATACGGATTTTGCCGGCGCACCGGGCTCGAAGCCACGTGAGACTTGGAAGCTGACCGGCGAGGACATCGCCAAGGCCGTCATCGACCTCTATAAGTTCCCGAAATCGTCGCTCGCCAGCCGAATCGAGATGCGGCCTTCTCAGCCGCCACGGAAAAAATAGCTACGACCACCTTACGGCCGGGCTCTTACTCACTCCGCGAATTTCCCGGCCCGATCTTTTCGCTCGACGAGCGCTTGCAGGGCCAAGCGAATCGTCCCTGTGATTCCAATCCCTGAGATTCTCATTGCCCTCCGAAGAAGATCCTCCGGAACATAAACAGTGATCTTGACCATGCCACACTTTGCCATGCGCGCGCCCGACACGTTACCGCCGCCCCCAGATCGCTAATCCAGCGGCACTTCATTCAGCACGTCGTCCCAGTGCTGTTCGGTAATTTCCCAGCGGCGTTTTTCCTGCTGGTCGTGCTCGGCGGTATTGGGGTAAAGATTCCTGATGATTTCCGGCTCGCGCTGGTGAGCCTGCTCGAGCGCCGCCCAGTCGCGCCACACCATGACGACCTTGTAATCCCAGGCGGGCGTCGTGGCGTGGAAGCGCCGTTCGTAGAGTTTCTCGCTTTTGAGAATCCCTTCCTTCATCAGTTGCTTCAGGATGGGGTTGTGGTTCTTCTTGTAGAGCGCCAGCCATTCTTTCGTCGCACCCGGCGCCAGCTTGTAGTAGTACTCGATGGTAATCGGCCCGCCAGTAGCTTGCTCCGCTCCACTCACCAGATTGACCGCAAAAAGCGCCACGAACATAAGCCCTCCCAACTTGAGAATCGCTTTCATCGTCTCTCCTTTCCCGGATACACCTGCGGCGAACGGGTCATCCAATGACTCAATCGCCAAATCGCTCAATGAACCGCTGGCCCGATCATCCGCTCGCCCGATATCACCGATGCAGTTCCACGACGTCCTTGTCCACGAGCAGGTAGTCCCGATTCACCATCTGGCCTTCGAATTTCCCGTGACCCCAGACGCGAGCATACTTCAACTGCGTCAGGAAATCGTGATGGACGTGCGCGGCGAGGTCAATCAATCGCGAGCCACGCCTCAGCACATAAGGCGCGGTAAGCTCCAGCTTGTGCCCCGGCGCTTTCGTGTATACGCGCACCAGCTCGAGCAGATCGAATACCGCCCGCCGCAGTTCCTCCAACCCCTCACCTGTCTGGACCGAAATGGCCAGGATGGGGAAGCGCGCGCCGTAAAATTCCTTCAGGATGTCGAGATCATCCGTCGCACCGCGCGCATCCAGCTTGTTGCCGATCAGCAGACACTTCTTCGGCAGCCATCCGACGGTGTCAGGCAACGCGCCGGCGCCGAGATGGACTTTGGCTTTGGCAAGCTCCGCCAGGGCAGTCTCGAAATCCTCCAACAGATCGGGGTCGCTCAGGTCGACCACAAGCAGCGCCGCGTCCGCGTTGCGGATGATCTGGTAAAGCCACGACTCGGGAAAATCCGGATGCACGGGTGGCAGGTCCACAAGCTGGATCTGGATGTCCTCAAACGGCATCATGCCGGGGAGCGGCACGCGCGTGGTGAAAGGGTACTCCGCCACTTCCGGCGTAGCGTGCGTCAGCCGGCGGACCAGCGCCGACTTCCCGCTGTTGGGGGGGCCGACCAGCGCCACTTGTCCAGCGCCTTCCTTTTCGACACGGTGAATCAGGCCCGCGCGGCTCGCCGGGCGCTTCGCCTGCTCGGTTCGGAGCTTCGCGAGGCGGCGCTTGATGTCCGCCTGCATCTTCTCCGTCCCCTTGTGCTTGGGGATGGTGGCCTGCATCTCCTCCAGCGCCTCGACTTTTTCCTCCGTGGTCTTGGCGCTCTTGAAGCGTTGTTCCGCTTGCAAGTACTCGGGGCTGAGGTTCGCGGGCATGGCGGTCGCGAGGGCGGGGATATTATGCGACTGCAGGTTTCCGGCTGGCAACCGGGAGAGAGATCCGAACCCATGGCCTGGTTTGTGTCACCCGAGCCCCCGGCCTTCTGCGCTCTCTGGTCCCAGAAGAAAGCTCGAAATCGCATCGAAATCTAGCTTTGTTCTGACCACAACTTCAGTTGCGTACTGTTTATTTTCAACAACTTACACAATTTGACAGGCAAAAAATACACGATTTGCCAGCCTGAGCCTCATCCCGTCCATATTCGGACATTTTGTCCTATCGCGTGCTTGGCGCTGTGCCTCTCATTCCTGGCACCGACAAAATGTCAATGCAGAGGGATTGTGAAAGGTGGGGTGCCCAGGCGGCCTACAGACGGCAAGACTGTATCGCGGGCGGAAGTTGATCCTCTTATGTCACGCGGTATTTCGCCACGCCTTCTTCGTCGAGGTCGATTCCGAGCCCTGGCGCGTCGGGAATGTCGAGATACCCTTCCTTGGCGCGCAGTTTTTGTTTGGTGATTTTCTCCCGCAGGGTCGTCTCCTCTTCCGCGACGAACTCAACGATCAGGGTGTTGGGAATCGAGTTGAGGAAATGCAGCGCCGCGGTGACGTTGATATAGGTCGTAAAGCCGTGATTGGCGACGACCAGGCCGCGGTCATGCGCGAGGCTGGCGATTTTCATCGCCTCGGTAAATCCGCCGACGCGAGTCAAATCAATCTGCACGACGTCGATCTTGCCCTTATCCATCAGCTCCAGGTAGGAAAGGCGATTGCTCTCCTCCTCACCGGCGGCGATTCGCAGCGGGCTGGCCTCAGAAACCTTTCGATAGCCTTCGTAATCGTCGGGGCGCAGCGGCTCTTCCAACCAGAAGATCCCGAACTCCTCGAAGGCGCGAGCGCGCTGGATGGCGGTTTTTGCGTCCCAGACCAGACCCGCGTCGATGAGCAGGTCGGCGTCGTCGCCAAGGCCTTTGCGCCCTTGGCGGACGAGGTCAATGTCCGTCTTGGCGTCGCGGCCCATCGGGTCCCAACCGAACTTGACGGCGTTGAATCCTTTGTCGCGGAAGCGGCGAGCCAGGTCGTGTGTCGCCTTGGGCGTCACGCCAAAGAGCGAGCTCGCATAACATCGCAGTTTCTTGTGAAATCCGCCCCCCAGCAGTTTCCACACGGGAAGACCCAGAGCTTTGCCCTTGATATCCCACAGCGCCATGTCGATGCCGCTCATGGCATGGATGCCGATGCCGCGCCGCCCGGCATAGATGTTGGCGCGATACATTTTGTACCAGAGGTGCTCCGTCTCGAATGGATCTTCGCCGATCACGACGTGCTTCAGGCCGGTCGTTGTTGTGTGGGAAAACGGCCCGTCAATGACCCACTTGACGGCCATGGGGGCGGAATCGACCTCGCCGATGCCCGTGATGCCGGCGTCGGTCGTCACCTTGACGATCAGCGCATCCTGGCCACTGTCACACTGCTCCTTCACTTCGGACTGACGGAGGTAAATCGTCTCGACCCCGATGATCTTCATGGCGGCACCTGTTGACGGAGGATTTGGAAACCCTGCAAGGGGCTGATTCTAACACGCTCCCCGCCCAAACCATTCGATTTCGCGTATGCGTGAGCGTGCTCCTGACGGGATGGCGCCGTGCTAAGATGGCGCAACCCTGGGATTCTTGGCGGAGGACTGCCCCGTGCGATTCAAATGGTATCTATGGTTTTTGCTGATTTCACTCATCGTTTCTTCAGGCGGCCAACCGGGCCGGATCAGCGCGCAGCAAAGGAGCGCGCCAAGCGCTGCCCATCTGCGGGCGCCGGCGGGCACGCGGCCGGTCAAGATCGATCCTGCCGGAGAGACGGTTCTGCCCAACGGCCGCGTGATTACGCCGCTCGGCAAGCACGTCAAAGTGGCCCCGCACCCCTACGGCCTGGCGCTCTCGCCCGACGGGAAAACGCTGGTGACGGCGAACAGCGGGACGAGTCCCTTTTCCATTTCCATCATCACCGAGCTTGAAGGCGCCAGCCCCAAGGTGGTGCAGATTCCACCGGCCGGCAAAGCAGCCGCGGGCGATGACGACGACAATTTGGAGAGTGTCTGGATGGGGGTGGCGATTGCGCCCGACAATCGTACGCTCTATCTCTCCGAAGGCGACAACGGCAAGGTGGGCGTCTTCGATCTAATCGGGCACAACCGTTTGCTTGCGATCAGCCTCGACGGGAAGTTTCAGGGGAAGACCTACGCACACAGCCTTACGGGTGAACTCAAACTCTCGCCGGATGGAAAGCGGCTCTACGTTCTCGATCTCGCGCACTTTCAAATGGTCATGATCGACACAGCCTCGAAGCAAATCGTGTCGCGTGTTCCGGTGGGCCGGATGCCGTTTGCTCTCGCGGTCTCGCCGGACGGCCAGCGCGTCTATGTCTCGAACGTCGGAATGTTTCATTACTCGCTCGTTCCCGGCTTCGACGAAAAAGACGCGAAGGACACGGGCCTGGATTTTCCGCCCTTTGGGTTTCCCTCGAAGGAATCCATGGAAGGGACAACCATCAACGGGAAGAAGATTCCCGGCGTCGGCGACCCGAACGTTCCGGAATCGAATTCCGTTTGGGTGATCGACGTCACCAATGCCGCGCGACCGCGCGTCACCGCGAAAATCCGAACGGGAATTCCCATCGGCGAGAAGTCGGTCGGCGGCAGCAGCCCGGGCGCGGTGGTGGTGGGCCGCAAAAAGGTTTTCGTCTCGAACGCCTCGCAGGACAGCATCACGATTCTCGATGCCAGGACGCAGCGCGTGGAGAAGAACATCACCCTCGAGCCGGCGGAATCGGTGCGCGGCTTGCGCGGCGTACTGCCGTTTGGCATGGCGCTCAGGCCGGATGAGAAACAGCTTTACGTCGCCTGCGCGGGGATCAACGCCATCGCCGTCATCGACGCGCGGCAGGATAAAGTGCTCGGATATTTCCCGACCGCGTGGTTTCCGGCTCGAGTCGCCCTCAGTCCTAACGGCAAGACGATATATGTCGCCAATGCCAAAGGCTTCGGCTCGGGGCCCAACGGCGGGCCGCATTTCCAGCGCGGGTCGGAAGGAGACTACATTGGCGACATCACCAAGGGAGTGATCTCGGTCATCTCTCTTCCTCGCGCACAGGATCTTGGGGAAACAACGACGCGCGTGCTTCAAAGCAACGCCTTTTTGCCTACTTCTTCTTCCGCCTCGCCGAGCGCGGGGGCTTCCATTCCGCGATCGGGTCAGCTCAGCAGCAAAATCAAGCACGTAGTTTTCGTCGTGAAAGAGAACCGCACTTTCGACGAAGTCTTCGGCGACATGGGGGCGGGGAACAAGGAAATCAACGGTGAGCCAACTCTCGCTCGTTGGGGCGAGGATGCGACGGTGAAGGACAAGAACCAGCCGACGATCGAGCACGCGCGCGTCACGCCCAATCATCACGCGCTGGCGCGGCGATTCGCCTTCAGCGACAACTTCTATGTGGACGGCGACGTTTCGATGGACGGCCACCACTGGCTGGTCGGGAATTATCCCAACGAGCTGCTCGAAGCCGCCTGGCCGGCGCAGTATGGGAAACGGTTCCATTTCTTTGCCGACACCGATGCCCCCGGCCGCCTGGGCGGCGTTTCCTACAATCCCTGGCCGGAATCTTTTCTCGAAGCGGGCTCGTTGTGGGAACACCTGGCGCGGCACAAGATTACATTCCGCAATTATGGCGAGGGAACTTCGATGTCGGGCAGCAACGACGGCCCGGGGCTGATGCCGACGGGGATTCGCGAAAGCGTCAACATTCCCTTGCCGCAGGTTCTCTTCGCGAATTCATCGCGCGCCTACGCGACGTTCAATACCAGCATCTCCGACCAGTATCGCTTTGAGCAGTTCAAGCGCGAATTCGATTTGCGCTTCGCGAGCGGCAAGGAACCGCTACCGCAGTTTCTCTACATCTGGCTGCCCAACGACCACACCGCCGGACCGCGCCCGGAAGATGGCTACGCCTACCATGCTTCGTACGTCGCGGATAACGATCTGGCGCTCGGCAAGCTGGTCGAGCTTTTTTCGCACAGCCCGTTCTGGAAGGACATGGCAATCTTCGTCACCGAAGACGACGCCCAGGACGGAGTTGACCACGTGGACGCGCACCGCAGCCTGCTGATGGTGATCGGCCCTTACGCGCGGCGCGGGGTCTCGCATGTGCATACAAGCATGCAAAGTATCCTGAAAACCTTCTTCCTGATTTTCGGCATGCCACCGCTCAATCAGTACGACGCTGCGGCCACCGACCTCTCCGATATGTTCACCGACCAGCCCGACTTCACGCCATACACCGCGCTGCCTTCGGACACGCGCATCTTCGATCCGCGAAAAGTCCGCGAGCCCGGATTGGAAATGCACGCCCGCCCGGGACGTCCGTCCGAGCCGCTCGATGACCCTGCCACCATCCGCCGCCGGATGCGGGAACGGATGGAAGACGACGATTAGCCGGAATACCTGTCGGGGCACCCCTCGTGGGCGCCCCCCACAAAATCGAATCTCGTGTAGAATGGCTCTTCGGGCTTGAGACCAGCTTTTCCACAGGAGAACCGGCCGCCTCAGCGGCCGCTCAATGTCTCGTCTTCTCGATCAACTGAATCTTCAGCAGCGCGAAGCGGTAGAGCACGCCGAAGGCCCGGTGCTGATCCTGGCGGGCGCGGGGAGCGGCAAAACGCGTGTCATTACGTACCGGATCGCCCACTTGATCAGCGAGAAGGGTATCGCTCCGGAAAGCATCCTGGCGGTAACGTTCACGAACAAAGCTGCCGACCAGATGAAGGAGCGGGTGTCTAGGCTGCTCTCGGAGACTCTTGAGAGCTGGCCGCACATTTCGACCTTCCATTCCTTTTGCGTGCGCGTGTTGCGTCGCGGCATCGACAGGCTCGATTACAGCCGCGACTTCTCGATTTACGACGAAGACGACCAGGCGCGCGTGGTCAAGACCGTGGTGACCGAACTGGGCCTCGGCGACCAGGTCTCATCGCCGCGTTCCGTGCTGGCGCGGATCAGCTACGCCAAGAATCGCGGAATTATGCCGGAAGATCTCTATCGCCAGGCGGCCGATCCGGCCACGGAAAAACTCGCCACGATTTTCGAGCGCTACGAGCGCAAGCTGCGCGATTCGAACGCGCTGGATTTCGACGACCTGCTGCTCAAGACGGTGGAGCTTTTCTATGGCGCCCCCGATGTCTGCGAGCAATACAACCGGAGTTTTCGCTACGTGCTCGTCGACGAGTATCAGGATACGAACCGGACCCAATACCAGCTGATCCGCCAGCTCACCTTATCCCACCAGAACCTTTGCGCGGTGGGCGATGAGGATCAGTCGATCTATCGCTGGCGTGGGGCCGACATCCAGAACATTCTCAGCTTCGAGAAAGACTACCCCGCGACGCGGATCATCCGGCTGGAGCAGAACTACCGCTCAACCCAGGTGATTCTCGACGCGGCGACTGCGGTCGTGAGCCGCAACGTCGCGCGCAAAGGGAAAACGCTCTGGACGGACCGCGCGGGCGGCGCACGCGTGGGACTGTTCGAGGCCGCTGACGCCGAGGAAGAAGCGTCGTATGTCGCCGGGGAAATCCAGCGCGCCTTGGCCACCGATGACCAGGGCAGCATCGCAGTCCTCTACCGCACCAATGCGCAATCACGGATGTTCGAGGAGGCGCTGCGAAGGCTCGGAATCGGCTATCGCCTGGTGGGGGGATTCAGTTTCTACGCGCGCGCCGAGGTGCGCGACTTAATGGCTTACGCGCGTCTGGTGACCAACCGCCGCGACGCCGCGTCGTTTCTGCGCGTCGTAAACATGCCGCCGCGCGGCATTGGCGATACGACGCTGGCCGCTCTGGAGCAGGGGGCGCGCCGCGGGAACATGAGTTTATGGGAAGCTCTCGAACAGGAACTGGCCGCCAAGCTGCTCCCTGCGCGCGCGCTGCGGGCCCTGGAAGCCTTCTACAGCTTGCTTCAGGAACTTCAAGCGACGCGCGAGCAGTTGACGATGAGTGGGTTCTTCCGGGAACTGCTCGATCGCACCCGCTATCTCGATATGCTCCGCGCAGAAAACACCCCGGAAGCGGAGGGGCGAATCGAAAACCTCCAGGAGCTCGTCAATGCCGCGGCAGAAGCGGAGGAGCGGGGCGAGACGCTGGCGGAGTTTCTCGACCACGCCGCGTTGGTTTCCGATGCCGACGATTTCGACGAGAACGCGCGCGTCACGCTGATGACCTTGCACAGCGCCAAGGGATTGGAATTTTCCACCGTATTTCTGGCGGGCCTCGAGGAGGGACTCTTTCCGCACAAGCTTTCGCTCGACGACGAGGCCGGGATCGAGGAGGAGCGGCGGCTTTGTTACGTCGGCATGACGCGCGCCAAAGACCGGCTGGTAGTGAGCTGGGCGCGCGAGCGGCGGTCGTTTGCCCGCGAGGCTTTTGAAGGAACCAGGCCGTCGCGCTTTCTGCGCGAAATCCCCAGCGAGCTGATGGATGTCCTGAGCGGGGGATTTTCCGGCACAAAACCCCGCACTTCGTGGGAGAATGCGGTGAATTCGGCGGGCGACGTCGAGCGATTCCTCCGCGAGCGTGGCCGGGAGCCTCGCAAGGCCGGCGGCTTGAAGCTGGGAGCGCCTCGCCGGGGCAGCAGCCGCTGGAAGCTCGGAGCGCGCGTTCGGCACCCCAAGTTTGGTCTGGGAACCATTCTCGATTGCGAGGGCGAAGGCGAGGAGACAAAGCTCACAGTCAGCTTTCCCGGCTATGGGCAGAAGAAATTCGTTGAAAAATTCGCGCCTCTTGAAAAGGCATGAGCGAAGAGGATTCCGAGATTTGAATTCGGAATGATGAAACGCGGCGACGGCCCTGCGGATTTTCACTCGGTTCAGGAAAGGGAGATATGGACACTCGCAAGATCAAAGACAAAACGGAACGGAAAAAACTGAAGCGGGCGGCGCGCAAGAAGCAGCCCCCCAAGCCAAAGCAGACGGAGCCACGCGGCTCGCTGAAGCCCAAGGTCAAGAAGCGGGGTCCCGGCGCGCCGACCAAACGCTGATGAAGGCAGTGGCGAGTGACAAGTGACGAGTGACGAGCCAAACGAGTCGACTGCCTAAAGTCCACAGTCGATCGTTCAGGGCCTGGACCTTTCCGGCGTTGGCTGTCAACTGTTGTCTGTTAACTTTTCCTGGTCACTCGCCACTTGTCACTTGTCACTGTTCTTAAATGTCAAGCCAACTTCTGCGCACGAAGAGCATCGACAAACTGCTGGCGGAAGCCGAGCGGCCGGGGCACCAGCTTCGCAAGACGCTGGGGCCATGGTCGCTGACGGCGCTCGGCATCGGCGCGATCATCGGCACGGGAATTTTCATCCTCACGGGAACCGCGGCGGCGGGCGAGGTTCTCCAGGTCCATTCGATCTGGAAAGCGCCGCTCCTCGACATTCTCTTGCACGGCTCGAACGCCTTGGGAACGGCCGGGCGTCCAGGCGCCGGCCCGGGCATCGCGCTGTCGTTCCTGATGGTGGCGATGGTCTGCGCGCTGGCGGGGCTTTGTTACGCCGAACTGGCTTCGATGATCCCCATCGCCGGGAGCGCCTACACCTACACTTACGCGACGCTCGGGGAAATCGTCGCCTGGATCATCGGCTGGGACCTGATCCTGGAATACGCGGTCAGCAACATGGCCGTGGCCGTGGGATTCTCCGCTTACATTGACAGCCTGCTGCAGAGCTTCGGGCTGAAGCTGCCGCGTGAGTTCATCACACCTATTTTCGTTTCGGGGGAACGCACGGGCGCGTTTTTCAACGTGCCCGGCTTTCTCATTGTGATGGTGATTACCGTGGTGCTGGTGATCGGGATTCGCGAGAGCGCCGGCGCCAACAATTTCATGGTGACGGTGAAGATTATCGCGATTCTGATCTTTGTCTTCGCCGCCGCGCGCTACATCGACACCGCCAACTGGAAACCTTTCATGCCCAACGGCTGGCAGGGGGTGCTCACCGGGGGCGCGATCGTTTTCTTCACCTATATCGGCTTCGACTCGGTTTCGACCGCCGCGGAAGAATGTCCGCGGCCGCAACACGATGTGCCGTTTGGAATTATCGCCTCGCTGATTATCTGCGCGGTGCTTTACGTCTCGGTGGCTATCATCCTGACCGGCATCCAGCACTGGGACTCGTTGCGTAACGCCGCGCCCGTGGCCAATGCCCTGAAGGCCATCGGGCTCAACAGCGTCCAGCGCTGGGTCACTCTGGGGGCGCTGACCGGAATGATCAGCTCGCTGCTGGTATTCCAACTGGGGCAGGCGCGCGTGTGGTTCGCGATGTCACGCGATGGGTTGCTCCCGGGCGTCTTCTCGAAGGTCCACCAGCGCTTTCGGACGCCGCACATCAGCACTTGGGCGGCGGGTTTTTTCGTGGCCATTCCCGCCGGAATTTTCGACATCGGCACGCTCGCGGACCTCTCCAACATCGGAACGCTCTTCGCCTTCATCCTGGTTTCGCTCGGCGTCCTGATTTTGCGGCGCCGGCAACCGGATCGTCCGCGGAAATTCCGCACGCCCTGGGTTCCGGTCATCCCAATCCTTTCGATCCTTTGTTGCCTGGTCCTGATGGCCAGCCTGCCCGTCGAAACTTGGGCGCGCTTTCTGGTGTGGCTGGCAATCGGCCTGACGATCTATTTCAGCTACAGCAGGAAGCACAGTGAATTCGGCAGCTCACCCAGGGAGGAGCCGGCCGAGACTCGTACCCCTGCCGCGTAAACCCCCTCCGCGAGGGGACAACGCACATGCCTTTTCGAGTGAAACGCGACACGCGGAGGCGAATTGCGGTAGAATCCCCTCTCCGATGCCTGCTGCTCTGAGCCGAAGCTGATGG
Organism: Terriglobia bacterium; assembly: GCA_041946825.1. Lineage (GTDB taxonomy): Bacteria > Acidobacteriota > Terriglobia > UBA7540 > UBA7540 > CAZTHM01. The sequence continues at coordinate 179,701 of JBHGBD010000004.1, read as the reverse complement.
AATCTGCTGATCCTGTGCGATCCCCGAAATTGACTCGCAAGATTCAAGCCCACCGCGGTTTGCTCATCGCCGGGTTGGCCTTCTGGTTGACGACTGGGAGCGCCGCACTGGCCTGGGGGCCAACGGCTCACCGTCTGGTCAATAACTGGGCTATCGAAACGTTGCCCCCCGAGATCCGGGGCTACTTCGACGCCAACCGACAATTCCTTATTGACCATGCCAACGATCCTAACCAGTGGATGGAGAAGGACCGATACGAGCGCAAGCGGCATTATATGTATCTGGACAAGTACGGGCTGTTTCCTTATCGCGAACTGCCTCACGGGTTCAAGCCCGCCGTCGAGAAATATGGCTCGGGCAAGATCAATTCCAATGGCCTGCTTCCCTGGCACATCGGCGAATACAGCCTGCGCCTGACGAATGCGCTAAAAGCGCAGAAGTGGGACGAAGCCAAGCTTGCTGCCGCGGCGCTGGGCCACTACGTCGCCGACGCGCACGACCCTCTCAACACCACGTCGAACTATGACGGCCAGTTGACCGGGCAGGCGGGCCTGGCGACGCGCTTCGGCGAGACATTGATTGATCGCTTCCAGGGCTTCTTCATTTTTCGCCCAACGCCCGCGGTCAAGATCGATGACCCGACCGAATACGCGTTTGACGCTGTACTCGAAACGAACACCTGGGTGAGCCAGGTAGTCTGGACGGACCGCAAATCACTCGAGGGCCTTCGCGATTATAACGACGACTACTACGATCGGTTCTACTCCCGGATCGGCTCGGCAGCGGTGCGAGAAATCAACGCCGCAGCTCATGACGTCGGATCTTATTGGTATACCGCCTGGCTCAATGCCGGACGACCGGCGCTGCCAGCACATTAATGCTCCTTGAGGATCCGCGCGAGCCAGTCAGCCGTTGGCAGTTGGATCTGTCTTGGTTCTTCGATCTTGCACTTTCGCCCTAACTCCTCGTGACCGACCCCGCCGACATCCTTGAATCCTTTATCCATCGCCTCCCGAAGGTTGAACTCCATCTACATCTCGAGGGCAGCATCGAGCCGGAGACGCTGCGCGAGTTGTCGCGCAACAAGAGCCTGCTGCGCCGGCAGGTGGGGAACTGGGTCAGTGAACGCCGCCGGCAATCCTTCCATTACGGAAACTTCCAGAGCTTCCTCAAGGCTTTTGGGGTCGTCACTCTGCTGCTCAGAACGCCGGAGGATTATGCGCTTGCCACGACGCGCCTGATGGAATCGCTGCATGCACAGAATGTAAGGTACGCGGAAGTCATCTTCTCCGCGGGCGTGGTCCTATGGAAGAAGCAATCGGTCGAGGCAATTTTCGAAGCCATCGCCATGGCCGCTACGGAAACCGAGAGCCGGCTCGGTGTGCGCATTCGATGGATTATGGATGCGGTTCGCCACTTCGGAGTCGAGCACGTCAAAGAAGTCCTCGGCTGGGCGATTCGATACCGCGCCCACGGCGTGGTGGGTTTCGGGATCGGTGGCGACGAAGAGCGCGGCCCGGCAGAGCATTTTGTGGAAATATACCGCGAAGCACGCGAGGCCGGGCTGCGCCTCACGGCGCACGCGGGCGAGGCCGCCGGGCCCGAAAGCATTCGCAAGGCAGTGGAATTGCTCGGCGCGGAACGTATTGGCCACGGACTGACAGCGATTCGTGACCCGGAAGTGATGGCGCTTCTGCGCGAGCGGCGCATCCCTCTCGAAGTCTGCCCCACGAGCAATGTGGCGACCGGCCTCATCGCGCGCTTCGAGGATCATCCTTTGCCGCGGTTTCTCGACGCCGGGCTCGTCGTCACGCTGAATTCTGACGACCCCGCGATGTTCGGAACAGGTTTGGAGCGCGAATTCGTTCGCGCCGCGCTGGCATTCTCGCTCTCGCGGGGGCAGATAGTTCAATTGTGCGAGAACGCAATTCGATACTCCTTTCTTCCTGACAGCGACAAAGCGCGGTTGCTGAGCGAACTGACCAAGGCTGGAGTTGACCCACTGAGCCTGTGAATCTGACATTCAATTCATCTCCAGCGCCTCGCGAATCTTCCCTTGCAGTACGGGGACGAAACTTCCCGGGTCCAGGCCTGCCTGCCGGTACGCGACGCGTCCTTCGCGATCCAGGATCAGCACGGTTGGCAGTGCGCGGATGCCGAGCAACTGCTCCAGGCCGGGACCGTAGACCACCGGCGTCGTCCAATTCTCTTCTTTCAGAAATTTGGGGACGCCCGAGCGGTCTTCGTCGGTATTGACGGCGAGGAACGTCACGGCGGGTTCCTGGCGGAAACTCTCGACCACCTGTTCGATCAGCTTGCCTTGCAGGCGGCACGGGGCGCACCACGTCGCCCAGAAGTCCATCACCACGACTTTTCCTTTCAATTCGCGCAGGTGCAATTCCGAGCCGTCCAGACGCTGGAGAATGAATTCCGAGGGATCGCGGGATAGTTTGTCGGCCTTGCTGTCCGCCCTGACCCGCCCCGCGAGTGACAATGCAAGCTTGTCGTAGCGGGCGAGAATCAATTCACCCAGGCCCTTTTCCGAGCGGTACTTCGCGATGTAGGCGCTGCCGAGCTTGCGGCGGATTAGTTCCCGGCGCGCCGGGTCAGCGCGCTTGTCGGGAATCACAAAGGCTGTGGCGTATGCGTCGATGGCTCGGTCGGTGTCGCCGCCCTGCAATGAGACATCTCCCAGTCGCTCCGCCACATCCGCGGTCGGGTAGATGGCCAGGCTCTTCTCGAAGTCAGCCACAGCCAGCTCGACCTCGCCCGATTCAGCGTGAACTTTGCCGCGCAGGAAGTAAGCCGTGGCGCGAATCGCGGACTCCAGCTCCGACCACTTCCCGGCGGGGATCTCAGCGGACGGGGATTGCGCCGCGAACTTTTCCGCATGCTCGACGAACCGCGTCGCATAGGTGAGCGCCTTCGTGCGACTCGCGGCGTCCGACGAGCGGCCGTAGAGATCAGTCAAGCCGGTCAGCAGGTCGGGGTCCTCGGGATTCAGCGCCAGGAGTTTCTCGCCGGCTTCGATGGCCTTGCGCGGGTCATTCGACTGGAGCGCCTGCTGGTAAATCGTGCGCAGGACCTGCTCGCGTCGGGGGCTTTGGGGAAAGCGCGCGAGGAAATCTTCCAGCCCCTTGATCAATGTCCGCGGATCGTTCGGCGACAATTCGAGGAGCTTCTGCCAGGCCCGGGATTCGTCCTCCGCGGGATCGGATTTCCGGGTGATATCTTCTGTGCCGGACCGCGGCGGTCCCGCGAGGTTATTCTTTTCTCCGGGCGCCTGGGAATGAGCATCCCAGCCGGGCGCGAGGGAGATCACCGCCAGCAAAAGCCATTGCGTTCTTTTGCGCGCACACGCGACGCCAGGGAACATTTCTTCTTACCGGATTTCTTACTCTAAAAACACGGCACGAGCCGGTCAAGGGAATTCGCGCGCTCCGCGGACTGCTATAATCAACTCTCAGCCAAATTGACGACAGCCCGGCCGCTCGAGGCCGAAGCGAACCTCCATGATCTCCAAGTATCGCGCGATTTTTTTCGACGCTGGGAACACGCTGATTTACCCGCGCGTCGAAGAACTGGCCGAAGACCTGACCAGGCAGGGCTACCTCGCGACGGCGGAGGATTTTTTCGCCGCGGAGCGAGTGGGCAAGCAGAAACTTGACGAGTGGCTGTGGCCGCAAATCCGCCGCGGCGAAGTGCCCCGCACTATCGACCACTTCTATTGGTTCGAATACCTCAAGGCGCTCACGTTGCGCATTGGCGCGCCCGAAGCGGAACGCGAACGCCTGATGCGCCACGTGGGGAAAGGTTTCGGCGACATCACGCTCTGGTCGCGCGTGCTGCCGGAGACACCGCCGTTTCTCGAGACGTTGCGCGCGCAGGGGTATTATCTTGGCGTCATTTCGAATTCCATCGGCACGATGGAGCAACAACTCGGGCGAGTGAATCTCGCTCAGTATTTTGCCGCTATTTTCGACTCCGCGCTGGTTGGGGTCGAGAAACCCCATCCCGAAATCTTCCGCGTCGCGCTCGAGAGCGCCGGCGTCAAGCCGCAGGAATCGGTCTTTGTCGGCGACACGAACGCCACCGACATGGGTGGAGCGTTTCTTGCAGGTTTGCGCGGCATTCTCATCGACCGAGTCGGCGCCTACCCCAATGTCGATTCGCCACGCATCGCGTCGCTGCCCGAACTCGAACGCTTTCTGGTGACTTAGCGCAGCGAAGCGCCATTAGGTTTCTTCTCGAACAAATGAATAAGATCCTTCGCTGCGCTCAGGATGACAGTTTCGTATTCCCTGCATTCAAATCTCGCCGAGCCGCTGAAGCCGCTTGTAGTAAACAAGCGAATGAACCACGGGAACGAGCGCTCCCGCCATCAGCACGCCGAACGACGCCCAGAAGGGCGCGCGCACGAGCGTCAGCAGCAACCCGCCCGCGCCGCCGATGACGAACGTCTTCGCGGCGAAACGGTGTGTGGCGTCCCAGACGCGTTCGTTGGCAAGCGTCCAGGGCGTGCGCACGCCGATCCAGAAATTGCGCCGCACTTTGCCCAGAACTTGTCCGAGAAGCATGAACAGCACGCAAACGCCTCCGCCAATCGCTTCGCCAGTGTGCCGCGCATGTCCCAGGCCTGCCATCAAAATCAGCGCGTGGACATAGGCGAGGAACGCGACCGTTACTAGCATCAAGTAGAGATAGGTCAAGCGGAAGCTGTCCACCTCAAAGTGTTTGGGCGAAAGCCAAGGCAACAGCGCGAACAAGCCCAGCATTAACGACATGATTCCGGGAATCATCACCAAGAGCGTCCAGCGGGCGCTGTAGCCGTCGATTTCCCCGCGCGCATTCCAGTGCGTCGGCACGCGCAGAGGCAGGTGCGGATAGGCGATCAGCGTCGCGGCCAGCACGGCGGCGATGAGAACGACTCCGATAAGAAAATAATTGCGTTTCATGTTCCACTCCTCCAATGGGCGCTTACGATTTCAGGCCCCGGCGCGACTTGACTTCCGCCAGCAGCCGGTCCAATTCGTCCATCTTTTCCATACGAGCGAACTCCTCTTCGGGGCTTCCGGAGGCGGTTTCCGCGTGCCCTTGGCCGTTGGCGTCAGTGTGGATTGCCTTATCTTCGAAGCGCACGGATGCGGCTTCTTTGGCGTGTTCGCCAATCGCCCCTTGCGCCTGGCTGGCCTTGGCGAGGATTTTCGCGCGCCGCTGCTGGGCCAACAACATTTCCTGCTTGGCCTTGCCTTCCGCGAGCTTCTGATCGAGTTTTGCGAGCGCCGACTTCAGATTCTCGGCCTGCACTTTCTGATCTTCTAATTGCTCCCGGAAACTCCCGATCAAGCGCTCATACCCTTTGTAGTGTTCGAGCGCGGCGCGCGCCAGGTCGTCACGATTCTTGTCCACGGCCATTTCGGCCTTGCGCATCCATTCCTTCATCTTTTCCTCGTTTTCCTGCAGCTTCTTGCGCAGCACGTGCTCGTCGGCAATGGCGATGGCGACCTGAGTCTTCACCTGGACGAACTGGTTTTCCATGTCGAGGATTACCTGCTTGAGCATTTTCTCCGGATCCTCGGCCTTGTCGATCAGGTCGGTCAGGTTCGCCTTAACGAGCGTTGCGATTCTCTCCAGCAATGCCATGGCATGCTCCTTTCGATACATCCCAACACGCCGCACATGAACGACAACAGGCTAAGAACAAAGCTCACGCCAAAACAAACCAGGTAGATGGTTGCCCAAGTCATGGCGATTGCCTCCCCTCGGGCAAGTCGCATTGAGTGCCGTCGCTTCCACCAAGATGCTCATGTGCGCCCTCGAGGTGGTCAAGGTCGCTCCAGAATAAGGACAACGCTTCGGGCAAGGTCTCCAATATGTCTGAAACAATTTCTCCGAGGAACTGAACCATGGCTGTCTCCTCTCCTACACGCCGGACACGCGCGCACAGGCTATTCCCGCATCCCAGTTGAGCTGGATTGGAGTTTCAGGACTTCCCACAGCTTGTCGATGAGGTCGGGTGTCTCGAGGATTTCAGCCAGGAGCTGCAGTGCTTTCTTCGAGTTAACGTAGCGCGCGATGGCGATCAACGCCCGGCTCAACTCGGGGTCCTGGCGAAAGCGCTCGGCGCCGCTTACCAGCCAAAGGTCGAGCTTGGCGTCTTGTTCGGCGATCAGTTCTGACGTCAGCTCGGTGGAGTATCCTTCGGGGTCGTCCACCAGATACCCCGGATGCACCTTGAAGAAGCGCGCCAGCAACATGCGCGTCGTGTTGGTCAGGTGCGGGCGCGCGCCACTTTCGATTTGCGAAAGGTAGGCTTGACTGATGCTCCTGCCGACCTCGCCCTGCATCGCCCGGACAACCTCCGGCTGGCTCATTTCGCGCCCCAGGCCGCGCAGGGTGCCTTCCATCACTCTAAGGTAACGAATCTTCTCGCCGAGTCTCATCTCCATCTCCGATTGCTATATGTCTATAGCATATTGTTATTGAATGTCAAGCGCTATAATTTGCCTGTTTTCAATGGATTGGCTAGAATGGGCTGGGTGATACGGGACAGAGCCTCCCTCGAAGTGGCGTGAGACCAAGCGATGGACGTTTGGCTGTGGCATCCGGAAGACCCGATTTTGAAAAACCGAAGCCGTTAATTAATTGAAAACAAAAGGCTGGATAGAATCCTACTGGCCGTCGTAAGTGCCACACGGTTGAGCGCCGGGTTAAGTGCTCTGACCGCCTGGGGACCGAGCTCAGATCTGACAAGAAGCCGAATCGAATCCGGCTGCTCGAGGGCCCGGCATTGGGCGTGCTGTCCCTTCTCAGAGTGTGAAAACTCGCCCAGTTGAGGTGTCGCTATGGAAAACCGCAAGCGCCATGCCCGCAAGGAAGACTACCGGATGCGAACCCACCTGATCCATGGGAACTTCGAAAGCAAGAAGTGGGACTACAACCACAATGTCATTCCCCCGATTTCTCACTCCACGGCTTTTCGGCTGTCATCGGTTCATCGGGGCGCGCAAGGGTTTGTGCAGTTTGCCTCCGCCGACGAAGCGCTGAGCGGGCACATGCCGATCTACATCTACGACCGGCTCGACGAACCCACGCGGGCGATGCTGGAAGAGAATCTGGCCTACGCCGAGGGCGGCGAAGTCTGCGTAACCTTCGCCAGCGGTATGGCGGCGATCAGCGCGGCGCTGGGCGCTGCGCTGCGACAAGGGCAGGAGGTGCTCGCACACCAGATCCTCTACGGCTGCACGTACAGCCTGATGACCAATTGGCTGCCGCGCTTCGGGATGCAGGCGCGCTTTGGGGATTTTCTCAAGCCTGAGTTGCTCGCCGCGCAAGTAACGCCCGCGACGCGTGCGCTCTATTTCGAGACACCCATCAATCCCACGATGGAGCTGATCGATATCCCGGGGATTCGCCGCCTCGCGGACCAGATCAACTCAGGCCGCGAAGAAAAGGACCGCGTGCTGGTGATTGTCGACAACACCTTCGCGACCCCTTACTGCCAGCGGCCACTCAAGCTAGGCGCGGACCTTGTGGTCGAAAGCCTGACCAAGGATATCGGCGGCTTTGGCACGGACATGGGTGGCGCCGTCGTCGCGCCCAGTAGCTGGTACAACCACCTGATGCTTTTCCGCAAAGATTTCGGCGGCGTGCTCTCCCCGCGCAGCGCCTGGGCGATTCTTGTATATGGTCTCCCCACGCTCGCCACACGCATGGTCAACCAGCAGAAGACCGCGCTGCGTGTGGCGAAGTTCCTTTGCGAGCACCCCAAGGTCGCGCGCGTCAGCTACCCCGGAGCCGACTGCTTCCGCCAGAAGCCGCTCGCCCATCGTCAAATGGTGAATACCGACGGCAAGTTTGCGCCGGGAGGGATGCTCTACTTCGTGTTGAAGGGTGATAACGGCCGGCAGTCGCGCGCGGAGAAAATGGTTGATTACCTCGCCGAACACGCTTACACGATCACGCTGGCGGTGAGCCTGGGCCAGATCAAGACGCTCATCGAGCACCCGTTTTCGATGACCCACTCGGCCCTGCCCGACGACCAGAAACGCGCCTTCGGCATGCACCCTGAAGGCATCCGGCTCTCGATCGGCTTGGAAGACTGGCACGACATCATCCGAGACCTTGAACTGGCGCTTGAGAAAGTGTAGGCGGTCTTTCCCTTTTCGCGAAAACACGGAATGCTGCCAGTTGGAGTCATCCCGGTTTCTGCGCATTATCAAAAAAAGGTTGACACCGGCGACCCCAGGTGGTAGCCTTGCTCTTTCGGAAGCAATGAATAAGGTTCACAAGTCGATGTCGGGCATGGAGGCCATGCGGATGTGTTGTTGTTGTCCGTCCGCTGGCGGCGTCGTGCCCTCTGAAATGACCGACTTGTAAGCCCCCAATTAATCCTGGTCTTATTCAGAACGCCCGCTAGCGAACCTACCGCTGGCGGGCGTTTTTGCTTTATTGACTTTTCTCAACGGGGAGGTTGCCCGATTCCAAGCTTGGGGGCGCTGGAACTGGGCAAAGAAAATCATGTTAATCACATTGGTAGGATTTGTTGCGGGGACATTGATCGGGCTAACTGGTACCGGAGGCGGTGTGATGCTTACACCGCTGCTGCTTCTATTCACCCCTTTTCCGGCAGTGGTGGTGATCGGGACGGACATCGTCAACGGGGCGGTCACCAAATTGCTCGGCGTGATAGAGCACCGGCGGATGGGTCAGGTCCATTGGCGTTTGGCCCGCCTCCTGATCTCGGGAAGCGTTCCAGGTACGTTGGGTGGGATCTGGTTTGTGAGCTACCTGAAATCCCACCTCGACACCAGCCAGCTTGACCATGCCTTGAAGACGATCCTGGCCCTGACGCTGTTCGCGGTGGCGGTGGTACTGCCTTTCGTCCGAAACGGCTATCTCAAGCTGGGAAACGGCTCGTTGGAAATGCGCACTAAAAGCGAGAAGGCGCGGCTGATTGCGGCGGGCGCGACGGTCGGATTCCTTGTGGCGCTCACTTCGATCGGCAGTGGGAGTCTACTGATGATTTTCCTTCTTCTGTTGATCCCGCTCCCGCTCGGCGCGCTCGTGGGAACTGACATTCTGTTTGGACTGGTGACCATGGCAGTTGCAGGGACATTCCACATTTGGATGGGCCACTTCAACGGTGCGTTGTTCCTGCAGCTCGCAGCCGGAGCGTTGCCGGGAGTCGTAGTGGGCAGCCGCCTGACGCGGCTGGTTCCCGAGCGGTATTTCAGTTGGCTTTACAGCGTGCTCTATTTTTCGTTGGGCGCGCGACTGCTCATCGCAGGGTAAACAAAACTTTCAGAAAGGGACACAACACGCAAATCATGGGCGTTCAACTTGCATCGTTAACCGAACTCGCCGAATCCTACGCGGGCCGGAATCCGCAAGAAATCCTGAGACTGGCCCTTGAGGAATACTCGCCGGACGTAGCCATCAGCTTCAGCGGCGCGGAAGATGTGGTGCTAATCGACATGGCGTCCAAACTCGGCGTCAAGCCGCGCGTCTTGACGCTTGACACAGGGCGGCTGCATTCCGAGACGTATCAATTCATCGAAAGAGTCCGTGATCACTATGGCATCCCGGTCCAGGTTTTCTTTCCGCGGCCCGAGGCTGTCGAGACGCTGGTCCGCGAAAAGGGGCTGTTCTCGTTCTATAAGGATGGGCACAAGGAGTGCTGCGACATCCGAAAAGTCGAACCGCTGCGGCGGGCGCTTTCAAGCCTCCGTGCCTGGGTGACCGGCCAGCGTCGGGATCAGAGCCCCGGCACGCGCGCGCAAGTGCCGGTCATCCAGATCGATCCCACCTTTGGTAGCAACGGCAATCGGCTCATTAAGTTTAATCCGCTGGCCAACTGGAGCTCAAAACAGGTCTGGACTTACATCCGCGAGAACGGCGTTCCATATAACGCGCTTCACGATCGCGGCTTCGTCTCGATCGGCTGCGAGCCGTGCACGCGCGCCATTCTGCCCGGCCAACACGAACGCGAAGGCCGCTGGTGGTGGGAAGATGCCACCAAGAAGGAATGCGGCCTGCATGCGGGCAACACCAGCGGGTCTTAGCACCAAACTCGGAATCCCACTCGACCGAGGGGCGATGCACGAGTCGCCCCTCACCAGATTCGGGGCACGAATCAGCCTCGGATTCCCACTTCCTGCATCAGCTTGTTGGTTTCGCGGTAGGCTTCGGTGACCCACTCGACGATCTTCGCGGGCTCGGGCGAGTATTCGAGTTCGATGCTCACCGTGCCGTCGAAGCCGACGACTTTGAGCGCCCGCAGGTAGGGGACGAAATCCACGACGCCTTTTCCTGGTGGCAAGTCGCCGTGCACTTTGCCGTCGCAGTCGGAAAAATGCACGTGGGCGATGCGCCCTTTCAGGCGCGGCATTTCCGAAGCCGCCGAGTGCGACAGGTGCAGGTGCGAGATATCCATGTTGGCGCGCACGGCGGGATGATTCACGTCGTTCAAGAACTGCACCATCTTGTCCAGGCTGTTGACGAGAGAGAGCTTGAACGGCTCGAGCTCGATGGCGATTTCGACACCGAGTTTCGCCGCGTACTCTCCCAGTGCGCGCGTGTTATCGACTGCCCACTTCCACTGGTCCTTGGGCTTAATGACTTCCTGCTGCCAGATGTACTCGCCCAGCACCAGCAGAAGGTTCCTGGCTTCCAGTTCGTAGACGAAGTCCAGATAGGCCTTGCAGCGCTGGACGTGGAATTTCTGGGCCGAGCCGTTGAAGTCGGCAATGCCCAGCGCCACGCAGCAGACCGAGACGATGGGCAATCCGACGTCCTTTGCCGTGTCTTTGATCAGCTTGCGTTCCTTGATATCGATCTCCAGCGGGTCAGCGAAGATGTCGATGGTGTCGAAGCCAATCTCCTTGGTTTTACGAATGCCCTCTGCGGTCCCGACATGCGTTCCCGCCCAGGCGGAATTGATCAGTCCAAGTTTCATGATGAATCCTCCTTCCTAGAGGCGCTCCGGTGGAGCGTCTTGAATCAGACGGTCAAGGAGACGCCCCGCCAGGGCATCTCTACTTCAGAATCTCCTCAATTTCCACCGGCCGATGCTCGGCGATGGATTTGTAGCAGGCGTCGAGCAGCGCCATAGTTTTCAAACTGTCACGGCCGGACACTGCCGGTTCTGAACCGGTCGCGAGTGCCTCGAGCAGCATGCCCATCGTGCCCTCGAAGGCGTCAGGAAACCAGACCTCCTTCCACCGAGGCGCAAACCACACACCGGGTTGGGCCTTGGTGGTGAAATCGATCGTGCTCGGGGTGGCATTGGGATACGAGGGCCAGCCGATGGTGCCTTGCGCGAGTCCATCGGTTCCCTCGACTCGCCATTTGATGTAGGTGTCCGGAGCGCCGCCCTCGCGCGCAGGTCCCGCCCAAACATCATCCCAGGAAGTGGCACGGAACCCATTCGCGTACTCCAGGATGTAGAGCACGATGCCGTCCGTGTGATTGAACTTGGTGCGAGGGTCGGTTCGCGCGCTCACATAAACACTTTTCGGATCGCCAAATAAGAAGCGGAAAGAATCCAGGTGATGAATGCTCATGTTAAGCAGCGTAACTTTGCCGAGATCCTTGACCCAGGTCTGCCAATGGGGGATGGCCCGCATCTCAATCGTCGCGAGAACCAGCTCACCCAAATAGCCGCGATTCAGGACAGTCTTGAGGGCGCGAATCGACTGGTCGTAACGCATGTTGTGGTTCACGCCCAGCATAATGCCCGCGTCGTGGCACAGGCGGACGATTTCCTTAGCCTCCTGGTAATTCGTCGCCAGAGGCTTCTGCGCCAGGATGCCCTTGATATGGTTCGAGTGCTTCACCGCTTCGCGCACAATCCCCAGCTGGAGATTCGGCGGCACGGCGATATCGACGACTTCAATTGAGCTGTCGGCCAGCAACTCCTCGTTGGTGTTGTAGACTCTCGGAATGACACGCAACGTGGCCACTTCCCGGGCCTGCTCGGGAGGTTGAGAAGTAATCCCCACAACGTTGTACCCGGCGTTGCGATACGCTACCAGGTGGCAATCGCGCATAATGAACCCCGCGCCGATCGCGCCGATGCGGTAATCCTTTTTCCTGGGCGGCGGAGCGTGGTGTTGAAGGTCCAGATCAACAGTCATAGCAAGCCTCCGGCTTCGGCCAATGGGTGCGAGGCGTTTTCGGGGACGACACTTGCGGAACCGCGCCCGCCACTATACGCCTTCTTGTGCAGTTGGGGAAGATATCCGCATGACGCAGCAGGATGTGCGGGCCGGACAAGGCTTGACCCCTCGTCGAATGAGCAGTAGATTCCGCCCACGATGAGCGCCGGCCCAGGTTGTGGAGTGGTTTCTGGCGGGCGCTCCGAAAACCCAAGAGGTGATTCTCGATGAGCGGAAATAGATGCACACGACGCGAGGCTCTGACTAAAATGGCAGCCCTCGCAGGAAGCTCTATTCCGGGGTTATGCGCGGTGGCTTCGCCCCGCTATCATCCCATTCTCTCCGTCCAGGCTTACATCTGGATTCAGCATTTTGAAGCTGCGAAGAAAACTCCGGCCGAGGGCGTGGAGGAGATGCTTTCGACCTTTCACCGCGCGGGTTACGCGAATGTCGATCTTAACGACATCTTCGTGAGTCCAGGGTTGCGGGAGAAGACCTTCGGGCTGCTGAAGAAATACAACCTCAACATGCCGACGTTTTACGCTAACAGCATCCTGCACGAGCCGCGCATGGCAGAGCATTCCATTAAGACGATTCTGGAACTGGCGCAGGCTACTCGAGGAGAAGGTGTTCGAGGAATCGTGACGAATCCCAGTCCCAAACCCCATCAAGGAAGAAAGTCGGACGAGGAGTTGGCGACGCAGGCGCGCTATCTGAACCAACTCGGCGGCGAACTCAACAAGCTGGGTGTCCGCTTGATGGTTCATCATCACACGCCGGAACTCGTCGAAAACGCGCGCGAGTGGCGATACCAGTTGGCGAACACCGACCCTAAGCTCGTGGACTGCTGTGTGGATGTTCACTGGGCGTACCGCGGGGGCCAGGATCCAATTGCCTTTGTGGCAGAGACTGGAAACCGGCTTCGGGGTCTCCACTTGCGAAACTCAAAAGGCGGCATTTGGACGGAGGACTTCAACGAGGGTGATGTCGATTACCACAAGATTGCAGCGCATTTGACGCAAACTGGATACAACGGTTACCTGGTTGTGGAACTCGCTTACGAGAAGGGGACAACCATCACCCGTTCACTGGAAGAGGATTTGAGATTGAGCAGGATCTACGCCGAGAGAGTCTTTGATCTTCGCGCCTTGTGATAGAGCGCTATCGAACCGCGAGATTCAGTCTTAAGGTCGCAAGCCATTGAGAAGCGCCGGGGGCGAGCTGGCTTGAGTGGAAGGCTGTTCACGCAGGCGAAGCGTCCGGTAGAAACGGCCAGCGATCTCGGCGGCGTGCGGGCCGAACATCATCTTTCCTCCGCGCAGCAGAACGACCACGACGTACTTTGGTTGCTGTTCGCTCGAGTAGGAAGCGAACCAGCCAAGCCGCGCACCATCTTCGCTGCAGGTTCCCGTCTTACCGTAAATCTGTTCCTCAGGATCAAACGCCGAGCGAGCTGTTCCGTAAAGGACCGCAGCCGCCATCCCCTCGCGGACATGGGGGAAGTAATCCGTGAGATCTTCCAGGTGGCCCCGGACCTGAGGCTGGAATTGCTCAATTTCTTCCGGGGTGCGGGGGTACTGGAGGTGGTAAAGCGTGCCGCCGTTGGCAATCGCGGAAATGACCGCCGCCATCTGCAGCGGCGTGACTTCGATGGCCTTGCCATGGCTCGACATCAATCCGACGCCGCCATCCTTGGGCGCCGCCTCGGGGAACCGGCCTGCGGACTCGCCGGGGATATTCAGCCCCGCCTTTTCGCCGAAACCAAAGCGGTGAGCAATTTCGAAAAGCCGCTCAAAGCCCAGCTGTTTTCCCAGGGTCTGAAAGAAGGGGTTGTTGGAATGCGCCAGGGCTTCGGTCAAATCCATGCGCGTCCGGCGCCCCACACGAATCTTGGTTTCGGGAGTGATCAGCCCTTCCTTCAACGCAGCCAGGGCGACGACGGGTTTGAATGTCGAGCAAGGGGTGAACGCACTGGAAAGCGCCAACGGCTGATTGATGATCGAGAGGATTCGCCCGCTGTTCGGGTCGACCACGACCACGCTGCCATTCCATTTTCCCATCGCCTCGAGAGCGGCCTCGCGGACCAGCGGGTCTTCGCCGGCGGGGTTATCCTCTGCGGCCGGATCACCATATGAGCTGATCCGCCATGGATTGCGCCGTCGAGCCCGACGGCGGACCGTTCTCTTTTTCTTGCTGCTGATGGTCGAGTTGGTAGTTGATCGCAGCGCGGGCTTCGAAGAGGTGGTTGCGCTTGTGGTGCTCTTTCGTACCGGATCGGACGTTCCCCCGAGGAGGTCGCCTGCCAACAGCCAGACGACTGCCACTGCCAGGATGGCAATCTTTTTACGCACGAGATTCACGCAGCCTCCCTTGCATTGTCGGTTGGTTTCCCGCTCCTGGCCGACCCTGGCGCCGGTCAACTTTGGAGCTTCCCCAAAAAGGTTGGTCCTCTAGGTTCTACTTCTTCGCCTTGGCCGCGACCGCGCTCTCTTTTTCCGGTGTTTCTACCGGCAGCGGCAGGTTCAAGGCTTTACGAACTTCGATCTCAACTTTCTTCCGGATATCCGGATTGTCGCGAAGGAACTGCCGGGCGTTCTCGCGGCCCTGGCCAATGCGCTCTCCCCCATAGGAAAACCAGGCGCCGCTCTTCTCCAGTATATTCCGCTCGGCGGCGATGTCGATCAGATCGCCTTCCTTGGAGATCCCCTCTCCATATAGGATATCAAATTCTGCCTCCCGAAAGGGAGCGGCAATCTTGTTTTTGACGATTTTTACCTTGGTGCGGTTGCCCACCACCCGGTCCCCGTCCTTGATGGCGGCGATCCGTCGGATGTCCACCCGGACCGAAGAATAGAACTTCAGGGCCCGGCCGCCCGTGGTCGTCTCAGGGTTACCGAACATAATTCCGATTTTTTCGCGAATCTGATTGATAAAGACGAGACAGGTCTTGGACTTAGCAACAATTCCCGCGAGTTTGCGTAACGCCTGCGACATCAGGCGCGCCTGCAGCCCGGGCAACGAGTCGCCCATATCGCCGTCGAGCTCGGCCTTGGGGACCAGCGCCGCGACCGAATCAATCACCAGCACATCCACAGCGTTTGACCGCACCAGGGCTTCCGCGATTTCCAGCGCCTGCTCGCCGTAGTCGGGTTGCGAGACCAGGAGGTTGTCCACGTCCACGCCCAGCCTTTTGGCGTAGGCGGCGTCGAGCGCGTGCTCGGCGTCCACAAACGCTGCCATACCGCCGCGCTTTTGCGCTTCCGCCACCACGTGCAGCGCGATCGTTGTCTTGCCGCTCGATTCCGGCCCGAAAACTTCGACCACACGCCCGCGCGGCAGTCCGCCCACACCCAGCGCCGCGTCGAAGGAAATCGAGCCGGTGGGAATGACTTCGACCGGTACTAGCGCCTCCTTCGTCCCCAGCCGCATGATGGAGCCTTTGCCGAATTGCTTCTCGATCTGCGTCAGCGCCAGGTCAATCGCTTTCGTTTTTTCCGTCCGCTCTTCCGCCATTTAGGACTCTCCCTTCAATATTGCTTATTAGACCGGTATCCGTCATAGTCTTCGGCCTGCAAAAGATGGCTGCGACCATAAATCCAATCGTGAGGAATAGACAGTACCCGTCGACTCCTCCCAGAGGCGCCGAGGGAGGCCAGTCGTAAGTGAGCTCCTCCGGATCGACGGTTTTCCACCAAACGAGGCTGTACAAAACAAATGCCAGGAAGGCGCCCAGGCCGCCTCCTAACCAGACTCCGCGACTCCCGATTCCGTGTCGAGCCAGGAGCGCGGGCATAACCAGACACGCGAATAAGACTACAAACGGGAACAAATCATGATTCATGTCGCCCAAGCAATCAGGCCACGCTGGCGAGAATTAACCTCGGGAGTATTCGAAAAAACCCGCCCCGTCTTACGGCCCGGCGGTCGGCGAGTCATTTCTTCGAGTGGGCCGCGGGCTTGCGTTTTTCAAGCCAACGCTTGAGGGAATCGTTGGACTCGCCCGAAGGGCTTCCCGCGATCAAGCTCTCGACGCTTAGGTCCTCATCCAGATCAGGCCAGTGGATGCCCTCCCCGGCGCCGATTAGGCGCCAGTTGCTGCGTTCGGCAGTACTGCCATGAAGAAGCCGGGGATACCAAGCCAGCGGGACGGAGATCGTCCGGCCGTCGGTCAGCTCAACGATGAGACTTTCGTCCGTGACCGTGACCTGCTGGGCCCGGGCCCGATTGACCTCTACGACTGAAGAACTCATTCCAACTCCCCAAAAGCGCGCTGGCGTTTTCTTCCACCAGTTTCTGGATTGTACCAATTTCCTTTCGGCTGAATCCACCGCTCGACTGGATTCGCACCGGGTCGAGCCAGAACTTAGCGATTTTCTCCTCCCTTTCTATATGGACGTGCGGCGGTTCACGATTATCCGCCGAGTAGAAGAAGAAACGATAAGGGCCAGACCGAAGGATCGTGGGCATACTGCAAGGACTCTCTCGATTTCGGTTGGCTGCGGGGCCTTCAGGGCTCACCTTATCTACTTGCCCGAAGGATATTCGTAAAAACCGCGCCCGGTCTTGCGGCCCAGTCTTCCGGCGGCGACCATCTTCTCGAGCAGCGGGCAGGGACGGTATTTCGAATCGTGAAACCCCTCGTACAACACCCTCATTATATCTAAACAAACATCCAAACCAATCAAATCCGCGAGCTCGAGCGGCCCCATGGGATGGTTCATCCCGAGCTTCATCACGGCGTCCACCGCCGCGGCGTCGCCCACGCCTTCCATCACGCAGAAAACCGCCTCGTTGATCATCGGCATCAGGACGCGGTTCGAAACAAAGCCCGGATAATCGTTGACGCGAATGGCCGTCTTGCCCAGCGAAGCGGCAAGGACACTCGCGGTTTCCACCGTTTCGGGAGAAGTATCAAGGCCGGGAACGACTTCCACCAGCTTCATCACTGGCACGGGATTGAAGAAGTGCAGGCCGATGAATTTGGTAGGGCGTTTCGTCTGTGCCGCGAGCTTGGAAATCGAAATCGAAGACGTGTTGGAGGCGAAGATGACTTCGGGCCGGGCCAGCGGGTCGAGCGCCTTGAAAACTCCAGCTTTCGTCTCGAAGTTTTCGATGACTGCTTCGATGATGAAATCGGTCTTCGCGACTTCCGCGAGATCGGCCGTCGTCTTCAGCCGTCCAAGCGCATGCTCGCGCTCCTCGGCCGTCATTCGGCCCTTTTCGACGTCGCGCGCGAGTCCCTTGGCGATTCTGTCCGCCGCTTTCTCTAGAAACTTTTCGGCAACGTCATTCAGAACGACCGAGTATCCACTCTTGACGAGGACTTGGGCGATCCCGCCGCCCATCGTCCCCGCGCCAACTATCACTACTGTTTTGACCGGTTGAGACATGTGTCAGTTTAGCGATATTGTGATTTAGCCATTTAGCGATATAAAGCCAAGCGTGGTCATTGCACGTCCAAACTCTATCCTGTCCTGGCCGTGTGGACAGACGCTCCGAAGATCCGCGTCAACTCGTTGGCTTCCTTCAGCAGTACTTCCATTTTTGGCTTCGGAACTATTCTTGTTTCAACCAGCAATTCCAGCCAAAACGCAGTCTCGTCAATCTCCTCGGTAACAACGGAAAGTTTCGAGATGAAGTCAGCACGCGATCTGGACCGGCAAACGGCTCGGTAGTTTGCGGCGACGGAGGTGCCAGATCGAAGCACTTGCTTTCCAAGAACTCGGCCTTCATCGGTCTTTGGAAGCGCGCGAAACATCTTAGCGATTCGTATCGCGAAGTTCTTAGTCCTATCCCGCATCATCTCTTGCTGTGTTAGCATTTGTGTAATTCAGTTGCGGGTTTCAAATCACAATATCGCTAAATCACAATATCGCCAGATTCCTCAAACGCCAGACCCCTCCACCGCCAGCGCCACCGCGTTTCCTCCGCCCAGGCAGAGCGCCGCGACGCCGCGGCGGGCGTTCCGGCGAGCCATTTCGTAGAGCAGGGTGACGAGGATGCGCGCGCCGGAAGCGCCAATGGGATGGCCGAGCGCCACCGCGCCGCCATTGACGTTGGTTTTGGCGGGATCGAGACCCAGTTCCTGGATGACGGCGAGGGCTTGGACCGCGAAGGCTTCGTTCAGCTCAAAGAGATCAACGTCGTCCTGTTTCCAGCCGACTTTTT
This sequence comes from Terriglobia bacterium, assembly GCA_041946825.1. Taxonomy (GTDB): domain Bacteria; phylum Acidobacteriota; class Terriglobia; order UBA7540; family UBA7540; genus CAZTHM01. Next base: position 161,375 of record JBHGBD010000004.1, on the reverse strand, counting down.
TCAGCAGCGACTGCACCGCTGTAACCGGCGCCATCATTACCCACTTGGGCTCGACGCCGCTCACCGCCTGGCCGACAACGCGGGCCAGCGGCACTTTTCCCAGTTTGCGGGCGGTTTCGGCGGAAGTCACGACCAGCGCCGAAGCGCCATCGTTCGTACCCGGAGCGTTTCCGGCGGTGACGGTGCCGTCGGGTTTGAACGCGGGCTTCAACTTCGCCAGGGCATCCAACGAAGTGTCTTCGCGCGGCGATTCGTCCTTCGCGAATTCAATCGGGGGGCCTTTCTTCTGAGGGATACTGATGGGAACGATTTCATCTTTGAAGCGGCAGCTCTTGATGGCGTCGAGCGCGCGGCGATGGCTCTCGACGGCGTAGGCGTCCTGGCGCTGGCGGGAAATCTGGTATTTCTCCGCCACCAGCTCCGCCGTCATGCCCATATGAAAGTCTTCGTAGGCGTCCCAGAGTCCGTCGGTGATCATCGAGTCGAGCACTCTGCCGTGGCCCAGGCGCAATCCGCCCCGCAGTTGCGGCAGGAGGTAAGGGCAGTTGCTCATCGACTCCATGCCGCCCGCGACAACGATATCGGCGTTTTCGGTTTGAATCGCCTGCGCCGCCAGTGCCACCGCCTTCAATCCGGAGCCGCAGACTTTGTTGATGGTCATCGCGGCGACATGGTTCGCGAGGCCGCCCTTCAGGCCCGCCTGGCGCGCGGGATTCTGCCCGAGTCCCGCCGAAACCACATTGCCCATGATGATTTCGTCGACCTGAGCGGGTTCGATTCCCGCTCGACGCACCGCTTCGCGCACCACGCAGGCTCCAAGTTCGACGGCGGAAAGGGGGGAAAGGGAACCTTGAAACTTGCCGATGGCGGTGCGAACGGCGGCGATGATGACCGGTTCGCGCATGGCTTTCAGACCCGCGCGAATTATAGGCGGGCGGATGATGCCAAGTCAACCAATCCACCGCAAAAAGCCTTGTTTCGGGCAAATCGTTCGCGGAATAATGGTTGAAGTACGTCCATGCTTGAACTCAATCCCGAACAACGGCAGGCAGTCGAACACGGTGAAGGGCCGCTACTGATTATCGCCGGGCCGGGCAGCGGCAAGACGCGTGTCATCACCGAGCGGATCGTCTACCTGCTGGAAAATGTGCCGGGACTTCAGCCAACGAACATCCTCGCCGTCACGTTCACCGACAAAGCTGCGGCGGAGATGAAGGAGCGCGTGCGTAAGGCCCTGGCCAGTCCGCCCGAGCTTCCGCACATTTCCACTTTCCATTCATTCTGCTATGAAGTTCTTCGCAAGCGGCATTTCGAACGTCGCCTCCTCGACAAGGTGGATGTTTGGATATTTCTCCGCCAACGCATGACGGAATTGGGGCTCGACTTCTACCAGAAGCTCGCCGAGCCGGGGGCGTTCCTGCATGATCTGAACGATTTCTTTTCACGTTGCCAGGACGAGCTGATCGAGCCGGGCGACTTTGAAGCCTTCGTGGCAAAAGTGGAAAAGGCATTCCAGGGCCGCGCGCCTCGCCTCGATGCCGCGGAGCGGAAGCTTGAGGAAGAAGAAGTCGTGAAGAAGAAAGAACTGGCCCGCGTGTTCCGGAACAGTCGCAGGCTAATTGAAGAGGCGGGCTGTTCGAGCCTGGGGAGTTTGATCAGTGAAACCGTGCGGCTCTTCGACCGTGAGCCCGAGGTCCTCCCGTACTATCACGCCCGCTTCCGCTACGTCCTGGTCGACGAATTCCAGGATACGAACTTCGCCCAGGTTGAGCTCCTGCGCCGCCTTGTGGCGGCGCCGTACAACATCACCGCCGTCGGCGACGACGACCAGGCGATCTACCGTTTTCGCGGCGCGGCGCACGGGGCCTTCCAGATGTTTCATCAAGCCTTCGAGGGCGCGAAGGTCGTGAATCTCCACAGAAACTACCGCTCCACGCGGCGCATTCTTAGCGCCGCCGACGTGGTCATCGCCAAGAACACCCACGAGGAGAAGAAGAAACCGCTCCGCACGGAGCACGGTGAAGGCGACCGAATCTTTCTCCTCGAATCGCCCGACTATGTGAGTGAAGCCGCGTGGATTGCCGGGGAGATCGAACGTCTGCATCGGAAAGAATCACGGCGCTTTGGCGACATTGCTGTGCTCTACCGCGCCCACAGCCATCGCGATCCGCTCGTCGACCAGTTTCGCCGGCGCAATATTCCGTTCGCGATTCGCGGGCTTTCGATTCTCTCGACGGTCATCCTACGTGACCTGCTTGCGTATTTGAACCTGATTCATTCTCCGCACAACAATATCAGCCTGACGCGCGTGCTGTTGGCGCCGCGCTGGCGATTTCCCGAATCCCTTTCGCTGGAGTTGCGCAAGAATGCCAGCAAGAATCGTTGCTCCCTTCACGACGCGCTGGAAACGTGGGAGAAGGCTCCGACGTGGAGCGCGCTGGCCACGACCGGCTGGGGGGAGTTGAAGTCGCTTCTCGCGGATCTCCGGAATGCGGCGGCGCGCCTGCCGGTTACGGATCTTTATGACCGGATGATTGAACAACTCGGGCTGACTTTCGTTCCCGGCGATTCGGACGGCGTTTATGCGAGCGCCTTTCGCAAATTTCTGGAAGGCTGGGAGGCCAAGAGCGAGACGCGCAAGCTGAACGAGTTCATGGAGTATTTCCAGTACTTCCGGGACGCGGGCGGGAAAGTCGAATTTCCCGAGCCCGAGAGTCCTGCCAACGCCGTGCAAATGATGACCGCGCACGCGGCGAAGGGGCTGGAGTTTCCTTTCGTCTTCATTCTCAGCGTGGCGCCGCGGCGCTTTCCCCACAGCGAGCAAAAACCCGTAATTGAATTCCCCGACGAGCTGCGCAAGGGGCCGGAGCCACCGCCGGACATTCACCTGCAGGAAGAGCGGCGATTGTTCTTTGTGGCAATGACGCGGGCGGAAGAGAGGCTGTACGTTTCGAGTGTTGTGAAGCCGGGGAAAAAGCCGTCGGCCTTCGTGGGCGATCTACTCTCCAATCCCGCAGTGACGGCGCGCGATATCGAGCGCGTCCAGGTCCCACAGGCGCCGTCGGAGGTGGTTTTGCCGCCCGTGCCGCCGCGGGTCGCGCGCAGTGAACCGCAGATGCGCGAGGTGCAGCCGGGATTGTTCAGTGACACCGCGGCTGAGGCGCCCTCGGTCCATCCCGACGTGGCAGGCTGGGCGGGCAAGTCTCCACCGATCGCGCCGGACGGCAGACTTCAATTGAGCGCAACCGCGATCGAGGATTATCTGAGCTGCCCGCTCAAATTCAAGTTCGGCCATGTGCTGAAGATTGCCACCGGGCCGCAACCGGCGCTGACGTTCGGCAACATCATGCACCAGTCGGTGCGGCACTATTTCGAACTGCGTCGGAAGTCGTTGCCAACTTTCGAAGCGATCGAGGAATTCTATCTCCGCGCTTGGCGCGACGCAGGCTTCGAGGACGTATATCAGGAGCAGTCGTACAAGAAGGCGGGGCTTGAGCAACTTCGCGCGTTCGTTGCCCGGCAAAACCCGATTCCCGTCGCGGGGGAGCAGGTCCACACGGAAATCTTCTTCCGCTTTACCGTGGGCGAAGTCGAACTGGAGGGGCGAATCGACCAGATCAACCCCGTTGATGGGCAAGGCGGCCAAGCGGAAGAGTTGGTTGACTACAAGACGGGACGACCGCGTTCGCAGAAAGACGCCGACAAGAGCCTGCAACTCTCCATCTATGCCCTGGCGGCGCGCGAGCAACTGCGCCTGAAGCCCGCCCGACTCACGTTCTACAACCTGACGAACAACCAGCCGGTTTCGACTGTGCGGACGGACAAGGACCTCGACGAGGCGTTGGCCACCATCCGCGAGGTGGCGGAGCAGATTCGCAGTTTGCTATTCCCCCCTACGCCGGGATATGTTTGCCGATGGTGTGATTTTGTTCCTGTCTGTCCCGCACATGAGGAAAGCTACTGAAGAGAAATTGGCGCGGTCGAGAGTCGCGCCCTGGCAAGGAGGCCGGCGATGAGTGAGTGGCTTCTGCTCGCAGTGGGCCTGGCGCTGGGCGGCGTGGTGGCGTGGTTCTGGGCGAAGTCGCGATCCGTCGCGGAGCTCTCACGCCTGCAAGTCGAGGCCGAGGGAAGAACGCGCGCGGCGGAAAGCACCGCCAGCGAACTCCGAGCACAGCTCGAGAACTTACGCCGCAACCTCGAAGAGGTGCAGTCGCGGCTCCGCGCCGAAGGCGAGCAGCGCGCCGGCGCCGAAGCCCGTCTTCAGGAGGCGCAAGCCAACCTGGCCGAGCAGAAGAAGCTGCTCGACGAGGCTAAGCAGAAACTCGCCGATACCTTCAACGCGCTGGCCGCCGAAGCGCTGAAGAGCAATAACCAGGCGTTCGTCGCGCTCGCCAGAAGCACTTTCGAGACGATCCAGGCGCAGGCCCAGGGCGATCTCGAAACGCGCCACCAAGCGATCGAGGGATTGGTCAATCCTCTCCGCGAGGCGTTGGGCCGGTACGAGAAGCAGATTCAGGAAATGGAGCGTGCGCGGCAAAGCGCCTATGGCGGGCTTGAACAGCACCTGAAAATTCTTGCGAACGAGGCGGAGAAGTTGCAGCAGCAAACCGGCAGCCTGGCCAGCGCCCTCAAGGGCGGGCCACAGGTGCGCGGGCGCTGGGGAGAGCTGACGCTGCGGCGCGTCGCGGAACTCGCCGGCATGTCGGAGCACTGCGATTTCACGGAGCAGGAGACGCTGGGGGGTGAGGGCGGGCGTCAGCGCCCTGACATGATCGTCAATCTTCCCGGCGGGCGACGGATCGCCGTGGATGCCAAAGTCCCGTTGCAGTCGTTCTTGGATGCGGCCTCGGCGTCGAATGAGAAGGAGCGGGGGGAACACCTGCAGAAGCACGCACAACGCGTCCGCAATCACATGAACCAGCTTGCGGTGCGGAGCTATTGGGAGCAGTTCGATCCGGCGCCGGAAATGGTGGTGCTATTCCTGCCCGGCGAATCATTCTTCGCGGCGGCGCTCGAGCAGGATCGCTCGCTCATCGAAGACGGGATGGAGAAGAGGGTGATCCTCGCCACCCCCACGACGCTCATCGCCCTGCTGCGCGCCGTGGCGTACGGCTGGCGGCAGGAACAGATGGAAAAGAACGCGCAGGCCGTCAGCGAACTTGGCAAGCAGCTCTACGACCGCGTGCGGACGTTTCTCGAGCACTTCGAAGCCGTCGGGAACGCCCTGCACCGCTCGATCGAGAACTACAACAAGGCGGTCGGATCGCTGGAGTCACGCGTGCTTCCGTCGGCGCGAAAGTTCAAGGAACTCGGCGCCGCGACCGGCAATGAGATTGTGGGGCTCGAACCGATCGATGAGACGCCGCGCGCGCTGGCCGCCCCTGACCGCGATTCAAGCGGCTGAAAACGCATTTCAAGGGGTCATTGAAGCGGGTTGGCCGAAAAGGGGGTTCGAGATCGAAGCCGGCCAAAAAAACTTCGGGGATGCATCGCTGCATCCCCGATCGTTCCAAACTTCTTTGAAGAAGCTTATCTCTTCTTCTTGGCTTTCTTCTTCGCTGCCATTTTATTCTCCTCTCGAATCTCTGATATTCGCGCCAGCAAAGCTGGCGGAGCGCGTATTCAGATTCATGTATAGTGATTGCGCGCAATCTTGTCAAGAGGAAAGTGATTGTGCGGCGCAAAAAAACAACATCCGCGAATTGAACCGCGAACCGCGCGAGGTCGTTCATCTGGCCACCTCGCGACGACTCCGCCTCGTATACTCCCGGGTTCAGCGCGCCGATCATCCCGCCATCCGGTTGGCCCTCTCGATGCCGGCGCCCTGCATCTAACCCAGGGAGCGATTCAGGGAAAGCGGAAGGAGCGTTTGACGAATTTGTTCATGCGAATTCAATCAGCGATTACGTGCTGGTGCGTGCTGAGCGTGGTCTGGTTGCTGGGGTTTTCCCCTTGCGTTGTGAGCCAGGAGACTCCGCCCGCAACCGCCGAGCAGACTCTGAGGGTTTCCACCAACGTTGTGAATGTCTATGCCGTGGTAAAGGACAAGAAGCGTCCAATAACGAACCTCGCCCGCGAGGATTTTGAACTGACTGAAGACGATGTTCCTCAAGAGATCCGCTACTTCTCCCGCGAGACCGACACGCCGCTGACGCTCGGACTCCTGGTGGACACGAGCGTCAGCCAGGGGCGCGTGTTGGGTGTAGAGCAAGAGGAAGCGAAGACTTTCATCCGCCAAGTGCTCCGTCCGAAGGACCTGGCGTTTGTAATTCACTTCGATCTTGAGGTCGAACTCCTTCAGGACTTCACGGCCGACCATCGGCTTCTGGCGCGGGCCATTGATGAGTTGGTGATTAACGGGGGCGGGCGAGGGGTCATGCCGGGGCCTTTCCCGACTGGCGGAAGCGGTGGCGGCACGAACTTGCACGACGCGGTTTATCTCTCCGCCCGGGAGCTGCTCAAGAATGAGGTAGGGCGCAAAGTGCTTATCATACTCAGCGACGGCGAAGACACAGGCAGCAGAGTCAAACTCTCCGATGCCGCAGAAGCCGCGCAAAAGTCCGATGTCATCATCTATTCCATTGCCATCCTTGACCGGTCGTTCTATTACGGCCAAGGATTGGGGTTCAGCGGCGAATCGATCCTCAAGAAATATGCCGATGAGACCGGCGGGCGGGTCATCGAAGTCGGCAATGTGAAGAATACGGCACAAGCCTTCCAGGACATTGCCGATGAGCTGCGCACGCAATACCAGCTCGGCTACTCACCCAAGAATACGAAACACGACGGATCCTTCCGCAAGATCAAGGTCAAAGTGCGAGATCACGATTACAAAGTGCAAGCGCGTCGCGGCTACTACGCCCCCGCGGAATAGGGAACGTTACGAGCAACAGAGGGCGGGAAGAACAGTCTCACGCGCGGCACCGCTCTACCTGAAACGCTTCCCTGTCAATCGAAACCTATTGGGAGGGCGCGAAGTAGCCGCTCTTGGAACGCACGCGCACGCCTTTGTTCTTGGTCTGGACGGTGATGGCGCGGAACGTTCCGTCGTGGGCGGTGTTGCTGGAAACGTACGCCAGGCTGTATTGGCTCCGCAGCTCGCGCGAAATCTCCTGGAAGTCAGTGGCCAGGTCGCTCGCGGAAAATGGAAAGAAGGCCCGCCCTCCCGTTTCCTCCGCCAGGTATTTCAAAACCTTGTCGCCCTGCTGGGCGAGGCCGGATCGGTTCGTGCTGATGGTGAAGATGGTCACTTCGCCGCGCTGGGCCATGGCGAGCGCTTCTTCGCGGGTGTGGACGCTTTGATTGTCGCGGCCGTCGCTGATGATGATCATTACGCGACGAAGGTAGGGTTCTGGGGGCGGGAAGAAGAGCATCTTTTCTTTCGCCGAAAAGAAGATGGCGTCATACAGCCCCGTGCCGCCGCCCGCCTGCAGGCTGCGGATCGCCCGCGAGAGATTCTCCACGTTGTCGGTGTAATCCTGCAGGAGCTGCGGTTCCACGTCGAAGGCCACCACGAACCCCAAATCCTTGTTGGGGCGCAACGTGGTCGTCAGAAAGTCGATTGCCGCTTCCTGCTCGAAGCGCAGCCGGTCACGGATGCTGTTGCTGGTGTCGATCAGAATCGCGATGCGCAGCGGCAAATCGGACTCACGGCTGAAATAACGAATGGTCTGCGGCTTATTATCCTCGAAAACCTTCACGTCGTCCTTGAGGAGGTCGAGTACCAGACGGTTCTTCTTGTCGGTGACGGTGAACAGAACGTTGACAAGGTCCACGCGCACACGGATGGGTTTGCTCTCCGTCGAGACTTGCGATGAACCACCCGGAGGATTTTGGGCGGGCTCAGGATTTTGCGCCACTAGCGCACCGGCCAGCGCGCCACTCACCATGAATGCGGCCAGGGTCCGCTTCATCTTCGCATCTCACTTTCTGAAAAGAGTATAGAGACTGCGGGAAAAGTCGTCAAGAAAGGCGACGAGGCGGAGTCACGGGCTCAGCGGGCGCCGGAGATGATTTCCGCCGTTCGATCAGCTTCTCCAATCGCCGCGGCGCCGCGTCGACGACCGAAATCTGTCCGCGCTCGAATTTGAAATCGCGCGCAGTCGCGCCTTGGAGCCCCATCAGGACCAGCGCGTCGATGTCGAGTCCCGACTCGGCCTGCGCGAGTTGTTCGGCGCGCGAGAAGATGGCGGGCGAGCGGGGCATGAAGCGCGGACAGCAGTCCTCGAACGGTTCGCACGAAATCTTGTAGGTGCCGATCTGTCGCGCCAGCTTCAGGATCTCGGATTTGTCGTCGCCCGCAAGCGGGCGATAAATCGGGACATCGAGACCGCGGTCGAGCGCCGCCAGATTATGCAGCGTCTGCGACGCGACCTGAGAGACACTGTCGCCGGTCACGAGGCCCAGGGCACGCTCAGCCCGCGCGACTTCGCGCGCGATGCGCGCCATCATACGCCGGTAAAGAAGCACGCGGTAGCGTTCCTCCGTCGCCGCGACGATTTGACGCTGGACAGAATCGAACGGAACCAGATAGAGCCTCGAAGTGAATTGAAACGGGGTCAGGACGCGCACGATCTCTTCCGCGATCGGTCTCGACGAGCCGCGCGCGGGCGATGGCGGGCCATAGAAGTGAACGAAGGTGAGGTGCGCGCCGCGACGCATCATCTTGTACGCCGCCACACCGGAATCGAATCCTCCCGAAAGCAACGCCACCAGCCGTCCGCTTGTCACGGCGGGCAGCCCGCCCGCGCCTTCCACCCGCTCGACGTAGACGAGAGCTTTTCCGGGAATCACTTCCACTGAGCAAGTCACTTCGGGATCGTTCAGCTTCACCCTTACGTCGCTCCCACGGGCGCGCAAGTGGTCAAGGACGGCACGGCCCAGCGCGCGCTCCAGTTCCATTGAGTTCATCCCGAAATCCTGGTCGGCGATTTTGGCGCGTACGGCGAAGTTGCGTGGATTCCTCTCCGCCATCATCTCGCAGGCGACGGGCGCGAGATGTTCGAGGCCGCTCGGAGCCTCGCGCGCCGGCGCCACATAAGCCAGCCCGAAAACGTGTCGCAGTCGCTCGAGGGCTTGCGGGAGCGCAGCCTGGTCGCGCGGCGTGATGATCAATCGCTCGGAGACGAATTGCGGCGCTTGCATCGGCAAATCCGCCAGAGCGTGCTTCACCGCGGCGATGAGCCGGCTCAAGAAATAGTGCTTGTTGCCGCCCTTCAGCCAGATCTCGTGGTAGTGAAGGATCAGGACTCGGTTCATGGGTCCACAACCCAGCCTAGATTATCGAGTTTGATTGAATGCCGCAAGGCGCGCCGGGAGTTATTGGGCTGGGTTCGAGAATGCTCTCGCCGCGTAGATTGTAACCACGAGACGAGCCTTGAGGGAGGAGGCAATGCGAATTGTTCCAGGGGCGAGCTTGACCGTCCGCGCATGGGGCTTCCAACCTCCCTGCACGCCAACGTTGAAGTCGCGGATCTTGGCCGCGTCCCAAAGTCTTCGCGCCTCGGGCGGAAGGCTGCGGATCAAGGCCGACAACCGTCGAATGGCTTCATCGGCGCTCCTGGGTTGGTCAGAGAGCTCAAGGTGCGCGCTCCAGAGACGGCCTTCACGTCCTTGATGAAGGGCGAACACTTCCTTGCCGAGAGCGGATACCAGCGGCTTGAGGTGGGTCTTCGAATAGATATCCAGATCGACGTTCAGGAATCTTGTTGACTCGCGAACTTCAGGTGTCATCGCCATTTGCACAACATGATAGCGCAACGCCGGAAAGAGCGATGACCGTTCAACGGCGACCAAAGGTTCCCACCGCATTCGGGGGCTTGACGCGCGGGGTATAATGGCGCGGCATCAAACGGGGCATTCGACAAAAATCTAATGAGTTACCAGACGATCAGGGACAGGCTTTCGCGCGGGCAGACCGTGCTTCTCGACGGCGGTGTGGGAACGGAGATCCTGCGCCGCGGCGTTTACTGGCGTTGCCACGGAATCGAGCGGCGGCCGGAAATGGTTCGCCAGGTCCACGCCGACTACATCGCCGCGGGTGCCGACGTCATCAAGACCAACACGTTCCAGCTCAACCGGCGCGCGTACCTCAGCCTTTTTCACGGGCTCGACCACATGCGTCGCATCGGCCCGAAAGACCTCGAGCACAAAGCGGGCAAGCTGGTGCGGCAGGCGGTCGAGTTGGCGCGCGAAGCGCGACGCGAGGCGGGCCGCGAGAACGACGGGGTAGCCATCGCCGGCGTCATCTCGCCGCTCGAGCATTCTTACCGCCCCGACCTTTCACCGTCCGCCGATCAGTGTCGCGCCGAGCACGCAGAGGTCGTTGAGCAGCTGAAATCGGCGGGAGTGGATTTCATCCTTCTCGAATCGATGAATAACATCGCTGAAGCGCGCATCGCCTGTGAGGCCGCCCGCGCCGCGGGTTTGCCGGTCTGGGTGAGCTTCGTGGTAAGGGAAAACGCGCGCTTACTCAGCAAGGAGCCACTCGCCGACGCGGCCAAAGCTATCGAGCCGCTGGGCACGGACGTCGTTGCCGTGAATTGTGCTCCGATCGAGGACATCACCGCCGCGCTGGCGGAACTGCGTAAACATCGCTCGGGGCCCGCAGGCGCGTTCGCCCATATCGGGCGCTATGACCCGCCGAGCTGGAAATTCGGTTTCTATCCGAGGTTCACCGGGACCGACGCCTTTCCGCCCGCACGCTATCTCGATGCCGCGCGCGAATGGCAGAAACTCGGTGCGCAGGTCATCGGAGGATGCTGTGGGACGACGCCGGAACACATTCGTGCCCTTCGGGACGGGCTGTAGCGGCGATCTGTGATCGCCGATTGTCGGCTGACGCGCGAGATCCGCTCAACAGCGGAACGGAAAATCAAAAGTTAAAGGCAAAAGTCAAAAATCACAAATAGCCGCTGGCGGCTGATAGCTGAAGGCTTACAACTCACGACCCACGTGGTACCAAAACATGACCGAACGTTATGGAAAGCTGAAAGACCGGCTGGCCCGCCGCGAGATCGTCATCCTCGACGGCGGCATCGGAAGCGAGATGTTGCGCCGCGGTGTGACCTGGGAAGGGCACAAAGTCGAAAGCGAGCCTGACGCCATCCGAGCGATTCACGCCGATTACATCAGTGCCGGCGCCGATGTCGTCTCGACGAACACCTTTCAGCTCGCGCGGCGCAGCTACATGAATCATTTCGCCGATCCCGAGCACATGCGTCGCATCGGCGCGCCCGACCTCGAAGCGCGTGCCCCGTTCCTGATCCGCGAGGGTGTGAAGCGTGTCGAGGAAGCCCGCGAACAAACCGGCCGCTCCGACGTCTGCATCGCCGGCGCCATGACCACGCTCGATTGGTGTTTCCGGCCCGACCACGCGCCCAGCGTCGAGGAAATGCGCGGCGAGTATCACGAAATCGTTCAGGCGTTCAAGGACGGCGGCGCCGACCTGATGCTCTTTGAAACGTTCAACAGTTCGAAGGAAGCGCGCATGGCGCTCGAAGCCGCACGCGAAATCGAAATTCCGGGCTGGGTCGGTTTCGTTTGCGACTGGAACGGAAGGTTGTTAAACGGTGAGACCGCCATGGACGTCTGCAAGGGACTGGCCGGAATCGAGCCGGACGTCCTCCTTTTCAACTGCGCGCCGGTACCTGACATTACCCGCGCGCTCGGCGAGCTTTCGAAAGAATACCGGAAGCCCATGGGCGGGTACGCGCACGTCGGCCGCTTCGATCCCCCCGACTGGATGTTCACCGACGAATATCCTCCTGACCAGTACCTTGCCGCGGCGCGTCAGTGGGCTTCGCTCGGCGCGCAGGTGCTGGGCGGCTGCTGCGGCACCACGCCCATGCATATCGAAGCGCTGAAGAACGGCCTGCCCAAGACTCTACCTGCGTGACGTCGAGATCTCTGGTGTTAGGATCGGCCTAGGCAGGCTTCAAAGCGGACGCGACGGGATGACGCCGAGCCTCCAGTAACCTAGTGACATCAAATGAATACCAAGGTAGCACGGAACAAAACCCCATAAATCCTCGCTGATGGCGATCCCCAGGAACCAGATATTTCCCAAGACAGCGAAGAAGTAAAGAGCAACGAGCCCGCGCTGGACCGTTTTCCATCGAGCTCTGACTTCCGGCCGAGAGGAAAGTCCGTATCGGAACCACAGTCCAAGAGGAATCAGGGCGTAAATCGTTTCGAGCGTGATGACGATCCAGTTGATGGGCTCAGCAATCTGCAATCCCAACCGATCGACAATCAACAACGATGTGCCGCTGATAACCAGGACGCTGATCCAAGCCGCGAATCCCTTCCGCGGCCAGAAAATCCCCGGAGCCAGGCAGGAGAGCACAACGGGCAGCAGGGCTGCCGGGCCCGCCTTGTCTCCTGACAAAGCTGCCAGAAGTAACGTGACGTCGCAGACGAGGAACAACGAAATAGCGCCTGTCAATAACGTCATTCGGGGGATCAATGCGCTGTTGTGGATCAGGTCGGGCCGCACTGCCGAGGCAGTTACCATGATGAGCGTGAAAAAAGCTACGAGTAGAACGAGCGCATAGAAATCGCGGCCTGCGACGGAGGACGCGAGCCCCATCAAAGTCGGCCAATCGCCTTTGCCATTCATCAGTTCGTGTCCCCGGCGGGCAGGCCCGCAAGCTTCAAAGCCAATCGGCAGGAAGAGCGTCAGCAGGACGAACAGACTCCCCGAGGCGAGCGAGACCCGCGGGCGGATCTGGCCGACGAATCGGCCAACCCATGCAAGGCCGTGTTCATGCGCACGCTCGGCGCGATTAAGCGTTGGAGTGGCCGGATCTTCCATGGGGCGGGCTCCGCGCTCAGTCTACTCGCCAGGATTTCGGCGTGCAAACCGAATCCAGCCAATGTCGGCCAGGCCACCTCGAACATTTTTCTGTTAGCAAGGGGGGTGTCTTAGATTAGCCTAGATATATTTGTTAACCGGCTCGAAGGTAGGAAGGTGCCGGGCCTGCCAGGGGCTAGACATAAGGGGAGCAAGGCCTTTCCGAGCCAGCCTTCGCCCTGGACCGGAAAATGAAAAACCGAAGCCGCCAAACAAATGATAACAAAATACTTAGCTTTATGGCATCCAGTCTGAATTTGTATCTAGGGGAAACAGGCATATTGAACTGAAAATGCGGTTATGTGATTGAAAATACCACAGTTACATGAATGGTGTCCTCTGGGGTGGGGGCCACGCCGAATACTTCGCCCCCTTCTCATCCGCGCTCAACTTTCCATGTGCCCCTGGCCTCCAAAAGGCTAGGCGGATACTCCCCTCTTCCAGTCCTTAAGAATCTGGCGTGCGGCATTCGCGCCGGAAAGACCGGTGAGTCCATTGCCCGGATGAGTTCCCGAGCCGCAGAGGTAAAGACCGCGAATGGGCGTTGCGTATTGCGCCCAGCCGAGAATCGGCCGCATGGTGAAGAACTGGTCGAGAGCCAGTTCGCCGTGGAAGATGTGGCCGCCAGTGAGGCCGTAAGTTTCTTCGAGGTCGAGCGGCGTAATGACTTGGCGATGTAGTACAAGGTTCGGAAGGTCGGGCGTGTACGCCGCCAGGGTCTTGATGACCGTATCGCCGAGTGCGTCACGCTGGGCGTTCCAGTCAGATGCCTTCAGTTTGTGAGGCGCGAACTGCGCGTAAACCGACATCACGTGCTTTCCCGCGGGAGCGAGCGACGGGTCGGTGAGGGAAGGAATCGCGATATCGAGTACCGGCGCGCGAGAAAAATCGCCGTACTTGGCGTCATCGAAGGCGCGCTCGAGGTAATCGATATCTGGTCCGATGTGGATGCGCCCCGCAAGGAGTTCGTGAGCATTCCCGCCTGCGGTGAAATTCGGAAGCCCGGCAAGCGCGAGGTTCACTTTGGCGACGGTCCCCGGACAGCGATAGTGCTGCATCTTCAGCACGAAGCTCGGGTCGAGGTGAACGGGATCAACCAGTCCCAACAGCGTGCGGCGCGGGTCGGCATTCGAGACGATCATTTTGGCAGCGATCTCTTCGCCACTTGCGAGGACCGCGCCGGTTGCCGCGCCATCCTTGACTCGAATCGCGGCCACCTCGGCATCGGCAAGGATTTCCGCGCCGGCCTCGCGTGCTGCGGCTGCCAGTGCGTTGGCGAGCGAACCCATGCCGCCCTTCACAAATGACGTGGCGCCTGCTGGATGCGGATCAGCCGCGGCGCGCAGGAGCAACAACGCGCTGGAGCCCGCGGACCACGGCCCGAGATGTGCGCCGAAAATGCCGCGCACGGCGACGGCGGCGCGGAGGATTTCGGTATCGAACCATTCACCCGCCAGATCGGCGACCGCCATTGGCCCCCAGCGCAGCAGGCGGAACATGTCTTTCTTCCCCAAGCCGCGCAGCGCTTTGCCCGCCTTGACCATGTGCCATAGATCGCCCCGGCTCGGCTCGTCGATCGAGGGTGGAGTCTGCGACAAGACTCGGCTAAGCACTTGGGCCAGTCGGCCCAGCACGTGCGCAAATTCCGAGAATTTCTCGGCATCATTCGCAGAGAATTTGGCGATCGCCCGCGACGACTTCGCGAGGTCGTCGTAAAGCACCAATGCACGCCCGTCGGGCGAGGGAGCGAAGACCCTGACTTCCGGTTGGATCACCTCGAGACCGTGGCCGTCGAGTTGCATGTCGCGAACGATCTGCGGCGCGACTGGCCCGGCGGAGTGAGCGAGGGTCGGGCACTTGAAGCCGGGGTGAATCTCATCGGTGAGCGCCGCGCCGCCGACCACCCGACGGCGCTCGAGCACGAGCGGCTTCAGCCCCGCGCGCGCAAGATAGAACGCCGTCACCAGGCCATTGTGCCCGGCGCCGACGATGACGATGTCGTGTGTTCTAGACATGGATCAAAGACCGGGCGACGGCATGCGCTCGACGGGATGTTGGAAGAACCAATATCGGCCGCGAGCGCGCTGTATGCCGTGTGTCATCTACCGTCCACCGTCCTTCAGGATCTTGAGCGCCCCTAGGCGACCCGGCGCCCCCATGATTCCTCCGCCGGGATGTGTAGCCGAGCCGCACATGTAGAGGTTCTTGATGGGCGTGCGATATTCGGCCCAGCCGGGCACGGGCCTCAGGAAGAACAGTTGCTCAAGTGTCAGCTCCCCCTGGAAGATGTTCCCTTCAGTCAGGCCGAACTCGCGCTCCAGGTCGAGTGGCGTCAGCACCTGGCGACCGATGATGATGTTCTTGAGATTCGGCGCGTACTCGGCAACGGTATCGATAACATTGTCGCCGAATGCTTCGCGCTTCTCATCCCAGTTGCCCTCGCGCAATTTGTACGGCGCGTACTGCACGAAGCAGGACAGGATGTGTTTACCCGGCGGAGCGACGGAGGGATCGGTGAGTGTGGGGATCACCATATCAATGTACGGCCGGCGCGAATAGTCGCCGTACTTTGCGTCGTCGTAGGCGCGCTCCATGTATTCGACGGCGGGCGAAATGGAAATCGCGCCGCGCAGGTGCGCGCCCGATCCCGGCAGGCATTTGAAATCCGGCAGCGCGTCGAGCGCCAGGTTGACTTTGCCAGATGAGCCGCGGAATTTGTACCGTCGCACTTCCTCTAGAAAGTCGTCGGGCAGATGACCCGGATCGATCATCTTCAGGAATGTAAGGTTCGGGTCAACGCTGGAGGAGATGACGTCCGCGAAGAACTCGTCGCCATTCACAAGGGCCACGCCTATGGCACGACCGTCTTTGACCAGGATCTTCGCGATGGGCGCCTGGGTGCGAATCTCCACGCCCGCTTCACGCGCCGCGCTGGCGATGGCATTAGAAATCGCTCCAGTGCCCCCCCGTGCGAATCCCCAGGAGCGGAACGCCCCGTCGATCTCGCCCATGTAATGGTGGAGCAGCACGTAGGCGGTCCCGGGCGAGCGCACACCCAGAAACGTCCCGATGATTCCCGACGCCGACATGGTCGCCTTCAGGACGTCGGTCTCGAACCATTGGTCGAGGAAATCGGCGGCGCTCATGGTCATCAACTGGACCTGGTTGTACTTTTCCTCGTGGGGCAGCGACTGAAACCGGCGGCCAAGGAAGAGGAGCTTGCTCAGTTCGCTGTAGCTGAGCTTGGTAGGATCGGGCGGCACCATGCTGAGGATGGGCTTCACGAACTTTGCCATCTTCGCCATCGCCTGTCCGTATTCTTCGTAGGCTTCGGCGTCGAGGCGCGAATGCCTCGCGATCTCGCGGCGTGTCTTGGCGTGGTCGTTCACGCGCCACAGGTGATCTCCGTTCGGCATGGGGGTGAAGGTGCCGTCGAGAGGAAGTATCTCGAGGCCATGCCGGGGCAAATCGAGCTCGCGGATGATCTCGGGACGAAGCAACGAGACCACGTAGGAGCAGACGGAAAACTTAAAGCCGGGAATGATTTCCTCGGTGACCGCCGCGCCGCCCAGGACGTGGCGCCGCTCGAGGACCAGCACCTTCTTCCCAGCGCGTGCCAGGTAGGCGGCGTTGACCAGACCGTTGTGCCCGCCACCGATGACGATGGCATCGTATTTGGAATTCATGCGTTGTCTTATCTGTATCGCGCGGCCTTCAGACGCGAGCAGGAAACCAGCCGCCATTCTAACGGGGCCGGCGAGAATTGTCAGCAGGTATCGCGTCTTATGTTGTCACCGGTGAACGGAGCGCCTATAATCGGTCTCCCGCCAGCAGGCGTCTGCACAAGTCCACTTGGGGGGTGAACTTTGCCAATCGGGACCGCGGTTCACGAGAGGACCTTCGCGCTCTGCCACAGCCTCAGCTATCGGGAGTGGTCGGGCTATTACACGGTCAGCGTCTACGAGACGCACCAAGAGCACGAATACAACGCCATCCGCAACGCTTCAGCGCTGATTGATGTGACGCCTTTGTTCAAATACCTCGTCAAAGGCAAGGATGCGACAAAACTCGTCAATCGCATCATTGCGCGAGACATTGAAAAGGTAGCCGTCAATCAGGTGATTTATTGCTGCTGGTGCGATGAGCAAGGAAAAGTCATCGATGACGGCACCATCACGCGATTGGATGAGGATTCGTACCGTTGGACCGCCGCCGACCCCAGCCTGCGCTGGTTCCGGCAAAACGCGCTGGGGTTGGATGTCGCCATCGAAGATATTTCGGAAAAGGTCGCAGCGCTTGCGCTTCAAGGTCCGACCTCCGCGCGGCTGCTCAGAAAAATCGCCGACGCGGACATTCAGAATCTGAAGTACTTCCGCGTGACCCATGGCTCTATCGCCGGTGTGCCCGTGGATATTTCGCGCACAGGTTACACCGGTGATCTTGGCTACGAAATCTGGATTCCCTGGAATGACGCAGTGAAGGTCTGGGACGCGATCGTCGAAGGTGGGAGGGAGTTCGACGTGAAGGCCGCGGGTATGGTGGCGCTGGACGTGGCGCGCATCGAGGCGGGATTGTTGTTGATTGAAGTGGATTACGTCAGCAGCAGGAGAGCGCTGATCGCATCACAGTGCTATTCGCCCTTCGAGCTCAACTTCGGGCGTCTTGTGCACTTCGAGAAAGAGAATTTCATTGGGCGCTCGGCTCTCATCGCCGAGCAGAGGGCCGGCGGCCCGGCGCGTCGCCTCGTAGGCCTCGAGATCGACTGGACCGAGGTGGAGAATATCTATGAGAAATACGACCTCGCCCCGCAGGCGCCGAGCACCGCTTCGCGCGTTGCGGTGCCAGTCTATTGCCATGGGCAGCAAGTGGGGCGGGCGACCTCAACGACTTGGTCGCCGATATTGAAGAAGATGATTGCGCTGGCGAGCGTCGGCGCGGGATTCGCCCAGGCCGGCGCGCGGCTCGAGATGGAACTCACGGTCGAGGCCACTCGGCACCGAGTGCCGGTCGGCGTGGTGGCGCTTCCGTTCTTCAATCCGCCGCGCAAGACCGCGACGCCCCCTGCCTGACATTGTGCGCCAGGAGGCCGGCAGTGGGAGCTTGTTGATGGAGTGACGAGGGATGGAAGACGCATCAAGATTCCTTCCCCCAGTTTCCGGCCTTCGCTTCATTATTCAGAACTCATAATTAAGAATCCCCATGGAGCGAACTCGATTGCTGGCAATCGTAATCCTGAGTACCTGGGTGGCGATGACGGTCTGCATGTGGTTCGCGGCGAGCGGTAGTTTTGCGACGCTCAACCGTATCCTGCGTGAATCGGGTTCACAATTCACCGAGGCCGCCAAACCGCTGACCGCCGACCAGACTCGCGTTCTCATGCGTTACCTCACTTCGGAAATTAACCGCTCCTATTTTCACGCATATGGCTGGGCGCAACTCGTGCTCGGTGGAATTCTATTGGGGTTGCTGCTTCGGCAGGTTCCGCGCTCCTCATTCAATTTGGTTTTCGCCGGCGCCATGCTCATGCTGGCGGCAGTGTTGACGCTTTACATTACTCCCGAGATTGTGAACCTCGGCCGCCAGATGGATTTTGTGCCGCGTAATCCCCCGCCGCCGGAGATGGGTCGGTTTAGAACGCTGCACACGGTGTTTACGGGACTGGATGGCGCCAAGCTGCTGTCGGGCCTGGTTCTGTTGGGCCGCTTGCTTCTTCCGCGCTGAGGCACGGCGGCCGATGAGTTCCCGCGCGAGGATTTCTGTGAGATAATCCGCTGCAATCGGCGTGGTCACGCAAGGGTGCAAGTATCCTCTGACAAGGGGGCGGCAATGAGAACCGCATGGGGATTGTTCATTGGTCTGTTTCTTGTCTCGCAGCTGGCCGTTGCGCAATCACTTGGCGATCTGGCGCGCCAGGAGCGCGAGCGCAAAGCCAAACAGGAGAAGCCGAGTGTCCAGGTTGAAACGGATGCCTTGAGGAAGGGCAAAGTCGAATTGAGCCCTCCGCTGGACCCGGCGCGCAAGGGAGATCTGGATTATCTCCTCCAGCAGCTTTCGCACCCCCGGACCTCAGCTGAGTTGTTCACGGCCTTCATTCCTCTCAAGGAGCAAGCCATCCCCCGCCTTGTGCCGATGCTGATGAGCACAGACCCGCTGAAGCGCGTCGCGCCGGCAAACGTCCTGACCGTGCTGGGAAGGACTGAGGGGATCGCGGCGATGGCGCATATGCTCGACGAGACGATTGCCGCCGCGCAGGCGGCCACGGGAGACACGACGGCCGAGCCCGCCGCGCGGGCCGAGGCCTTTCAGCAGAGGATGGAAGCGACGCGCGAGGCGAATCATGCCCTCGACTCGGCGCGGTTAGGTGTGTGGCGCTTCACCGAAGGCAGCGCGATGACACCTGAGCAGGTCGTCCATCGCCACAAAACTCCGCCGCCCATCGAGATCGTCGGTGGGGTGGACAACGGCCAGCGGATTTTCAACCGAGCTCTGCGGGACAAAGACCCCAACCTTCGCATGGCCGCCATTGCCCTGGTACGGGTTGCCACGGGCGGGAACGATTTCGGGTTCAAGCCGGACCAAAGCCCTGAGCAGAACGAGGCGGCGATTCAGGAAATCGTCAGCTTCATCGCCACCGAGCGCACGAAAGTGATGGCGGCCCTGGCGACCAAGGCCCGCTAAGGCCGGCCTGGACATTCTTCAATGTGATTCTCGAGGGAAGTCCTTCAGCGAAGCAGCGGCTCGATCGTGCGCTGGAATTCCTCGAAGGTTGTCGCCCCCTGCCAGCTTTGGACCAAATTCCCTTGACGATCGAATAAGAAGCTGGCGGGAATTCCGCCGCCCCAGCGGGGATTGATGGTATCGATGAATTTTCCGAAGTCACGGAAGTTGTGGCGGTAGCTTCCGAATTGCGCTCCTTGCGATTTCAAGAAACGCTCGATGGCAGGGACCGATTCCGGCTCGTCCATCGAGATGGCGACGAGTGACAACCCTTGGGTGCGGAAGGTGTTGTGCAACCGGACCAGCGCGGGATACTCCTCACGGCAGGGCTCGCACCAAGTGGCCCAGAAATTCACCAGCATCACACGGCCGCGATGCTGGCGTCGCACCTCCTGCCAGCCGTCTTCATTCAAATCGACAATTCCGCGGGGCGGTGTGGGCTCGGGCGGAACCGGATTCGGCGACCGCGAGCAAGCCGCGGCGAGCGCCAGCCAAGTGGCGAGAAGCGGAAATACGCTTTGCGAGATTGTGGAAGCCACAGAGCTAGAGACGCTTAATCGTGCAGCCGAAGGCTTTCGTTTCCGTCTTGGCAACGGTTTGGCCGGCAAGCACCGCCTCGAGCGCCGGGCGGAACTCGGCATCGGAGGCCTCGTCTGCCTTGGTAGTGGGATGGGCGCTGTTTCCAAGCGCGCCGTGATATCGAAGCGTCCACGTGCTGTCGAGGAGGAAAACTTCGGGAGTCACGGACGCACCCAGCCGGTCGGCGATCACGTTGTCCTCGTCCTTCAAAACCGGAAAGCCCAGGTTGTGCGCGCGTGCGTGTTCGGCCACCTGCGCCGAGGGCTCGGTTTTATTGGCGTTGATTCCCACAACGTCGACGCCCCGACGGGCATACTCACGCGCCAGCTTCGCCATCACGCCGGTGAAGGCATTCGAGTACGGGCACTGCGTGGCAATGAAAATCACCGCAACGGCCTTCTTCCCCTTGTGTTCGTAGAGTGAATGAGCCTTTCCGGCGCCTGCCTCGGGAAGGGTGAAATCCGCCATCTTTTCGCCTATTTTGATTTTGGCGGTGGGCAGGTCGCCCGCCGTGCACGCGCTCCAGACGACAAACAACCCTAACGCCATCGTTCCTACGAGGTTTCGACCGAGAGCGCGCATAAGCTCTTCCCCTTTTCGTCTCAGTTTCGCGTTGCCCCACAACCTGACATTATACCAGCGCGCTCCGGCAGCTGTTCACTGGAGGCGGACCCGCGCGTGACCGGGCCTCGGCGTAGCGGCCGCGCGTTGCTTGACAGGAGTTTTCCCGAATGGCAAGATGGAAAATTGCGGCTGCGGCTGGAGTTTTCGCTGTCTGGTTGCGCCCGCAGATTCGCTCGTACCTGCCGAAGTGGCGGAATTGGCAGACGCGCTACATTCAGGGTGTAGTTCCCGTCAGGGAGTGGAGGTTCGAGTCCTCTCTTCGGCACCAACGGTCTGAGTTTCCGTAGCCCCATCCATGAAGTGCGAACGATGTTCCTATTTTCCCGGCATTGGTGACGGTTCCGGCGTAGCGGCCCCATCCTTGCGCGGGGACGACGCGCCGTAGTTCACGCCGTTCGAGGAATCGTGCATTACCACTTGCCCGCCGCCAAACCAGGAAGAGTAATCGCCGCGCACGTCGAGCGGGTGACCGCGCTTGATCAGTTCCTCGCGGACGGCCGCCGGCACGCGCCCCTCAATCATGAATTGACAGGTCCCGAATTCCAACCGCGTGAAGCGCGGCGCTTCAAGCGCGGCCTGGATATTCATCCCGTGATCCACGATGTTGGAAACCAACTGAGCGTGCGCCTGCGGCTGATTGAGCCCGCCCATGATGCCGAAGCCGATATGTAAATCCCCCTTCTCCATGAATCCCGGGATGATGGTATGGAACGGGCGCTTGTGTGGCGCAAGGACGTCGGGGTGGTTGGGATCCAGAACGAATCCCGCACCCCGGTTCTGCAAAGCGAAGCCGAAATCATCCGCGATGACGCCCGAGCCGAACAGGCTTGCCACGCTCTGGATCAGTGAGACGATGTTGCCGTCTTTGTCGACAGCGGTCAGATAGACCGTGTCGCTTCCGTATCGAGCCGCGTCGCCTGGCTCAACGTCGCAGTGAGCTTTTTTCAAGTCGATCGTCGCGGCCCGCGCCGCAGCGAAGTCCTTGGAGAGAATTCCCTTGATCGGAACCTCGGCAAATTTCGGGTCGGCATTGTAACGGCGCAGGTCGGAGTAAGCGAGCTTCTGCGCCTCCATTTTGACGTGGAAGGAGTCGGCGCTTGAGAAGCCCCAGTCGGGGATAGGGAATTTCTCGAAGATATTGAGCATCTCGAGCACCGCCATGCCCTGGCCGTTGGGCGGCAGCTCGTAAACCGTCCAGCCACGGTAGTTCGTGGAAATTGGGTTCACCCACTCCGGCCGGAAATCAGCGAGATCTGCGGCTGTCATCACGCCACCCAGGCGTTCCGAAGTTCTCAGAATCGCCTTGGCGATTTCGCCTTGGTAGAAAACCTCAGGCCCCCGCTGGGCGACGAGTTCCAGCGCGTGGGCGTATTCTGGATTTCGGAAGACATCGCCAACCTTCGGCGTCTCGCCGTTGACGAGGAAAACGCGCCGGCCGTTCATATCCTTCTCAAGGGCCGCTTTCTGCCCTCGCCAGTAGGTCTCGACGACTTCGGTAACCGGGAATCCGTTCCGAGCATAGTAGATGGCCGGCTGGAAGAGTTCTGACCAGGGGAGCTTGCCGAATTTCTTGTGCAGCGCCTCCCACCCCCTCACGCAGCCCGGCACCGTCACCGAGAAGATTCCCTGGCCGGGCATATGGGTAATCCCTTTTCCCTTCAGGAAATCGACAGTAAGTTTTTCCGGAGCCCACCCACTTGAGTTGAGGCCGGAAAGCTTCCCTGTCTTGGCATCCCACTCGATGGCAAAGAGGTCGCCGCCGATACCATCCATCATGGGTTCAACGACGCCCAACACGGCGTTGGCGGCAATGGCGGCGTCCACGGCCGTGCCCCCCCGCGCCAGAATCTGCGCTCCCGCCTGCGAGGCCAGTGCCTGGCTAGTCGCAACAATCCCCAGTTGCGTGATGACCATTGACCGTGCTTGCGAGCGGTCCATAAGATCCGAAAGGCGCTGGGCCTGGGCGGCATCGAGTGGTGATAGGCTCATGAGGATTCCCAACAGAATTGATATTCGGGTTCGCATCATTTCAGGAGTCTACAGGTTGCAGAACGAAATTTTCAACTTTTTCCCTGAGATGGCGTGGGATAACGCCCGCAGCGCAGGGAATGCTACACTCAACCTGGAGCGGCCATGCGTGAATTTCCCTCGCCTTCTGAAATCCTCAGGCTCTTTGAGGAGAATCCGCACAAGGCGTTTCGCCTGCGCGAAATTGTCGTCGCGCTGGGCCTGCGCTCGAGCCAGGCTCGCGAGCTCAAGGCTGTTCTCAAAGAATTGGCGCGGCGGCGAAGGATTGCCTATCTTAAGAAAAGCCACTTCGCCCTGATGCCTGCCGATCATCGTCCCATCGTTCCGTCGCGGGAGCACCGGCGCGCGCAGCCGCCGGCGAGTGCCGAGCGCCGCGGTCTGATCAGCGGTCGTTTAATCGGCCATCGTGATGGCTACGGGTTCGTCGTCCCAGATCAGCGAGCCGGCGAACTCGGGCAGGACATTTTCATTCCCGCCGGCGGCATGGGTTCGGCGCTGCACGGCGACCGCGTGGAAGTTCACGTCGTGCGTTCCAAAGCCGACGGACGGATGGAAGGTCGGGTCGTCACGGTGCGCGAGCGTGCACAGAAAACCGTGGTCGGCGAATTCCACTGCGGCCCGCGCTACAACTACGTGATGCCTCATGATCACCGCATTCCGTTTGAGATCGTGATCCCACGCGGAGCAGAGTGGCCCGTCGAGACAGCAGCGCGCGACCGGCAATTCGGAGGAGAGTCGGAAGGCAAGAGCGCAAAGTTGATGCGCGCAGGAACGCGGCGGAGCGCACAAGACCTGGAAGGGCTGATTGTTGACGTCGAAATCACCAACTTTCCCGCGCCGGCGCAACTTCCCAAGGGCCGGGTCGTGGAGATTCTGGGCAAGCGCGACGAATTCGGCGTCGACGTCGAGATCATCATCCGCAAATTCCACCTGCCTCATCGTTTTCCCGCGGAAGTTCTGGCGGAAGCAAGCGCCGTGCCGCAATACATTCCCGAACGCGACCGTGGCGAGGGACACCGGCGCGATTTCCGCGCACTGCCCATCGTCACCATCGATGGCGAGACCGCCAAGGATTTTGATGACGCCGTGTATGTCGAGCGTTTGGTTGATGGAAACTATCTTCTGCAAGTTCACATCGCCGACGTGGCGCATTACGTTCGCCCCGGCACGCCGCTTGACCGCGAAGCGCGCCTGCGGGGTACATCCGTCTACTTCCCCGACCGCGCCGTGCCCATGCTGCCGCTTGATCTTTCGAACGGCATCTGCAGTTTGAACCCCCACGTCGACCGGTTGGTGATGTCGGCGCTGATGGAAATCGATTCCGAGGGCAAGGTTGTTTCTTACGACCTTGTTCCCGGCATCATCCGCAGCGCCGAGCGCATGACTTACACCGCTGTGAACGGCGTGCTGACGGCCAATGCCACAGACCTGACGCGTTACGCTCACTTGGTCGAAAACTTCAAGCTGATGGAAGAACTTGCGCGCATCTTAAACCGTCGGCGCGAGGCGCGCGGCTCGATCGACTTTGACCTGCCCGAGCCCGAGATCGAATTCGACGAGCACGGCCGCATGATTGGAATCACGCGCTCGGAGCGCAACATCGCGCACCGGATCATCGAGGAGTTCATGCTCGCCGCGAACGAGGCCGTGGCGGGATTCCTCGAGTCGAAGGCAATCCCTTCGCTCTACCGCATCCACGAAAAACCTGACCCGAAGAAGGTTTTGGAATTTGAGGAAATCGCGGCCACGTTCGGCTACTCGCTGGGAATCGAATTGCCTGCCCTGCGGCGAGTGCGCGAATCACGGCGCGAGCAGGCAAGACGCGAAGAGCGCCATCCGCGCTTCGTCGATCTCCCCTCCGCCAAAGAATTCAAAATCACCCCGCGGCATTACCAGCGCCTGACGCAGCGCATCGAAGGAAAACCGGAGGAGCGGATTTTGTCTTACCTGATGCTGCGCTCGCTTAAGCAGGCGCGGTATTCGGAGGAAAACGTCGGCCACTTCGCGCTCGCCGCGCCCACTTACACACACTTCACTTCGCCGATCCGACGGTACCCTGATTTGATCGTGCACCGCATCCTGAAGGCCGCGCTCTCGCGCGAAGCTCCGGGAGCGCGGCCTTCTCGGCCGCTGGCGGGCGGGCCGCCCGCGTTCCCAGGTGCGGCGTTTGTGCACCCGCAAGAACTCGCCGCCCTTGCCGCGGAGACCTCGGAAGCCGAGCGGCGTGCCCAGGACTCCGAGCGCGAGTTGATGGAATGGAAGAAGGTCAACTTCATGGCGCAACATCTCGGCGACGAGTTTGATGCGCTCATCATCAGCCTGACCAAGCATGGGTTCTTCGTAGAATTAACGGACCTTTTTGTGGAAGGGTTCGTGCCGCTCGATTCGCTAGACGACGACCGCTACATCTACCGCGAAAGCCTGCGTGCCATCGTCGGCCAGCACGCCAAGCGCGAGTTCAATCTCGGCGCGCGCGTTCGCGTCCGTCTCGACCGCATCGACCGCATGGGAAACAAGCTGCAGTTTGCCGTGGCAGAGTAGCGCCGGGTCTTCTGCCCAGAATGCCGTCCCGCTCAGAGCGGAAGTGGCGCTACTTGATCTCCTCAAAGACCCGAGACGCAGGATTCCAATGGTAGCGCAGCGTGCCGGAGCGTCGGCTGACGATCTTGGGGTTGGCTTTTGCGCCTTCCCAGGTGATGTCCTTGATCTCTTCGCGGAAGGTCACCGTAACGCCGGTGACCTTCCGGCTCGAATCCCGTTCGAGCTTCAACTCGGCCCGGTAAGTTGTCTCGGAGTCAACCTCCGGGTCGTCGCTGTGGCTGGAATCGTCCCGCGTCGTCGTGATCGAAAGCAATTCCGCAACACCGTGCGACGAGTCCGCGAAGACCCGCCAGCTTTCTCCGGAGCGCGATTCCGGCCCGTCGCAGCACGGGTTTAAACCTGGTTCCATCGCGCTGAACGCAACTCCCTCCACACCGTCGAGCGGCACAACTTTGGCAACTTCCAGATGATACAGGGTCGAGTCGTTTTCGGCGTCCACGCCCAAAGGGAAGAACTCCAACTTTCCGGAATCAAGGCGCAACAGGGCTGGCCGTTCGTCGAAGTCCTTTCCATATTCGGGTGCGCGAGATCCGCAACGAAATGCCAGCCAGACTTGATTCCCGCGCGTGAACAGGACGCGCACGCGCCACTGGGCGGTCCCTTTGGCGATCTCACCCCAGTTTTCAATCATATCGCCGCACGACGCGCGAAAACCCTGAGGCAACGCGTTCAAGAGAACTTCCTCCTCCGCTCGTGGCAGTTCCGTCGTGGTATTCGAGCCGAGGCTGGTCCGAAGGGTACGGACGGTATCGTCAGGCAGCGTCACGACCTGCTTGGTCTGGGGCAGATTCAAGCGCGCCAGTGCCGGAAGAGGGACCGATAGCAGGCCAGCGAGAAGGACAATCACCATTCTCTTTGACGGCATTGACGGCATGGCCACAGGATGCGAGGCCTGGACAGATCGATTGCGACTAATCTTTGTAGAGCCACGCCGAGACAAATGTCGCCAGCATCGCGCCCACCCACAGGTCGAGCATCCACCAAAGGGGGAAGACCCGCTCAAAGGGAGCCCACGAGGCAATGGTGAGATTCATTGGGAACGCGATGGCGAACCCGACCAGAAAGCCTACGCGCAGCGCTGTCTTTGGCCCGGGACCGAGCGTGACACGCAGCGAGAGGTAAATCCAAACCAGGATGTAGGTAAGGACGAACAGCATCACGAACCAGTAGAGGAGGAACAGCGGGTATCGCGGCTGCTGGAGCAACCGGCCGGAGTTCTGAGCGGCCATGTAGTGGGACGCCAAAATCAGAGCGTTGACGAGCATGCTCCAGACACCCCAAACCACGCCGCCCACGACGACACCCAATGCCACCCGCTTTTTATTGACGTCGGCCATACATCACCTCTCGGAGAGAACGTACAAGGCTCGATTGGTCCGCATCGTAATCTTCGTTCATCCCTGTGTCAAGGAGCGATTGCCGGCGCGCGGAATCGCCGCCTTCCCGCTGCTATAATGAGGCGCAGCCAAATCCGGCCGCGACGCAGGGGGCGTTATGCCTCTTCAAAGGCATCAACTCGAGAAGCTTGATGATTACCGCTGGCTTGTGCCGCGCGGGACGAAGCCGGGCATGCTGACCGACGCGCTGATCTACACGGACGAGCGACTCTTGCAGGACCTTCTCAAAGACCTCTCGCTCGAGCAGGCGATCAACGTGGCCATGCTGCCGGGAATTGTCGGCCGGTCGCTCGCCATGCCGGACATCCATCAGGGATACGGGTTCCCCATTGGCGGCGTTGCCGCTACCCTGCCCGACGAAGGCGGAGTGGTTTCGCCGGGCGGCGTGGGTTTTGACATCAACTGCGGCGTGCGCTTGCTCTCGAGCACACTCACGGTCGATCAGGTTCGGCCGAAAATCAAAGAGCTTGTCAACCAACTCTTTCGCGACATTCCGAGCGGGGCGGGACGCGGCGGGAACATCCGGCTTTCGCATCAGGACCTCGACAGACTTCTCGAAGACGGCGCGGCCTGGATGGTCGCGCACGGGTATGGCCGGCCCGAGGATTTGGATCACTGCGAAGAGAGGGGGACGATTGACGGCGCCGACCCCGCGGCGGTGAGCGATCGCGCCAAGAAGCGCGGTTTGCCGCAAGTGGGGACGCTCGGCTCGGGCAACCACTTTCTGGAAGTCCAATACGTCGAACGCATCTTCGAGCCGGAGATCGCGCAATCGTTGGGACTTTATGAAAACGAAGTCGTGGTTCTGATCCACTCCGGCTCACGCGGGCTGGGGCATCAGGTTTGCACCGATTCGCTGCGCGAAATTGACGCGGGGATGCGCCGCTATGGCATCGACCTGCCCGACCGGCAACTCGCCTGCGTGCCTGTGCACTCGAAGGAAGGTCAGGAGTATCTCGCCGCGATGCGTGCCTCGGCGAATTTCGCCTGGGCAAATCGTCAAGGTATCACGCACTTCACGCGCGGAGCGTTCAAACGCATCTTCGGCGAGAAAGAAGACCTGCGCTTGATCTATGACGTCTGCCATAACATCGCAAAACTCGAGCGGCACACCGTGAGCGGCCGCGAGATGCAAGTGATGGTTCACCGCAAAGGCGCGACCCGCGCCTTTCCTGCAAAGCGTCCCGAGGTGCCTGACGCCTACAAGCACGTTGGGCAACCCGTGCTGATTCCGGGCTCGATGGGGACGGCATCGTACATCTTGGTGGGAAGCGAAGGCGCGATGCGGGAGAGTTTCGGGACGACGTGCCACGGCGCGGGGCGCGTGATGAGCCGCACGGCGGCGAAGAAGTCAACGCACGCGCAGCACGCCCGCGAACGTCTCGAGGAGCGCGGGATCTTCGTCCGCGCCGAAACCCGCGACGGCATCAGTGAGGAAATCCCCGAGGCTTACAAGGACGTCGACGCGGTCATCAATGTCGTCCACAACGCCGGGCTTTCGAAACGCGTGGCGCGGCTGAAGCCGATTGGAGTGATTAAAGGCTAGAGAAGCGGCGCAAGCGGCCGCCGCGGCTTGACTTGTGAATTCCCGGAGGCATATGCTCATACCTATGCACATGTGTAATTGGAAGGGATCAGAGTCATGAATACCACGCGACGAACCCAGATCCTGATGAATCCCGAAGAATTTCGGCGGCTCAGGGAACTGGCGCGGCGCAAGAAGACCTCAGTCGGTGAGCTTGTTCGAAACGCCGTGCGAGCGACTTATTTGAAACCGCAGAACTCCGACCGCAAAGCCATCGTCGAAGCGATCCTGCGGATGAACCTTCCAACAATCAGTTGGAGCCACGCTCGCAAGGAGATTGAGGCCGCCCATGCGCGTATTTCTTGATACGAATATTTTCCTCTACGCAGCCGGCCGAGCACATCCTGAGCGCGACGCCTGCGCTCGCCTTCTGCGCCGTGTGGCAAATGGTTCCCTCGAAGCCACCGTCAACACCGAAGTCGTGCAGGAGATCCTCTATGTGCTGACACGGCGGGGCCGGAGAAGGGAGGCTCTTGTGCTGGCTCGTTCCATTGAGGCCCTTTTCCCCGACATGCTACCGGTGACAGTGGACGATATGAGGGAGGCCCTTCGCCTGCTCGAACACCACTCCGGCTTATCGATACGGGATGCCGTCCACGCAGCGACCATGTTGCGCAACGGCTTGGCGACCGTTGCGAGCGTTGATCCGGATTTTGACCGGATTCCTGGAATCCGGCGACTCGCGCTCGCCTCCGCATGAAAACGCAGCGCGCCTAAGGCCGATTGGAGTGATCAAAGGATAGAGGCCCGCGCTTCGCGGTTCGCATCTCATCTGTCCGCCAGCGACATATACCTTCCTTGACGGGCCCGCTTTACGGGCATTTTGTCTACTGGCATCCTCCGATTACGACGTTTTGCGTCTCCCGATTCATAACAGCTTAGACAATATGACCGATATATACTGTAAGTGGCCTCTGCGCCCGCGGACGCCGCTTTTCCTGGACACAAACGTGCACCCGACAATCCAGCCGCACACGCCACCGTGGATTTTCCCTCAAGTCCTCTCCACCACGTGCGCAATCCGGCTGTGCCAAGATGTCAGCTCTCGCCAGTCACCGTTCTCTCTCACCACCTCGCTTACTGCTCATTGTCAGCTTGCTCGTGGGCAGCTCGTGTGGCGGGCCAATCGGAAACGATCCTCAACGCGTCGAGGTTCCTTCGGATATCCCGGCGAGTCTAAAGGGCATCAATCATTTTACGATAAGGGCTCAAGACCTGAATCTTATCCGGCAGCTTTCTGCACGGGGCGAATTTCCGGTGCGAATGCCCTTCTATTGGAAAGACGTGCAGCCAACTCGTGACCAATGGAACCTCCCGTACAATGATCCCTTCGTGGCGCTGGCGGAATCGAATAATATCAGTCTCCTTGGCATCCTCGGCTACTCGACCCAGTGGTCCACCTCAGGCCCTACGGCCTTCGAAGAAGGTCTGTTTTTCCCTCCCAGCAGTGTCGAGGAATTCGCGGCCTACACAAGAGCGGTTATATCGCGCTACCCACAGGTCAAGTACTGGGAGGTTTGGAACGAGCAGAATCTCTGGTGTTTTTGGCGTCCGTACCCTGATCCTGCACGGTATACGACGTTGCTGAAAGCCACGTACATTGCCGCCAAGGAGGCCAATCCTCAATGCACCGTTGTCCTGGGCGGTCTCGCGTCGGGTGGTGGCTGGACGGACGTCATCCTGCCGGAAGATTTCCTCAGCGCCGTGTACGGTGCCGGAGGTAGAGACTATTTCGACATCGTAGCGATTCATCCTTACAATCAACAACAGCCGCCGGAGAGCTATCTCCCCGGCTCCATCGAAAGAATCTGGCGTGTGATGGAAGACCACGGGGACACCGCGAAGCAGATTTGGATTACGGAGATCGGATGGTACACCTCCGGGGACGGTAATAGCGTGGACGAAACGACCCAAGCAAGTCGCGTAGCACAAGTGTTTTCAATCGTCATGCGATACCCTCAGGTTACCAGGGTGTTCTGGTACGAGTTGCAGGATGCGGGAGACGATAGATCGAACCCCGAGGATGGCTATGGTCTGTTTCGTGCCGACGGGAGTGCCAAGCCTGCCGTGAGAACCTTCGCAGGCCGATGACGACTTCGCAGCTTGGGGTGGAATCCCACAAAGAGTTGAGGCAGGCACGGCGGAGCCTGAATCCGCTCCGCCGCATCCTGCACCGCATTCACTTTCGGCGGGCTATTCCTTCATCTGTTGGGCGAGATAATTCTCGAGCCCCAGTTGCTCGATGAGAGAGAGTTGTGTTTCGAGCTGATCGACGTGCTCCTCTTCGTCATGGAGAAGCTCGTCGAGCAGGTCGGCGGAGACGTTATCACCGGCCTTGCGGGCCGCGGCGACGGCGGCGTTATATTCAGCTACCGCGTTTTTCTCGAGGTTCAAATCGTTGGTCAACTGCTGTTTCACGTCCTTGCCGATATTCAGCTTCGGCAGGTCCGCCAGGTTGGGGATTCCCTCCAGAAACAGGATTCGCTCGATCAACTCCTCGGCGTGTTTCATCTCGCCGATGGCCTGTTTCTTGGTGACGGCATAGAGGCGCTTGTAGCCCCAGTTATTCTGCATCTCGGCGTGCAACATGTACTGGTTCAGCGCGCCCAGCTCTTCCTTCAGCATCTTGGACAGGACTTCGATGACCTCGGGTTTTCCCTTCATAGGATGTCTCCTTATATTTAGAAGCCTACCGTATTTTCGCGCATGGTTCCAGGGGGCGAATCGCCGATTCCCGGCGCCTGCTACGACTTGTTGACGAGATGGTCTTTCTTTTCGCGAACGTGGTCGATTAGATTGCGAACGCTTTCCGCCAGCTGGACGACTTCCGCCTCTCCTTCAACATCAAACTCAATTTCGTAATCACCCGCTGCGGCCTGGTCGACAGCAGCCTTGAGATCTACGAGCGGCTTCACCACCGTGCGCGGCAATACGAAGCTCACCCAGACGCTCAGAATCAACGTCAGAGCCGAGACGGTAATCAGCACCCACTCGGCCCGGCGAACCAGCGCTCCAGCCTGCTCATGGCTGTGCTGCACGCGTTCCCAGCTTCGTTTCTCAAGTTGGCCTGCCAAGCGCATGATTTCGTCGCTGGAGGTCCGGAGGTCCGCCGTCGCCTGCCGCAACGTGGGGTCTTCGGTGGCGAGGGAGGCCGTAATCTGCGCGTCGAATGACCCAACCCGCGTGCGCAGCTCATCCACAAGTTCGCCGTGACTCCGGCCGGGCGAGCGTTTCAGCAGGTCGTCCAGGTCCTTTTCGTACGCCCGCACCACTTCCTGAATCCTCGTCAGCGGCGCCTGCACGGGCTGTCCCATGCGACCTACAACCTCGTGGAAACGCTCGCGGTAGAAGCGGACCTCGCTCTGGATCCTTTCGAGGTTGGGTTTTTCATCCGGCTGGAGCTCTTCACACGCGGCCAGGGTCTGCTCCAGGCGGGAGAGCGCTTGACGGTTGGCCTCCAGGTCTTCGGTCGTATGCAGCAGGATGTAGTTTTTTTCGGCGCGGCGCGCATCGAGCATCTGGATGGACATTTGTTGGGCCATGCTGGCTACTGGGGCGTCCACGCTCACAATGCGGTCGAGGGTCCGCGCCATAACAATGAGGTAGTAGATGGAAAGCAGGATGACCGGGACGAGAATCAAGCGGACGATTGCCAGGCTCGAGGCAACCCGCCGGCGCAAGGAACTACCTCGCGCGAAAACCTTGAAAGGTACTCGCGGCCTCCGAACCATTAGTTTCGGCTCCCCAACAAAACGGGACTGCCTATCCGACGCTCCAAACAAGACTCAGAGTTTCCTGAACAAAGGCATTTTACGCCAAAACACGCGTCCACGACCGGAATTCATTGTCTGCCCTCCGTGGAACTTTTTCCCTGCCGCCTTCGTAAGAGGATTCAGAAGTGAAGTTTGCGGAGGTGGAGCTATGTTTTGCCCACAGTGTGGAAATGAATATCAGCAGAAAGTCAATTTTTGCTGCCATTGCGGTGCGGCCATGTACACCCCTGTTAGGGTGCAGAAGAAGCTGGCCCTCTCACGGCGCGACAAGAAGATCGCCGGGGTCTGCGGAGGTTTTGCTGACTACCTGGAAGTGGATCCTACGCTCGTTCGCCTGCTCTGGGTCGCTCTGATTTTCTTCGGCGGGTGGGGGTTCATTGCCTATATCGTGGCCTGGATCGTCATGCCCCAGGAATCGGAGGTGGCGCCCGCCGCGAACCCTGCCCCGTCCACCTCACCACAGCCCGTTCCCAGTCCTTAGCCATTGCGACATGACAATCGCGGCCCGAAGCTCACACTGCTTCGTGCGCATTGACCGTCTCGGGCTCTCCCCTTTAGAATTCCAACGGGCTTAACTTCTCAGAATCAGGAGCAGCGCAATGAAGCAGTGGGTGGGGCTTCTCGTCTTCTTTGTGGGCGTTCAGGCAGCGCCAGCTCAGGAGCATCATGGCGCCGCACCGGCGAAACCGGCGAGCCTGTTGGCGGGGATGGGGCAACACCATCATCCCATTTTGACCAGGAATCCCGAAGCTCAACGATTCTTCGACCAGGGCCTGACGCTGATTTTCGGGTTCAACCACGACGAAGCCGTTCGGTCGTTCGAGCGCGCCGCCCAACTGGACCCGCAATCTCCCATGCCGTGGTGGGGGATCGCCCTCGCGCTCGGCCCCAACATCAACATGCCGATGGATGAGGCCCAGCACAAGCGGGCGTATGCGGCTCTACAGAAGGCCCTGGCGTTGGCGGCGAATGCCCCGGAGAACGAGCGTGCCTACGTCGAGGCTTTGGCCAAGCGCTATTCCAGTGATCCCAAAGCCGACGCGATGAACCTCCAGGTCGCTTACAAGGACGCGATGAAGGCGCTGGTCGAGCGCTTTCCTGATGACCTCGACGCCGCCACGCTCTATGCCGAGAGCATGATGGACTTGAACCCCTGGCGATTGTGGACAAATGACGGCAAGCCCGCGCCCGGAACCCAGGAAATCCTTGACGTGCTCGAGTCGGTTCTGCGCCGCGAGCCGAACCATCCCGGAGCAAATCACTATTACATCCACGCCATCGAGGCCTCGCCGCATCCCGAAAAGGCTCTCGCCAGCGCGAAGCGCCTGGAGACGCTCGTTCCCGGCGCCGGTCACTTGGTGCACATGCCCGGGCACATTTACATGCGCACCGGCGACTACGGCGGCGTGGTCACCGCCAATGTGCGCGCCGCCGAAGCTGACCGGCAGTATTTGCGCGCCACCGGCACCGAGGGCAGCGCGTACGACCTGATGTATTACGCCCACAACCTGCATTTCCTGGCGCATGGTTACATGGCCGAAGGGCGATACGCCGACGCCAGAAAGGCCGCCGACGATTTGGTGGCCCACGTCTCGCGGGGCGTCGAGCAGATGCCCATGGGCGAGTTCTATTTACCCACCACCACTTTCGTTCTGCTCCGCTTCCAACGCTGGGACGAGATCCTCAAGTCGCCCGCCCCGGACGGGCGCTGGACCACGACCACTGGCCTCTGGCATTTCGCGCGTGGTGTGGCGCACGCGGCGAAGGGAGACGTCAGCGCCGCGCAGCGCGAGCGCCAGGAACTCGCCGCGATCGAAAGCCAGACTCCGCCGGAAGCGGAGTTCAGCGCGTATTTCAATAAGGCGCGAACATTTCTGGCGCTGGCGGGAGCGAGCCTCGACGCGCGCATGGCCGCCGCGGAGGGCGACCGCAAGCTCGCCATCGACCATTGGAGGAAGGCTGTCGAGATCGAGGACTCGCTTAACTACGGCGAGCCTCCGGAATGGTACTACCCCGTGCGCGAATCGTTGGGGGGCGAGTTGCTTCGCGACGGGCAAAGCGCTGAGGCGGAAAGAGTCTTCCGTGCAGACCTCGAGCGGAACCCGCGTAATCCGCGCTCGCTCTTTGGGCTGATGGAGAGCCTGAAGGCTCAGAAGAAACTCACCGACGCGGACTTCGTGCGCCGCCAATTCGAAGCCGCTTGGCGAAACGCCGACCTCGCACTTCGTGTCGAAGATCTGTAAGCCGGTCGAGCGCGAGCGAGGTCGCGGTTTCTACGGTGCGGGAGAGATCGTAATCCCGAACGGCGCGAGTTCCTCCTTCACGACTTTCTCTTCGCCGACGGCGACGACGGCTTGGCGCGCGGCGGCGAAGTATTTCTTTCCGGCCGCTTCGACATCCGGGGCCGTGACCTTCTGAATCCGCTCGCTCTCCCGGCCCAATTCCTCCGAGGGCAATCCAAACACCCAGAGGCTGGCGAGCTCGCGCGCCACTTCGTCGCCCGACTGGAGCTCGAGGGCGCGGTTGCCGATCAGGAAACGCTCGGCGTCTTCGACTTCATTCTTCGACGGCGCGGTGGTGGCCATGCGGTTGAGCTCGTAGTCGATTTCGTTGAGCGTGGCGCCCGTAACTTCGTTGCGGACTGCCGCCCAGCTCTGGAACACCGACACGCTGCGGCGCGGATTGAGGAACGTAAACGGCGAGTAGGTATAGCCCTTGTCCTCGCGGATGTTGCGCGTCAAGCGCGAGCCGAACATGCCGCCGTAGATGGCATTCGCAACTTGCGCGGGCGCGAAGTCGGGCTGGCCGCGCGTCGGACCCAGGCTGCCCACCGCGAGCGTGGTCTGCACGGAGCCGGGGCGCGCGACGAAAAATCCCGCGTGCGGCGCGGCTTCAGTCGGCTTCTCCGGGAGAGCGACGGGCGCTTCGGGCGGAGTTTTCCATCCGCTCAGCGCCGATTGGACCATCGCCTCCATCTTCGCAACGTCAAAATCCCCGACCGCGACCAGCACCGCCTGGTCGGGGCGAAACCGGCGCGCGTATTCGGTGCGCAATTCGGCGGCGGTGGTCTGCGAGATCGAATCCTGCGTCGGCGAAATCACGCTATAGGGATGCTCGCCGAAAACCACTTTAGAGAGCGCGCGGCTGGCGAGAAAAAACGGGTCGGCTTCCTGCGAGCGCAGCCGGTCGGAGGCGTTGCGCTTGGCGAGCTCGACTTCGCTGTCGGGGAAGGTCGCGTTCTCGAGGATGTCGGCCAGCACCGCCAGGCCCGCTTCCACCTTCTCGGAAAGCACGCTGGTGGCAACCAGGATCGAATCGGCGCGCGCGTTGCCCGAGAGGTCGCCCCCCGCGGCTTGAATGGCTTCGGCGATTTGCCGGGCGTTGCGCGTCTTGGTGCCCTGATCGACCACGGCAACGATCAGCTCCGAGAGGCCCGGGCGATCTTTGGGATCGACAGCAAGCCCGCCACGAATTGCCACTGCAAACGCCACCTTGGGGAAATCGCGCCGCGGAACCAGCCGCAGCGAGAGGCCGTTGGGGAGTTTCCGCTCCGTGGCTTGCGGGGCCGCAAAGGGCTTGAGCGCCCCGTACGGCGGCAAATCCTTGGGAAGCGGCTTCTCTTCCGCCGACCAGGCGGCCACGAACGTGAGCCAAATCATCAGCGAAATTGCGAGTGCGCGACGGAGCATCACAGGCCTCCTTTTTCCGCATTCTTGGCGGCGGGGACGCGGTTGATGATGGTGCGATGGGCGGGCACGAGATACTTGGCCGCGAAGGCTTTGATCTCCTCCGCGGTCACGCGCGCCAGCTCATCCGGAATTTCGTTTACGCGCTGGGGATTGCCGTCGAAGAGGGTGGTGCAGGCGAGCGTCACCGCGCGCTGGCTGGGAATCTCCAGCTGCGCGTACCAGTCGGAACGCATTTTCGTTCGAATACGATCGAGCTCCGCTGGCGCCGGGCCTTGGCGCGCCAGGTCCGCGATCACCGCGTCGTAAGCGCTGAGGACGTCGCTTTCCTTGCGATTCGTCGGGTAGACCATAAATGTGCTCAGCAGTACCGGTCCGTTGTAGTCGAAGGCGTTGCCGAGCGGCCAGTTCACCCCGCCCGAGACTTCCAGCGCTACTTCCTTGTCCTTCACCAGCGCCTGGTAGAGCCGCGACGCCTGGCCGTTGTGCAGGATTTCGGCAACTACGGCGCCGACAATCGCCTCATGGGAACTGCGGGGCGGCATCCGGTAGCCCACCGCCAGCGCCGGAACCGTCGCCAGGCTATCTTCCTGCGTGAAGCGGCGCTCGCCGTTTTGCGGGGGCTCGGAAACATCCGGCCGGGAAGGTACCTGGCGCGACGGAATCGCGCCGAAGTACTTCTCGACTTTGGCGAAGGCGTCTTCCGGCTGGAGGTCTCCGGCGATGGCCAGCACGGCGTTGTTCGGCGCGTAGTAGTCGTCGAAGAATGCTTTGACGTCTTCGATCTTCGCCGCGTCAAGATCCTTGAAGTCGCCATAGAAATTGTGGGCGTTCGGATAGCGATCGAAAGCCTTCTGCGGCAGGTCGAGCCAGTAGAATGCGCCGTAGGGCTGGTTCAGAACGTTAACGCGGACTTCCTCCTGAACAACATTGCGCTGGTTATCGAGATTCTTCTCCGAAAAATCGAGTGTCTTCAGCCGATCGGCCTCGAGCCAGAGCACCGGTTCGAGCGCCGAGACGGGGGCGGTATCGTAGTAGGCAGTGAAGTCGAACCTCGTGAACCCGTTGAGCGAGCCGCCGCCACCTTCGATTACCCGGTCGAAAGTCCCCTTGGGCGCGTCCGGCGTGCCCTCGAACATCATGTGCTCGAATAGGTGCGCGAACCCCGTCCTCCCCTCAGGCTCCAGCCGGAAGCCGATTCCGTACGTGATACACAACCCGAAAGTCGGCGCCGAGTGGTCCTCGGAAACTACAACGATGAGGCCGTTCGGGAGCTTCTTCACGGCCGTCGGCACCCTCCAGGATTGCTGGGCCGCACTCGTCGCCGCCTCGCCCAGCAAGAACGCCACTGCAAAGATCAGGCATCGAAACCTCATGGTTGCTCCTTGGAATCTCATAACACACCTGGATGAACGATTGCGATTCAACACGGCGAAGTCGCGTCACCATGATATACGGAATTGGTCCATCGTGCGGTTCGTGACCTGAATTCAATTCGACGCTCGGACGAGCATTTCGTAAGCCTGTTCTCTCGACAGAATCTGACATCCATCAACCAGCCATCGGTCGCATTCGGCCCAAGAAATGCACATAGTGTCACTCCGTGTGTGTTTTTTCGGGCTTCTTGTCATCGAGCCTGGGGAAAAGGGGTGAAAAATGCGCACTCATCTAGGTTGCACGGGGCGGATCGAACTGGGGAGCATAAGCCAAGAAACCCAACGGCGGCTGGAACGGGTTGAGGCTATCTGGCTGGAATTCTCGCCCGATCCCTCTCGCCTCGTCATCCGCCATGTCCAGCCCGACGACACCCCCGCCCTGCGCGAAATTGCTGGGGAACTCCTTGAGTTTCTTATAGATATCCCCGAGGCGGAGCGTCGCAACGTGCGCGGCGGCGCGCTTTACTATCTCGACGAGCAATCGGGCCAATTTGTCCGAATCAAGGTCTGGGAAGGCGCGTTCGTAACCGTCGCCTGGGCGCAGCCGAGTTACGCCCATGCCCCTTGGCTGCCGTATCGCGGCGAAGCCGTGCCACTGGTTTTCGAAGCCTACCAGCGCCTGAACGGTGTGTTCCGGCTGCAAGCTACGCATGCTGCGGCGGACGAAATCCGGCATACCATCGAGCGCAACGGTGGGCTTTACCCGCAGGGAGATTTTGAAATCCTCCTGACCGACAAACGCATTGAGGTCAAGCTGCTCGACGTGAACGCGAGCGTGCTGCCGCTGCTCAAAGTTCTGCGCCAGAAGGCTGAGCCCGCGTCGTCGCTGGAGGGCGAAATCGACGTGAGCTCCTTCCGCAGCGGCGACGTTGAGGAGTATTGCCGATTCATTTTGCGCGCCGGCGAAATCTGGATCGCCCGGCCCGAACTCTGGGCCGACCGCGCCGAGGCTGCGGCCGAGCCCATCGCGCCGGCGGCATGAATAGAGCAGTCAGCAGAAGGCAGTAGGCAGAAAACAGTCGGCCGTTTGCGCCATGCGGCGAGTAGCCGAATCCTCCTTGCCCCTTTGTCAAGTGCATCTCTGCCGACTGCCAACTGCTTACTGCCTACTTCTATCAACAGCGAGGCAACTCCGATGCTTGATTACGGCTTCACCGAATATCAAACCGCGATTCGCGACCTGGCCCGCGAGATTGCCGAAAAGGAGATCCGCCCCGTCGCCGCCGAATACGACCGCGACGCCAAGTTTCCCTGGCCGATCGTGAAACTTCTGGCCGGCGCCGATCTCTTCCGTGTCTATGTTGACGAGGCGTACGAAGGCCTGACCGACGGCACGCCCATCATGAACATGGTGATCGTGACCGAAGAACTCTCCAAGGCCTGCGCGGGCATCGCGCTGGCGTTTGCGGGCACGGCGCTCGGAACGCTCCCCATTCTCCTTTCCGGCAGCGATGAGCAGAAGCGCCGCTGGCTGCCGGACATTGCGGCGGGGCGCAGGCTCGCGGCCTTCGCGCTGACCGAGCCCCAGGCGGGCTCGGACGCCGCAGCCGTGCGCACCACCGCCATCCGCGACGGCGACCACTACGTGCTGAACGGCGCGAAGCAGTGGATCACCAACGGCGGCGAGGCGGAAATTTATTCCGTCATTGCGCTCACCAATCCCACCAAGGGCCCGCGCGGCGCGTCGTGCATCGTGGTCGAGAAGGGCACCCCCGGGTTCACCTTCGGCAAGAAGGAGGACAAGCTGGGCATTCGCGCCTCCGCCACGCGCGAGCTGATCTTCCAGGACTGCCGCGTGCCGGTCGAAAATTGCCTGGGCCGCGAGGGCACGGGCTTCATCACGGCGATGAAGACGTTCGACGTCTCGCGCCCCGGCGTGGGCGCGCAGGCGCTGGGCATCGCCCAGGGCGCGTTTGACCTGGCGCTCGAATACGCCTGCACGCGCCGCCAGTTTGACGCGCCCATCGGCTCGTTCCAGGGGATGCGCTTCATGATTGCCGACATGGCGATGAAGATCGAAGCCGCGCGCGCGCTGGTGTACGCCACGGCGCGGCATATCGACCGCCAGCCCAAGGAGCGCCCCACCCTCTACGCCGCCATGTCGAAGTGCTACGCTTCCGACGTCGCCATGGACGTGACCGTGGACGCCGTGCAGATCTTCGGCGGCTACGGCTACATGCACGATTACCCCATCGAGAAGTTCATGCGCGACGCCAAGATCACCCAGATCTACGAAGGCACCAATCAGATCCAGCGCGAGGAGATTTCCAAGGTTCTGATCAGCGGCTTCCACTCGCGCGGCGGCGGCGCCAAAGCCCGCGCCGCGTGACACGCGATTTTGGATTTGTGATTTTGGATTGGGTCTTCCGACTTTCAACTTCCAACGCTTTGACTCCGGCTGTGCGCTTTTGGATTGGCGCTTTCGACCCTCAACTTTCGACTTTTCGCCTCCCACCAGACCGTCCCTAGTTGCAACACCGTTTCAACATTTTTCAAAGCGAATCTCATGCGAAAACAGGCTCACAATCGAGCCTAGCTAATTGGTTATATTGGGGTTAGTCGCTACAGGTTCGTTTCCTCGGACATTTTATACAACTCGCCTGTTTTCAGTCACTTATCAGCTTTGGGTGTTTGCTATATAGGCGAGGTTTTTGCTTGTTGCAGGCCCGTTACAACTCGTCACTTGCCGCCGGCGCCGTTCCCCATCTCTCATGAGGATAGACTATCACGCTTGTCTCCGTGTGTCAAGTCTTTTCCGCGGCCGCGGCCCGGGTTCTTCCGGCCCTGGGCTTTCGTGCCGGCGATAACCCGCCGTCCATGAGAGAAGGAACGATTGACAGTGGCTGCCAGCCCCGGCGGGGATCCACGGGGTCAACGCCGGCGGGGCCTGGTCCGGGTTCCCACCTGCGCGGGAATGACCAAGGGGCGGGAAGGACGAAGTAACACGCAAGGGCGTTCTCCATGCCGGTGGTTCAGCGCGACTTTTTCCCTGCCTTTGGCGAAACTGTGAGACAATGGTAGGTGACACCTAGGGGCGGCGGCCCCCGTGTCCCTTCATTTGAGGCTGCGAGGTTCTTCTTCTCCACGCCACAGATTGATCGTACCAGCGCTTACTTTGGGGGTTCCGTATTCCCCCCGTCACTTCAACCCCGCGACGCGCGGGAGATTCAACTCTGGAGGTAGATGAATGAAGAACCTTTTTGTTGGAAACCTGACCTTTGACACAACCGAGGACGCGCTTCGCGAGCTCTTCGCCCCACTGGGAGAGGTGCAGGCGGTGCGGATCATGACCGACCGCGACACCGGAAAATCGCGGGGATTCGCCTTTGTGGAAATGGTCCAGGACGACGACGCGGCGAAGGCGATCGCCTCGCTGAATGGCAAGGAATTCGGCGGACGCGCGCTGACCGTCAACGAAGCGCGCCCCCGGCCGGAGCGCAGTGGGGGATTCCGCCCGGGCGGCGGGGGAGGTTTCGGCGGCAAGCGCCGCGGAGGCCGCGATAACTCCCGCTCGTCGCGCGACCGTCGCTGGTAACGCGCCGTCCGCGAGTCAAGTCTCAACCCGGATCGGATTTCCCACCGAACGGTGAAAGGAGCCTGCATGGCAGGTCGACAGCGAGCCACATTTCAAAAGCGCCAGAGGGAAGTTAAGCGTCTCGAGAAGCAGAGAATGAAAGCCCAGAAACGCGCGGCTCGGCAGCAGGAGCGCGCCCAGGCCCGCGCTTCCACTGCTCCGGAGACCCCTCCCCCCGCTCCGGAATTCAATCCGGATAGACCCTGAACGGGCACGTCGCGCCGGCCACCGAGGTCGGCGCTACAGCCCCGCCCTCACCGCCGGCGGCTGTCATCCTGAGTCGTAGCCGCGGCATGCTTACGATGCCATGGGTCCTTTAAGTTTTCCCCTGAAAAAGCCCACGGCACGAGGGCAGTGCCGGGGCTACCCCTTCGAACCAAACTTCAGACCCTTCCTCCATAAGACGGACTCAAGGTGACATAGGAATGCGCTGTAGCGGCGATGTCCTCATCGCCGTCCACGTTCTTTCACCATGTTCGGCGGTGAGACACCGCCGCTACAACAGTAGCCACGGTCAGGTCCTTTCTGACCGTGGGTCCTTGTATCGTGGAAAGCTGACAGTCAATCACAGAGCGATTGACAGTGGCTACCGGCTACTTGCGTTGTGTGTCGGGATATCCCAGATGAACGGACCGAAATGAAGACCCTTGCACTGTGAGGTCATCCCAGACGAGAGCAGCCTCCTCAATCAAGCCCGCCGCAGCAGGATGTAGTAAGTGGCGATAATAACGCCCGTCGCGGAAGTATCTTATGAGGTAGATTGCCGTGCCCCGTTCATAGACACTGATGGTTTCAGTCGAGGTTCCGTCTACTTTCTGCATCTGCAGCCATCCTAACAACTCCTCACCCCTGGTGCGTTTCTTGATTCTGGACATGGTATTTGGTCACCCCCTCGACAGGAACGAAGAGTCTTGCCTCGAGGCAACATTGCGACCTCTTGACGCAACGACCCAAGGAATTCAAAACCGCACCTCTTACGGCTGGTCCCCATCGGCGTCCGCTACCGTGCCAGCAAGGTGCGAAGCACTACTTCTTCTCGGCGATCTTCTCGAGAGCCTTTGCGATTCGTTCGAGCGCTTCTAGGATAAGACCCAAAGTCTGGTTCATTGCCGCTGCCTGTAGGTCTTGCATATAGAAACTCCCTCATCTTAGAAATCACGACCATTGACTCGAGCCCGCGCAAACCTCGTTTCGTGAAATCCGCAACGGATCCGACATCGCACGGTTCTGGCGTCTGCAAAAGACCACGCGCTATCTCACACTGAGAACCTTCTCGGGTCCCTTCGTAGGCGTCAGCGTGAAGGAAGCTCCTTTCCCTTTTCGCCAGACGGATAAGTCTGCTCGGGATATGCCATCGCTATCTTCTATCGAAATACCTCCACCAAACGGTGTTTCGTGGAGATGAATTCTCGCCTTGGATCGCGTGTCATTTAAGTCCAGGTCTCCATAATCCTCAGTTACCCTGATTTTCGCGGCCTCTTTATCGTTCGAGCCGTAAAGTGCCAGTCCTGGTCCCCTAGCCTCTACTGCCAGTCTTGCTTTCGTCTTGTGAGCAGGGTCCAGCAGGCGGAACTCTTCTGCCGAAACAGTGCAATGAGGTTGAATTCCGTACCCCTCATTTATGCTCAAGTTCAAAGCTTCTTTACCCGTCGCATAGTAAAGTACAAAAAGTGGCCCTGTCTCACTCAAGGCAAGTTTCCCTCTTACCTTTTGGTCCTTATCTCTGAGGATGAATTCCTGGGCAGCGATGCTGTTGGCCTGAATACCGCGGCATGTCAGAGTGACTGCGATGAGTGTTACGAGAAATAGGAGGATGGCTGCTTGCTTGAGTCTGTGGTTCTGCCCCTCCAATCTCTCCAAACGCTCTACGAACCTGTCCAGCTCATCCGAGCTCATGTATCTCCTCCTTATCTCAAAGACAAGTTACGCCAAACG
Source organism: Terriglobia bacterium (assembly GCA_041946825.1). GTDB lineage: Bacteria > Acidobacteriota > Terriglobia > UBA7540 > UBA7540 > CAZTHM01. Next base: position 118,587 of record JBHGBD010000004.1, on the reverse strand, counting down.
CTTGGCAAGCTCTTCATCGAGCTTCGCGACAAGTTCATTGTCACTGGACGCGTCAATACAACGCTCGACCAGTTCCAGGGGCACGCGCAAAGTGTGGAGGATTTCGTGTGGTGATTTTCGGACACGAACAAGGTAGTTTCGTGCTTCGGTTGCTGACTGCGCGACGACGTCCACGAACTGAAGCTGCTTCTCGGCCGCCATGCGGCGTGCACGCGGCTCAATGTATCGAATGTGTTCCTCTTTCGGGTAGGAATTGGGCATTCACAACCTCCGGAATCGACAATGCGTTCGGGTCATTGCGGTTTACTAAACTTCCGTGCATAAACAGCAATCCAATCACGGCAAGATATAAAACTGGTTACGGGCAAATGCAAGAGACAATAAGTCAGAGGGGAAGGGCAGTAGGTGGTAGAGGGCACAGGTGGCGGGCGCGCGCTCGCCCCGCTCACGCGATCTCAGATTGGAGATGCAAGATTTCGGAAGGGCAGGGAGTAGGGAGTAGGGAATAGGGAGTCGCGGTTCTTCTACTTTCGACTGTCGACTGTGTACTGTCGACTCTCCGGTCGCCGATGAAATCAGGGCAAGCTCCGAACGCCGCTATGTCGCGTGACAGGATTTTTACAATTCGCTGCCCGGGATTGCAGCAACCGTGATGGAAGTCAATGCATCGAAAGTAAGCGGGTGACAGGGCTGAAACTCCGAAACCTGGCGGTTTTTGGGGATGGGGTGTATTTTTCTTCCTGAAAAGCATTGTGATTGTTCAGCATGCTTTCTTAGTCAAGCACCACTCCGTGTACGTCGGCATTTCGACGCGGAGCCTCACCGCCCCACGAAGACCTGATCCGGCTTGACGAGCCGGGTTTTCCAACTGCAGACGCGCCGCTCGAAGTGTGTCTGTACGAAAAACTTTCTAACTCATTACCTATCAATGGGAGGCCAGAAATGAGAACCCGCATGTCCGCCTGGACGCTGGCTGGCGTGGCGCTGTTTTGCATGCTCACGCCGGCCGCAACCTGGGCGCAAGTCGTTTATGGCAACATCATCGGGACCGTCACCGACCCCTCGGGAGCGGTCATTCCCAATGCGACAATTACCATCGTTTCTGACAGCACTGGAATCTCCTATTCCACGACCAGCAACGAATCCGGGAACTACACGGAGCCGAATCTGCCGCCCGGCACCTATACGGTGACGGTCTCGGCGAGCGGATTCCAAACCTTCGAGCAGAAGAATGTCACGGTGACGGTGGGGAATTCGACGCCCTTGAACGCCGCCCTGGTGGTCGGCCAGGTCACCCAAAAGGTGACGGTGACCGCCGCACCCCCGCTCCTCCAGACCGACCGGGCGAGCGTCAGCACCAACCTGACAACCCGGCAGGTGGAGCAGTTGCCGATCCTGAACCGGAACTTCACGCAACTCGAATTGCTCCTGCCCGGCACCTCGCAGATGCCCTGGCAGCACGCCGAAAGCGAAAATCCCCAGGGCGGAATCCAGATCAATGCCAACGGCCAACTCTTCAGCACCACGAACTTCCTCATGGACGGGATGAACAACAACGACCCGGTTCTGGGAATCATCATGGTGAATCCCACGATGAGTTCGGTGCAGGAAGTACGAGTCACCAACAGCAACTTCGACGCGGAGTTCGCCCAGGCGGGCGGCTCGGTGATCCAGGTGCAGACCAAGTCGGGAAGCAACGAGATCCACGGCGACGCGTTTGAGTTTCTGCAAAACGACGTCTTCCAGGCGCGCGACCCGTTCACGCAAGGGCTGCACGCGCCCGGCACGCCCGACCCGGCTCACCGCGGCGTTCCCGAATTGCGCTGGAACCAGTTCGGTGGCTCGGTCGGCGGGCCAATCATGAAAAACAAACTGTTCGGATTCTTTGACTATCAGGGCACGCGGCGCTTGCAGGGCGGCTCGGTGCTCACACGGGTTCCGACGGCGGCCGAACGCGCCGGCGATTTGAGCGGCTTGGGCGTGGAAATCTACGATCCCGCCACGGGTAATCCCGACGGCAGCGGGCGGCAGCTCTTCTCCGACCCGACGCGCGCCACCGCCGCGAATCCCCAGGGACTCAACATCATCCCGGTGAACCGCCTTACCACGCAGGCGACGAATCTGCTCAACCTCCTGCCCATGCCCAACGTCCCCGGCGCTACGGGCGCTGCGCCCAACTACGCGGTCAGTCAGGTGGAGCGCTTTGACACCAACCAGTGGGACATCCGCGTGGATCATTACGTGAACGACCGGCTGCGCTATTTCGGGCGGTACGACTACTTCGGGAGCGACATCAACGCGCCAGGGGCGTTCGGACTGTTCGGAGGGCCGCAACCCTTCCCGAGTTTCGAAGGGCGCTCGCTGGCCCGGAATCAGAACGGCGTGCTCTCGGCAACGTATGACGTAACCACCTCGATGCTCGCCACCTTCCGCTTCGGCGCCACGCGCTACCGGGTCATCGTGAGTTCACTTGACGGCGACGTAGCCTTGGCGGACCAGGTGGGCATCCCGGGGTTGAACCTCGCCGGTAAGCCCGACACGCTCGGCCTGCCTGACCTGTTCATCAACGGCACAGGCGGGTTCCAGATGGGCTACCAGTGCAACTGCCCGCTCCACCAGACCGAGAACGTGTTCGACTGGGGTACCGACTGGACATGGGTGAAGGGCAACCACACCATCAAATGGGGCGGGGACGTGCAGGCGGCGCAAAACTTGCGCCTGCCAAGCGACCAGCACCGCGCCGGGGTTTACAACTTCGACCCGAGCATCACCGCGACGCTTGAGAACGGACAGGTCGAGGGAGGCGTGGGGCTGGCCAGCTTCCTGCTCGGCGACGCTACCAACTTCGGGCGCTTCGCGCAGATTTCCACCAACCAGCAGGACCGCCAGAAGCGCATGTTCTACTTTGGCCAGGACACCTGGCGGATCACTCCCAAGCTGACACTCAACTACGGCGTGCGCTGGGACACGTGGTTTCCCGATGCGTCGCTCCACCCCGGCCAGGGCGGGCGCTATGACGTTGCCGACAACCTGGTGCGCATCCCCGGCGTAGGCGGGATCTCGATGTCCGCCGACAGCGAAACCCAGTGGGCGAATATCTCTCCGCGTCTCGGCATCGCCTACGCGCTCAACCCCAAGACCGTGATCCGTACGGGGTGGGGACGCAGCTACTTCCAGGGGACATTTGGCTGGACGTTCAACAACCTGGCCGCGGACATCTACCCTTCGATCGTCTCGCAAAGCATCCCGCAGCCGTCGCCGTTTTTCCCGGCGATCGATCTGGCGACCGCTCCACCGCTGCCCGTGTTCCCTGACATTCCTTCCAACGGGCTGCTGGAGCTGCCTAACGGAGTGAGCACCTCCTACATACCCGTGAATCAGCACATCCCGTACTCCGATTCGTGGAACTTCAGCGTGCAACGCGAGATCACGCCTGACTTCACCGTCACCGCGTCGTACATCGGCAACGTCGGGCGGCACCTCAACATGGGATGGAACCTGAACAACGCCATCCCCGGCCCGGGGAGCGACTTCAATCTGCGCCGGCCGCTCTTCAAGGAGTTCGGGATCGAGCAGAACATCTTCAACAAGTGCGATTGCGAGAACAGCAACTACAACGCCCTGCAAGTCGTGGCCAACAAGCGGTTCTCCGAAGGCTACTCCGTCCTGGGCACCTTCAGTTGGTCGAAGACCCTGGACTTTGGCGAATTCGGCACGCCGACGGACCAGTTCAACACCCAGCTCGACTACGGTCCGGCGGTGTTCGACCGCGCCGTCACGATGACGCTGGGGCACATCGTTGCCTTGCCGTTCGGCAAGGGCCGGCATTGGGGATCGAACGCCGGCGGGATTCTGAACGGCTTCATCGGGGGCTGGCAGTGGACGGGTATCACGAGCTGGTCGAGCGGCTTGCCGTTCTCGCCGGCGCTGAACAACAACGCTTCACTCAATTCCGACATGAGCCTGCGGCCCGATCAGACCGGCGACCCGATGTCGGGAATCACCCAGGACCGCAATCACTGGTTCAACCCCGCGGTCTTCGCGGTTCCCGGCCCGTTCCTCTTCGGCAACGCCGGACGCAACTCGCTGCGCGGCCCGGGGTTCTTCTCGGCCAACTGGGCTCTGCACAAAAATCTCCAGCTCACTGAACGCGTGGGAATGGAGATTCGTTGGGAGAGCTTTAACCTGTTCAATAATACCAACCTCGGTCTGCCGGACGGCGCCGTCGATTCCGGCACGGCCGGGCTCATTACCAGCCTCGCGCTCCCTATGCGCAATATGCAGTGGGGCGTGAAGTTCGGTTGGTGATTCACGGTTAGTTCGTGTTTGTGTTCGCTTTTCGGGGCCCTGCGCGCGCAGGGCCCCTGTTTTTTGCACTGGTCTCTGTAGCGGCGACCGGAGCCTGCCTTGGCGCAGGAAGGGTTCGCCGGAAGGTCAGTGAGTACCTGCTAATTGTTTGATACGCAGCGCGATGTCGATCGAATGTTTGGGAGTCGTCAACGTTCGTTTGCCGCCTTGGTGCGAAAGCGTATCGGCGCCTATAACATTGCCCGAGGCCGGATCGACCCACTCGGCCTTATAAGCACCGGCGGGAAGGTCGAGCACGAGGTTCTCGACGTAGTTGCCCGGCGTCACCGTATAGGCAGTCTCGCCGGCGCCGGCGCTGTGGTGCAGGTAGAAGGCGTACTGCCGGCCGCGCTCGCTGATGGCGCGACAGTGCGCGCCCGCGGGCACGCCCCCGGTAACGAACCTCTTGTCGGGGCGCATCTTGAGGAAGTCGAAGCTGTAGATAAAATCCTTCAACGCTCTGAGCGCGGTCAGGACCTGCGTGTTGTCCGGGGTATTTCCGGCAGGGTTCGCCGCCGTATAACTTCCGTTCAATTGGTTGAAGCTGCCTCCGCCTCCTACGATGAACTCCCAGGCCTCGACGCGCGACGCGCCGACTTTGTCGCCGCTGTAGAGCGGGTAGTAGTTGGTCTCATTGAACTCGAGCGGCTTGTTGAAGCCGTATTTCTCGTCGAGCGCCTGCATGCCTCCCAGCCAGCCCCGGCCGTAGGCATATTGGGCCACGATGATCGCGACGCCCGGGTTCGACGACCAATCATACGGCCCGCCCAACGGACCTTCCACCTGTTGCGCCACGAGATGCTTCTTTGGCAGGGTCCGCTCGGTTTCTTGGATTAACTCCACAAAATGCCCGACCCAGGCGCTGGCGTCTTCAATCGGAGTGCCGCCGACCATCGCCTCATCGCAAATTTCGAGGATGACGTTGTCGTAGGAATTGACTTCCTGAATGATCTTGCGCACGTAATCGTCCTGCCGCCGCACGAGGTCAGGATGTTTCAGTGTCTGGAAGTCCTCGTGATCGCAACGGCCCGCGCCCTGTATATTATTCTCATAATACAGCGGAGAAATAGGCCACGTGTCGGAGTATTGCCCGTTGAAGAAACAAATCTCCACAACGATGTCCCGCTCCGCGGCCTGAGCCACGAAATCCTTCAGGCGCGCGAAATAGGCGGCATCCCACTGGTCGAGATCGAACTTATTGCCGCCCAGCATGTAGCCCGGCGTGCTGCTTCGAGCCCACGGGACAATCAGACTGGCGGGTTTGGGCCCCAATGTGTTGCCTTTCATGAATTTCCCCACCGGCTCGAAAAGTTCCCCCGGATAGATCCGCGTGTAGTTGAGGCCGTATGCCTTGAGCGCGTCGAAATAGGCGACATAGTCGAAGTCACCATTGATGACCGCGCCGTAATGCTCGGCCGAAGTGATCAGGACGGTCGCCTTCCCTTTGAAGAGGAAATAGTGCGGGTTGGAAGGATGAACCTTGATCGGCTCAGCGCTCAACCGGACCGAAACGACGGTTATCAGCAGCATCAGTTTCCATAAGGTTTTTGGCACGACAACCTCCCTCGGGCGGAGATTCCGATGAATTCGCAGCGGGAGTCTACAACGCGTCCGCTACCGCGGCAATGCCGAGTGTCAGACTTGCGGCAGACTCCAGACATCCCCGTTACAGGAAATAACTCGACGTCATCGACGAGCCGAATACCCCGCACGCGCATCCAAGAAGAAAAACCAAAGGAGGTTGGCGAATGATTGCCATTACGGGTGCGACGGGGAACACGGGAAGCGTGATTGCCGAAAGATTGCTGGCGCAGGGGGAGAAGGTTCGGGTGATCGGACGGGACGCAGGGCGGCTGGCGCGATTCGTTGCGAAGGGCGCCGAAGCGTTTGTGGCCGACGCGACCGACGCCGCGGCGCTGTCCAAAGCCTTCCATGGCGCGAGTGCCGTCTATGCCATGATTCCGCCCAACATGACCACGACCGACCCGCGCGGATTTCAGGAGCGGGTCAGCGACGCGCTGGCCGGCGCGCTCGCGCGGGCGCGCGTGCCGCACACTGTGGCGCTCTCGAGTTACGGCGCCGACAAGCCAGCGGGCACCGGCCCGGTGGCGGGGCTGCACAGCTTCGAGCAAAAGCTGAGCGGCATCGCGGGGCTGAACGCCGTTCTCCTGCGCGCGGGATATTTCATGGAAAACCTTTTGCCGCAGATTCAAGTAATCAAAAATTTCGGGATCGTCGGTGCGCCCCTGCGTCCCGACGTGGCGCTGTCCATGATTGCCACGCGCGATATCGGCGCGGCTGTCGCGAAACTCTTCCTCAAGCGCGATTTCACGGGAAAACAGACGCGCGAATTGCTCGGCCAGCGCGATGTGACTTATCCCGAAGCAACGGTCGCGATCGGCAAGGCCATCGGCAGGCCCGACCTCGCCTACAAGCAGTTGCCGCCCGAACAAATGAAGCCGGCGTTCGTCCAGATGGGGGTGTCCGCCCAGGTGGCCGACTTTATTCTGGAATTGGCCGAGGCGCTTAATTCCCGGCTCATCGTTCCGCTCGAAGCGCGCTCCCCCGCGAACACCACGCCCACTTCCATCGAGACTTTCGCTGCGGAGGAATTCGCGCCGCGATTTTCAGAAAAGAGGGGCTAGCGGCTGGGGACTTGGGGTTAGGCGACAGGTGACGGGAACAGGCTGCTTTTTTCCGGATTTGTCATTCCGAATTCCGAACCTGGATTCCGACTCCTGACTTCTGGCTCCAGCCTGCGAGGTTTGCGCACTGCTCTTCACGACGGGAAGCACTTCCGGAAAGCCAGAAGATAGCGCAGCGAGCCTTTGACGCGAATCCGGCCGCGCAGCACAGCCCAAATTGGATTGGCTTCTTTTGCGAGCAGCCGGATCCAGGTCCGGCTGTCGGCGATGACATGAACGTCCGGCTTCCCGACGTGGCCGTCCGTGACCTCAATAGTTTGGTGGCGGATGACGACGGTCGCCTTGCGCGTTTCTTCGCCGGTGAAGGTGAAATGGTACGTCGCGTTCAATCCCTTCGACTGCTCGCGCTGAAAAACCAGGGGCAGTCCCCCCAGAAATCGCTGGACCGATTCCGTGCGCAAGCCGTTGCCAACTCGCTGGGTTTTCTTGTGAGGAAAGCGGCGGGCGACGTACGCCTCGGCATCTGAGCCGGGAACCACGTAAACCGTCTCTTCCTTGTCTTGCAGAGGGTTCACCACTTGGCGGAGAAACGCCGGACGGTCGGTCAGGAACGGCGCAATCACTTCCTCACCGGCGGGGCAGACGGCCAGGCAATAAGCGGCTTTGTAGTTGGCTCCAAACGAAAGGCTCTGCCACATCGAAGCGCTCTCCGAGGCGCTGACCCGCTGACGGTAATCGCGCGCGCCTTTGCTTTCCGCGATCGTTTCCACCCAGTCGTTGAAGCCGCCCATGAATTCGCGATAGTTGTGCGTGTAGCAGGCTGAGAAATCGAAATGGCCGTCGGGAGCAATGGCGCCGGTGGGGCAGGCCGCGACGCAGAGCTTGCATTCCAGGCACGGATTGTAGGCGACGGGACGATCGTAGCAGGTGACGGGAGCCTCGAGCAGCACCGTCCCCAGAAGGATGAAACTGCCGAAGCGCGGGTGGATGACGTTGCGGTGAATCCCCATCTGCCCCAGTCCCGCCGCGACGGCCACGGGCTTGTGCGAGACCGTCCAGACCTTTCCTCCCGGAAAGCGGCTCATCTCCATGGGAAAGCCCGGGGTGGGATTGACGGCGCGGATGTCCCGGGCCTCCAGGGCTTCGACCAGCGCCGCCGCGGCGTCGTTCAGTTCGTTCGTCACGCGATGAAACTCGCCGTTGGCCACCGAACGCGGGACGGCGCGAATGGGCCCGCGGTTCATCCGGCAGACGAGGCTCACCAGCGTCCGCGTGCCGGGAAGAAGCGCCTCGATGTCAGCGCGCTGCGGAGCGAGCTCGGCGCGGTCGATTTCGACAAAGCCCACATCATCGGCGCCGGCGTCAAGCGCCAACTGACGCAGCCAGTCAGCATCGAGCGGTGTGGACGGCGCCGGCGGCACGGCGCCCGCCTGCCGCCGGAAATTCTGCACGGTCGGATGTTCGTCGAGACGAAGGGCCATCAAAACCTCCTCACCTATTAGATGTAGATACATCTAATTGGGCTCAAAAAAATTACGCCTGGCGCGCCGCCTCTGCCATGCGGACCAGGGCCGTCTGCATCAGCTTCCACAGGGAATCGCCGAGCGCCAGGCGCAGGCGATGCTGCGCCCGCTCCCAGTGCGGGCGGGCCTGGTCAAACTCGCGGCGGCCAGCCGGCGTCAGTTGCAGGTGCCGCTCGCGACGGTCCTGGCCGGGGACGCTTCGCACCCAACCCTTGCCGATCAGCAGGCGCAGCGTCCGCGTCAGCGTCGTGCTGTCGATGGCGAGCAACTCGCCCAGGCGGCCCTGCGTGATCCGGCCCGCCCGCTCCAGCGCCTGGAGCAGGGTAAACTGCGTGGCGCGCAGCCCCGCCCCGCGCAACTCCTCGTCATAGAGCTGCGTCACCACCCGCGTGGCCCGCCGCAGACTCGCGCACGCGCAGGGTAATTCCAACGTTCCGGTTACGAGAGGGGCTGTTTCACGCATCTTCTTCGCCTAACACATGTATATACATTATTTTTGACCCGTTGTCAAGCCCCAAAAGCTGCCGGATGCGCTTGCTGGAGAGGGTACCGGTGTGAACGGGGTCGGACGGAATACAGAAGACCGGGCGCTTGGTTCCGGGACCCTGGCTGCTGAATCCCGATTCCCGGCTCCCGCCTCCTGTTTACTGCTTTTCCGTGGTGCTTGCGGACTCAGGCGGAGCGCCCGCCGGAGGGGTAGAGTTCGAGGCCTCGCGGCCAGCGGGCTGTTCAGGGAGAGCTTTGCCGGTGGCGCTATCGACGGTGCGGTTGACGACGAAGGTCAGCTCCGTTCCTGAGATCAGGATGATTTCCTTCTGCTTCTTGAACAGATTGTAGATGAGTGCCGTCCCTGCGCCGAGCCCCGCGCCGTACATTGTGCCGGTTAGGATGCCCGGGCCACCGCAGTTGCCGTAATATCGGCACTCGATCGCGCTGCCCATGCCCACTGAGGCTCCCGCGCCCGCGCCGATGCCCGCGCCAAGGGCTGCGTCTTTGGCAGCGTCCTTCTTGCTCTTGCCGCAGCCTTTGATGGTTCCTTCCTCGTCGCCCGTATTACCGCAAACTCCGCCCTTGCTGTCTTCGAGCGTGCTGGAGAGGTTGATCCTCTTTTCTTCGGGTGTGAGGATGGAATCAAGCACCACACGCATTTCCGCCTTGGCCTTGATGCGCCCTGAGGGTTTGACGTAAGCAACGTGCCCATACACCAGGCTTCCCTGGGGCACGATGACGTCCGTGCCGGAGAGGACGTCCTCGCTGACCATGCCTTCGAAGGGGTCGCCTACCTTGTTGGTCTTGGAGGTGATGGTCGTCCGCAGCTTGACGTGAACGACCGTGCCGGGGGGAACAACCAACGGGGGTTCTTCAACGGCGCTCGCGCTGGATGCCGCAAGAGCTGCGGCCAGGCAAACGGCCAGGAGTGTCAATCTTTTGTGCTTCATGGCTGGTTCCATCCTTACCCCCCAGGCAGCCCGTCGGCGGATGGGCTTCTTTGTGGCGCGCCTGAAACTCCCCCTTGGCCGCAACTATTCCCCTGCACCGACACGCTTGCTTTCCCTCATTCTACCTTAAGTTTTGATTCCGAGTTCTACTGTCTGGTTGCACGTTCAGGTCGTGGCTTCGATCGTTGGGCTGGCACGGGCCCGAAGCAGCAACCTTGGGGTCGGCAGTAACAGAAAGGAACAAAAGGCGGTTGCGCGCGAGCGGCCCGGATGTTATCAATCGGTGCGACAGTTTTCACGGGGAATGGTGCATGGCGCTTTTCTACTTCGTTCGGCACGGCGTGAGCGGTTGGAATGCCGAGAACCGGCTGTGCGGGCGCACGGACGTGGCGCTCTCCGATGAAGGCCGGCGGCAGGCGGCGCTTCTCGGCGAGCGCCTGCGCGGGCTTGCGCCCTCGGCGCTTTACACGAGCCCCCTGCGGCGCGCGATGGAAACGGCGGAAATCCTCGCGGCCTCGGTCGGGCGGAAGCCGACGGTCGATGATCGCCTTACGGAGCTCGATTACGGCGCGTGGGAAGGGAAAACCTTTGCCGAAATCATGGCGCAGGAAGGTGACGCTTTCCGCGCCTGGGACGCTGACCCCGGCAACGTCCCTCCGCGGGGCGGCGAGTCGGGCGCCCAGGCGCTCAGGCGCGTGGCGCCGTTCCTCGACGAGATTACGGCGCGGCACTCGGGCGAACATGAGCACGTGATCGTTGTCTGCCACCGGACCATCTGCCGCCTCGTCGTCTGTCACGTCCTCCGCCTCTCGCCTTCCGAATACCGCCGCCGGCTAAGCATGGACAACGCTGCTCTGAATATCATCGAATCTACAGAGCACGGCTGGCGGCTCATCCTCTTCAACGACACCTCGCACCTTGCGCCTATCCACACCGAAACTACGCTCAATGAAGCCTTCTGAGGAGATTTTGGATTTTTGATTTTGGATTTTGGATTCAGGAAACGCGCGGTCAATTAGCTCTTCGCGCGGGGCCTGTCATGCGGACCGGCAGCGAAGCACTGGCAGTTCCTTTTAGAGAGACAAGCAGATTCTTCGTTGACGCTCAGAATGACACCCGCTGGTTTCCAGCACCCAGCCCCCAGCACCTAGAACCTATGCGGAAACAAACTGGCGAATCTCGGCCTCGAGCGAGGGGATGGTGAGGATGCAGTTGCCGGCGTAAATGCTCGAGCCGCCGTTGAAATTGAAAAAGCGCACGCCGGCTTCTTCGGCGATGATCTTGAGCGGCGCCAGATCCCAGGCTTTGGCCTCGACTTCGATCCAGGCGTCGGCGCGCCCCGAGCAGACGGCCATGGCGTCCATACATCCGCCCATGCTGCGCACCGCCCAGAACTTTTCGAACCAAGGAATCAGCCGCGCGGCGAAAGGTTGATTGCGTACATTGGTGAACGAGGTGAGACACACCACGGCTTGGTCGGGAGCTTTCGCGGCGGCGGCGTGAATGCACGCGTCGTTGCGAAACGCGCCGAGTCCTCTCGCGGCGGAGTAGAGCTCGCCCAGCGCCGCCAGGTTGACCGCGCCCGCGACGACTTCTCCCTCGGCTTCCAGCGCCAGCATCACGCCCCAGGTGGGAATCCCTCGCACGAAGTCGCGCGTGCCGTCGATGGGATCGATCAGCCAGCGGCGGCCGTTGCGCGACTCGCGCATCGCGCCCTCTTCGCCCAGTACGCCGTCGTCGGGAAAAGCTTCTTCCAGCCGCCGGCAGATCAACTCTTCGTTGGCGCGGTCGGCGGTGGTGACCGGCGAGAGATCGGATTTCGTCTCCGACTCGAATCCTCGCGCCTGATGCTCCAGCGCCTGCCGTCCCGCCTCCGCCGCGATCCGGCACGCAATATCCAATTCTTGTTCAAAGTTCATGTTGGGGATTCTAGCAAAGATGCGCTCCTGTGCAGTCTCAGTCATCGCTCCGGTGACGAATACCATCGCGCGAGCACTTGCATGGCGGGCTTACGCCAGGGGGAATGCGAGCCGTCCTCGAGGCCGCCCTGGCCGTTGGTACGCACGGCCCACCAGTAGACTCCCTGGAAATATGGCTTGTGGTAGAAGGCGCGCAGAATCGCTTCGTAGCAGCGTGCCTGGGCGTCGGGCGCGACTTTGCCATTGGTGGAATCATTCCACGGTTCGCGATTCGGTAATTCGTAACTTGAGAATCCTGCTTCCGTGAAGATGACCGGTCGCTGGAATTTCCGCTGCACGGCTTCGACTTTTGTGACCACGGCGTCAGTCGCGAGGTTGTCAGGCAGCGGGTAGTATTCCTGCAACCCGACGTAATCGAGCGCGTCCCAGAACTTGACCGTCTCGAATTCCGTCCCGAAATTGGCGGCGTAAACGAGCGGACCAGGATAGACCGCGCGCACACGAGCGATCAGCTGGCGCCACTCGTCTTCGTGGGGCGTCAGCTTGGCGAGTTCCGTGCCGACGCAAAATATGTCGGCGTGAATCCGCGTGGCCAGGCGCGCGTAATGTTCGAGGAATTGCCGGTACTCGGCGAACCATTTGGCGCGATCATCCGGGGAAGAGAATTCCAAATCTCCGGGAAATCCGTCGCGAAGCCATAGCGATGGCTTGAGCATCACTTTGATGCCGCGGGCGTGCGCGAGCCTTGAGAGCTGTTCAAGGCCTTCATCACTCTCCCAACTGTCTGCGCCCAGCAGCCGCACGCGCGGCTGGCCACGGGCGGCGAAGCCGTAGGGTACCAGCGCCACTGCGTTCACTCCATAGCGCGGCAGAGCCTCGAGCATGCGCCGCGCGCCCTCGGAAGCGTAGACGTCGGGGAACTCCGCCGTCAGCGTCACGCCTTTTTGAAAGAAGATTTTGGGATAAGGCAGGTCGCGCGGGATGGCGGGCAGCAAGGCCATCGCCTCATCAGCGTCCGCGCGGCGGGATTTCTCGAAGGCGGCGGTCGCCACCCGTCCGCCCCACGTGACACCTGCGGCGAGGAGCACGGTCGCAGCAATGCCGCAGCCGATTTTCCTCCAGCCGATTTGTGCGGGCAGGCGTTCCGGTACGCTTACAGGCCACCCGCTGGCGAGAGACGCCGCAATCATACCGGGAGCCAGCATTACGAGCGCTCCCACCCACGGGAACCACGAGCGCAGCGCCAAGGCGAAGACTGCTCCCAGAAGGGCCAGCGGCAGGGTGAATGCCGCGAAGAGCGATCCGAATCGGGTCAAAAAGTTTTGCGTGACCCCCGTGGGCAGCACCCAGCGCAATCCACAGACTACGACGGCAAGAAAAAACACAGATGCGACAATGACCTCGGCGCCGGAACGCCTTTCGAAAAGCAGACCGAGCAACGGTCGTGCCAGGGCCACCTGTCCGAGCATGGCGATGACGAATCCCGAGGCCGGGCGTCGCCGTCGGCCGGCGATTGCGAGCCCCGCCACCAGGGCGGAGACGAGGAGCACCGTCTCAATTACGTCGGCGCCACCCGTTCGAGACAAGGCTGGGCCTGCCTCACCCTCGGTTTCCGGCCGAGCGCTGACCGCTATCACCATGAACGGTGAGATCTGTAAATACTGGAGCCGGTATTCGAACGCCTTCACACGCACGAGCGCAGGCAGCGCGAAGAGCACAAATTGCGAGAACCAGTAAACGGGGAAGTAGCACGACACGCCGAGCAGCCAGGCGCGAAACCAGCGTGACGACCACAACGGTACAGCAGCGGATGGAGGCGCCATTTGTGAGCATGCCGATTCGTTGAGCCGCATGTTCCCGCAGAAGCATACCATTCCCGCGCGAACCCGCGCGCGATGCGGCTATAATCCCATTCGACGTTTGCGAGTGAATGATGGCCGGCAAAGCCAAGATCATCGCGCCGATTCCCAAAGTGGCCCTGGGATTCCGGCCGGAATTCCTCGACTTCCGACGGGGGATTCACGTCGGAAATCTCGAAGACCACGAACGGATCACACGCATCCTGAAACTGGAATTGGAAGCGCGCTTTCGGCAACCGTTCATAACTGAGCGCTGGGGACGAGGAGTTTACTGGCAATGGATCGGCTACCTGCCGCGCGCAAACCGCGAGGCCAAACCGCTCTCCAGCCACGTCAGCTTCGGCTGCGCGAAGTTCTTCATCAGCGTCGATACCGACGACCAACTTTTCAAAAGCGGTCTGCAGGTGGAGCGCGGGTACGTAAAGGCGCCCCGAGACTTTTCCGAATGCCGGCTGCAACCTGACTGGGACTGGAACCGTCTGGTAGCCACGCTCAAGCCGAAAAGCGCGATGGAACGCGAACTGCGCCGCCTGATTTCGCGCGAAGGTTTCATGCTTCGCGTCGGCAGCTGGGAGCAGGAGCCCGTGGTGTTTTCCAAAACGAACTTTCCGGAGATGCGGATGCTGCGTAAGGCGCTGAGTAAAGCGCCCGGAGACCACTGGGCAGGTTTTCAGCTCTACTACCCCATGACCGAGAGTGAAACGCGGAACACCACGGGGCTCGATCTAGTAGAATCCATGCTCGCGGTCTTTGGCGAAGTCACTCCCATCATGAATCTGTGCATGCAAGTGGCGTTGTCGGAAGTCGGAGGCGAGGGAAAGTGACCATTGATGGACAACACGAACGCACCAAAAGTCCTCGCGCCGCCAGGTGACCTCGAGCAGTTTCTCCCGCGTCCAAATCGCCTTGACAGATTTAATGCCGGTCATATAGATTGGTCCGTTCGGGCTTACTACGAAATTCCTAGCGTGTTTCCGCACTGCACTCTGAGAGGACCTCAGGATGTCGAACGTGGATGCGACTCGTCCCCCGTCGCCCGGCAAAGGGCCAGCGGCTGAACCGGCCAAGCCCGCGGCACCTGCTAAACCTGGAGCCAAGGCGGTGGAGCAGAAGACTCAAACCAACAAGCCGCGGCGGCGGTTCATCTGGACGTCGATTGGCGCGTTCCTGGCTGCGAATTTCCTGATGTTCCTGCGCTTCTTTTTCCCGCGCACTCTGTTTGAGCCCAGCACGGTTTTCAAAATCGGGTATCCATCCGATTTCTCCCTGGGTGTTGATGAACGCTTCAAGCAGTTGGCGCGCATCTGGGTGGTCCGTGAGGCGGACCGAATCTTCGTGATCTACGCCCGCTGCACACATCTGGGGTGCACACCGGACTGGAAGGCCAGCGAAAACAAGTTTAAGTGTCCGTGCCACGGGAGCGGCTACACGCCGGAAGGGATCAATTTCGAGGGCCCCGCTCCCCGGCCAATGGATCGAGCGCACGTGGAGCTTGACCCGGAGGGCGAGATCGTCGTGGACACGAGCAAGCTTTACCAGTGGCCTAAGGGCGGGACCGATCAGTTCAACGACTCCGGAGCGTTTATCCCGGTGTAGAGCCTGTCTTAGGCGTGCAGTCCAAGTCTCGCACTTCCGTGGCGCCACGGCCGACGCGAGGTGCGGCGTCAACAGGGCAACGAATGGCAGATCAGGAAAACGGCGGAAAGAAAGGTCTGGAGATTCTCGACGAAGTCCGTGAGCAGGCGAAGGTTCTGACCGAGCGCGTCAAAAAGGACGTGGTCGAGCCGCTCAAGGAGCCGCAGAAGACCCAGCTCTACAAGTCCATCTTCCGGGTCAAGCACGACGAGAGCGAGCGCAGCCGCGCTCTGGGCGTGCTGACCAATGTCTTTCTGCACCTTCATCCGGCCAAGATCAATCGTGATGCCGTGCGTTACAGCTACACCTGGGGGATGGGCGGGATCACCTTTTATCTTTTCCTCGTTCTGACGATTACGGGCGTCCTGCTGATGTACTACTATCATCCGACCAAAGGACAGGCTTATCACGACATTGTTTACCTAATGAGCGATGTGCCCTTCGGGAAGCTACTGCGCAACATGCACCGCTGGGCCGCGCACTTGATGATCATCGCGGTCTGGCTGCATATGTTGCGAGTTTTCCTGACGGGTTCCTATAAGCGGCCGCGCGAATTCAACTGGTGCGTGGGCGTAATCCTTCTTGTGCTGACGATGTTGCTGTCGTTCACCGGCTATCTACTGCCCGACGACCAGTTGGGGTTCTGGGCGGTGACGGTGGGGACCAACATGGCACGCGCGACTCCGCTGCTCGGGCACGAGGGACCTTTCGGCCCGCAGCTCGGTATGACCGCTTACAACGATGTGCGTTTCGCCCTGTTGGGGGGCTCGATCGTGGACGCGAATGCCTTGCTCCGCGCCTACATCTGGCATTGCATCGCTATTCCGCTCATCGCCTCGGTCTTTATGGGCGTACATTTCTGGAGAGTACGGAAAGACGGCGGAATCTCCGGGCCAGCCCCCGTCCAGCTCGAGTCGGAAATGAAAAAAGCCCCGCCCGTGTACGTGGCGCCGCAGCAAGGTTGACGGAAAGGCGGGATCAGGAAATCGGAAATAGGACGTAGGGATTAGAAACGGAGCAGGCGGCAGCAATTGCGGGTGTCCGACTGCCAACGGTTGACTGCCGACTGCCAACTGCTCTCATGGACTGGCACCAACTCTGGGAAATCATTTCCGCGCCGGACAACGTCCCCATCGTGGCGTTGATGTTCCTGGTGCCCTTCTATGCGTGGTACGGGCTGCGCCAGGCATTGGCGAATGACCGGCTGATCACCCAACTTGAAGCCGACCCGCAGCTGGCCAAGACCCATCACCGCAAAGTATTCCCTTGGCAACCGGCGTGGCTGCGGGAGGTGCAGGTTTGGCCATACCTGCTGCGGATTGAGTTTCTGGCTGCCATCATTGTCACCGTCATCCTGATCATCTGGTCCATTACTCTCAACGCGCCGCTTGAGGAAATCTCCAACCCCAACCTGACGATGAACCCGGCCAAGGCACCTTGGTACTTTCTCGGCCTTCAGGAGATGCTGGTCTATTTCGATCCCTGGATTGCGGGTGTGGTCATGCCGACCCTCATCATCGTCGGTCTGATGATCATTCCGTATATCGATGCCAATCCGCTGGGCTCGGGTTACTACACCTGGAAGCAGCGAAAATTTGCCATCGGCACTTTTTGCTTCGGCTTCCTTGTGCTCTGGATCAGCATGATTGTCATCGGCACCTTTATCCGAGGACCAGGGTGGAATTGGTTCTGGCCTGGGCAGACCTGGGACCCCACATACGCCCCCTACACGGTGAACCGCGACCTGCCTGACATCTTGGGTATTACCTCTATGACCGGGAAGGTCATCCAGGGCGCCCTGGCGGTGGGCGCCTATTTCGCCGTGGCAGGGTGGGGGATCCACAAGCTCATCACGCTCACGGATTTCAGCAAGAAGATTTATCAACGGATGAACTTGCTCCAGTACGCGACCATGCAATTGTTCCTGATCCTGATGCTCAGCCTGCCCATCAAGATCCTGGCCAGGCTCATTTTCCGAATCAAATACGTATGGGTCACACCTTGGTTCAACGTCTAAACCAGCCGGGGTCCCGCGCACGGGAGGGACGCCATGCCTGAGACTCCCGAGCGGGATCCGGTAGTCAATCAGTCCCTTTCTTTGTACATCCTCATCGGCGCCCTCCTGCTGATGGTGACGCTGGCTTGGGCGCTTTACGACGAATTCTTCGGTCTCCGGCCGTGGAAGGATTATCAACGCGAGTTCGTGCGCCGCTACGCGTCCTTCCTGCAGAAACAGATTCCCAAGCAACGTGCGGCGGAGAAGGGCATCCTGGCTTCCGCCGAGTATGGGTCGCTCAAGCAGAAACTGGACGATTTGAACCAGTCTGTCACTCCCCAGGTGGGTGACATCGAGAGGCGCGTGGCTAAAGTGGAGGAACGCCTTTCAGCGGTCACCGAGGTCTACACGGATGCGCGCGCCAACGCGCAATCGCAAATCTACGAGATCGAGCACACGAGCAGTCCCGGTGGCAAGAAATCTCATCAGGCCGACTTGGATAAATACAAGAACGGCCCGTTTGCAGTCCGACTCCCCTCGGGTGGAGGGAAGGTCGAGAGAGTCAACTTCACCTACGACAAGCTCGAAGCGGAATTCAACCGCCTGCGGGAAGAAAAGGCCAAGCTGCTCGCCCAGAAAGCCGACTTGCTGCGCCCCGTGTCTGATCTGCGCAAGCAGGTCGAAACTTACATGCAGGACCACCTGAACGGCCTGGGCACCGAGCAACTCGAGGGGCTCCTCAACAAGACCAAGAACTTCACGGTGGAGATCAAACAAATCAACAATCCCGACGCGGGCGTGGTGGATCGCTGCGAGTCATGCCACGCGGGAATCCGCGAGCCGGTGGCTCTGACCGCCAAGGATATGGGTGGCGTGAAGGATCCGATGGCCCGGGCGTTCACGAGCCACCCTGAGCCGGAGCTCCTGAAGATTCACGATCCGGAGAAGTTTGCCTGCACGCCCTGCCACAATGGGAACGGTATGCAAGTGGCCAGCGTGGAGAAAGCGCACGGCAACTACGAGCATTGGTTGTGGCCGCTTTACCCCAAGGCCAATTACGAGGCGGGTTGCCAGCAGTGCCATGCCAGTGACATGGTGGTGGACCACGCGCCTGTGCTCAGCTCCGGCAAGGAGCTTTTCCAATACCGTGGCTGCATGGGATGTCACCGCTACCAGGGCTACGATGCCGAGCCGGAAGAACTGGTTTTCGTCCAGCAACAGATCGCGCAGTTGGAGACGCAGAGGCGCGACACGCAAAAGGAAATTCGTGAAGCCATCGCGGCCGGCGATTCGGCCTCCGATAACGAGTCGGCGCGCGCCTACTACACCAAGGCCGACGCCTTGCGGGTTTCAATCAGCGACATTGACACCCGCATCGAACAGCTTGAATTCCGTTTGCGTAACCTGCTTCGCGATGTGAAGAAGGTGGGCCCCTCGCTCAAGGAAGTGCGCGTCAAGCTGCACCCGGATTGGATTCCGGTCTGGATCAAGAACCCGCATGAATTTCGCCCCACCACGCGCATGCCGCGCTTCCGCCTGGATGATGAAGAGCTGCGGCCCGTCGCCGCCTTCATCTGGCAATCGGGCATTGACGCAAAACTTCCGGCGCAGCCGTCCGGCGATCCAGCGCGCGGGAAGGAAAGTTTCGAAACCCGCGGCTGCATGGGCTGCCACTCGGTGGGTGAGGGTTCCAACATGGTGGGCGGAACTTTCGCCGCCAACCTGACCCGCGTCGGCGAGAAGGATAACTACGATTATCTGGTCCGCTGGATTCACAATCCGCGCGAGCGGACACGGCCCTATTGCCCCTTCGAGAAGCGGGACCTGACGGAACAGGACTACAAGAAGCACGGCCTGCCGTTCGTCTTCGACCTCGACCACAGCAAATGTCCCAACGACGGACACGAGTTACAGACCGAGCAGATGACGATCATGCCCAGCTTGCGGCTGTCCGTGCAGGAGGCGCGCGACATCGCGAGCTACCTCATAACGTTGAAACAGAAGGATCCCGCCTCTTACCCCAAGGCTGACTATCTCAATGACCCCAAACTCGCGGCCGAAGGCAAGGCGGTGGTGAAGCGTTACGGCTGCGCGGGCTGCCATGAAATCGCGGGCCTGGAAGATGAAGGCCGAATCGGCACGGAGCTGACCAAGGAAGGCTCAAAGCCGCTCGAGCAGATTGATTTTGCACTGTTCGTTCGCGAGGCTCGTGAAAAAGGCTGGTACAGCCATAAAGGGTTCTTCGAGCACAAGCTCGCCAAGCCCGAAATGTTCGACCAGGGCATGATCAAGGCGGAGGGCGAAGAATTGAAGATGCCGAACTTCGACCTCAAGCCCCAGGAGATAACCGCGCTTACAACCTTTCTGATGGGCAGCGTGGACTCGACCCTCCCCACGCGCTACTTCAATCAGCCGCAGGACTATCGCAAGGACGTCCAGGACGGCTGGTGGCTGGTGAAAAAATACAACTGCATGGGTTGCCACCAATTCAAGGTGGGGCAGGATTCGGCGCTCATGCAGAATCCCCGTTACCAGACGCCGGAATGGAAAGATCAGCTCCCGCCCAAGCTGCTGGAGGAAGGCGCGCGTGTTACTCCCGACTGGCTGTTGAAGTTCCTGGCGAACCCGGCGCTCAGCACAACGGATACGGATCGGAACGGGGTGCGGCCGTATCTGAAGGCGCGGATGCCGACTTTTTACTTTTCGGCCGTCGAGGTGCGGAAACTGGTACGCTTCTTCCAGGCCCAGGCGTCGCAACCCATACCCTATATTCCCGAGAAGCTCGAGCCGTTGTCGCCTCAGGAACTTACTCTGGCGCGCACCTTGTTTACCAGCCGCGCGGCGCCCTGCTTGAAGTGTCATGCCACCGGCGATCTGGGGCACGACCGTTTTGCCACCGCCCCTAATTTCCTGCTGGCACGCGACCGTCTAAAGACCGGATGGACCAAGCGCTGGCTGCTCGATCCCTCCATGATCAGTCCCGGCACCGCCATGCCTTCGGGGCTGTTCAAGCGCGAGGGCGACCATTGGGTCTTCTCTGGACCCACTCCCCCGATTTTCGCAGGTTACAAGGGCGACCAGGCAGATCTTCTCGTTCGTTATATGTTCGAGATTACACCTGAGGAGCAGCGCCGGCTGATCGGGATGGGCGGCGCGACAGCATCCGCTGCACCTCGGCCGCCTGCCGGAGCAGGAACGACAGCTTCCACTTTGCTGGCCGCACCCATTGCGATGCTGTCAAAAGCTCATTAGAGTAAGAGATATGGAAAATGAAATCCAAAGAGAGGCAGCAACTATGGCTCAGAAAAAGTTCTTCTTGGCAGTTTGTCTGATCGCAGCGCTTGTGCTGCTCGGTTGCGGGCAAAAGGAAAGTCCCGCTCCCGAAGAGACTGCAGCCCCCACGGAGGAGGCTGCGGCGCCGACTCCCATTGACCAGGCCACCGTGGGCACGGTCAGCGGGAAGGTGTCTTTCCAGGGTGCAAAGCCCAAGCTGGCGCGCATCATGATGGACCAGGACCCGGTATGCACTCAGAAGCATAGCGGTCCGGTCTTTGCAGAAGACGGTGCGGTCAATGACAACGGCACCCTTCCCAACGCCTTTGTCTATGTGAAGAGTGGGGCAGAGAAATACAATTTCGCGGTCCCGACAGAATCGGTCGAGCTGGACCAGGACGGTTGCATGTACAAGCCTCATGTCCTGGGAATCCAGGTGGGGCAAACCCTGAAGATTCTGACCAAGGACTCCACCACCCACAACATCCACCCCATGCCGAAAGATAACCGGGAATGGAATATGTCCCAGGCCCCGAACGCCGCTCCGCTGGAGCAGAAGTTCTCCCGCCCGGAAATCATGATTCCCGTGAAGTGCAATCAGCATCCATGGATGAAGGCTTACGTTGGCGTGACCAAGAACCCCTTCTTTGCCGTCACGGGCAGCGATGGGACGTTTACGATCAAAGGCCTGCCGCCCGGTGATTACACGCTCGAGGTTTGGACTGCGACCTTCGGCACGCAAGAGCAAAAGGTTACGGTGGGCGCCAAAGAAACCAAGACTGTGGACTTCACGTTGAAGGGCTGAAGACAGAATCGGAAAGACCGTGAAATGCGCCAGGGGTGCTCGGCACCCCTGGCTGCGACATTCAGATTGCTGTAAGGCAGGAGGCAGGAGTCCGAGCGAAATCGGACAAAATGTCTCTTGCGGTCGGACTCCCTTTCCTGCGAAACTGTTTTGGGTGTGTAGTAGGGTTAGTTTGTTCAAGTTCTCCCACTAAATCCCAGAGTCTTGCGGCCAAGCCTCGGGAAACACTTCGAGGAGCATTGAATCATGGCGCTGGCGATAGCGCTTGTGGTGGCGCTCATCACCGTAGTTTCAGTTGCCCTCTTTTGGGCAAAGATCTGGTGGTTTCCAGTCGACATCTCGACGCACGGCCCGATGGTGGACCACCAGTTCCTGCTGACGCTGATTATCACCGGCGTCATTTTTGTGCTTGCGCAATTCGGTCTTGCCTATTTCGTCTGGCGCTACCGTGACCGGGGCGACGGGCAGCGGGCGGCGTACTCCCACGGCAACAACCGGCTTGAAGCCACCTGGACGATCGCCGCCGCAATCTTGTTTATTGGTCTGAATCTGATGGGCTACCGCTTGTGGGCTGGGCTGCACTTTGCCGGGGCCGAGCCGGGAGCGATGCAAATCGAGGTTTGGGGACAACAATTCGCGTGGTACTTCCGTTACCCGGGTCCGGACGGCAAATTCGGCCCCACGCACGTGGACAAGGTCGACGACGCGACCGCAAACTACCTGGGGCTCGACCGCGATCACGACGCGGATTCCAAAGATGACATCGTCACTTCAACCTTGTCGATTCCCGTCAACCGCCCGGTGCAACTGATTCTGCGCTCCAAGGACGTCACGCATTCGTTCTTTGTTCGTGAGTTGCGCTTCAAACAGGACTTGGTTCCAGGGATGATGATCCCGGTGCATTTCACCGCCACGCAAACCGGCCGATACGAGATTGCCTGCGCGGAGTTGTGCGGGCTGGGCCACTACCGCATGCGGGCTTTTCTTCAGGTGATGACCGACGACGAACTTCGGAAGTGGCTGCAGACGATGGCGGAAGCGCAATGAAAACCAACCACAGGGGGCGGAGGTAACTGATGGCAGACGCGCACATAGAAGCCGTGCACCGGCACGAGGCGCCGAAGGGATTCATACGGAAATACATTTTCAGCGTGGACCACAAGGTGATCGGGATCCAGTATTACCTCCTCGCCCTTTTCTCGGTGTTTGTGGGCCTGACCCTCTCGATCCTGATCCGCCTGCACCTGGTGTGGCCACAGATGAAGATTCCGTTGCTCGACAAGCTCTCGCCGACCGGTGCTCCCGGGGGAGTCATCAGCCCGGAATACTACCTGGCGCTGCTGACTCTGCACGGAACCATCATGGTCTTCTTTGTGCTGACCACCGCGCCCCAGAGCGGCTTTGGCAATTACTTCCTGCCCATTCAAATCGGCGCCGAGGATATGGCCTTCCCGCGCCTCAACATGCTTTCTTTCTGGACGACATTCGCCGGACTGGTCGTCATCATGGCGACGTTTTTCATCGCCGACGGCCCGCCCATTGCCGGGTGGACGAGCTATCCGCCGCTCAGCGCCGTAGGCGGGGCGGCCGGGCCAGGCATGGCGGTTGGTCAGAACCTTTGGGTAATATCCATCGCACTCTTCTGCCTGGCCTCGATGCTGGGCGCGCTGAACTTTATTGCCACGACGCTCGACCTGCGAGCACGCGGGCTTTCGCTCCTGCGCCTTCCGCTCACCTGCTGGAGCTGGTTCATTACGGCGATCCTCTCCCTACTTTCGTTTGCCGTTCTACTTGCCGCCGGCGTGCTGCTCTTGCTCGACCGTATGGGAGGGACGAGTTTCTTCATTCCCGGTGGCCTGATCGTCAGCGACAAGATTATTTCCCACACCGGCGGCTCCCCGCTCCTCTGGCAGCACCTGTTCTGGTTCTTCGGCCATCCGGAGGTGTATATCGCGATCCTTCCGGGCATGGGAGTTACTTCCCATATCCTCTCGACGTTCTCGCGCAAGCCGATTTTTGGATATAAGGCCATGGTGGGGGCCATGCTCGTCATCGGCTTCCTGGGATTTGTCGTCTGGGGCCACCACATGTTTGTGAGCGGCATGAGCCCCTATTCGGCTTTTGCGTTTTCGGTTTTGACAATGGCCATCGGCGTTCCCTCCGCCATTAAGACTTTCAACTGGCTGGGGACAATTATGCACGGCAAGTTGAGACTGTTCACACCCATGCTCTTCGCTCTTGGATTTGTGTCGCTATTCGTGACGGGGGGGCTGAGCGGCATCTTCCTCGGCCAGCCCACCATCGACATCTACTTCCACGACACCTATTTCGTGCTGGCGCACTTCCACATGATCATGGGCGTAGCGGCGATTTTCGGAATCTTCGCCGGCACTTACTTCTGGTTCCCCAAGATGTTCGGCCGGATGCTGAACGAAACGATGGGGAAGATTCATTTCTGGTTCACCTTCGTTGGCGTTTACGCGATCTTTATGCCCATGCACTTCCTGGGGTTGGTCGGGCATCCACGGCGATACTCGGAACTGTCGGGGTTTGAATTCCTGAAGCCGTTGATGGACGTCCACCATTTCATTTCCATTGCCGCATTTATTACCGGTGCGGCGCAGTTGATCTTCCTCTTCAACCTGTTCTGGAGCATGTTCAAGGGCAAGAAGGCATCGGAGAATCCCTGGGAGGCGACCACGCTCGAGTGGACGGTTTCTTCCCCGCCGCCGCACGACAATTTCGCGGGTCGGCATCCGGTGGTCCATCACGGCCCCTACGAGTTCAGCGTACCCGGCGCGGAGAAGGACTACATCATGCAGGATTCACCGGAAAAGGTGGCGACGGGAGGACATTAAGTCCGAATCTTGAGGGGGCGAGGGCGCGGAGGCATGAAAAGAATGCAAATCCGAAGCCTCTAGGTCTTTTGTTTTCAACAATGGGTGCAACGACCTTAACCAAACCCGAAACTCGTGACCGGGTCGATGACATCGGCCGCGGCGGCAACCGTCCCGGCGGCGGGGACTTTGGCGGCAGGCAGCCGTGGGACGCCTACGGCCCAAGAGTTCCCGCGCGCACTTACAAGATCGCCATGTGGATGGCGCTGACGGCAATTGTCATGTTCTTTGCCGCAATCACCAGCGCGCTGATCGTTCGCAAGGGGCTCTCCGACGACTGGGTTGCGACGCCTTTGCCGCGCGTGCTTTGGCTGAACATGGTAATTCTGCTTGCCAGCAGCGCGACCCTTGAGCTATCGCGGCGCGGGTTAATGGAACGAGCCCGAAAACAATTTGCTTTCTGGCTGTATGCGACGGCGGGATTGGGAATGCTGTTTCTCGCTGGCCAGCTTGTGGCGTGGCGCGAACTGGCCGCGCGCGGAGTTTATCTGGCTTCGAACCCGAGCAGTTCGTTCTTTTATCTGTTTACCGCCGCCCACGGCTTGCACTTATTGGGAGGCGTTATCGCGCTTCTCTATGTGGTAACGAGGGCGCGAGCCATCGCTGCGGGGCGGGAGCGCCGCACCGCGGTCGATGTGGCCGCCATCTACTGGCACTTCATGGACGGGCTGTGGATTTACATTCTCCTGTTGCTGACAACGAGGTTTTAGGATGGGAAGCCAAGAGTTGACGGGCAGTGCGGGATTGCACGAAGTCCCTGTGCAGGAATCGCCGTGGAGCGGAGGGGGCTCTCCCTTCGCCATCGGCTCGAAGAAGCTGGGAATGTGGCTGTTCATCATTTCGGACGCCATCACCTTCTCCGCGCTGCTGATCGCCTACAGTTACGTTCGCGTCGCGAGCGCCGAGTGGCCCATGCCGTTCCACTTCTACCCCAGCGTGATCAAAGCGACTGTGATGACGTTCGTGCTGCTGACGAGCAGCGTGACCATGGTAATGGCGGTGCGCGCCGCCAAGCTCGATCAGCGTGGCACGGCGGCCAAATGGATCGGAGCAACGGCGCTAGGAGGGGTTGCGTTCATCGTCTTGCACGCTTTCGAGTGGGCAACGCTGATTGAGGAAGGTGTACGGCTGTTCAAGAATCCGTGGGGGACTCCGCTGTTCGGCGCGGCGTTCTTTACATTGACTGGCTTGCACATGACCCACGTCGCGATCGGCGTGGTTTACCTGGGTATCGTGGCGGCAGCGTACGGCAGCGGACGGTTGAGCTCGGAGGACGTCGAAGTCAGCGGACTCTACTGGCACTTCGTTGACCTGGTCTGGATGTTTATCTTCCCGTTGGTCTATTTGTTGTCGGTGAGGATGTAGAGACGGCGCGGCGGGCCGTCTTCAAAGCAGCGCAGATTCCTGGAGGCATCGTGGATCAGTCAGCTGAGCATGCGCATCACGCAGGAAGCGTCAAACTCTTCCTCTACGTTTGGTTCTGGCTCCTGGGGTTGACCGGCGTCGAGGTTTTCCTCGCCTACGAACAACTGGGCGTCAAGTTGATGCTGACCTTTCTCATGGGACTTTCAATCATCAAGGCGTCCCTCATCATCGCCTACTTCATGCATCTGCGTTACGAGCGGCGCAGCCTGGTGCTGATGCTGATGCCGGCGCTGGTGTTTGTTGTAGGCATGCTGTTCGTGTTCTTTCCTGATAGCTTGCGGCTGTTGCAAATGAGACCGCAGTGAAGCAGTAGGCAGAAGTAAGAAGCCAGAAGGTCTTTCTTATGAGGTCGCTTTCCGAATTTCGCAGTTCGAATTTCGATTTTCGAGTTTCCAATTTCGAATTTCGAATTGCGAGTTTCCTGTCGCGACAAAGAACGCTGTTCCTGGCTCTGCTCATTGTTGCCATAGGACTCGGGCTGCCGACCTCACTCTCCGCCCAGGGCTGTGCCATGTGTTACACCAGCGCGGCGGCGGCCAAGAAGGCAGGGCTGCAGGCGCTTCGTGAAGGCATTCTGGTTTTGGGCATTCCGCCGCTCGTTATGTTCATCGGGATATTCCTGTACGTCTTCCGGCGCCGGGAGCACTTCGGCGACACGAACATCGATGACGAACGAGGGTTCGACGATACATCCGCCGCCCCTCCGCCTTCGTTGACACGCGGACTCGATGAAGAGCCTGCAGAGGATTTATCACTCACTGGTTGGCATCAGGACTGCAGCCGTTGCGAGGGTTCCATTTCATCTCGACCGGGGCATTAAGAAGTGAAAAGCACTCAAACACCGCAGAATCGATGGCTTCACGTTTATGCGACATTCGTCGCGTGTGCGACTTTCATCTTGATTATTGCCGGCGCCCTCGTGACTTCGAACGACGCCGGGCTCTCCGTTCCCGACTGGCCGACTTCCTTCGGGACGTTTCGCATGCCGCGCATGGTGGGCGGCGTTCTCTATGAACACGGGCATCGCATGATCGCGGCAACGGTTGGACTCCTGACCGTGATTTTGGCCATCTGGGTTTGGCTGAAGGAGCCGCGGCGCTGGGTGCGCTGGGTAAGCGCAGCGGCCGTGCTGGCGGTCATCGCGCAGGGTGTGCTGGGCGGGATCACCGTGCTTTTTTATCTTCCCATTGCCGTCTCAGTCGGTCACGCGACTTTGGCGCAGTCGTTCTTCTGCACCACCGTCAGCCTCGCTTTCTTCACGCGCGCCGACTGGAATTGGGATGAACCGAAGTTCGAAGACCTCTCCGCGCCAACGCTGCGGCACCTGTCAGTCATGATGTCGGGGGCGATTCTGCTCCAGCTCGTGCTCGGCGCGGCGTTCCGTCATAACGGGATTGGAGTGGTTCCGCACATCGTGGTTGCCATGGTGGTGACCATGCTCATCACCTGGACCGTTACGCGGATTTTCACGAAGTTCTCCTCCGAGCGGGGCCTGGTGCGCTGGGCTGCGACGCTCGTGGGTCTCCTGGTGGTGCAATTGTTCCTGGGGCTTGGCGCCTACATGATGAAACTTGCGGCGCGCAACGCACCTCAGCCCTTGCCGCCTGTCGTTAACATTACGACTGCCCATGTGGCCGTCGGAGCGCTGGTGTTTGCCACGAGCGTGACTCTGACCCTGCACATCTTCCGGCGCATAGCTTCTCCTGGAAACGCTCCGTCATTCGGCGAAGCGTCCCAAAAGGCTACTGCATGAACGATGTCGTTCACAGTCCGGAGAGGACGGTTGCCTCGAGCGCAAGGAGGACAAGCGCCTGGCTTTCATCCCTCGCCGATTTTTGGGTTCTGACGAAGCCGGAAGTCAACTTCCTGGTGGTCATCAGCACGCTGGTAGGCTTTTACCTCGGCGCGCGCGGGCCTATCGACTGGATGCGGCTCATCCACACGCTGCTCGGCACGCTGCTGGTGGCCAGCGGCACTGCGACCTTCAATCAACTGATGGAGCGCGATGCCGACGCTCGCATGCGCCGCACCGCCAACCGGCCTTTACCTGCGGGACGACTCCGGCCGATTGAGGCGCTGGCGTTTGGGCTGTTGCTTTCCATTTTCGGCGGCGTCTATCTCTGGCTGGCCGTGAACCCCCTGGCGAGCCTGCTGGCGCTGGGAACTCTGATCTCGTATCTGCTTGTATATACGCCTCTGAAGAAAAGGACGCCATGGTGCACGTTCGTCGGCGCCTTCCCGGGCGCGATGCCGCCGCTCATCGGCTGGGCGGCCGTCTCGGGTGACTTGAGCCGCGAAGCCTGGGTCCTCTACGCCATCCTCTTCCTTTGGCAATTCCCCCATTTCCTGGCAATTGCGTGGATGTACCGTGAAGACTATTCGCGAGCTGGGTTGCAGATGCTCCCGAAAGCCGATGTGGCGGGAAGAACCACAGGCCGGCAAATCGTCGCCTATGCGCTGGCGCTCTTCCCCGTGAGTTTGATCCCGGCGTGGACAGGTCAGGTAGGAGTTCTCTACTTGATAGGAGCTATTCTTCTGGGAGTGATGTACGTACACGCCAGCGCGCGCCTCGCGTTTTCCAAATCTAACGCTCTGGCACGGCGACTACTTCTGGCTTCGGTGATTTACCTGCCGCTGGTTTTCGCTCTGATGATGATTGACAAAGTGCGGACCTAGGCCTTCGCGACGCCTTCACCCCTCCGAACTTTTCCCTCCAGCGCATGGATGGTTCTCTCGAGCCAGGTCAGGAGCGCAGCTTCGGCCTTATCACGATCATTCTCCTCTTCGAGCGAAGCAATTGTGTCACCTTGTTCATTCAATGGAATGAAGTGGCAGGGGATATCGTGCTCGCGCTCGCCTTCCGGAACCCATTCCCAGAGAAGACATTCGTTGCAGGGGTGCTTCTTGACTGTCTCGCCGAAGTTGAGGCAAGTTACGGAATCGCGGAATAGCGCAGTGGGTTTCCAAGGGGTTCGGACGGACCGGCCGTACCCACCATCCTTCAAAATGTCCCTTTCTAATTTCAGTTGCTCTATAATCTCTTTGAGATCGGTTTCCATGGCTGCTGCCTCCACTGGGGCAATGCTTCATCGCTTCACCCAGAACGGTCGCGGGCCTGCCGCTTGAACCTTGGATGAGCAATTTCGTCTCCAATGCTATCTTATTGAAAATACAAGGCATAGACTTATCTGGCCAGAATGCCGGCTCGCAATGTGGGTCAAAATGCCCATCTTTTCGAGTCAGGCATTGGGAATTCGCGGTGGTCGCGCGGGAGAGGGGGCTGAGAGCGGCTGACAGCCAGTCAAACGGCAGTTGACGACATATCTTTCAAGGAGCAAACCTCGATGCTTCAAGCGATTTTGCTTTTGGCATTCTGCCTCCTCACGGGGCTGGCATCTCTTACTCTTACCGTCTGGATGATTTTCTCTGGCCGGCTCCTTAGCATGGACGGCTTGACGCTCGTAGCGATCATAATGACCATTGGAGCCTTTTTCATGGGAAACTTTGCTTGGTCGGTTCACACGGGCGAAGTTCGAGCGGTGTGGAATCACCTTCGCAGCGGGTCGAAGAAGGCGGACACGCAGGAATGAATCTCTTCGCAAATCGAGGCGCTAATACATTGTAACCTCTGAAGGCGAGCACCTAACAAAGGCAAAATCGACATGCAGCCTGAATGGTGGGAGAACTTCTTCCAAGGAATGTTCGTCGATTTGTGGCGGGACGCCGTCCCCGCGGAGCACACGCGCGCTGAAGTGGATTTTGTCGAGAAATCCCCCGAACTTTCGCCTGGATCCAAGGTCCTCGATGCTCCCTGCGGCCACGGGCGGCACACGCTCGAGTTTGCTTCGCGCGGATATCGAATGACCGGCGTGGACTATTCTCCTGCGTTCTTGGATATGGCTCGTACCGAAGCTGCCCGGCGGAAGCTCGATGTCACATGGGAGCGTCGGGATATGCGTGAGCTTCCCTGGCAAGACGAATTCGACGGCGCCTTCTGCATCGGCGGGAGCTTTGCCTACTTCACGGACGAAGGTAACGCGGCGTTTGTTAATTCCGTCGCGCACGCGCTAAAGCCCGGAGGACGCTTTGCTCTCGATGCGACGCGAGTGGCAGAGTTCATCCTTCCGAGGCACCGCGACCGCGAATGGACTCAGGTCGGCGAATACTTCTTCTTAGAAGAGAACCACTACGATCACGTGCAGGGACGCATGCAGACTGAGTACACCCTCGTGCGTGACGGGAAGATGGAGAAAAAATCCGACTCAGTGCGAATCTATACTTTCCGCGAGATCGACCGGCTGCTCGCGGACGCGGGCTTCTCAAATCGCGAGGCTTTCGGGTCGTTTGAGCGTGAACCCTACCGGCTTGGCTCTCCTCTGCTTTACCTCGTGGCGAGCAAAGCGTGAACAAGTGGGTCCAATCCTCACCCGAACTTGCTCCGGGTCAATGAACCTCCAAATCTCCGATTTTCCGACGATCGACGCCATCCTGAACGCCACGAGCGCGACCCTGCTGACGCTCGGCTTCATCTTCATTCGCCGCAAGAACGTTGCGGCGCACAGGCTCTGCATGATCTTGGCGGTCGTGACTTCGACGCTTTTTCTCGTTATTTACCTGACCTACCACTACTACCACGGGACGACTCGCTTCACCGGCCAGGGGGCTGTGCGAGCGTTCTATTTCACGATTCTCGGTTCCCACACCGTGCTCGCCGCGGCGATTGTTCCGTTGGTTGTGGCGACGCTTTACCGGGCGCTCAGCCAGCGGTTCGATCTTCATCGGCGTATCGCCCGGTGGACCTTGCCGCTCTGGCTCTACGTATCGGTCACCGGAGTTGTGGTTTACTGGATGCTATATCGCCTGTATCCTTCTCCGCGATGAGTTCTGCCCTGCCCAAGCGCAATCTGGCCATCGCCATTGTGCCCGCCTTACTGGTGCTGATTACATTTCTCTTCTGGTACCAGACGTGGTTCGGCCGGCAACTTTCGGACAGCGAAATGACCGAGTGCCTGACGGAGAATTCAGCTCCGCACAGGACACAGCACGCCCTGGCGCAACTTGCCGAGCGTATCACGCGCGGCGACTCTTCAGCGCGGCGCTGGTATCCCCAGGTGATCGCGCTGGCGTCGAGCAGGGAATCCGGCTTGCGTCTGATGGCCGCGTGGACGATGGGTCAAGATAATAGATCGCCGGAATTTCAGAACGCGCTGCGTAGGCTCCTCGATGATCCCGAGCCCATGGTGCGCCGTAACGCCGCGCTTGGCTTGGCGCGCTTTGAAGACGCGAGCGGACGGGGGGAGTTGCTGGCGATGCTGCGACCCTTCACGCTGACAGCACCGCAAGCGGGAACTCTCTCGTTCCGCTTGGGGGTGGGCGACGACGTACGTAACGGCGGAATTGTGGCGCAGATTCAGCCGGCCGATGGCAAACGCATCGATGTCCTGGCGCCCATCGCCGGACAGGTCGACCGTCGCGTGGCAACGGAGGGAGCGGCTGTGGCCGTCGGCGATCCCATCGCCATCCTCGCGCCCAGCGAGGACCAGGTTTGGGAGTCGCTTCGCGCGCTTTATCTCATCGGCTCGCGAGATGACCTGGAAGAGGTTGAGCGCTTCATGCAAGGCGCCCCCGGGACGTCTGACCGGATCCGTCAGCAAGCCGCCGCCGCCGCTGCTGCCATCCGTCGGCGAACCGAACCAAGGCTTTGACTGCACCTCGCCTGATCTGGCCAGCGAGTGCCCGAAGTGGTGCCCCCACAGCCGACAATGGCGTAGTCAAAGCACTCAACGCCCCGACCACTCAGCTCAAGCCGACCGTTGTCGAGGTCGAAGAAAGCAATCCCACCGGCCATCGGTTCGGGAAGGCGGTGTCCCGGCAGATGGCAAGAGCCCCTGGTGAATATGATATTTCCTTCTTAAAGCGCCTCCGACCCTCAATGAACTATGCATGGCACCACTTCATTTCGACCATTCAAATCTAATGACCGCTTATTGGAACAAAAGATCATCCTTACGCGGCGAGTCCAAGTTCCGAACCATGAATGCCCGGCCGAGCGATTGTTTGCAGAATTGGTGAGGTGTATGTTCTCGGTCAGGACAGAACGCATTTTGGAAATCGCGATCTCAGAAAGGCTGGTTCATCATGACGCGCCGAAATTTCTTGAAAGCGGGTAGTGTGACAGGGGCTTCCGTCGCTGTCGGTCAACTTACTTGGCGGCGGACTCGTGCCGCCGACGCCATCCCCAACACCTTACTTACGCCAAGCTGGGTGGACAAGCCTATGCGCTGGGCGCAGCTCACATTGGTCGAAGACGACCCGGGCAAGTTCGATCTGCAGTTCTGGCTCGATTACTTCCAGCGTACCCGCTCGGACGCCGTGTGCCTGAGCGCCGGCGGTTGCGTGGCGTACTACCCGACTAAAGTGCCCTTTCACCATCACAGCGCGTGGCTGGGCAACCGCGACGTGTTTGGTGATCTCGCAGCCGGTTGCCGGAAGCTGGGGATGGTGGTGATCGCCCGCACCGATCCTCACGCGACTTACGACGATGTGCAAGCGGCGCACCCGGATTGGATCGCGGTGGACGAGTCGGGAAAGCCGCGCCGGCATTGGGCTTCGCCGGAAATGTGGGTGACATGTGGGCTCGGCCCATACAACTTCAAGTTCATGACGGAAGTGAAGCGGGAGATTATGTCGCGCTACCAGGTGGATGCGATCTTCATCAACCGCTGGGATGGCTCCGGCATGTGTTACTGCGAGCATTGCCGGAAGAATTTCCACGCCGCCACCGGCCACGAATTGCCACGAACCAGCGACCTCCAGGATCCAGCGCATCGCGCGTACATCCTCTGGCGCCAGCAACGCCTCTTTGATCTGTGGCGCCTCTGGGACGCCGAAGTCCGCAAGATCAATCCCGACTCGTGTGTGATTCCAAACACGGGCGGCGGCGCGACGAGTTCGCTCGATATGCAGCGGATCGGGGAACTGGCCCCCACGCTTATGGCCGACCGGCAGGCGCGGCGCGGGCTGAGCGCCCCGTGGTCAAACGGCAAGAACGGTAAGGAATATCGCGCCACGATGGGCCGGAAACCGATTGTGGGCATTTTCAGCGTCGGAGTCGAGGAACCGTACCGATGGAAAGATAGCGTGCAGAGTGAGGCGGAGATTCGGCTTTGGGTGGCGGATGGGGTTGCCAATGGGCTACGACCGTGGTTCACCAAATTCTCGGGCGTGTTGCACGATGAGCGATGGCTCAAGCCAGTAGAGAATATCTACAAACGTTACGCCCTATGGGAGCGGTACCTGAGGAACGAAAAGCCGCTGGCACGAATAGGGTTGGTCTATTCGCAGCAGACGGCGTGGTTTTGCAGCAGCAAGGTTGAGAACCATACGCTGGGCTGGTATCAAGCGCTCATCGAGGCACGCATCCCATTCGAGATGGTACATGACCGGCTGTTGGATTCGGCTCACCTCGCCTCGTTCAAGACCCTCATCCTCCCCTGCATTGCCGCGTTGTCCGAGTCGCAGTGCGCGCAACTCCGAGCGTTCGTGGAAAATGGCGGCGGCCTCGTCGCCACATACGAAACGAGCCTTTACGACGAATGGGGCGTGAAGCGAAATGACTTTGGCCTGGCCGGATTGTTCGGCGTCACCTTTAAGGGCCGTGTCGAAGGCGCGATGCAGAACTCTTATCTCCGCCTGGAAGTAGACCCCACCACGGGGAAGCGCCACCCATTGTTGGATGGACTCGAAGACGCGCCGCGCATCATCAACGGCGTTCACCGGGTGCAAGTCGAAGCAACGCGGCCGTTTCCCAACCCGCCGCTGACGCTCATTCCTTCCTATCCGGACCTCCCGATGGAGAAGGTCTATCCCCGCGAGGCGAAGACCGATTCGCCGCAGGTTTACTTGCGGGAGGACGGCGGCGGGCGCGTCGTGTATTTTCCCTGGGACATTGACCGCACGTTCTGGGAAGTCCTCGCGCCGGACCACTTCAAACTCCTCCGTAACGCCGTGGTATGGGCCACTAACGAAGAACCAGTCGTGACCGTGACGGGTCCGGGCGTCCTGGACGTCACCGTGTGGCGACAAAAGACATCGCTGACGGTCCATCTGGTCAATCTGACAAACCCCATGATGATGAAGGGGCCGGTGCGCGAATTGATCCCCCTCAGCAGACAGAAGGTACGGCTTCGCCTGCCTGAAGGTGCAAGACCAAAGGGGGTCCGATTGCTCGCCAGCGACACGGAAGCTCCCAGCGATTGCTCCGGGCCATACTTGAGTGTTACGGTTCCGTCCGTTCTCGACCACGAAGTGGTCGCGGTAGATCTCTGACGAGTCAGATTCGAGCCGACACATTCACACCGGAAATATCCGTCGTCACATCATCGACCACATCGAGCGACCAAGCAATTCGCCGCGAGTTGCCTCGGACTGGAGCATACAGCCGAAGTTCCCCAACGCGAGAGGGCGTGGCATGGTCCTGAGTACGCGAGACGCTATTGCCGCGGATGCACGGTCAGTGCTTGCCCGAGGCTGCATGCCCCTCCGTATCCACCAAGTAGAGCACCGCGTCCCCGCTGAATGGTGGTGTGAACGATTGAGAGGTTGATCCGGATGGGATGGGCTTTCCGGCGATTGTAGCCCCTGTCGAGGGGTTGAACCACTCTACGGCCAATGTTCTTGAACCTGACATCGCTGAGAGATTCATCGTGAACGAGCCGCCGGAAGGGGCGTAAACCAGGTACTCCGCACCGACCGGTGGCGCCTGAGCAAGACAGTACCCAGTCGAGCAAAGAGAACTATGCGGAGCGACGTTGGCAAGATTCACCCTGCGGGAATATCTGAGTATGTATCCAAGATTTTTCCTGAAGTCCTCCCAGCGTGTATCCGGGCCTCTGCATATGGCGCCGTTCGGAGCAACACACAAGTTTCGGTTCTGGCGCGGGTAATACACTACGTAAGGGTCCATGAACAGCACCTGATTGCCGGTCATGAAGTTCTCCCACGCATAGTTGCGATTCTGTTGCGCCGTCTGGTTCCACATCTCCCAATAAGAGTGGTCGCTGTCGTTGATGTTCACCTTGCAGGCTGGATTCCCCGTACCACAGGAATTTTCTGGCGAGATCCTTGCCGCCGGGGCAACCCAGTCCGCGTTCGAGTTGTAAAGCGTAGCATCCGGCGAATTGACGAGCGCAGCGTAACCGATTGGGTGCTGCTTTGGCTTTCCGGCTTCGTATTCTCGAATATGCGAAATCTGGTGGGTGTTCCACCATTGGGAATCACTTGGGGCTTCTTCGGATACAATCCAGAGAACGTTAGGCAGATCATTTAGAGTATCGATCACCTTTTCCACATAGGCGTCTTGAATTGCGGTTATGGCATTCGGGGCAGCCATCGTAATTGACCCCGTCCCCCTAGACCCGCCGGCATACGCGTCGTCAATCCCGTTGACATTGTTTCCCCCGGTGAAAGGGTAGCCGTCGTTCGGGCAACGAAAGCTGTTGAGCCATTCCCCTGTGAAGAGATAGACGCCCGCAAAGACACCCGCATTGTTCAAAGCCTGCGCCCGCGTTCGTAAGCGATCAAAGAAGCTCTGGTCGAACTTGGTCAGATCGAATCTTGGTCCGCCGTCGGTGGCTCTCCCAGGACCTGTTCTCAGCCACGGATGCGGGCTAACCGTCAGGTCCGGTGGAGAACTTGCTGTGGTCGGAAGACCACAGAATCTCGGCAATTCCGTACGCCAAAGCAAAGTGAAATTGTGCCCATGTGCGGTGAGGAACTTAACGAAATCGTTGAAATTTAGAGTCTGAACAGCACCATTGCTGCCCCAATCCTGAAGAGTGTTCCAGGTCTGCGATCCATTCAAGATAAGTACGATGCCGTTAGCGTCCTTGAAATATCTGGGGTTATCTGAAGCCGTAAGCGGCCCGGCAACTTGGGCGGTCAAGGCTATCTGGCCACCGAGCAAAGCCAAGAGGAGAAACTTCAGGTCCCGGCAATTAAAGGGGGACCTTCGAGGTCGCAAACGCCGTAGGCGAACTTCCATGCACGGAACCTCCACAATCCGCAGAAACTCTATTTCAAGCTTGGAATCGCGGTCAATTTCTATCTCGGGCTCCCGCATGCCAGGGGACACGCCACGACGGACCATGGCGCGTCGCTCGCGCCCGGGATGACACATGACGCTTTCGCCCTGCACCGAGATTGGCTATCATTTTGGCGCACACCTGGGTCAAAGTCCATTACAGTGGAAAGGAATTCGTGAAATTGGTGGCGGGCATTTCGAAAAACGCCAGAGAGCATCTATGAGCAAATTCTGGAATAAATGGGGACTCTGCTTCTTCCTTTTCCTGGCGACCGTCCTCAACTACCTGAATCGCCAGACGCTCAGCATTCTCGCCCCAACCCTGCAGTCAGAAATTCACATGGGAAACGAGTCTTTAGGCTGGTTGTTCGCCGGATTCTATTATACGTACACCTTGTTTCAGTTCGTTGTGGGGCCGGTATTGGATCGATTCAACCTTCGCTGGTGTTTTGCGATCGCCGTGTTTGCCTGGTCCCTGGTCTCGGGGTTAACGGGAATGGCCACGAGCTTTGCGGGATTACTCGTTTTTCGACTTCTCCTTGGTGTGATGGAGTCTGCGAACTGGCCGGCGTCTCTCAGGATTGTGGCGAGAACCTTCCCGCCGGAAGAGAGGACGCTGGCAAGCGGGATTTTTACGAGTGGTACCAGCGTCGCAGCCCTCATCGCACCAGGGCTGATTCTTTCCATCTCTGCTATGTGGGGGTGGCGGTGGGCATTTGCGGCAATCGGTGCATTGGGATTTATCTGGGTCCCCTTTTGGCTAAGGTCAACGCGCCGTCCCGAGCTCTCTATCGCATGGACTAGCACTGCGGGGGAAAGGCAAACATCGCAGGGATGGAGAAGCGTATACACTCGGCTCATCCGCGGTAAGAACTTCTGGTATGTACTGATTGTGGCAATCCTGGTCAACCCCTGCCTCTACTACAGCGTCAATTGGCTGCCAACGTATTTTGTCCAGGCTCGCGGGTTGGCCCCAGGGCGCGAGTTGGGGTGGGTCTTGACTCTCACCTATCTTTCTCTGGACGTGGGCAACATCGCGTGCGGCGCGGCGGTCCTGTGGTTGACGCGTCGGGGCTGGTCGATCGCAGCGGCCCGACGCGCAGTGTTTTTTTTGGCCTCTGCCTTGGCGGGCGCCTGTGCGTTGGTCCCTTTTGTCCGGACAACTTCCAGTGCGGTTCTTGCCCTGGCGCTGGTGAACCTCGGCTTGGGCATTTGGGTCTCAATGTATCTGACCATGGCCCAGGAGGTTTCTCGCACGCACGTCTCCACTGCGGCTGGCACTCTCAGCGGCTTTGGATCACTCGCGGGTGCCCTGGCCATGTGGGCGGTCGGCCGGATCACCCAGCAGACCGGGAGCTTCGCGATTCCTATGGTCAGTGTCTCGGTGGCCGTGGCCGTTGCCGCGTTCGCCGGATTGGCTGTAAGCCATTCCTCCCGGTCTTCGCAGCGGAATGAATGAGGGATGTCGCAATTCCTTCGAGTTCCGGGGTTCGAGGCTTTGCGAATTCACTCCCATCCAACCGTCGAGGGAGATCAATGAATGACGGAGCTAAGGTTTGCGGTTATTGGCGCTGGTTTCTGGGCACCTTTTCAAATCGGTGGGTGGCAAGATGTGAATGGTGTGAAATGCGCGGCGATTTGTGACCGCGTGGTTTCGAAGGCGGAAAAAGTCGCTCGTGATCTCGGCATCCCCTCGGTCTACGAAGACCCAGAAGAGATGCTCTCCCGGGAGAAGCTCGACTTCCTTGACGTGATCACGGGTGGCTCATCACACCCCGATTTGGTTTTAATGGCTGCACGGCATCGGTTGCCTGTTATTTGTCAGAAGCCTATGGCAAATACCCTGCAAGATGCCGAAGATATGGTGCGGACTTGCCGCGAAGCGGGAGTGCCGTTCCTCGTTCATGAGAATTGGCGGTGGCAGTCGCAGATTCGGGAATTCAAAAAGGTGATTGATTCAGGCCTGATAGGAGTTCCCTTCCGCGCCCGCATCTTCCTGGTATCGGGCTTCCCTGTGTTCGACACCGAGCCGAGTCTCATGGAGTTGGAGGAATACATCCTCAAAGATTTGGGGACTCATCTGCTGGACGTCGCGCGTTTTCTCTTCGGGGAAGCCGACAGCCTCTACTGCCAGATCCACAAGATCCACAAGGACATTAAGGGGGAAGACGTCGCCACCGTTATGATGCGGATGGGCGGCAGGACCACGGTTACTTGCTATATGGGTTTCCCCGGGAATTTCCTGGAGAATGACGTCTTCAACCAGACGTTGATTTTCGTGGAAGGCGAGAAGGGTTCTGCGGAGCTCGACAGAGACTTCTGGATTCGCGTCACAACCCAGAGCGGCACGCAATGCAATCGCTACCCACCGAAGTACCGACCCTGGATGCTACCAACCTACATCGCGTCGCATGCGAGTATTGCTCGATGTAATGCCCACCTTCTTCAGGCTTTGCGCGGCGAGGGGAAGGCGGAGACGACAGCCGAGGATAATCTGAAGACCATGCGCCTTACCTTCGCCGCCTACGAATCAGCTCACACCGGCAGGACAATTGGATTTCGTAGAGGTGCAGCAGCGGACCCTCAGCGATCCGGCTGACTTGCAGTGTACTGGAAGACCACTCAAGCTCTCGGATTGAACGGGCGGAATCGCCACGCAATTACGGTCGATAGGTTTCGACTACATCCTCCAGGATGCGGCAATCCAGCTATTTCGAAGCTATGTCACGAACGCGGCTCTTCAAGCAGAGAATAAAGCACCGGCATCACAAGAAGGGTGATAAACATCGACACTGAAAGTCCCCCGATGACGGCCAACGCGAGCGGTTTCTGCAGCTCTGCCCCCGAGCCCAGCCCCAGGGCCAATGGCAGGAGTCCGAAAAGTGTGCAGAGAGTGGTCATGAGAATGGGCCGGACACGGATCTTCCCCGCCGCGATCAGAGCTTCAGTGAGGGGCACAGCTTCTTTCACACGGAGCTTGTGGACATAGTCGAACAAGATGATGCCATTCTTCACCACCAAACCCACCATGAGAATGATGCCCATAAACGATGAGACATTGAGTGCTGTGTCCGTCAGGGCGAGCATGACAAATACACCGAACAGTGAGAGCGGCGCCGCCGAGAGAATGACGAGCGACGGCCCGAAGGCGCGGAACTGTACGACCAGCACGATGAAGACAGCTGTCAGAGCCAGGCTGAAGACATAGAGCAAATCGCGAAATGCGCTCTGCTGGGCCTCGTACTGCCCGCCGATTTCATAAGTAGTTCCCACGGGGAATGCCGTGGCACTCAGCGCTGCCTTAACATCACGGATGGCGCCGCCCAAATCGCGTTCCTCGAGGCGCGCCGTTAGGAGAGCCATAAGTCTCTGATTCTCACGCATCAGTTGGGTTTCGCCGCGGACCTGCTCGATGTCGGCGAAAGCCGACAGTGGAACGATTTGTTTGCCAGGCGTAACGATGGGGAATTGGCGCACATTCGAATAGTCGAAGCGAAATGCATCAGGGTAGCGGACACGGATGCCGATCGTCCGGTCGGCCTGCCGCAACTCCGTCGTGGTAATGCCTAACAACCCGGCACTCGCCTGTTCCGAAACCTGTTCAACCGTGAGCCCCAGCCGCCCTGCCTGCAGAGGATCGACGTGAAAGACGATCTCTGGATTGCCCTTCTGGATTCCCTTGTAATCCACGATGCCTGGTATCTTCTGAATCCTCGGTCCGAGTTCTTCGGCCAAATCTTCCAGGACTTTCATGTCGCTCCCGAAAAGCTTGATCTCTACAGGTTGAGGCTCGCCCTCCAGGTCCCCAATCATGTCCTGCAAAAGTTGCACGAATTCGATTTGGATTCCCGGGATGTTCCTGGTGACCTGGTCGCGCAAGTCGTTTATGACCTGATAGACGTCGCGCTTCCGCTGCGTACGAGGCTTGAGTTTCACCAGGATGTCGCCTTCGTTTTGTACGGTGGCAAAGAATCCCATTTCCGCCCCGGTGCGCCGCGAAAAGGCTGCGGTCTCGGGCATGCGCTTGATGCGGTCCTCGATCAGTCGCACCAGACGGTCGGTTTCGTGGAGCGAGGTTCCGGGCGGAGTCAGGTAATCGACGACATATCCGCCCTCGTCCATTTCGGGTAGGAAACCTGTTTCCACCCGATAGTAGAGTAGGACAGTGACCGCGACGGAAACGACCGTGCCCGCGACGACCACCCAGCGATGCCGCAGGGCCGACCGAACCGCCCTCTCATAGGCGCGATTAACCGGCTCAATCAGGCTTTGCGATGAGCGCCGAAACCTCACCTCGGAAATGAAGCGCTCGGCGAGCAGGGGGATAAGCATGAGCGCGAACAACAAAGAAAGGAGAACCGCCAGGGCCAGCGTCAGACAAAGCGCCCGGAAGAATTCTCCCACCACGCCTTTGAGCAGGCCGAGAGGTAGGAAGACGACGACGGTTGTTACGGTCGAACCGACAACCGGCCCCAGCAATTCCTGCGCGCCGGCTTCGGCAGCCCCGGCGGCTGATTTACCCAGCCCCACGTGGCGATACGTGTTCTCGACCACGACAACCGCGTCGTCGATGATCAAGCCGATGGCGATCGCCATTCCGCCCAGTGACATCAGATTGAGCGTGCCGCCCAACAAACCCATGAAGAAGAAAGTGCTGACGACCGTCACCGGAAGTGAAATAGCCGCGACGAGCGTACTGCGGCCCTCGCGCAGGAAGAGGTATAGGACGCCAATTACCAGAAGGCCGCCCAATAGAATCGCGTCCCGGACGTTCCCTATGGAATCACGCACAAAGCCCGCCAGGTCATATACCACCGACAGGTGCAGCGTGGGCGGTACGGCCGATCCCAAATGGGTGGCGAGATCTTCTACTTGTCCGGAAATCTCCAGGATATTGCCGCCGATTTGGCGTGCAATGTTGATGAGTGCCGCGGGCCGACCGTTGCCGGCGATCAGTGTGCGCCGGTCCTCCACTCCGTCTCGCACTTCCGCGATATCTCGCAGCCGGATGGGGCTGCCGTTTTCGACTGCCACCACGGTGTTACGAACATCGTCGAGGTTCGTGAATTGTCCGGTGGACAGCACCAGATACTGGGAATAATTCTTGTCCAGGCGGCCTACCGAATTCACGGCGTTTGTCGCGCGCAGGCGGTCGGAGATGTCAACGAGGGAAAGCCGGTGCGAAAGGACCTGTTGCGGGTCCACGATGACCGAGACCTCACGGGTGCTGCTTGCCTGAACATCTATACGGGAAACGCCCGGCACGCGGCTGAAGAGGGGGCGCAGGACGTAGTAGGCGTAATCCCGCAAATCGGCCGCCGGGACATCACCGTTTAGAATCAGGCTGACAATCGGAAAGATGGCCGGTGTCAGCCGTTCCACCTGGATCTCCGTGTCCGGCGGGAGCGAGCCGCGCGCCTCGTTTACGCGCCCTTCAACCAACTGCAGGGCATACTGCATGTCCATGTCGGGGTTGAACAGCACGGAAATCTCCGCTCCTCCGCGAATGGTCTTGGAGCGGACGCGTCGCGCGCCCAGGACGGTTGCGACGGATTCCTCCAGTGGCCGCGTTACGCGCAGAAGCATGAATTGCGGCGAAAGGTCGCCGGAGTGCGCGAGGATCACGACGCGCGGGAAAGTAAGCTCGGGGTAGATGTTGCTGGGCAGGCGGAAGATGGCGACGGCCCCCGCCACGAGGAGGAATCCGGTCAGCAGGAATACCGCGCGGCTGTTACGTCGGGCGAAGCGCACGATGTTCATTGCCTGACCTTGACTTTGGAGTGTTGGCCGAGCCCGTAACCGTTCGTCAAAATGATCGTATCGCCAGCTTCAACTCCTCCCAGCAGTTCGGTTCTCGCCTGCGTTTCGAGACCAATTCTCACGGGGATGGCCTCCGCGTCCTCGCCTCGCACGCGATAGACCACCGGGTTCCCCTCCTGATTGCGATAGACCGCTTGAGGCGGAACCACCAAGGCTTGGGCATGGGTCTCTAAAGGCAGTTGTGCAGCCAAGTACATCCCCAGACGCAAAAGGTCGGCCCGGTTGGCGGTGCGGATTCGGACCAAACCGACGTTGGTAGCGGGATCAACTGCGGGTGAAATCGCCACGACGCGCGCGGTGAACTCCTTCCCTGGGAGTGCGTCTGTGGAAATACGGAGCCTTTGACCAATTCGAATTTTTTGCAGATAAACCGCGGGAACGCTTCCAAAGAGTTCCACTTCGGCGAGATTCGCAACTTCGAAGAGTGGCTGCGCGGCGGTCCCATCCACCTGCTCACCGACGCTCACCCAACGCTTCACCACGAGACCGTCGAGAGGCGAGCGAACTTCCGCGCGGGCCACCTGCAGGCGGGCCAGGGCCGCCGCTGCTTCGGCTTGGTGCATTGCGGCCTCGTCGACGGATACTTGCGTGCGGGCATCTTCCAGCTCCTTGCGGGCGGCTATCCCGCGCTGAAAAAGTCTTTCATTGCGGTCGAGGTTCAGGCGGGCGTTCTCCAGATTGGCCCTGGCCTGTTCAACCGCCGATTCCGCCTGCCGCGCCTGATCCCGTAGGAGCCGGTCATCAATCTTTGCCAGAACAGCGCCCGACCGAACGTGATCACCCTCCGCCACCATCATCTGTTCCACGCGGCCGGGAACGAGGGAGCTGACACGTACATCCTGGTTGGGCAATGCAGCGACAATCCCACTTACAGCGAGGGTCGTGCTGATATCAGCCCGCTCGACGCGCGTGACCGTAACTTCGGCTACGACTGCCGCGGCCTCGTCGCTTGCTGCCCGTGGTTTGTTTGAGCAGCCGACGATCGCGATGCAACCTGCAGCCAGGACCGCGAGCCTGACGGACCTCTTTCCAAGGACGCCGGGATTCTGCATTTAGTCGATCGGACCTCCGATAGCCTCCTCGAGGTCGGCGATCATGCTTTGCAGCGCGAAGAGGCTTTCCAGATAGCTGCGTTCAACTTCCTGGATACTCTGCTGAGCCTGTACGACGGAGAGGATGCTGGTTCTCCCAGCGCGGTAGCTTTCCTCCGCCAAGCCTTCGACCTGGCGCGCGACCGGGAGCAGCTTGATACGATACAACTCGACCTGTGTCTCCTGAGCTTTGATTTCAAAGTACCTCGCCTCGAGGCGCGCCGAGATGG
This sequence comes from Terriglobia bacterium, assembly GCA_041946825.1. Taxonomy (GTDB): domain Bacteria; phylum Acidobacteriota; class Terriglobia; order UBA7540; family UBA7540; genus CAZTHM01. The sequence continues at coordinate 75,602 of JBHGBD010000004.1, read as the reverse complement.
CGCGTGCCCTAGCGTCTGACTCCGCAGAGAGAACTTGATCGGCTGCGAGCGATTGGGCGATCTCGCCCTGGTTGCGGCTGAAGAGCGGCAGTTCCATCGCCAGCGCCCCGCGCGGGCCGGCGCGGAAGTCCGGAGGGGCATTGAAATCGGAGCCCACCTGGACCGCTAGATTGGGGAATCGCTCGGACTTCAAGAGGGCGCGACGCCTTTCCTCGATTTTCCGCTCTTGCCCAAGAAGTTGAAGTTCGGGGTTCGACTGTCGCGCGCGAACGATAAGACCATTCAAATCTGGAATCGCGCTCATGTCGTCGAGTTTGCCGGCCAGTTCCCAATTCGTGCCGGTTGGTACGTTCATCAGCGCATTGAGTTGGCTCCGGGATATCTTTTCACGCTGTTCGGCGACTTGTCGGTCGACCCGCGCGCGCGATGCCTCTAGCCCAGCCTGAATTACCTCAAGCTGGGCTATGTCACCCGCTTCAAAACGGTCGCGCGCGATCCGCTCCAGTCGCTCGGCAAGCTCAACGACGCGGGCGAGTCGCTCGGATTCGGCTCGCGCCAGGAGAGCGCTGTAGTACGCTTCGCGCGTGTTGCGCCGCACCTGACGGGCGAGCGCGCTGATTTCCATGTCGGTCAGAGCGCCTTCCTCCGTTGCCACGTCGATGCGGCGTCCGCGCTTCGTGCCGAGCTCTAGCGGCTGTTCAATAAGCAGCGTCTGGTGTGGCGAATCGCGCAGCGCTTCAAAGCTGAGCGTGGGATTCGGTCGCTGCCGGGCGATCTGGATTCCTGCGATCGCCACCGCTCGCCGCCTCCGCGCCGCGGCCAAATCAAGGTTCTGCCTTTCGGCAAGATCGAGAGCGGACTGGAGTGTCAGCTTCGGAGCGCCTTGGGCATGGGAGGATGGATCGGCCATGACCACGACGAGAGCGATTAGGAGAAGCAGCTTCAATGCATCCCTCCTTGTGTTGATCGCAGGCATTTCACAAGCTATCCATTCCGAGGCCCGACGCATCGCTGTACCTCGAGGAGCCCGACTGTACCTTGCTCGATTAGCAACCACTCCCGGCGCGACTCACCATTTGGCTGGGCCGTCCATGCCTCTCTGATTCTACAAGAAAGATTAATTAACGGCGGTTTCTGATCACCATGGTCGCTTGCAATGGATTACGCCGAGCCCACGTCCGGACACGCACGGCCCCTTATACTGAGCTCTACTTCATCAGATGCGAGTTCTTAGGAAGATCAAGGCTGAAATTTGATCGCAGCGGGATCTTCACGCGTTGCAGGGTGAGTTCAAGCGATCCTCTCAGTTATTCACATTGCACACTGCGACGAGCCGCAGCTCAAGGCGCTTCTTTGGGTTCTGTTCTTGCCAGAAACTCATGGGTCGACTGCCGCGTTCCACCACTATTTAACCACAGTCGGCCCTCTCTTCCGCTTCAGTACGGTACGACATTGGGTTTATCAAGCCGAAAATACGAGGTAAGGGTGGTAGGCCTGGGGAGATTCGAACTCCCGACCCACGGTTTAGGAAACCGAAAGGTGGGAGAGCGACGGTTTTTTCGACCGTTGCTCCATGTCTTGAGCTTCCGACTACCACCTGTCGTTTGACTCGGCGCTTCTTTTTGCTTGGCTGACGGCCACTTTCCGATTAACCGACTTCTCGGGCAGCACCTTCAGCTCGTATTGCATGCACCCTGCAGACAGCAACCTGCAAAAGCCGGCCCGGGGGATGAACCGCAACGGCGAAAGGGATTACAAGAGGTCGAATGCCGTGCGAAAGACCGGCCAAATTTTGGGTCGGTAACCGAAGGGTCCAGTTTCAAATCTTTCGTGTACTCGACCATTGATGGGATGTCGAGCGGTAGAATATAGCTTTCGTATTGGAGGCCACCAAAAAGAAACCGACTAAAGGCGAAGGGCAGGCTGGTGATTGTACTGGAGCGAGCAGACCTGTCAGCAACCCCTTACTCACTTCACCGTGAGCGTGATCCTCACCGAGTGGCTCAGGCTTCCTGCGGTGCCAGTGACCGTCAGCGTGTAAGTTCCTGCCGGCGTGCCGCCAGTACTACCTCCACTTCCGCCCCCGCCACCACACGTCGCCCAGAATAGCGCGGAGAAGAAGACCAACGTGAGGACGAGGCGCCGTCGAGGGCAGATCAGGAATCCGATAAGGATCGCTAGGATGAATATAAGAACGGACCTGGAGGGGGGGACGGTTTCGGGGAGAAGAGACAACCAAGCCCGCGGACCCTGCAATCCCGCCGACCGAGCCGTTGTGGAGACGCTGATCTGAACTGTTGATGCGTTCGTGCCATCCAGACTCACCGATCTAGGGTCCAACGAACACACCGCTTTGGGTGGTGTTCCTGTACAGCTCAGAGAAACCGTTCCGGTGAAGCCGCCCGTCGGCGCGACCCTAATGATCGAAGATACTTGCTGACCAGCTGTAACGGCCACAGCGTCGGGATCTGAAGAGAGCGAAAAGTTGGGGCCGCTCTCACCTGTGCCAATGAGCGAATAAACCTGCGGGCTGTCCGGAGCATTGTCGATGAAGGTAAGCACCCCCGTCCTCATGCCGAGGGCCGCCGGATTGAACGTCAAGTTGAATCTACAAGAAGACAAGTAGTATGGAAGTTGGGTCCCACAACCGTTGCTGGAGATCGTGAAGTCGCCTGTCGCCGTGATGCTTGTGAAGATCAGAGGAACAGAGCCAGTGTTAAGCAACAACACCTCGACTGTGTCGAACGCGCTGCCTACAGGGGCGCTCCCGAAATCCATCGTGCTCCCGTCGAGATTCAGACTGTAAATCTGCAGCCCGGCAGTGATATAGGCATTTCCGAAGAGAGACACGATATGCGGGCCGGCAAACGCATTGTCATTGATAGTGACGATCGCCAGGTGAGTCCCTGCACCGGTATCTGGCGCCGGCGAAAAACTGACCTGAAAGCTGCAGTTCGTTCCCGGTGCCAACGACCCGGGGCAGTTGTTGCCGGAAATGACGAACTCCAGGCTGCCGGAAGAGATTCCAGAGATGTTCACGGCGCCCGCAGTGTCGTTTGTAATCACGATCGTCACCGGCGCACTTGTGGTTCCTGTGGCCTGATCCGGAAATGTGTATTTTGTAGGATTGATGGCAAGGCTCGGAATCAGTGTCGGTGAGATGCCGGCCACAAACCCATCCGTTCCCCCGTGGTAGCTGGGTACGACAGGATTGACAGTCGGGAAGTCATTTGATCGTGTCTGCCCTGCCACATAGGCGTTCCCCAAGGCGTCGATGGCGATGGCGTTTGCCTGGTTGCAGCAATAATTCAATTCACTATTACTGCCTCCCAGAAAAGTCGAGTAGATGAGCGAGGAGCCCGTAGGATGAAACTTGGTGACAAACGGGCAGCCGATTGTTTGCCCACCGCCGTAAAAGGTCGTACAGCTTGCCTGAACGGGATTGACGGTTGGGAAGTCAAAAGACGCGGTTCCCCCGGCCACCAAGGCATCGCCCTGAGAATTCACTGCGATGGCGTTGGCGTAAGCGCCGTAGTAGCCCCCCAATAGGGTTGAGTAGACGAGGCCACACCCTGCAGGGTGGAACTTGGTCACAAATGCGGCACCAGAGGTCCCGAATGGTGTGGTCTGGAAGCTTCCGGGTGTTGTCGGGAAGTCAATCGAATTCGTAAGTCCAGCAACATAGGCACTGCCTGAAGAGTCGACTGCCACTGCGCGAGCCTGGTCACCGGCACCGCCCGTGAATTCTGGATTCCTGACCCCGCCCAGATAAGTTGAGTAGATCAGTCGGCCCTGGTTGCTCACTTTTGCCAGAAAACCGCTCTTCTCATTAGTTGCCTGACCGGTCTGAAAAGCGCCAGGGGTGGTAAGAAAATCCAACGAGTTGGTGAAACCAACGACGTAGGCATTCCCTGCACCGTCGACAGCGATTCCCTGCGGGGAGGTCGAGTTCGTCCCACCCAGGTACGTGCCGTAGACAAGACCTGTTCCTTGGGGGTTGAGTGCCGCAACAAAGCCGCTCCCGCAGAAACCTGTCCAAAGAGCACAAATCTGGCCGTTGTAGGAAGGCAGGGCGCTTTGGGCCACGCCAGCCGTGACTGGAAAGTCGAGCGAGGAAGTTGAGCCCGCCACATAGGCATTTCCGGAGGAATCGACAGCGATACCGCGGGCTGATTCCTCGGCCGAGCCGCCCAGGAGCGTTGAATAGACCAGAGCCGACCCATTTGCGGAGAGCTTGGTCACGAAGGCGTGGGTCGGATACGGGTCATCTCCGGTACTGAAACTGGTCTGAAAAGCGCCCGGGGTGACTGGGAAATCCGTGGATTTGGTTTCGCCAGTAATGTAGGCGTTCCCGGCGGAATCCAAGGCGATTCCATAAGCGACCTCGTTGTTACTGCCACCAAGGAAAGTGGAGAACAAAAAGGAGGTTCCATCGGCGCTGAGTTTGGTGATAAAAGCATCCCCCACATAACCCAGTGTCCGATTGATGGATGGCTGCAGGGCGTTGGCAGTAGGGAAATCCTCGGAACTCGTAGCTCCGACAATATAGGCTTCGCCTGCGGTGTCCACCGCGATACCAAGGGCGAAATCAAACTCGCTTCCGCCCAGATAAGTCGAGTAGGTCAGGACCGGATCGATTACCAATGGCAGTGTCCGTTCGTAGGGCCCGACTTCGAAAGCGACTTCGTACGATGACCCATGGGATGCGGATTGGGAACCAGCAGGAGAACCAGCTATCCCTTTCGGATTCCGGATTTCGTCATGCGTTGCGCGCAGAACGAAACGGCCATCGATGAATTGCCGATCGCCACGGTTCGATAGTTGTTCGTCCGCGCCGAGGGCTATTGGTTGACCTGGGATGGCTGGCCGCAATTGATAAACTACGGGCTTGGCGACTCGCATTTCGCGACCGTCGAAACCCAGAACCAAGCCCCCATGGGAATCAATTTCTATCTGATCCGGGCCTTCCACGTCGAACGCGATGACTTGAGGATCGGCGCCTGGAGCAACAACGAAATCGAATTCGAGCTTGTGCTGGTTGCCGTAGTAGACCAAATCAATCCCCGGATAGATTTCTTCATACCTGACCTTCCCGAAGTTGGGAACATTGGTGCGCCACTTCGAGGGATCATTCCCGATTAGGTGGTTTGACCTGCCCGGCAGTTCTCCGTCCGCGACGATTTTTGCTTTGGGGTTTGCATCCACAATCTTCATCCGCAGTACGGAGCGTGCCGGGGGCTCGGCGATGAAAGTCTGATGATTTCGAATTGACAATTCGGGACTTTGGATTAGAGGCGGAGGGAAGGCGTCATTCACAAGTGGCACGTGGTTCACTGGGGTTGGCAATTGAGTCGTAATCGCACTCTCGCGTTGGGAGCGACGGAAGGTTGCGCCGTCGGCAGACGGCTTCCCTAACGCGAACACGGCCTCGTCTTCTGTCAGAAAGAGGGTGTACCCACGTCCGCGTGAAAGAAACTTAACTTGGGGGTCTGCCTGCCCCTGGTTCATCTCGAAGCTCAAAGGTAGCTCCCCGAATGCTTGCCTTGCTCGCTCAGACCTGCCCGTGCCGGTGGAAGTCATTACGTGGGGTACTTGAAACCTAGTGCGATCAGGCAGAAGATTGGCCGGCGGAGAAGCGAGCTTCAACGGTGTCACTACAGGTGCTACGCCGTTCCCTGTCAACGCAATGACGTGCGGACTCCCCGTGGCGTTGTCCGTAATTGTAACGGAGCCGGTTCGAGACCCGATAGATGTAGGGGCAAAGGTCAAGTTTAATGTGCAAGCCAATCCTACTGGCAAGATCGTACCTGCGGGTCCACAAGTATTGGTTTGAGCAAAGTCTCCAGAAACCGAAATCTGTGAGATCGTCAAGTCAGCGCTTCCGGTGTTGTTGAGAGTTACAGTCTGAGGATTGCTCGTCGACCCCACTACTTGGTCACCAAAGGCGACAGCAGTGGGACAGAGAGTGGTGGCAGGGGCCGTGATGCCGGTCCCAGCGACATTGACCAGAACTCCTGCAGTGACCCCCTGAGCGAAAATCTGGAACCATACCCCCGAGGTTGCACCGGCTGAGACGGGCCGGAAGGTAACATCGAGTGTACAGTTGCCGCCGGGCGGGACAGGAGCCCGGCAGTTGTCAACAATCGCGAAAGGATATGTCGGATTGTAAATGGAAACCGTGAACGGGACCGAACCGTAGTTGAAAACTGTTACGGTGCGGGGAGCACTGGAAGTTCTCACGACGGTGTCGGGAAAGCTGATGCTGGTTGGCGAGACAACCAGCGAGGGAGGAAGCGGGATTCCGTTGCCAGCAAGAAAAACTGTCAATGGGAAGGCAGCCGGATTCGAGTCGATGACAAGTGTCCCACTCCGCAACCCGGTGTTTGCCGGTGTGAAAGTTACTTCGATAGCGCAACTGCCGCCGGGAGGAACAGAGACGTCCGAACACGAATCAGCGCTGATTGCGAAGTCATTGGCATCAACTCCGGTCAGAGACGCAGTCCCCAGTGTCAATGGCCCGCCACTGACATTGCTAATCGTCACGGTCTGGGGCGGGCTTGTGACCGTGACAGGCTGATTGCCGAAGTCCAATCGCGTATCTGAAGCTTCGAGGGCAGGTGGGGCGCCAGCCTGGGCGACAGCTGTCCCGAAGTGCGGGTTCGGGCTCCGGGCATATTCCGCGATCATCCAAACACTGTTCCCATCTGGGTCGAGCGAAATACCGCTATAGTCGCCCCAGCGAAAACCGAAGTCTTCGTAGGCGGCGGAGCCGGCACGGTAGATGACAGGCGTCCGCATGGTGCCGGAGAGATCGCTTGCTCCCCGCCCCGTAAAGGCGGCGGAAGCATATTGTGCCGAACTCGACGTTGTGAATACGACGCTGACCTCACCGTTCGGCTTGGCCGTAATCGCCGGATAGTAGGCGTCCCCGCTTGCCTCCACGGTTCCCGACTGAAGGAGTGCGGCAGAAGCGAGGTTCGACACACTAATCTCGTACCAGCGGGCCCCAACCCTGCTTCCGGTTTCGTCGCCAACGTTATGCGCACACCAGAGCGACCCGTTGGACCAAACCGCATTCAGCAGGCGAAAGTCGTTCGTGGCGATTCCGAGCGGACTGCCGGGTTGGTCCGCATCGGGAGGAAACCAGAACTCAGGGGCGCTGAGGTCAATGGAGCTCAATGTGGGAGTTCCGGATGTGTTGACCGCAAAAAGCGTCAGTTTAGTCCCGGGATTGCGGGCGAAGCTGGCTGCAGCCATAAACTCCAGCGTAGAACTTCCATAGGTGATTGCCGGCTGAACCGTGAAAGCTGGTTCGCCTGAAGCATCGCGAACATTCTTAAAAGTCGTGATGGTCAAGGTGGAACTGCCCGAGAGAAGTTGAGAGAGACTGATGACCTTAATCCACGTATCGGAAAACGAGCAATAGTTGCTCGCCAGGCAGGCGGCATTGAGGATGAATTGGGCCGCCGATAAATAAACCGCCGATGAGCTCAAACCCAATGTGGGGAAGTCCGGGAAAGTGTTCGCCGTATTAGAAAGGTTACGGCCCTTGAAGTCGATGGCAAACTTGTACCACACGCCCGTCGGGTCCGAGGTCTGGCTCACAGCGAGCAACACGTGCCCGTTGGTGAAGTTCGTTAAATCCACCTCCGCAGCAGAGATTATGAAGCGATTGTTCGTTTGATCGTAAAGGACACGGGGATCATAAATTTCGCCAGCCAACCCCAAGCTGGAGAAGAAAGAGTTGAGTTGTTGGAAGGACCCTTGCTGCACTCCCAGCTTGGAATAGATGGCAATCAGCGAGTTGATAGAGACGACCAGATGGTTGGGACCTGCTGCGATCACGGGGTCGGGAGGAATCAGGTTCGTGTCGGATTCGCTTGGGCCGTCGAACGCAATTCCCGCAGTTGGAGCAAGGAAAGTCGATCCCGGTCCGACAAGGCTTCGCGCGCTCTTTAGGCGCTTCGATCGAGCTTCATTGGCCAGACGCTTCAATTCCTGAAAGCCCGGGATGGTCCCAAGGCGGAGAACTTTGCGAACAGTAGTTTCTCCCCCTAGAACGGGTGATCCTATCCAGTACTCGGCGGCAGTGGGAACAGATACCTCTTCCGTCTCGCCGGCAAGAGGACGCGTTCCGGCCGGATTATCCGTCGAAATCTGTGGCCGCGCCGTTTCAGCAATCAGAAAGAGGATGACGACGAATAGAGTTCCAGGAACCCGATGGAGAGTGAGCTTCAGTCGGTCCGTCTTCATGGATCCCCCAGACAATCGCCATATGTGTGGGTTCTCCCGGTGAATATCACGAGATTATGTCGTGCTGGGAGAACCAACGACCCGCTTTCCGACACTGGACCCCGATAAGCTAGGCGGCCCCGAGTGTGGTGGTTGGACATTAATCCAGCCTGTGTCTCAGCGTCGTTACAAGCTATGCTGTGCGGTACTCTTCCAAAACATCGACCAACTGACTTATCAATATTGACAGACCAACGTGGATGATAACAAACTGTTCCCACTTTGCAACTGGCAACGCACTGATACTTACCGATAAACCAGAATAGAAGCAACTATGGCTGGAACCGGTGTCGAAATCGACTCAGCCCGCTCTGGAAAATGGAAAGGCGGCTCCTTTTCAGAGGTTTGTTCGTCGCCTTGGACGTCTGGAGTTCTACTTAGAGGTATCCGCTCCTACTTGGAGGTGTGTCTGGGAGCACCGAACGCTGTTACTAGCGGAGTCCGCTCCAAAAGCCGGATCGGGAATGAAAAACGCCCTTATCGGAAAGTGGGGCAATACGCTTCAAGAAATGACCTCCCATGCGATTGCCATCGAGACAGAGTATTTGATGAGGTTTTGCTTGCCGCCACGCCTGTACGTGGTTCCCAAGCCGTGCAACGAAGAGCTCAGAAGAGCTCTTGCCGACCGTGCTGACAGGCTGCGCCGACCTGGAGGATAGGGCGCCTTTCTTCAATATAACGTGCGCAGTTCCACTACAATTTCACTACAGTCAGGCCAAAAGCCACCTACCTGCGGACATCGGCGGGCTTCCATCTTATAGAAATTAAAGGATAGGGTTGGTAGGCTTGGGGAGATTCGAACTCCCGACCCACGGTTTAGGAAACCTAAAGACTCAGTTAACTAGTTTTGAAAACTTTGGACTCTACTATATTCCTCAACCAGTTACAACCGCCGCGACTCCGGGAAGTATCCTAGATTGGACCAGATTTGAACCGATATCCACTACAGTTTTACTACAGTTCAATTTACGGACTGGAGGCGCCTCCCAGATCACTGCGGGGCGACTATGAACCCCTCCCGCCGAGGGCCTCCGGGTCGACTGAGTTGCTGCCTTTTCCACTGCATTAAGGTTGAGACGAATGTTGGGTAATCTTAGGCCAAGAGAGCTTTCTCGACAATTTCAACGCCCGTCTTGCGCAGGAACTCTTCGGGCGATTCGCCACCGATCAAAACGAAAGTGTAATCATTGGGGAGATCGCCTACGGCCCCGTCGGAATCAAGCGTGACCGAATCCGGACGAATCGCGACGACCTGGGAATTGCGCAGGAGGCGAAGCTTACCTTCCCGCGCTGCTGCTTCCAGGGACTGCTGGTTGCGTTCGCGCGCGCGCTTGAAATTCTCGCCGCGGTAACTCAGCGTCACATTGTTAGCTCCTGCGCGGCTCAGGGCGAGCGCTGCCTCAATCGCGGAATCGCCGCCTCCCACAACCAGAAGGTTTTTGCGTTGGTAGGTTTCTGCCTCAATCAGCCGGTAGGAAACTTTGGCGAGATCCTCTCCGGGTACGCCCAGCCGGCGCGGAGTTCCTCGCTTGCCCAAGGCGAGCAGGACGTGGCGAGCAGTGTACGAGCCCCTGGGGGTGGTGATTTGGAACGACTCCCCCTCCCTCACGATCTGCTCCACGCGTTCGTTGGTTCGCACCCGTACGCCGGTGTTCTGGAGGATCGTCTCCCAGACGGCGAGGAGGGCTTCCTTGGTGCCGTCGGCGACATAAAGCGATCCATAGAGCGGGAGTTCCACGGGCTCCGCCATCAGGAATTTCTGGCGGGGATATTGGCGGATGGTCGCCGCGACTTCGCCTTGCTCGAACGTGGCGTAGTTCAGGCCGTGCTGGTGGGCCGTCAGGCTGGCGCTCAGTCCCGCGGGCCCCGCGCCTATAATGGCAACGTCAAACACTCCCGGCGCGGCTCCGGCAGCGGCGCGCATTGCTTCCAGGCGCGCGCGAACGTGGTCGATGGCCAGCTTGCCTTCGTTGATCGCGGTCTTGATCAGCCCCATGCCACCCAACTCACCAACAATGAAAATTCCGGGGAGATTGGTTTCGAAGTTTTCTTTGATGTTGGGTACCCGGACGGTCTGGAGGATTCCCTCGTAGGTGAGCGTGATCGCCCCTGTCGGGCACACCTCTACGCATCTCGCGTGACCTACGCAGCGCTCCGCGTGACTCAGGATCGCCTTGCCGTTCATCAGCTCCAATGTTCCGGTCTCGGGGCATTCGTGAACGCAGCTTCCACAGCCCACGCAGAGCGAGGCGTTAATGGCCGGCTTGGGTTTGCCTTTCGTCGCGGATGCGCCGCCACCGGCGTGAACCGCGGCACTGTGCACGCTCCACAACGCCAATGCAGCGCCGCAGTGCGGGCAGAACGCCGTGCCTCGCGCAATGGTTTTGCCGCAGCGTGGACACGGCCGTGTACCGCTCGCTTCCTCCCTTGCTGCCGGTCCCGACGCCGGTGCGGGACGTTGGGAGGCCGTGAGCTTCTTGAGGTAGCCGCGCACAAAGAAGAGCGTGACCCCCGCGGCGATGATGGCGGCGAGAAGTGTGTCCATCGGAATTCAAACCTAGCGAATGCCAAACAGCATGACAACGATGATGTGAATAGCGGCCAGCACGGCAAAAGAATAGGAGAAGGGTTTGTGGACCACATGCCAGAGGTGGAAGACCTGCTGCGATTTGGCCAGAAAGAGAATCCGCTTGGAGAGTGCCGCCTGCGCGCGAGCGGTTTCGATCACCTCTTCGAGGCCACGGTTCTTCGTCGCAAAGACGCCTCCCAGTGTGGCAACTGTCTCCCCCAGTTTGGCGGTGCGCAATCGGAGCCGCGCGATATGGACAGCCCGCTTGACATCCAACGCGGCCATTGCGAAAAGCGCCACAAGCGTGGGCTCCGCCTGCACCTCCGCCGCGCTGGGAAGGCGAAAGAGGGGAGCGAGACTCGCGGCCGGAATCAACCGCTGCGCTGCGAGTTGCTCGGTGAGCTGGGCGCGCAGGGCCTCGAGTTCCTTAAGTGAAAGCTCGGCGGCGCTCAGGCTGCGCGGAATTTGACCGTAAAGATAGCGTCCCACAACTCCACTGGCCGCCACCGCGCTCATGATCCAGAAGGCCATCCCCGCCAGACCCCGGAATTTGAACGAGGCGTGGAACGCAATCACAAACGGCGCGGTCAGACCCAGCACGATGTGAAAATCCAGCCAATGCTTAGTGTTGCCGATGCGCCGCAGCCAGTCCCAGCGCTTGCGAAGCGGATAGAGAAAGATGCCGAGGAATAGCGCCAACCCAAGAAGTCCCAGGCTCAGGCCGACCGAACCGCTGGGCTTCAGGATAAGGTGCTTGGCCGAGAAGGGCCGCTGGTTCGAATCAAGGAAGTAGTAATCGAAGCCATAAAGCGTCAGCGCGAGGATTAACGAGGACGCGAGCGCGTAGCAGAAGATGACACGCAGGCGATGCCGCTTTTCAAAGTCCACCTTAGGCGCGTCGAAGAGCGAGAGCGTGGCGGAGGTATTCATGGGTGTTCCGAAATGGTGCTTTGCACACTGGTCGAGAACCGCTGGTAGTCCGTAAACCGGTGAAGATTCCGCCAGTGCTGGCGCGGAGTCTCGACCTCAATCGTGGCTGAGATCGGAAGCCGATAGTCTTCCTTCACATCCAGAAAATGGATGGGCGCGTACTCGACTTCGCTGCGCAGCGCGCGCAACCCGACATCGTCCATGCTGGATTCGAGCTCGGCGCTCATCTTCACGACCTCCCCCGACTCCCGCTCAACCCAGGCCTCGCCGGCAAGATCGAGAGGGTACTCCCGCCCGCGCAGGAGAAGGACCGCCGTCGAGCGCATCCCCGGAATGTGCCGGAATCCCACTTTGGCATATTGCTTCCCGTCCAGCAACTCGTCCGAGAGCGGAGTAAATTGAAAGCTCGCCTGGTAGGAGGGATGAAAAACCAGCAGGAGTGTTGAGAAGCCGTTGGTTACGAGCATTGGGAGATTTTCTTTGTGCCGCGGCGCTCGCTCGGCCAGCCGCGATTCCACAAGCGTCAAATCGCCGCCGTTGGCCTGCAGGAGCACCAGGTAATCGAAGGTGGACTCCTCCTTGTATTCCGCCTTGCCGCTCTTGTTCAGCTTAAGCTGCAAAACCTGTTCGGTGCACTTGACCTGGGAGAATTGGTTGAGGAATTTCGCCACCGTGCCGCCGGTGCGATCGAGGAGCCCCTCGAGCGAACGAGACGCAGGGTCGGCGGCGGAGGCCGCCACCGCCGGCGCGAGCAGGATCGCCAGAGCCAGCGTGCGGCCCGCGCCCCGCAGGGGTCTGCTGGCGAGAATCAGAGTCTGTTTCATCAAGGCCCCACCTCCCTCGAGCGCTTGCCGCTGAAAGAATCGAAACGATAGCCCATGCCCATGAACCACTGGCTGTAATCCTGGATGTTCCCCTGCTGCCGGCTGAAGCCGCCATCAACGAAAAAGTGCGTGCCCGGATACCATTCGAGGGTCGTGCCGAGGTTTCGGTAGCGAGTGTCGCGAGTGAAACTCGAAGTCAGGCTCTGCCGCCCGGCGGACACCTCCCAGCGGAGGGTGTCGCGGAAGCTGCGCGAAAGCGACAGAAGCGTATAGTCGCCGCGCCCGAAGGAGCTGTCGAATTTCGAGTAACGCACATCGCCGCGAATCCCCGTGCGCCAGATCTGCCCGACGGTGACGCCGTACATCTGGTTCCAGGAGCTGCGCTCATCGCCGGTTTTCGTATTCCGCCCGAAAGAATTGTAGACGGTGATGCGGCGCGGAAGTTCGACTCTCAGCCCCGCGCTCAGGCCCTGGAAAAGCAACTTGTCAACCAGGCCGGTGCTTACCAGGCGCGGATCGAACGTGGGGAAATCGCGAAAATAGTTGTGGTTGACATCCAGCGATACGCGTGGCGTGGCCTGAATCCTCACGGTCAGGAAGCTGCGGCTGAGTCCCGCCGTGTTGGAGCGGACCCCTTGCGCGTCACGGATGCGCGGTTCATCCGCCTGCAAGGAGTGATAGATGGAAAGAAAGCTCTTGTAGAAGATTCCGTTCTCCATGAAGAAGAAATGCCGATCGGTCTGCCATCCGAGGGTGCTGATCCCCACGCCGAAAGTACTTGTATAGCGCGTGGCCTCAAAGCTTCCACCCTCGAAATTGATAAACGTGCCGGCAATCCGGCGGTTGGGATCGTAGTTCCAGGAGCTCGGGTCGGGCGTGGTTCCCGCAAAGACTCCGGCGGTCGTCGTCCTGTTAAGACGCCGGCCGAAATATCCGCCGTCGATAGTTTCCAGACTGCTCGCCCACGGAAGGTACAGCCTGCCAAATCCCGCCACCCAACGCGACCGGGGATTCACATAGCTCATACTCATGTGATACGTGCGGTTGATCAAATCGTTGAGCGTTTCCTGCCCCGTCCCGCTCGTCCGCGAATCGAATCGCCCGCGCCAGTAGCCGCTGAGGTTCCAGTATGACCCGCCGATGCGAGTGACATCCGCGCGCATTACCACTCCCACCTGTGAACTCTGCGCCGAGGACATTCCCCCGCTTTGAATTCCTCCGTATTCGAAACCGATGCGCCCGCGGGCGCGGTTGATTTCGGGCAGCGGAGGACGAGGCACTGACTCGCGTGCTTCCTCTTCCAGCGGGTCTCCCTCGGTGAAAGTTATAACCTGGGGGTATTTCCGAACTCCCCCCAAAAGAGTCTGTTGTGCCAGTGCTTCCGCGTCCTCAGCTTCCACGTAGGCGATATCGCCACGCTGAAAATCCTGCGTCTGGGAAACTATTTCACAGACCGCAGAAACCTCCGCGACCGAAACCACGCGAACCTGCCCGATCATGGTCTGCGACTTCTGAGGACGCCCGGCCTCATCCTCGGCAGTTTCCACGCGCTTGACGGTGAGGTTGATTCCTTCGCTCAGGCCCGCATTGCGCCCGGCGTCGAGATACACGGCGCCTTCTGCCACGTACTTCACGTGGAATTCGCCCCGCCGGCCGTTTTCCGCCGCTCGCAGGGAAGGCACGCCACCCCCTCCGCACGCGGCGGACAAGAAAACCCAAATGGCCAGGCTGCTAATCCCCCTGCCCCGTGGGGTGGCAGGAATAACAGTTGGCGCTGTTGTAGACATAGCCCTGAACTTCCCGGTGTTTATCGTCCATCGTGGTCTTGTCGTGCGCGTGACACGTCACGCACGAAAAGACAGCGAAATTCGAAGGATTCACATGACAATCATTGCAGGCGCTCCACTTTCCCTGATGAGCTCCGGAATAGATCGGAAACCAAGTGTGATTAAAGGTCGCGCCCGACCACGACGAAGTTGTGTGGCAGGTCTCGCAAGTGGTCGGGAACGCGGCCGCGACGTGGTTGGGATTGGTCACGGAGAGATATTCGCTTTTGTGACAGGAATAACAGTCCGTGGGAGTTCCCGCGTAGCGGCCGCCAACGTGGCAGCTGGCGCAGGGGGTCGTCGTGTGCGCGCCGGTCAGCGGGAACCCCGTCTTGCTGTGGTCGAAACTCGCCGGCGTCCAGGCCGTCGTCGTATGGCAAACTTCGCACTGCTGCGGAAATCCGGAAGCGATGTGGTCGGGGTTTTTAGCTCCGTTGTAGTCATTGAGATGACAGGACACGCAGGCGCTGTTCAAGCCCGTGTAAACCCCGCCCACGTGGCACGTCACACAAGTCAACTGAAGGTGCGCCCCGGTAAGCGGGAATCCCGTCAGGGAGTGGTCGAATTTGGCCCCCGCCCAGCCGCTCGTGCTGTGACAAATCGAGCAGTCAGTGGGAAAACCCGCGGCTGCGTGGTTGGGATTCGTCGTCTTCTGGTAATCCGCCAGGTGGCACGATGCGCAATCCTTGGGTGTGCCCGCAAATTTCCCGTTCACATGGCACTGAGCACAAGCCACGCTGATGTGCGCGCCCGTAAGAGGAAACGCCGAGAACGAGTTGTGGTCGAATTTTGCCCCGGACCAGGTCGCCGTCGTGTGGCAGAGCGCGCAATCTTGAGGAAAACCAGCGGTCACATGATTGGGATTGTTCGTTGAGGTGAATTCCTTCAGGTGACAACTGACGCAGTTCGTGCCCGCCCCCTGGAATTTCCCTCCCACATGGCAGGCGACGCAGTCCAGCTTGGCATGCATGCCGGTAAGCGCGAAGCCCGTGAATCGAGCGTGATCAAACGCGGCGCCAAACCAGGTGTCCATGGTGTGGCATAGCTGGCAGGTAGTCGGCAGTCCGGCGGCCTGGTGGTTCAACACCGTCGTCTGCATGAATGCTTGGGCGTGGCAGGCGATGCATTCAGTGGAGAGTCCCTGGAACTGGCTGACAGCGGCGCCCTTGTGACAGGCGTCGCAGGTGACGGCGGCGTGCGCGCCGACCAGGGGGAAGCGGTTCTGGTGGTCGCGTACGGCCTGCAGGGTGACGTTCCACCCCTTGACGGTATGACACTGCTCGCATTGCGCGCCAAATTGCCGGCGGTGGATGTCAGCGTGGCAATCCGCGCACTTCGTTCCCACATTGCCGAACACCAGGCTCACATGGCATTGCGTGCAGGGAACTCCCTGGTGTAAACCCCGCAAGGGATATCGAGTCTTGTTATGGTCAAACTCGATGATATTCCGGATGGGTTTCCAGGACGTGAACGTATGGCAGTTTTCGCAGGAAATCGTCAGGTTCCCGTGAGGGCTGCGGGTCGATCGGCGAGGATCGGCCTGCCCGGCGAACATCAAGCCGCCCGGCAGCAATACCACAAGAACCAGGAGTTCCGCGGAGAACTTCCCCACCATCAGGTTTCCTGAAGATCTTCAAGTAGAACTAGCGGAGTGGCATAAGCAATTTAACATCCTGCCGGAAATTCGGCAACGTCCTTAGTCGCACTCGAATCGCGCCCTAACCCCTTTGATGCGAAGTCCGGGAAGCGAGGGAGATTCCGAGATGCCGATGTTTCTGACGCGAGTCAAATATCGCCTTGAAGCCCTACGTAATTCCTACAGGAAAGAAGGAATTTTCTACTTCCGGGCAAAGCTCGAAATCCACCCTAGGGGAAGCAAGATGATATGGGAAATGCTCGCCGGTAGCTTAACTCGCTGACAGTTAGCCGTACAATAAACAACGCTAGGCTGGCCCGTGGCAGGCCGCACAGGCGTGCGGTGTGGGTTTGTAGAACAACACAGTCCTCTCACCAACTTGCCGTGTGGTTTTGTGGCAGGCATCGCAGCGCACATCAAGGTGCCCACCTTTGAGAGGAAAATCCGTTTTGGTTTCGTGGTCGAAAAGCGAAGGCTTCCACTTATTGGTGTTGTGGCAGTCGGCGCAGCCAGGGTTCACGCCATCTCTCGCGAACTGGTTGGCGTGGGGGTCTTCGTGGCAACCCTCGCAGCGGGTTGGCGCCGACTTGAACATCACATTCTTCATCGTCAACTCGAGATTTGGAGGCTTGTGGCAATTTACGCAGGGTACGGCACGGTGAGCTCCGGTGAGCAGGAACGACGTGCCGGCATGATCGAACCCCACAATGTCTGTCCAAACCTTGGTGGTATGGCACGCTTCGCACCCGACCTCAGAGCCGTCAGAGCGGACTTTCTTCATGCGTTCGGCGAATTGGCCATTGTGAATATCCGTGTGACACGCCACACACCGGATGTCCTCGAAGTGATACGGGACGGGCGAGGTCGTGTCGGGAGGCTTTCTCTCCTGGTGACAGTCGAAGCACGCCACGGCGACGTGCGCGCCCGTCAGTGGGAAGCGCGTCTGGTCGTGGCGGCGAAGGGGAAAGGTCGCGGGCGTGTATCCCTTGACCGTGTGGCAATCCTCGCAGCGACTGTTGTGTGGCGGTCCCGCGAACTGCCCTTTGTGGATGTCGGTGTGACAATCGAGGCACTGGCCGTACTTGAGACGGTAATTCGTTTCCTTCCCCGCGGGCGTGTGACATTTGGCGCAGGGAACGGAGGCGTGCTTCCCTTCCAACGGGTAGCCGGTGGCCGCGTGCTCGGTCACACCGAACTTCGCGGATTTGAAGCCCTCCACCGTGTGGCATGAATCGCAAGCGCCGCTGTCTTTGCGCGCGCGGAACTGCCCGCGGTGAGGATCCGGAGTGTGGCAGTCGGCGCATTTTCCATGGGCCAGGGGCACATTGAAAGCCACGCCATGGTGGCAATCCGCGCATCGCACGACGGCGTGCTTGCCTTGCAAGGGATACTGTGTGTGGGAATGATCAAAGACAGGGCGCATTCTGCTCCATGACACTTCCCTCCAGCCGGTGATGTCATGGCAGGCGTCACAGTTGGATTTAAAGCTTCCGCGGTGGGCGTCCGTGTGGCACGCCGAGCATTTGTCAAATGCCAGGCCGACGTACTTGGCACCCTTCTGCTCCCCGGTGGTCCCCCTGTGGCACTTCTCGCACGGGACCCGCGCGTGGGTTCCGAGGAGAGGGAAGCGCGTCTTCGCGTGGTTGAATCCCGTGGCCCGCTTCCACTCGGTGAGCGTGTGGCATTTCAGACAGTCTTTGCCAAGCTGACCGTGATGCGGGTCGGTGTGACAGGAAAGGCAGTCGCGCGACAGTCCGAGAAAAGTGCGGTTCAAGTCCTGGCGCTTGATCGTGGAGCGCTCCGCCTCGGGAATATTGCGGGCGTTGTGGCATTGCTGGCAGGTAAGCTCGGCATGCTTTCCCTCGAGGACGTATCCCGTCTTGCTGTGATCGAAAGCTCTCTGCGAAGGCTCCCAGTGAATTAGCTGAAAGTTCTCCCCGTTGTGTTCGGAATGGCAGCGAACGCAGTCCCTGTCAGTACCAGTCGGGCTGACGACGGTGGCATGGTATCCCCGCCGGATGGAAAGCCGATGTCCGATATCGGTATGGCACTCTGTGCAACGGTAGATGCCCGCGCCCGCTGCGAGTCTGTGGCAGGACGTGCACTGCAGCGGCCCGTTGAGGGATTGATGAGTTCGGGATAGCGGGCCTGGAGAGATCTGGGCCGCTGCCCCGCCGTTCAGCACAATGACAGCAACCGCGGCGAGAACCGGGCGCATCACGGAGCGGGGAGCAAATGCCAGGTGCATTAGTCAGAGGCTACAAGCCCGGAATGAAAGTGTGAACGATCGGGGCGCAAACACCCCTCCATCCTGTTCTCCAGCAATCGCGTGGCCAATTTCTGTGGGAGGTAGGAAGACGAAGTGGGGCGGGCTCTCGCTCGCCCTTTGTGCTCTATTTGACTAGCTCGCGACACGATGCCGCTCTTGGCCATTCCGCGCCTGTAGGAGCAAGCGATGCATCGGCACAACTTGCCGGATGAAGTGGCGAGAAGTTGGTAGGCCTGGGGAGATTCGAACTCCCGACCCACGGTTTAGGAAACCGTTGCTCTATCCATCTGAGCTACAGGCCCATGCAAATGATTCCCTCTTTTCCACATACCTTACCATATTCGCGACTCGTCGTCCCCGCGCAAATCGGAACAACCGGGAACCCCATCTCAGCGCGGTTATCTCCTTCTGCAGCCGCTTGCCAACCGGGCCAAACTATTACAGCATAGGAGATGGGCTTGCATGAAACCCGAACCCATTATAGCGACCGGCCGGCACGTTTTTCTGGGGACCCTCTCGTTCACCGTCTGTTTCGTGGCGTGGGGACTGATCAGCGCCTTTGCGCCCCGCTTCCGCGAGATTTTCCATCTCACCGCAACCGAGACCGGCATCCTCGTCGCGATTCCGGTACTGCTTGGATCACTCGGTCGGATTCCGATGGGAATGTTGACCGACCGGTACGGGGGCCGAGCAGTATTCGCGACACTCATGATCTTTCTTCTCTTCCCCCTTCTCCTGATCCCGCGCGCGACCAGTTACAACCGCCTGCTTTGGTTGGGGCTGTTTTTGGGCATGGCCGGTTCGTCCTTCGCAGTCGGCGTCGGCTACCTATCGCGATGGACCCCGGCCTCGAAGCAAGGAAGTGTCCTCGGCGTGTACGGGCTTGGAAACATCGGTCAGTCGGCCGCGGTCTTCCTGGGACCTGCGGTTGCCACCTGGATCGGATGGGAAGGAGTCTTTCGAGGCACCGCCGGAATGGTACTCGCGTGGGCAATTGTCTTTGCCGTGATGGCCAGGAACGCGCCTGCGCCCGCCCCCCCGAAGAGTTTTGGCCAGATGGTTCAGACACTCGCCCGGCAGCCTTTGAGCTGGGCTGTGTCTTCCTTCTATTTCCTGACCTTCGGTGGTTTTGTGGCCTTCTCGATATATCTGCCGACGTTACTCCGGGACCAGTTCGGATTGACCCCGATCGATGCGGGCTTTCGTACCGCTGGTTTTGTCGTGGTCGCGACTGCGCTTCGGCCACTCGGTGGCTGGCTGGCGGATCAGATCGGCGGCGCACGCGTGCTATCAGCCGTTTTCGCGGCGGTCATTCCATTCGCCATGCTTCTGGCGTGGCCGGCGATGATTCCCTTCACCGTGGGTGCACTGGGTTGTGCCGCCCTGCTTGGCCTGGGGAACGGAGCGGTTTTCAAGCTGGTCCCGCAATACTTTCCCCATGATACGGGAACCGTCACTGGGCTCGTCGGCGCGACCGGCGGGTTGGGAGGATTCTTCCCGCCGTTAGTGTTGGGCGTATTCCGCGATTCCCTCGGCGCGATTTGGCCGGGGTTCGTCCTGCTGGCGGGAACGTCCGCGGCGCTCTGGGCGGTCAACCGTGCGTTGTTTATCCCGAGACAGGAAGAGGAGGATCTGGCGCTGCCGCCGGAACTGACACGAGCTGCCGATCAGTTGCGCGCGGGCGCTTGGGCCACGGTTTGGACAGGATTGCTGTTGGCGGCGATCGTGGTCGGTTCGCGCAACCTTCAGAACTTCGACGCGGCGCTGGTCATCTACACGTTCGCCATCATTTTTGCGACCTGGGGCGCGACCTATCATTACTGCGTCTGGCTTCAGAAGCCGCCCACGAAGGTCTATTGGCGGCGCGGCTGGCAGCTCTTTCGCGAGCGTGGCGCGCTGCGCAGCCTGGCTACAGTCAGCAGAGTGGTGCTGACGCACATCGCCGCTCAAACCTTCATCAAGCATCGTTCTCAACTGCGCTGGTGGATGCACCTGTGTCTTTCCTGGGGCTGCGCCCTGGCGGCGGCCATCACCTTTCCGCTGGTATTCGGCTGGATTCACTTCGGAACGCTGCCCGACGAACAGATGACCTACGTGACCTATCTGTTCGGCTTCCCGGTCCTGTCGTTTCGGGTGCGGACCGTTCTCTCCTGGTTGTTATTTCACGGGCTGGATATTGCGGCGGTGCTCGTGCTCGCAGGGATTGCGCTCTCTTTGTGGCGGCGAATGCTCGACAAGGGCGCGCAAGCCATGCAGTCGCTGTCGATGGATTTTCTGCCGCTCATCCTTCTGTTTGCGATTTCGGTTACGGGTCTGGCGCTGACCGCTTCGACGCTCTGGCTTCGCGGGCAGTTCTATGGATTCCTTTCCATCCTGCACGCCATCACGGTCATCGCCGCGCTGTTGTATTTGCCATTCGGAAAGTTCTTCCACATCTTCCAGCGGCCCGCGCAGCTGGGCGTGAAGTTGTACCAACAGGCCGGGGAGGAGGGCGAGGGCGCGTTCTGCGCGCGCTGCGGCGAGCGATTCACTTCACGAATGCAGTTGGAGGATTTGAAGGCAGTCTTGCCGCAACTGGGCTTTGACTACACGCTCGCAGGTCCCGCGCGCAGTTGGCAAGGCCTTTGTCCGGCCTGCAAGCGGAAGTCGCTGGCTTCGGCGCAACTCCGGTTGATTGAGGAGTCTCATGGCGAAACTGCCGGCAACGGCTGAACAACTGGTTGCGACTTACGGACCTCATCTGAATTACCAGCCGCTCGGCGGCTGGAATGACGAGTCGCGACATCCGGCGCACAAGCTAGTGAAGACGCATTGCTGCTTCTGCGGGCAGCAGTGCGGCATCCAGCTCAAGGTCCGCGACAACCAGGTAATCGGATTCGAACCTTGGGAAGACTTCCCCTTCAATCGCGGCATGCTCTGCCCCAAGGGCGTAAAGCGCTACATGCAGAGCAATCATCCTGACCGGCTGCTCGATCCGCTGCTGCGGACAGACATGGGCTTCCGCGTGGCGACTTGGGATGAGGCGCTCGACTTGACCGCCCGTCGCCTGCGCGAAGTTCAAGAGAAATACGGCAAGGATGCAGTCGCGATATACGGCGGCGCCTCGCTGACCACGGAGAAGTCGTACCTGCTGGGGAAATTTGCGCGCGTGGCACTCGGCACGCGCCACATCGATTACAACGGCCGCCTCTGCATGGTTTCGGCCGGCACCGCCTACAAGCTGGCGTTTGGCGTAGATCGCTCGCCGAATCCCTGGGACGACATCCCCAAAGCACAAGTGCTGCTCATCGCCGGGTCGAACGTCGCCGAATGCTCTCCGATCACCACTGACTACGTGTGGCGCAGCCGCGACAACGGCGGGAAGCTCATCATCGTTGATCCGCGCATGACGCCTATCACCCGCAACGCGGATCTTTACTTACCCGTGCGCCCGGGCACTGACATCGCTCTTTTCTTGGGATTGCTCCACGTTGTTCTGCGCGACGATCTGGCTGACAAGGAATTTATCACCGCGTACACGACTGGCTTCGAAGCAGTCGCCGAATCGGTCAAGCCTTACGACCCGCGGCGAGTCGCCGAAATGACCGGCGTCCCCCCCGAGGCGATTGAAAAGGCCGCCCGCTGGTTTGGCGAGGCCGATCGTGCCGTGGCGTTGCACGCGCGTGGCATCGAGCATCATTCAAAAGGTGTCGAAAATTGTCTGGGCCTTATCAATCTCTGCCTCGCCACTGGCAACATCGGCCGTGAAGGCGCTGGATGCATGATGATTACGGGCCAGGGCAACGGTCAAGGCGGCCGCGAGCATGGGCAGAAATGCGACCAATTACCCGGCCAGCGGATGATCAATGATCCGGCGGCGCGCGAGCACGTGGCGAAGGTCTGGGGAATCAATCCGGCGGAAATACCACAGGCCGGTTACACCGCCGCCGAGATCATGGAGGCAATTCATCGCGGCGAGATCAAAGCACTATTCTCAATCTGCTTTAACCCTCTCGTTTCCCTGCCCGACGCCGACTACACGCGCGCCGCGCTGGAGAAACTCGAGTTCTTTGGCGTTGTCGATTTCTTCCTCTCGGAAACCGCGCAGCACGCCGACGTTGTGCTCGCCGGCAGCCTGCAGGAGGAAGACGAAGGCGTCGTCGCCAACGTCGAGGGCCGCGTCCTGCACATTCAGAAAGCGGTTGATCCGCCTGGCAACGCGCGCGTGGATTGGACCATCTATTGCGACCTCGCCAAACGGCTCGGCAAAGAGAAGTTCTTTCCGTACCAATCGTCGCGCGAAATCTTCGACGAAATGCGGGAAGCCTCGCGCGGCGGGCACGCAGACTATTACGGCATCACCTACGAGAAGATCGACCAACAAAAGGGGGTCTTCTGGCCGTGCCCCACTCTCGACCATCCCGGCACGCCACGATTGTTCGAAGGCGGAAGGTTCATGCATCCGGACGGCAAGGCGCATTTTGTCGTGGCCGAATATCGCGAGAGCGGCGACCCCGTTGATGATCAATACCCGATCTACCTCACCACCGGCCGCGTCGTCAGCCAGTATCTTTCCGGAACGCAGACCCGGCGCATCGGCGCGTTGGTGGAGCAGTATCCCGAACCGCGTGTGGAAGTCCATCCGCGCCTGGCGGAGAAGTACGGGATCAAGGACGGCGACTGGGTTGCGGTCACGACTCGCCGCACGGAAATCGCCGTGCGGGCGATGGTCGTCCGCACCATCCGCCCCGACACGGTGTTCATCCCGTATCACTGGCCGGGGGCGAAGAGCGCTAACAAGCTGACCCATCGCACGCTCGATCCCCGCAGCAAGATTCCGGAATTCAAAGTCAGCGCCTGCCGCATCCGCAAAGTGGAGGGGAACTCCTGATGTTCGGCTACGAGTTCTACGTTGACCCCTCACGGTGCATCGGGTGCCGATCGTGTGAAAGCGCGTGCGCGGAGTGCGAGACCCACCGCGGGACGACCATGATTCACGTGGACTTCATCGACCGCCCGAACACCATCGCCACGGTTCCCATGGTGTGCATGCATTGCGACGATCCCACTTGCGCAAAGGTCTGCCCCGCCGATGCCATCAAGAAGGGTGAGGACGGCGTCGTTCATTCGTCGATCAAGCCGCGCTGCATCGCCTGCAACAACTGCGTGCTGGCGTGTCCTTTTGGCGTGCCGAAGATGCTGGCCGAGGCGGAGCAAATGATGAAATGCGATATGTGTTACGACCGCACTTCGGAGGGGAAACGTCCGATGTGCGCAACGGTTTGCCCCAGCCAGGCGCTCGCCTACGTTCCCGCAGAAGCGATTCACTCCCGCCGCGAGAAACCCACGAACGTGTTTTACTTTGGCAAGCAGAAAGTCACGACCAAAGTCCACTACATGGTCCCGCCCAATCGCGATTCAATCAGCGTGGACGTGGTGGATTACATGTGGGAGGGAAATACCTCATCATGAAGCGAAATGGCGAAGAGAGCCGGCAGCCACTATGGAAGGACGAGTTCTCGATTGAGACAGCCCAGGAACGCTACGTCACGCGGCGGCAGTTCACGAAGTTCCTCGTCCTGACCAGCGCGGGGATGTTTGCCGGGGCGTTGTGGATCGCCATCCGCAGCCTCTTCCGGAAGACAGCGCTGACCTACCCCAGGATGCCCATCCTCAAAGCTGGGGGAATCCCGGTGGGCGGCGTCAAACTCTTCCGGTATCCCAGCCCCGACGACGCTTGCATCTTGGTTCGGACCGGCGAGGACGAGTATGTGGCTTACAGCCAGAAGTGCACCCACCTCTCCTGTGCGGTTTACTACTCGAAAGACCCCGGGCGACTGGAATGCCCATGCCATGAGGGATATTTTTCGGTGAAGACCGGAGAAGTCCTGCAAGGCCCTCCGCCGCGCCCGCTGCCCCGAATCGTCCTGGAGCGACAGGGTGAGCAACTGTTCGCGGTCGGCGTTCAGATTCGTATAGCGAGTTGAGATGGATCACGATAAGCCTGTACCCGCAAATCCCCGCAGGAAAGGTCTCACAGCCATTGATGGGGCGTTGGCGCTCATCGCCGTCCTTCTGATCGTCCAGATGTGGTTGCTGACGGCTTCTCTGGAATCGTATCTTGCCGGTCATTACGAAGCTGCTTGGCCGGCCGCTATCATTTCCGGGATTCTCTTTCTTGCAAGTATTGGCCTCTACTTGTTTGTCTCACAAGTTGACAGGGATACCAGGCGACCTGATTGACACTGCGACACCGAGCCGAAGCTCCCCATCCCCAGGCCGCTTGGAGCTCCCACCCGGCCCTGATTTCAGACCAGTTCTCATTTCTTTGGTCCAAGACAAAGTGACTAAAGTCATCGTCGCCTGCGCAGCCGTCCTGTAACTTGAGGATGAAAGCAGCCGCACGGCACCGACCAGGCTGCAAGGAGAGCAAACATGAGCGTGAGTACTGAAAAGACGGTCCGAGAGCTGGCCCTGGAATTTCCGCAGGCCACGCGGGTATTCGAAAAGCTGGGAATCGATTACTGCTGTGGCGGACATAAATCTCTGGGAGAGGCATGCGCGGGCGCCAATCTCTCGGCGAAGGAGGTGCTGGATGCGCTGGTCTCGGCACAGCCGGCATCTTCAGCGAGCCCAGGCGATGGTCAATGGCAGGAGGCGTCCTTAACCGATCTGGTTAACCATATCCTCGATACACACCATAAATACACGCGAGAAGAGATTTCGAGGCTGGGGCCGCTCCTGAACAAGGTCTGCTCTGTGCACGGCCAGAACCATGCCGAACTGCTGAGCATCCGAGACGCCTTCCGCGGACTGGCGCAGGAACTGACCACGCATATGATGAAAGAAGAGATGGTCCTCTTCCCCTACATTGTGCGAATGGAAGAGTCGGTTATCCAGAAGGATCCGATTCTGCCCTCGCCTTTCGGGACGGTGCGCAATCCCGTCTCGATGATGATGCATGAGCACGACTCGGCGGGCGAAGCCTTGCGTGCGATGCGTGATGCGAGCGGCGGTTACGTGCCTCCGGCTGACGCCTGCATCAGTTACCAGACGCTGTACAAAGCGCTGGCGGAGTTTGAGGCCGATTTGCACCAGCACATTCATCTCGAGAACAACATCCTGTTCCCACGCGCCATCGAGATGGAACAAGGACACTGAGAGAGGAGACGTTGTCCACTCTGGCGACACTCATCGAGACCCGGGCCGGGCGCCAGCTTACGGCGGAGGAAATCTTCGCGATTACCCGCTCGCGCGAGGTGAGCCTTTCCCGTTTGCTGGTGCTTTACATCAGCACCGGCCTGGTCTTCATGCTTCTGCCGGGGACTTTTCTGGGCGTCTGGAACCTGCTTGCCATCAGCAGCCGTCACGCAGCCAATTCCGTCCCGGCTGGATGGATACAGGCCCACGGCCATGCGCAGATCTTCGGCTGGATCGGTACATTCATCCTGGGAATCGGTTTTTACTCGATTCCCAAGCTGCGGCGAATGAATCCATTCGGGCTGGGAGCTGCGTGGACGTGTTGGGTGCTTTGGGTGACAGGCGTCGGGCTGCGCTGGCTCGCCACCGTAAACGACTGGCAATGGCGTACCTTGCTGCCCCTCTCAGCGGGGCTTGAGGTGGCGGCCTTTCTGCTGTTCCTGCATTCGGTTTCAGGCCATCGACCACAAGCTTCGGGAACTCCGAAGCTGGAGAGCTGGGTGGTGGTGGTGATGGCGGCTACGTTCGGCCTCTTGGTGACGCTGCTTGTGAACCTCGGCGCAACACTCTTCCTTGCCTATCGTGGCGCTAGTCCGGCTCTGGCGCCGCACTTCGACGAACGATTTCTGGCGCTCGAAACTTGGGGCTTCCTGGTTCCTTTCGTCTGGGGTTTCAGCGCCAGGTGGCTCCCGATCTTCCTCGGACTCCGCGCCGTGCATGGGCGCGTCCTGATGCTTGCTGTCGCGGTGAACTCCGCCGGCGTGCTCGCCGCCCTGGCGGGGTGGATGAGGCCGTCGGTGCTCCTGCTGTTGGGAGCAATCTTGATCGCCGTGTTTGCACTTCGCCTGCTGGAGCCGGGCGAGCGTCCCGCCAAAGTGTTGGGAGTCCACCCTAGCTTCCCGGTGTTTGTGCGCGCGGCATATCTCTGGGCAGTCGTCGCAGCATCGTTGGGAATCTGGGCTGCCACGGTCGATGACGCGCACGGGATTTGGGGAGCCTCGCGCCATGCGCTAACCGTCGGTTTCCTGGCGACGATGGTGTTCAGCATCGGGCAACGAATTCTTCCCGCCTTTTCAGGAATGCATTTGTTGTTCAGCACCAAGCTCATGTTTCTCTCGCTCGCGCTGCTGGGTATCGGCTGCGCGCTGCGTGTCTGCTCGGAGGTTCTTGCCTACCAGGGATTCGCGGGCTGGGCGTGGTCCTGGCTGCCCGTCTCGGCGCTGACCGAAATGACGGCAGTGACGATCTTCGCGGTCAACTTGGCATTGACCTTCGTGCGTCGGCCTGGGACTCAACAGACCCTAGCGTGAACTCCGAAGCAAGGAACGGCACCACAATCCCTTGCAGATCACCCGGCTTGGTTCAGCATTGGAGGTCATCAGCGTTCGAAAAGAGGCAGTAGCACCTTCCAGACCGGAGGATCCGACCGAACCGCCGCGCTTGGCCGAGAGCGGCGACCGACTCATGGCGAGGATCTTCTGCAGGCGTCGTTCGTTCAAAGACCGCGGCAATCGGGGCATTGTTCCTGTAGACGCCGTGGACGTTCAACCGGTACAATTCTAAAGGGTTATTCAGGGCCTGGCCACATCAAGCAGGGTACACGTCGGATCGAAAGAACAGGTACTTTCGTGCTATTTACGTTGTGACGCGGAAAAGCGAGAATAGCGTTCGAGTTCAGGGGAGGTTCCTTAGATGAGTTTACTCTGCTTGGCTGTGATCGCGGCGATCGGCATTTGGTTCCACTACGGAAATACCGGACTGGGAACCGCAGTGACCGTGGCGACCATGATCGCCGCCGGAGTCGGGGTCGAGAGCTTCCTGAATACCTTCTGGAAAGGCAAGGGTCGGACGACGAAAGGTCTTCCGGAAGTTCGTTTCTGGCAACCGCGTCGCATCAACATTCTCAGCAGGGCCCTCTCGCGGAATGCCGAGCGACGAGCATCCGCTGCTCCTTCTTTCCAGGAAGTTCCGGATTTGGCGCCGGTCTTCAGCCGGAAGCGCCGAGGTTTAGCCGCCGAAGAAAGTTAGATTCCGCAAGCGCCACACCGATCACACATACCGCTAGCATTCCATGTATCCCATCAGGCTTCGATCGGGGAGTAGCCGACACGAAGCAGAGGCCCGATAGTATGTCGGGACAGAGACAGGCTCTCCAGACCAAATAGGGCGGAGATTAGGCGGTCGGCGAGTCCGCCGTCGGCAAGTTCGCGAAAATCAATTTCTCGCGAGGTGGCGTGCGCAGATCCCAAGCCAGGCCGACCTTCTCAAGCAGGCGGATGAAGCCATAGGCCGGATCGATTTCCCACTTGAGGAGCCCGTGGCGGGCCGAAGTCGGGAAGGCGTGATGGTTGTTGTGCCAGCCTTCGCCGTAGCTGAACATGGCCACCCACCAGCAATTGGTGGAGAGGTCATCGATCTCGAAGTTGCGGTATCCGAAGGCGTGGCTGGCGGAGTTAACCAGAAATGTATGATGATATGTTAGTACAATACGGATGAACATCCCCCAGACCACAAACGGCCATCCACCCAGGAGATAGAGCAAGGTCCCCAGCAGCAAGGAGAGCCAGACGTACATGCGGTCCAGAAACCGGTAGTAGGGGACGCGGTAAAGGTCGGGCGCGTAGCGGTCGATCAGCTCGCGCAGGGCCGGCTTGGAAGGCAGCCAGAACATCCACACGATGTGGCTCCACCAGAACCCGTCGCGGGCGCTGTGGGGGTCGCCCGCCTTGTCCGAGTACTGATGGTGTTGCCGGTGGTGCGCCACCCATTCGATCAGCGATCCTTCCATCGAGAGCGCGCCCAGCGTCGCCAGAGTAAATTCCACCCAGCGCGGGGCCTTGAACGAGCGATGGGTCAGCAGCCGGTGATACCCAACGCAGATCCCCAGTCCCCCACACAGCGCGTGGAGCAGAACCGCCACGCCCACCGCCGCCCAGTTCGTGTGCCAGATCGCGCCGACGACGCCGACGTGGAGCAGCGCGATGTAGGTGATTTGCAGGACGGCAAGCTTGTCGCGTTTTGGAACCGGCGGCGCAACTGCGACCGCGACTGAACTGGTGGACATCTACCCCCCGGGGGTTGAAATGGATTGTCTTCAGTTGTCCCTGAGAAC
Source organism: Terriglobia bacterium (assembly GCA_041946825.1). GTDB lineage: Bacteria > Acidobacteriota > Terriglobia > UBA7540 > UBA7540 > CAZTHM01. The sequence goes on along the minus strand of JBHGBD010000004.1, from coordinate 46,965 downwards.
CTGGAGAAAAACTTCGCGCCCGAAAGCACGCCCGCTGAACAGAAAGCGACGGACGACTTCACTCAGAGCGGACAAACCCTCTTACGGAGTCCGCCTGAAACTCGCAATGATCTTTCTTCGCTTGCTCTGCGTAGCGCGAAAAACGCGCGCTCGAGACGTAAAGGCAAGTACCTATACCACCCCTCCGCCGGGTGGTCAAGTCAAGCTCCACCGCCGGTTCAATTCACCCTACGCGGCGCGGAGTTGCGGAGACTAGGCCGTCGCAGCCTTGACACGGCGCTTGGCCGCTGGCCGCTTCTTCTTGGGAGCCTCCCCTTCGGCCGCTTCGAAGGCGGCCAGAGAGGTCACAAACAGTTTCAGGCCGGCGGTATCAAAATCCACCTGAGTCCGGTCTTCATCGCGAGTTATGATCGTGCCACAGCCGTATTTGGCGTGGCGCACGTATTGCCCTGGCTTAAGATTCATCATCAACCTCTCGGATTAGAAACGGCGGCGGCCGCGGTCACCGCGGTCGTGCCCCCGTCCTCCACCTCCGTGCGAGCGTGGAGAGAAGTCCGACCGGGGAGGTCGCGCCTCGTTGACCGTCAGGCGACGCCCGTCGAGGGTTTGGCCGTTCAGCCCCTCAATAGCGCGCTGAAAGTCCTCGCCGTCGGCGAGTTCCACAAACCCGAACCCGCGCGATTGGCCAGTGACTTTGTCCCGAATCACCACCGCTGTCGCTACCTGGAATCCGGCGGCGGTCACAAAATCCGTGAGTGCGCTGTCGGTGATACTGTGGGGCAGGTTCCCCACGAAGAGTCGCTGTGCCATAGTGTCCTCAGAAGCTTTCCGGTTGGGGGCGGCCGGCGGACCGCCCCTTCAACCTACACCCGCTCGACGTTGTCGGCTTGCAAGCCCTTGGGGCCCTTGCGGACCTCAAAGCTTACGCGCGCGCCCTCGTCCAGGGAACGGTATCCCTCGCCCACGATGGCGGAGAAATGCACGAAAACATCCTCGCCACTCTCGCGCTGGATGAATCCGTAACCCTTGGCGGCGTTGAACCACTTTACTGTACCTTGTTCCTTCATGCTGCTGATACCCTCTTCAGTTTGGATTAGCAATTTGTGGATACGGCAACGGCGGGTGAGACCCGACGATCCGCTGTAAAACCGCGGGTCATCAGAGGCGAAGAGACGATGACTCGACCGCTCTCGAAGCTCTCGGAGGCACGACGGAGTTACAACTACAAACTGCATATCTACTATACCAGAAAATCCCCGCCTCGGCTAGAAAAAAACACTAGCTTCCTCAGTGCACGTTTGGCGGATGACAGCCGCCCTCCCGGCGCTTATACTCCTCTGGGAGCGCGGGCGTCCCGCCCCCATTCGCAGGCAAGTTGCCTGCGCTCCCAACCCCATGCGTGCCGCCTTGCTTACAGCTATCGGGAAGATCCACTTAAGCGACATCCCCCCGCCCCGGCTGGAGTCGCCACGCGACGTACTCCTGAAGGTCGAGGCGGTGGGGGTCTGCGGGTCTGATGTCCACTACTACCGCTGCGGCGGCATCGGCGCGATGCGCGTTGAGTACCCCTTTGCGCTGGGCCACGAGTGCGCCGGGCGCGTGGTCGAGACCGGCGCGGACGCCCGCCAGCTCAAACCCGGCCTGCGAGTGGCCATTGACCCGCTGGTTGCTTGCGGTCGGTGCGATCAATGCCAGACCGGGCGGGAACATACCTGCCGCAGCCAAAAGTTCCTCGGCTGCCCCGGCCAGCTTTCCGGCGCGCTTGTCGAGTGCCTGGTGATGCCCTCCGAGTGCTGTTATCCCGTCCCCGATTCCATGACCGCAGCGCAAGCCGTCATGGTTGAGCCGTTCTCGATCGCGCTTCATGCTCAGCGCCTCGCCCGGCCACAATCCGGAGCGAAGGTCGCGATCCTCGGTGCCGGCCCTATCGGGTTGTGCGTGCTCGCCGCCTTGCGCGCCGGCGGTGATTGCACGATTTACACCACTGACCTCGTGGAAGGCCGCCTTCAGATGGCTCGGCGCCTGGGCGCTCGATGGGCCGGCAATCCTCGCTCGACTGACATTGTCCGGGCCGTCGCCGAATTCGAACCCGACGGTGTGGATTTCGTTTTCGAGTGCGCGGGCGAGCAGCAAACTCTCGACCAGGGCATCGAGCTCCTCAAGCCCGGCGGCGCGATGTTCATCCTTGGTATCCCCGAGGTCGGCCGCGTGAGCTTCGACATCCATGCCCTGCGACGCAAGGAGGTCCGGATCGGCAACGTCCGCCGCCAGAACCGCTGCATGGGCGAGGCTATCGACCTCATCGCGGGCGGCGCGGTCGATCTCGACCCGCTCGTCACCCACCACTTTCCTCTAGCCGATACCGCCGCCGCCTTTGAGCTCGTGGCGGGTTATCGCGACGGGGTCGTCAAGGCCATCGTGGATGTCTGAGTTGAGCTAACCGACTTTTTTTCAATCACATTCCAGCTTTCAGAGTTAGATTCTTTGTTTTCAATAAGATTTCGGCGTCGTTCCGCGTTTTTTGAAGTAACTTTATTTTTCGACATTCCCACCCCCCAGAGGGACAAAATGCCGTGCAGGAGGTTCGCCCAGCTTGAATTCGCGGCGAACCCAGGGAAGACTCGTTGTCTCACCTCTGAGTCGCAAAACAATCCCGACGCCAGCATGGTTTTAAATAGCCCCTGGGTTTCCTCAGCGTTCTCGGCGTCTCTGCGGTAATGATAAGCTACGCCTCCACAGTCGGCAGCAGAAGGCCCCGGCCCTGAAACGGGCCGCTACTCACAACCCACGTCCTAGCCTCTCTCCAGACCAAGTGTGAGCCTATCAGTGTTGCCTACTTTTGTCAAACGGAATCCTTCGAGGGAAGACAGGGCGGCCTTGGCCCTTTGCCTTCTTCCCTTATCTTCTCCCGCTTTCCACCGTCCGCCTGTCGCCGAAAGGCGCTGCGGCGGGCAAGGTTTTTCAGCAGGGTAAGCGGGAAGCTAGCGGCGGCCGTGCCAGCGCAGGCCTTGGAGGTCCAGGAGGTCGATGGCGTAACGGATCGGCACCGCCACGGTCTCGGACGGCCGCGAGGGATTTTGTCGCGAGACGATGCCTACGACCGCGCCCGAGTCCAGATAGACCGGGCTGCCGCTCGCCCCGCGCTGAAGAGGAATGTCGAGAATCAATACCTCGGTTTTCTCGGGATCGTTGTCCGCCAGCGGAAGTTGACCCCGCCGCAGGATCGTTCCCTTCTGCGTGATCGGCTGCCAGGCAGAAGCGGAATGGCCAGTGACACTTACCGCGGTGCCCGCGGCCGGCTCCCGCACGTCGAGCGCCGCGTGGGCGTGCGCTCGCTCGATTGGACGCTCCGGCTTGAGTAGCGCGAGATCGTGAAGATCGTCCAGAGCCACGACATCGCAGGAAACTGCGGTCGCCGTCCGTTTTCCCGGCGCAGGAAACTTGGCGACGATTTTCCCCGTCGGGCTCGCCGCCAAACACCGGCGCGCGTCTTCGACCACGTGCGCGTTGGTGAGAATCACGCCGTCTTCGTTGACCATAAATCCCGTCGCCGCGCACGTATGGTTCTTGTCGCCGCTGCCCGGACCAATCGCCAGGAGCTGGACGACGGAGGCCTCCACGTTGGCGCGCGGCAGGCCGGAAGGCGAATGCTCGCCAGCAAGTAGGGAAAGGAAAAAGGAAGAAGTAAAAAGGCAAAGGGGAAAAGGCAAGAACACAGAACCGCTCCTCTTCATGAACGCGCCGCCTCGCCACTCGTTCATTTTTGCCCTTTGCCTTCTTACTTCTTCCCCTTAATTTCGCCCTTCCTTGCCTTCTGCCTTCTTACCTTTTCCTTTTGTTTTTCCGTCATCTGGTCATCCCCGCTTGGCTTTGCCCTTGGCCGTGGCCAGGGCCTTTGACAGCATGGCGCGCAGTTGTTCCGACTCATCCAGGAGACTGGCCATGCGTTGCGCTGGGACGACATCAGCTTTGGTGAGTATCTTTAGCCAGTAGTGCGACTCTCGCAACTCTTTCAGCGAAATGTGAAGTTTGTGAATGAAATCCTCCTTCGATTCCGCTCCCTGCGCCTCTTCGTAGTTCGCTCCGGCGGATGTTCCGCTGCGAAGAAGCTGGTCGCCAATCCGCCGCCCGACCAATGTCTTCGGTAGCGCTCCAACCAGCTTGACAATCCGCGCGCCATATTCCAATAACCGCTCATCCAGCAGTTTTCTTTCTTCCATTTTTGCCTTCTTCCCTTTGCCCTTTTACCTTTTCCTTTTTCCTTTCCGCCCTGCCGCGCGGCATGAGGTTACCAGTCCTGGACCGATCCGTCTTTCCGCCGCGCCGTCGGGAGATAGGCGCGCTTGTAGGGATATTTTTTCGCGGCGTCTTCGTTGATGTCGGTGCCGAGTCCGGGCGCGTCGGTGACGTCCATGTATCCATCCTTGAACGCCGGCGCGCCGGGAAAAACTTCCTGGGTGACTTCCGGCCAAAAGACCATTTCCTGCACGCCGAAATTGGGAATCGAGATATCAACGTGCACGTTTGCGGCGTGGGTGGGCGGACCGATATCGGCGGGGCCGTGCCACGCCGTCTTGACCTGGAACGCTTCGGCGAGCGCCGCGACTTTGCGCGCGTTGGTGATCCCGCCAATGTGCCCGAGGTCGCAGCGGATGTAATCGATCAGTTGCTCGCTGATGAGCGGCACGCAGTCCCAAAGTGAATTGAAGAGCTCGCCCATGGCGAGCGGCGTGGTCGAGTGCTGGCGAATGACCCGGAAACTTTCCTTGTGCTCGGGGCGCAGCAGGTCTTCGAGGAAAAAGAGGTGATACGGCTCGAGTTCCTTGGCGAGGCGCGCGGCGTCAATCGGGCCGAGCTTTTCGTGGGTATCGTGAAGCAACTCGACTTCGTCGCCGAGTTTGGAGCGCAAATGCTCGAAAAGTTTGGGAATCGTGCGCAGGTACGGCCCCGGCTCGAACAATTCCGTCGCCGGCAGGTCAGCCTGCTGCGCCACGCGCCCCGCTTGCTCCTCGGATTTCTGCTTGCCGGACGTCCCGTAGGTGCCTTTCATACCGGGAATGGCGACCTGTGCGCGCACGCACTTGAAGCCGCGCGCCATCCCTCGCCGCACGGCGTCTTCGACTTCGCTGAAATCCGCGCCGCTCGCGTGCGTGTAAGCGAGCGCGCCAACGCGCGTCCGCCCGCCGAGCAGTTGATAGACGGGCATCCCCGCGCGTTTGCCCTTGATGTCCCAAAGCGCCAGGTCCACGCCCGCCACCGCCGTCATCTGCACCGGGCCGCTGCGCCAGTACGAGCCGCGGTAAAGGAATTGATAGATGTCTTCGATCTCGTCGGGGTCGCGGCCAATGAGGAGCGGCGCGATGTGGTCTTTGAGCGCCGTGGCGACAGCCAGCTCGCGGCCGTTGAGCGTGGCGTCGCCCACGCCGTAAAGCCCTGGCTCGCTGGTCAGGATTTTGACCGCAACGTAGTTGCGCCCCGGGCAAGTGACGATCACGCGCACGTCGGTGATCTTGAGCGGCGGCAAGCCGCGCGGCGCGGGAATGGCGGCGATTCTTGTGCTGCCCGCGACCAGTGGTGAGCTAAGCGCCGCGCCCGTCAATTTCAGAAAGTTTCGGCGGCCGGGTCTTTGAGGACGAGAAGACATACATCCCTCCATTCAAGAATCACGTTTGCAGAACAAGCCCTGGCAAATGTCTGTCATCCTGAGGAGTCCCGAGGTTTTGTGTCGGGGCGACGAAGGATCTCGGCATTTGCTTCACAGATAGCGGCATGCCTTGTGAAGTCCGACCTGAGCGAAATGAAAAAGATCCTTCGCCCGCCGCGGCGGGCTCAGGATGACAAGTGTGGCAAGGGGATTGTACGCCTCTGGAAGAAGCCCCGGCCACAACAAGCGCTTCCGGTGTATACTGGAGTCTTCCCGTCAGGCGGACGTCCATCTCCTGGTTTTAGGGATTCCCCTCGAAAATCCAGGCAAAGGAAGAGACAAGGGAGTTTTGTTTGAACACGAACATTCGTAACATCGCCATCATCGCCCACGTAGACCACGGCAAAACGACGTTGGTGGACGGCATGCTCAAGCAGAGCGGCATCTTCAAGGCCAACCAGGAAGTGGTTGAGCGCGTGATGGACTCAAACGAGCTCGAGCGCGAGCGCGGCATCACCATTCTCGCCAAAAACACCGCCGTGACTTACCAGGGCGTGCGCATCAACATCGTGGACACGCCCGGCCACAGCGACTTCGGCGGCGAAGTCGAGCGCGCCTTGAAGATGGTGGACGGCGTTTTGCTGCTGGTGGACGCGAGCGAGGGTCCGCTGCCCCAGACGCGCTACGTGTTGCGCAAGGCGCTGGAAGCCAAGCTCCCGCCCATTGTGGTGATCAACAAAATCGACCGCGCGGACGCGCGCCCGCAGGAAGTGGTGAACGAGGTCTATGACCTCTTCATCGACCTCGACGCCACCGAAGACCAGCTGGATTTTCCCATCCTCTACACAATCTCTCGCGACGGCGTCGCGAAGAAATCTCTCGATGACCCGTCGGAGACCTTGAAGCCTCTGTTCGACGCCATCCTGGCCACGATTCCGGAGCCGCGGGGCGAGGCCTCCGACCCGCTGCAACTGCTCGTCGCCAACCTCGACTACAGCGACTACCACGGGCGCCTGGCGTTGGGCCGGATTTTTTCCGGGACGCTGCGGCGTGGCGACGAAGTGGCCATTATCAAGCTCGACGGCAGCACGCAGACGACCCGCATTACCAAACTGTTCGGGTTTGAGGGTCTGGAGCGCACCGACCTTGACGAGGCCGGGGTCGGCGACATCGTGGCCATCGCCGGAGTCGAGGGCATCACCATCGGCGAGACCGTGACCAGCGTCGAAACGCCGCGCCCGCTCACGCGCATCCCCATCGACGAGCCGACGATTTCCATGGTCTTCACCATCAACACCTCGCCGTTTTCGGGGCGTGAAGGCTCGTATGTCACCTCGCGCCATCTGCGCGAGCGGCTGGACAAGGAATTGCTTACCAACGTCTCGATCCGCGTCGAGGAGATGGACAACACCGACGCCTTCAAGGTAATGGGCCGCGGCGAATTGCAGCTCGCCATCCTGATCGAGATGATGCGGCGCGAAGGCTACGAGCTGATGGTGGGCAAGCCTGAAATCGTCACGCGCACGACCGACGGCAAAGTGCAGGAGCCGGTCGAGCAGCTCATCATCGACGTCCCGCAGGAATTCGTGGGCGTGCTGATGCAGGAAATCGGCATGCGCAAAGGCGTGAACACCAAGATGGTGAGCCACGGAACTACAGGTACGGGGCGCGTGCGGCTGGAATTTTCCATCCCCTCGCGCGGTCTGATCGGCTTGCGCAGCGAAGTCCTGAAGATGACCCGCGGCACCATCGTCATGAACACGCTGTTTGACGGCTACACGGACTGGCAGGGTGAGATCCCCTCACGCCTGACGGGCGCGCTCGTAGCCGACCGGCCCGGCCGCACCACCAGCTACGCGCTTTACAACCTGCAGGAGCGCGGCGAGCTATTCGTCGGCCCGGGCGTGGAAGTGTATGAAGGCATGCTGATCGGCCAAAGCGCGCGCTGGGATGACATGGATGTGAACGCCGTCAAAGAGAAGAAGCAGACCAACATGCGCGCCTCGGTCGCCGACGAAGCCATCCGTCTGGTGCCCATCCGCCCGTTGAACCTGGAGGAAGCCATTGAGTTCATCGCCGAAGACGAGTATGTGGAAGTGACCCCGCAGTCCATTCGCCTGCGCAAGAAAATCCTGCAAGCCAATCAGCGGCCTCGTAAATACCGCAACAAAATTCAAGAGTAGAGGAAAGCCACGCGGTCGTCGTCTGAAGGCCGGTTGTCATGCGTCGATGCGGTTTGGGAAATTGGCGGAAGGCCGCGCTCCCAGGGGACCAAAAAGCAAAGCGGGCCCCACGATCGGGGCCCGCCGACAAGAAGGAGTGAATGATTTTACTGGTGCGTGGTTGTTGCCGCCGTCGGCTTCAGCCGGACTTCCAGTTGCTGCAACACCGGCTGCTCGATCTTGAGCACAGTCTCAGAAGGCTCGAAGCCTGCCGCCTCGACCCGCAGCGTGTGCTCGCCGGCGGGGAGCTGGAACGGCCCCAGGCTGTCCGACGTCCCGATATACAAACCGTCAAGCACGACCCGCGCTTTCTTCGGAGAGGTTTCCAGCAGCAAGGTTGTTACTTCTTCCTTGGCGTAGCCGGCGTTGGGGTTGTATCCCGCCTGGCGCGGGTCAAGCGTGGGATACCGCTCGCTCCACCAGTATTTGGGGAGATAGGGATTCGTCGACGCGTGCGGAACCGGATCAATAAAAGGCGAGTAATACCCGAAAAACCCGTAGCCGCCAAAGCCTCCAAATCCACCCAAGGATGGGAAGAAGTAGGGTGTCACGAAAGTCTGAGCCGGAGGCGCGGGCGCAGCCTTGCCAATCGGCGGCGGCCCGTCTCCGGCGAACGCGGACTGAGCCAAAAGCACTAACAGAACTGCGACCATCGTCCAGATTCGAAGTCGGTTGGTGCGGCTCATAAGACCTCCTCGGTCGAGCCCGCCGCGGAACCTTGGGAAGCCAAGCGCGGGTTCGACACTCTCACCCACTTGCCTGGATGCTTCCCGCTGGCTCTATGTTGCCACAACCTTGAAAGCTTACAATGGAACAAAGGTGCCATAGCAATTTCAATGTATTCTATTGCAAACCAAGGGATTAAACGTTGACTCGGCAATCGCTGTTCCATGCAGACTTCGGACAGAATGACTGCCCTACACAACGCATTGGGGGATGTCATTCCGAGCAAAACGAGGCATCTCGATCTGAAAATAAAGCCCGTGCGAGAACCCTCGTCGTCCCGATCAAACCGGGCCCGCTCTGAGCGGGACTGGCATGACACCCGCTTGGGATTAACCTTGACGGTGTTTTCATTTGTGGGCTAACGTCTAGGATTCGGCTTGATTCAGTGGGGTTTTGTAGCGGGGACCTCGAGGTCGCCATCTTGCTGCGAGATGGCGGGTTGAAGCCCGCCATTACAAGCGCCAGAGAACGAAGATGAACCTTTTTGAGCTGACGCGAAGTCTGGTCAACATCGAATCGGTGACTGGGAACGAGAAGGCCTGCGTGACCTTCCTGCGCGACCATCTAGCGCGGCGCGGCTTTGAGGTCGAACTTCAGCCGGTCGAATCCGGACGCGCGAACGTCCTGGCCCTGCGCGGCAAGCCCGAAATTGTCCTGAGCACGCACATTGACACCGTGCCGCCGTTTATGCCGGCAAGCGAAGATGACGAGCATATTTATGGGCGGGGCGCGTGCGATGCGAAGGGAATCCTGGCGTCGCAAGTCACAGCCGCGGAGCGACTGCTGAGCGAAGGTATCGGCGATTTCGGCCTGCTCTTCCTGGTGGGTGAGGAGACGGCGAGCGACGGCGCGGCCGCGGCCAACCGGGTTCCGCGCGGAGGGAAATTCATCATCAACGGGGAGCCTACTGAAAACAAGCTGGTTCTAGGCTCAAAGGGCATCCTGCGCGTGGACATCACGGCGCGCGGGCGCATGGCGCATTCCGCCTATCCCCTCCTGGGCGAATCGGCGATCGAGAAGCTCCTCGATGTGCTTGCTGATTTGCGCCGCATGCCGCTGCCCACCGACTCCGTGCTCGGGCCCTCGACGATGAACATCGGAACCATTTCCGGCGGGCGCGCCGCGAACATTGTTCCCGACGAAGCTGCGGCACAGGTGCTGATCCGTACCGTGAAGCCCAGCGACGAGCTGCGGACGAATATCCGCCGCATCCTCGAAGGCCGGTGCGAATTCGAGTTTGCGCGCGACACGCCGGCGCTGATCATGGAGAAGCTCGACGGCTTCGAGACGGATGTGGTGGCATTCACCACCGACCTGCCGAACCTGACGCGCTGGGGCCGGCCGCTGCTGCTCGGGCCGGGCTCGATCAGCGTGGCGCATACCGACCACGAGCGCGTGCGAAAGGCGGACCTGGTGCGCGCCGTCGAGTTGTACTGTAAACTGGTGCGGGAGCTAAAGGAGAAGATTGAAGATTGAAAATTGTTAATTGATGATTGAATAACAAGACCTGAGCCACGGTTTTTAATCGGCAATTTTCAATTATCAATCGGCTCGGATGCAGAAAGGTCGTCTTCATGAAAAAACTCGAAGTGGGAATCCTGGGCGCGACGGGCATGGTGGGCCAGCGCTTCGTCAGCCTGCTCGAACATCACCCGTGGTTTGAGGTCGCGTGGCTGGCCGCTTCGGAGCGCTCGGCGGGAAAAAATTACGGCGAGGCGTGCAATTGGCGCGTGCGCGACGCGATGCCGCGCGCCGCGGCGGAATTGCCCGTGCACGAATGCAAGCCCGGCAAGGCGCCGCAACTGCTCTTTTCTTCGCTGGACTCGAAGGTGGCGGGCGAAGTCGAAAAGGAATTCGCGCACGCCGGCCACGTCGTGGTCTCGAATTCTTCCAATCACCGCATGGACCCGGACGTGCCGCTGCTCATTCCCGACGTCAATCCCGACCACCTGGCGCTGGTGCGCGCGCAACGCCACGAGCGCAAATGGAAAGGCATGATCGTCACCAACCCCAACTGCACGACGGTCGGCTTGGTGATGTCGCTGGCGCCGCTGGAGCGGACGTTCGGCCTCGAAAAAGTCATGATGACCAGCATGCAGGCGGTTTCGGGCGCGGGTTATCCCGGCCTGCCGACGCTCGACATCATTGGCAATGTCATTCCCTATATTGGCGGCGAAGAAGAAAAAGTCGAGCGCGAGACGCGCAGACTGCTGGGACGGCTGACCGACGGCCGCGTGGAGATGGGGAACTTCATCGTCAGCGCGCACTGCAACCGCGTGCTGGTCGAAGACGGCCACACGGAATCGATTTCCGTGGCGCTGCGCTCGCCTGCCAAGATTGAAGACCTGCTGGAAGCGTGGCGCAAATTCCGCTCGCGGCCGCAGGAATTGCACCTGCCCTCGGCGCCCAAGCACCCCGTCGTCGTGCGCGAGGAAAAAGATCGACCGCAGGTCAAATTCGACGTGGGCACGGAAAACGGCATGGCCACGGTGGTCGGCCGCCTGCGCCCCTGCCCGGTGCTGCAGTGGAAGTACACGGCGCTCAGCCACAACACCATCCGCGGCGCCGCCGGAGCGGCTCTGCTCAACGCCGAACTGATGAAGGCGGAAGGGTACCTTGACTAAAAAGGGTAAAGGGTGAAGGGTAAAAGGATAAAAACAAAATCTCCCCTCCGTTCTTTACACTTTACCTTTTACCCTTTAACCTTTCCCCATGCGCAACAATCCCGCCGATCACGCACAAACGCTCAACCTCGCGATTCTCGGCTACGGCAAGATGGGGCGGACGATTGCGCAGCTTGCGCCGGAGCGCGGGTTCGACGTCCGGCTCATCATGGACGTGGAGGCGAAGTCGACGGGCATCTTGCCGCCATCCACGGCGATTACCCCCGCTAACTTCCGGGGCATCGACGTTTGCATCGAGTTCACCGAACCCAAAGCCGTGCTCGAAAACATCCGCCGCGTCGCCGCAGCCGGCTGCAATCTCGTTGTCGGCACGACCGGCTGGCACAACCAGCTCGACGAAGTCCGCAAGATCGTCGAGTCGAGCGGCATCGGGATGGTTTACGCCGCCAATTTTTCCATCGGCGTGAATCTCTTCTACCGTCTGGCGCGGCAGGCGGCGGAAATGTTTGCGGCGTTCCCCATCTACGATCCTTATCTCACCGAAGCGCATCACAAATTCAAGAAGGATGCGCCGTCGGGCACCGCGCTCGAAATCAAGCGCCAGGTCCAGCCGGCCTACAAGGACCGCGCAGTTCCCGTCTCCAGCACGCGCGCAGGCTACATTCCCGGAGTGCACGAATTGGGATTTGATTCCGAGGCCGACACGGTTATCCTTCGCCATACGGCTCGCAGCCGCCAGGGCTTCGCCGAAGGCGCGCTCTTCGCCGCGCGCTGGGTGGTGGGGAAGAAGGGATTGTTCGACTTTGCGGACGTGCTTGAAAGGGGTGCTGGGGACTAGGTGCTAGGTGCTGGGTTTTTCTTCTTCCCAGTACCCAGCCCCCAGAACCTAGCACCGACGCAAGGAGGCATTATGAGCCTTGAAATTCGCGGTTGTGGCACGGCGCTGGTAACGCCCTTCCGGCGCGATGGCACGGTAGACGACGCGGCGCTGCGGCGGCTGGTGCAATTCCAGCTTCGCGAGGGCATCGACTTCCTCGTTCCCTGCGGCACCACCGGGGAAACGCCCACGCTCGAACACGGCGAGTACACTGGCGTCATCCGCCTGGTGGTTGAAGAAGTTCACGGGAAGGTTCCCGTCATCGCCGGCGTGGGCGGGAACAACACGCGCAAGATCGCGTCGCTCGCCGAGGAAGTGAGCGGGCTCGGCGTCCAAGGAATTCTTTCCGTCGCGCCCTATTACAACAAGCCCACGCAGGAAGGTTTGTACCAGCACTTCAAGACGATTGCGGAAGCAACCGATCTGCCCATCGTTGTTTACAATGTCCCCAGCCGGACGTCCTCAAACATCGAGCCCGCCACCGTCGCGCGGCTGGCGAAGATCGAAAACATCGTCGGTATCAAGGAAGCTTCGGGGAGCATCGTGCAGCAGATGGAAGTGCTCGCCGCCGTCCCGCCGGATTTCGCCGTCCTCTCGGGCGACGACGCGTTTACGTTTCCGCTTATGGCGCTGGGCGGGCGCGGAATTATTTCCGTTGTCTCGAACGAAATTCCGGGCCAGATGGCAAAGCTCGCCCATCTCATGCTCGACGGCAAGATCGACGAAGCGCGCAAACTGCACTTCCAGCTATTGCCGCTCATGCAGGCGAATTTCATCGAGACCAACCCCATCCCCGTCAAAGCCGCCCTCGCCATGATGGGAATGATCGAGGAGGTTTACCGCCTGCCCCTCGTCCCCATGAAACCCGAAAACCGCGCCAGGCTCGAAAAAGTCATGTCCGCGCTGGGGCTGCTGCAAGCGCAGAGGGTGTGAAGGTTTTTTGAGCTGGTGTGCCCTTGGCTATTCAGTATAATTGGCATTAAGCCCAGCTTGATGCTGCCGGGGCTCGAGGATCTGCATTGGCTCACACCGTTACAAGGCATGCCAAGTCTCCGCGCATGGGCGAATCTGCGCAGAAGACAAAGATCCGGAAGCTGAGGAAGTTGTTGGAGACGTGGTTGGCTGATGAATCCGGCTACGACGAACGTGTGTGGCCGATCGTGAAGAAGGCCATCGAGGATAATCGTCCGTCGTATCGGAAACGCTTCCGTGACTAAACCCCTTCTACTGGATACCGGCCCGCTCGGACGAATCGCGCACCCCCGCCCACATTCTGAGATATTCCCCTGGGTGATGCGTATGGTCGGAGGCGGCACTGACGTGCTAATTCCGGAAATCGCCGATTACGAACTGCGGCGGAACCTGCTCCTTGAAGGGCTGGCAGATTCTGTCCGGCGCCTTGACGATCTCAAGGCGCTTTTGACGTACCTGCCGCTGAGCACCTCGGCCATGTTGAGGGCCGCAGTGTTCTGGGCCGAAGCCCGTCGGCGCGGCAAACCGACAGCAGACCCCAAAGAATTGGATGTTGACGTCATCTTGGCGGCGCAAGCTTATGAGGTGGATGGAATCGTTGTCACAGAAAATCTCGCGCACATAAGCCTCTTCGTGGAAGCACGGGATTGGCGGGATATCAGATGATCCCCCCAATCATAGACAGCACAGAAAGAGCCATGCATAGGCCGCGCGCCAAGCTCGAACAAGTCATGGCCGCGCTGGGATTGCTGCAAGGGCAGAAGGTGACGTAGTGACGCGCATTGCAAAGGAGTAATTGATGCCCTGCCCACCTGATTTCTCCCGCGTAGACCGATATGGGCGTGCCTATAAGGGAAGCCAGCGCCAGATCCAAAGTTATGTCAATTTAAGACCTGTCGAACTAACTAAGGAAGTTGTGGCCAAGCTCCAACCGCGTCCTGCGCATGGTGCCTCGATAAGTTGGGTCTCTCCGCTAGCCAGTCAGCGTTACGCAGAGTATCGCGACTCAGAGTTCCTCGAAGTGGTCAATCTTGGCGCGCATTTCGGCGCACTTCGCTCTTTCTGGCCCGCTCGTGGACCTTGCTGGGATGCGCTCGCAATAGTGAAGGGTGATTCGGACCATGGCGTGGTTCTCGTCGAGGCCAAAAGCTACGTGGACGAGTTGTACGGCTCAGGGACCGGCGCCAAAGGCGAATCGCTTCGCAGGATAAGGAGTTCCCTCGAGAAGACTAAGCAGTGGCTTGGGGTCTCCGATGCCTGCGACTGGACAGGATCTCTCTATCAAACAGCGAACCGATTGGCTCACCTCTATTTCCTGCGCCAGATAGTTGGCATTCCGGCGTGGCTGGTGAATGTGTATTTCCTTAATGACCGTATCAGGCCGACGTCCAAAAGCGTGTGGTCGGTTGGACTTCGGAGGGTCAAAGATGAGTTGGGGTTGAATCTTGAACGGATCGACTATGTGGCGGAAGTGTTTCTTGGGACATCGGACGCTTATTGACCAGATTCTCGCGGTTAAGTCTCTCAGGCAGTAGGGCAGCTGACTGATCATGGCTGATATTGACAAGGCAAGGCAACTTTTCCAAGATGCGGGGCTGGCCTTTCCGACAATTCCCGAGAAGCTTGCGCTGAGGTTGAGGGAGCGGGGCGAGTGGATTTTCTCTACACGGCCGCTCGCCATGTCGCCATATAACCTTCAGCACTATGTGCAAGAGGCCCGCGGAACTCGCCTTAAGGATTTCGCAGTTCTCGCCCATTCAGGACACGGCGTCAACTCCTATGCGATTCAGTATTACCTTGTCCGCGGAGCATTGCGGATGTTCCTTCATCTGGGATGGGGTGGTGTATATATGAACGCCGAGAGATCCACGGCCCGGATTCGCGACTGCTTTGATATTTCGGATCGAATTGTCGAAGGGATTGATAGCTTGTCCGGATTCAAAGCAGGGGAGAGTCTGACAGTGGTAGGGTCGAACTTCTACGGAAGCTATTGGCTGCCGCCAGGACTCAGTCCGAGGGAGCATCAAAAAGGCAGAGGCGACCCCATCGCGACCCTCGCCGAAGTCTTAGATTGGATTAAGACCGCGCGTGGCGTAGACATCGCAGTTTGATGTCCGCGAATTACAGAGAATCTTTGGGGAGCTCATTTGCGGCGCGGATGTCCTCATCGGTGAGGCCAGGGAATCCGTGGCGGATTTTTTCAAACGATTCTCCCGCGGCGAGTTGGCCCAAGATGGAAGTGACCAGAATGCGGGTGCCGCGGATGACGGGTTTGCCGCTGCAAATCCTGGGATCAATTTCGACGCGGTCTCGATAAACCATTTCTTGCTCCAGCCAGGCATATTCTATACCATTCCAAGATTGCGGCGACAGCTATTGCCATCATTTGTTTAACGAGACGCTTCCAATGGAACTTCAGTTAGTCATTGAAGATCTCTACGCGCGCGACGTCAAAGAATTCGGCGAGGAATATTTTCGCGCGTTTGAGGAGTTGAAGGCGGCGCTGAACGAGGGGACTGTCCGCTCGGCGGAGCCGGACCCCTCGTCGCCCACGGGATGGAAGGTGAACACGTGGGTGAAGAAAGGGATTCTGCTGGGGTTTCGGATTGGGCGGATTGTGGAGATGCCTGTGGCGCCGGTGTCCTCACCGGCGAAATCCAGCGGCGATGAGGACATCACCGCTACAACGTTTCAATTCCGCGACAAGCATACCTTTCCGCTGAAGATGATTCCGAACGAAAGGAACATCCGCGTCGTGCCCGGCGGGTCGTCGATTCGCGACGGCTGCTACATCGGCAAAGGGGTCGTCTGCATGCCGCCGATGTACGTGAACGCCGGCGCGTACGTGGACGACGGCACGATGATTGACTCGCACGCGCTGGTGGGCTCCTGCGCGCAGGTTGGCAAGCGCGTGCACATCAGCGCCGCGGCGCAAATCGGCGGCGTGCTCGAACCGATTGGCGCGATGCCGGTGATTATCGAAGACGACGTGCTGGTGGGCGGAAACTGCGGCGTGTATGAAGGAACGATTGTGGGCAAGGAAGCGGTTCTGGCAGCGGGAACGATTCTGACCGGCTCAACGCCCGTGTACGATCTGGTTCGCGACACGGTTTACCGCCGAGACGCAGAGAAACCGCTGATGATTCCCGCCGGGGCTGTAGTCGTGCCGGGCTCGCGCGCCGTCACCAAAGGCCGCGGCAAGGAACTGGGAATCTCACTCTACACGCCTGTCATCATCAAATACCGCGACGAGAAAACCGACCAGGCCACCCGCCTCGAAGAACTGCTGCGATGAAATGCAAGGGGAGGCACCAGGCCTCCCCTTCCAAATTACAATTCACATCTCGCTGCCTGATATTGTCATTCCGAGCGTAGCGAGGAATCCGGCATTGAAAACCAACGACGTGCGAGATTCCTCGTCGTCCCGATTCGATCGGGACTCCTCGGAATGACATCTTGCGTAGTAGGTACTTCATAAGCCCGCTACGGATTGAGAGTCAGCGCGCTTCGCAACGTGAATTCGACTTTGGCCTCCGAAGGAACGCGCACCTGCTCGCCGTGGGAGCTGGCCTGAACGGCGGTACCCGCGCCTGCGCCAACTGCGCCGCCGACGGCCGCGCCCTTTTTGCCGCCGGCAATTGCGCCGATGATCGCGCCCAAGCCCGCGCCGCCGCCAATCACCTTGGCGCTCTTTTTGCCGCGCGATTCGCCCTGTTCGAGGTAGGGGCTGGAATCAACGGAGTACGTTTTGCCCCCCACCGTGACTTGCACGAGCTCGAGTTCCAATTCCGACTGGCCTTTAATCCGTCCCGAAGTCTTTGCCTCGGTCAGGCGCACTCGCGCCTCCGCGTTCTTGGGAATGACCACATCATTTTCGACGACCACGGGGTTGGCCAGGACGGCGGCAAACTCTTCGCCGACGTGATTGCGCTTGCTGTCCACTGCGTCAATCATCTGCACCGTGATTCGCGTTCCGGCAGGGATTGCTGCCGTGGTTGACGCGGCCACAGCCCCAAAGACCAGGCTGGTGCTCGTCAGCGCCAACAGCGCGACGACTAATGCCCTGTGGGGAATCTTTGCACGTTTCCACATACGCACCTCCACGCGCAACGGAAGTGCAAGCGCATTTCCAGCCGTCCGATCAAGCTGCACAAATCCTGTGAATTGAGTCGGTTAGCAAATGCTCCGTGGGATTTGACGGGGGCCTTGGCGGTCAAAAACTACACTCGGCGGGAAAAATCCGGCATCACGCCTGGAAGCGTGTTGGGAGGCCAGCTTTTTATCTCAGGATTTCAAGCCCCACTTCGCTGGGTCGGTCCGAGCCCGCGCCCATCACCCAAACCACGCGGCAATTGCCGATGCGCGAGCGGTCGGAAAAGACTTCGAGCGTCTGCCCCGGCACGAGCGAAGTTGTCGTGAGGATTCTCAGTCCCCGATCGGAGAGGTCGAGGGTCGAGGCGAGGTGCTCGTACTTCCTTCCGTGGGTCTCCATGCGCAGGGTGACGGGGATGACCCCCGTTAGCCGTTGGATTTTGCGCGGAATGGGGTGGGCGATCTCCGCCATAATCTCCTCGATTTGCTTGGAAAGCCGCTGGACTTCCGCCTTGAGTTTCTTGCGCCTTTCGTCGGCGAGAACGGACTTGCGGCCCTTCTTCACCGCCGCCAAATCCGCTTTCAGCGCGGCGCGTTTTTCCGCTACGTCCACGAGCTGTCGAGAGAGTTGATGAAGATGCTCGGCGTATTCAATGCCGTTCATTGCCGAAACTTATATCACAAACAGTGGGCAATTGCCGCAAGGAAGTGCGCTCCCCACCGACTTTTGAAGGCGATTGTTAACTAATTAAGAATGGGTCGACAAAATCGAGAGCCGCAAAGCCCGGCCTCCCCGCCTCGCGACCATAAATCCGGCCTATTGGCAGCATAGAAATTTCGAATTTTACTTGGCTCCCGCCGCCTTCTATCCTAAAGCTGCGGCGATGTCGCCCGGTGAATTTCTCCGGGGTGCGCCGCTTAAGGGGCTGCCATGGCAAACCAATCGGTGTTGATTCGTGTTCCCGCCACGGTGGGTAATTTCGGCGGGGCTTTGGACTGTGCAGCCCTGGCGCTGGACGCGCCCTTGAACGTCAAGGTCACGTCCCGCCAGGACGGCCACGTCGGGATCCGCTATTTTGGGGAGAACGGCGAGCGAGTTCCGCGTGACCGCTCGAACCTGGTCGTCCGCGCCATGGAAGCTGCCCTTCACCTGAAGGAACTGGAATTCACCGGGGCCGACTTCGAAATCTACAGTTCCGTCCCCGTGGCCGTTGGATTGGGATCGAGCACTGCGGCAGTGCTGGCAGGGGTGATGGCCGCCGACCAGTACTTTCGGCTGCATCTTGATGAAAAGACGATCTTTGAGCTGGCCGCTGTTTATGAAGACCGGCAGGACAACCTGCGCGCGGCGTGGCTGGGTGGATTTGTGGCTTGCTCGGAAGAGAACGGCTCCGTCGTGCACCGCCGCTCCGTGGTTCCAGAGAACTTCACATTGAGTGTCGTTGTTCCCGAAGCTTCACTGGTTCCGGGCCCGCGGCAAGCCTTGGGAAAGGACACCACCCAGGACAAGCGGAGCTATTTGACCCGCGCGGCGGCTTTTTCCGAATATTTCGCGAAGCCGGGCAACGGCCATGCCGTGCATGTTTCTGAGCCTCTGCCCCCGACCTGCGAAAAGAACGTTCCGGGCCTCGAAGAAGCCCTGAACGTCCGCCTGCCCGGGGTTCTGAGCATCTTCGCCTGTGGCTCGGGCCCGGCGGTTGGTATCCTTGCTCAGGATAACGCCAGCCAGGCGGTCGATGCGGTTCGCAAGTGTTTCTCCAAGCATGGTGTTGAATCTTCAAGTTCCGAATTTCGGCCCACCAACGCCGGAGCGCGGGACTGGAACGCGGTGTCACCGGACATTTCCTTGTCCCGACGACCATGGTCGGGACTGAGCGCATCGCTCCCGAAGTCCAATCTGATTCCCGCATAAAGACGGATGAGAAAGGGGTTGACAGCGCTTCTGCGGCCGTGATAGGTTACCTACCGACTGGTCGGTATCTTGCATCCGGCCACGTCGCGGCTCCTCACAGGTGAAATTATGGGACGGGTATTTACGGGTTCGGAGATCCTGCTCGAAAGCCTCAGCCGAGAGAAGGTGGAGGTGTTTTTTGGCCTGCCGGGGGGCGCCGTTCTGCCCCTCTATGATGCTCTTTACAGCGCGGGCATTCGCCACCTCCTGGTACGCCACGAGCAGGCGGCCGCCTTCGCGGCCGATGGTTATGCCCGTGTCACCGGCAAGCCCGGTGTCTGCCTCGGAACCTCCGGCCCCGGCGCCACCAACCTGATTACCGGGTTGACCTCCGCCATGATGGACTCGATTCCGGTGGTGGCCCTGACGGGGCAAGTTCCTTTGCAGATGATCGGCAAGGACGCCTTCCAGGAAGCCGACACCATTGGGATCAGCATGCCGTCCACGAAAGCGTCTTTCCTGGCGCGCTCGGCGGCGGACATTCCGCGGATCATCCACAAGGCCTTCAGTACGGCCGTCTCAGGACGGCCGGGGCCGGTATTGGTGGACTTGCCCAAGAGTGTCTTGATGGAGAAGGCTGAGCCGGTTTATCCCGCCACTCCCGGCAGCGGAAAGCCGGAACGAATTCGGGAATGGCGTGACGAAGACATCGAACTCGCCGCGGAAATGATTCTCGAAAGCCGCCGGGGGGTTTTCTACGTGGGCGGTGGGCTCATTGCTTCGGGGGCCTGGCACGAACTGCGCGAGTTGGCGGAGTTAACCCATATTCCCGTCACCACGACGTTGATGGGCTTGGGGGCGTTTCCTTCCGCGCATCCCTTGTCGCTGGGGATGCTCGGGATGCACGGTTCGTACGCTACCAACCAGTCCATCTGCCAGTGTGATTTGCTTGTAGCCGTCGGAGCGCGCTTCGACGACCGCGTGACTGGCCGCCTGAAGGACTTTGCCACTCAGTCCAAGAAGATTCATATCGACGTCGATCCCTCCGAGGTCAACAAGAACGTTCGCGTGGACCTGGCCATGATTGGGGACGCGCGCGAAACCCTGCGGGCGCTGATTGACGAGATCAAGCGGCAAGTCCGGCAGGGAAAGACGGCGGCGCACGCTGCCCGCCGGCAATGGTTGCAGCGCATCGAATCGTGGCGAGGCGAGCACCCACTGACCTACGACAAGTACGGCCACACTGTGAAACCCCAGTATGTCATTGAGACGCTCTCGAATTTTGCTGAAGAGGACGCCATCCTCGCTGTGGACGTTGGCCAGCACCAGATGTGGGCGGCGCAATATTGGAGCTTCCACCAGCCGCGCACGTGCCTCTCATCGAGCGGGCTTGGTTCGATGGGCTACGGCTTTCCCGCCGCCATGGGTGCGCAACTGGCGTTTCCCAATCGCCAGGTGATTGCTGTGGTCGGCGACGGCGGATTCCAGATGACCTTGAACGATTTGGCCACGGTGGCGCAGTACCGCGTGCCGGTTAAAATCGCGATCATCAACAACCGCGCGCTGGGCATGGTGCGGCAATGGCAGGAAATCTTCTTTGAAAAGCGTTATTGCGACATCGATCTGAACTTCGCCCCTGACTTCGCCAAGTTGGCGGAGTCCTACGGCATTCGTGGCGCGCGCGTCGAGCACCGGACCGACGTTCCGGACGCAGTGCGCGATTTTCTGTCCGACCGCGAGCCGCGACTGATCGATTTCTGGGTCGATCCGGCGGAGAACGTTTATCCCATTGTCCCGCCCGGAGCGTCGCTGGCGGAGATGGTCGTCGAGCCGCCGCGTGTCCTGGTGGAAGAGGAAGAAGCTCTGGACGATCTGTGGGCAGTGTAATCGGCTGTAGCGCTGGCCCCTGATCCAGTCAGGGGTGACCGGGGCCTATTGGAATCAACCATTGCGCCGGTCATAGAGCGGCGCAATAGCACCATGAGGAGTATGACATGCAGTGGCTGATGGCACTCGAAACCAACAGTGACCCGATTTCGACCTGCCGGCTGATGAACATCTTCCGCCGCAAAGGAGTCGGCGTTGTGACGTTGACACTCGCCGCGCGCCCGGAAGGCTATTCATTGATCGCCGTCGTCGATACCCCGGAAGCGGAGATGGAGCATTTGTTCAATTTCCTGCGCCGCGTCGAGGGGGTTGACCACGTCACTTGTTACCGCCATGAGCCGTCCGGAAACGCGTCCTTTGTCTTCATCGACGAGGATCCCGCCTCGACAAACATTGCGCGGTTCCTCCAGACTTTTCCGGGATCGAAGCTCATCTTTGCCAGCCACGGCAAATATCTTCTCGAGGTCCCCGCAGACCGGCGTGCGCGTCCGGTGCCGGCGGACTTCGGCGAACTACAGTTTGTGCCCTTTTCCCGAGTCAAGACGACCGTAACGCAGCCTGAAGAGGTCGTCGCACAAGCATCATAAGAAGTTGAACGATGAACGCGGAACGATGAACTGAAGCTCAAGAAGAAGTATGATCTGAGAGTTCATCGTTTCGTTCATTGCTAAGAAGGAGGAGTTTGTGGCTAAGCGCTATTACGAATCGGATGGAGATCTGAATGTCCTGAAAGGCAAGACCGTCGCCATCATCGGCTATGGCAGCCAGGGACACGCCCACGCGCTGAACTTGCGCGATAGCGGTGTGAAAGTCATCGTGGGGCTGCCGCCCACCAGCGCCTCGCGCGCCAAGGCGCAAGCGCAGGGGCTGGAAGTTTTCGACCCGGCGGAAGCCACGCGCCGCGGCGACGTCGTGGCGCTTCTCGTCCCCGACCCGCCCATGCCAAAACTCTATAAGGAACTCATTGAGCCGAACCTCGCGCCCGGCAAGGCGCTGCTCTTCGCGCACGGATTCAGCATTCACTTCAAATTCATCGTGCCCCCGCCGAGCGTGGACGTCATCATGATTGCACCCAAGTGTCCCGGCCACCGCATGCGCGAGCTCTTCACGGAAGGTGTTGGCGTGCCGGCGCTGCTCGCGGTCGAGCAGGACGCCTCCGGCCAGGCTGAGAAAATCGGCCTCGCCTACGGCAAGGGCGTCGGCAGCCTGAAGGCCGGCGTCATCCGCACGACCTTCAAGGAAGAAACCGAGACCGATCTCTTCGGTGAGCAGGTCGTGCTCTGCGGTGGAGTGACGGCGCTGATCAAGGGCGGATTTGACACCCTGGTCGCGGCGGGCTATCAGCCCGAAATCGCTTACTTCGAATGCCTGCACGAGCTGAAGCTGATCGTGGACCTGATCTACCAGGGCGGCATCAAGTACATGCGCTACTCGGTCAGCGACACCGCCGAGTACGGCGACTACACGCGCGGGCTGGTGGTCATCGACGACCACGTCCGCGAGACCATGAAGAAAATCCTCGCCGACGTCCAGAATGGCAAGTTCGCCAACGAGTGGATGGAGGAAAACGCCCAGGGGCGCAAGAATTTCAACGCCATGCGCCAGGAAGCCGCCAATCACTTGATCGAGAAAGTCGGGTCCGAGCTGCGCAAGATGATGCCCTGGATCCAGACCTCGAAGGAAGAAGTGACCGCGGCGCAAGCCAAGGCGCGCGCGTAACGAGCTGCTGTTCAATACCTCGTAGGGGGAGCCCTTGTGGCCCCCCTTTTACCCCAGCAGAGTGCGGCCGAATTTCCAAGGAGCCTTATGAAGGCAGGAACCGACGCAACATCCAAAGCTCATCACAGCCGCTTCAAGAAGCTGGCGCTGATTGGCGCGGGCAAGCTCGGCGAGGGATTGCTCTCGGGAATGCTCGGCTCACAGCTTGTGCCCGTGAGTCACGTCGAGGCGACCGTCGCGCATCAGCCGCGCGCCGATTATCTGGCGGAAAAATACGGCGTCAAGGCGCACACCAGCAACCGCAAGGCCGTCGCGGGCGCGGACTTGATCCTGATTGGGCTCAAGCCGCAACAGGTGAAGGGATTTCTGCACGAGGTTCGGAAGGGACTCCGCAAGGACGCCTTGGTCATTTCCGCCGCGGCTTCCGTCACCACGTCGCTCATCGAGCGCGAGCTGGGCCATCCCGCGCGCGTGGTGCGAGCCATGCCCAACACGCCCTGCCTGATTCGCCACGGCATGACGGCGCTCGCCGCAGGCAAGCACGCGACGCCCGAGGATTTGAAAGTCGCCCAGGAAATCTTCGGCTCGATGGGCCGAACGGTGATCGTCGATGAAAAACACATGGACGCCATCACCGGTCTCTCGGCTTCCGGTCCTGCCTATGTTTATATGATCATCGAATCGCTTGCCGAAGGGGGCGTAAAGCTCGGCCTGCCGCGAGAGCTCTCGACCGAGCTCTCCGCGCAGACCCTGCTCGGCGCTTCCGCGCTCGTGCTCCACACCGGCGAACATCCCGCCAAGCTGAAGGACGTCGTCACGACACCCGCCGGCTGCACCATCGACGGATTGCTCGAACTCGAAGAAGGCGGCTTGCGCGTCACGCTTATCAAGGCCGTCGTCCGCGCCGCCGGCCGTGCCAAACAGCTCGTCGAGAGCCAGAATACGTAAAGGCTGGGAGCGCTGGGCGCCTCGCCCGCATCTGCAGGCGGGACGCCTGCGCTCCCAGTTACCCCGTGCTTTTCATTCCGAAGGCAATACCACCCACAGTAAGTTGCAGAAGGTGAAGCAGCTCCGGCGAGGCTCGGCGGGTGCGGCGCCACTGGCGCAGGAAGCGCATTTGCAGGAAGTTGAGCGGATCGACGTAAGGATTCCTTAAGCGAATAGATTCGGCGAGGACCGTCTGGCGCGCCAGCAGGTGCGTGGCGCCGCAGGTTTGAAGCACGGCGCGCACGCTGCGATGATATTCCTCTTCGATGCGCCCGAAAATCGCTTCGCGCACGGTGGGCGGATGGACCAGTTCGGCGTAGCGCCGCGCGATGTAGAAGTCGGTTTTCGCCAGAGACAATTCTGCGTTATCAATCAGGATCGTGAAAAACGGCCAGCCTTCATGCATGCGGCGCAGCATCGAATGCCCGTGCGGGGCGTGGTCGGCCATGAATTTTTCCAGCGCGTATCCGAGCCCGTACCACGAGGGCAGGAAGTGGCGCGACTGCGTCCACGCGAAAACCCAGGGGATAGCTCGCAGGTCACGCAAATCGTCAGTCGAGAATCGCCGGCTGGGTCGCGAGCCGAGGCGCAATTGTTCGATCAGGTCGATGGGCGTAGCCTGCCAGAAATACTCCAGGAACTCCGGCGTCTCATAAACCAACTGCCGGTAGAATTCCCGGCTGGAAGCGGCCATCTCCGCCAGCAGGCTTTCCCACTCCGCCAGGTGAGCTTCCGGAACGCGCCGCGCGTGCAGCAGGTGCGCGTCCAGGACCGCCGTCGCCAGTTGTTCGAGGTTGCGCTCGGCAATCGCGGCGTTCGAGTACTTGAGCGAAATTACTTCGCCCTGCTCCGTGATGCGCATCCGGCCGCCCGGCGCGGCATGCGGCTGCGACTGAATGCTGCGGTGCGACTGCCCGCCGCCGCGGTCGATGGTCCCGCCCTTGCCGTGGAAGAGGCTCAACCGCACGCCGTGGCGCTCGGCAACTTCGTCCAGGCGCTTCTGCGCTCGGAACAACGCCCAGTTGGCGGCGAGGTATCCGCTGTCCTTGACCGAGTCGGAATAACCGAGCATCACTTCCTGGAAGTTCCGCCGCGAACGCAGCACGCTCTGATAAGCCCGATCGGAAAAAAGTTGTTCGAGTACGTTGGGGCAGCCTTCGAGGTCTTCGAAAGTCTCAAACAGCGGAATGACGTCGAACGAGGAACGAATCCCGCCGTCGCGCCCGGCCACGACGAGGCCTGCCCGCCGCGCCAGCAGGAGCACGTCCCAGACGTCCGCGGCGCTCGAGGTCATGCTCAAGATGTAATGCGGAGCCGCCGCCTCGCCGTCGCGCATCTGGATTTCCCGAAGGGTGCGAAACTCTTCGATCGCTCGCAGGGTTGATTCGGAAAGCGAGGCCTCAATCGCCGGCCTGGCGAGCAGGGTTTGAATCGAGCGGGTGCGCGCTTCGCCTGGCTCCGTCGCAAGCCCGACGGCGCGAAGAATTTCAGCGGCTGCCTCTCGCGTCACCGAAGAATGCTGGCGAAAATCGAGCCCGGCCCCGTGGAAGCCGAAAACCTGCGCGGCCACGCGCAGCCGCCCCGGCCCCAGCCGCGCCACACGCGGGCTGGGATGCGTGGCCAGCAATTCTTCGAGCAACTTCACATCGCGGGCGAATTCCTCCGGGCTGGCGTAAGCCCCTTCGGCGCGCTCCGCCGTGCGCTCCAACCGCCAGATCATCACCCGCAACTTGCGCCGGTAGAGCTCGTGTGGCTGATCGATTTCCTGAAACGCCCGCGTGGCAGGAAAGCGGCGCATCTCGTGTTCGAGATCCCGCCGCAGCCGCCGGGCCGTCGCGCCGTTCTGGCAAGGGAACGAAATCAGCCCCAACAGTCGCTCGCAAGTCGCGCGGTAATAGCGCAGGATGCTGCGGCGAAGTTGCGCTGCCGCGTCGAGACTCGTCTCGGGAGTTACCGACGGATTTCCATCGCGGTCGGCGCCCACCCACGAGCCGAACGCCAGGAACGGCTCGGGCGGGGTCTGGCCGGGAAACGCCCGCGCCAATTCGTCGCTGAACCTGTCCCAGAACATTCCGGCCAGGTCGTAAATCGTGCGCTCGAGGAAGACCAGCTCGCTTTCGATTTCGATTTCGGGCGTGACGGGGCGCTCGCGCACCTCATCGGTCAGCCAGAGCGCTTCGATCCAGGGATCGAGGATCTTCTCGGCGCCGGTGTTGAGGTCGCCGTGCAGCGATTCGAGAGCCCGGCCGACACGCAGGATCTGGTTGAGCACGCTGCGCCGCTTGGCTTCCGTGGGATGTGCCGTCAGCACCGGCTGGATGCGCATCGAGTCGAGCAACCGCCGCAATGCTCGGACGGGAATACGATGCCGGCGCAGCTCGCTGAAAGTGTGGCGAAACGACATCGGCGCGCCGGTGTCGTGCCGCGCGTAGTCTTCCAGGCGGCGGACGCGCTGCCGCTCTTCGCAGAGATTGACGAGGTGGAAGAACAGGCTGAAGGCGTGAGCGACTTCGGTGGCGCGGACAAGCGGCAGGCGGTCCACCTCGCGCTGTTTGGCTTTGAGCAGTTGCGGGTCAACGTGCTGCCGAATCTGTTTCGAGAGTTGGCGCAGACTTTCGATGGCCGCGAAAGTCTTTTCGCCGCACTGCTCGCGGACAATCGCCCCGAGCCTTGTCGTCAGTAGTCGAACTTCACGTCGCAGTGTTTCGTCCATGGATTTGCTCGTCCTGGGAGCGGCGGCATCCAGCCCGCTCGCAGCCGAGACGGCCGCGCTCCCAAGCTACGCCGGCACGCCGAGCGAAGCTTCGAGCGCCTTGCGCAGTTTCTCCAAATCCGGCTCGACGCGCAGGCGCTGCCGGCTCGCTTCGCTTTCGGCGCGGTGGCGCATGATATATTCGGTATCCTTCAATTGCGTTCCCGTCAGCACGCAGACGATGTCGGCGTGCCAGGGAATCCTTCCCGCGCGCACCAGCTTGCGCACTCCCGCCACCGTCGCGGCCGAAGCCGGCTCGCAGCCCACGCCATCTTCGGCGAGCATTGCCTTGGCTTCGAAAATCTCTTCATCGCTTACGCACTCGCAGATACCGTCCGTCCATTCCAGCACGCGCTTGGCTTTCTTCCAGTTCGCGGGGTGGCCGATGCGGATGGCGGTGGCCTGAGTGTTGGGCGCCTCGACGGGATCGAGGTCGTCGGCGCCGGACGACATCATCTGATAAAAAGGGCTCGCGCCCGCCGCCTGCACCACCACTACGCGCGGCACCTTCTCGATAAAACCCATCTCTTTCAGCTCGCGCAAACCTTTGCCGATTGCCGAGCTGTTGCCGAGATTGCCCCCCGGGACCACGATGTAGTCGGGCGGACGCCAGGCGCGCTGCTCGAGCATTTCCGCGACGATCGTCTTCTGCCCCTCGATGCGGAAGGGGTTCACAGAATTCACGAGGTAGAGATCCATCTCCGGCGCGATCTGGCGGAGCAGGCGGAAGGCTTCGTCGAAGGTGTCTCCGACTTCGACGACGAGCGCGCCAAAATCGAGCGCCTGGGCGAGCTTTGCCGCGGAAATCTGCCGGTAAGGGACGAAGAGCAGCGCCTTCAATCCGGCGCGCGCCGCGTAGGCCGCCATCGAAGATGAGGTGTTGCCGGTCGAAGCGCAGGCGACCATGCGCACGCCGCGCGACGCCGCGCGCGTAATGCACGCCGTCATGCCCAGGTCTTTGAAGGAACCCGTGGGATTGTTGCCCTGGTGCTTGATGGTCAGGTGGACGGGGCCGGCCCACCAGCCGGTGCGCCGCGTGCCGACCAGCGGCGTCGAGCCTTCGGAAAGTGAAATGATGCGGTAGCCGGGCTCGACAAAGGGAATAAGTTCGCGAAAGCGCCACACGCCGCTGCGGTCAATAGGCTCGCCGCTCAATCGCCGCTGGTGCCAGGTGTGCCGGACTTTTTCCGGATCGAAGGGTTCAAACTCGTACTTCACCTCCAACAGCCCGCCGCAGAAGGCGCAGGCGTGCGCGTCGCGCCGCGGGTCCTGCCGGCGCCCGCAGGTCTCTTCGATGCACTGGAGGTAGGCGGAAGACATGGTTTCGAGGCCTCAGCCTTCAGCTATCAGCCTTCAGCAACAACCGCAGGTCAATTCCTGCGGACTGCTGAGAGCTGATGGCTGAAACCTATAGTTGAAACTCCTCATGTATTGCCTTAACAGCTTCTTTCACATCTGACGCCTTTACCGCGAACGAAATACTCAACTCGGAGGACCCCTGGGCGATGGCGATGATGTTGATGCCTTTCCTGCCCAGGGCGCTGAAGGCCCGCCCGGAGATCCCCGGCGTGCCTTTCATATTCTCACCGATGGCCACGACGATGGCGATTTTGGGCATCACCTCGAGCGTGCCCACGTATTCGTGGAGCATTTCCAGTTCGAAGGTCTTCCCCAGCCGCGCCCGCACGCGCGGCAGGTCCGCGTCGTGAATGGCGAAGCAGAGGACATTGTCGGCCGAGGACTGGGTCACCATCAAGGTGGAAACGTCCTCGAGGTGGAGGCCGTTGAAGACGCGGGTGGCGAGGCGCGGAAAGCTCAGCGTGTTCTTGCCGCTCATGGTCACCAGGTCGGCGTTGCTCACCGAGGTGATGGCTTTCACGCCCGGCGCCCGGTCGGTGGGCGCGGCGACGATCTTGGTTCCCGGGCACGAGGGGTTGAAGGAATTCTTGATCCACACCGGGATCTTCTTCGTCATCACCGGCTGAATGGTTTTCGGGTGCAGGACCTTGGCCCCGAAGTAGGAAAGCTCGATGGCCTCGCGATAGGAGATTTCGGGAATGATGCGCGCGGACGGCACCAGGCGCGGGTCGGCGGTCATCACGCCGTCAACATCCGTCCAGATCCATACTTCGTCGGCGTCGAGCGCGCCGCCCACGATGGTGCCGCTGTAATCCGAGCCGCCGCGGCCGAGCGTCGTGCACAGCCCATCGCGTGTCGCGCCGCGGAAACCCGTTACCACGGGAATGGTGCCGCGCTTGCGCAGGGGGGCGAGGCGCTGGCGAGTCTTGGCGTTCGTCTCCTCGAAAATCGGCGCGGCGCTGCCGAAGTTGTCGTCGGTGACGATAAGTTCCGTTGCGTCCACGGCCTCGGCGTCGTGCCCCGAAGAGCGCAGGATGGCCGCCACGAGCGTCGCGGACATCACCTCGCCCAGGCTCGAGAGCGTGTCCATGGCGCGGGGTGTGACTTCGCGCACCAGCGTGAAACCCGAGCAGAGGTTTTCAAAGTTGGTTAACTGTTCGGCCAACCGCGGCAGGACTTCGGCCTGTTCGGCGGCGGAAAGCAACTGGTCGGCGACCTCGCGGTGCCGGCGCGCCAATTCCTGGCGCGTGCCTTTCCAATGCTCGCGGTCACCTTTGCTGGCTTCATTGGCGGCGCGAATCAGCATGTCGGTGACGCCGCCCATCGCGGAGACCACGGCGACCACTTCCGCCTGCTGGTTGTGCGCGGCAAGGATTTCGCTCACACACTTCATGCGCTCGGCATTGCCGACCGAGGTGCCGCCGAATTTCATGATGATCAACGGTTTCTTCCCTTTGCTCTGCGTCATAGTTTCATTCATCCTCGTTTTCGAGACAGGCAGAGATCCTTCGCGCGGGGGGCCGGAGAGCGGGAAGGACCTCCGGCCCTTAGCGGATGGTGTTCGTCTTCGTCGTCGAAGGGAAACCCGCCGTGGCGGGCTTGGTGGATTCGCGAACCACTTCGATGAACACCTTGGCAGGGAGCGAATGATAGCGATCGCGACGATAGATCAATCCCAGCTCGCGATAAAGCTTCTGGCCTTCGATGGGAATCAATTTCAGGAGGCCCGCCGCGACTTCCGGCTGGGCGTAAGTGCGGCTGATCACCGAAATCCCCAACCCCGCGCCGACGAACTTCTTGATGGTCTCCACGCTCGCCAGTTCCATCGAAATCTGGATCTTGTGGCGGAAGTCGCGCAAGAGCCGGTCGAGCATCACGCGCGTGTGGCCGGTCTTGGGAAGAATCAGCGGGTGCTGAGCCAATTCTTCCACGGTCACGCTGCGCTTCTTGGCGAGCGCATGATCCTTGGGAACGACCGCCTGCACGTCGTCGCGGAACACTGGGATGATCTCCATGTTGTCGGCGTTCTGCGGGAGCGTCACGATTCCCAGGTCCACCGCGCCCTCGTGAACCTTCTGCAGAATCTTGTGGCTGAAATTGCGATAGATGCTGATCTGGACCTGCGGGTAGAGCTGCTTGAAGCGGGCAAAAGTCCTGGGCAAAACATAGAGGCAGGTGGCCTCGTTGGCGCCGATGTAGAGCTTGCCGCGCGGCGTGTGGTTCAACTCGGCGATCGCCTGCAGCGCTTCCTTCTGCAGATCGAGCAGCTGCTGCGCATAGCGCCGCAAGACTTCACCCGCCGGCGTGAGCAGGACTTTCTTGCCACTGCGATCGAAAAGTTTCTCGCCGCACTCCTGCTCCAGCAGGCGCACCTGCGCGCTGATGGCCGGCTGGGTGCGGAAAATCTTTTCCGCCGCCAGCGAAAAACTCTGCAGCTTCGCAACCTCGAGAAAACTGGCTAACTGGTCGTAGTCCATTGTTTTCAGTCGCGCGTGTCAGTTGATTCTATCAAATTTGCTACGGGGCGCCACGATGAATTTCGATCTGTTCGGCCCGAGCCGGGGGCTTTCCGGCATCGAGCGTATTTCCGGAGCGTCTGTTCGCTCACCGCCTCGGACATGAACGACGGCCGGAAGTCCTGATCAAGCGAGACGCGCGACTCCGCAGGGCATCGGTTCACTCCGTGTTCACTGGGGAACCCCAGGCGCCGAGGACATTTTCAGAAGTGTGGCATAATGAGCGCCGCCTTACTCCCGGACAGAGCGGCGTCGATGGGAGAGGGACTCCTGGAGGAGAAGTGCGGCTGCCCGTACAGACCTACGCCGGTCTGTTCATGGTCACCATGGCCACGCTGATGTTCGAGATCCTGCTGACGCGGATCTTCAGCGTAACCATGTGGTACCACTTCGCCTTCGTGGCCATTTCCGTGGCGATGTTCGGGATGACCGTCGGGGCGCTCATCGTGCACCAGTTTCCGCGCTTCTTCACCCCCGAGCGCACCCACGATCTTCTCGCCCGGAGTTCACTGTGCTTCGCCATAACGATTCTGCTCGGCTTCCTCACCAACCTGAGTATCCCTTTCGTCGTGGAGCGGTCGCTCGTCACGTTGTTCGCCGTCTTGTTGAGTTACACAGCCATCGCTGTGCCGTTCGTCTTCAGCGGGATCTGCGTCTGCCTGGCGCTGACGAAATTTCCAGCCCGGGTCAACAAGCTCTATGCCGTCGACCTGGCAGGAGCGGGCGCCGGATGCATCCTGCTGATCTATGCGCTGGAGATCACCGACGGCCCCAGCGCGGTCGTCGTGGCCGCCCTTTTTGCCGGCCTCGGTTCGGTCCTCTTCTCATTTGCAGGGTCGTCACGAAGACTGCGGAGGATCGGGATCTGCACATGCGCATTTCTGGGAGTGTTGGCCAGTCTTAACGCCTTCCTGACGGCGAAGGGAATGCCACTGCTCCGGCTGGTGTGGGTGAAGGGCCGGTTGGAGTCTCCGCCTCTCTACGAAAAGTGGAATTCTTTTTCGCGCATCCGAGTCTCGGGCGATCCGAACACGCCGGGCAAGCCCTGGGGGATCAGCTCGGCTTGTCCTTCAGAGGTTAAGGCTCATGAGCTGAATCTTTCGATCGACGCCGGAGCAGACACGACTCTCACTCGCTTCCAGGGGGACACCCGTCCGGTCGAGTATCTCAAGTGCGGGATTACCAACCTGGCCCATTTCCTCCGGAAGGATTCCAATGTTCTGGTAATTGGTCCGGGCGGCGGGAGAGACGTGCTCTCCGCGCTGGTCTTCAACCAGAAGTCCGTCCTGGCCGTGGAGATGAACCGGGACATCCTGCGCGCGGTGAACGGCCGGTTCGGTGATTTCACCGGCCACCTGGACGCCAATCCCAAGGTCACCTTCGTTGCGGACGAGGCGCGGAGCTACATTTCCAGGTCGCAGGAGCGATTTGACATCATCCAGATTTCCCTGATTGACACCTGGGCGGCGACAGCGGCGGGCGCCTACGTCCTGAGCGAAAATTCACTTTACACCCTCGAGGCCTGCGATCTCTTCCTGAACCGCCTGAACCCGCGCGGAATCTTGACGGTTTCCCGCTGGTATTTCCCCGACCGGCCGGCGGAGATGTACCGGGCGACCTCGCTGGCCGCCGCCGCGTTGAAGCAAGTCGGCGTGGAGCATCCGCGAAATCACCTTGCCGTTGTTCGGCACGTGTTCGAGAGCGACAAGATGGCGCAGGGCATGGGGACGATCCTCGTGGCACGAGATCCCTTTACGGAAATGGATCTGGAAAAACTGGACGAGGTTGCCGCCCAGCTTCATTTCGATGTCATCCTCAGCCCGCGTTCTTCTTTGGATCCCACATTCGCCGCGCTCGCCTCCGGCCGGGACCTCGATGAGTTCGTGGCAAAATATCCCCTGAACATCAGCGCGCCCACCGATGACAGTCCCTTCTTCTTTCAGATGCTCCGCTTGCAAGGAATCTTCCAGCGGGACTTGCAGAGAGAAGGAATACAAACGCCCAACCTGCGGGCCGTCGCGGTTCTGGGAATCTTGCTGATTGTCGTCAGCGTCCTGACGTTTCTCTGCATCGTTATTCCGCTCATCCTGACCGGGGAAAAAGCCGCCCTGCACGGCGCCTTACCCTTCATCATTTTCTTCGCCGGCATCGGGATGGGCTTCATGCTCATCGAGATCTCCCAAATGCAGAGGCTCATCATCTTTCTGGGCCATCCCACCTACAGCCTGTCCGTGGTGCTTTTCAGCCTGCTGGTTTCCAGCGGTCTGGGAAGTTATTCGGTGGAGGGATTCCGCAATCGCGGGCCGGGAGACCAGGCGATCGCGCGCCTGCTGTTTCTTCTGGTGGTCCTGATTCTTTTCGGGACATTCACGCCGGCTTTGACCCGGCACTTTCGAGAGTCAACCACCCTGGTCCGGATTCTGGTGGCCGCCGGCATCCTATCTCCGCTCGGGCTTTTCATGGGCATGGCGTTCCCGCTGGGAATGAGAAGCGCCTTCCGGAGCACGCCCGCGCTTACCCCCTGGCTGTGGGGCATCAACGGGGCAGCCTCGGTCCTGGCTTCAGTGCTGGCGACGGCCATTTCGCTGAGCTCGGGGATCTCCGCGGCATACTGGACGGGTTTCGCCGCTTACGGCGTGGGGATCGTCGCTCTAATCCTATCGCGCTCGGCAAACCGGGCCCAGCCTGCCTAGGAGCGGCCGCTGTCATTCCTGGAACCGACGCGCCCGCCCTCTCCCGCCAGCCTTAGCGAAGCCCCCTCAGCGCGTAGGAGCTGAGCACCTTCATGTAGTTGGCGCGGACGAAGGCGGCGGGATTCTCGACCGCTTGCTGGCTCATGCTGCCCTGCATCTGGCGGATGGATTCGTACTCGTGTTCTTCCATCCAGCGCAACAAGTCGTTGCGGACTTCGCCCAGGTGGCGAATGCCGTAGCGCAGCAGCGCGGAAGTCATCATCGTGACGCGCGACCCGGCCATCATCGCTTTCAGGACGTCCTCGGCGGTATGGACGCCGCCGGTCACGGCGAGGTCGGCGTGGATGTGCGCGTGCAGAATCGCCACCCAGTGCAGGCGCAGCAGAAGTTCGTAAGAGCTGCTCAGAATCAGTTTGGGAACGACCTCCAGTTTTTCGAGGTCGAAGTCGGGCTGGTAGAAGCGGTTGAAGAGCACCAGGCCGTCCACACCCTCCTGGTCCAGCCGCCACGCCATGTTGGCCATGGAGCTGAAATATAGCCCGAGCTTGACGGCCACGGGAATCCGCACGCTGGCCTTAACGTTCGCCGCCAGCTCGCAATAGACGCGCTCCACGTGCTCGCCGGTCATCTGCGGGTCGGTGGGGATGTAAAAGATGTTCAGTTCCAGCGCGTCGGCCCCCGCCTCTTCCATTTCCTTGGCATATTCGATCCAGCCCCCCGTCGAGACGCCGTTCAGGCTGGCGATGATGGGAATCTTCACCGCTTCTTTGGCCTTGCGGATGTGTTCGAGATATCCATCCGGCCCGAGATTGTAGCCGGTCATATCGGGAAAATAGGTGAGCGACTCGGCAAAGCTTTCCGTGCCGGCGGAGAGATACGCATCGACCTCTTCGCTCTCGAGATTGATCTGCTCTTCGAAAAGCGATTGCAGAACGATTGCCCCCGCCCCCGCGTCTTCCATCAATCGGACTTTGTCGAGGTCCTCGGAGAGCGGCGAGGCCGAAACCACCAGGGGATTCTTCAGTTCAAGGCCCAGATAAGTTGTCGAGAGGTCGATCATGATTTGGCCTCCTTCTCGGCCGCGGCAACCACCATGGCGGCCATGTTCTCGTACAGGCGCCAGCGCGAGTTGACGTCTTCCTGCGCCAGTTCGAGCAGGCGCTTGGCCGCCGCCGGGTCGCTGCGCGCCAGCATCGTGTAGCGCGTTTCGTTGTAAACGTATTTTTCGAGCGGCAGGCTGGGCGGGCGCGAGTCGATTTGCAACGGATTCTTTCCCTGCCGCGTCAGTTCGGGATTGAAGCGCACCAGCGGCCAATAGCCCGACTGCACCGCCGCCTTCTGCTGCTCGAGGCCGTAAAGCAAATCGTATCCGTGCGCGATGCAGTGGCTGTAAGCGATGATGAGCGACGGGCCGTCGTAAGCCTCGGCCTCGAGAAACGCCTTGACGGTCTGCATGTCCTGCGCGCCGAAGGCCACGCGCGCCACGTAAACATTGCCGTAGGCCATGGCCATCATGGCCAGATCCTTCTTGGGCGCGGGCTTGCCGCCGGCGGCGAATTTCGCCACCGCGCCGCGCGGCGTGGCCTTCGACATCTGCCCGCCGGTGTTTGAGTAGACTTCCGTATCGAGCACCAGGATGTTGACGTTGCGCCCGGAAGCGAGCACGTGGTCGAGCCCGCCGTAGCCGATGTCGTACGCCCAGCCGTCGCCGCCCAGGATCCACACGCTCTTCTTCACCAGCGAATCGGCCACCGCCAGGAGGTCGCGCGCTTCGAGCGAATCAATCTTCTGCAACTTCTCCTTGAGCTGCTTCACTCGCTCGCGCTGTTCCTTGATCCCCGCCTCGTCGGAGTGGTTTGTGGCGGTCAGCCCCTGGGCGAGTTCCGGGCCGATGG
The DNA here is from genome assembly GCA_041946825.1 of Terriglobia bacterium. Classification (GTDB taxonomy): domain Bacteria; phylum Acidobacteriota; class Terriglobia; order UBA7540; family UBA7540; genus CAZTHM01. The sequence continues at coordinate 12,109 of JBHGBD010000004.1, read as the reverse complement.
CGGGCGCGAGCCGCGTCACCAGCTCGCGCGCGTATTGCGCCTGCTTATCGATCGCCAGGCGCATCCCCAGGCCGAATTCCGCGTTGTCCTCGAAGAGCGAGTTCGACCACGCCGGCCCGCGCCCCTCCTCGTTGATCGCGTAGGGCGTGGTGGGCAGGTTGCCGCCATAAATCGACGAGCACCCCGTGGCGTTGCCGATGATCGCGCGGTCGCCGAAAAGCTGGCTCATCAGCTTGATGTACGGCGTCTCGCCGCAGCCCGCGCAGGCCCCCGAAAACTCGAAGAGCGGCCGGAGCAGTTGCACGTCCTTCACCTGCGTCAGGTTCAGGGCGCGCCGGTCGGTTTCCGGCAGGCGCAGGAAGAATTCCCAGTTGGCGCCTTCCGGCTCGCGCAAGGGCGGCTGCGGCGCCATGTTGATCGCCTTGTGCTTCACTTCCGTCTTGCTCTTCACCGGGCAGACCTGCACGCAGAGCGCGCAGCCCGTGCAATCTTCCGGCGCGACTTGCAGCGTGTATTTCAGGTCCTTGAATTCTTTCCAGCGCGCCGGGGTGGATTTGAAGGTCGCCGGCGCTCCCGCCAGCGCGGCGGAATCGTAAACCTTGGCGCGAATCACCGCGTGCGGGCACACCATCACGCACTTGCCGCACTGGATGCAGATCGCCTCGTCCCAGACGGGAATTTCCAGCGCGATGTTCCGCCGCTCCCACTGCGCCGTGGCGCTGGGGAAGGTGCCGTCCACCGGGAAGGCGCTGACCGGAAGCGAGTCGCCGTCACCGGAAATAATCTTCGCCGTCACTTTTTGCACGAATTCCGGCGCTTCCTCGGGCACGGACCGGCGGACGTCAAACGTGCTCGTCGCTGTCGCGGGAACTTTCACCTGATGGAGATGATCGAGCGCGGCGTCCACGGCGGCGAAATTCTTCTTCACCACCGCCTCGCCGCGCTTGCCGTAAGTCTTCTCGATGGCGTGCTTGATGGAAGCGATCGCCTCCTCGCGCGGCAGGACGCCCGAGATTGCGAAGAAGCACGTCTGCATGATGGTATTGATGCGCACGCCCATGCCGGTATCTTTCGCCACCTGGTAAGCATCGATGACGAAGAATTTGAGTTTCTTCCGGATGATCTGCTCCTGCACGCTGCGCGGCAGGTGGTCCCAGACTTCGTCCGCCCCGAAGGGACTGTTCAAAAGGAACGTCGCTTCGGGCTCCGCGGCCTTCAGCATGTCGACCCGTTCGAGGAAAGTGAATTGATGGCAGGCGACGAAATTCGCGCGGCTGATGAGATAGCTGGAGCGAATCGGCTTCGGACCGAAACGCAAGTGCGAAACGGTGACCGCGCCGGCTTTTTTCGAGTCGTAGACGAAATAGCCCTGCGCGAAGCTCTCCGTCTCCTCGCCGATAATCTTGATGGAATTCTTGTTGGCGCTGACGGTGCCGTCGGCGCCCAGGCCGTAGAACAGCGCGCGCACGGTCCTGGGGTCCTCGGTGGAGAATTCCGGATCGACCGCAAGGCTGGTGTGCGTCACGTCGTCCTCGATGCCGACCGTGAAATGATTCTTGGGCGCGGCCGATGCCGCGTTGTCAAAAACTGCCTTGACCATGGCGGGGGTGAATTCCTTCGACGATAGCCCGTAGCGCCCGCCGATGATGCGCGGCATCGAGCGGAAGGGGCCCTTGCCGCTCGCCACCGATTCCGCCAGCGCCGTCACCACGTCCATGTAGAGCGGTTCTCCCGCCGCGCCCGGCTCCTTGGTGCGGTCGAGCACCGCCAGCGTCTTCACCGTCGCCGGCAGCGCGCGCACAAAATGCTCGACAGAGAACGGCCGGTAGAGGTGAACTTTCAGGACGCCGACTTTCTCCCCCCGCGCCGTAAGGCACTCGACAGTCTCCTGCGCGGCATCCGCGCCCGAGCCCATCAGCAAGACAACGCGCTCCGCGTCGGGGACGCCCACATAGTCGAACAGGTGATAGCGGCGCCCGACAACCTTCGCGAACTTCTCCATCGCCTCCGCGACGAATCCCGGCGTCGCGATGTAGTAGGGATTTACCGTCTCTCGCGCCTGGAAGAAAACGTCGGGGTTCTGCGCGGTGCCGCGAATGAACGGCCGGTCGGGCGAGAGGGCGCGGGCGCGGTGCGCGCGCACCAGTTCCTCGTCAATAAGCTGGCGCATCTGCTCGACGGAAATTTGCTCGACCTTGGCGACTTCGTGCGAAGTGCGGAAGCCGTCGAAGAAATGCAGGAAGGGTACGCGCGCTTCGAGCGTGGCGGCCTGGGCGATGAGCGCGAAGTCCATCGCTTCCTGCACGGAATTCGATGCCAGGAGCGCGAAGCCCGTCGAGCGCGTTCCCATCACGTCGCTGTGGTCGCCGAAGATCGAGAGCGCGTGCGTGGCCAGCGTGCGTGCCGAAACGTGAATCACCGTCGAGGTCAGCTCGCCCGCGATCTTGTACATGTTGGGAATCATCAGCAGGAGGCCTTGCGAGGCCGTGAACGTCGTCGCCAGCGCGCCGGCTTGCAGCGCGCCGTGCAGCGAGCCCGACGCGCCGCCTTCGCTTTGCATCTCGATCACGCTCGGGACTGAGCCCCACATGTTGGGCTCGCCCTTCGCCGCCCACTCGTCCGCCCACTCGCCCATCGGCGAAGACGGCGTGATGGGATAGATCGCCACCACCTCGTTGACGTGATAGGCCGAGTGCGCCGTCGCCTCGTTGCCGTCAATCGTGACTTTTACTGTGCTCATTTACTTCGCTCCGTTTCCTTTCAACGGCGAAATTCCAGAAATGCTTCTTTCTGATTCCGCCGCGACTTCTTCTTTGTATCGTTCCGCTACTGAGGCGCTTTCTTTATGAATTCGTTCTAGCTTCATTTGGTCTGCGCGATTTGGCCAGCTTCCCGAATTCGTTGTAGCTCTTCGAGGAATTTCCTCGGGTCCTCGGCCGCAGTCTGCGCGAGTCGAGTTTTGTCGGTCACGAACGGCTGACCCTTCAGATTCGAGTTCAGGATTGATTGAATCCACGCACCGAGCTGCTTGGAAATGCTTTCCGCCTTCTCCTTCAAATTTCGGGTTTCAGATTCCAGATTCAAGAAGATGGGAATCCGCTGTAGAAGGCAGAGCATCGACCGGACTTCTCCCGCCGAACCCCGAGCGATGTAAAGGAAACTTAGCAGTTCGTTGTTGGTGCCGCGCTCGAACCCCTCGGCAATGTTGTTGGACACTGAGACTGTCGCCCGCCCGATTTGATCCCGCAAACTGTGCTGACGCCTGAACTCGGCCTTGGCTGTCATCGCATACATCTCCACTGCCAACTGGATGGCTGCCTGCCAAACCGGGAGTTCTTCGAACCGCTTGTACTTCATGTGCGTTCTCCGGCATTTGCGATCGGCTATCCCGGGCGGCTTATCCTTGAATCTGGCATCTGGAATCTTGAATCGCCGGGGCGTGCGTCTCTTCGAGTCGCTGCGACCAATTGTCCGCTCCTTTGCATGCGCATCAAGGGTAGAGCATTCCTGCTACCAGCCACGGGGGCTGTTGATTTCTTGAACAGGCATGAGGCGGAAGGGTTTACGGGCCGGCAGGAGTCCGCTAGCTGATTGCAGGGCAACCACTTGCGCCAAATTGCGGAGAGTTTTGTGGAAAATGGCTCAACATCTGGCGCATTGGCGGAGTGATGGGATACGGGCCTTGATGATGAGATAAAATGTCTGACTCCGGTAAGCCCGGCCGCTACCCCGAAGCACATTTCGGGTGGAACGAGCTATCACGGAATTCAACTCCTCGGATGCAGTCGGCCGTACGCCGCGAGGGCTTCAAGGAGTTTGTCCACGCTGAAGCCCACCTCGCGGAAGAGCCCGGCCAAGTCGCGCTCACGCTCGTTGGGAGAGAGGGGGATGAACTTCTCGGCGGGAATGTAGAACGGGTTGTCGCGCACAAGCGTGTCTTGCACGATGAGGTGACGGTGCACAGCGATGGTGGAGAAAAGATAACGCGGATTGAACAGGTCGAGGTCGTACTGGCAAAGCGCGGCGCTGGGGTAGTGCTTGACCTGATAGTTCAGGAGCGCATGAAACTCGAAGAAATCGGGCATGGGAAATCCCGCCGGCTCCGGCCAGATGCCCTCTTCCAGCCAGCGGACTGCCGGCGCGTGAGCGCGCTCCCCAACGATGAAGAGCTGTTGAACCATCCCGCGCAGCGCAGCGATGTCCTGTGGGCCCTCGCTCAGGCGCAAAGTGCCGGCGGCCAAGAACCGCTGAAGGTCGGGCGCCGTTTGACGGAGGCAGCCCAGCATTTCCTGGTGATAGTCATGCGGCGCTAAGTAATGGCAGAGCTCGCCCGAAGGGAGCCCTTCAGCGAGGAACGCAGCAAAGCGGAAGGCGCTCGATTTTCCCCGATAGAGCACGGCCACGTGCTCGTGGCGAAGCAGCGGAATGCCGCCTTCCAGTCGAGTGAGGATCGGCGGGGTCACGGGAGGCTCCAACGTGGGAATGGGAATTGAGTCCCGGCCAACCGGCCGAGGCAGGCCCTCCGGCTCCAACCTCGCACTTCATACCGTGTTGGGGGCTGAAGGGCGTGACAGCTTATGTCCCGCGCAGCCGCTCCGCTCGCGCTACACGATCCACCGCAATCGTGTATGCGGCTTCGCGTAACGAGATTTTCCCCATCGAGGCCATTTCGGCCACCTGCCGATAGGAGCGGGTGAGCGTTTTGGCCATCTCGGCATTGACGCGATCCTCTTCCCAGAAGACCTGCTGCAGGTTCTGCGCCCATTCGAAGTAGGAGACCGTCACTCCTCCGGCGTTCGCAAGGACATCCGGAAGGACATGGACGCCGCGCCGGTTGAGAATTTCGTCGGCCTCTGGAGTGGTTGGGAGGTTGGCCGCTTCGGCAATCACCCGGGCTCGCACCTTGGGCGCATTCTCTTTCGTAATGACGCACTGCAGCGCAGCGGGCACGAGAATATCACAATCCACCGTCAGGAGATCCTCATTGGAGATCGCCTGGCCGCCGGGAAATCCCGGGACAGTGCGAGTCAACCGAACGTGCTCGAGCAGAGCCTTGATATCCAGGCCATCGGCGTTGAATACACCTCCGTTGACGTCGGAGATGGCGATGACCTTTGCTCCTGCTTCCGCAAAAAACCGCGCCGCAAATGAGCCCACATTTCCAAAACCCTGGATGACGACGCGCGTGCCGGCCATTGGCATACCCAGGTCCTTTAGCAACGCCTCCGTCACGCAAAATACTCCTCGTCCAGTGGCCGCTTCGCGCCCCAGCGATCCGCCCAACTCCACGGGTTTCCCCGTAACGCAAGCGGGCGTGTAGCCGTGATGGGCGCTGTACTCATCGAAGATCCACGTCATGACCTGTGCGTTGGTGTTCATGTCCGGCGCGGGAATATCGCGATAAGGGCCCAGGAGCAGGTGGATGCGACGAATGTAGCCGCGCGTCAGGCGCTGGAGTTCGGTGGTCGAAAGCTCTTTGGGGTCAACGTTTATCCCGCCTTTCGCTCCTCCAAAGGGAATGTTGACCAGCGCCGTTTTCCAGGTCATCGCGGCCGCCAACGCCCGAACTTCGTTCAGCCCCGTCGAGGGGTGATAGCGGATGCCACCCTTGGCCGGCCCGCGCACGCCGCTATGCTGTACGCGATAGCCAACAAAAACACGCAGCGAGTCGTCGTCCATGCGCAAGGGAATTTCTACGCGTACTTCCCGGTAGGGCATGTTCAGCAAAGTGCGCATCTGGCTGTCCAACCCGAGCCGGTCGGCTGCCTTCATGACGCTGTTGACAACGATCTCCAGGGGGTCGGTGCCTTCATGCGGCAGGGGAGTTTCCACTGTTGCACGTCCTTTCCAGAAAGCCACCCGCTTCCCGCGATTCAGCAGGCCAAAATCAGGAGGGATTGCGCCCAGCGGCACCGATTATCAGTTTCAAGGATGGGGAGTGTCAAGCGGACGCCAAGTTCCCTTTCTGGGAAGGCTGGCAGCGATGACTGCGACAACTCGTCGGTTCATCGAAAGTCATAAGGGTGAAGGCGGAAGTTCCACGGGGCTGTGTCTGATTGCACTCAATAAATTTGATTTATGGATCTAATAAGAAAACTGTGGACTGTGGCGCAATCGTGTCGCCCCCAACCCAGCGCCTTGACGGCCAATCTGGCCAATCACCTATGGCAACCTCTTGTCTTTCAACACATTACGGTCACGTCCTCCCTATACCAGTTGGCTGGAGAGTTGCTGACAATCAATCCAGAGCGTGGGTGTGTGCCGAGACAGGGTGCCCACGCAGAGGAATTCGGAATCGCGAAGTTTACAACCTCGTGACCAGACACCGGCTGGATCGGCTGGTGCTGCGAAGGGCCGCTGGTTAGTGTTTGCCTTCCCGGCATGCCGCGCGTCACCTAAGGCCGCACGGCAGGTCGTCGAAGAAGTGGGAGGAGGGGTTCCGGAAGGCCGCAGGTTCAAAGCTGTTCAGGCCGGCGGGCCGTCGGGCGGGGATTGCGGCCATGTTGTCACTCAATTTAGCGATACTCTTTAGTAGCATGAGCAGAGAGCGGGAATCTTCGTCATTGGAGGCAGTCAAAATGCAGAAAGGCATTCGATGGACACGCATCGGACTCACCGCGCTGGTTGTTACGGCATTGATCTGGCTGCCGTCGCTGGCTTGGGCGCATTGCGATACGCTCGAGGGGCCCGTCGTCAAGGCGGCGAAACTGGCTCTGGAACGCGGGGACGTCACGCCCGTCCTCAAATGGGTGAAAGCGCAGCACGAACCTGAGATACGCGAAGCGTTCGCACAGACGCTGAAGGTCCGCGCGACTGGATCAGAAGCTCGCGCTCTCGCCGACCGGTTCTTCTTTGAGACTCTGGTCAGGCTCCACCGCGAGGGCGAAGGCGCTCCTTACACCGGCCTGAAGCCTCCAGGCACAAAACCGGAACCAGCAGTTCTGGCTGCCGACCAGGCTTTGGAACACGGCTCCGTGGACGCGCTCGTCAAACTGCTGGCGGACGAGGTTGCGGCCGGAGTCCGAAAACGTTTTGCCCACGCCGCGGTGGCGAAAAAGGGAGCGGATAACACCATCGACGCGGGGCGGGAATTTGTGGCCGCCTACGTGGAATTTGTGCACTACGCGGAAGGAGTGCACTCGGCCGCCACTGGATTGGCAACGTCGCACGAACCTGCCGCGCCGTCGGAAGCGCAGGCGGTTCATACGCACTAGCCCCGATCGTGCGGGAGCTCCCCATGCCCAAACTCACCATCAACGGGATCGCGGTCGAAGTCGAGCAAATCTTCAAGGCGGCGTGAGAGGAGCGGGATTCAAGAGCCAGGATTCAGGAGTCAGAAGAAAGAGGGCGGTTGTTAGTGGTTGGTCGTGAGTCGTGCGGTCCAAACGGGTTGCTTCTGCCGCAATGCCTTTTGACTTTCAACTTTCGACTTTTCAACTTTTCGACTCTCCCCTGAATCCTGCTTTTCAATGCACGGGTTCGGGGACAGCGGGGGCATGGTCAGTCACCCGGGGACTCTGTGACATGCGGAAGAGGTGGTTGAGGGGGATGCTGCCGGGGCCCACCGGGTAAGCCTTGCGTATGGCCTCCGTCACGTAGGCTTTGGCAAGCACCACGGCATCACGCAGGTGCCGGCCCAGGGCAAGGTTCGCCGCGATGGCGGAAGAGAACGTGCAGCCGGTCCCGTGCGTATTGTCCGGCTTTACGTGGTCGCCCACAAAAGTTTCAATCCCGGTCCCATCGTAAAGGACGTCCACAGCCTTTTCGAGGTGGCCACCCGTCACCACCGCGGCGCGCGCGCCCATCTCCACCAGTTTCCTCGCCGCGGCCTTCATGCTCTCGATGTTTTCAACTCTTAGGCCGGTAAGCGCGGCGGCCTCCCCGATGTTGGGAGTGATCACTCTGACGTAGCTGAGCAGGTGACTGCGGAGGAATTCCAGTCCTTCAGCGTCCATCAATTCCAGGCCGCTCGTCGAACGTAATACAGGATCCAGGACGGCGGGCAGCGCGGTGTGTGCGGCGAGCACCTCACGCACAACTTGCGCATTGGCGCGATTCCCCAACATACCCACCTTGACCGCTCGCACGCGATCATCGGCAAGCAAGCATTCGATGCTTTCCTTCAGGACGGTGGCGTCAACCGGATGCAGTGCGGCGACGCCCTGCGTGTTCTGAATGGTCAAAGCGGTGATGGCGGCCACGCCGTAGCAGTTATGGGCGGCGAGGGTCTTCAGGTCAGCGCTGATCCCCGCGCCACTGGAGGGATCAAATCCTGCAATGGTCAGCACCACCGGAAGTGACGGATTAGCGTGGTGGTTCATCTATGCCGTGTTTTCGCTCACTCAAACCGAAGTTGATGCGATTATAAAATCGCTTGCCCCTATGTCAATAACGATTTGGGGCTTTCCAAAAAAATGGCCTTCAACGGCGCCGCAGGTCCGTAGCGTTGACTTCCATCCGGGTTTCGGAATGGACGTCGAGGGTCACGGGGCCATTGACTGGCAGGCGGAGACCGGAGGCGCCGTCCAGGCGTGCTTTGAGCGTTTGTTGAAGGGTCGTGCGGTTTTGCAGGACGCGACCGTCGTCCAGCGCCACCAGAGCCTGCCCTTGACCCTGACCCTCGACGAAGATGTCCAGCTTCATCCCCTCGGCCTCCAACATGGCGGCCGGGCCGGCCTGCCGCAAGCTCTCCGGAGTCGGCCGGAGAAGATTGCTAAAGTGGAAGTCGATAATGGCAGCTTTCGCCCCCTGGTAACGAGTCTTCCCCGCAAAACGAAATGTGCTCTCACCGGTGAGCGCGTAGGGGGATTCGACTGTAGGAGCAGCGTCCAATTTTACTTTCCACTCTTCGCCCTGTTTCACCCGGCGGCCGGGATACAGGGCATGCCCGCCCATCTGCTCAAGGAACATCCGAAGGACTTCCCGAGCCATCTGACGGAGGGGGGCATCCAATTCTTCCAGGAGCGGCCCTTCGCCTTCAAATCCCAGGAGCTTCCCCTGTCGGTCGTAACGGGCGATAAGCCCCTGGCCGCTCACCCGCTTACTGAACTCCTCCTGCGCCGCTTCTGCCGAAGTCTTCATTTCCTCCGGCATGACCTCAGCCAGATTGGATTCGACTTCAAACCCATCAAAGCGGTTTTCGACCTCGGCTGAGCCGTCAGCCTGGACGGCGCGAATCGTCACGGTATTCAGTTGCCGAGTCTTTAATTCTGTGGGCAAGGGTGGCAGAAGCGCCTTGAGCCCCTCGGGGTTGGACTGCACGTTCACGCGAGTCGCAATGCTGGTTTGATAGACCACCTTTTGGCCGGGCCGATATTTCCGAACTAAACTGGTCTTGCCGCCCCAAGCCCGGGCGGGAACAAAACCGCAAACTAAAACCACTGCCGCCACGAATGTCCAACCGATGGCTGGATTCCCCCCACTCCGCCAAGGGAGGGTAGATTCACCCACTCGGGCCGGGCCAAGGGGCGGTCCTCCGCCAGACCTTTCAGGATTTGTGGGCATTGGTTTGGTAGCGCTCCAGACACTCACGCGAACAGAAATGCAGCGTCTCCCCGCCGCGCGTCAGGCGGTGTGAGAGCTCGGTCGACACGAACATTCCGCATACCGGGTCACGCGCCGTCTCGCCGGAGATCGCAGGGCGAGAGCCGCGCGCCGGACCGCTTCGCGGGCCGGCAGAATGAACCGCCGGGCCCCCGAAAAGGCGCTGCATGATACGGGCGACGATCCACCCCATGATCGTCACCACAATCAGATCGAAGAGATAAACCAATAAGCGCGCCATATTGGGTCTGACGCCCCCACGGGTCGAGAAGATGTCCGGGTCTATTTGCGAGGCTGAGAGCTGGGCGCGGAGCCTGTTTCCGCATCCAGGCGGCTCTTAAGGCGGTCAAGCCCAGGGTAATTCGAGTTGAGCTTGCCCAGGCGCTCCGCCATTTGGCGGGCCGCTGCCGCATCGTGGAGGCCATCGAGGCTCACCACGATCGAATTGAACATCGTCGGCTGATGCGTCGGATCAATTTCGAGTGACTTCCGGTATTCCTGCATCGCTTCCTGCGGGCGGCCGAGGTTGAAGTACGCCGTCCCCAGGTCGGTGCGCGCGTTGACGTTCTTGGGGTCCAGTTCCAGCGCCTTCTGATACCACTCGACAGCGCGTTGCCACTGGTGCTGGTCGTAAAGATAATTCGCCAGCTTCAGCCGTGGTTCCGGATCCTTGGGGTTCTGAGCTGCCTGCTCTTCCAACGCCTTCGTTACTGCGGTGGTGTCAATCGGCGGATGGCCTTCGGGAAGCTGGCCCATGCCGCCACCATTGCCCGCCGTCGTGCCACCTTCACCCTCCGTGTGCGTGTGGGGCGTGGTTGTAGCCCCTCGCTGCTGCGCCTCGTGGAAGCTCGACTGCGCCTGGTAGATATACCCGGCGAGGAACCCCACACCCAGAAACACAATTGCCGTGATGATCGTTTCTTTCTTCACTCAATGGCCTCGTTTGATCTGTGGCACTCGAAGAAGTCTATCGGATGGCTGAAAGGGCGTCAAGGAATGCCCCCGATTCGTGGCATTGACCGCCCGCGCGCTTCGGATGTACGCTGCGCTGCGGTTTCGCAGCACGCGATTCTGGAATGTCATGTCTTCCGCTGGTGGAAGGAGTTCTCCATGCCCGAGTTGGATATTGACTGGGTCCGCGGCCAATTTCCCGCCCTCACTCAGGAAGCGAACGGACACCCCGCGATCTACTTCGACGGCCCAGGCGGCACCCAGGTGCCGCAACGCGTAATGGACGCAATGAGTGACTACCTGGCGCGCTCGAATGCCAATACGCACGGGGCGTTTGCCACCAGCCGCCGTTCTGACGAAATCATCGCCAACGCGCATGCGGCGGTGGCCGATTTGCTCGGCTGCGCCCCCGACGAAATCGTTTTTGGGCCCAACATGACGACGCTGACTTTCGCCCTCAGCCGAGCTCTGGGCCGGGAATTCAAGGCCGGTGACGAAATCATTGTTACGCGGCTCGATCACGACGCGAACGTCGCACCCTGGGTGGCGTTAGAGGAGTGCGGCGCGGTGATTCGCTTCGCTGACATCAACATCCAAGACTGCACCCTCGACATGGCCGGTCTCAAGAATCTCGTTAGCGCCCGCACGCGAGTCATTGCCGTGGGTTATGCCTCGAACGCCGTTGGCACCCTCAACGACGTCGCCGGGATTGTCCGCCTGGCCCACTCGGTCGGCGCGCTGGCATTTATTGACGCTGTCCATTACGCGCCGCACGGCCCTATTGACGTTCGCGCTCTCGACTGCGATTTTTTGGTTTGCTCGCCTTACAAATTCTTCGGGCCGCACGCGGGGGCGCTTTTCGGCAAGCGTGAGCATCTGACGAGGCTGCGCCCTTACAAGGTGCGCCCGGCTTCCGATCGCCCGCCCGACTGTTGGGAAACCGGGACTCAAAACCACGAGGGCCTCGCCGGAGTGGCCGCGGCGGTCGACTACCTAGCCGAATTGGGATGGCGTGCCGCTCCTGAGGTGAAGAACCGCCGCGCGGCTCTGCTGGCCGCCTTCGACGTTATCCGTGCGTACGAGCGGAGACTGGCGGAACGGCTGATCGCCGGCCTCCTCGCCGTTCCCGGGCTGACGTTCTACGGCATTCGCGACGCCCAGCGATTCAACTGTCGCGTACCGACCGCGGCCCTTCGTATCGCCGGACACACGCCGCGCCAGTTGGCGGAGTTCCTCGGCGAGCGCGGGATCTTCACTTGGGACGGCAACTACTACGCGCTCAACCTCACGGAACGCCTCGGGGTCGAAGCGACCGGCGGAATGCTCCGCATTGGCCTGATCCATTACAGCACCGCAGAGGAAGTGGATTTTCTGCTTGAATCGTTGAACGAGATTGCGCGCACCTAGTATCCTGACCGACAAGAAACAACCTTTTTTGCGAGGAATGTTTTGGCTATGACAAATGAGTGCAGACGCGCGCGCGCATCGGCGAGCAACCGGGTGAAGCTCCGCACCAGTCTTGGCGCGGCAGTTGTCTCACATCACCGCGACATTAACGCGAACACACCCCAGCCCAGGTATTCACGGGTGTACGTGGCGTAGCGTTCGGGCGCCG
>JBHGBD010000039.1:0-35168 GCA_041946825.1 Terriglobia bacterium | reverse complement strand
CTGCCAGTCATGCGCGCTCCCAACTGCGCCACAGGCCCACAGAGGAAGTTGTCAGCGGCCAGTTATCAGTTGCCGGTGAGGTCTTGTCAATTCAGGCGAATGACGGCTGACCTGCTGATATTCCTTTGTAACACGCGCAAAACGGCGATGTCAACGAAGCCCTCGAGGCACCGCGTGATCGAATGATCGTGTCATCGGCCCCCTGACCCATCGAAGCATCCCTCTTTCGCTCGCGCCGGGACCGGCTGGTTTCTGTGCGGCTACGAGTCAACGCGTGCAGCAGGTCAGCTCAGCGTCCGCAGGTACGGCACACTGGCCTTCATGGCTTCCGGTTCCATTTCGACAAAATAGTTCTGCACGCCACCGGTTTTCGCCGCGGCGAAAGTCTTCTTCCAATCGACGATGCCCTGGCCGAGCGGGACTTCTTGCTTCTTTTCCGGCGACCAATCCGCGAGGTGCATGGAGATGAATCGGCCCGGGTACTTTTCGAAGTATTCCGCTGCCTGGTAGCCGAGGCGGACGACCGCGACCTGGAACTGCATTTTGACGAGCTGCGGGTCGAATTCTCCCAGCAGCTTGTCGTAGATGAGCTGCCCTTCGATCTTCTGGAACTCGAAGTCGTGATTGTGGAAGCCCATCTGGATGCCGCCCTTCCGGGCGCGTTCGCCGAGCTTGTTGAGTTCGGCTGCGGCGCGCAGCCAATCCGCCATCGCCGCCCCGCGGGGCAAGGAGAATGTGGAGACGATCATTTGTTTCAGGCCGAGTTCCTTCGCGTAGGCTATCCGCTCATCCAGGTGCTCCTTGAGTTCTTTGAATCCGTAATGGCAGCTTTCGCATTTCAAGCCCGCCGCACGGATCTTCTCGCGCAGCTCCCCGGCTTTCAGGCCAGCCAGTGGTCCGAAACCGCTATCCGCGTAGCTCGGCGGGGAACACATTTCGATGGTTTGGAATCCCTCCGCCGCAAGCTTTCCCAACGTGCCCGCGAAGTCGCTCCCGATACTCTGTCTTACGGGCCAGGTCTGGCAACCAATCGCCAGCCCCAGCGGGTTGGCATGAAGTTCCGCGGCTCCACCCGTGATGCCCCCAGCGGCGGCCATCCCGGCCGCGGTCTGGCCCAAGAATTGTCTTCTCGATATGATGCTCATCTTATGATTCCTCCTCCAGCGGACAAAGTCTTTGGCCCGGCGCCTGAGCAGGAAAATGCCGGGTATGCGTGCCTCGTCGCCGGGAGCGTATCATACCGAGAAGTTCGGTCTCCGGCAACGGAAGGCCGCATGGCGACAGATTGCCCGTATTTTTATGGAACAAAACTTCTGCATGCGGTGTCTCTTGTAAGTGAAGGGAAGCAGTAGCGCGGCCTTGCAGTTCATCTGGCTAGCTGGTATGTTGGGTGTGACATGGGAACCGCGCGATCCGTGGGTGTTGCTCTCGAGCAGGCGCTTCCTGCCGCCAGCCATGAAGGGGCGCTGGTCGAGGAGCTTCGGGCGGGCTCCGAAGATGCGTTTTCCTATCTCCTGACGGTCTATCAGAACCCTGTCTTCAACTTGATCACCCGTATCGTCAATGGGGACAGAGACGCTCCGGATGTGTTGCAGGAAGTGTTTATCAAGGTTTTTCGGGGTATCAAGCACTTCCACGGTGAGTGCAGCCTGAAGACCTGGATTTACCGGATCGCGGTGCATGAGGCCTGCAATCACCGCCGAAGTTGGCTGCGGCGGCGGTTGCGCGAGGTGTTCTCACTGGAAGACGACGGAGTGTTCCCGGAATCGATCCTGGCGCGCTCCCCTGAAAGGCCTGAAACTCCCTACGAGGTCCTCGAGGTTTCGGAGCGACAGGAGGCCGTTCAGCGGGCGCTGGCAAGCTTGGCGCCGCCATACCGGGCGGTTGTGGTGCTGCGGGAGATTGAAGGGCTTTCCTACGAGGAGATCGCGCAAGTCCTGGAAGTTTCGGAGGGGACGATCAAGTCCCGCCTGATGCGCGGACGCGAGCTACTGAAGCGGAAACTGCAGGGTTGTTTGAGGCGATAACATGTTCGAATCTTGCGTCGAAATTCGCAACCAGTTTTCCGACTATCTCGATGACCGCTGCGGGCACGAGGAACGCCGGTCTATCCGCTTTCACCTGGACCACTGCGCTGCCTGCCGCGAAGAGCTTGAGGAATGGCGGGCGGTTCAGGCGGAACTACGCGCGCTTCCTCGCCGCCAGGCGCCGCGAGATCTGGGCCTGGAATTGCGTGTCCGGGTGTCGCAGCGCGTTCACCAGCGGATCTTTGCGGCATGGCGTGTGCGCTTCGAGAACGCCCTCCGGCCATTTCTGCTGCCGGCTTCGGGAGGCGTTCTGACAGCGGTGATCTTCTTCGGGCTCATTATGGGTACGTCGTTTGTCCCGGCCACGACGATTCCGGACGTTCCCCTCTCGATCGTGACTCCTCCGCGCCTGAAGGAGTTGGCCCCCATTAATTTGGGGAACGATGATCAGGACGTGGTTCTGTTGACCCAGATCGACGCCGCGGGCCGGGTCATGAGTTACAGGATTCTTTCGGGCCATGTTTCTCCTCAGCTGACGCACAATCTGGACATGCTGATCTATTTCAGCACGTTTGATCCTGCCACGACCTTTGGACGGCCAACCGGCGGGCAAGTGGTTCTGTCGCTGCGTCGAATCACGGTTCGAGGTTAGCCCGGTTGTCGCCAAAGCTTCCCATGCAGAGTGAATTTCCCCGCGCGGCGGCCCGCGTCGACGTCATCCGCGCGGAACAGTCGCCCACACGGTCGCGATTCGGGCGGTGGCTGGCGGGTTCGCTGATCGCGATCTACTTATCCACCCCTCTGGTCAAGGCTCAGACGCCTGCCAACGTCAACCTCGACGCGAACGAGCAACTCTTCGCGATACTGGCGGCGGGGATGGCGGCTGGGACCGTCCCGGATTCCGCTTCTGAGGCAGGGATGGAAGCGCGCAGGCAAGTCCGCGAATTCCTGTCGCGGAAGAATCTGACGGTGTCTCCGGAACTGAAGAAGTTCCTGATCGAGCACCACCTGGAAGGCCAGTCGGGGAGCGACCTCGGTCAATTCGTTTCCCTGGCGCTTTTGCTCGGCCCACCCCCTGATTTCAAATTCACGGTTCCCAAAACCGACCTCCCTCCGGACGCCAAGGAATTGGCGGGTCTCGTCCCTTTGCTGAAGGCATTCGGTGAGCAGGCCAACCTGACGGATCTCTGGGCTCAGATGCAGGCGCGGAATCAGGCGGCGATCGAGAGTTACAGCCCCAGCGTCCGCCGCAGCATCGAGCTCTCGGACGCTTACCTGCGATTTCCTGGAGGGACTTACCTGGGCCGGACGTACACGATCTATCTCAGCGTGCTGGGCCCGCCCGAGCAGGTTCACGCGAGAATTTACGGCCTCAATTACTATCTCGTTGTAACGCCGTCGAAGGAGCCGAAGATTACCGAGATTCGCCATCAGTATCTTCACTTCCTCCTTGACCCGCTGGCGGTGAAATTCGCCGCGGAGATTAATCAGAAATCCGAACTGAAACTGATTGCCCGCCAGGCCCCGCAATTGGGGACTGACTTCAAAGAGGACTTCCCGTTGCTGCTGACGGAGTGCCTGATCCGCGCCGTGGAATTGCGCATGGACAAGCGCCCCGCCAAGGAGGCGGAGAAGACGGTAGCGGATTTGACGGGCTCGGGCCTCATCCTGACTCCCTACTTTTACGCGGCGCTGGCCGACTATGAGAAGCAGGAAGCCTCGATGAGCCTGGCGTACAAAGATATGGTTCTGCGGATTGACCCGAACCAGGAAAAGACCCGGCTCAGCACGGTGAAGTTCGGCGCGCCCGAAGCGACGGCGGCGGCGGAAGCGGCGCCGCCACCGGCAATTTCCGAGGAGGAACGCCTCCTCAACCAGGCAGACAACCTTGTCGCCGAGGGCAAGTACGTGGAAGCCAGAGCGGCGTTCAGGTCGGTCCTGGAGACTGTCAACCCCAAGAGCGAGCGCGCCCTGTTCGGGCTCGCCGTGGTCGCCAGCAACACGCGAAAACCCGACCTTGCGGAGGAGTACTTCCAGAAGACCCTCGAATCGGCCCACGACCTGCGGATCGTGACCTGGTCGCACATCTACCTTGCCCGGATTTACGATTTGAAAGGCAATCGGAGCGACGCGATGGCCCAGTATCGCGCCGCGTCTCTGACGGCCTCGAATTTTCCCGCCGCAATGGCAGCCGTCCAGAATGGGATGCGACGGCCGTTCGGAAGTCAGGAATAGCCAGGCCTTTAACCCTCACCAATCCACCATCCAGACGTCGTTCGGGGAAATCCGGCGCCGATTGGAACATGGCAGTTGACACAGCCCCGCCAGCTTGTACCATAATGAACGCTATTCGCAGCAGACCGAGGTGGCTCCATTGGCCGAAACTTCGCAAAATCCGATTTCTGACCTCATCAGCCGGGCGCGCGAGCGTTTTGCGCAAGAACTAGACGCCCAAAGCGAGCAGCTTCAAAAGCTCGAAGGGAGCTTGCAGGAACTTCGTGGCAGGCAGAAACAACTCGAGGATGCATTCCAGCAGCACCTCGATGCGCTCGCCAAGGTGGAACTTCCCGGTGCCCCCGCGGCCGCGACTGGAGACTCATCACTGGAAAATGTCTTATCCGCCGTCCGCGAACTGATGACGGCGACCTTGCCCGAACAAGTTCAGGAGGTTCTGACCGATCAGGGCGAAAAGCTGGGCGTGCGCGCCGCGGTGTTTGACGTGCGTGGCAAGGCGGTCTGGGGCGCGTCAGCGCGCGGCTTCGCGGGCCTCTCGGAAAAGGTCTTCCGCGGCCTGGTGGTCCCCCTTAACCAGGACAATCCCTTTCGGACCTGCTACGAAACGGGCGGGCACGTGGACGCGAACGTCGACCTGCTCAAGAAAAACCGGAACGTCCTCGACAAGCTCCGCCCGGGGTCGGACGATGCGATCCTGCTTCTCCCCATTCGTTCGGCGGGCTCCGTATCGGCGATTTTCTATGCGGATGGAGGAGGCTTGCGCCGATCGCTTCCTGTCGATGCCCTCAAGATCCTGGCGGAATTCGCGGGCGCTCAACTCGACCGGCTGATGGCTTTTAGTGGCGGTATCGCGGAGGCTCCACGAGGCGAAGCAGCCGAGGCGCCCGTTGAGGAGGTTCCAGTCGAAGCGGTGGAAGCCGAGCCAGTCGAGGAAGTATCGGTTTCCCCCGTGGCGGAGGCGGAGCCGGCCCCGGTGTTGGGTGAAACCATCCCGGCGGTTGAAGAGGTTCCGCCGCCCCCGGTTCCGGTTGAAGCGGCCGCCCCAGTCGCCGGGTTTGATATCGCGAAACTCAGCGAAGAGGAGCAGAAAGGCCATCGCGACGCGAAGCGCTTCGCCAAGCTCCTGGTTTCGGAAATTGAACTTTACAACAAGGCTAAGGTCGCGGACGGAAGGAAGAACGCTGACCTCTACAAACGCCTCAAGGCTGACATCGATCGCAGCCGCCAGACCTACGAAAAACGCTTTGGGAAGACCGTCGGCAAACAATACGACTACTTCCATGAGGAATTGGTAAGGACCCTCGCGGGGAGCGAATCATCGCTCCTTGGGGCGGGTTATCCCGGGCCCTCCGTTTGAGAAACCGATACAAGTTTCGAGCCGGCCCTCTCTGGGGGCTGGTGTTGATGGTGGCCGTGCCGCCCTCGATTGCGGCGGATAACCCACCTCCCAGGATTCTCCAACAGCTTGCCGCCCAGGCCAGGAAGAGCGGTGAATCGGCCCCCCTGCGCCGATTCGCTCGCTCCACGACTAATCCTGAAACTCGCCGCCTGGCTTATTTGGCCCTGGGCTACCGGGCCTACGCAAAGCGCGAATTCACCGTAGCTGGTGAGGATTTTCGCCAGGCCTCTCAGGCGGGTTTCTCCCTGGCCGATATCGCCTGTTACTACTGGGCTATGTCGGCCCGCGAAGAAGGGAAGTCGGAGGAGATCGTTGAGGCGCTCGAAGGATTCAGGAGCCGTTTTCCGGCCAGCCCGCTGCGACTCAGGGCGACAGAGCTGCTCGGCCAGGCGCTTCTCAACCTGGCGCGCCCCGAGCCGGCAATCCAAGTGTTGACCGCGGAGCCGCGGGTGCGACGTCAGCCTGAGCTTTCAATCCTCTTGGCACAGGCCTATCGCGATTCCGGCAAGGCTCTCGACGCCGCACGGGCGTATCAGGAAGTCTACTACGCGTTTCCCGTCACGGCCGAATCGCGCGCGGCGTTGGAGAACTTGGAGCGGCTGAGGGGAGAGCTGGGCGGAAGATTCCCCCAGCCTTCCGAAGCGATCCAGACCGCCCGGGCTGAGAGGCTCCTCAACCTGTCGCTTCCCGCGCAGGCTCTCGCCGATTATGAGACGCTCCTGCAAGAGCGGCCCGAGAGTCCCTTCGCGCCGCGCTGGCAGCTCGGCCGGGCGCGCTGCCTGATTCGGTTGAGGCGGAGAGACGAAGCCATCACGCTGCTGCAGCCCGCGCTCGCGGAAAACCCCGAGCTCGATGCTCAACGGCTGTACGCGCTTATCGACGCTTTCTTGTCCAAAGATGATCACCCCGCCGCGCTCGTTCTCCTCAATCAGCTGCGGACGGTCTACCCGAATTCCGGTTCTTATGCCTCGGCTTTGAGAAGGGTGGGGGGCTACTTGGTCCGCCAAGGGGATTGGAAAACCGCGGCAGAGTACTATCAGACCCTCCGGGACGAATTCCCGCAATCGCCCTCCGCCCGGGAAGCAGACTGGCGCCATGCCTGGAGTTTGGTGCTCGAAGGGCAAAGCGAGTCCGCCGCGCGCGCCCTGGCGGATCATATCGCGCACTTTCCTGATTCTCCAAATATCCCGGCAGCGCTCTATTGGCTGGGACGGATCGCCGAGGATGCGGGCGCCGAGGCGGAGGCCAAGCGTTTTTATGAATTCGTGCGCGAACGTTTCGCCCAAAGCTACTATTCACTCCGGGCGGCGGAGCGATTGAAGGGCTTCGGTCCCGGGGCAGACGATGCCCGGGTGTCTCCGACCTCATCGAGTCCATTCCCCGTTTCTTTCGTGTCGCTCAGCCTGGAGAAGCGGCGCGACCCTTTGCCAGTCGAGCGGTGCCGGCTTCTCGAACCAAGCGAGGCCCTCGAACCTTTTCGGGTGCTGACAGCCCTGAGCTTGGAAGAGATTGCCGAGGAATACTTGATTGCCCAGCTCTCGGCCCGGCCCAATTCCCCTGAGCTGCTCCTGGCTCTCAGCCTTTCGCGCGCGGCGCTAGGCAAAACCAGCGCGGCGCTTCTGAACGCCCGGCGCGCCGTCCCAATGGCTACGGAATACGATTTCTCAGCGCTTCCGCGGGAGTTGTGGAATCTGCTCTTCCCGAGGGACTATTGGAGCTTCGTTCAACGCCAGGCTCGTTTGAATGGAATTGACCCGTATGTCGTAATGGGGCTCATTCGGCAGGAATCGGCATTCAATCCGCGGGCCGTGTCAGTCGCGGACGCGCGCGGGCTGATGCAGATCCTCCCTTCAACGGTAAGCCGGACCCGCCGCGGGCGCGTCCGCGCCGTGCAGAGGCTCTTCAATCCGGCCTACAACATCCAGTTTGGGTGCCGCCACTTCCGCAGCGTGCTCAAGATCTTCAACGGAAACCTCGAACAGGCACTCGCCGCCTACAACGCCGGCGACTCGCGGGTCAGAAACTGGATTTCCCAGCGCGAGTTTCGCGACAACGTGGAGTTTCTGGAATCAATCCCCATCCCCGCGACGCGCGGATACGTGGAAGCCGTGCTGCGCGATGCGGCAATCTACCGCCAGTTGCTGAGCGGTACCGCCAAATTCGCGAAGTGCCCTTCGGTTGACAGAAATTGACGCGGCGCGTAACATGACTGCGCTCGGGCTAACATCCTTCACATGATTGGGACCACGGTCTCGCACTATCGAATCGCGGATAAGTTGGGCGGCGGCGGAATGGGTGTAGTCTTCAAGGCGGAAGACACCCGCCTGGGCCGACCGGTCGCCTTGAAGTTCCTGCCCGAAGATCTTGTCCGCGAGCGCCAGGCCTTGGAGCGCTTTCTCCGCGAAGCGCGCACCGCGTCGGCGCTGAACCATCCTCATATTTGCACCATTTACGACATCGGCGAGCACGAAGGCCGGCCCTTCATCGCCATGGAATTGCTGGAGGGCCAGACCCTCAAGAGCCGGATCGAAGGGCGGGCTTTCAAGACCGACGAACTGCTCGAGGTGGCCGTGCAGATTGCCGACGGCTTGGACGCCGCGCACGCCAAAGGCATCGTCCATCGCGACATCAAACCCGCGAACATTTTCATTACCCACCGCGGCCAGGTGAAGATTCTGGACTTCGGGCTGGCCAAGTTGGCGGCGCAGGGAGCGCGCGTCGCGGAAGCCGTGGGCGTTACGGCCGGCGCCACGGTGGACGGAAACCTGACCAGCCCCGGCGCGGCCATGGGCACCGTCGCCTACATGTCGCCGGAGCAGGCGCGGGGCGGAGACCTTGACGCGCGAACCGATTTGTTCAGTTTCGGCGTCGTCCTTTACGAAATGGCCACGGGGCGTCAAGCCTTCAGCGGCGGCACTTATGCCATTGTCTTTGACGCGATCCTCAATCGAATTCCCGCTTTGCCGCTGCGGTTGAATCCCGAACTCCCCGCCGAGCTTGATCGCATCATCGGCAAGGCGCTTGAAAAGGACCGCGAGGCCCGGTATCAGAGCGCCTCGGATCTTCGCGCCGACCTGAAGCGCTTGAAGCAACAGCTCGATTCCGGGCGAACGCCTGCCTCCGGGAGCGCCCCCGCGGCCGCCGAAACGGAAAAATCCGTCGCCGTCATCTACTTTGAAAACCTGAGCGCGGCGAAAGAGGATGAATACTTCCGCGATGGCATCACGGAAGACCTCATCACGGAGCTGATGAAGATTGAAGGGCTGAAGGTGTTTACCCGTTCGGCGGTGCTGGCTTTCCGGGACAAGCCTCTGAGCGCTCCGCAGGTGGGCGAAATGCTCAAGGCCTCCTATGTGCTGGAGGGCAGCTTCCGCCGCGCCGGAAACCGTCTGCGCCTCAACGCCCAGCTCCTCGAAACGCGGACCGGTCACGGCGTCTGGGCGGAACGGTACGACCGCCAGCTCGAGGACGTCTTCGCCATCCAGGACGAAATCGTACAGAGCATTGCCAAGGCCATGCGCGTGATGCTGACCGAGAAAGAGAAGCAGGCAATCGAGAAGGCGCCGACGGTGGATTTCAAGGCCTACGACTACTACCTGCGTGGCCGCCAGTATTTCCACCAGTTCCGGCGCAAGGGATACGAATTCGCCATGGAGATGTTCAAGCGCGCGATTCAAATCGACCCCAACTACGCGCGCGCTTATGCGGGATTGGCGGACTGCTATTCCTGCCTGCACATGTATTGGGGAGCGAGCGAGGAAAACCTCCGGGAAGCCGATGCCGCCAGCCGCAAGGCCTTGGATATCGATCCCCAACTGGCTGAGGCTCACGCTTCACGGGGCCTGGCAATCTCCTTGCATCGGGATTTCGAAAGCGCCCAGAAAGAATTCCAGGCCGCAATCGATCTGGATCCCAATCTGTTTGAGGCTTATTACTACGTCGGGAGCAGCTACTACGCACAAGGAAAAATGGCCGAGGCTATTGAGTGGTTCGAGAAAGCAAGCCGGGTCCGGCCTGAGGATTACCAGGCCCCCACGTTGTTGGCCAGCGCCTATGACGCGCTGAAACGTAAACCTGAAGCAGCGTCGGCACACCATCGCGCGTTCCAGCTTATCGAGCGCCATCTTAAACTGCACCCGGACGATGCCCGAGCCGTCTATTTCGGCGCTCTTGCGCTGTGCAACCTTGGCGATCGAGAGCGCAGCATGCAGTGGGCGGAGCGCGCCATGGCCATGGAGCCGGAGGAATCCCGCGTTCTCTATAACGTGGCTTGCGTATATTCTCAGCTCGGGGAAGCGGACGAGGCTATTGACTGTCTGGAGCGCTCCATTACTCACGGCTGGGCCGAAAAGCAGTGGCTAGCGAACGATCCCGACCTGGTCTCGCTCCACAACCACCCGCGCTTCCAGGCGCTGGTGAAGAGGTTGTGAACCCGCGATGATTGGCGCCACTGTTTCGCACTATCGCATCATTGACAAGCTGGGCGGTGGCGGGATGGGTGTGGTTTACCGCGCCGAGGACACCCGGCTGGGCCGTCAAGTAGCCCTGAAATTCCTTCCCATCGAACTGGTCCGGGACCGCCAGGCGCTGGAACGATTCCAGCGCGAGGCGCGTGCCGCGTCATCGTTAAACCACCCTTCTATCTGTACCATTCACGATGTGGAGGATTCCGGCGGGCAACCGTTCATCGCCATGGAGTTGCTGGAAGGCGAAACGCTGAAGCGCCGGATCGAAGGGAAGGCTCTGGGCGTTGACGGATTATTGGAACTGAGCATCCAGATTGCGGATGCCCTGGACGCCGCGCACTCCAAAGGGATCGTTCATCGCGACATCAAGCCGGCAAACATCTTCGTCACACAGCGCGGGCAGGCCAAGGTGCTGGATTTCGGGCTGGCCAAGCTTACCCCCCGAGAGCAGCGGGCGACGGAGGCCGCTGAGGCCACGGCCGGACTGACTGCGGAGGAACACCTGACCAGCCCCGGCACCGCCCTGGGTACCGTCGCCTATATGTCTCCAGAACAGGCGCGGGGCGAGGCGCTGGATGCCCGCACCGACCTGTTTTCCTTCGGCGTTGTGCTTTACGAGATGGCGACCGGGCGGCCGGCGTTTTCCGGGAGCACATCGGCCGTGATTACGGAAGCGATCCTGAACCGTCCGCCGGCGCCCCTGCTGCGCGTGAATCCCAGCCTGCCACAAGAACTGGGGCGCATCATCGGCAAAGCTTTGGAAAAGGACCGCGCCCTGCGCTACCAGAGTGCGGCTGAGATCCTTGCCGACTTGAAGCGCCTGAAGCGGGACCTGGATTCGGGTGGCTCGTCTGCGTCGCGCGGAGGCCCGGCCGAAACTCCGCAGGCTGTGGCGGCAGCGGAGAAATCGCTGGCGGTACTTTACTTTGAAAACCAGAGCGCCTCAAAAGAAGACGAATACTTCCGCGACGGGATTACCGAGGACATCATTACGCAGCTTTCAAAAATCAAGGAGTTGAAGGTTTTCTCTCGCTCCGCGGTGCTGGCGTTTCGCGACAAGGGCCTCGCGGCTCCGCAAATCGGGACCCAGCTCAATGCGCCGTATGTCCTGGAGGGGAGCTTGCGCCGCGCCGGAAACCGTTTGCGAATTACGGCCCAGCTTGTCGAGACACGCACCGGTCATTCGGTCTGGGCAGAGCGCTACGACCGGCAGATGGAAGATGTCTTTGCGATCCAGGATGAAATCGCTCAGAGCATCGCCGCCGCCATGCAACTGGCACTGACCGACAAGGAAAAACGGGCCATCGACCAGGCCCAGACGGCCAACGTCCAGGCCTACGATTACTACCTTCGTGGCCGCCAGTACTTCCACCAACACCGCCGGAAGAGCCTGAATTTCGCCAAGCAAATGTTCGCCAAGGCAATCGCCATCGACCCCTATTACGCCCGCGCGTATGCCGGCGTCGCCGACTGCTGCTCGTATCTCTACGAATGGTGGGAGCCCACGGAAGCCAATTACAAAGAGGCTGACGCCGCCAGTCACCGTGCGCTCGAGCTCGATCCGGAATCCGCCGAGGCCCACGCTTCCCGGGCGCTGGCGCTCTCGATTAACAAACGGTATAACGAGGCCGAGACGGAATTCGACGCGGCCATCCGCCGTAATCCCAACCTCTTTGAGCCGTACTACTTTTTCGGGAGGTCGTTGTTCTCGCAAGGAAGACTGGCGGAGGCGGCGCAGAGGTTCGAGCAGGCCGCGCGCGTCAACCCGGAGGACTTTCAGGCCTTGGCCCTTCTCGTCCCGACATATCGCGGTCTTGGCCGGTCCGCTGACGCGGAATCCGCGTTGCGCCGCGCCTTACCGATTATGGAGAAGCACCTGGAACTGCATCCCGACGATGCTCGGGCTGTCTATTTTGCCGCCGGAGTCCACGCCCAGCTCGGGCATCGCGAGCGCGCCGCGCAGTGGGCAGGGCGGGCTCGCGAGATGGACCCGGAAGAGCCGTCGATCCTCTATAACGTCGCTTGCGTTTACTCTCTCCTGGGAGAGAAGGAGACCGCCATCGAGTGTCTGGAGAAGGCCGTCGAACACGGATTTTCTGACCGCCAATGGCTCCTCCACGATTCCGATTTTGAGTCATTGCGCGGCCATCCTCGCTTTCAGGCCCTCTTGAAGCGCATGGAAGGCGCGACCGCGTAGGTCCCATGCCGCGCTCACCCGTTTCCCGCAAAGCCCGGCAATTCACCGAATCCGTCATCCGCGAAATGACTCGCCTGGCGATGGAGCACAACGCTATCAACCTGGCTCAGGGCTTTCCGGATTTCCCCGCTCCGGAAGAGGTGAAGGAAGCCGCCGTTCGTGCCATCCGCGCCGATGTGAATCAGTACGCGATCACCTGGGGCGCGCGGGAATTTCGTCGGGCCATCGCTGAGCGGTTCGAAAAAGATACCGGCCTCGCGGTCGATCCTGAACGCGAAGTCACCGTGTGCTGCGGCGCCACGGAGACGATGATCGCCTCGCTGCTGGCGGTGGTGGACCCCGGTGACGAAGTCGTGATTTTCGAGCCGTTTTACGAGAACTATGGGCCCGACGCCATCATATCCGGCGCGGTCCCGCGCTTCGTGCGCCTTCACCCGCCCGACTGGACGTTTGACCCTGCGGAACTCGCCGCGGCGTTCAACGACCGGACGCGAGCGATCATCCTGAACACGCCCAATAATCCTACGGGCAAAGTCTTCACCCGGCCGGAACTCGAAAGAATTGCCGAACTCGCGCAACGGTGGAACGCCTGCGTGTTGACGGACGAAATCTATCAGCACCTGGTTTATGACGAATGCCGGCACATTTCGATCGCCACGCTTCCCGCCATGCGCGAGCGGACCATCACCATCAACGGCATGTCCAAGGCTTACAGCGTCACCGGCTGGCGCGTGGGATACGCCATCGCTCCTCCTGAAGTGTCGAATGCGATACGCAAGATGCACGACTTCCTCACCGTTGGCGCCGCCGCTCCACTGCAGGAGGCAGGTATCACGGCTCTGCGCTTGCCTGAGGAGTACTACCGAAAACTGCGCGCCGACTACTCTGCCCGACGTGACAGTTTCTTGCCGGTCCTGGAGAGTGCCGGATTTCGGTGCTTCATGCCGCATGGCGCCTACTACATCATGACGGATATCTCTGGATTCGGTTTTCCAAATGACATCGATTTCACCCGGCACCTGATACGCGACGTGGGCGTCGCGGTGGTGCCCGGGAGCAGCTTTTACAGCGATCCCCGCGCCGGCTGCCTGCAGGTTCGGTTCTGCTACTGCAAATCAGATGACACGCTCCGCGAAGCCGCGCAACGGCTCGCGAAGCTGAAGCAATAGACGGAGGCTGGCGCTCTCCTGGCCGGAGTTCGCTTTTCAGGAAGGGTGTGATAGGATGGCTTCCGCAAAAATCTCACTAGGGAGCTACCGCGAAATATCAGAATGAGCTCAAGCCCAGCAGTCCAATCAGCCACACAGTATCTGGTGCCGCCGGACGCGACCGTCGAAACCGACGGCAAGAGCGCTGCATTCGACTTGGGCCCGCTGGCCGGCAAGCAACTGGTCATCGTGCTGCGCATCACGGATATTGTCGAGCAGGAATCCCTCCACGTCTCCATTTGGGGGTCGGGGGAAGGAAACAGTTGGGGGGAAAAGCCCCTTTTCGCGTTCCCGCAGAAGTTTTACCGTGGTACGACGCCGGTGGCGGTCGATCTTGCCCAACGGCCCGAGATCAAATTCCTCCAGGCTCGCTGGGAGCTGAATCGCTGGGGGCGGGGCTATCCTCGCCCGTATTTCAAATTCTCCGTCGAGATCCAGGAACTCACGAACAAGTAGACTTCCGCAGCGAGGTGTCTCAGGTGGACTCACAACCAGAAGGCAAGCAGTTCGTCACCCCGGAAATCGATAAGCGCCGCCATCGCCGGGCCAACCTGATCACCCAGGTCCGGTGCGACGCCCTGCAACGCCAGGGGCTCATGGTCACCAGAGACATCAGCGTGGGGGGAATGTTCGTCACGGAGAAGGAACCCTTTCCGGCGGACTCCGAAGTCACCACCCTGTTTCGCCTGAACCCGACGGGTGATTTACTTTCCTGCCGCGGCAAAGTGGCTTACGCCATCAAGGGCATGGGCATGGGAATCGCCTTTACCGACTTGAGCGACGAAGTCCGCCAGGCCCTGCAGAAATTTGTAGACGAAGTCGCCTGAGTCCTGCCATTCTTCCCCTCTAAACCAGTTCGGGGGTAACTATGCGTTTTTTCGCCAACGTGGCGGCACTCTTGTTAATTCCCGCGTGGATCGTGCACGCGCAGCAACCTCAGGGCCAGCCCGCGCCAGACGCCTCCGCGCCGGAGACGGTCAATGTGACGAGCCCCGGAAAAGCACCGGCGCCCGCCCCCGCAAGCGCTGAGAATGTGGCGACGGCGGCACGCATCAAGGAACTCTCCCAGAAGCTTTACCTCGCGGAATTCCGCATCAACGATCTTCTGACGGAAGTGCGCCCTGAACGGTGGAAGGTCTCCGACGAGGCGCGGAATTCCTTCAACCAGACGCTGGCGACACTGCGCGACCAGCTCACGGCGGTTGACGGCTGGCGCGTGCAGCTTGAAAGCCGCCCCAACAGCATCTACCTCGGATTTATGACTTACGCGGCGATCAATGCGGCGCTGCCGCGCCTGGACGCCGTGGCGCGGAGCATCACGCAGCACGTGAACGCCAGCCTCGGCGCGCAGTTCAGCCAGGCGGGGAATCAGCTCTTCGACCTGCAGCAGGCGCTTCAGCCGCACCTCGCGACGTTGCTGCAAAATCAGGACGAAGTTATGTTCGCCAACGAGAACAACCTCGCCGCCTGCCAGAGTCAGTTGAGCCTCGCGATGCGCGGGAAAACCGCTCCGGCGAAGCTGATGAAAAACGTTCTACCTGAATTCAAAGGGCGGCGGGTCAAGCGAAGCGCTGAAACTCCAGGCCAGAAACCAGCGCCCGCAACAACCGTTCCGCCAACTGCTCCGTCCCCGAAGAAACCGTAGCCGAATTCAGAGATTCGTATCGTGAGACTGTCATTCCGAGCGCAGCCCGCCGTGGGCGGGCAAACGAGGAATCTCGCTGTGTAATCCAACGCCGTGCGGGATTCCTCGTCGCCCGACTTCCGACCGTCTCCTCGGAATGACCCGTTCCGAGGGTTGTCTTTGCGGAGGGTGGCAGGATGCCGACTGCCGCGAATGCGCTCACGTCGGTCACTCCGCCAAGCGGAAGTTCACGTCGATTTCCGTGAGCACCTCCACCGGCTCGCCATTCAAGAGCGTGGGCTGGTAGCGCCAGCGAGACACGGCCTCGAGCGCGGCCCGGACCAGCAGCGGATGGCCGCTGATAAGCTTGAGGTCCTTGATTGTACCGGCGGTGGAGATTACGGCTTCGAGTTTGACGATTCCTTGAATGCGCGCGCTCCTGGCGAGCGTCGGGTAGTCTGGTTTGGGCTGGCTAATCGCCAGCGCCGCAACGACCTGGCCGCCCCTATGGACTTGGCGCGGCTTACTTACAGCCGTTCGATTCGATGGAGGCGGTGGGACGGTCTCAGGGCCGGTCGCGACGCTGAATGGTACGCCGTCAGGTACTCCCCAGGAAACACCACCCGGCACGTACACACCGGGGACCGGATCGGAAATCACGTCCTCGTCGGAGTCGACAACCTGCATGACTCGGTCGGGAATTACGAGTGGGAATTGAATCGGGCCTCGGAGGCTGGGACGCGCCCCTTTCGTGACGGCAGGCCGTCCTGCGGTGCGTGCAGGCGGCGGAGGGGGCGGCGATGGCACGATGATCCATCGTCTGCTCAGTTCCTCAAGCCCCAGCGCCTGAGTTCGAATCAAAGGTACGACGACGAGACCCCCGAGTAGCACCGCCTCCAGGATGTAAGCGATGGGCACCGTTGCGCGTTTCCAGTCGCCGGTCTTCACCGCCGCAAAGACATGGAACACCAGCAAGGCGGGGAAGCTGAGGAAAAGGGTCACAGCCGTCCATCCGACGGCATTGAGACGCAGGCGCCGCGCTGCTGCAAAGGTGTAACAGACCGCAAGGGTGTGCAGGGACAGCGCCGTTCCAACGATCTGCGCCTGCCAAAGCAGCGTTTGGGGGTTCGGGGTGAAGAAGACAATGGGAAGCAGCTTCCAGGCGATCAGGAAGCCTCCCAGTCCCGCGAGCATCGCGATAACGCGATGGCGGCTGGTAAGTACAGGGGTTTGGCTCGACGACGATTCCAGCAGCGAGTTCTCGAACATCGGCACACCTCCGGCCCAGAGCCCCGGCGGCGGGACTCCCGGATTCTTTTCGAGTGTCGGCCAGGCTGCCTTTGCCTCCACTCGTATTGACACCGAGGGTTATTGCGAGGTTTCAAAATCTATGCAACGAGGGTGTTGGGGTGTTGAAACATCGGCTGTCATCCTGAGGATCCCGATGAACTGCATCGGGAGACGAAGGCCCCCGGGAATCTAAGGAGGCTTGGCATAATCGGATTCCACTCTGGACCGCGCCGTCGAGATTATGGGTGGCCTGCACGACGAACTGGAAGCGGGCGGCTACTCCGCGAGGAAGGCGACAAGTCTTTCGGTCAGCGTGGCAGGTTTCCTCGTCCAACACTCCCAAATCGTCAACAGTTTCCAGCCATCCCGCCGCAAAACGGCTCTGTTCCTTCTATCCCTCTGCCTGTTCTTTCCTCGCTTTTCACGCCAGAAACGAGAGTGGGAGGCGGGTTTGACCCTGCCATAGCGGCAGTGGTGCATGTGCCAGAAGCAGCCGTGCACAAAAATGATCTTTTTGGGGCGTGATATCACGATGTCTGGCTTGCCAACCAAGTCTGAACGGTGTATTTCGTATTTCACTTTCAACATGTCGAGAATCGATCGCACGACGATTTCAGGCTTCGTGTCTTTGCCCTTGATAGCCGCCATGCATTTGCTTCGTTGTTCTCGGGTGAGAACGTCCACGATTCACGCCAGTCGCCGCCTGACCAAATCAACAAACTGACCCACTTGGAGGAGTCGCATTTTGGAATTCGGTGGATATTGCTTGTGAAATTCGGCGGGTACGATTAGCTGTACACCATCTTCCTTCATGTCATTGAGTTGCTTCTTGGAGATTCCCTGTTGAATTGTCAGGATGTTCTTTTCCTTTATTCGCTTTGCTTCATTAAGCACCTGACGCCAGCGATCTTTGCAGGTAGTCTTGACACCCACCATGAACAATTTGTTGCTTGGGAAACGGTCGTCCTTGTACGCCTCAACGCTTGGGATAATGATGTCCGGTTTCCCGTCCACATCGGGGGGCGGAATAACGTGGGGAATTTCTGCACGTCTCAGGAGGTAGCCAAAATGATCTTCGAGGGCGCATCCCACCCTTGAATTTGAACCGAGCCGGGTGTATACCCTTGTCCTCAGTGCCTCCCGTCGCGACGATGGTCGCGTAGCGCGGCGCAGTTCTTCAGCATCGTGAGCGATGGAAGTGTGGGTTTTTCAACGGCCCAATCCCAGGCGCAGCTCCTTGATGGACCGACCCGTTACTCACTCGAACGGAATTGGTAGACGTGAGGAAGCACCCAATATTCCAAGAAAGTGGCTACTGATGGAGAGATGGGGTTACCAATGCGAATCAAAGTAATCTTCCAAGATAAGACCACGAAAAAGACGTTGGAACTTGGCCCGTACGATTGGGTTCTTGCCACGGAAAATGAATTGCGAGTCCCTGTAAACGCAGAATTCATGGATGACGAGGCGCTTGATTTCAAGGAATTCAGCGATTCTACGCTTCAGCAATTCGAAGGCATACTTGCCGTTCGTCAAAATGGCGGCACCTGGGAACTCCGTGAGATGGCAGGCCGAGAAGCATACGAGGTTTACACAACTTTTGAAGCGATAAGGACAGAGTGAAGTAGACTTGATATCGCAAGAGCCCTTGAAAAAGTTGAGCTTGTCACCAAACCGTCAATCAAAATGAGCGCAAAGCATGAGGGTAAACCATGGTCGCGGAGTGAACTGGCTATAGTATGCAATTTCTATTTCACGCTCCCTTTCGGCAGAATGCACGCTCGTAATCCCGACATAATCGGATTGGCCAATTCTCTAGGGCGAACGCCTGCCAGCGTGGCAATGAAATTGGTGAATTTTGCTTCCCTTGATCCGGCTCACCGGTCGCGCGGCGTGAGCGGCCTCAGAAAGACAAGCCGGGCTGACCTTGAGGTGTGGTCACGATACAGCAATGACCTCGAGGCCCTTGCACTGGAGAGCGAGGCAGCCATAGCGAGTCTTGGTCCTAGGACAACCCGCCGAGTCCAAATGCCATTGGCAGCAATAGATACAGCCCCACTTCCTAAATCGACGGAGACTGAAAGGCTTTCTAACATCCGAATTCGGAGAATGCAATCGTTCTTCCGACGAATGATTCTCGCGTCATATGAATGCAGGTGCTGTGTAACCGGAAACCCTATTCGGGAAATTCTGGTAGCCAGCCACATCCTGCCTTGGAGCGCCTTTCCGAAACATCGTCTGAACCCCCATAACGGCCTGTGCTTATCCTCCCATTTTGACAAAGCTTTCGATGCCGGCCTAATTACCTTTAGCGAGAACCTTCGGCTAGTGATTGGGTCTGAAATTCGCGCGAGTCGCACAAACGCGGCCGTTTCACGTGAGTTCATCTCTATGGATGACACCCCGCTCAAAGTGTCGGAAAGGTATCCGCCCAATCCTGAATTTGTTGAGTATCACCGCCTAAAGATCTTCAAGGGATGAGCCACCCAATTATACTAGGCTAGCCTGGTTGGGCTCGTAGCTTTAATTCGCCTCTATTCCCAGCGGTGCAAGTCCTTTTTCGGGGGGCGCGGCGGACACCGAAGAACAACGACTCGGCCGCTCGCCATGCCGCCGGAACTGGCGAAGGCGCACGCCGAACTCGACCGTGCCGTGGACCGCTGGTACCGCCCTCAGCCGTACGACAACGACCGGCAGCGCGTCGAGCATCTGTTCGCCCTCTACGAGAAACTTACCGCTCCGCTTCTACCCCCGGCCAAGAAATCGCGGCGAAAAGCTACTTCGGATTAGTACACGCTGTTAGCGGATGGCGTTTTCCAGCTCCTGCGCGGCGGAATCGATCAGCGACGCTTCGGCTTCGAGGGTTCTGGCGGCGCGCGCGATTTCGGATTCGGCAAGCTGCCACTTCTTCTGCTCGATGGCTTCGCGGGCGCCGGGAATCGTCTTGACGTCGTAGCCGGTATAGAGTCCGGGGGCGTAAAGCATGTGCCGAAACCACGGCCGGCCCGGCAAGCCTTCGGAACTGGTCAACGTGCGCTCGCTTTCGATGAGTTTGGCGTTGACAGCGCGCAACGAGGCCTGGCCCAGCGCGGCGCCGCCGTTCTCGCGCGCCTTGGCAAGCGCTCGGTCATATTTTTCGGCGCTGCGAGACAAGGCGTCGAGGGCATTGTCGAGGGGCGCGAAATTCAAGTGCGGGGGCACCTCCTCACGCGATGGAGGAACGAAGGTCTTCTTAGGATCGGCCGTCGCGGTGAAAACTCCTTCTTCGAGCTGCTTATTCCGCTCGCGGATTTCGTCTTGACGGGTTTTGAGAGCCTTTTTGAGGTCTTCGTTGTATCTGCGCACCGTGTCCGCGAGATTGGTGAATTCGAAAGGCAGCAACTCCGCCCCGGCCAGGCGCATGACGCTCAGGCCGACGGTTTGCGCCAGGGCTCTTCCGTATACGAAGTCCGTGTCGGCGAAATGCGTGTACCAATAGAAATCGTCGTAAATCGAGTGATAAATTCCGCCGCCGTCTTCGCCCCCGTAGCTCAGATTCAGCGACGCGACTCCCAGATGGTCGACGAAAACCGTGTAATCGGACCCTGACCCCAATGCGTCGATCCTCCAGTCAGCCCGCTGGCGCGCCTCTTCGCGTTCTTCCGGGCTTTCGGCGTCCGCGATGCCCTTCAACTGCGCGCGTTTCCAAACTGGAATCTTCTTCTCCGGATCGACGATTTCCCTGGCAACCTCGTTAATGAATTTCTCCAGGGTGTGCGAGCCGCCCGTCGAAAGGTACCCGCGCCCCGTCGCGTCGGTATTGATGTAGGCGACGGCCTTGTGTTGCAGTTCCTCGGCGTGCGTTTCCGCCCATTCCGTTGAGCCGAGCAAGCCTTCCTCCTCGCCGTCCCAGGCGCAGTAGATGATGGTGCGCTTCGGCCGCCAGCCTTGCTTGAGGAGCTCGGCAAGCGCCCGGGCTTCTTCCATTTCGGCGACCATGGCGGAAACCGGGTCATCAGCGCCATTTACCCACGCGTCGTGATGGTTGCCGCGAACGATCCATTCGTCGGGATAGACCGCGCCGGGAATCCGAAAGACGACGTCATAGACCGTCTTGATATCCCAGTTCGCCTTAACCTTCAGATGGACTTTGGCGGGCCCCGGCCCGACGTGGTAGGAAATGGGCAGCGCGCCGCGCCATTCCTGAGGGGCCATCGGCCCTTTCAGGGCTGCCAGCAGGGGCTGGGCATCGGCATAGGAAATGGGCAGGACGGGGATTTTGGTGAGGGTCTTCGCCTCATTTATCGCCAGCCGCTTGGCGTTCTTGGTGGCTCCGACACCTGGGGTGAGCGGATCGCCGGGATGAATGGGCATCTCCATGACGCTGCCCCGCTGCGCTCCGTCAGGCGGGCGCCAAGCGCCCTCGGGGAATACATCGCCCTGGAAATAACCATCGTTGCGGGGATCAGAGTAAATCAGACAGCCGACCGCTCCGTGCTCGGCGGCGACTTTGGGTTTGATGCCGCGCCAGGATTGGCCATAGCGCGCGATCACGATCGCCCCCTTTACCGAAATGCCCAGCCGATCGAGTTTTTCGTAGTCCTCCGGGACGCCGTAGTTCACGTAAACCAGCGGGCCCGTCACGTCGCCGTCAATCGAATAGGCGTTGTAAATCGGAAGCTGCTCGTCGTGCTGGTTGGAAGTCGGATCGACCGCCACCGCCGGCTCCTCGAGTTTCGCGACGAAGCGCGTGGGCTCGAGCATTTCCACGACGCGCTCCTTGGGGGTAGGGAAGAGAACATCGAACGCCTCAATCTGCGCGTCCAGGCCCCATTCCTTGTATTTGGCGAGAATCCATTCGGCGTTGTCCTTGTCGTACGCCGAGCCGACATGGTGCGGGCGCGCCGAAAGTCGCTTCATGAACTCGCGCAGATTCTCGGGTTGGGGAATCGCCACGAATTTTGATTCCCACTCGCGCTCGATGCGCGCCGCGTCGTCGGAAAATCCCATAATCGAATGCGACGGCCCTGTCTCGGCTGTGCTGACAGAAATCAGCAAAAGACACGATGAAATGCCAATCAGGAATTGACGCATGAAACCTCCGGGTGAAGAGACGTCCGTTGGGCCGTCTCGGAAAATGAACCCGCTTGCCCACTTTGATTTGAAACGGCTCACGCCGTGACTTCCGTCAGACTCTTGTCGATCATAGATAGCCCGGCGTCAATATCGGCCTTCCCGATGTTGAGCGGCGGCGACATCCGGATGACGTTCGCATAGAGCCCGCCGCGCCCGACAAGCAGCCCGTTGGCACGTGCCCGTTCCATGAATTTGCCGGCCAATTCCGTGCCGGGTTCCTTGGTTTTACGGTCTTTCACCAGCTCGAATCCCTGCATCAAACCCATGCCCCGCACGTCGCCGATCATGGCATGTTTTTCCTTCAATTCCTCGAGCCCCATATGGAAGTGATTTCCAACCGTTTCGGCGTTGTCCATCAGGCGCTCTTCTTCGATCAAATCTATTGTGGCTTTTGCTGCCACGCAGGCCATGGGATTCCCGCCGAAGGTGGATATCGTCAACCCTTTGTACGAGTCCGCAATTTCGGGTCGAGTCAGGGTCAAGCCGATGGGGAATCCGTTGGCCATACTTTTGGCGCTGGTTATGATGTCGGGCTCGACTTCCCAGTGCTCGATGCCCCACCACTTCTTGCCTGTCCGCCCCCAAGCGGCCTGGACTTCGTCGGAGATGAACACCCCGCCGTAATTGCGCACGATGTTGGCGACGATCTTGAAGTAGCCCGGCGGCGGCACGATGAATCCGCCCAAGCCCTGGATTGTCTCCGCGAGCATCCCGCCAATCGCGCCACCGGTCGAGGTCTTGATGACCTCTTCGATGTCCTTCGCGCAATGCAGATCGCAGCTCGGATACGTCAGGCCGTACGGGCAGCGGTAGCAATATGGCCCGGGGGCGTGCACGATGCCGTAGGGGATCACGCCTGCTTTGCGCCAGGTGTGAAGCCCCGTCATTGACTTCGTAAGCTGCGAGTGGCCGCTGTAACCGTGGCGCAGCGTGATCATCTCGTAGTTGCCCGTATACATGCGCGCCGCGAGCACCGCGACTTCGTTCGCTTCCGTGCCGCTGTTCGTGAAAAAACATTTCTTGAGCTTGCCGGGCGCGATTTGCGCGACTTTCTCGGCGAGCGCGACAATGGCTTCAGTAGGGAACAGCGTTGACGTGTGCTGCACGCGATCGATCTGAGCCTTGAGCTTTTCCGTCACTTTGGGGTTTGAGTGTCCCACGCTGATGGTGACGATGCCCCCCAGGAAATCGAGATATTGGCGCCCCTCGATGTCATAAATGTAGTGCCCTCTGGCATGGTCAATCACCAGCGGGTCTTTGAAATACGTCGTCGTGCATTTCCACAAATGGGCTTGATGCTTCTGGATAATTTCATCTTTGGTCATATTATTCCTCGTGGTGCGAAGAAGTCGCGCGACTCCAAGGAGTCAATAGTCGACAGTCGAAAGTCGAAAGCAATCATCACTGTGCATCCAGTTGGGGGACACCTTCGACTTTTGACTTTCAACTCTCGACTTTCAACCTCCGATTACTTTAGATACTTGTCCATCCACTCCAACACTGTCTTGTACCACAACTGGCTGTTTTGCGGTTTCAGCACCCAGTGGCCTTCGTCGGGGAAATAGAGGAAGCGCGACGGGATGCCGCGTCGCTGCAATGACGAGAAGAGCTGGATGCCTTGCCCGAGCGGCACGCGGTAATCGAGTTCGCCGTGGACAATCAGCATGGGTGTCTGGATATTCTGCACATGGTTCGAGGGCGAGGACTTCTCGTAGGCGGGGCGCTTGTCCCAGGGCGTTCCGCCGTGTTCCCACTCATCGAACCAAAGCTCTTCCGTTTCCGCGTACATGCTGCGGCTGTCGTAAACGCCGTCGTGCGAGACGAGCGCCTTGAAGCGGTTGGAATGCCCGGCGATCCAATCGATCATATAACCGCCAAACGATGCGCCCGCCGCACCGATGCGCGTTTTATCGACGTAGGGAAGGGATTCAAGGTAGTCCGTCGCCGTCAT
The DNA here is from genome assembly GCA_041946825.1 of Terriglobia bacterium. Classification (GTDB taxonomy): domain Bacteria; phylum Acidobacteriota; class Terriglobia; order UBA7540; family UBA7540; genus CAZTHM01. The sequence goes on along the minus strand of JBHGBD010000039.1, from coordinate 11,656 downwards.
GACGTCCTGATAGCACGCGCCGCCCCAGTCGCCGGAGATCTGCTCGACGAACGCCTGGCCGTAGCCCGTCGAGCCATGAAAGTTGGTCATGATAACCACATACCCTCGCGCGGCGAACAACTGGGCGTTCCATCGGTATCCCCAGGCGTCATCCCAGGCGCTCTGCGGGCCGCCGTGGATCAGCACGATGGCGGGATATTTCTTGTTCGCGTCGAATCCCGGCGGCTTTACGAGCAAGCTGTGAATTTGGGCACCGAGCGCGCCTTTCGTCGTGACGTCTTCGACAGGGTTCAGGTCGAGGTCGGCCATCAGGGCATCGTTGGCATGTGTGAGTTGAGTCAAGCGTCCCGCCTTGCTGAAGGCAGCCTGGACGCCCGTTAGCGGCCCTTGATACGACACTCCCCACGGATTCTCAAGAATGTAAACCTCCGTGGGTTGCGTCAAACTGCTACGCGTGAAGACGAGCGACTTGCCATCGCGTGCAATCTGAAGATCCTCCGACGTGCTTTCCGGAACCTTCACCACCTTCGGATTGCTGACCGAGGTGTCGAAAATCGGTTGCCGGCCACGCTCGGGGGCGTTGAAATAGATTGTGTCGCTGTCCGGCGCCCAGGCGAAGCTGTTGACCCACTGGTCGAAGCCCGTCGTCAGATCTTTCACCTGGCCAGTCTGGCGGTCGTACACGCGCAGGCGGAAAAGGTCGGATTCGTATCCATCGCGCGCTTGCGACGTATAGGCGATGTATCGGCCATCGGGCGAGTATTGCGGCGAGGCATCCGAACCGGGATTGTCCTTGGTGATGTTCTTCGCCTCTCCGCCGCCGGCGGGAACAAGGAAGAGGTCGTTGTTGGTGGTCCAGGCGATGCGCGAGCCTCCAGAGCGATTGGAAGTAAAGCAAACCTCCTTGCCGTCAGGAGAGATGGCGTATCCATCCGGGCCGCTCAGGAACCAGGTCGGCGAATCCACCGCGCCGGGAGTCAGATCACGCGCTTTCCCGCCGTCGGCCGAGACCGCGAAGAGATGCGTGTATTTGCCCTCGCGGTATTCGTCCCAATGGCGGAAAAGCAGCTCATCGATGACCTGCGCCTTGACCTTGCTTTTGGCGCGTTCTTCCAGGCGCTTGGAGTTGCATTCGTCGTCTGCGCAGTCGGGATAAACCTTGGAGGTAAAGAGCAGCGCATTCGCTTTGGCGGCCCAGGTTACGCCGTCGGCTTCGGTGGAAATGTTGGTCACCTGTCGGGCTTCGCCGCCATCAATCGGTACAATCCAAACTTGTGACTTGCCGCTCCGTGTGGAGATGAACGCCAGCGACTTTCCATTCGGCGACCAGCGCGGGCGCGTGTCGGAGCCTTCGCCGCGAGTTAATTGTTGTGGCTTGCCGCCTTCGACCGGCACGAGCCAGATATGGCGGATGGTTTTGTTGGCTTCCAGGTCCACCGCACCCTGCACGTAGGCGACCCACTTTCCGTCCGGCGAAACCTGCGGGTCGGAAATTCGCTGGATCTTCATCAAATCATCGAAGGTGATGGGACGCTTGGCGTGCAGCGGTGCCGCCATCGAAATTGCCGCGACCAGGAGCGCGAAGAGAACCCGTAACCTTGTGGAGCGCATGCTTGTACCTCATCATTGCGGGATTAGAGCCACTCTTCGACCAATATGAGTGCCGCATACTTATATCAAATCAGTTCGACTTCGGGCCAAGGGAATTTGCGATCTCGCTCGGCATCACAGCGCGGACTCGGCTGACTTCTCGTGGAGTCGGACATAGAATAATTGATGATGCGACATACTTCGCCGAGGGCGCGCAAATTCGCGCCTTTCATTCAACTCGTCGTGGGATGGGCTAGTTGCGCGTTGCTTCCGTCGTTCACTTTGGGTGGGTCGGCGCTGCTTGCGGGGCAATACGAGCCGAAACCCTCTGAGGAACCGCCCGCCGCCCCAAATGATTCGGCGCGTGCAGTGAACCCTGTCGATTGTGCCGCGGTTGCCCGGGGGTTCGGCATTTCCGACACGACCGCCGGCTATCGCCAGGCGCTTCGGGATCGTTCGGACGAACCTGCGCTCCACTACTGCTTGGGAAACGCACTTTACCGGGACAATCAGCTGGAGGCGGCGATGGCTTCGTATCAGGAGGCGCTCCGCCTGAAACCGGATTTCGCCGAGGGCCGCAACGGGCTTGGCAACGCGCTGACGGCCCGCGCCGACCTGACGGGGGCAATCCTCGAGTACCGGTCGGCCATTCGCCTTGAGCCGAATTTCGCCGAGGCGCATTACAACCTGGGGCTGGCGCTCGACGACCAGCGGCATTTCATCGAGGCCGTGAAGGAGTTTCGCGCTGCCGTGCGGCTTCGCCCCGGCGATGCCGAGGCACATTTTCTGTTCGGGATCGACCTCTTTCGGAATCGGGAGCAAGGGGCGGCCATCTCCGAGCTGCGCAAGGCAATTCAGTTGAAGCCCGCCTGGCACCTTGCGCACTACCGGCTCGGGTTGATGTTGGGCGCATACGGCGAGTCGGAGGCCGCCAACTACGAGTTTGGTGAGCTCTGGAAACTCGGTCCCAACTATCCTGTCATCCTGGAAGAGGATGAGCAAATCCTGCGTCGCGTCAGGCGGTGAGAAATCTTTCGTGCCAGGAGTGGGATTTCGCTGACGTCGGATTGGCCAATCGGCAATCTTCAATCATCAATCGTCAATCTACTTGTCCCATTCCGTATGGAACTTGCCCTCCTTGTCGATGCGTCGATAGGTGTGCGCGCCAAAGTAGTCGCGCTGCGCTTGGAGCAGGTTGGCGGGTAAGCGCGCCTGACGGTAACTATCGATATACGCAAGCGTATTGCTGAAGGCGAGGCAGGGAACACCGAGATCGTTCGAGGTTCTCACCACCTCGCGCAGGCTGTCGCCGTTTTCGTTGATGAACCGGCTGACGTGCGGAGCGAGCATCAGGTTCTTGAGCGCAGGCTCATTCTGGAACGCCGTACGAATCGGATCGAGCATCCGGGCACGAATGATACAGCCGCCTTTCCAGATGCGCGCGATTTCGTCAAATTTCAAGCCGTATTTGTATTCCTCTGAAGCGACGCGCATCTGCTCGAATCCTTGCGCGTAGCAAGCCAGTGCGGTCAGCGTGTAAGCCTCGCGGACGATGCCCAGGAAATGCTTTTTGTCGCCGGAGAACTTTCGCGCCGGGCCCTTGAGGATTTTGGCGGCCTCGACGCGATCCGCCTTGGCGCCGGAAATGATCCTTGCGACGACGGCGGAGGCCAGCGTGGGAATTGCAGCCCCGATATCCATGGCCTCCTGCGCGGCCCATTTGCCGGTGCCTTTCTGTTCGGCGGTGTCGAGAACAAGGTCCACCAGCGGCTTGCCGGTTTCGGGATCGATTTTGCCTAAAACCGTGATGCTGATTTCGAGCAGGAAGGAATTCAGGTCGCCACCATTCCATTCCGCGAACACATCGCGGATTTCGAGGCCGGACAGGCCCGTGACATTCTTGAGCAGATCATAGGCCTCGCAGATGGTCTGCATGATGCCGTACTCAATCCCGTTGTGGACCATTTTGACGTAGTGTCCGGCGCCGCCGGGGCCGATGTAGGTGCAGCAGGGCCCGTCGGAAGTTTGCGCCGCCATCTTGGTGAGCAGCGGCTCGATATGGCGATAGGAGGGTTCGTGCCCCCCGGGCATCAGACAGGGGCCGTGCAGCGCGCCTTCCTCTCCGCCGCTCACGCCCATGCCGAAAAAGCGCAACCCAATGGCTTCCCAGTCCTTGGCGCGACGCTCGGTGTCTTTGAAGTGCGAGTTGCCGCCGTCGATCACGATATCGTCGGCGCCGAGCAGCGGCCTCAGATCGCGCAGCACGGCATCGACCGCCGCCCCCGCCGGCACCATCGCCCAAATGCGGCGGGGCGTTTCGAGCGCGTCCACAAATTCCGCCAGCGATTTCGCTACAACGATGCCCTTGTCGGCTGTCGCCGCGGCGACCTGTTGGGCTTTGACAGCGTCCGCTTCGTATCCAGCTACCGAAAAGCCTTTGCTCGCGGCATTGAGCGCCAGATTGCGGCCCATCACGCCCAATCCGATGACTCCCAGATGTTGTTTGGCCATGCTCATCTCTCCAATTATGATTAACAGTTTTGGGCCCCTAGAATAGCAGAACGGCTACCGTCGTGGGGAATGACGCATCTAATGGGAGTGTTGCGATTGTTTTCGCATTGTCCCTTCGGGCTGCCGGAGTTATATAATCGAAGGTTCAAATCCGGCTCCTGGCTGTGACTTGCTGCATGGAGGACTCATAATCTTGCCCGCCGATTCCCCCACTTCTGAAAAACTCTTCAATCCGACTCAGCTCGACCAGGTTTGCATCAACACGATCCGTTGTCTGGCTATGGACGGCGTGCAGAAAGCCAAGTCCGGCCACCCCGGCATGCCCATGGGGGCCGCGCCGATGGCCTACGTACTCTGGATGCGCCATATGCGCTACAACCCGCGCAACGCCCGCTGGCCCAATCGCGACCGGTTCATTCTTTCGGCGGGTCACGGATCGATGCTGCTTTACTCGCTGCTCCACCTGACGGGGTACGATCTTCCGCTTGACGAGCTCAAGCAATTCCGCCAGTGGGGCAGCAAAACCCCCGGACACCCTGAGAACCTCATTGCCGAAGGTATCGAAATGACGACGGGGCCGCTTGGCCAGGGTTTCGCCACCGGCGTGGGCATGGCGATGGCGCAGAAATACCTCGCCAGGCGCTTCAACCGCCCCGGACATGAACTGGTCGACTATCGCGTTTTTGGAATCGTAAGTGACGGCGACCTGATGGAAGGCGTCTCGCACGAAGCCGCCTCGCTCGCCGGCCACCTCGGGCTTGATAACCTCATCTATCTTTACGACGATAATCACATTTCGATTGAGGGCTCAACCGACCTGGCGTTCACGGAGGACGCCGGGAAACGTTTTGAGGCCTATGGTTGGTTTGTGCAGAGAATCGCGGACGGGAACGATTTGGTGGCGATCGATCAGGCCATGCGCGCGGCGCTGGCTGAAAGAGGAAGACCCGCGATCATCATGGTGAGGACTCACATCGCTTACGGCGCGCCGCACGCGCAGGACACCGCTGAAGCGCATGGTGCGCCGTTGGGCGAAGAGGAAGTTAAGCTGACGAAGCAAGGCTATGGCTGGCCGGCTGAGCCAACGTTTTACATCCCGGACGAGGCCCTTTCGCATTTCCGCGAGGCAGTCGGGCGCGGGGCCCGCGCGGAGGCGGAGTGGCACTCCCGCCGGACGGCATATCAGGGGGCTTTTCCCGATCTGGCCGCTGAGTGGCAGCGCTTTGAGCGTGGAGAACTCCCGGAAGGTTGGGCCGCGAAGATTCCCGCATTCAAGCCCTCCGATGGCCCGATGGCCACGCGGCAGGCGTCAGGTAAGGTCCTCGCTGCCATCGCGCCCAGTCTGCCCGAGTTGATTGGCGGGTCGGCGGACCTGGCGCCCTCAACCAACACTTACGTCAAAGGGCTCGGGGATTTCAGTGAGTCGAATTACGGTGCTCGAAATTTGCATTTCGGTGTGCGCGAGCACGCTATGGGCTCGATCCTGAACGGCATGGCGTTGAGCGGGCTGGTTCCCTATGGCGGGACGTTCATGATCTTTTCCGATTACGCGCGCCCCGCCGTGCGGCTCGCGGCACTGATGGAGGCGCATTCCATTTTCGTTTTTACGCACGACAGTATTTTTCTCGGCGAAGACGGACCGACGCATCAGCCCATCGAGCATCTTCCGGCCTTAAGGGCGATTCTGAATTTAATGCTGATTCGCCCTGCGGACGCGAATGAAACCGCCGTGGCCTGGCGCGTGGCAATCGAGCGCCGCGGCGGCCCTGTAGCCCTGGCGCTGACCCGGCAGGTGCTCCCCGTGATCGACCGCAGCAAGTACGCCTCAGCGGAGGGCCTGACGCGGGGGGGCTACATCCTCGCTGATTGTCCGACGAAATTGCCGGAGATTATTCTGATTGCGTCAGGATCGGAAGTGGCGGTGGCGCTCGAAGCATTCGAGAAATTGATTGAAGAGGGAATCGCTTCGCGAGTGGTCAGCCTGCCGTCGTGGGACATTTTCGAAAAGCAGCCACAGGCTTATCGAGATGAAGTTTTGCCGCCGCCGGTCACCGCTCGACTGGCGATCGAAGCGGCCGCGCCGTTGGGCTGGGATCGCTACATCGGGCCGAAGGGCGCCGTCATCGGCATGACGCGCTACGGCGCCTCGGCGCCTTACAAAGTGCTGGCTGAGAAGTTCGGTTTCACTTCTGCGAATGTCATTCAGCAGGCTAAGAAATTGTTGGGCCGTTGAGCACTCCGGAATTCCGGAGTCCTTCACAGTCCGCGAAAGGATTGATTTGGGCATTCTCGACGCCGCCATCAACGCGACTTTGACTCGGCTCGACGAAACGAGATTCTCCGCCCGCCTGTGGGACCGCGATGCGGCGCTCTGGAAATCGGAGCCTGAGCACCAGCGCATTATTCACAAGTCGCTCGGTTGGTTGACAGTTCCGCAATCGATGTTGGAGAAATTGGATGAGGTCCTTGCCCTCGTCGAAGAGGTCAGAGTTGCGGGCTATAAGCACGCTGTGGTTCTGGGCATGGGCGGAAGCAGCCTTTGCCCGGATGTCTGCCGTGCCACGTTCGGAACCACGCCGGGATACCTCCGACTACATGTCCTTGACTCGACTGTGCCCGCCAGCGTCGCGCGCATCGCCAAGGACGCGAATCCTGGCGAGACGCTCTATCTCGTATCGAGCAAGTCCGGCGGCACGGTCGAGACGTTGAGCTTCTACAAGTATTTTCGCCAGCTTGTCGAAGAGAAGAAAGGCGACAAAGCGGGAGAGAATTTCGTCGCCATCACCGACCCGGGGACTTCACTCGAAAGGCTGGCGAAGGAGCGAGGATTCCGCAGAGTGTTTCCAGGGCAGCCGGATATTGGGGGACGCTACTCGGCACTTTCGAATTTCGGGATGGTTCCCGCGGCGTTGGCGGGTGTGGATGTTCGAGCCTTGCTCACGCGCGCGAGCGAGATGGCTCAGGCCTGCGGGCCCAGCGTCCTCACGCGGGAGAATCCCGGCGTATCACTGGGGGTGGTGTTGGGGGAGGCCGCGCTTGCTGGACGCAACAAGCTTACCTTTATCATGTCGCCCAGCATCTATACCTTCGCGGACTGGGTCGAGCAACTCATCGCCGAAAGTGTTGGGAAAGAGGGGCGCGGGATTGTTCCCATTGTCCGCGAGCACCTGGAAACGCCCGAAAGCTATGGGAACGATCGTCTGTTCGTTCACATGAAGCTGGCTTCCGAGAGTAACAGGAAAATTGAGGGGATGCTGCGGCGATTGGAATTGGCAGGCCACATGGTCGTGCGCATTGTGCTTCAAGGAATTCACGACTTGGGCGGGGAATTCTTCCGCTGGGAAGTGGCGACGGCCACGGCCGGCGCCCTGCTGGACATCGACCCCTTCGATCAGCCGAACGTCCAGGAAAGTAAGGACAACACCAACCGCCTTCTGGCTCAATTCGCAGCCCGCGGGAGTTTTGAAGAGTCGGCTCATCTTGCGGAGTCGGAGGGTGTGAAGTTCTTTTGTGATGCCGCCCAGCCACGTGGCGCCTCCGGCACGGAGGGAATGGACCCCTCGCGGACGATGGAGGATTGCCTTGCGGCCTTCCTCTCGAAGGCCCAGACAGGGGATTACGTCGCCATCCTGGCTTATCTCGATCCCTCCAGCGGACATCGCGCGGCACTGCAGGCGATCCGGATGAGCCTCCGAAACGGTTTGCGATTGGCGACCACGCTTGGCTTCGGCCCGCGCTACTTGCACTCCACCGGGCAGCTGCACAAGGGCGGGGCGGCCAACGGAGTCTTCATCATCATCACGGGAGATGACCGCAGCGACCTGCCTGTGCCCGGCCAGCCCTATACGTTTTCGATTCTCAAGCAGGCACAAGCGCTGGGCGACCTGGAATCGCTGCGGAGCCGCAACCTCCGCGTGGTGCGATTCCATGTGGGAAGGGGAGTGCAGGCGGGTTTGGACCACTTGCTGGTGGTGGTGAAAGGCGCATTGAAGAGGCTGGCGGACGAACGAGGGAGAGATGAAACCTGAAGAGAATAGAGCGCCCCGCTCATTGGCCGCTACCCCGCGCGCCGCACGCCCTTCCGACTCCTGCGCGATGGTGGTGTTTGGAGCTTCTGGTGATCTTACGGAGCGGAAAATTGTTCCCGCCCTCTATTACCTCTCGCGCGAGCGCTTGCTGCCGGCGGGGTTCTCGATTATCGGGTGCGCGCGTACCAAATTCACGCACGACGAATTTCGGGAGAAGATGCGCCAGGCCGTCACCGATTTCCTGAGGCTTCCGAACGAGGAGAGTGAAACTTTCGTCGAGGGCTTTGGCAGGGGCATCTTTTACATCGCCGACAATTTCGGAGATCCCGCAGCTTATGAGCAATTGAAGACGCTTCTCGACCGCCTCGATCGGGAGCGGGGGACTGCCGGCAATCGGCTCTTCTATCTTGCTACCCCGCCGAGCTTCTTTCCCGTCATCATCCGCCATCTTGGAGCAGTGGGACTCGCACGCCCGGAACAATCGGAGAAGGGTTGGACACGCATCATCATCGAGAAACCCTTCGGGCGCGATCTGGCCAGCGCAAGGGAGCTCAATCGCACGGTCACCAGCGTTTTCAGCGAGGACCAGGTTTATCGCATCGACCATTATCTCGGCAAGGAGACAGTGCAGAACCTGCTGGTGTTTCGTTTCGCCAACGGAGTCTTTGAACCCATCTGGAACCGCCGCTACATTGACCACGTCCAGATTACCGTGGCAGAGGACCTGGGTGTCGAGGCGCGCGGCTCGTATTACGAAGAGGCGGGATTAGTTCGCGACATGATCCAGAACCATGTACTGCAATTGCTGAGTCTCGTGGCGATGGAGCCGCCGCCGACTTTCCAGGCCGCGGCGGTGCGCGACGAAAAGGCCAAGGTCCTGCGGTCTATTCGGCCCCTCCCTCTCGATCAAATCAATCAATTTGCAGTCCGCGGCCAGTACAAAGAGGGCGCCGTTCGCGGCGAGCAAGTTCCCGCCTACCGGGCGGAGCCCAAGGTCGCGCCCAACTCAACGACCGAAACTTTCGCGGCGTTGAAGTTCTACATCGACAATTGGCGCTGGGCGGGCGTGCCGTTTTACCTCCGCTCGGGGAAACGCCTGGCCAAGCGCGCCACGGAGATTTCGATCCAGTTCCGCCGCGTGCCGCATCTGCTCTTTCGCGGCACACCGTGCGACCGGATCGAACCGAACCTGCTCACGGTTCACATCCAGCCGGACGAGGGAATTTCGCTGCGTTTCAGCGCCAAACTTCCCGGCCCCGTCATGCACATCCGACCGGTGACCATGAATTTCCGTTACGGGGAGGCCTTCAGCGCCTCGCCGCCGACCGCCTACGAAACACTGCTGCTGGACTGCATGCTGGGCGATGCGACGCTCTTCAATCGCCAGGACGCGGTGGAGCTATCCTGGGAGCTTGTTGACCCGATCATTGAGCGCTGGCGGCAGGATGGAGAAAAGGGGCTGGCGTTCTACGAGTCCGGCAGTTGGGGGCCCGCTGAGGCCGTCGCTTTCATCGCTGCCGACGGCCGCGCATGGGAGCAACCGGATATCACTCACTAAATTGTTCATGCCCAGACCTGAAATCCACATCTTCAAGACCATGGAAGAACTCAGCTGCGCCGCGGCAGAGCGATTCGTCGAAACGGCGCGGGCGCGAATTGAGGCGGCCGGAGAATTCTTCGCGGCCCTCTCGGGCGGGTCGACTCCGCGGCGGTTGTTCGAGTTGCTGGCATCAAGCGACCATTCCAGCCGGATCGCCTGGGCAAAGGTCCAGTTATTTCAGGTCGACGAGCGTCAAGTTCCGCCCAGCCATCCCGAGAGTAACTTCCGGATGATTCGCGAGACGCTCCTCGCCCCCGTTCGATTGCGGCGAGATAACTTTCATCGCATGGCGGGCGAGCAGGCCGACGCCGTTGAGGCGGCGCGACAGTACGCCTCACACCTCGCGAGCGCCATCCCCCAGCGCGAGGGCAACTATCCGCGCCTCGATCTGGTCCTCCTGGGAATGGGCAATGACGGCCATACTGCTTCGTTGTTTCCGGGTTCGCCAGCCCTGGAAGAACGCGAGCATTGGGTAATCCCGTCAACACCGGGCGGGAATGGGCTACCGCGGATCACGCTGACGTATCCCGTATTGAACGCCGCTGCGATGGCTGTTTTTCTGGTTTCCGGATGCGAGAAGGCCGTAACGCTCCGGCGTGTGATCGAAGGGCCCTCCGATCTTCGTACGCTCCCCGCGCAGGGAATCCTCCCTGTTAACGGCCGGGTCGTGTGGTATGTTGATGAAGCCGCAGCGAGCCAACTGCACAGTGGCGGGCGGACCAACGGATGATCAAAGTCGCCCCTTCGATCCTTTCGGCCGACTTCATGCGCTTGGGCGAACAGGTTCGCGAAGCCGAGGCCGCAGGCGCCGACCGCGTCCAGATCGACGTGATGGACGGGCGGTTCGTCCCGAACATCACCTTCGGCGCAATCGCGGTTGCGAGTCTCCGGCCGCTTACACGCATGGCCCTCGAAGCACACCTGATGGTGGAGTCTCCGGAGACCTTTATCGGTGATTTCGCCAAAGCCGGAGCCGACACCATCATCGTCCACCAGGAATCCACACCGCACCTGCATCGGACGATTCAGCAGATTCATTCATTCGGAAAGAAGGCCGGCGTGGCGATTAATCCCGCGACCCCGGCGGTCCTGATTTCCGAAGTCCTCGCCAGCGTTCGACTCGTCCTCGTGATGACGGTGAACCCGGGATTCGGCGGCCAGGATTTCATCCCGGAGACTCTGGCGAAGATTCGACAGGTACGCAACGCCATTCGCCAGCGCAGCCTCAAGTGCGAAGTGGAAGTGGACGGCGGGATCAATGAGGAAACAGTTCGATTGGCTGTCGAGGCGGGTGCCGACGTGCTGGTGGCTGGGTCGTCAGTTTTTGGTGCAAAGGCCGGCGTCGCCGGCGCGATTCGAAACCTGCTCAACAAAGCCGGACCTGAGCCCGAGTAAATCATCCCGAACAAAGCTTGCGCACAATTCCCCCAGACCTGTATCGTTGGCTGGTCGCCGCTTCTCAAAGAAGGCCAATGTCTGCGTGGCGACGCTCGGGGGACCTGCAACCGCGTGGGGGCGAGCCGGGAGTTGTCTTGGAAGCCGGACAATCGGATCCTTCTCCCTGTAAAGGATGAGTCTCATGTGAAGGGGACACGGCCCGCGAGGAAACGGACTTTTTGTACGTCTGTCCGTGCTGATCACCGTAGACACGCGTGACCACTGAGGGCGCGAAAAAACTCCAAAAAACTACTTGACACGCTTGGTACTGGTATCATATAAGTCCATTCACCTTTGGAAGCGAGTAGCAACGAACCGAAGGGGACGAGTTTTTTCTCGTGCTGCATCGAAGGGAGTCATAACCATGAAAAGCGCAGAACGCAGAGCGGGGATCGTATTGGGTCTAGTATTCATACTGGCTCTGATGACAATGCCGGCCTTTGCGGGTTCGGCGGTGGTAGGCTCAGTGGCGGGGAGCATGAATGCCACA
>JBHGBD010000038.1:0-36767 GCA_041946825.1 Terriglobia bacterium | reverse complement strand
CGACGAGCCGCCCCCGCCGCCTCCGCTCGAGCCGGACCTCGATCCCGGCGGGCTGGAGGACGACGAGATGGCCCCTGAGAAGGAAGTGCCGAGCGACGACGCAAAACCCGCGGCGCCCAGCGCGCTCCAGCTCCGGCCTGAGTACCAGGAGGGCGAGTAAGTCGAGCCGGCGGCGCCGGCCGCGGCCAGGACGTCGGAAAATTGCTCCGACCACTGCTGCTCGACCCCCAGCGCCAGAGCGTACGGCAGGTACAATTCAAAGAGTTGCGGCGTGCGCAGCGGCGGGTTGAGCAGGTTGAGCCGGTCCTTTTCCGTCGCGGCGAGAAACATTTTGAAGCCCTCGATCTTGTCGAGCAGCGCGCGACCGGCGCGCGTGGGCGCTTTCAAGAGGTGATGGAACAGATAATTCACAATGGCCACGAGCAGAAGAATCGCCAGCACCGGGACCGAAATCGCCGTGCTGATCAGGTAGATGCCCGCAATTTCGCCGATCAGGAACGGCGTCGCGAAGAGCGTCAGGAACAGCGCTCCGGCGGTGCCGGTGGCGCGATGGCCCGTGCCCGACAGGACTCCGCGCCAGGCCTGGATGACCTGCGAGCCCAGAAAGAATACGCCCACGCTCCAGCCGCTCAACCACACGGTCATGAAGAGCGCGAGGAATTTCTTGTCGCCTTGCGCCGAAAGCGCCGCGATGATCAGGACAAGGAGCGACATCACGAGCCCAGGAATCAGATAGCGCTGGTTGGTGAAGAAGTAGAGCTTCTCCATGCGCAGGCGCAGGGAACTCTTGATCGCCTCAAGCGCCCCGCCGATCTGGGTGTGGTTGGTATTCTTCAGCTCGACTTTCTCGCCGGCGCTGAAAAGTTTGTCGGCGGCGGCCGCCTCTTCAGGGGCGAGCAGGGTTTTTTGCCCTCGCGCCTTGGTCAGCGTGTAGGTGCCCTCGTTATCCTTGATGGTCAGATATTTCTTGACCGCCATGTTGATGACGGCGGAAGCGAACACGCGGTGGTCGAATCCCATCTCCGAAAGATACCGCGTGGCGGCGGGCGAGACGCCTTGCGGCGGCTCGTAGAGCGGCATGATGACCCCCGCCTCCGGGTCGCGCCCTACCTTGATCCAGGCGGCAAGGTAGTAAATGAAAATCAGGATCAGGCCGGCGCTCGCCACGATCACGTTCACGTTGTCGGAGAGGAACCAGCGGAGCTTCATCTCGCGGGTGGGCTCGGCGACGAAACCCTTGGGCCAGGAGACGACGATCGTCAGGCCTTCCTCGGACTGGAGAGGCTTGGTGGTGCGGAAAGTCGGCCGGTTCTCGCCGTCCACCGACCAGCTGAACGCCTTGCCGATCGACCCCTGCGGGCCGGTGTAACCGTCCAGGAGGATGGCATCGCGATGGACGCCGCGGGGAAGTGTGACGGTCGCCGAAGCTTCGTCGATAGGGAACGCCCAGCCGTTCCCGGTCACGTTCCAGTAAAGCTCGTCGTGGTCATCGAAGAAGCCCAGTTGGCGCGTGGTCCGGTAGGCGAGCGTGTAGGTGTATTCGCCCGGGGGGAGGATCACGCTCCTCTCGCCGAAATAGATTCGGATGCCGTTCGACAGGTCCTCGATGTGGTGAGGCTCAGGCTTGCCGTCGCGCAGGGTTTCGCGCAGCTCGAAACCGACAACGTATTCGTTGTTCAGTCGATCGGTGTAGCGGGTCGGGAAGTCGCGGTAGATCCCGCGCTTGATCTGCTCGCCCGCCGCGCGGACCTTGATCGTCTCGCGCACGTCCATCGATGCATCAGGATTAACGGTGGTGTCGCTGTGGAAATTGAGGATGCGCTCGGTAAAGAGTTCCTCGGGCGCCTGGGCGTGGGCGGCCCCGGCAAGGAAGAGCAGGCAGAGGAGCAAGGTTATGGGCGGGCGCTTCAAAGCTAGGTCCATGGGGCACCTGTTCCTACGGCGAATGCTGTTCGGATGTGTAACGCAGGCGGGCGGGTTTCGTCAAGGAGGGTCGCGGGTCCACACCGCCCTCCGGACGAGGTCGGGGGAGGCGGATCGCAGCTTGTACCTAGCGTACGGATATAGACTCCCGAAAGGCGCTTAACACATAATATGCAAATATACATAATTCGAGACAGTCATATTAGACATAGATATATTCGATAAAGAGCACACTGATTAAATATTATGCTATTACAGACACCTCCGTATTAAAACGGTCTCAGTCTAATCGAGCCGGAAGATCCGGGCGCTGATGCGCGTTACCATGCGGCGCGTCGCGAAGCGCTGGGAAATCAGTGCGACTTTGTTCATCGTGCCGGGAATCACCAGCCCGCCACCCCGGTCGAGCCTGTCCAAGGCTGCCCGTACGACCTCCTCCGAGTTCTGCATCCCGCCCGGCAGACTGGGCCGTTGGTACTGACCGGCTTGGAAGAAGTTGGTTCGCGTGCCGCCCGGGCAGAGCGTCACCACGATGATGCCCTGCGGGCGCAGTTCCCAGGCGAGCGCTTCCGAGAAGCTGGTGACGAAGGCCTTGGTGGCGGCATACACGGCGGTATTGGGGACCGGCTGGAACCCGGCGGTTGACGAAACGTTGATGATGGCGCCGCGGCGACGCTCCAACATGGCGGGCAGCAAAAGGTGCGTCAGCTCGACCAGGGCGATGACGTTGAGGCGGATCATTTGAGATTGGCGCTCGAGAGGCAGCTTCCAGAATCGCTCATGGGCGCCAAACCCGGCGTTGTTGATGAGAACATCCACGTGGAGTTTTCTTTCGACGAGGATGCGTGCCAGGCGGTCCGCAGCTCCCGGCGCGCTCAGGTCGATCTCGACAACCTCAACCGCAATCGAGTGCTGCTTTCGGAGCTCGGCGGCGAGCGAGTCGAGCTTCGGTTTGGTCCTTGCCGCCAGGACAAGGTTCTGGCCCCGCCGTGCCAGCGCTCGGGCGAAGCACTCACCGATGCCGCTTGAGGCGCCGGTTACCAGGGCATAGCCGGAGTCGGGCATGGAATTACGACCTCCTTGTGCGGTTGGCGGGGCGAGGCTTGGCCACGGGCGGGCGGTGATAGGCGGGATTCACATGACGCCCTCCGGTCGCAATGAGTCTTTCCGCCTCGGAAACGGTGGCGATTCCACCCCGGGCTCCGAGCTTGGTGCAATTCAGGCCGGCCATGGCGTTGGAGAAATCGAGGATGCGGTCGATCGCCCAGCCCGCCACCAAGCCGTAAATGAACGCGCCGTGAAAGACGTCGCCGGCGCCGGTCGTGTCGAGGGTCTCGACGACGAAGCCCGGCGAGTAGTGGAATTGACCCTGAGAGTAGACGAGCGCGCCTTCGCGGCCGAGAGTCATGCCGGGATTGGCGACGCCGTACTCGCGGGCCATGTACTTGAGGACCTGGAAAGGGTCGTCGCGCCCGGTTACGGCCGGCAGGAAGTTGGCCGAGGCGATGAGGTAGTCGATGAAAGGGAAGAGCGTCTCCACCTTCTTATAGACGGTGTCGAGGTCGGCCACGACGGTCGCGCCAGCCTGGCGTGCCCAGCGCGCCGCCTCCAGCGCCGCCTCGACGTCGCAACCGTCGATGTGGAGAACCTTCGCGCCCTGGACGTCCTTGGGACGGATGTCTGCGGGCTCGACGGTCAGGCGCGCGTCCCGATCCCAGAAGACCGTCCGCTCGCCCGTGGCTTGATCAACGATAATCGTGCCGTACTGGGTTGTAGCGCCTCGCACGCTTTGGAGGGAGCGGACGTCCATCCCCTCCTTCCGGAGGCTCGCAATCTGAAAGCGCCCGTCGTCGTCGTCGCCGACCTTGCCGATGTACCGGACGCGCAGTCCGAGGCGATGGCAGGTCACCAGCGCCGTTGCCACCTGACCACCTGCCTGCCGGGTCATTGAAGCGACGCGCTCTTTGCCTCCCAGGGGAGGGAAGGCGCGAACCATCAGCACCGTGTCAGTGGCGTTGAGCCCCAGACCGACAACATCAACTTTCGAACTCCGCAACCGGATCCTCCTCGCGCGGGCAGGGAAGTGAATCTACTCTCGCCCCTCCGAATCTGGCAACTAAAATATCCGGCCCACTACGGGCTTCTGATTCGCTTCGGCAGCCGGTCGAATCGGTTGGGGTGGATGGAGGGGGAAATCTTTCCACAGGCGCGTCTGATAATGCTTGGGAGGGGACCGGGAAGGTTACATAATCTGTTTTCCACAATCCGTCACGGTTTTTCCTCAGGCTCCGCCCCCGGCCCGGAAGTAAGAAGCGATGAGTTTCTCGATGGAGAGTCTTCATCGCGGCATAGGGGTTTGAAGGGGTAATTCTCGCGGAGATTGGAGGGGCGACGCCAAGTTTTCCCTTCACGCCCGCCAGCGAATATGCTAATTTCATCGGTTTGTCGGCGCGTCGACATCGGCCTTGAGATGCCCCTGCGCGAATCAGAAGCGGTCGTCCTGCGTACCTATCGCCTGGGAGAAGCCGACAAGATTGTTTCGCTTCTCACCCGGCAATGGGGACGCCTTCGGGCGGTGGCCGCGGGCGCGCAGCGGCCCAAGAGCCGCTATGGCGGGACTCTTGAGGCGCTGAGCTACGTGCGCCTCTGGCTCTTCGAGCGGGAAAACCGCGACCTGCTGCGCCTGAACTCAGCCGAGCTGCTCGAATCCTTCTTCGACATGCAGAAGGAGTACCGGCTGCAAGTCGGGGCGCAGTATGTGGCCGAAGTCGCCGAGCGCTTCTTGCCCGAGCGCGAGCAGAATGAGCGAGCCTTCCGCTTGATTCTGGCGGTCTTGCGGGGTATGAAGCATTCGGGTGAGGTGAATCGCCCGCTGCTCTATTTCAACTACTGGCTCTTGCGTTTGGGCGGCTTTCTGCCAAATCTCAGCGCCTGTGCGGCGTGCGGCCGAGAGTTGGGAGAAGAGCCGGCGTTCTACGGCGAGGGTTCGGAAGGGCTGCTGTGCTCGGATTGCCGCCCGGCGCAGGCGGGGACCGGGATCTCGAGCGCGGCTCGATCGGTCGCGCAGGCTCACTGCCCGGCGCCACTCGACCGCTGGCTCACAAGCGAAAAAGAGCCACCCGGAACGCGCGATGCCCGTAGGCTTCTCGAAGAGGTGATTGAGTCGCACTTGGAGAGGAAGCTCGTCACGCGGCCGTTGCTGGATGAGGAGATGTAGAACGAGTTCAAAAGTCGAAGAAGTCGAAAACTCGATTGCCCAAGTTGGGTCGTTTCAGCTCTTCGACCTTCGACTCTTGAGCGCAATTGAATCTAAACCATGAAGTCAAAACCAAAGCGCGCTGGGGGGCAGATCTCAAGCAAGCCTTTAACCTTTCAGTCCATGTTCCTCCGCCTGAGTGAGTTCTGGGCTGGGCAGGGGTGCGTTATTGCTCTCCCTTATGACCTGGAAGTTGGCGCAGGGACGATGACGCCTGAGACCTTCCTGCGGGTCCTGGGGCCTGACCCGTGGCGCGTGGCTTACCTCCAGCCTTCGCGCCGGCCGGCCGACGGCCGTTACGGCGAGAATCCCAATCGTTTGCTGAAGCACACCCAGATGCAGGTCATCCTTAAACCTCCACCTGAAGATATCCAGGCCATGTATTTGAAGAGCTTGGAGGATCTGGGAATCGACTTAAGGCACCACGATATTCGATTCGAGGAGGACAACTGGGAAGCGCCAACGCTCGGTGCTTGGGGCATTGGCTGGCAGGTGATGCTCGACGGCTTGGAGGTTACGCAATTCACCTATTTCCAGCAGGCCGGCGGTGTGGACCTGGAGCCCATCAGCGTGGAACTGACCTACGGCCTCGAGCGCATCGCGGCGTTTATGCAGGGAGTCGACAACGTCTACGACGTGCGCTGGAATGAGGGCATGACCTACGGCGACATCCGCCGGGAAGAGGAGCGCGAGCTCTCGATCTACGACTTCGAGGAAGCCTCGCCCGAGACCTGCCGGGCGGCTTTCGACCTCTATGAAGGTGAGGCCACGAGGCTGCTGCAATCTTACCGGGCCCCGGAGGACGGCGAGGATCGTTTCCCGCTGCGCAAAGTTTACGACCTCTGCCTGAAGTGCTCGCACCTGTTCAACATCCTTGACGCGCGCGGAGCGATCAGCGTCACGGAGCGTGTGGCCATGATTGGCCGCGTGCGCGCCATGGCTTGCGCCGTGGCGGAAATCTATCTGAATCGCAAGACGCCGCCTGCCGCCGTCATCATGGAGGTCGACCCCGCGTGAAGGCGCCACGGACACGCCCGCTCTTGGTTGAAATCGGATGTGAGGAGATTCCCGCCCGCTTTCTGGACGCCGCGCGCGAGGACTTCGCCCGCGGGCTGTCGGAAGCATTGAAGGAAGCTCGGCTGCTGCCCGCCAGTGCCACCGTGCCCAGGAGCTATTCCACCCCGCGGCGACTAGTGGTGCTGGTTCCGGAAGTTCTCGTTCGGCAGGCGGACCAGGTGGAAGAACTGGTCGGGCCGCCGGTGAAGGTGGCCTTTGACGCCGCCGGGAATCCTACCAGGGCCGCAGAAAGTTTCGCAGCCAAGAATGCGGTGAAGGTCGGCGATCTGGCGCGCGTGACGACGCCCAAAGGCGAGTACCTGGCGGTCCGCAAGACGTTGCGCGGCAAACCTGCCGGGCGGCTGCTTTCGGGCATCCTCCCCCGCGCCATTACGGGGCTAAGCTTCCCGAAGAGCATGTATTGGGTGGCCAAGGCAGGGCCGCGATTCGTCCGGCCGATCCGCTGGCTTCTGGCGCTATCTGGAGAGGGCCCGGAGGCAAACGTTATTCCGTTCCAGGTCGCGGGGGTCAAGTCTGCCGACCTTACTTACGGCCATCGTGCTTTGCGGCCCGGGCGGATTCGCGTCCGCGGCTTCGAGGATTACGCGAAGAAACTTCGGCGAGCGTTTGTGGAATTCGACCCGGAAACGCGGCGGGAGAAGGTTCAGTCAGAAGCTCAAGTGTTACTTGAAGACGGCCTGAAGCTCGTTGAGGACCGAGAACTGGCGCAATGGGTCGTCAACTCGACGGAATGGCCGACGGGAATTCGAGGCGGCTTCGATGCCCGCTTTCTCCATCTCCCGCGAGAGATTTTGATTACGGTGATGCGTGACCACCAGAAATACTTTTCGCTGGAGAACCGGCAAGGGGAACTCGAACCGTCCTTTGTGGCCATCCTCAATATGGACGAGGACGCGCGGGGCCTGATCCGCCGAGGTCACGAGCGGGTGCTCGCGGCGCGCTTTGCCGACGCGGAGTTTTTCTGGAATTCCGACCAGAGGGTTCCTCTCGCCGGCCGGGCGGAACGGTTGGCGCGCGTTACCTATCAGGCCCAATTGGGAAGTTATGCCGACAAGGTCGAGCGTATGCGCCAGATTGCGCGCCTCATCGTCCAGGCGCTCGCCGATCAGGACAGGATCACCCACGAGGAAGCGGAGCACGCTTTGCGCGCCGTCGAGCTTTCGAAGTGCGACCTGACGACCCAGATGGTGCAAGAGTTTACCGAACTCCAGGGCGTGGTGGGCGGGCTCTATGCCGCGGCGCAAGGCGAGCCGGAAGGAGTCGCGACTGCCATCTACGATCACTACAAGCCCGCAGGCCTGGAGGATTCAGCTCCGCGAAGCATCGCCGGAGCGGTGGTTTCTCTGGCCGATAAGCTCGATAGCGTTGTGGGCGGATTCGCCGTCGGACAGGAACCGACGGGCTCGAGCGATCCCTTTGCGCTGCGCCGGCAGGGAAACGGAATAGTTAAAGTTCTGGTTGAAGGCTCGATTTCGATCGACCTCCGGCCGCTTATCGAGCAGGCGCTGAACACTCTGACGATTGACTGGCAAAAGCCGCAAGCGGAGGTTTTCACCGCCGTCCTCGATTTTCTGGCCGAGCGACTAAGGTTCTATCTTGAGACGGTTCGAGGGCTGCGGTACGACACGGTGCGGGCGGTCCGGGCCGCTGGGGCAGACAATCCCGCCCAAGCAGCTGAGCGCGCCTTGGCCCTGGAGCAACTACGGGGCGGGGAAGATTTTGAGGCGTTGTCGGTGGCGGCGAAACGCATCAAAAATATACTTGCCAAGTCTGCCTCCGCATCCGACTGGCAACCGGGCGAGGTTGACGGGTCTCTGCTGGAGTCCGGGCCGGAAGCGGACCTTTACGCGGACTATACTTCGGTTTCGGTTGCGGCAGCGAAACTCGCTGCGACGGGGGAGTATGGAAAGGCGCTGGAGTCGATCGCGGCGCTTCGCCCCGCCGTGGATAAGTTCTTCGACAAGGTCCTGGTGATGGCGGAGGACCGAGCGGTGCGGGAGAACCGCCTGCGCTTACTGGGAAAGCTGGACGCTTTATTTTCCGGCATCGCGCAGTTTGCCGAGATCGCGTCCTGATCGGGCTGTGTCGACGCGTCGACGAAATTGAAAGTGAAAGTTGAACTACAGCAGAAGTCAGAAGTCAGGAGTCAGGAGTCAGAATCCAGAATAAAGGCCTAGCCGCGAGTCTTTCATTCTGACTTCTGGCTTCTGAATTCTTCTTTCGAAAAGGAGCAATCATGGAAAAGTACGTCTATTTCTTCGGCGGTGGAAAGGCTGACGGTCACGGAGACATGAAGGATGTCCTGGGGGGAAAAGGCGCAGGCCTGGCGGAAATGACCAACGCCAGCTTGCCCGTCCCCCCCGGATTCACGATCGCCACCTCGGCTTGCCGGCTCTACTTCCAGGCAGGAAATAAGACCCCGGACAACATCAAGACCGAGGCTTTCGCTGCCCTGAATATGTTGGAGACACTGCTCAGTCAAAGGCTTGGCGACCCGAAAAGCCCATTGCTCGTCTCCGTGCGGTCCGGCGCCAAGTTCTCCATGCCCGGGATGATGGACACCATTCTCAACCTGGGCATGAACGACCAGATCGCCGGGGTCTTCGCCGAGAAGACCAGCAATCCCCGATTTGCTTACGACAGCTACCGCCGCTTCATCCAGATGTTCGGTAATGTGGTCATGGAAATCCCCAAGGAGAAGTTCGAGCACGTCTTCGACGGCCAGAAGAAAAAGAAGGGAGTGAAGCTCGATACCGAGCTTACGGCCGAGGATTTGAAGCAAGTCATCGCCGAGTACAAGAAAGTTGTCCGCAAAGAGGCGGGGAAGGACTTCCCCCAGGATCCTAAAGTACAACTTGAAATGGCCATCGAGGCGGTTTTCCGCTCCTGGTACAATCCCCGGGCGAAGACTTACCGGCGATTGAACAAGATTTCCGACGATCTCGGAACCGCCGTCAATGTGCAGACCATGGTCTTCGGCAACATGGGCGAGACTTCCGGAACCGGCGTCGGGTTCACACGCAATCCCGCAACCGGGCTCAAGGAGTTCTACGGCGAATTCCTAATGAACGCTCAGGGCGAAGACGTTGTCGCCGGGGTTCGTACTCCCGTGCCTATCAGGGAACTCGGCGAAATTATGCCGGACGTCTATACTCAGCTCCGCGACATCACCACACGCCTTGAGAAGCACTACCGCGACGTGCAGGACTTTGAGTTCACGATCCAGGAAGGCAAACTGTACATGCTCCAGACGCGCGCCGGAAAGCGCACCGGCCCGGCTGCCGTGCGGATTGCTGTCGAGATGGTCAAGGAGGGTCTGATCACGCCCCAGGAAGCATTGCTGCGCGTCGACCCGGAGCAGTTAAATCAACTCTTGCACCCGGTGCTCGACGAATCGAAACCGCTCAAGGTGCTGGCGAAGGGCTTGCCGGCGTCGCCCGGTGCGGCCGTGGGGCGCATCGTCTTTACGGCGGACGAAGCCGTCAAGCAAGGGAAAGCCAACCCGGTCATTCTAGTTCGGGCTGAAACCGTTCCCGACGATATTCACGGCATGGAAGTGGCGGTTGGGATTCTCACCTCGCGCGGGGGAATGACCTCGCACGCCGCAGTGGTCACTCGCGGCATGGGAAAGCCTTGCGTGGCCGGCGCGGGCGACGTGGAAGTGGACGGGGCCAAAAAACAGATCCGCGTTGCCGGCCAGACACTCAAGGAGGGCGACTGGATCTCGCTTGACGGGTCAACCGGACGGGTGATTTTGGGCAAGGCCAATCTGGTCGAACCCGACCCGCACAGTGGCGTCTTCGCGGAATTCATGCAATGGGCTGACGATAACCGCCAGCTCGGCGTGCGCGCCAACGCCGACATCCCGCGCGACGCGCTGGTGGCGCGCAATTTCGGCGCGGAGGGAATCGGCCTCTGTCGCACCGAGCATATGTTCTTCGCCAAGGACCGTCTTCCACACGTCCAGCGGATGATCATGGCCTGCAAGGACACGAACGACGAGAAAGAAGCGGCCAAGCTCGAGAAGCAGCGTCGCGAAGCGCTCGGCAAGCTGCTCCCCATGCAGCGCAAGGACTTCTTCGGGCTGTTTAAGGCGATGAACGGCCTGCCGGTTACGATCAGAACGCTCGACCCGCCGCTGCACGAATTCCTTCCCAAGCGGGAAGAGCTTATGGTGGAAATCGCCAAGCTTGAAGGGAGCAAGAAGAAGAGTCCCAAGATCAACCAGCTCAAGAAGATGCTGGCCGTAGTTGAAGGATTACATGAATTCAACCCGATGCTTGGGCTGCGCGGCTGCCGGCTGGGAATCATGTATCCGGAGATTACCGAAATGCAGGCGCGCGCGATCTTCGAGGCCGCAGCCGACTGCAAGAAGCAGGGAATCGACGCCAAGCCGGAAGTGATGATCCCGCTCGTGGGAGAGGTGAAGGAGTTCCTGGCGCAAAAGGAAATCGTCCACCGCGTGGCGGAGGAAGTCTTCAAGAAGAAAGGCGTGAAGGTGGAGTACCTGGTCGGAACGATGATTGAATTGCCCGCCGCGGCGCTCTCGGCGGCCGAAATCGCTCAGGAGGCGGAATTCTTCAGTTTCGGGACGAACGACCTGACACAAACGACTTTCGGCCTCTCGCGAGACGATTGCGGGAAGATCATCAACGCCTATACCAAACAGAAGATCTGGCCCGCCGACCCCTTCGCGCAGCTCGACCCGAAGCGCGTGGGGCGCCTGCTCAAAATCGGCACGGCGGAAGGCCGGAGCTCGCGCGAAAACCTGAAGGTGGGGATTTGCGGCGAGCACGGAGGCGATCCGTCTTCGATTGAGATCTGCGCCGAGGCGGGGCTGAACTACGTGAGCTGCTCACCTTATCGCGTACCCATCGCCCGCCTGGCGGCGGCACAGGCGGCGGTGAAGAAGCAGCAGGCTAAGGCCTACACCACGGCCTAGTGACGAGTGATGTGTGACGAGTGACGAGCAGAAATCAGGAGTCAGAAGCCAGAAGAAAGACTCCTCGCCTCCTGCTCGTCACATGTTACTGGCCACTCGTCACTGTACTTCATGTCGACGCGCCGACATAACTTCAAGCTTTTATCGAACTTCCACGCGCTAACAAGCCAGACCCCGCTTAAAGTTTTACTTTAAGTCAATCGTCGGCTTTCGGAGTCACCGATTCACGGTTGCACGCGTCGAGTCGAGCATTCATTGGGAGTCTTGATATCGGCCATCACTTCACTTGACTTAACTTTCGACTTTGGACTTTCGACTTGTTCTACACGCCACTTGCCACTAACCACTTGCCGCCTGATTTCAAGTCCTGACCCG
This sequence comes from Terriglobia bacterium, assembly GCA_041946825.1. Taxonomy (GTDB): domain Bacteria; phylum Acidobacteriota; class Terriglobia; order UBA7540; family UBA7540; genus CAZTHM01. The sequence goes on along the minus strand of JBHGBD010000038.1, from coordinate 25,194 downwards.
CAACAGCAGGTACACGCCCACCAATCCAAACAGCACATCCGGTGACCAGGCGGCGACGACGGGAGGAAGCTGGCTGAGGTTTCCCATGGCTTCAAAGAGGCTCGTGGCGGACCAATAGACGATGGCGATGGCGATGCTGACGGCGATTCCGGAGAGCGCCCCTTTCCTTCCCATGCTGAGCGAGAAGGGAATTCCCAGCAAGGCCACAACAAAGGCGATGAGCGGAAACGAGAATTTGCGGTAGAACTGGACCGAAAGCCGGACCACGTCAAAACCGCTCTGCGAGAGGTCGTTGATATACCGCCGCAGTTCCCAGGCGCTCATTTGCGCGGAAGGCCGGACTTCCTTCTTGAAATACGCCGGCTCTTCTGTCAGTTCATCGAATTTGGCCACGGAAAAGGGCAGGTAGGTGGCCACCCGGTTGCCTTCGATCGTTCTGACCCAACCGTTTTCGAGCACCCAGCCATGAATGGGCTCTTCCCAGATTGCCCGGCTGGCGTATATCCGCCGCGTGATGCGGAAGGTTTTCGGCTCGAACTCATATACCGATAAGTCGGCGAAAACGTTCCGGTCGGGATCGAAGAAGCGGTGATTGTAGATCCGGTTCGACTGCCCGAAGATCCATTGCCGGTCCGGGCGCAGATAGGTTTGTGGCGGCTTGCCTTTGATCTGGTTGCGCAGCGAGTCCCAGCGCTGGTTTGTCTCAGGCAGGTAATAATCCCCCATGAAGTACATGAGAGCGCTCAGCCCGGCGGCCATGACCAGGATGGGAAGCGAAATGCGGTAGATACTGACCCCGGAAGACTTGATGGCGGTGATCTGATTCGTCTTGGCCAGCAGGCCGAAGTTGACGAGCGTCGCCACCAGCACGCTGAGCGGCAGGGCGGGATAATAAACGGCCTGAGGCAGGAGAAAGCGATAGTAGTCAAAGACCACGCGCGCCGGAATGTGGTTGCGCAGGATGTCTCCCAGAATCTGGTAAAAGTCGAAAATGAGGTAAATCCCGGTGAAGGTGGCCAGCAGCAAGAAGAAGTAAACGACCCATCCGCGAATGATGTAGATATCCAGAAGCTGGAACAATCGTTCTCCCACGGGTCTTGGGTCGGGGGCCCGGGCGGTTGAGGCTGGCAGGCCATCAGTTCTGTCGCGGTGGAGACGATGTTGCCAGTCGTGCCAGAAACCTTCAAGTAATTCTTGAAGGTGCTGGAGGCGTTGGCGTACACCCCGGAGGTTCATGAGCATCAGTGTCCCCATCACGGCAAAGAAGCCATTGGCCAGCCAGAGCCCGACGCTGGGAGCGACTCGGCCCTGTTTTGCGAAGCCCAGGCCGAAAGCCATGATGATGTAGTAGAGAAAGACCAGGAGGATGGTCAGGACGACGCCCACGGCTTTTCCGCCCCGGCGGGTGGAAATGCCCAAGGGGATCCCGACGAGCGCCAGGACCAGCGAGGCGACGGGGAGGGCAAAGCGATAATGGAATTCCACCGTCGCGGCCCTCTGCTGGCTGGGATCACTTCGCGCGGCCAGCAGGTCGGAAAGCGACAGCGCGGGGGGAATTCTCCATTCGGAAACCGTGCCGCCATTCTGGCTCTGGGGAATGGGGATGTCCGTGTTCGTGAAGGAAGCGATGCTATACCGTTCCGGATGCTGGGGATCGATCTCGTGGGTTGTGCCGCGCTCCAAATGAAGGGTCAGTCGTCGCGAGGCCGGGTCGTTGACAAGGACACCGCTTTCCGCTAACGTAACCTTCGGCGAATCCCGGTCCGTCGAATCGGCGATGAAAACGCCGCGCCACTCGGAGCGGGAGCCGGTCACATCCTGAAGGTAGAGCAAGAGGTTGGGAAACTGCTCCAGGAAGACCCGGGGTTGAATTTCGTAGGGAACCTCGCTGGTGGTTATCTCCTGCTCCATGCGGTGCAGTTTCCGAAGGGACTGGGGAGCCAGAAACAAGCTCATCCACATTGCGACCGCCCAGCCTGCCAAGGCAATCACCATCACCGGCCGCACGAACTGGCCGAGACCTATGCCCGAGGCCCGGACCGCGATGACCTCCCCGTCGGCCGACATTCGGCTGAGGCCGATCAGCGTCCCCACCAGGACGGCCATGGGAATCGTCAAGACGAGGATGCCGGGGATGGGAAGCAGGAAGAGTTCGATCATGCTCCGGGCGGGCAGGCTATGACGAACCACGAGTTCTAGCAGGTGCCCGACGTGGCGGACAAAGATAACGAATGTGAAGACGAGCAGCCCTAATAAGGAGTGAGAGAAGACTTCTTTCAGAATATAGCGGGTAAGAATTCGCATGGCGGGCTTTCGATCGCGGTGACCCAGGCGCTCATGAAATTCGGGACACCCCAGCCAACCCGGCCATGCTAACACATCGGCTTTCGGGCCGTAAAGAATCAGCGCTCAAGCCTCATGCCTCAGACCCACCTCATGCTCCTCTGGCACATGCACCAGCCCTTCTACAAGGACTTGGCGGACAACACCTATGCCATGCCCTGGGTGAGGCTGCACGCGCTCAAGGATTATTTCGGGATGGTGGCCATCCTGCGCGAGTTCCCATCCGTCCACGTCACCTTCAATATGGTTCCCTCGCTCGTGGCGCAGCTTGAAGACTACGCCCGGGATGCGGCCCGGGAAGAGCCTTACGAAATCGCCTTCAAACCAGTGCGCGACCTGAGCGACGATGACCGAGGGAAATTGCTGGATTTCGCCTTCCACCTGAACCGAGAGAACCTCCTCTACCGCTATCCCCGCTTCCGGGAGCTCTTCGAAAGGAGTCAGGGCGCGCGACGCGAGAACGGCTTGCGGCTTCTCGGGGCTCAGGATGTGCTCGACCTTCAAGTATTGTCTCAGCTTGCGTGGTTCGACGAGATTTACCTGGAGGGCGATGCCGAGGTCAAGCGGCTGGTCAAAAAGGAGCGCGGCTACACGGAAGAAGACAAGTCCAAACTGCGCAGAAAGGGAATTGAGATATTTAAAGTAACACTTGAAGAATGCCGGGGGGCCAGCCAACGGGGGCAAATCGAGCTTTCCACTTCGCCGTTCTACCATCCCATTCTCCCTCTACTATGCAATTCGAACGTGGCCGAGGAGTCGCACCCGGGCGTCGCATTACCACGCAAAGTGTTCCGGCACCCGGAGGACGCAAGGGCACAACTCAGGGCAGCCGTAGGACTCCACGAAAGAGTATTTGGCTCCCGGCCGCGGGGACTCTGGCCGAGCGAAGGGAGTGTCTCCGACGAAGTGTTGACGATGGCGGCGGAAGAGGGCTTCCAATGGGCCGCGACGGACGAGGGAGTGCTCGCCCGCTCGCTTCGATCCGGGTTCTACCGGCAGGCCGACGGGACAGTGGCCGGGGGAACGGACCTTTACCGGCCGCACCGCCTTCAAATCGGTGAGCGCCCCATTTCGGTCTTCTTCCGCGACCACCAGCTTTCGGACTTAATTGGGTTTGTCTACTCGCGGATGGACCCGCAGGCGGCCGCGGCGGATCTCCACCATCGCATTAAAGCCGCCGGGCGAAGCACCGGGAACACTCCCGCCGTGGTTTCCGTGATTCTCGACGGGGAAAACGCCTGGGAATTTTTCCCCCGTAACGGGCGGGAGTTCTTGAGAGCCTTTTATGGACGCATCGCCGCAGACTCCGAGCTTCGCGCTGTAACCGCGAGCGAAGCCCTCGAAGTCACGACCCCCGGAACGCTCGCGCACATCGTGCCGGGTTCCTGGATCAACGCCAACTTTGACATCTGGATTGGCGCCGAAGAGGACAATCTCGCCTGGGATTTGCTCGTCGACGCGCGCGAATTCTTCGCCAAGAAATCGCGTGATCCGGGCTTGGACCCGAAAGATGTCAGCCTCGCGGAGCAGGAACTCTGGATTGCCGAAGGCAGTGACTGGTGCTGGTGGTACGGCCCCGAGCATTCCAGCGCGCACGACGAGGAATTCGATCTCCTCTATCGCAAGCATCTCAGCAATATTTACCGGCTCCTGGGCGATTCGCCGCCCGATGAATTGGCAACTCCCATCAAGCGGCCGCGCGTTCGCGCCAGGGTCACGGCTCCTTCAGCCCACATCGAGCCGCGGGTGGACGGCCGGGTGACGAATTACTTCGAATGGCTGGGCGCGGGGGTCTACACCCCCGACTACCTGTCCGGGACGATGCATGGCGGGGAAGAGGCGCTCGAAGCTCTGTACTATGGCAGCGGGCCGCGCGCGCTTTATCTCCGGCTGGACCTGCATCCCCAGTTCCTCACCGGGTTCCCCAGGTTCGAAATTCGCGTCAACATCGACGGCGCGGGCCGGGCGCGACTGCACGCTTTGGTCGAGCAGGGGAAACTCGGATTGATTGAGTTCTGGAAATACGACGAACAGATCCTCGTTCCGCTCGGAACCGGCGACCGCCTGCAGGTGGCGTTTGATCGCGTATTCGAGATGGGCGGCGACTACCAACTCCTCGGCCTCGGGTTGGGCCAGCCCAGCCGTCTCCAAGTCTCCCTTTGGGCGGAGGACCTTCCGCTCCAGGTTATTCCGGCAGAGGGTTGGTTGAACCTGGAGCTCACTGAAGAACTGGGAGGGTGGTAGTCGGCGCGTCGACAATTCCTCAAGCAAAACTTTCAGCCCTGCAATTCAACACAAGATTGCATTCCCGCCCGAGTCCATTCTGGACTTAATGCTTTACTTTAAATGCTTCTGAAGTTCACTCAGCCGACTCATCCCTCAGCCAACTGGGTATCACCACGTCCACCGGCCCGGCCCCTACGGGGATGGTGGTCACCAGGCCCGAGCGCATCCTGGCCAGGCGTTCCGGCTCGGCGACGAGGACGGCAAGGCTCGAGGTTGCGGCATCGGCCGCCACAAGGAATCGTTCATCGGGAGTGAGGGCGAGCGCCCGCGGTTCTTTGCCGACCTGGGTTGAGGCGATCACCACTCGGTTCTGAACGTCGAAGGTGGTCACGGAACCGTCTCCGGCATTGGCGATGTACAGCACGGTCGAGTCTTTCCGGATCACCGCCGCTGACGGCTCGCGGCCAGTAGGGAAGTTCTGCGAGACGTTATCGTGGAAAGCGTCCACAATCGCCAGCGTCGCGGCCTGGGGGCAGAGAACGAATACCTCGCCACCGTCAGGTTTCAGCAAAAGCGGCCCAGGTTTCATTCCTAACTCGATATGCGAAAGCAATTGTCGCGTCGCGATGTCAACCGCCGAGAGCTTCTGCTCGCCCGCGTCGGCGACGAAAGCCTTCGAATTGTCCGGAAGGATGACAGTCTCGCCCGGCTCTTTACCCACTTCCGCCGAGCCAAGCAGCGCGCGAGATCTGGCGTCGACAACGTAGAGCCGGTTCGCGGCGGCGGAGGCTGCCACCAGCGTCTTTCCGTCGGGTGACAGCGCCAGGCTCGAAAGCGGGGCTCCGACGCGAACGCTGGCGGCAACCTTCAAGCTGTCCGCGTCCACAAAGACAATTTCTTCTTTGGCGGGATTCAGGAAATATGCCTGGCGTCCGTCCGGCGCGAACCGAAGGTCGCGAGCGCTGCCGCCCGGCCGGCCGCTCTCAGTGACTTTCAGGTTCGGAATTTCGATCACGGAAATCTCGCCGTCGGCGGAGAGCGCCCAGACTTGCCTGGCGTGCGGCCGGACGACCACACGCTCGGGCCGGGCCACGGGAATTGTTGCCACAACACCAAAGGAGGCAAGATCCGCTACCATGACCGCCTGTGTTTCCCGTGAGGCGACGAAGGCCAGGTATGGCTTGGGCGGAGCGGGCTTGCGGGAACACGCGGTCAAGAGCATGGCCGCGGTCAGCAGCACGGGGAGGGAATTGAAGATTGAAAATTGTAAATTGAAAATTGGACGATGACCTGGATTGAATTCCGCCTTGCGGAGGGGAGAGAGATTTCTCACGCGGATACCCGATTGATATGGCTTGTCCTCAATTGTCAATTTTCAATTTGTGGTCGTCCTTCCCACTACGGCGGCGATGGCCGTGACCTGCGCCATCAGGGCTTCGAACTGGTCGGGATAGAGCGACTGGTAGCCGTCGGAAAGCGCGCGCTCGGGCTCAGCGTGGACCTCGACGATCAGGCCGTCCGCGCCCACCGCCACCGCGGCGCGCGCCAGCGGCGTGACCTTTTCGCGGATGCCCGTCCCATGGCTCGGGTCCACAATGATGGGCAGGTGGGAAAGGCGCTTGACGGCCGGGACCACGCTCAGGTCGAGCGTGTTGCGCGAGTGGTCGGCGAATGTGCGCACGCCGCGCTCGCAGAGGATGACGTTGTAGTTGCCCTCGGATAGGATGTATTCCGCGGCCATCAGGAATTCTTCCAGCGTCGCCGACATCCCGCGCTTGAGCAGCACCGGCTTCTTCGAGCGCCCCGCGCGCTTGAGCAGCGAGAAGTTCTGCATGTTGCGCGCGCCGATTTGCAGGACGTCGGCGTATTCTTCGACCAGTTCGCAGTTCTCCGGGTCGATCGTTTCGGTGACAATGGCAAGGCCGAACTCCCGCCTTACCTCGGCCAGAATCTCCAGTGCTTCTTTACCTAATCCCTGGAAACTGTAGGGAGAAGTGCGCGGCTTGAAAGCGCCGCCGCGGAACAGGCGCGCGCCTGCCTTGCGGACTGCGCCGGCGACCGCAAAAGCCTGCTCGCGGCTCTCAATGGCGCACGGCCCGGCGATGATGGCGAGTTCGCGCCCGCCGATGGTCACGGCCGCGTCACCCGTACCAACGCGAAGGAGCGAGTCTTCGCTCTTGACCTCGCGGCTGACCAGCTTGTAGGGCTTCGAAACGCGGATGGCTTCGGCGACGCCGGGCAGGACTTCAAATTCCGCCGCCTCAAGCGCCCCTTGATTGCCGGTGATGCCAATCGCCGTCCGCTGCGCCCCGGGCATCGGGTGCGCGCGGTAGCCCATCGCTTCGATCCTGGCGCAGACGCGTCGGATATCTTCCTCGGTCGCCTGCGGCTTCATAACGATCAGCATTCTTCCTGCCCTTTTCTGAGCCCTGTCGTCTAACCGACTATCGGGTAGTTTAGTGCAGGTGGTGTGTCGAAGCAATCAGCGCGACGAAATGAACCATTTGGCTCCGGCTTTTCGTATATCCTTGTGGCTTGCGTTTCCGCCCGGAAGAACGGGGAGAATGGCTGATTCGCGTGATTACTGCCCTCTCCCTCGGGGAGAGGGTGTCCCGTCCCGCTCCGAGCGGGATCGGGACGGGTGAGGGCGGGCGCACTGCTGGAGCGCAACAACTTCGATCTCATTCCACTTGAGGTGAAAACTTAATGCGAAACTTGAAGGTTTGGCTTTGTCTTTCTCTGTTGTCGGCATTCGGCCTTGCCGTGGCCGCCCCGCTAGGCCCAAGCGCCGGTTGGGGTTTTGACGTGGCGAATCTCGATCGAAGCTGCAAGCCCTGCGAAGACTTCAACCAATTCGCGAATGGCGGTTGGATGGCGAAGAATCCCATCCCTGCGGCCTACCCAAGCTGGGGCAGCTTCAATATCCTGGCGGAGAACAATCGCGACCACCTGCGCGAGATTCTGGAAGCCGCGGCCAAGAACCAGTCCGCCCCGCGCGGCTCGAACGAGCAGAAGGTGGGTGACTTCTACGCCGCTTGCATGGACGAAGCCAAGGCCAACGCCGACGGCTTGAAACCGCTCGAGCCCGAGCTTGCCCGCATCGACAAGGTCAGCGACCTCAAGAGCCTTCAGGCCGAGATAGCGCGCCTGCAGAGTGTTGGCGTGCGTGCCTTCTTCATTGTCGATTCCACCCAGGACTTCAAGAACAGCACCCAGGTGATTGGCGAGATCGACCAGAGCGGCCTGGGCCTGCCTGACCGGGACTACTACACCAAGGATGACGACAAGTCGAAGCAGACGCGCGACGAATATGTCAAGCATGTCCAGAAGATGTTTGAGCTGATGGGCGAGGATTCCGCCAAAGCCTCGGCCCACGCCAATACCGTGATGGATATTGAAACCAGCCTGGCCAAGGCCTCGATGACCAAGGTCCAGCGTCGCGATCCCAACGCTGTCTATCATCGCATGGCGGTTTCCGAGCTGAAGAAACTCGCGCCCACCTACGACTGGGACGGCTACTTCGCCACGCAGGGCTTGGCGGGGAAGGGCGAGATTAACGTCGCCACACCCGACTTCTTCAAAGAAATGGACCGCATGCTAACCGCGGTCCCGATCGCCGACTGGAAGACCTACCTGCGCTGGCAGCTCATCAATTCCGCCGCGCCCCGACTCTCAGCGGCCTTCGTGGACGAAGATTTCCACTTCAAGGGTACTGTGCTGACGGGAACCAAGCAAAACCTGGAGCGCTGGAAGCGCTGCGTCCGCGCCACCGACCAGGCCCTGGGCGAGGCGCTTGGGCAGGTCTATGTCGAGAAGTACTTCACCCCCACCGCCAAGGCTCGCGCGCTGGAAATGGTGAATAATCTCGAAGCGGCGCTGCGTAGCGACATCAAAACGCTGAGCTGGATGGGCGACGCCACGCGCCAGAAGGCCATCGAGAAACTCGAAGCTTTCGCGCGCAAGATCGGATATCCGGACAAGTGGCGGGATTATTCGACGCTTGAGATCACGCGCGACAATCACGCCGAAAACATGTTTCGGGCAAACAATTTCGAGTTCAAGCGCGACTTGAATAAGGTGGGAAAACCACTCGACCGTACCGAATGGGGGATGACCCCGCCGACCGTGAATGCCTACTACAATCCGCTGATGAACGAGATCGTATTCCCGGCGGGAATCCTTCAGCCGCCGTTCTTCGATCCCAACGCCGACGACGCCGTCAATTACGGTGGCATGGGCGCGGTGATCGGCCACGAGATGACGCACGGCTTTGACGATCAGGGCTCGCAATTCGACGCCCAGGGCAACCTCAAGAACTGGTGGTCGGAAGATGATTTGATGAAATTCAAAGCCAGCGCCGCGTGCATCGAGAAGCAGTTCGACGGCTACGAAGTCGAGAAGGGCCTGCACATGAATGGCAAGCTGGTGGAAGGCGAAAGCATCGCTGATCTCGGCGGGCTGACCATCGCCTTTGCCGCATACCAGAAATCGCTGGAAGGGAAGCCGCGCCCGAAAGATATCGACGGCTTCACGCCTGAACAGAGGTTCTTCCTGGGCTTCGCGCAAATCTGGTCGACCAACATGCGCGCCGAGTACGCGCGCCTGTTGGCGAATACCGACCCGCACCCGCTTCCGCGCTTCCGTCTGAATGGCACGCTCGCCAATGCGCCCGCGTTCGCCAAGGCGTTTGGCTGCAAGTCGGGTGATGCTATGGTTCGCCCCGCCGCCGAGCGTTGCGTGATTTGGTAACTGTAGCGCCGCCCGGAACTTGTCCCGATGAAATCGGGAGGGCGGCATGCCGGGCTCCCGATGAAAACCATCCGGACGAGTTCCGCCCGGCGCTACATAGCGTCGATCTGTGATCGGCGTCTTCGGGAGCGCGGGCCACTTACTCCCCTCCTGGTTCAGGAGGGGTACGGGGTGGTGGGCGAAATGCTATTGGCCTGCCCACCTTGGAGTACGCGAGCTCTGTTCGCGCCGAAATGGCGATGCAGGACTTCGCCAACTGAAGGCGGAATCTCTGCTCCCGCGCTCTAAACCTCTCCACCTTAAAGTATTACTTTAACTATTCGGGAAGCGCCTCCCCCCTCAACCCTGACTATTTACAACTTCGCGTAAGACTTCAGAAAATGTCGGCGCGCCGACAAGTGCTGCCCTGTCCAAGTGGGCGAGCTTTCCTTGTGTCTTTGCGTCCGAATGAATACGTGTACCTTGAACAAACTGACTTCCTTTCCCTGCATCATGTTGTCAGTCGAAGAAAAGCAGAAATAAGGGTAGGGGAATCTGGAAGACGGACCCTCTACCACCAAAATCCTCCCATTTCTTTGTCACCGCGATAGGCAGCCACGTGGGACGAACCCGACGATGAAAACTCTCGACTCCTCTGAAGTCGCTTGCTTTGATTTGCTCCTGATATTTGACTTCAACAGGAAGGTATGTCCGAGGGCCTACGTGGACAATGAAATCCACCTCGTCATCCCGCTCGCGAAAATAGTCGAGTTGAATCGTTCCCGGCCATTTCTTGAGAGCGAGGAAGACCAGGTTTTCCGCGTATCGCCCCACAAGGCTTGGATCGTCCCCAGGCATTTCGGCGATCCGCAGAACCGCATTCCTGAGCGCTAGGTCAACCAGATAAAATTTCATGAGTCCGCGCCGAACCCTAGTTGGGCTCTTGCGAAATCGCTCGATCCGATACACAAGGTCGGTCATTTCGAGGAGCGGCCAGTACTTTTCAATTTGCTGTGAGTTGATGCCTGTTTCGCCCGCGATGCGTCCGACATTGGTCTCGCAGCCCGGCCTTTCCAGTAAGGATATATAGAACCGCTTGAGAAGTTCGGGCTTTCTGAATTCCACCGCCAACACCAAGTCTTCGTAAATGACTTTGTTGATTTGGTTATCGAAAAGGTATTCCTGCTTCAGCTTCCAATCCGGTAGTTCCCAAACCTCGGGGAATCCTCCCTCCAGCATGTACCTATTGAGAAGGGTATTGAGGTGGTTGACCAACTCTGGAGACGGTGCTGGCAGTTGGACCTTTTCCGCGTCGACAATAGGAGCCTCCGCCACCATCCCTTGGAGTTGCTCCCCGGCAGTCCTAAGCTTTCTTAGCTCCTCTAGGATTGAGTGTTCATCCCTCAGTTGGTAAAGGAGGAACTCTCTGAACGAGAAAGGCAAGAGGTGATAGTCCTTAACTCTACCGAGCAGACTCTCACGGCTCTTCTTGAAGATTGGAGAAGACGCAGACCCAGAAATCAGAAATCTTACTGGGTACTTTAGATCGTAGTATTTCTTGAGAAAGAGTTCCCATCCCTCCAGGCGCTGAATCTCATCGAGAAAGAGGTAAGTTGTCTTTTCTCGGCGTCGCAGGGCGCGCATCCCCATTTCGATTAGCTCTCCGACAGTTCCACGATAGCGGAGAAGAGCTGGATCGTCGCACGAGTAATAAACGAGGTTTTCAGGGGCAATTCCAGATCCGAGAAGTTCGTGGATCAACTGCCGCAAGAGTGTTGTCTTCCCGATCCTTCTTGGGCCAGTAATGGATAGAATCTGCGGGACTCTTTCAAGGTCGTGGCGCAGTGTGTCGAAAATCGGTCGCCTGAAAATGGGAAGAGGTGTCGCATCCGCACCAGTCCACCAGGGGTTGTACGGCTCGAGAAGCTTCCGAAACTCAGAGAGCCTGTCAAGCGCCACACATCTTTTATATCATCATATAGAAAAATTGCAAGTACATGAAATCACGTGCGTAGAATATGCAGGACCCGCCTTAAGCAAGGCGATGAGGAGAGATACTAGCCGCGAGCACACGAATCGCTCACGACAAACAAGCTTGACGGTAGTCACGATATCGGACTGCGCAGCTGCGCCGACCAGCGTCATCTTTCCTGTGCTGAAGCTGGTTCCGACCGGCGTGGCGTCGTGATCGAGATCTCCACTGCCTTCTCTTTTTCCGCGGCCGTAAAGAGCGCTTCGATATCTTCGAGTGTTACTTTACCGTAGTACCAATCGCCCGCCGAAAGGCTCTGGGCGCGGACGGCGCGGTAGATATCGAGAATCGACCGCTTGCCATCAACGTAGTTCAGCGCCTCCCAAGCCATCAGGCCGTGCAGGGTTTTGGGCTCGTCAATCTCTTCCTTGTGGCGCATATACTCTCCCGGCGAGCCGAGGTTGCGGGGAACCTTCGCGGCCAGTGCCTTTTCACGCTCGCTGAGCGCCAGCGGGCCGCGCTTGCCGCCCAGTGACACATACCACTCCTCAATACGCCCGCGATGATTGTTCTCCGTCAGCTTGAAGTCGGCGATGATTCCGTCGAGCAGCTTGCGGCTCGAGGCATCGGCAAAGCGCCGAATCGATTCGAGTCCTGTGATCTCCCGCGCCACGGACTGCGAGAGCAGGTTCTGTGCGTCCTCGACGGCAGCCCGGCGTTCGCCAGCCTGTGCCTGCGCCAGGCGCGAGAGGCCTGTGGCGAGGTCGTGGGAGATTCGCTCACGAGCCTCGCCCGCCATCACCGCCATCAGCGTGGGCGTGTCGGATTCGCTCAGGTTCGCGACGTAGAGCGCCGTGGCGGCCACCGCCACGGCATTGCGCTGGAGTTGCGTGCGGTCGATCTGCCACAGGTCGTCGTCGGAGGAATGGATGTATTCGTCGGGCCAGTTGGTGAAAGTCACGCCGGGAATCCCCACTGCCGATTCGTTGAAGACCATGTGGTCGGTCGAATCGAAGTAGGGCACGACGGCGGCGTTATAGGGCTCGCGCGTGCCCTGGTGCGCGAAGATGGCTCGCGAGTAAGGCGCCGGGTTCTTGTTCTGCCACGAAGCGAGATAAGCGTTGTTGCCGCGCACGAGGCTGGTGACGATGCTCTCCACCACGTCGTTCAAAAAGCTCCAACGCGACCACGGGGTGCGGCTGATCTGCTGCACGCGCCCGCCCAGCGACTGCTTGGCGCCCACCATGTCCTGGTTGATGTCAGCGAGAATGCGGCCGCGCTCGTCGGGGTGATCGGCAAAGTATTGGTATTCCGCCGAGATTTCGTTCGTCCACCAGAAGCGGATGTCGCGCTTGGGGCGGGGCAGGCGGCCGTCTGCAACCATGGCCTCGATCGCGCGGGCGATTTCCAAGAGGTTTGCGCAGCCGCTGCGGTCATCGTTGGCAGAGGTCTTTTCTTCCTGTAGGTGCGCCGTCAGGACAATCGCCTGGTCGTGGTAAGTGGTCCCGCGAATGAATCCTTCGACCATGCCGGAGCGCGCCGGCTGAACCATTTCCGACTGAATCTTCAAGTGAACCTTGAAGGTTGGAGGTCGGGACATCGAGTCGGCTTCCTCGGCGAAGATGTGGCTGGGTGGCCGGCCTGCCATCCAGCGGCTGAGCATCAGCCCGGTGCGCGGCGAGATGACAAACACCGGCGGAGCGGGCTTTTCCCCTTCCTTGGACGGGCTGACCTGTGACCATGCCACCTGGTCGGGGAAGTCCGTCCAAGGACTGACCCGCGTCGAGTAGTAGGAAACGATTCCCACCGCGCCGCGCGCCCAGCAGGCAAGTTCGCGGACTTTGTTGATTTTGCCGTAGCTGAGGACGACTTTGCCCGAGACCTCCTTGCCCGCGTAATCGCTTTCCGAAACGCCTTCGCCCACGTCCACAAACTCGGCGGTAATGTCGGCCGAGGGGCTGTTGTCGGCAACCGAGGTTGGCGTCTCGCGCACATCGCCGAGCTTCATGGGTTTGGGCTCGAGCAGCCACAGTTCGCCGCCCTTGAGCGTCCAGCCCTGGTCCGGGGCCTTCGTGGAGGTCCGCCAAGCGGGCAGGGAAATGTAGCTTACGTCCTCGAGGCCATACTCCTTCGCCCGCGCCGCAACCCACTGCGCTTCCTTCTGGAAATCGTCCGCGCTGCCGCTGGGCGAGTGGTACATCACCAGCGAGCGCAGGTTGTCATAGGCAATGTCGCCGGAGATTTCGTTGACGAGTTTGGTGTAGGTATCCGCGGGCAGAAAGGGACTCTCCTGCGCTGCGGCCGGGGCGGGCGCTACGACCAGTAGTGCGCAGAATGTAAGAACGCATCGGTGCATCATCAACCTCCTCAGGGGGTCTTGATTGGTTGAATCGATAGGTCGGCCAGTATAGCAGCGATTCGCGAAAGGCACCGATGCTGGTGATATAATGCACCCATGCCGGTGGACATCCGTCTGACCTACGAAGACTACTGCCTGTTTCCCAACGACGGGAAGCGTTACGAGATTATCGACGGAGAATTGTTTGTGACCCCCTCCCCACGCAGCCTGCACCAGATCATCGTTTCAAACCTGCATCTTGAACTCGGCCAGTTCGTGAAATCACGCAAGCTGGGAAGGCTTTACGTCGCGCCACTCGACGTGGTTTTTTCGCGGTTCGACGTTGTGGAGCCCGACCTTCTGTACATTTCGCAAGCGCGTTCCGCCGTGTTGACGGAAAAGAACGTCCAGGGATCGCCCGACCTGGTAGTGGAGGTCCTCTCGGAAACCACCGCGGATGTGGACCGCACGACGAAGTTGAAGCTCTACGCACGGTACGGCGTTCAGGAATACTGGATCATTGATCCTCTCGGGCCGTCCGCTCAGATTTACCGCCGGAAAGCCGGTAGCCTTGACCTCGCGGCCACACACCAGCCTGAAGACTTTCTAACCTCTCCTCTTTTTCCCGGCTTCAGCTTGAAATTGCGAAACCTCCTCGAATAGCGGGGCCGCCACGTGCCCAGAAATTCCCGACTGCGCGGGAATGACGTGATCTCCGCGGAAGCGGGGAACGCCGCTACACGTGGCGACGTAGACTCGCCGCTACAAGCTACGAGTCATAAACCAGAATGGCACGCCGAGTTGACGCTTCTTGAACCGCTCTGTTAGCATGAAAGTCTAAACGGGCGGAGAAATCCTGTGAGAGTGGGTGTACACACGTCGATTGCGGGGGCGCTCGAGAACGCGGCGCATCATGCGAAAAAGATTGGCTGCGACACGTTCCAGATGTTCTCCGCCAACCCGCGCGGTTGGAAAACTCTCGACCCCACGCCCGAGGCTTGCGAGTGTTTCCGAGCCGCGCGGGCGAAGCACGCGCTCGATCCCGTGGTCATCCACGATAACTACTTGATTAATCTTGCTTCGGCGGACGTGCTGATTCGGGAGAAATCCGTAACGGCCTTCCGCGGCGAACTTGAGCGAGCGGTCGCGCTCGGCGCCGACTACCTCGTGACGCATCCCGGCAGCGCGAAGGGAACGACGCCTTCCGAAGCCATCCGAACTTGCATCGAATCCCTGAGGCAGGCGGCGAACGGGCTGGCGCTCGATGGCTTGACGATCTTGATCGAGAACACCGCCGGCCAGGGCGCGGCGATCGGGAGGACGTTCGAGGAAGTGGCTGAAATCGTCGCCGGCGCCGCGAAGGAACTGCCCATGGGCGCGTGCATCGATACCGCGCACTGTTTTGAAGCAGGTTATCCGATCCACATGTCGCGCGGCTTGACGGAAATGGTGAAGCGGCTCGACGTGACCGTGGGCCTTGAGAAAGTGCGCGTGATCCACGCCAACGATTCCAAGACGCCCTTCGGCTCGCACGCCGACCGGCACGAGCACATCGGCCGCGGCTTTATTGGCAGGGAAGCCTTCGAGCGGGTCGTTCGCCATCCGAAATTGAAGCGCATTCCGTTCATCTGCGAGACGCCGATCGACCGGCCGGGAGACGACAAACGTAATCTGAGAATGATGAGGAAGCTTGCCGGTGAGATCTGAAAGCGAGAAATAGTGAATGGTGAATAGTGAATTGTGAAAGATAGATTTCTTCCGAACCGCGCACTCCCTAATTCACCATTCACAATTCACTATTCACAATTGAACATGGAACCAAACTACAACCCGCAACAAATCGAATCCAAGTGGCAAACGCGCTGGGACGAACTGAAGCTCTTCGAGGCGGATGAAGCGCCCGGTCGGAAGAAGTATTACGTGCTGGAGATGCTGCCCTATCCTTCCGGGGCGCTGCACATGGGCCACGTGCGCAACTACACGCTGGGTGACGCGCTGGCTCGCTACATGTGGATGAAGGGTTTCAACGTGCTTCATCCCATGGGCTGGGACGCCTTCGGCCTGCCCGCGGAAAACGCCGCCATCAAGCATGGGCGCCATCCCGCTGAGTGGACGTACAGCAACATCGACGTGATGCGCGGCCAGCTCAAGCGCATCGGGGTGAGCTACGACTGGCGCCGGGAATTCGCCACCTGCGATCCGGAATACTACCGCTGGAACCAGTGGTTCTTCCTCAAGATGCTGGAACGAGGCCTGGCCTATCGCAAGAAGAGCCGGGTGAACTGGTGCCCGAAATGCCAGACGGTGCTCGCCAACGAGCAGGTGGTGAACGGCAGCTGCTGGCGGCACGAAGACACACCGGTCATCGAGCGTGAGCTCGAGCAATGGTTCCTGAAGATCACCAACTACGCCGAACGCCTGCTCGACGAAATGAAGGACCTGCTCCGCTGGCCGGAGCGCGTGCTGACGATGCAGCGGAACTGGATCGGGAAATCCGCGGGCGCGCTGGTGGATTTCCAGGTTGCGGAGCTCGCCGGGCCGCTCCAGATCTTCACCACGCGCGTGGACACGATTTTCGGCTGCACCGCTGTCTTCGTCGCGCCCGAACACCCGATCGTCGAGAAACTCATTGCCGCGTCAAAGCAGCCTGAAAAACTCCGCGCCGATGCCGAGCGCGTGAAGGCCTCCGCCGTGCGCGCGCGCGTGGAAGTGAACCTGGAAAAGATGGGCGTCGATACGGGATTCAAGGCTCGCAATCCTTACAACGGCGAGCTTGTGCCGATCTGGCTGGCCAACTTCGTGCTGATGGAATATGGCACGGGAGCGGTGATGGCGGTGCCGGCCCACGACGAGCGCGACTTCGAATTCTGCACGGCTTACGGCTTGCCCGTGCGCCCGGTGGTGATGCCGGAAGAAGGCGATCTTCCCGCCCCCGCCGAGGCGGGCGGCGGGCTCGAAGCGGCTTATGTCTCGTACGGCAAGCTCGTCAATTCCGGCCCGTACGACGGGTTGACATCCGAGCAAGCTATTGAGCGTATGACCCGCGACGCGGAAGCGAAAGGTTTCGGGAAGGGAACGATCCAATATCGCATCAAGGACTGGGGCATCTCGCGCCAGCGCTACTGGGGCACGCCGATCCCGGTGGTTTATTGCGAGAATTGCGGAATCGTTCCGGTACCAGAGAAAGACCTGCCGGTGATTCTCCCGCCGGATGTCAAGCTGACGGGCGAAGGGCAGTCCCCGCTCGCGAACGCCCCGGAATTCGTCGCAACCACCTGCCCCAGGTGTGCCCGCCCGGGCCGTCGCGAAACCGATACGATGGACACGTTTGTCGATTCCTCGTGGTATTTCTATCGCTACACCGACCCGAAGGTTGACAACGCCGCCGTCAGTCCCGACGCCGTCGAGTACTGGTTCCCGGTTGACCAGTACATTGGCGGGATCACGCACGCCATTCTGCACTTGATCTACATGCGGTTCTTCACCAAGGTCATGCAGGAAATCGGTCTGGTCAGGCACGCCGAGCCGGTCGCGCGCCTGTTTACGCAGGGCATGGTGCTCAAGGGCGGCACCGCCATGTCGAAGTCGAAGGGCAACGTCGTCGACCCGACCGAGATGTGCGCGAAGTACGGCGCCGATACCGTGCGGCTTTACGTGATGTTTGCCGCCCCGCCCGAAAAGGATTTCGATTGGAGCGATACGGGCATTGAAGGTGCGTATCGGTTCCTGGGCCGAGTGTATCGGCTGGTGGCGAAGTACGCCGACAAACTCCGGGAAATCAAGGCGTTCAGAGTAGAATCTAAAGTAACACTTGAAGAATCGCTCAGCGCGGAAGAGCGCCGCCTGCTGCGTAAGTCGCATCAGACGCTTCGCCACGTCACCGAGGATATGGAGGAGCGCTGGCACTACAACACCGACATCGCCATGGCGATGGAGCTCCTGAACGAGTTGAGCGACCTGGAAGGCGCCGTGGACGGCGGCCGAATCCGTCCGGAGGTGCAGAAGACGGCGATTGAGCACCTGCTCGTCGTCCTCTCGCTTTTCGCCCCGCACATCGCCGATGAGCTTTGGGAAACGCTTGGGCACACGGAGCCGCTGCTGCGGACTCCCTGGCCGGCGTTCGATGCGGAACTCGCGGCGGAAGAGGAGTTGGAAATCCCCGTCCAGGTCAACGGCAAGTTGCGAGGACGCATCCGCGTCGCCGTGGGCGCTTCGGAAGAGGAAATCCGCGCGCGCGCCCAGGCGGAAGAGAAAGTCGCGCAACACTTGATCGGCCGCCAAATCGTCAAGCTGATCGTCGTGCCGCAGAAGCTCGTCAATATCGTCGTGAAGTGAGGAAACCAGAAGTCAGAAGTCAGAAGCCAGAAGCCAGAAGTGAGAATTTGACTTGACTGGCGCGGGGCACGGCTTTGTGGTCAAATAGGTTTGGGGCAGCAAGGTTGAAGGACAACTGAACGAGGGAAGCATGGCTGCAGACCCCCTTTCGCTTGTCATCCCGAGCGCGGCGCGGCGGGCGAGGGATCTCGCTCTGAAAGAAGAGCCCATGCGAGATTCCTCATCGTCCCGATAAAAGAGCATCGGGACTTCTCGGAATGACAGCTCGATGGGCCCTCACCCGTCCCGATCCCGCTCGGAGCGGGACGGGGCACCCTCTCCCCGAGGGAGAGGGTTGTGATCTGAGGTTCCGATTCCGGCCCTCTCCCTCCGGGAGAGGGTGGCGATCCGTCAGCCGACGGAGCGCCGGGTGAGGGTATAAACCCCAGGGCGACGCCCTGGGCTTTTGTTTTGCGCCTCTAACGGGGCGAAGGAGAATCCCATGGCCGAAATGAATTCAAGCAATCGGATAGATACCGTGAAACTCATTCTGATCCCGAGCTTGATCACGCTCGGGGTGACGATCCTGCGCGTGGTGGGCGAGCGGAACAACTGGTCGCCGGTATTCTTCGGCAAAGCCGCAGGGGGCGGAGGCGCGATCGTCGGCATCGCCTGGCTTCCGTTCATATTCGGGGTCTACTTTGCGCTCAAGCTTGTGGGAGCGGGCGCGGGGCCTTCGAGCCTGGGAAAGACATTCGCCATGTGGGGCGTGGGGCTGGTATTGATGGTGGCGGGCGGCTTCCTGGGCTTCAAGGCGTTCCAGGCCGACTCGGCCATCATGGGCATCGGTTCACTGGTGCTGATGGTGGGCGCCATTGCCTCGCAATTCTGGGGCTGGCCGAGCCTTGCCAAGGTGCTGCTTGCTTACGCCTACGCGGCGCGCATTCCGGTGCTGATCGTAATGTTTTTGGCGTTCCAAGGGCACTGGGGAACACATTACGACGCGCTGCCGCCGAATTTCGTCTCCAAGGGATTCGCCACGGATTTCTGGAATCTGGCCGTGGCTCCGCAGATGTTCATCTGGCCCACGTTCACGGTGCTGGTGGGAACGCTCTGCGCGGGGATAACAGCGGCCATCGTGCTGCGTCGCAAGCCCGCGGCGCAGGCAGCGTAATGCCAGCATTTGATCACTTCCACCCGGCTGGCGTCCAAGCTGGTGGGGCGCCAGCCCTCCTCAATCCGTGTTATCCTGAATCCTGACTCCTGACTGCTGAATCCTATTCGCAACATGACCCAACCTCATCCCATCGTGGTTCTCGACTTCGGATCACAGTACACGCAGCTCATCGCGCGGCGCATCCGGGAGATGCAGGTTTACTCGGTGATCGTCCCGTGCAGCATCGCCTTCGACCAACTCCAGAAGATGTCCCCACGGGCGCTCATCCTTTCCGGCGGGCCGTCGTCGGTGTACGACCCTGCATCGCCGGTATGCGACGAGCGCGTGCTGAAGATGAACCTGCCAGTGCTGGGCATTTGCTACGGCCTGCAGTGGATGAGCCACAAGCTGGGGGGCAAAGTCGAGCCGGCGTCGCGCCGCGAGTACGGGTTTGCCCAACTTGACATCAACGGGGGAAGTGAAATCCTGAAGGGAATCCCCACTCCGCTCCGGGTGTGGAACAGCCACGGCGACCACGTAACGCAGGCTCCGCCGGGATTCCAAATCACCGGGCGAACGGAGAACGCCATCTCGGTCATCGAAAACCTTGCGGCCAAGCAATACGCGCTGGAGTTTCATCCCGAAGTGCGCCACACCGACCGCGGCGCCGAGATTTTGAAGAATTTCGTTCAGAAGATCTGCGGCATCGAACCCAACTGGTTTCCGCGCTCGTTCATCGAGGAGACGGTGGAGCGCGTCCGCGCGCAGGTGGGTGATGGACACGCCTTGTGCGCGCTCTCCGGTGGAGTCGATTCCGCCGTCGCCGCGACACTGGTGGGCCGCGCGCTGGGCGACCGGCTGACCTGCGTCTTTGTGGACAACGGCGTCCTGCGCAAGAACGAATTCCAGCGCGTCACAGACAAGCTGCGCTCGCAGGGCCATCTGAACGTCCGCGCCGTGGACCGGTCGAAGCGTTTCCTCGACCGCCTGCGCGGCGTGACCGACCCGGAGAGGAAACGCAAGATCATCGGCGAGGAATTCATCCGCGTGTTCGAGGAAGAGGCGCGCGACCTCGGCCATCCCGAATTCCTGGTGCAGGGGACGCTCTATCCCGACGTCATCGAATCGGTTTCCGTCAAGGGTCCCGCCGCGACGATCAAGAGCCATCACAACGTCGGCGGGCTGCCGGAAGATTTGAAGTTCAAGCTGATTGAGCCGCTGCGCGAGTTGTTCAAGGACGAAGTGCGCGCCGTGGGCAGGGAACTCGGCCTGGACGAAGAGATTGTCAGCCGCCAGCCATTTCCGGGGCCGGGACTGGCCGTCCGGATCGTGGGCGAGGTCACCGAGGAGCGCCTGCGGATGGTTCGCGAGGCAGACGCTATTGTCATTGAAGAGGTCCGAGCTGCCGGGCTTTACCACCGCCTGTGGCAGTCGTTCGCGGTGCTGCTGCCGGTCTCGAGTGTCGGCGTGATGGGCGACGCGCGGACCTATGCGTCGACGATGGCGATTCGCGCGGTGGAATCGGAGGACGGGATGACGGCCGATTGGGCGAGACTCCCGCACGCCTTGCTGGAGCGCTTGGCGACGAGGATTGTGAATGAAGTGAAAGGAGTTAATCGCGTGGTGCTGGACATTACGTCCAAGCCACCGGGGACCATCGAATGGGAATAATTCACCTTACGGCGGTGAAGGTGTCACTCCTTCGACCCACGCCCCGGACGCTTGCGGAAGGCCCTATCGGCTCGCTAGCTTCTGAGCCATGTAGAGCAGTAGCTGGCGGTCCTTGTCGTCGATTTTGCCGAGCAGGCGCCGGACTTTCATGAAGAAGCGATTCTCCTTCTGCGCCTCGGCGTCGAGGACCAGGTCCTCCGCACTTGTCCGCTTACTGAGGTTCGGCAATGGGGGCGGCTCTTCTCCCTCGTAGAACAGCTGATAGAGGGGAATTTCCAGCGCCGCCGCCAGTTTTTCCAGGGTTTCGATGGAAGGAACGGTGTGCCCGTTCTCCACCCGGGAAATGTAACAACGTAGCAGACCAGTGCGCTTCTCAATATCGCCTTGCGAGAACTTTCTTTCTTCACGTAATGAACGAAGTCTTGTTCCGATGACCATGATTCGATTCTTTCACAAGGTACCAATCTGGTCAACCGAAATTTCGAAACGCTTACAGTTAGGCTTTGGTAACCTCCTGTAACCTCTGGAAGCTCGTCCTCGTCATTCCCAATGAGGCGAGTCGTATGGGAATGGAATGCCCAGCCCACTCGATCAGCCGCCTGATGAAGTTCGGTGGATCAAGGCCGCGCAGCGCGGGGACCGGGAGTCCTTTGGCCGGCTGGTGGAGCGTTACCAGCGGCGGGTCCTCGCCCACGTGGCGCGCCTGGTCCGTCGCCGGGATGACGTCGAGGACATCGCACAAGAAGTTTTCATCAAGGTCTTTCGAGCTCTCCGCACGTACAATTTCGAGTCGTCGTTTGCGGCGTGGCTGTCGAGAGTCACGGTCAACCATTGCTATGACTACTTGCGCCGCGAGCGCGCCTCGCGGATCGATATCGATTGGCAGGCGCCCGACGGAGAGCCGGAAGGGTTTGATCGGCGCGTCGACCGAGCCGAGGAACAATCGCCGGACCCCGAGAAACAGGCCGCGCTTCGAGATCTGGTCAACAAGCTCCTCGACCGTGCTCCGGCCGAGGATCGGATCGTCCTGGGATTGAAGGAACTGGAAGGCATGTCAGTGGAGGAAATCGCGGAAATCCTGGACTTGAACGTCAGCACCGTGAAGGTGCGGCTGCACCGGGCGCGCAAGCGAATGCTGGCGGATTTCAGAAGCCTGGCGGGAGGGAAATGAGCCATGCGTTGCGAGGAACTGCGCAAGACGCTTCTGGATGATTGGTCGAAGCCTCTCGAAGAATCGGCCCGTGACCACCTCTCCTCATGCGAGGCGTGCCGCGTGTACGCGGGCGATCTGGGTCTCTTACGCGATGGGTTCGCGGCTCTGGCCGGCGAGCCCGTCCCGGAACCTTCCTGGGGATTCACCGAGCGCCTCCTGCGGCGCATGGATCAGGCAGCCGCGGCGCCGAATTTCGCCGAGGAATTCTTCGAGCGTGTGGGGCGGCGAGTCGTCTACGTGGCGGGAATGCTGGCGCTGGTGCTGGTTCTGGTGCTGGCCTTGCCCTCTTCGGGGCCCCTGCGCGGCCCAACGTCCGCGGAGCTTTACTGGGCGCAAGCGGATGCCGGTACGGCGGAAAGTGATACGATGCTCACCTACGAGTCAGCGGACAATCCCGACGCGGCACAGGCGCCGGAGGCGACGGAGGAACCCGGATCCGGAAGATGACTATGACCAGGCGCGCTTACGTCTACTTCATCGTGACTTTCCTGCTGGGCTGCGTGGCAGGTGGAGCGGCCACGGTCTTTTTCGGCTGGTATCGCGGGCGCCGGCCGCACCATCCCGACCGGGCGCGCATCGTCCGCCGCCTTTCGAACGAATTGAAACTCAGTACCGACCAGACCGCACAACTCGATAAAATCATGGAAGAGTCGTTCAAGAGGATGGACGAGCAGCGGAAGCTGGTGGAGCCGCAGTTCAAAGCCGTTCGGGATGAGACAAACGGCCGCATCCGGCAGATCCTGACCCCCGAACAGTTGCCGAAGTTCGAAGCGATGCTGAAGCGCTTCGAAGAACGACGCAACCGTTCGGCGCCGCATTAGCTGGACACTCGCCAACATTTCTTCGTTCTGTCATTCCGATCGCAGCAGAGGATCCCTCTTTGAAGACCGGGAAATTGCAAGAATCCTCGCGGTCCCTCGGCGGACTTCCGGGAATAACATGCCGGAGGGTCTTCTCCGCGGGCTTCTAGAAGGGGATATCGCTGTCAGTGATTTCGGTTTCGGGCGGAGGTTCGGGCGCGGGCTCCGGCTCGGCGGTGCGTTCGCCGGGCGCGCGAGTTGGCGCGGCACGCTCGGTGTCACCCTTCGAGCCAAGCATGGTCATTTTCTGCGCGATGATTTCGTAGGCCGTGCGCTTGGCGCCGGTCTGCTTGTCTTCCCACTGCCGGCTGCGAATGCTGCCCTCGATGTAGACCTGTTTGCCCTTGGTGAGGTATTCGCCGCAGATCTCGGCCAGTTTGTTCCACGCCACAATGTTGTGCCATTCGGTGTGCTTCTGCTGTTCGCCGGAGCGGTCTTTGAAGACCTCGTCCGTGGCGAGCGAGAACTTGGCGACTGGCGCGCCGCTGGGGGTGTACTTGAGCTCCGGATCCTTCCCCAATCGTCCGATTAGAATGACTTTGTTGACGGAGCCGGCCATGGGAACCTCTTCTCGAGGAGATGTGGTTTAGCTCAAATCGGCTGGAAGTCTAACAGCGTTTACGGCACAGCGGGCAGGTTTATTCGCCGCCCCGCCGCCCGGAGGCCGAGACCCCGAGCTTGCGCAGTCGCTGGCGAGCCAGATCGGCTTCGCGGGCGTTCGGATAGCGTTGAACCAAAGAGCGAAGCTCGCGCACGCCGGCCTGTTGCTGGTTCATTTCGATCAGGGCGTAGCCCTTCTTCAATTGCGCGGCTGCGGCCTTATTGCCCTTGGGAAATTGCTCGATGCACTTGTTGTATTCTTCGACGGCCTTGGCGTAGTCGTTCTGGCTGTAGTAGCACTCTCCGATGTAGAACTGCGCGTTCGAGGCAAGGTCTGTGTCGCCGTAGTACTGCAGATACTCCTGGAAAGCCTGAACGGCAAGTTGGTATTGCCCGCCGCTGAAGTAGCTCAGTCCCGATTTGTACAGCGTCTCGGCATCCGGAACGCTGGTGGGCGCGGCCGCGCCCGGTGCGCCGGGTGTGGCGGTTGCTGACGAGGGCGGAGCATTCAGCGTCTGGATGATGTTCTGCGTCTGTGCCTGCTGCTCGCTGAGCTTGGCCAGCCGGGCTTTGGCTTCTTCCAGGCTCTCGCTCAGCGTCTGCATCTGCGACGTCAAGGTGTCAAACCGGGCGTTGGTCGAGGCCAGGTTCTGCTGGGTGGCTTTGCGCAACTCGTCCACCGTCCCCTTCATGGAGTTCACATTGTCGTTGGCCTGCTCGACCAGAGTGCGCAGGACGGCGGTCTGCGAGTCCACGGTCTTCTGAATGCTGTTGATAGTCTGCTGCATCGCGTCGAGTTGGCGCATCAGGAGGAGAGTGTCTTTCTTCTGGCCATAGGCGGGTCGTGCTCCGAAGACCCCAAGAAGGGTTGCGAGGGCAAAGAAAATCGCACGCTTTGTCAAATTCGCCACTCCTCACCTGCAAAAATAAATTCCCTTGCCAGTGTACCTTCTCGCAGCGAGCCAGGTCAACTGACAAGGGAAGACGACTTTCTCCCGGGAGCTTGGTGGTCGCGGGGGGAGTAACGGAAACTTCCATTCCCCTATCCCGCGCCCCAGGCGTGCCGGAGGCGAATGCCGGGGGTTTTCACGCCCCCGGCATTCAGGGTTTCGCGGACGGCTACATTCCAAACCGGAAGTGCCCGCGGCGGTTCTGCTGCCAGCAGTCCTCGTTCGACTCGGTGCAAACGGGCCGGCTCTTTCCATAGGAAATCGTGCCGATCCGGTCTGCTGAGATTCCGAGGTTGACAAGGAAATTCTTCACCGCGTTGGCGCGCCGGTCACCCAGACCGAGGTTGTATTCCTCGCTGCCGCGTTCGTCGCAGTGCCCCTCAACGGTGAACTTGATCCCCGGGTGGGCCTTGAGGAATTCCGCGTCGGCCGTGAGGACTTGCTGAGCGTCGGGCCGGATGTCGGACTTGTCAAAGTCAAAGTAGGCGTCCTTCACATTCCGGTTGAACAGCTCGTCCTCGCTGACTTCCACAGGCTTTGGCGGCGGCGGAGGGGGAGGTGGCGGAACGGTTACCGTCACGCGTGCCGTGGCGGTGTTGGTTCCCCCCGGCCCGGTCGCCGTCAGGGTGTAGGTCGTCGAGTCTGAGGGGGTCGCGGTGGTGGAACCCGTGGCCTGGACCTTTCCCACTGCTGGCTGCAAGTCCAGGTCGGTGGCGTTCTCCGAGCTCCAGCTCAGAGTGACCGATTGGCCCTTTTCAACCGTGCTTGGCTCGGCCGTCAGCGTCACCGTTGGCGCCGGCGGGGGCGGCGGTGGGGGCGGCGG
>JBHGBD010000037.1:0-36814 GCA_041946825.1 Terriglobia bacterium | reverse complement strand
GCTGCACGCTCGACGCCAGCGCGTTCGACCCCGATGGCACGATCTGCCAGTAAGACAGCTTGAAACTTCGATAGATGGTGACGGGCGGTGAGGTTCAAAGACCTCCTCACCGCCCGTTGTGTTTTTCGACGGTCTCAGCGAGCTCCTTCAGTTGGCCGGGCTACAAGCTGAGGGTGCTTTCGCAGACCCATTTGCGAATAAGGTGTGGAGCTTGCTTGTGGAATCTGGACGCGAACCACGAGCCGCCGCTAATCAACGGCCGCTGGCTTTTCCTTTGGCTGGACGAGCATTAATAGAAACCCGAATGCCGACGCAAGCAGGAGCGTTCTGAAGATCGGGCCGGTGGATTGAAGTTGTGACAGTGCTCCCGCCACCGACCCTCCCGCAAAGCTTCCAAGAAATTGCAGGCTATTGTAAATACCCAAGGCCGTGCCGTAGGAAGTTTCCGGTGAATTCTTGCTCACCAGGCTGGGCAGAACCGGCTCCAACCCTGTGAAGCCGATGTAGAAGAACGTGCCGGCGATGACCACTCCCGTCAAGCGCGTGGGATCGAATCCCGCCACCTCCGGCCGAAAAAGCAAGATGGTGCTGGGGAGGAAAATCAGGAAAGCCATGGCCGCCAGCGGTTTGCCCAGCCCGCGGTCCGCTCCGCGCGAGAAGCCGAACATCGTGACACCACTCACCAGCATCATGGGAAGCAGGATCGCGTAGTAGTGAGTCATCTTCAGGTGATGCTGGCCGGTCACAATCAGCGGAAAGTAGAAGAAGAACGTTGCCATAAAGAAGTTCATCAGAAAGCCGCCCAGGCTCAAGGCGATCAGCGGACGAATGGCCAGAACCTCTCCGAGCGGGGCCGGTTTGGATTCCGCGAGTGGAACCTCGGGCAGAAAGCGCACCAGGACCAAGTCGGTGGCGAGTCCGAGAATACCTGTCAGCCAGAACAAAGATGCAGTTCCGAAGATACCGGCCAGGAATGGCCCGCCGACGATGCCTACAACAAATGCCGCGCCAATGGGAATTCCCAAAACCGCCATGGCGGTCGACCGGCGTTCGGGCTCGATGTGATCGGCGACCGCCGCGAATGCGACGGAAATGATTGCTCCCCCGCCTTGAACAAGCCGACCCGCGATCAATACGACGATCCCGGCCGACGCGGGAAACCAGTGAGGAATGGCGCAAAAGAACGATCCGGCGCTGAAGAGCGCCATGCCCAGAATCAAGACCTTGCGGCGGCCGATGCGGTCCGAAAGGCGCCCGAAGGGGATCTGCAGGATGGCCATCGTCAGGCCATATGAGCCGAACGCAAATCCGACCAGGAATCTCGATGACGTAAACTGCAGCCCGTAGAGCGTAAACACCGGCAGCACCAGAAACAGGCCCAACATCCTCAGCCCCACGGTGCTCGCCAGGGCAATGAGAATTTTCCGTTGGGACGGCGTGAAGGGGATGCGAGTGGTTGATACGTGGCTCGGCATTATGCGGGAAAGTTAGGCCTTCGGTTGGGCTGGTTCAGGGCGCATCGCCCTCTTCTATTCCACAAACTCCGCTTCCACTTTCCGCGGCAGGACGCCCCTTTCGAATCCCCGATCAAGGAGAGTCTTCACCGCCTGGCGGCCGCGCTCGCCAAAGTCGAGCGTCCAGTCGTTGACGTACATCGCTACAAACCGATCGGCGGTGGGCGAGTCAAGCCCGCGACCGAATTGGATAGCATACGCCAGTGTTTCGTCGCGATGCTCCAGACCGTACTCAATGCTCTGCTTCAGGAGTCTCGCCACCTGCCGGCGCGTCCGCGTGTCGAGCGAGCGCTTGATGGCGTTTCCGCCCAGGGGCAAAGGAAGCTGGGTCTCCTGGAACCACCATTCTCCCAGGTCCACGACTTTGTGCAGCCCTTCGCGCGTGTAGGTCAATTGCCCCTCGTGGATCACCACGCCGGCGTCCGTTTCCCCGCGCGCGACACTCTCCAGAATCTTGTCGAACGGGGTGACGACGGGTTCGACCCGAGGCTCGTAGAGTTGCAGCGCCAGATACGCCGTGGTCATTCTACCGGGGACCGCGACGCGCTTCCCCTTCAGCCCATGGGCGCCGACCGGCGATCGTGAAACCACCAGCGGTCCGTAGCGGTCGCCGAAACTCGCCCCGCAAGGCAGCAACAGGTATGTGTCCGTCAGGTAGGCGTAGGCGTGGAAGGAAACCGCCGTAATGTCGTAAACACCTTTTTGCGCCTTCTGGTTGAGCGTCTCGATATCATCCAGCACGTGAGTCAGGTGCACGCTGCCGGCGCGGATCTTTTTCGTAGCCAGGGCATAAAACATGAAGGCGTCGTCGGAGTCTGGGCTGTGCGCGAGGGTCAATTCCTGCGCGCGATGCCGCGCTGTTTCGACTTTTCGGGCAGACAACGATTGCATCGATCCCTCTGGTGCGATCCGCGCTAGGTTACGAAACTACCATTTTAGCACACCGCGTCGGGCCTCACTACGTGCGCGGGGGGTGGATGAGGAAGGGCATTTGATTTTCCCAAAAGCGGCTGTAAACTCACCGGAGCAAATAAGGGGAGAGCAACTATGAAACCCATGACGAGGCGGGATTTTCTGACGCGCAGCCAAAGCGCGGCCCTGGCCGCCGGGCTTGCTCCGGCGATCCGGGTAAAGGCGCTCGACGCCAACGAGAAGATTGTCGTCGGCCTGATGGGCGCGGGGGGGCGCGGCACGCAATTGCTCGAGTGGTTCGCCGCGCGACCGGATGTCGAGGTCGCGACGATCGCCGATCCCGATTCTTCGCGCGCCGAGGCCTGCGCCGCGAAGATCGAGAAGATCTGCGGCCGGAAGCCAAAGCCCCTCCAGGATTTTCGCCGCATCCTGGACGACCAGCGCGTCGACGCCATCGTCAACGCCACTCCCGACCACTGGCACGCCCTGGGAACGATTCTCGCCTGCCAGGCCGGCAAGGACGTTTACGTCGAAAAACCCACCTGCCACAGCGTCTGGGAAGGCCGCAAGGCGATTGAGGCGGCGCGCAAGTACAACTGTGTCGTGCAGGTGGGAACGCAAAACCGCAGCGCTCCGTACTGCCAACTGGCGCTCGACCACATCCGCTCCGGTGCGCTGGGCGATGTTCACCTGATCCGGGTTCAAAACAGCAAGCTGCGTAATACCATCGGCAAGCTGCCCGACACTGCCGTGCCCCCCGGGATCGATTATGACCTGTGGCTGGGGCCGGCCCCGATGCGCCCCTTCAACATGAACCACTTTCACTACAACTGGCACTGGTTCTGGGTCTATTCGGGTGGGGACATTATTAATGACGGCGTGCACCAGATCGACCTGGCGCGCTGGATGTCCGGCGAAACCTACCCCAAATCCGTGAGCTCGACGGGCGGAATCTTCTTCTACGATGATGACCAGGAGACGCCCGATACCCACATCGTCAACTGGGATTTCGGTAAAATGACGATTATCTTCGAGCAGTCACTTTGGTCTCCGTACATGCGCAAAGTGACGACGCCCATCCGCGAAGGCGCGGGCCTGCCCAACTGGCCTTTCACGGGAACGCGGGTCGAAATCTACGGGACGAAACAGTTCATGTTCCTCTCGCGGCATGGCGGGGGCTGGCAGGTCTTCGATGCGGAAGGCAATCCGGCCAAAGAGAAGCGGGGCAAGTTCTCTCAGTCGAACGTCGAACACATCGCGAACTTTGTTGACTGCGTCCGCACCCGCAAGCGCCCCCGAGCCGACCTCGCGGAGATTCACATCTCGACCGCGTGGTGCCACTACGGCAATATCGCTTACCGGCTCGGGCGCAAGCTTCACATTGACGAACGGACGGAAGGCTTCGTCAATGACCCCGAGGCGAGCGCCCTGCTCAAGCGCACCTACCGCGCGCCGTGGGTGGTTCCGGAGAAAGTCTAGCTGGCTGAGGACGCTGGTCATTCCGAGCCAAGCGAGGGATCTCGCTCCGACGGGGAAGCCGTCAGGCGCTCGCATTTTTCCCTTGACAAGTCCAGTAAAGTGTGATAGCCTATGCAGTGGACAAAATGGCAGGCTATGATCCGAGGCGAGATAACACGGTCGAAGCGGGCAGGGCGCCGGCGGGGCCGGAGGCGCGGCGGGCAATCCAGTGCCGTATATTCAATTCATTTGTGGCGGCAAAAGGCGTGAACCAAGCCCCGGAATGCGATGTTCCCTATACCCTGAAAAATCGGGAAGTTAGTAAGTGCTTTAGAATGAACAAGGGATTTTCCAAAAACCGACCCAAAGCTAACAAGTCATTTGTAATCAACAACTGTTGTGTTTTTCTACAAAGCTGACTAATACCTCAATCTAAAGAACTTATCAGGATTGCCTTTTCGGGAATGGCGCTTCCGCGCCATCCCGCGTGTGGCGTTACGCCTTCCGCTGCCGGACTGCCCGAAGCGCCCGCAACGCTTCCGTAGCCACGTCAGTGTCTGAATCCTGCGCCAAGCGCTCCAGGCAAGTAACGCTCGACTCGTTCCCCGTGTACATCAGGACCGTGCAGAGCCGGCGTCGGACGTCGGTGTCCTGGCTGCTGGCATAGGGATACAAGCGCGGAAGGAAACTCGGGTCCTGCGCAAGCTCGGTAAGATACGCCTGCGCCGCGTTCCCCCGCATTCTGGATCCTAGCTCCTTCACCACCACGCTCAGATAGTCGGCCCTGCCAAGGGCGGTGATGGCGAACTCGATCGCCAGTCTGACCTCGGCGTCCTTCTCGACCTGGATGGCTCGTTCCAGGTCGCCAAGCGTGCTGGCTTCGCGGGCGCGCGCAAGGCCTTCCGCTCCGAGCACTCGAAGGTCTTTCTCCGAACTCCATAGCGCCTTGATGAACAGCGGCGTGGAAACCGGGCTGCCCAGAAAAGACAACCCTTCGAGAGCTTTTGCACGCGTCTTCCGGTCGGGATCGTTCTGGTGGATCGACTGCAATTTGGCGATGGCGCTTTTGGCGCGTAGAACGCCGAGGGTCACGGCTGCCTGGCGCTTCACGTCCTTGCTTTCGCTGTCGAGCAGATTGATGAGCTGCGGGCCGGCGGAAAAGTCGTGGATCTTGGCCAGGGCATTGAGCGCCTCGACCGCAAGGTCCGGGTCGGAGGAATATGCCGCCTTGATGAGGGCGGGCACTGCGGATTTCGCGACCAGAATGCCCAGCGCATCGGCGGCCTTGCGCGAAGGCTCAAGCGCGCTTGTGTCGTTCAGGACAGCGACGAGCGCGGCGACCACTTTCGGCTCCGCCTCGATGCCCGGGTCAATTCGAACGTTATCTTCAACGAATCGGCTCTTGGCTTTCCGCCAGGCTCGCTGCCAGAAAGCGCTGAATCCCGTCGAGGGCATCTCGCCCGAGTAGTAGCCCGCCAGCGACTCGACAGCGAGCACGCGGATTTTCGGATCCTCATCTTTGGTTGCGGAGATCAAGGGGTCGAGAACCGCCACGGCGCGGATCGAGGCCAGCGAGAGCACAACCTCGCGGCGAACCTTCTCGCTGGGGTCGTGGATCATCGAGGCCAAGGTGGCGACCGTCGTCGCATCGCCGGACTGCGCAAGCTGGCGCACGGCCTGGGCTCGAACGTTGGCGTCCGAACTCTTCAACGCCTCGCTGGCGGGCATCGTGGTCTGCGCGACAGCCAGTCGCGGCGAAAGCATGAGCGCAAGCAAAAGAGCCAAAGGGATCCCCAATGGTTTCATGATTTGGAGAATATCACCCTTCGGAAAATCCGTCGAGAAACGGCGGGAAACACCATGAGTGTTGGCATGAAATCGGGCTTCAGCCCGGTTGCAGGTGATGCTGCCCTCCCGATTTCATCGGGACAAGTTCCGGGCAGCGCCACTTTCGCCCGCGTGACCGCTGTAGTGCCGGAGGGCTTTGGGAAGAGTCATTCCCACCAGTGCAACTTTGAGGATGTCGCCGATCAGGAAGGGATAGAAGCCCAGCAGCGCCGCCTCGCGGAAGGGAACCGCGAAGAGGCCGCGCAGCCAAAGTGCGCCGGAAATCAACAGGAGCGCGTCGGCGGCGAGAAGCGCTAAAGCCAGTTTCCACACGCGCCGGCTTGCGCCGCGTTCCACCAGCCAGCCCACGAGCGCGGCGGAAAAAGGAAAGCTCCAGAGATAACCGCCCGTCGGGCCGAGTAGATGCAGAAAGGTCGATGCGCCGCCCGCGAACACCGGCAACCCCGCGGCGCCCGCCGCGAGATACGAAGCCTGGCTGGCAAAGCCTCGCCGCGCTCCGAGCACAGCCCCGCTCAGCAGCACCGCGAACGTCTGTCCGGTGAGGGGCACCGGAGTGAAGGGAAGGCGAATTTCAATTTGCGCGAGCACGGCGGTAAGCAGACCGAACCCCACCACCCACAACACGTCGAGGGTCATGTTGCGTGCTTTTGAGAAATGATCTACGAGGACGTTCGACGTCGTGCGAGTCATGCGGCTCCTTGGGTCGCTTTGTTAGCTAGAAGGTTCCTGCCCCGACCGACCGAACGATTATACCTGAAGGTCGAGAGACGACGGCTCCGAAACTCATCACTTGCCACTCGCCACTAGTTACTCGTACCGCAGGGCCACGAGCGGATCGACTTTCGTCGCCCGGCGAGCGGGGAGGAGGCCGGCCAGGATTGCGACTATCGCCAAAAGCGCCATGGCTAGGGATATCACCATGCCATCGACAGCCCCGAGTCCGAACAAAAGGCTTTTGAGGAGCCGGGTGCCAGCGAGTGCGAACGGAAGACCAAGAGCCGTTCCGAAACAAACGAGAAGGAGAGCCTCACGCAAGATTCCCCATAGGACGTTACCGCGGCTGGCTCCCAACGCGATGCGAAGCCCGGTATCCCGAGTTCGCCGGGCGACGGTGTAGGCCATCACCCCGTAGATGCCAATAGCGGCCAGCAAGATCGCCAGTAACCCAATGGCGCTCGAGATCCGCATAATCAGGCGGTCAGTCCCCAGTGATTGGTCTACCAGGCCCGACATGGTTTCAACCCTAATTGGAGAGAGGCTGGGATTGGTCTCGTTCACCACCGCGCGCAGCGCACGGATGATGCTCTCAGGATCCCGGGAAGTGCGAACTTCATACGACGCGCTGGTATGTTCCCAGATGGGATTGAAGAAAGGGAAGTAAATGCGCGGCCTGGCCGGTTCTCGCAGGGTATGGGATTTTGAGTCGGCGACCACACCTACGATTTCCGCTTCCCCCGGATTGCCGGGGTATGTGTCACGCACGTGCTTGCCGAGAGGGTTCTGGCCGGCCAAGTAAACTCGGGCGAAGGTCTGATTAATGACGGCAGCGCGATGCCCGCTGCCTGCATCCTGAGGGCCGATCTCGCGCCCGATCAGCAAAGGAATGCCCAGCGTCGAAAAGTAAGCCGGCCCGACGTGATCCATCCGTGAATTCATCTTGTCTCCGGGTTTGGGTGTGTAGCCTTCGACTTCAATGTCGTCCGCGGATTCCGAGCCCTGAAACAAGCCATTGCTGGAGAGAGTGGCGGCTCGAACGCCTGGAAGTGTGATGAATTTGTCCAGTAACTCCTGGTGGAGTCGAAGATTAGCAGGCCCCTTGAGGCCCGCCAGAGCGGCGTCCACACGAAGAAGCAGCAACCTCTCGCGGTTGTAACCGAGACTCACTTCGCTCAGCCTGGCAAGGCTGTGAACGAACAGACCCGCAGTGACAAGCAGAATCAAGGAGAGGGCCACTTGGGCCATCACAAAGAGTCTTCCCGCGGAATGGTGGCGGGGCGCAACTCCACTTGTCAGGGTCGTGGAACTGTTCTTCATAGTTGATGTCACGTCGAGTTGATTGGCGCGAAGAGCGGGAATCAACCCAAAGAGCAATGTGGCGAACACGGCGACGGAGAGCGTGAAGCATACCGTCAAGGCACCGGGCTGGAGCTCAAGCTGGATGGATTCGGAGCCGGCGGATGCCTCCGACACCATGCGGAGTAATAAGCTGTCACCCCATTGCGCGATGACCAGGCCGACCGTGGCACCGAGCAAAGCCAAAAGAAGACACTCCGCGAGGATTTGCCGCAACAAGCGGAAACGTCCCGCGCCCAGTGCAATCCGGATTGCAAACTCCCTTTGGCGGGCGGCGCCGCGGGCGAGCAGGAGGTTACCGACGTTGGCGCAGACGATCATCAACACAAGCGCCACGAGTCCCATGAGCAGTTTGAGCGGGTCACCATACGTTTCACGGAGGGTCGAGGTCCCGCGCGCCCCCGGCACGATCTTGATCCGCTGCGCGAGAAACTTACGACGCTGCTGGTCGGTGCCTTCGCCCCCCAGCGAGGAAGCCAAGAATTGCTGAAAAGAAACGTTAATTGCCGCCTTGGCTTGTTGAAGGCTCACTGCTGGTTTCAGGCGCGCCATCACTTGGAGCCAAAGGTACTGGTTGGAGAGACCGGGTGCGGCCGTGAGCAGATCGCGGCCCGGATAGACCGTGTCCTGCATCGTTATAGGAACCCAGAGGTCTGGGAACTGTCCTACGGTTTCGCCGAAAAATCCTCGAGGGGTAACTCCAATGATCTCGAAGACGGTCTGACGGACCTGAATGGTCTTTCCGACAACGGCGGGGTCGAGGCCAAAGCGCTGCGCCCAATAAGCATAGCTGATCACCGCAAAGGGTGACCCGCCGCGGGCGCGATCCACATCGTTGTCGAACAGGCGACCGGCCGCCGCTTTCACCCCCAAAGTAGAGAAGTACCCGCCGCTGACCAGGCGAACGCGCGCGGTCTCCTCCGATGCATCGTCCGGCGTGACGGAGTTGCGTGCGGTCACCGGCACCTCCGGGAGGTCGCTGTCCACAGCTAGAAGGGAGGAGAAAACATCGTTGTGGTCCCGCAGATATTCGAATTCCCAGAAGGAGAGAAGCGACCTCTCCCCTGACTCGTTGCCAAAGCTTCTTCCGTGTGAGTCAGGGTCGGTGAGGAGCACCAACTCTCGTGGATTGGCTGCAGGGAGGGGGCGGAGTAGAACTGCACCAAGCACATTGAAAATTGCCGTATTGGCGCCTATGCCCAGGGCAAGGGTCAGGACCGCCACGACGGTGAAGCCGGGGTTCTTGGCCAGCATGCGCAGGCCGAAGCGAAGGTCTTGCAGGAGCGTGTGCATTGTGAGTGCCCTCTAGATAGACTCGGGCAATTTTGCCTCCCTCGGCTGGTCATGTAAATGGTTTAGAATCTTGAAGGTAAAGTGGCTGCGCCTCTCACCACGGGTCTGCCTCGTCCGCTTTTGGGAATCGCCTGTCCGAATGCGGGACGGGCATGTTCCGCACGGGGCCCATAGAGGGCTGCCGTAGACTCTTCTTCGAGGGGGTTGGCAACCTCACCCGGCGCGAGAGGGTGTCTTCCAAACGACAAGCTTTCCCGACAATGTTGGTCCTTTTCCGCCTGCCGAGGGAAGGGAGATCAGACCAGCGCGGCGTGCCGTCGTTTCGCTGTGCTACCCCGCCAACTTCCGAAGGAGTTGGGGAAGTTGTTGGGCGAACGCCGAGCGCGCCATCACTTGGTCGCACCCGGCTTCGCGGGCAGCGGCGGCAAGTTCTGCTTGGACGTGGGAAAGGAATCCAACGACTGGAATCGGGTGAGAAGAGGGGTCCGCCTTGAGTCTCCGGACAGTTTCCAAGGCAGCGCCGGAGGCATGTTTGAGGTCGATGATGACCCCGCTGACTTGGCCGCGGCCTAGCATCTCAACCAGATTGTCCGGCATGGCCGGTCCGACTTTGACCCCGGCGGCAGCTGCTGTTTGCTGGATTTTGGAAAGGAAGATCATGTCTTCAACAATCACCAGAATCATGCTCCTCCTGAGGCCGTCCCGATCCGCAAGTCCTTTCTTCGCAATCAAGTATAATCGAACTTAGGACCGCGTGGTCGGCGAAATCGCGATGGTTCGCGGGATGGACCGCCGCTACGGCGCATCAAATCCACTGTGCCTTTGGTTGGCCCGAAAAGTGCTGCCCGACTCAGGAGTGAGCCATTTTGCCCATGCGTGGGACGAATTGTCTGTCCGTTCCACGGTTGATTCTGTTAGCCTTGTGGGCTGCCCGGTCGGCCGAAAAAGCTGGTCATGTTGAGCGACAAGCCGCAGGGTCGATAGGGCAATTCATCCCAAGTCCGACTTAAGGGAGGTAAACAGTGGATCGAGGCACGGTCTTTGTGGTTGGAGCTGGGCCGGCGGG
Source organism: Terriglobia bacterium (assembly GCA_041946825.1). Classification (GTDB taxonomy): domain Bacteria; phylum Acidobacteriota; class Terriglobia; order UBA7540; family UBA7540; genus CAZTHM01. The sequence goes on along the minus strand of JBHGBD010000037.1, from coordinate 26,650 downwards.
TTTGTACGCGAGTCGAAAGATCGCCGCCGCCGGATATCAGGTCATCATCCTCAATCGTGATATCAAACCCGGCGGACTCGCCGAATATGGCATCTATCCACAGAAATTCCATATGAAGGGCGGGCTGCGCAAGCAATTCTTCAAATTCCTTGAAATGCCCAACCTGCATTATTTCGGCAATGTTTCGGTGGGGAACACGGCCGCGCTGACGATCGGGGACCTGCGACAGTGGAATCCTTCGGCGCTGGTTTTCGCCTCAGGCGCGCAGGGGACCAAGAAGCTCGGCCTGCCGGGTGAGGACTCGAAGGGGCTCTATTCCGCCAAGGACTATGTCTTCAATTACAATCAGCTCCCGCCATTCACTTCCCGGGACTTTTCGAGCGGCCGCCGCGTGGCCATCGTCGGCATGGGCAACGTCATGGTTGACATCGCGCGCTGGCTGCTTCAGGACATGCCCGGCCAGAAGCCGGAGGAAGTCGTCGTAGTCGCCCGCCGCGGACCCTTCGAGGTTAAATTCGACGAGAAGGAATTCGATCACATCGAGATGCACCTCGACCGGCAACAGCTTCAGGACGAGTTGCGCCGGGTTGAGGAGCGGATTCGCGCCTGCGACCAGGACATCGCGAAGGTCCCCGATACGAGCTTCCCTTGGCTCAAGACTCCGCCCAGCCGGCAGGCTGATGGGCGCTTGAGTTTTCGATTTCTCAGTTCGCCGGCAGAGGTGATTCCCGACGCGACGGGGCGCATCGCGAAACTGCGGATTGTTGAGAACCTTCTGGTACGCAAAGGCGACACCACCGCTGCCAAGGCAACCGACAAGACGACCGACGTCGATTTCGACACGCTGATCTTCGCCATTGGCGATGTTGTGGATCCTTCGCTCGGTTTGCCTTACGACAAGGGTTCGTACGTCACCAATCCCGACCCCTCCGACCCCGACCGCGCCGCTTACGAGGTGTTCGAGGCCCAGACCGGCAAGGTTCTGGAAGGCCACTTCGTCGTGGGCTGGGCACGCAAGGCCAGTGACGGGTTGGTGGGGAAGGCGCGATTCGACGCCGAACGGGGCTGTGACCATATCTTGAAGTACCTGGAGGCGGCGGCGAAAAAGGTGGCGCCCGGCGTCGAGGAGATTGTGGGCGTCTTCGAGCGGAAAGGGTTTCGTCATATTGACAAGGAGGCGGTGAAACTGCTCGCGCACGCCGAGGAAGCTCAGGCCAAGGCGCACAACCTCCCGGCCTTCAAGTTCCCGACCAACGAAGAGATGCTCGCCGCCATTGAAAAAGAGAAGGCGGGCAAGTCCACGGTGAACGGCACCGCGGCAGCCTGAGCGCGGATGCCGAGAGTCTGCGGAAACGGCCTTTTGGAAGTGGTGGTAGTCACTCCGGCGGGGATCCGGCTGCGCAGCCAGGTCCGCCCGTTCGCGCGTCAGGAGTCCCTGCCCAATAAGGATTCGGAACGATGGACACACAACCGGTTTCTTCCCCTGACGAAAGCGCGGCGAGAGTCATCCGTTTGATAAGGCCGTCGCTGGTCGTACTCTGCGGCCCTGCGGCCTGCGGAAAATCAACCTTTGCCGCGAAACACTTTCGGCCCACTCAGATCGTTTCCTCCGACCACGCGCGCGCGCTGGTGTGCGACGACGAGCGCGACCAGCGCTTCTCGGCGCAGGCCTTCACGCTGGTTCACTTTCTGATCGAACAACGACTGGGCATCAATCGTCTGTGCGTGGTGGATTCGACGGCGCTCACCCCGCCGGCGCGAAAGGACCTGCTCGAACTGGCGCGAAAACATCACGTGCCCGCGGTGATCCTGCTCATTGACGCGCCGCTTGAGACGTGCGCGACCCGCGACGCCCAGCGCGAGCGCACCGTGGGCCGCCAGGTGATCGAACGCCAATATCAATTCTTCGAGCAGCTTAAATCGTCCATCAAGCAGGAAGGGTTCGATCAGGTCATCGAGTTGCGCGACGAGGATCTGGAGAAAGTGCGTTTCGAAATCGTCTTCCGCCCCGTGCCGCGGCCCGCGGCGCCCCCCGAGCGGCCTGAGCGCCGCCGCTTCGCCCCTCGCCCTCCGCAACAGGCTCCCGGCAGCCGGCCCGCGACGCGCGAAGCCCGCACGCCCCCTCAGCCCAACGGTGAGGCCCCGAAAGGGCCCCTTCCGGCGGGAATCCCGCCAAATAACTGAATTGATTCGGTAAAACCTTTCAGCGTGGTGGGCTGCTATGGCCAGGGCCGGAGATGTGTTTCTCAACGACGTTGATCAGCGCGTTCAAGCGGTCGTCAGTTCGCTTTTGAGCTTCCGAGAGGTCTTCCATCAACGCGGTGATCCGCAGCAGCGAAGCCGTGAGCGTCGCCTGGGATTCGCGCAGCCGCTCATCCGATGCGCGCAGACGGTCGTCAGACTCCTTCAGTTTTGCCTCTTCCGCGAGCCTCTCTTCGTGCTCTTTCTCGATTCGGGCGTCGAAGCGCGCCTGCTGCTCGAGCAGGAATTCCATCAACCGCTTCATTTCCTCGTCGGTCATCCGGCGCCTCCGCTTTTCAATAGTTTATGATGCCGCAGGCAGGAACCGTTTGCAAGGCAGCCACGGTATTCGCGCGGAGAATTTTCCGAGATCATCTATTCATCCGGCCGGCCGTGCAGGCGGTCGTAGTCGGAGCGCGAGCTGGTGGTGCCCAGCGATTCGTGGTAGAGGGTTTTGACGCCCAGGATGGCGCGGACCTCCTCGTCGAAATGATGGAGGGCCTTGAGATCCGGAACGCGCACGGGAAAGCGCCGGCCGAGGTGAAACCAGAATTTCTGGTACCCGCGGTCTTCGAGCTCGCAATCGAGGCCGCGGACGTTGAACGTGGGGCGCCCGGCGATCGTCCACACCCCGCCGTCATTCGACTCGAGCAAGTGAGTGCAGTTGTTTTTTTTCACCGCAATTGCCCGAGAACCGCCCGGCACTTCCGCAATCTCAAATCCCGCCGCCTGCAACTTGGCTTTCACGTCCACGGCCCGATCCGATTCGTTTCCCATCCTGTCCCGATCCCCCTTGGTTGACACTTCCTGAATATGCCCCGTAGAATGAAAGTTTATTGCACGACGGGCTAAAATGACAAGGGCGGCGGTTAAGCAGAAACCTGCGATGACCAAGGGTCCTCAAAACGTATTGGAGTTGATCGGCAATACGCCGCTGCTGCGCATCGAGCGGCTGGGGGCGTCGTTCCCGGAAATTGAGTTCTATGCCAAGGCGGAGTGGGAAAACCCCGGCGGTTCGGTCAAGGATCGCCCGGCGATGAACATCATTCGCGAGGCGGAACGGGCGGGGCTGCTGAATAAGGACAAGGTTCTGATCGATTCCACCTCGGGCAATACCGGCATAGCCTATGCCATGATCGGCGCGGCGCGCGGCTACCGTGTGCGGCTCTGCATGCCCTCGAATGTGAGTCTCGAGCGCAAGCGCATCCTCAAGGCCTACGGCGCGGAGATCGTGTACACCGACCCGATGGAAGGCTCGGACGGCGCCATCCGCAAAGTGCGCGAGATGGCGGCTGAGAATCCCCAGCTCTTTTTCTACGCCAACCAGTACGACAACCCGGCCAACTGGCGCGCCCACTTCTTGACGACCGGCGAGGAAATCTTTGCCCAAACGGAAGGGCGCGTGACGCACTTCGTCGCCGGGCTCGGAACCAGCGGGACGTTCGTCGGCACGGCGCGGAAGCTGAAGCAATTGAATTCCAAAATTCGCTGCATCTCGTTCCAGCCCGACTCGCCTTTTCATGGCCTGGAGGGCATGAAGCATATGGCCACGGCCATCGTGCCGGGCATTTATGATCCTACTGTCGCCGACCAGGACGTCGAGATTTCGACGGAAGAGGCCTACGCCATGACGCTGCGCCTGGCGCGCGAGGAAGGTTTGCTGGCGGGAATCTCCGCCGGCGCCGCCATGGTCGCGGCGCTCCGGGTTGCGAACATGATCAAGCGCGGAGTGATCGTTACGATCTTTCCCGACGCCGGGGACAAGTATCTGAGCGAGAGATTTTGGGACGAGGGAATCTGAAGATCGAGCGATCGGGCCATCGGCAAATCCGATCGGCCTTCCGATGGACCGATGATCCGATCATCTGATGATTCGATAAGTGCATGCCTATCAAGCTGAATCAACCGCAGATAGACAACATCCGCTCGCACGCCGCGCGCGACTACCCCAGCGAGTGCTGCGGGATTCTGTTGGGGAAGTCGGACGATGGCAACAAAGTGGTGAGTGAGGTCGTGGCGCTCAGGAACCTGCGGCACGATCCGGTGAAGGCGCAGGAGTTGCTCCCGCTCGAATCTCCCGACCGGGAAACCGACCGCAACCGCTTCCTGATTGATCCCATGGAGCAATTGCAGGTTGAAAAGGACGCCCGGAAGCGGGGGCTGGACGTGGTGGGCTACTATCATTCCCATCCGGACCATCCGGCGCGGCCTTCAAATTATGACCGCGACCACGCCTGGCCGTGGTATTCTTATATTATCCTGTCGGTGGTGAAGGGCACCCCGGCGGATATGACCTCGTGGGTCCTGAATGACAATCGAGAGCGCTTCGACCCGGAGGCCATGGAGATCGTGAACCCCTAGGGTTCCTGGCGCATCCAATTGAGAGCGTGGAACTTTCCAGGGGTTCAAAAGTCCCGGAAGAAGGAGAGCGAATGCCGGTTCGAGTGATCATCCCGACTCCCTTGCGGCAATACGCGGGGAAGAAGGATGCGGTGGAAATCGAAGCGAAGACGGTTGCCGAGGCGTTGGCGAGCCTGACGAATCAATACGGCGACCTGCGCAAACACCTGTTTACCGACGACGGTAAGCTCCGCAGTTTCGTGAACGTTTACCTCAACGACGAAGACATTCGCTACCTGCAGAGAGAAGCCACTCCCGTTCGCGAGAACGATACCCTCAGCATCGTGCCCTCGATTGCCGGCGGCATGGCCATGCGCTGTATCTGTAGCTAGCCTGGGTTCCCTCCCGATTCGTCGGGAAAGGGGATCCCGGGCGCGCTCATCACCCGAGACCCAAGGATCAACCGTTGAGACGACCCTGGGGGTCATCTCCGGAAATTCCAGCTACAGGACAAAATGGCATGGCGACAATGACAATGACTCCACCCACCCAGCTCAGCAAGGAAGAAATCCTCCGCTACAGCCGTCACCTCATCATGCCGGAAGTGGGCATGGAAGGTCAGCTCAAGCTGAAAGCGGCCAAGGTGCTCTGCGTGGGCACGGGCGGACTGGGCTCGCCCCTGGCGCTCTATCTGGCCGCGGCGGGCATCGGCAAGCTCGGCATCGTGGACTTCGACGTCGTGGATTTCACCAACCTGCAGCGGCAGGTCATTCACGGCACGAGCGACGTCGGCCGGCCCAAGCTGCATTCGGCGCGCGAGACGATCCAGGATATCAATCCCAACGTCGAGGTCGAGACTTACGAAACCCGCCTGACGTCGGAGAACGCGCTCGAGATCATCAAGGATTACGACATCATCGCCGACGGCACGGACAATTTTCCCACGCGCTACCTCGTCAACGACGCCTGCGTGCTTCTGGGCAAGCCGAACGTTTACGGCAGCATCTTCCGCTTCGAGGGCCAGGCCTCGGTGTTCTACGCCAAGGAAGGCCCGTGCTATCGCTGCTTGTATCCTGAACCGCCTCCGCCGGGATTGGTGCCCAGTTGCGCCGAGGGTGGAGTGCTGGGCGTGCTGCCGGGAATCATCGGTAGCATCCAGGCGCTGCAGACCATCAAGCTCATCCTGGGCAAAGGCCAGACACTCGTGGGCCGGTTGCTGCTCTTCGACGCGCTGAACTTGAAATTCCGCGAGCTCAAGCTGCGCAAGAATCCCAATTGCCCGATCTGCGGACCCGAAGCTACAATCAAAGAGCTGATTGATTACGAGGAATTCTGCGGAATCCGGGGAGAAGAATACGTGCCGCCAACTAAAGTGCCGGAGATTACGCCGGTGGAAGTCAAAAAGATGATGGACGAGAAAAAGCCCTTCGTCCTCATCGACGTGCGCGAGCCGCACGAGTATCAGATCTGCAAGATTCCAGGGTCGAAGCTGATTCCCCTCGGCGAAGTCGCGCGCCGGATGCACGAACTGAATTCCGCTGACGATATCGTCGTCCACTGCCGCTCGGGAATGCGCAGCGCCCAGGCGGTCGAGTTTCTGATGAAGTCGGGATTCCGCAAGATCCACAACCTGAAGGGCGGCATCTTGGCGTGGTCGGATCAGGTGGATCCCAGCGTGCCGAAGTACTGACTGGGAGCGTGGGGATCCCGCCCGCCGGAACTGCCGTTTGCTGGGCATCTTGGCGGGTAAATTGCCTTCGAACGTTGTGCGGGTCGTTTTCTGGGGGATAAGGCTCTTCGATTCTTGATGCCTCTCAGAAAACGAGCTGCAAAGAGACTTAATGTCAGGAAAAGAAGTTGATAAGCAAGCGTTCTGACACTCACCGGTTTTCCCTTCCTGCCTGCGGCAACGCGGGCTTGAAGCCCCGACCTTTCGGGGCCATGGCCATGTGTTGCATCTGTAACTAGCCTTGAATCCCCGCTTCCGTGGGGACTTCCAAGGCTGACTCCCAGTTCGAGACCCAAACCAGTTTCATCGAGGCCCCCAAGCCAAGCGCAGTTTTGGCGTTGCGGGCTCAATCATATCGTGGAGGAATTCATGGCAATAAAGGTAGAAATCCCATCGCCGCTCCAGCCTTTCACTGAATTGCAACCGACCATCGACTTGAACGCCCGAACGGTCGGCGAAGCCTTGGCACAACTCTCGTCGCGCTACGAAGGTCTGCGTAAACACCTCTTCACGGAGGCAGGGAAGTTGCGCACGTTTGTGAATCTCTATCTGAATGACGAGGATGTGCGGTTTCTCGCTCGCGAGGCGACTCCGCTCGAAGACGATGACGTGCTCGCCATCATTCCGACAATTGCCGGGGGCTTCGGATTGTGAGTCTCCGCGCCATTCGTGGAGGGTGTAAGATCAGTTGTTGCCGTCCACCTGAGACCCGAGCCTCGCAGCCGTGATAGGCGGCGTTAGATTCATCCCGGATCGTCCATCGGATGAACGCTTGCTTCGCGGCAATCTCGTTTCAGGATGGACAAATGGCTATTCCGGTTCTCGCTCTGCCCGTTGAACTCAGCGAAGATGAAATCACGCGTTATGCGCGCCACTTGATTACGCCAGAAGTCGGGTTGGCGGGGCAGCTCAAGCTGAAGCAGGCCAAAGTGGTCTGCATCGGCTCGGGAGGGCTGGGATCGCCGATCAGCATCTATCTGACCGCGGCGGGCGTGGGGAACCTCGGCCTGGTTGACTCGGATGTCGTCGAGACCTCGAACCTCCAGCGCCAGGTGCTGCACGGGACGGCGGACGTTGGCCGCCTCAAGCTCGATTCCGCGCGCGACACGCTGCTCGACATCAACCCGCACCTTCATCTCAACACCTATAACACGCGCTTCTCGCGCCAGAATGCGCTCGAAATCCTCAAGGATTACGACATCGTTGTCGATGGCACGGACAACCTGCCGACGCGTTACCTGCTCAGCGATGCGTGCGTGCTGCTTGGAAAGCCGCTCGTGCACGGGAGCGTGTATCGCTTCCAGGGCCAGGTGACAGTATTCGACGCGACGCGCGGTCCGTGCTATCGCTGCGTCTATCCCGAGCCCGCGCCGCCGGAGCTTGTGCAGCGGATTGCCGTGGGCGGAATCCTGGGCGTTCAGCCGGGCGTCATCGGCTGCATCCAGGCGCTCGAGGTCATCAAGCTGATTCTCGGCAAGGGCGAGCCGCTCATCGGGCGACTCCTGGTTTTCGACGGTGTGGCGCTGAAGTTCCGTGAAGTGAAGCTGCACAAAGATCCCGCCTGCGCCGCTTGCGGCGGGAAGCCCACGATCACAACGGACTTGATGGAATACGAGGCTTTCTGTGGAATCAAGCCGGTGGCTGTGGCTTCGCCGGGGCTGCCGATCACATCCGGGGAATTCCGGGACTCGCTGGCGGAAAGGAAATCGCTGGTGGTACTCGACGTTCGCGAGCAGAGCGAGTTCGAGGCCGGGCACATCGACGGTGCTCGGTCGATTCCTGCGGGCCAGTTGCTTTACCATTTACACGAGTTTTCCTGGGCTGACGAGTTCGTCCTTTACGGCGGCGCCGACGCGCGTGCCGAGCAGGCCGCGCGCACGCTGGCGCGATTCAACTTCCGCCGCACGCGGGTGCTTGCCGGCGGCTTCGCTGCGTGGCGCGAGGCGGCGTAACGAGTTGGGACCTCCCAGAGAAAAGGCGAGGAATGTTTCGATTTACGGTATGCCCTTCGCCGCCTCCTCACTTCACAGATACAAAATGCTATGATTTAGGGCGATGAGTCCAACGGTCCTGCGGGTCGGCGGCTTTCGCTTCTTCTTTTTCTCGCGGGAGGAGACTCGAATGCACGTGCATGTCTATCGGGCAGGCGGCGAAGCCAAGTTCTGGTTGGAGCCGAATGTCGAGTTAGCTCAGAATTACGGTTTGTCGCGACGCCAGTTGAATACCGCGCGCCGCGTGATCATGGAGCGTGAGGATGAAATCCGCGCAGCTTGGCAAGCGCACTTCCGAAGTTGAAGTCACCAACATCTCGAAGCATGGTTTCTGGCTGCTCCTTGATGGGCGGGAACTTTTTTTGCCCTTTGCGGAGTTTCCATGGTTTCGAGATGTTCCTGTGGGCAAGCTCCTGAACGTGCAACTCCCGCACGCGCATCATTTGTATTGGCCCGATTTGGATGTGGATCTGGCCGTGGAATCCATCGAGCATCCGGACCGTTACCCACTCGTCAGCAGAGCGCAACCTCCTCTTGTGAAATCCCGCCGCTAAGGCCACTCTTGTCCAGGCCAAGTCCGCCCCGCCCACTACGGGCACACGGGTGCAAGTTTATTGGCCTCATGGACGGCGCTGAACCAGGTGTATTCGAAGTCGTCGCTGAACGCATAGAAAGCAACGCCGTTGGGGATCAGCACGATGGAGATACCGCCATGGCCGCTCATGTAGGGGACCCAGAAATCGCATGCGTATTGTGGAAACTCCACCGGGGCCATCCGTTTTGCCCAGAAGCCGTTGTTGTAGCGATAAGTGTTGGGCACCGGGCGGGGATGCGAATCGGGTACCTGCATGCCCAGGTCCGCGGGATCCTGAAACAGAGACGCCGCCAACATCCTGGAGTCGAGCACCTGACTGCCCGAAACACCGCCCGCGTCATTAGTGAGAAGCTTCGCGACCTTGGCGACATCGTCCGGGATGAAAAACAATCCCAGCCCGCCGAGGGGCATTCCCGCGGGACGATTGTCGGTGCGCAGGGTGTCAAAACCCTGGCTGATGTGGATCGGCTTGAGCACATCTTCGCGGAGCAGGTTGAAGGTATCCCAACTGTCTCCACGCCGCTGCTGGAGGTAGCGCGTCATCGCCTGGTTCAGGATGAACGAAGCAAAAGTCTGGTACACCCAAGTAGTGCCGGGTGCTGCCTGGTGAGGGAACGGCCGGAAGGCCAGGTCCATCTTCGCGTCGTAACTTTCAGCGCGGATGAAGGCCTGCCCGTCAGCGCCGTTATCGTCTGCCATGTAGTTCGCGCTTTGGTAGTTCCCCGTCGTCATATCCAGCGTGTGGCCGAAGGTCACCGCGCTCCAGTCGCCACCGCGGATAGATTCGGGAACGTAATCGCGGATGAGTTGGCTGTACACCTCGGAGCCGTAAACCTGCCCCAGCCGCATCATGGCGATGCTGTTCAAAATTGATTTGGCCGTCGACCACGATGCCATGCGCATTTCGCTGCAGAAGGGGTACGTGCCAAAACGCGTGGGGCAAGGGCCGGCGTAGTTGATCCCATTGGCGACTACGCCATAGGTGGTGAGTTCTGGCGGGCTCGCGTAGTCACTAACGAACGCACTGGGATCGACGCCGGGGAAGTCGGTGGCCAGCGCGCTCACGGGCCGGGTGGGAAGGCGGTTCGCCATCTCGGCGGCGTGGTCGCTGCGCAGCGTGGCGCTCCCCGCCACGGGATGTGGAGTGTAAGTTGCGGCGAACTTCCCCCACATATTGAACTTGAAGTAGCTACACGTTTCCTGGGTGAATTGGTAGCGGACATGGGAAATGTTCGGCGAGAGCGTGTCGTTGAACAGAAAAGTCATCAAGCCATTATGGGTGCAGTTCAGGTTGCGCTGCACCAGGGTCAGTGGCAGCGAGGCCCGCATGTAACCCGAATCCCCGCTTTCCTGCCAAACTCGTCCCGGGCCGATGATGATGTTCCAGGCGGGGTGGCCTGTGTAAACCAGACCCTGGGTGGCGGGGATCAGGGCACCTCCGTCCTGCACGAAATCGAGGTTGATGGGTGGCGGATGCCTCCAGGGGCTCTGGCTGTCCGCGGCCATTCCGTATTCATCGAGCAGGGGCGTAAAGCCTCCTTCGCCGAAGGGATTGCCCAGATCCAGCCGGCCTTCAAAAGACTCGGTCGGCGGCGACGCGTTGGCCGGGGGCGCGAACTCTTCATCCGCTATAGGCGAGGATGGCGCATCGGTCGAGAAGAGGTCGGCATAGCTGAGCGCGGCCGGGGTGACCGGCGGCGGCGGTGGCGGGTCGCTGGCAGTCTGCCCGCCACATCCACACAGAAGCGCGAAGGGAAGAATGACGATGAAGCAATGACTACGCTGGTCCATGGAGGCTTTCCCTCCGTGACGAGGATTCGGGAAGGGCCCCCCGGCCGGTTCCGCGCCGGGCGGGAGCCCCACGAGGGTATTTTGCCGATTGGCGAGCGGCGGCTCTGCTGCTCGGCGTCAACTTCTCCTGTACCGTCCTACACCATATGACGTATTTCAAGGCGCTTGGTTTGTATTAAACGCATCCAGAATTCCGGCCCGCCTGTGGAAGGGCAAGCAAAGATCTGGCACAGAGAACACGGAGAATTCTCTTTTTCCAAATCCCCGTGGCCTCAGGGTTGAACGCTTCTGTGCCTCAAATCCGAGCAAAATGGTATGATTCCAGAGGGCAATGAATGATCATTCCTGACGGAGGTTCAAGATGGCGCTAAATGTGGGAGACCCCGCGCCCGACTTCAAACTGGCTTCGGCGACGGGAGACAAACAGGGCGAGTTCCAGCTTTCCGCTCATCGCGGGAAGAACGTCGTCATACATTTCTACGCGCTCGATTTCACCCCGGTTTGACAGAACGAATTGTCGGCGGCGCAGGCGGACCTCGCCAAGCTTGCCGGCCTCAACGCCCAGGTCGTGGGCGTCAACACCGATTCGGTTCCCTCGCATATTGCTTTTCAAAAGTCGCTCGGCGGGCTCAGCTTTCCGTTGGCGGCCGACCGCTGGCCTTACGCCGAAACCGCCAAAGCCTATGGCATCTTCCCGGCGACGAAGCATACGGTCCCATTCCTGAACGACCGCGCGGTTTTCATCGTGGACAAGAACGGGAAGATCGCCTGGTCGAAGATCTACGAGCTCAAAGTGCAGCCCAGTCAGGCGGAAATTCTTGACGCCCTGAAGAAGTGCCCCTGATGCGCGGGTAGGACAATGGATCTCGCGGCAGCCGTCCAACGCTACCTCGAAATCACCGGCGGCTTCGACCGGCCACTGCACCTCTCGCAGTTCGGACTTCCCAAGGCGGAGACCGAGCAACTGGTCTCCGCCTGGGACGAAGACTACCAGATCAGCCGCTATCAGCAGCTCCTGCGCAGGCCCGACGAGGACCTCGCGGCGTTTCCCGCCGACCAGCGCGTCTACAGCATCAACGGATTCGAAGTCACCCACCTGAGCTTTTATCCCGACATCGAAAAGCTGCTTTAAGCCCGAGGCAGGAAAACGCACCCCTTTCCGACAATTTATCTCTTGACTATTCTAGGCAAATTTGATAGGCTCATTAATGGCGCTAGAGAGAGGCTAGACGTTGGAAACTGGGAACTGGGAACTGGGAATTCGAAATTCGAGAAATGGAAATCGGGGCCTGTTTTTCATTGCGGGATCGTAGAACAGCAAAAATAAAGTTGCTTCAAAAAATGCGGAACGACGCCGGAATGTTATAGAAAACAAAGGCTCGGCGTCCGAAAACTACGGAACGACGCCGGAATCTTGATCAAAATAAAGAACTTAGCATGTAATTCCGGAATGTTATAGGAAATAAATGGGTTAGGGCCTGTTTGGGTGCTAATTGCCCTCACCTTTTGCGTGAAGTGGATCCGCCAGTCGGCGCGCTGACCTGCATGGCGGACCGAGCGGCAGGCTTCGACCGAGGCTGTCCGGTCATGCGCGTGATCGCTGGGCTAGTCAATGTACCGGGCGTAGTTCTCGATCGAGAGGCGGATGCCCTGCGGAGTTTCGTCGAGCGTGCGGGCGATGACCGACATCGTCCGGGCGACCGCCTGGCGCTTGTCGCGCACGCCGGGATCTTTCTGCATCGTGGTGTTCAGGTCGTAGCACCGCGAGGCCTGATACATCACGCGGAAGAGCTCGAATTCCTCTTCCAGCGACGCCGGCTTTTCAAAGCCGTTGGAGAAGAGCTGGTATAGGCTTCGTCCGGGGCCCGCATGTTTTTCGAGGTTTTCGATACAGGCGCGTTCCGCCTTGTCGTCGACGGCGCGGTAGGCGTTGTACGCGGTCTCGCGTTTCTTGTCGGGAGTTTCGCCAATGAGCAGGCGTTCCATGAAATGGTCGAGCGAGAGGTGCTCGAGCACGGTTGGATCGTCGGCATTACGCTTGAGCAGAATGACCGCCGCCAGGCGTACCGGCTCCATGGGGTTGGCATAAACACGGTCAGAGGGAAGGACCTTGGTGATATCAAGCATCGAGCGCGCATTGTCAAAGGCGATGAGCCGCGCGCAGATTTCCGCCAGTTCGGAATCCGACCGGCGATGCAGGTCGCGAGCCATCTCGCCGTCGCGCGCCGCGCGCAAGTCGCGGAGGACGTTGGTGAGGGTCGTCCGATGATGGTCAAGAAATGCGGCTGTGACATCGGGGACATTTTCTTCCTTCGAGGCCAGGATCTGGAAGGCCGAAAGCGGGAAGTTCTCCGCCAGATTGGTTCGCAGGTAGAAGACTTTTTCCGACGTATAGGCGTAAGCCTCGAGGGGCGAGGCGAGATCCAGATCGCCTAAAGTCAGAGCGATTTCGCGGTTGTCGAAGGACATCGCGGTCAGTCGCGCGCCGGAGTCGTTGCGATGCCGCTCGATCCAGCGGTAGACCTGGTAGCCTTTGGCGCGTGTGCCGTCGGTGCCTTCGGCGCGCAGGATGAAAACGCGCCGGCCGTCACGCGTCCGATAGGTGTAACGGACATAGACCCAGTCGTCAGAGTGGAAGCGCGTCTTCGGGTACTCCATCAGGCCGTAGGAGCTGGTGGATTTTCCGGTTCCTGTCGGCGCGATGTAGAGGACGCCCTTGCCGTCTTTCTCGACACAGGCGCCGTGGATCGAGTGGATACCGTATTCGGCGGCGAGAATCCGCCCCACCGCGCCCAGGACCCAGCTTTTGAGCTGGCCGTAGTAGGAAGTGTTGAAGAACGCGATGGTGTTTGAGTCGTGACTGTAGTAGGCGGCCTCCGGCTCCGCCTTTACGCCGTGCAAGGCGTACACATTCACGCGCGGCTCGGTGGGCGGCGCCTGGCCAGTGGCTTTTTGCCACTCGTCCAGTCCGTACCAGTTGTCGGTCCAAAAATCAAAGAGGTGCTGGCTGTTGGTCGTGGCGCGTACCCGGACGCCGTGGATCATGACGTCGCGCTGGAGGATGGGCTCTTTGCCTTGAATATCGTTCAGGTGCCCCTGGGCGCTGGCGAGGAGCTTGTCGAGGAGCCCCGGCGTTGCGTCCACGGACTTGTTGTGCACGGCGGTCCGGCCCTTGGTCCGGGTGATGGTGTTGGAGGCTCCGACGGGCGAGCCCGGCCATTCCGTCAACCCGGGAGTTGGCGCGTCGGGGAAGATATAGAGCGAATCCAAGAAGTTCCTGCGCTCCTTCCAACCGTTCGGTCGGGAGATTGGGACAACATCAGGCTACGGCGCAAGTGGCGGAAAATCAACAAAGGAGCCTCTCGAAGACGGACATTTTGTCATCAGAAATATTTATCCTGGGACAAACTTCTGCTGATGGCAGGGGCTGGCGTGCACCAGGGAGGGGCTCCCACCTTATCAGTATAGCGTCCAATACGAGGCTATTGTGCGGCGATCGATGGGACGTGCGGACGGCCCGGCGGCCGTGATAGAATGCGGGGCGCGGGCTTACCCGGAGTGAGGAGAATATGAAGATCGCCGTAACCGGCGCGGCGGGTTTGTTCGGGCGGGGGCTGGTTCAAGTTCTCTCGAAACAGCACGTAGTTTTCCCGCTGACGCGAGCCGACGCCGACATCACGAAGTCTGAGGAAGTCAGAGCCGCGATGAGGAAGGCATCGCCCGACGTGGTCATTCACCCGGCCGGGATCCCCGACCTCGACGTCTGTGAGGCCGATCCCGCAAAGGGCTTCCTGGTGAACTACCACGGGGTCCGAAATGTCGTCGAGGCGGCGCGCGAAATCGGCGCCGGCGTTGCGTACATTTCGACGGACGCCGTCTTTGATAGCAGCAAGCGGTCGCCCTACACCGAAAGCGACGCGACGATCCCGAATACCGTTTACGGGCGCACCAAACTGCGTGGCGAGCAGGCGGTGAAGACGCTCCCAGCGCATTGGATCTTCCGCGTGTCGGTGCTGTTTGGCCCGGGAAAAACCAACTTCGTCGAAAAAGGTTTGCGCAGGTTGGCGGCGGGCGAGTCCTATCCGGTGGCGGCCGACCAGATGGGCTCGGCGACCTACACGCCCGACGCCGCTGCGAAAATCCTGGAGGTCATCCAGGCGCGCGGCTACGGGCTCTACCATCTTTCCAATCAGGGTGCATGCAGCCGCTACGACCTGGCGGTTAAAGCAGCCGAGTTGGCTGGACTCGATCCGAAGAAGGTCATTGGCAAGCCCGACTCGGAGATGGGGCGTCGCGCCCCGCGGCTCAAATACGCGGTCATGGCTCTTGACGGTCTGAAGGCCGCGGGATTTGATCCGCCTCGAAGATGGCAGGAAGCCTTAGCAGAGTACGTCAGCGGTTTGGATATCCGAAGTCTGAAGTGATGGGGGGAAACGCGGTTTAGGATTCGACGGTTTTCGGTTTGTGGTTGATGTCGAGGATCCCCCGCAATTGACCCCACAGTTCTGGCATCAGGCGATTGCGCGGGACTGAAGGGAGAAGGTGACGGCTGAGGAGATCCATGGTCTGCTCGTCGGTCACCTCACCGGTGATGACCAGGACCCGGCCGACCAGATTGGGGCGAAGCTCCGTGATCTGTGAGACGACTTCCTCGGCCGGGGCGTTGGAGCAGCGAAGGTCGAGTAGCACGGCGTCAAATTTCTCCCGACTGATCATTGCAAGCGCTTGCTGCCCGGTATAGGCGACGTCGCCCTCACAGCCGAGCCCCGCCAACAACACGAAGAGAGCGTTGCGGATGGACGGCTCGTCCTCGATGATCAGTACTTTCCTCTGGGTGGGCGGGCCTTTCACCGTTTGCTACACCTCAATCCTCTGAGCGGGATTGACCCCCTGACGCCGTCCTGCTTACCAACCTACCGGCAGGTCGGAGCCCAAATTGTTGAATTACTACACAAGTCGAGCCATGTCAAGGGGTAATCGGCCGGTGAAAAGATGTTAACGGCGCATCGAGGTCTATCTAGACCCTGTATTATCGACAATCTAAGACCTTGCGGATAGCACAAACCCCGGTTTCGCTCCCCGATCCGTGCGCAAAGCGACAGATCACGCGAGAAAGCCCTTGTCGTGGCCGGGGATAATGAAGCCGCCGAGGGAAAGGATCTCGGCGCGGTCCGCAAGGTACTGCAAGCGGTTGACGGGAATCATGGTCAGAACCTGGTCGTCCTGGTTACGGCTGAGCATCGCATCGGCGGCGATGACTGTCTTCCCGGATTCCGTCTCGGCGATGATCGAGGCGTGGCCAGGGACGTGTCCGGAAGTGATGAGGCAGGACAAGCCCTCGGGCAGGGAGTGGGTCTCGATCCAGCGGTACTGAGCGCTTTTGCCGAGACGCTCCGGATCCCACCATCGCAGTGCGAGCTTGCGGAGTTTCCCCATGTTGGCAGCGGACTTCTCGTAATCGAAAGTCTCAGGGTAGTACTTCAGGACCGTTTTTTCCCAGTTCTTCCCGTCGAGGAGGTCCGAATAGAGCGACAGGCACCAATCATAGGATTGCTGTGTGGCGTAGATGACGCTCGAAGGAAAGAGACAATTATTCAGGGCGTGGTCCACATGGAAGTGAGTGCTGATAACGAATTCGATGTCCTGAGGCTTCAGGCCTCGGCTTTCCAGAGCCTTGATCAGTTGATGAGCCTCGTGAGGCAAACCCGTGTCTACCACGATGTGATGGCCCCCGTTGGTGAGGAGGGCGGAGGTGGCCCCACGCCAACTCCCGGCCAGCAGGACTTCAACTTCCCACATCGGCACGCTCATTGTTCCGGGCTTCAGGTCAGAGTGCTTTCCGCCTTATCTTATCAGGAAGCACGGATCGGAAGGGGACTTAAGGCGACAATGGGTGAGGAGCAAATCCTTAGCGAGGGCAGTGGGCGCGCCCTCGCGGGGTCGCAGGGGAATCGCTCCTGACGGGTTCGCATCAATTTGTTGTGACAGGTTGTGGAGGCTGGTCGAGGGACTCGCGGACCTCTTCTTCGATCGCCCATCGACGCAGGCTGAGGATGTCGGCGGCCCGAGCCACGCCGATGGGTTTGGGAGGGGTTCCATTCTCAACGACCACCACGTTTTCGGCGTTTCCAACCAGCATCCGGTGCGTGACCTCATCCACGGTCTCTTCGGGCCGAGCCAGCACGTAGTCTTGCCGGGCGATGTCGCGAAGGCGGGAGTGGTCGGCGGCTTCTCGGAGCAGGTCGTGGGCTTCGATCACGCCGGCCAGGCTGCCATCGTCATTGACGACCGGTACCAGTCCGACGTTCTGGGGCGCCATGATTTTCAGGACCGCCGAGCGCACCTCCTCTTCGGCGGGAGCAACCACGAAGTTTTTCCGCATGACCTGAGCGATCCGCGCTCGCAGAAGGACCGGAACCGAATAATCCTGCCGGACGATGAGGCCGCGCTTCACAAGTTTACCGGTCATAATCGATTCGGCGCTGAAGAGGCGGACGAAACCGTCGGCGACCACGCAGGTCACCAGCAAGGGGAGCAACGCGTTGGGATTCCGGCTCAGCTCAAACAGGAACACGATGGACGTAAAGGGCGCGCGGGCGATGCCGCCAAACACCGCGGCCATAGCCACCAGGGCGTAAAGTGCCGGGTCGCTGACGAAGTTGGGCAGGTAGTGCCCCCAGGCCATTCCGTAGGCTGCGCCAACTCCTCCGCCTACGATCAAGGAAGGCGCGAAGACGCCTCCGGTGGTGCCGGAGCCGAGCGAAAGAATCAGCGCCCAGAATTTCCCAATCGAAACTCCCAGCAGCGTGGCGAGCGTGAGCCGGTCGTTCAGCATGTCGCGGATGGTGTCGTACCCGGTGCCGAAGACTTGAGGGTAGGCGTAACCGATCAGGCCGAGTAGGAGCGCGCCAAAGGCCGGGGCCCAGACCGCCGCGGGCTTCAAGGGGAATCGCTCAAACACCTCTTCCAGCCACAGCAGGCTGCGAATCATGGCGACTGCCAGGAGCCCCATCAAAATGCCAAGCAGGGCAAAGAGCCACAACTCACCCAGACTCTTCAAAGCGAAGGCGGGAGTGGGGAAGAGAGGCGCCCAGCCGCGAAAGTGCACGGCCACCGCCGTCGCCGCCGCCGAGGAGATGGCCACGGGAATAAACGATCGAGCGCGAAACTCGAAGAGCAGGAGTTCGATGGCCACCAAAACGCCGGCAAAAGGAGCTATGAATGTTGCCGCCATTCCTCCCGCCGCTCCGGCGGCGAGCAGGACTCGCCGCTGGTAGGGAGTCAGACGTACCAGTTGGCCGAAGAGGGAGCCGAAGGCCGCTCCGGTCTGGATGATCGGGCCTTCGGCGCCGAACGGCCCGCCTGTCCCGATGGCAAGCGCCGTGGCAATGGGTTTCAGGAATGCCACGCGCGTCCGAACCCGGCTTTTCCCGACCAGCACGGCTTCCATAGCTTCGGGAATTCCATGCCCTTTGAGAGTCGGTTCCCACAGGTGGATCATCAAGCCCACGACCAATCCACCAATCGGCGGAATCAGAATGACCCAAAAGCCCAGTTGGTGATGAACAGGAGAGGAGACGGCCCAGGACCAGCGTCCGAAAAAGAAGATGTTGGTCAGCAAGGCGATCAGTGCCAGCAAGCCTTGGGCGACCAATCCGGTGGCGATGCCGACTACGACCGCGTACGGAGCGAGAAGGAGGACTTCAGGATCGAGTGCGACTCCGAACTCGCCAAATCCCGGGATTCGCATGCTGGGCCGCGCCGTACCTGTACCGTTCATTCAGACATTCTCCTTCAGTTCGAAATCCTTCCGCCGGACTCCAGCGACTGCGAGAAAGCCTCCCTCGAAGCGCTCCACCTCCCGCCGGTGAAGCTGCGTGAGTCTGCGGAGGATTCTGGCGCCGCGCATGGAGACCCTGACTCGGACGAACCGCTGGTCGCTTCTGCCGCGGCTTTTGCGGACCAGTCCCGCCTTTTCGGCCCGCTGGACAAGCCCTACCACTGCGTTGTGGCGCTCCTGCAGGAACTCGGAGAGCTCGGAAACGGTCGCCCATCCCCGCCCCGTAAACCCCGCCACTCCCAGGAGCAACTGATGCTGAAGAGGCGTGATGCCCGAGTCGTGAGCCGCTTTCTCGCTGAATCTCAGGAATCGGCGCAGGCGGTACCGGAACCACGCCAGGCGGCGGGTCAGGTTCCTTATTTGACGGGGCATCTCGTTTGAAGGGTGCCTGGCCACAGAGATATTATATCACATTGTGATGTATCGTGTCAGGGCCGCCGAGCGCCTGGGGCTGGCGGCCCCCATCCGACGGAGATTTTCGCCTCGGTTATCAGGGCCTGCGCTATTTTCATCGAACGGCCGGTCTGCCCCATCGAACTCATGGTTCGCGAGGGCCCAAATCCGGAGTGCGCGGACCGGGATGGCGCCTGCACCAGGAAATCAGTTGACAAAGGCTCCGCAGTGCCATAAAAATATAAGTTTGCATTTTGACAGCTTACGCGGAGAGTGGAGTGGGGACTTACTTTGCGAAGACGAGGCGCGGGAGGGTGCGATGGCAAACCCTCGACGCCGAAGGCTGGGTACTGGGGAGGCTGGCCGCGAGAGCGGCGCGGGTCTTGACAGGAAAAGCGAGGCCTGATTTTACGCCCCATGCGGAACCTCGTGACGGCGTCATCGTTGTCAACGCTGAGAAGGTGCGGTTGACCGGAAAGAAGCTTGACGAGAAAATGTACCGGCATTTTACCGGGTATCCGGGCGGGCTGAGGGAGGTCTCGGCTCGGAAGGTGCTCGAAACCATGCCGGAGCGGTTGGTCCGTGATGCCATTCTCGGAATGCTCCCCAAAACTCGCCTGGGTGATCGGCTGGCGCGCCGACTGAAAGTGTACGTGGGCCCCACGCACCCCCATCAGGCGCAGCGGCCGGAGCCGCTCTCCTTGAACCGGTAGTCCATAAATCCGGCGAAACCGAATTTTGAATAAGGAGTTCTGGTGACTGACCAAGTCCAGTTTCGTGCCACGGGTCGTCGAAAAAAGTCGATTGCACGAGTGATCCTCAGACCCGGCGAGGGTAAGCTGGTGATCAACGGCCGACCCTTCGATCAATACTTCCCTTCGGAAGCGCTGCGGGCGGAAGTACAGCAGCCGCTGGTGGAAACCGAAAATAAAGGGAAGTTCGACATCCTGATTAACGCCTGCGGCGGAGGCGTTCACGGTCAGGTAGGCGCGGCCCGCCTGGGAATCGCGCGGGCCCTTATCGTTTTCAACCCGGAGCTGCGTTCGAAGCTACGGCAAGGCGGGTACCTGACCCGCGACCCGAGAGCGAAGGAACGGAAGAAGTACGGGCAGAAGGGCGCCCGCAAGCGGTTCCAGTTCTCGAAACGCTAAGGCCAGCGGCGCGTGGCACATCACAGGCAAACGCGCACGTTGGTTCTTAGTCGTCCCTTGTCATTAGTAACGAGGAGGAGTTTTGTCGAACATTACGATGAAAGAATTCCTGGAGGCTGGAGTGCATTTCGGCCACCAGACCCGGCGCTGGAATCCCAAGATGAAGGAATACATCTACGGGGAGCGGAACGGGATCTACATCATCGATCTCCAGAAGACCCTTAAACTCTTCAAGGAGGCCGCAAAGTACGTCTCCGATCTCGCCGCGGAAGGAAAGACGATCCTTTTTGTGGGGACTAAACGCCAGGCGCAGGAAGCAATTGCGGAGGAAGCGACCCGCTGCGGAATGTTCTATGTTAACCATCGCTGGTTGGGCGGATTGCTGACCAATAACTCGACGATCCAGAAGTCGATCCAACGGCTGCGAGAGCTGGACGAAATGAGCAAGGATGGCCGGTATGAGTTGTTGACCAAGAAAGAGGTCCAGCGGCTGGAGCGGGAACGCAAGCATCTGGAACAGAACCTGGCGGGGATTAAGGACATGCCCGGGCTGCCCGACGCGATCTTTGTGGTGGACTCAAGCAAGGAGGAGATCGCTGTCAAAGAGGCGCGCAAGCTGGGTATTCCTGTGGTGGCGATTGTGGATACGAATTGCGATCCAGACCTCGTCAGCTACGTCATTCCCGGGAACGACGATGCTTTGCGCGCCATTCGGTTGTTCACTTCACGGATCTCCGATGCCGTGAGTGAGGGCAAAGACGCGGCCATGCAGAAGCAGCTTGAAGCCGAAAAGATTGCGGCGGAAAAGGCTGCCGAGGAATTGGAAGCGGCTCGCGAGGCAGCAGCGATTGCAGCCGAAGATGTCATGGCGGAGGCGACAGAAGGTTTTGAAGGAGCTCCTGCCGAGGACGAGCAAGGCGGAGTTTCGCCCGCAGTGGTTGCTGCCGAGGAAGTTGCCGACGGCCGGGTCCGAGTTCCGAAACAGAAGCGGAAGTTGCCGGAAACGAAAGGTCGCCCCCGCAGCGGAGATGAGACCGACGACCAGTTGACCCCGGAGACCACTTAGCACCCCGGAAACTATCAAGGATGATCGCCAGGTAGGTGGGCCTGGAAATGAGGCCTGCCTTTTCGTGTGGGAGGATGGTAGAAGGAATGAGCGTTTCGTCAGAACTTGTGAAAAAGCTGCGGGAGATGAGCGGCGCTCCCATGATGGAGTGCAAGAAGGCGCTGGAAGAAGCCAACGGGGAACTGGAGCAGGCCTTTACGATTCTGCGAAAGCGCGGCCAGGCGACAGCGGCCAAGAAGGCGGGGCGGCTCGCTTCGGAAGGCCTGGTGGGCTCCTACGTGCACGCCGGGGGAAAGATTGGGGTCCTCGTGGAAGTGAATTGCGAATCGGATTTCGTGGCCCGCAATGAAGAATTCCAGCAACTCGTCCACGATCTGGCCATGCAGATCTGCGCCACGGATCCGCGTTTCATTCGTAAGGAAGAAGTCTCTCCGGAGGTCCTGCAGCGCGAAAGAGATGTCCTTCGAGCCCAAGCAGCGGCTTCCGGGAAACCCGAAGCGGTCCTTAACCGCATTGTGGAAGGGAAGTTGGAGAAGTTCTACGAAGATTTCTGCTTGTACGAGCAGCACTTCATTAAGGATCTTTCGGGAAGCCAGACGGTTCGCGAGCTGATCACCGCCAAGATCGCGAAGTTCGGCGAAAACATCGTGGTGCGACGTTTCGCGCGATTCAAAGTTGGCGAGGGCCTTGCCTCGGCTTCGGCGGAGGGGCCGGCAGCGGCTTGAAGCGCGAGGGCGGATAACCTCAGGAAACGCAATGAGCGGGCTTGCCTACCACCGAATCCTCCTCAAACTGAGCGGAGAGGCCCTGATGGGGAAGCAGGGTTTTGGGATTGACCCCGGGGTTGCCCAGCGCATTGCCGAGGAGGTTCACGAGGTCCGCGACCTTGGTCTTCAGGTCGCCATCGTCGTCGGGGGCGGGAATTTCATCCGAGGGGTCGCGGCGTCGGCCCACGGCATCGAGCGCGTCGTGGCCGACCACATGGGAATGCTGGCGACTATCATCAACGCCCTCGCCCTGCAGGATTCTCTGGAGAAGCAGGGTTCGCATACGCGGGTGGTGACAGCGATAGAAATGCGTGAGGTTGCGGAGCCGTTCATCCGCCGCCGTGTGATCCGCCATCTGGAGAAGGGGCGGGTGGTTGTCCTGGCTGGCGGCACGGGCAATCCCTATTTTTCGACGGACACCGCCGCAGCGCTGCGCGCCATGGAAATTAAGGCGGAGGCCATCCTGAAAGCCACCAAGGTCGACGGCGTGTACGACGCGGATCCTGTCAAGGTCCCGACCGCGAAGCTCTACGACAGGATCTCCTATTTGGAAGTGCTTTCGCGTGGATTGGCGGTAATGGACACCACTGCCATCTCGATGTGCATGGATAATAGTCTGCCCATCGTCGTGTTTAATCTGAATGTTCCTGGCAACCTCAAGCGCGTGGTGCTGGGCGAAAGGATAGGCTCGCTGGTCGCGCGTTAAGACTCCTTCAGGGGGTAGGCGCTATGGTCAAAGAGACATTGGCACAAGCGAAGGCCCGCATGGGGAAGGCGCTGGAAGATTTCCGGCACGAGTTGGCCACCGTGCGTACGGGCCGGGCCTCCGCATCCCTCCTAGACCACATCAAGGTCGAGTATTACGGTACTCCGACCCCGCTCAATCAGGTGGCCACGCTGGGCGTGCCCGAGCCCAGTATGCTGACGGTCCAGCCATGGGACCCGAGTTTGCTCGCGGCGATTGACAAAGCCGTCCGGTCATCGGACCTGGGTCTGAATCCCGTCAACGACGGAAAGATTCTGCGAGTGCCGATCCCCCCGCTGACCGAAGAGCGGCGGAAAGAGCTTGTGAAGCACCTGCATAAGGTTCTGGAGAATCACCGCACCGCCATTCGTAACATTCGTCGCGATTCGAACGACGAGCTGAAGCGACTGCTGAAGGATAAGAAGATATCGGAAGACGATGAGAAGCGGGCTTTGGACGAAGTTCAGAAAGTGACCGACGATTTCATGAGCAAGTTGGAAGCCCAGGGATCGAGCAAAGAGAAAGAGATTCTGGAGATGCGGTAGATTACTCAGTAGATCTCTGGTTTGAGTTGAGATTGCTTCTTGACAGTCGTGCGCGTCGTCAGGTATATTCGAAAGGTTTGCGCGAGTTCAGCTTTCCTCTCCTTATGCTGGCACTGAGGTCGGCCGGCGGGAGGAGGAGTGACCGAGTCTTACGAATGCCGACTTTCAATCAATTGGTTCGTCTGGGAAGGAGCAGGCCACGATACAAAACCTCGAGCCCTGCTCTCGACGGTTGCCCGCAAAAGCGCGGGGTTTGCGTTCGCGTCTATACGCAGACGCCCAAGAAACCCAATTCCGCGCTGCGGAAGGTGGCCCGCGTCAGGCTCACGAATCAGATGGAAGTGACGACTTACATTCCAGGGGTGGGGCACAACCTCCAGGAACACTCGATCGTGCTGATCCGGGGAGGCCGTGTGAAAGACCTCCCGGGTGTGCGCTACCATGTGATCCGGGGGACGCTGGATTCGGCAGGTGTCACCGACCGGCGACAGGGCCGGTCCAAGTACGGTGCCAAGCGTCCGAAAGCTTCTTAAGTACTGGGGTAACGGGATTATTCAATGCCACGTAAGGGTACAGTCGAGCGAAGAGAAGTAGGTCCTGATCCGATCCACATCAGTCCGTTGGTCAGAAAGTTCATCAATTGTGTGATGTACGAGGGAAAACGGACAGTCGCGGAGCAGGCGGTCTACGGGGCGTTCGATCTGGTCAAGGAACGCGCCAATGATGACCCACTGAAGATCTTTAAGAAGGCTGTCGACAATGTGAAACCGGTCCTGGAAGTGAAAACCCGCCGCGTGGGGGGCGCGAACTACCAGGTTCCGGTGGAAGTGAATCGGAATCGTCAGACCTCGTTAAGTCTCCGCTGGATCATCGGCTATGCGCGTGAACGAGGCGAGAAGTCAATGAAGGAGCGGCTCGCTGCGGAACTGCTGGATGCCGCGAATAACCGTGGCGGGGCCATCAAGAAGCGCGACGACACGCATCGCATGGCCGAAGCCAATAAGGCTTTTGCCCACTACCGCTGGTAATCCCGGCCTGTCGGGATAAGCGTTGGCGAGGCGGGAGGTGGTTCCACCCAGGACCACGATCCGCCCGTGCCCCGATTCATCGGGGCCCATTGATCAACTGACTGGGGAGATCCGATCTTTATCGGCGCGATGAGGATCGGGTGGGAGTTTCTTTGCGCTAAGGTTTATGCCGCGACAAGCACCGCTGGATAAAACCCGGAATATCGGCATCATGGCTCACATCGATGCCGGCAAAACGACGACGACCGAGCGGATTCTCTATTACACCGGCCGGACGTATAAGATGGGTGAGGTGCATGAAGGGACCGCGGTGATGGACTTCATGCCGCAGGAGCAAGAGCGCGGGATCACCATTACTTCCGCAGCCACCACCTGTAATTGGAACGATATCCGGATTAACATCATCGACACGCCGGGCCATGTGGATTTCACGGCAGAAGTTGAAAGGTCGCTCCGGGTTCTCGACGGAGCGATTGCCATCTTAGGGGCCGTCGAAGGCGTCGAGCCCCAGACCGAGGCCGTGTGGCGTCAGGCGGACAAGTACCGTGTGCCGCGCATTGTGTTTGTCAACAAAATGGATCGCGCCGGAGCTGACTTCGATGCTTGCATCGAGCAAATCCGCACCAAGCTCCATGCTCCTCCCGTTCCTATCCAGTTGCCTCTCGGCTCGGAAGACCAATTTGAAGGTGTTATCGACCTGATTCGACAAAAGGCCATCATCTACAAGGACGAGACGCTGGGCGCGGACTATGATCTGCGCGACATTCCGGCCGATCAAGTCGAAAAAGCCCGCCACTATCGTGAGCAGATGATTGAGACCCTGGGCGAGATCGATGACCACATCATGAGCAAGTACGTTCACGGTGAGCCGGTCACTGCCGAGGAGCTCCAGGCCAGTCTGCGCAAAGCGACGATCGCGCTCAAAGTTTTCCCTGTCTTGTGCGGATCGGCCTTCAAGAACAAGGGCGTTCAGCCGCTGCTCGACGCCGTGGTTGACTATCTTCCTTCTCCGGCCGATATTCCGCCCGTCGAGGGAACCTCGCCCGACAGCGAGCAGGCCCTGACCCGTGACGCGAAGGACGACGCGCCGTTTTCCGCCCTGGTTTTCAAAATCATGACCGACCCCTTTGTCGGCCAACTCGCCTTCTTGCGCGTCTATTCCGGCTCCTTGCGCGTCGGCGAATTTGTTTACAGCACGCGCCGCGACCGCCGGGAACGCATCAGTCGTCTGGTCAAGATGCACGCCAACAAGCGCGAGGAAATCGCCGACGTTTATGCCGGCGACATCGCCGCCGCGGTTGGTCTGAAAAGCGTATCGACCGGCGACACCATCTGCGCCGAGGACGCCCCCATCGTCTTCGAGGCGATGGATTTTCCTGCGCCGGTCATCTCCGTTGCCATCGAGCCCAAGACGAAGGCCGACCAGGAAAAAATGGGGCTGGCGCTTTCGAAGCTGACTCAGGAAGATCCCACTTTCAAAGTTCATACGGACCCCGACACGGGGCAGACGCTCATCTCGGGCATGGGCGAACTGCATTTGGAAATCCTGGTCGACCGCATGATGCGCGAATTCAGCGTGGGCGCCAATGTCGGCCGCCCGCAGGTTGCCTATCGCGAGACGATTGGCGGCTCAGCCGAAGCGGAAGGGAAGTACATCCGCCAAACCGGAGGCCGCGGCCAGTACGGGCACGCCAACATCCAAATCGAGCCCCTGCCTCATCCCGACCTCACCGCCATCGCCGAGCTTACTCGAAAGAAATCCACCAACAAATTCGATCCGGACTTGAACCTCTTATTCGTCGACGGGATTGTGGGTGGGGCGATTCCCCGCGAGTATATCCCGGCGATTTATCAAGGCATTCGTGAGGCGATGGAGACGGGAGTCCTGGCGGGCTACGAGATGACGGGTGTAAGGGTGGGTCTGGTTGACGGCTCCTATCACGAGGTGGACTCGTCTGAAGTGGCTTTTAAGATTGCAGGTTCGATGGCGTTCAAGGAGGCCGCGCGTAAGGCGAAGCCGATTCTGCTCGAGCCGGTAATGAAGGTTGAAGTCGTCGTCCCCGAGGAATACATGGGGGATGTGCTGGGTGATTTGAACGCCCGCCGGGGTCACGTCGAGGGACTCGAGAAGCGTGGCTCAACGCAGATTATTCGCGCCAAGGTGCCGCTGGCCGAAATGTTTGGTTATGCCACAGACCTGCGCTCGCGCACTCAGGGGCGCGCATCGTACACCATGCATTTCCTCCGGTACGAAAAAACACCCGGTGATATCGAAGCCGAAGTGATAGCTCGAGTTCAGGGGCGACCCGTGGCCCGGTAGATTCGTTCTTCTGGTTTTGGATTGTCGCGGTCGAAGGAATTCAATTCACGCTGAGGCGAAGGGGACATGGCGAAGGAAAAATTTGATCGCTCGAAGCCGCACATGAAC
>JBHGBD010000036.1:0-37762 GCA_041946825.1 Terriglobia bacterium | reverse complement strand
CATCAACAACACCCTCGCACCGCAGAGACGCAGAGGTCGCGGAGTGCGCACGGCAGGAGTGCACCGTCTGCTTGTTTCTTCTCCGCTATTCCTCTGCGTTCTCCGCGTCTCTGCGGTGGGTTCCACCACGCGCTAGGGCAGCGCAAACGCCACGAGCTTCCCGCTGAATTTCTTTTCGTACTTGTTCCCGCCGCCCGCCGCGATGACGACGAACTGCTTGCCGGTTTTCTTCCCCAGAAAAGTCATGGGCGTAGCCATGCCGCTGGCGGGGAGTCTGGCGACCCATAATTCTTCGCCGGTGTCTTTGTCGAAAGCGCGAAACTTCCCGTCGTTTGTCGCACCAACGAAAACCAATCCGCCGGCGGTAACGATTGTTCCCCCAATATTCGGTGCGCCGGTCTTGGGAACGCCGCGCGCCTTCAACTCGTCGAACTCGCCGAGCACGCTGCGCCAGCGATATTCGCCGGTGTTCAAGTCAATGGCGCTCAGCATTCCCCAGGGCGGCTTCTGGCAGGGATAGAAATTCGAATCCCAAAGAAACTCCTGCCCCGATCCGCGCAAAGCGAAAGGTACCTCCGCGCCCTCGCGCGTCCTGGCCATGCGGAAAAGCCCGCCCACATCCATGGAATTCACGTAGAGCGTGTGCGTCTCCGGATCGAACGAAGCCCCGCCCCAGTTCGTCCCGCCATTCAGGCCGGGAAACAGAACCGCGAGCTTTTCGGTGATGGGGTCGTAGATCTTCACATCCAGCTTCGCGCCTTTGAGAATCTCCAGGCACTCTTTCCGCGATTCGGGCGTCACGTCCGTGATCTCATCGGGCTTCATGGACTGGCGGGCAAAAGGCGCGGGCTTCACGGGATAAGGCTGCGTCGGCCAGCTTTCTTCGCCGGCGAGGTCGCTTTTCGGCACCGGCCGTTCCTCGACCGGAAAGAGCGGCTCGCCGGTCAGGCGATTGAGCACGAAGACGAATCCCATTTTGGTGACTTGCGCCACGCCCGGGACTTGCCTGCCGTCGCGCTTCACATTCACGAGCACCGGTTGCGCTGGCAAGTCGTAATCCCACAGATCGTGGTGCACAGTCTGGAAATGCCAGCGGCGCCGGCCGGTCGCGCAATCGAGCGCCACAACGCTGTTCCCGAAAAGATTCTCGCCGTGGCGGTCGCCGCCGTAGAAATCGTAGGAAGGTGACGTGAGCGGAAGAAAAACCAAGCCGTTCGTTTCATCAACGCTCATCGCCGACCAGGCGTTAGTGCCGCCGCGGCCTTTCCATGGATCGCCCTCCCCCCAGGTTTCGTTTCCAAATTCGCCCGGATGCGGCACAGTATGAAACCGCCAAAGCAGCTTGCCGGTTTGCGCGTCGAAGGCGCGCACGTCGCCGCTCGGCCCGCGCGGAGTGCCATCGTGGACCAGGCTGCCCGCAATCACCGCGTCGCCGCAGACCGCGACCGGAGAAGTCACGGAATAGGACCCGCTCTTGTCCTTCTCGACCATTCCTTCTTTCAAATCGAGCATACCGTCTCGTGCGAACTGCGGGTCGGGTTTGCCGGATGCCGCATCGAGCGAAAACAGCCGGCCCTCGAGGTCAGCGAGAAGAATCCGTTTGCGCTCCCCTTTTTGCCAGAAGCTGACGCCGCGGCTGACGAAGAGATTCCGCCGGATGGTTTTGTCAATTTGCGGGTCAAAGTCCCAGAGCTTTGCGCCGGTCTCGGGATCGAGCGCGATAACCCGGCAGAATGCCGAGGTCACATACATCACGCCGTCCACGACCAGCGGCGTCGCTTCGAATGCCGAGCGCGTCGGGTAAACCGTGCCGTCGCTCACGTCAGCGGTGTCGTAAACCCAGGCCTCGCGAAGCCGCGTGACGTTCTGGCGATTGATCTGCTCGAGCGGGGAATATTTGGCGCCGCCCGCATCGCCGCCGTAGAAACGCCACTCGCCGGAATCTTGCTTGGCTGTGGAGTCCGCCGGGCGCGCGGCGATTGTTACGACCAGCGCCAAGCCAGAGAGCAGCGCAAATATCGCCGCGGTGCTGTACCACGCCCGAAGGCGTGAATTGCTCTTACTCCACATTCTTCGCTCCGTTCAGGGCGAAGTCACTCTTTGCCCGGCGGCGCAGGCGGCCGGGCAGCCACTCTGCTCCCGCGCCAAAACCGCTGACGATTGGCGCGCCGAGCGCCATGATCGCCACAGCCAGGAAAACAATGACTCCGACCACGGGAATCAATTGCGGCAAGGCGAGTAGCAACCCGCCAGACACGACGCGGAGCGCGGTGGGCTTGAAGAATTTTGCGCCCAGGCCGAAGCTGAGTCCGGCGAGCCCGGCAGCATACACCGCGCCGCACAAGATGGTGGAAGTCCAATCAATCGCGTCCTCGGCGCGCCCGAAATCTTCCGCTATGCTGACGATCACCACCCAGAGAGTGAAGGCAGCGATTCCCAGAATGATTGTCCACCAAGGGCGCTTGCAAACAGCGCCGGCGATATTTTCGAGCCGCCCGGCGCGGAGTATCAGAGCGAGAACCACCGCCATGGCGAGCAACACTCCCACGAAAGCGAGCGCGCCACGGGCGTGAACACTTCTTTGGCCGGGCACGTAGAACCAGACAAGCGACGAGGAATCGCCGCCGATTTTGGCTTGCGCGCCCAGTTCGAGCGGGCCGCCCATCGCCACGGCGTCGCCGGTGACTTCGGCGCCGGGGCCGAGCTTGACTCCGCCGCCCACCGCCACCGCGTCGCCATCAATCTTTCCCGTGACCTCGATGTCGCCGCCGATGGTAACCAGGTCCATTTTCACGTTCCCGGCAGCACGGATCGAGCAGTAGATGCAAACAACATCCCGGGCCGTGTCGCCGGGCTGGATCTCGACGTTCCGGAAGAAGCTGGTGTGATCGCCCCCGTCCCTCGCCCTCGCCGGAGTTGCTCCCGCCAGCGCGGCCAGAATCATGGCGGCGTAAATCAGATGCTTCGTCATGTGAAATCTGCCGAGGTTGGTAACCACGGCACCGCTTTTGTGTCGTGGGCTTTCTTGCGCAGACAATCATACGAGCCCACGGCATAAAGAGCATGCCGTGGCTAGCACCTACCGGATTTCATCTTTTTTACCGATTGAATCTGCGCCTTTCCAGCAGACTCTTCAGGCGAAGCGCTGGCAGATACGTGGGATCAACAGATAATGCTTGCGTGACGTCGCTATAGGCTTGGTCTTCCTTGTCTGGCGTGCCAAGTTGGGCTGCGGCCTCAGCACGGTGCAGGAAGACGCGAGGATTTTCGGGGTTCAGCTTGATCGCGTTGGTGTAATCCTGTATCGCGCTTTCAAAGTGCTTCAAATTGGTCTTCGCGAATCCAAGTGAGTCTAGCATCCTGTGACGCACCACCGAGTCCGCGGGTAGTTTGGTCCCTTCCGTAAGGACACCGATAGCCTCCTCATACCGGCCCAACTTGTTAAGGGCAAATCCTAGGTTCGCATATGCGCGTACGTATTTGGGGTCTTTCGCTATTGCCGCTTCGTACCTCTCAATGGCGCCTTCCCAGTCGTAGATTCTGGTTTGCTCAAATCCCTGATTGGTCAATTCCGCTGCGGTTTTCGCGACAGGCCCAGTTGTTGGGGGAGCCAGGGCTTGTTTGGTGGCTCGCAGGTCGTTCCCGCATTCGCCACAGAATTTATCGGTTAGTGGGTTAGCTGTGCCGCAGTTGGAGCACATTTGGGCGTCTTCCCGTGTGAGTTCATTAATGGGCTCGATTAGTGACTGGTAGCGCTTCGATCGGTCCTTAGACAGCATCCGCATTACACACTGCCGAACACCCTCGGGCAATCCGGTCTTCTGGGGGAGATCCATGCACGTATACGAGGGATCTCGTATCAGGTCCACGATCTCAACAGTTCCGGACGGATGGTTAAAAGGATGCTGCCCGCTAAGGAGGATGTATCCCACCAGACCTGCCGAAAATATATCCGTCTGCTGGTCGAGCGGATCTCCGCGTGCCTGCTCAAATGACATAAAGCTTGGCGTTCCGCTATGTGCGAAGCCTACGTCCTTGTCC
Source organism: Terriglobia bacterium (assembly GCA_041946825.1). Lineage (GTDB taxonomy): Bacteria > Acidobacteriota > Terriglobia > UBA7540 > UBA7540 > CAZTHM01. The sequence goes on along the minus strand of JBHGBD010000036.1, from coordinate 33,721 downwards.
AGAGGAGACTGCATCTTGAAGGGCATCCGCTTCGCAAGGCCGAAGTCTACAAGTTTGACGACTCCCAACTTTGACACCAAAATGTTTGACGGCTTCACATCCCGGTGGTAGATGCCGCTGGAATGGGCGAAGACCAAGCCGTTCAGGATCTGCGTAAAATACTCGAGGCCCTCATCGATGGCGATCCATGTGTTGCTGGCGATGTGCTCACGAAAGATCGTTTGGAGACTACTGCCTTCAATGTACTCCATGACGATAAAGGCTTCTCCATGTTCTTCGAAAGCGTCATACACTTCCACGATGTTCTTGTGTCCCTTGAGTCTCGCTGTGCTTCTCCCTTCCTGGAGAAAGCGGTCTATATCCTCTCTCGAAGGGGTGGGCCAAGCCTTGTGCAGAAGTCTTTTGATTGCGACATTTCGGTTTTCTTGTTTGTCAGTAGCGCGCCAGACTGTCGCGTAGCCGCCGGACCCTAAGACGTCGGAGAAGACGTAGCGCTTGTTTATCTCCGTCCCCTTCTTGATGTCAAGTGGGGTTACGACGGGTTGCAACTGCGGAATCGGGGCGGCAGACATTGGGTGACCTCCAGCCCGAAGTCATGGCTAAACAGTACGCCACTATATACGGCTATGTCAAATGCTATAAGCAGGGCGGTAGCGCATAGTCCGGCGGATTCGAAGCCGCCAGTTGGCGGACGGCTTTTCACTCCCCAACGGTAAGAGCCGCAGACCCCGATAAACGGCATCCGGGTCTGCGCCACCCAAACCCAGCCCACCGACATAATGTCCCTTGACAAGCTGTGTGGCGCATAGTACAGTGCGCAGCATGGTAGCGAGCGCCGCACAGTCTGAGCTTCGCGAGAACCTGACGCTGGAATTCCGCCGCGGGGCGCTGGTGCTGGCCGTGCTCAGCCAGCTACACCGCGAGCAATACGGCTATTCGCTCAAGAAGCTGCTGGCCGACCGGGCACTCGAAATCGACGAAGGCACGCTCTATCCCCTGCTGCGGCGGCTCGAAGCGCAAGGCCTGTTACGCAGCCGCTGGCGGATCGAAGACGGCCGGCCGCGCCGCTACTACCGCATCAGCGCGCACGGCGAGCAGGTGGAGCGCGAACTCGCCGCCGAGTGGCGTGCCCTGGCCCGCGCCATCGAGCGCCTCTTGGCCTGAAGGAGAACGACCATGGATTTGATCGACCGCTACGTTCATCAAGTGGGCGAACATTTGCCGGCCGAGATGCGCGCTGACGTCGAGGCGGAACTGCGCTCGCTTCTGCTCGACATGGTCGAGGAACGCGCTCGCGCCACGGGCAAGGCGGCCGAAAGGGATTTAGTCACCCGCGTGCTGCGCGAGTTCGGCTCGCCCGAAGAAGTCGCGGCACGCTACGCTCCGCCGTCGCAGCATTTGATTGGCCCCAGACTCTTTCCGATTTATCGCAAAGCGGTCGGAATTATCTGCCTGGTGTTCGCGGCGCTGCTCGTGGCGTTCTTCGTGGCGGGCGTCGTCAAGAGCCTGCAGAAGCCCGAGGAAGCGGTCACGCTGGGCACGGCGCTGGGCGCCCTGGCGAAGCTGTTCCACGCGGCGATTTACAACTTCGGCTTGCTGACGCTGGTCTTCGCCATCGTCGAGCGTGTGCAGCGGCGTCGCGAGCTGACCGGCAAGATGTGGAATCCCGCCAAGCTGCCGCCCGTCGAAGACCCCGAACGCATCTCCGCCGCCGGGCACGTCTTCTCGCTCTATGCCATTCTGCTTTTCGCGGTGGTATTCAACTTCTTCCCTGACTGGGTGGCGATCTTCGGCTTCGCGCCCAAGACTGGCGCGTGGCGCCTGCCCATGCTGCGCCCGGAGTTCAGCAATTACCTTCCCATTCTCAACATCTGGTGGGCGCTGGCGTTCACGCTGAACCTCGTCGTGCTGCGCCAGGGCCGCTGGCGGCGCGAGACGCGCTGGGCGGAATTCGCGCTGGGGTTGCTCGCCATCGGCATCATGCTGATGGTCATCCTCGGGCCGCCGGTCTTCCGCTATGACCGCATTGTAAAAATCGTTCTGAGCATTGCCTTGGTTGGCAAAGGTATCGAAACGAGCGGGCGGCTGTTTCGCCTGCTTCGCCATCCCGCCGCCGCGCCGTGGAACGCCGGAGAATCCGAAGCGCCCGAGCGGCAACGAAGCTAAGTTCGTGCGTAACTCCGCCGCACCTCACGCGCGACACTGCTTCGAACGCGACTCGCCCGAGAAAGACCTTGTTTGAACTAAGATAATATGGACGGTCGCTCTAGGAGTTATGCCATGCTCAATCGAAGGCTCTTTGGTTCTCTTGTCGTGCTATGCACGTCGTTTAGCTGGTCCGCATTGGGCCAAGACCAATCGAAAACGGCGACGGTGCATCTCCGCGTCGTTCTTGAGGCAAATGGGATGGATTTGGGAACGGCGAAAGTCGAGAAGTTCCAGCGCGAACATGGGTACATGCCGTCTGCGAATTTCGCGGATCGCTTCAAGGGCAAGATGGCTTCGGGAATTCCGTACGATTTCTACACGCTATGTGCTCATGCGGCCGGCTTTTGGACTGCTTGCACCGAAGTCCCGGTGTACCAATCGGAAGTGTGGGTAGTCCTAGGGCTTAGACTCGGCACAGAATCAGGACCTGGGACGGATACTGTGACCGGTCGTGTCAGCGGTAAAGTTGATGCAACTTCTCCCCTCTGGGTGAAGCTTAAGGGTGTTTACTCGTCGGTGTCGATCGACGCAAAAGTTGATAAGTCGGGCGCGTTTCAGGTTTGCGTGCCGATAGGCAGGTACGTCCTTATAACAATGCGCGATGACGAGATCCTCGACACGCGGCCAGTCTCCATTCCATCCAGTGCCCCAGTTTTGATCGACGTGCCTGGCAAAAAGTAGCGAATGGTTGTCGCAGGTAACAGCGTACATCAGAACGTTAGCGTCGGCGACGACTCGCACGAGGTTGTTTTCGGAGGGCGTCGAAATCGGCGAGGACGGTTTTTTCGCTCAGGCCGCGGTGCTTCAGTTGGCGGGCGATCGCGGCGGTCAGGGTGGCAAACAACTCGCGTTTCAGTTCGAGAGGCAGCGTCGCCTCCGGGCACGGAAAGAAGACTCCGGCCAAGCGGCCGCGTCGTGTGACAAGGATCGGGTGCTTCGAGCGCAGCAGGCCCGTCGCCTGGTCACGGAATTCGCGGACCGAACTGATCTTCATGTGGTCACTCCAGTGGCCATTTTACCACGTGGGCGGTATTCCCTTCTTGTATTTCCTACGCAGTGTGGTATTAAACACAGGCCGAATTCCGCGGCTGGCGCGAGCCTGTGGGGCTGAAGCGAGGCCGGGACTTATATCTTCCAGATGGAGAGAGGAATGAATTATGAGTGACGAACTAAACCGACGTGATTTCTTCAAGCGAGCGGCGGTGGTGAGCGCCGTGACCAGCCTTTCGATGGCGGGCCGGAGCACGACGAAGGTACTGGGCGCGAACGACCGCGTCCGGCTGGGCGTGATCGGCATGGGGCGCCAGGGCACTGACAACATGCAGAACTTCATGCGCCACGGCGCGGAAGTAGCCGGAGTCTGCGACGTGTTTGAGCCGAACCTTCAAAAGGGCCTGAAGGCTGCGGGTGGTAGCGCCAAAACTTACAAAGATTTTCGCCAGTTGCTTGACGACAAGACGATCGACGTGGTCATCAACGCCACGCCCGACCACTGGCACGCTCTGCCGACGATCGAAGCGTGCAAGGCGGGCAAGGACGTTTACACCGAGAAGCCCATCTGCGTGGCCGTCGAAGAAGGCAAGAAGATGGTCGAGGCGGCGCGCAAGTACAAGCGAGTGGTGCAAGTCGGGCTGTGGCAGCGCTCCAACGCGCACTTCCAGAAAGCCGCGCAACTGGTGCAGGACGGCATCCTCGGCAAGGTCACCTACGTGCGCACGTGGAACTATTCCAACATTTATCCCGCCGGCATCGGCAATCCGGCGGACGAAGCTCCGCCCGCCGGGCTCGATTGGGATTTCTGGCTGGGGCCGGCGCCCAAGGTGTCCTACAACTGGAACCGTTTCGGCGTGGGCGACCGCTGGTCAACCTTCCGCTATTTCTACGACTACGCCAACGGCTGGCCGGGCGACTGGGCGGTGCACTTGATGGACATCGTGCAGATGGCCATGAAAGTGGACGGGCCAAACGTCATCACCGCGCAAGGCACCAAGTTCATTCTCAAGGACAACAGCGACACTCCCGACACGCTCCAGATCACGTGGGAGTATCCGACCTTCGTCGCCACCTACGAGAACCGTTTGTGCAACAACTACAATCCCGCTCGGCACGGCTACGGAATCGTTTTCTATGGCACCGACGGAACGATGTTTCTCGACCGAAGCGGCTTCCAGGTGTTCCCGGAACCGCTGACGGAGGGCGATTATCGCGAGATGCATCGGCGCGGCGCCGGCGAGGAACGTGAGGTGCGCGGCAAGACGCCGGAGATGAAGATGCAGCAGATCGATGACGGACTCCTCGAGCACGTCGCGAATCTGCTCGAATGCATGAGGACGCGCAAGAACCCCGTGTCGGATATCGAGATCGGCCATCGCAGCTCGACAACCTGCCTGCTTGGCAACGTGGCGCTGCGCAGCAAAGAGCGGATCGAGTGGGACGTCGCGAATCAGAAGTTAATCAAGGGCAGCTCCGCGGCGCAGAAGCTCCTCGACCGCGAATACCGCGCGCCGTGGAAGCTGACGGTGTGAAGAGCAGTTGAAAGTCGAAAGTTCAAAGTTGAAAGCCGACAGTCAGCAGTCAGGGGAGAGTTCTCCGGCACTTCCAACCTTCGACAGTTGACTGTCGACTATTTTTTCAGGGTATCGACACCACGTAAATCGCCGTGGCGTCGCCAGCGGCACCTCGCAAGGGGCGGCTTGTCCTTGCGCTTGGAAGCGCGTAGAATTACTCGCAATGAACAACGAACGCCTGAAGCGGATTACCATCGAAGAAGGCAAATGTGGCGGACGGCCCTGCATCCGCGGACTGCGGATTCGTGTTTCTGACATCCTCGATTTGCTCGCTGCCGGCGCGACCCATGAGGAGATCCTCAAGGACTATCCCTTTCTGGAAAGGGAAGACATCCTGGCCGCGATCGAATACGCCGCTCGCCAAGCCGACCATATTGTGCTGCAGTCACGGTGAAGCTCCTCGTAGACAATCAGTTGCCCCTTGCACTGGCGGATTGGTTCGTGTCGCGTGGCTTCGACTGCCTTCACGTAGCCGCCTTGGGACTCGCCGAAGCGACGGACAGTAGCATCTGGCAGTTCGCCTGCCGGGAAGAACGAATCGTCATCAGTAAGGATGAGGATTTTCTCTACCTTGCAAAGGGGACGACATCGAAGGCAGGCTTCGTTTGGATTCGCTTGGGGAACTGCCGCACACCATTTCTGCTTTCGGTGTTTGAAAGGCTTTGGCCGCGCATCGAGTCTTCGCTCAAAGTCGGAGAAAGAATTATCGAGATCCGTTGATCGCTGCGCTAAGACAGGAAGCTCACTACATCCAATCAGGGGATGGACACAACGTAAATCGCCGTGGCGTCGCCGGTGGGGTCGTTGGGGGCGATGAGGGCCATCGTCTGGCTGGCGTCCCCGGCCAGTGAAGTGATCGGTCTGCCCAGCGCCGCTCCGGTGATGGGAAGGAATTCTTCGGGCGAAGTCAGCCGGTTCACCTGGTTCTCGCAATAACAATAGAGCGCCAGGTCATTGGGCTGTCCCGCCGGCGCGGCGGCGAAAATGATATTGCCGCGCGGCCCGGCAGTCTGCGCAAGGATCCGGCCCAGGGGCAATGCCATCGGTCCCGCGGGCCGCCGGGCAAGGACCGGCGCGGCCGGCTCGCCCGGCAGCAGCGCGGCGCGCACACTCTCCCCTTCCATCATGACAACCAGCATCTTGATGGGAGGCTCACTCCCCGTTCGAGCCGCGAGCATCTCGACGCTTTCGTTCGCCTCCGGCGGCGGGCGCAGATCCTGAAAGCTCCCAATCGCCAGCGCGCGAAAGAACTGTTCGTTGACCGCATCAACCGGCGTACCGCGGGGAATGAATACCGCCTCATCGTGGCTGGCGAAGGCGGGGACCAGCAGGTCGTTCGGCTTCAGCACCAACTCCGGCGTCAGCGGGACAACGCTGAGACCCTTCGGCGTCCAGAGGAAGAGCCGCGTGGAAGGCTGCTTCCCGGCCAGGCGCGCTCCGAACAAAACGTTGCCCGCCGAACTGATGACCGGAGCGGAAAATTCCTGAAAGGTCACGTCGGGGATGCCGGGCACGGCTCCGCCGCTCGAGGCAATCGCGACGGTTGAATCGCCCTGCACTCGAAACACCGCCGAGGCCGGCACGTCGTCCTTCAGCGTGGCCGTGAACGCGATCGCGCCGGAATCGCTGATGCTTGGCGCGCTGAACGATTCGTAGATCGCCTTCGGAACCGGCGAGCGCAGCCCCGCGAACGCCACCACTGAAAACGTTACACCCGAGGAGCGGACGATGGCGCGCAGCTCGCTCTTGGCGCCCCGCAGCGACGTGGCGAAGACAATTTCGCCTTGCTTGTTCATTGCCAGGTTCGAGAACGGTCCGAAGGCGAATCCCGGATGCCCCGGCACACCCCAGCCGCTCGCCAGCAGAAGGCGCGTGTTCGACTGCGCGCGAAGTCCCTGTTGGCCGGCGATCAGCGCAACGCTCAGCGCGAATGCCGTCGCCACACAAGTGCGGGTTGGCCTGTTCCAAAGCCCGGTCATCTCTTCTCCAGCGGAGGGAAGCGAAGCTAGCACTCCCGTTCCGCCATCGTCAAGAAAGAATCCACACATTAATCCGCAGATTACGCAGATTACTCAGATTTTCGAAAATTCACCGGCGGAATCTGCGGATCAGTTCCTTGAAAGTTCCTCCAGCAACCTGCGTTCGATCTTCCGGAAGGCGGCCGGATCGCGAACATAATCAGTGAACCCGGCAATGGCGGCCTTGCCGAGGGCTTCAGCCTCGGAGGGATTCTTCTGGTTGAGCAGTCGCAACAACTCGTAGTCCTCAATGCCCTCGCGCATCGCTTCCAGGCGGATGGACGTGAACACCGACTTATTCGCGCGGTCGGGATAGACGATGAAGGCATCGCCCGGCGGCAATAACTCCGTGTTGGCGTTGATGACCGGCTGGGTGTCGTTGAACGGTTCGGGCGACCAGTAGTTCCATCCCCAGTGCAGGTATCCCGTCAGCCCGTAGCGGAAATCGAGCCAGTGCAAGAGCCGCACTTTCAGAAGCGGATAATCGATGAGGCGGTTCAAATGCCGCTCGTTGGGAAAGAGGCAGGTATAGAACCACACTTCGTGCCCGCTGGCCTGCCGGCTGGCGATCATCTCCACCTTGTCGCTGAAGTTGCCGAGGATGGGCACCCAGATATCGCAGTTCTGCTGCAACTCCGGGGGCATGTGCTCGGCGTCCACAGCGTCCATGGTCAGCACGCCGGGCATGTACTTTCGCACGTAACCGGCGTAACGGGCGTAGATGGGCGGCTCGGGCCCATGCGCTTCGTCGAGGATGTGCTGGAAGTAGATCGACTTCCACTTTTTCTCCTCAAGATGAGAATTCAATGCGGGCAAAAACCCGGCCAGAAATTGCTCGCCGCGCGGGTCGTCCGCGGGCACATCAACGTTCTGGACCTTCCCCTCGACGATTTGGAATGTGTCCACTTGCGTGCCGCCCTGGTAGCTGTCCCCGCTGCGGCCCAGCAAGTGCCCTCCTTCGATGTACCCGATCACTCCCGCCCTCCGGAACGTCTCTACCCAGCGGTCGAAGTTCGCGAAGCCGTAGCGCAGTTCCCCGCCCTCGACGCGCGGCTCAACGAGTTGCATCAGGGGAGTAATGACCACGTTCTGGCGATGCTCGGCCATGACGCGCGCGAGGTTTTCGACCAGCGTCCACCATTCCGGCGAGAATATCTCCACACCATAAAACTGCTTCGAAGCCTTGCCGCTAAGGTTGAACCAATTGGTGACTTTCAGCGTCCTCGCTTCGGGCACGGTTGCGGACATCACGCGCAGGCTGAACGACGCGCGGGCCAGATTCTGGTTTCCCGCCCGGACCTGTACATCGCCGCGATACTCGCCGGGCGCGGCGTCAGCAGGCACGGCCACGGTGATCCAGAGGGTGTGAGTCCGGTTCGCCGGGAGATCGATCGGGAACTCCGTCAACGGGTCCGGAAACCAGCCCGGCGCCTCGCCGACGAGCTCATCGGGCGGCGTGTCCTTGGTGTGCGACCCGACAACCACATACCCGACCGGCCGGATTCGCGAGCCCGCCAGAGGCTTGCCCGCGCGGTCTTTCACATTGACTTCGGCCGTGACGCCACTCAGCGCGGAGGAGGATCGGATGGCCAGTTGCAGGCTGGCGTGGCCGTTGCGAGCCGCGACGATCTGCGGCGAAGCCAGGCGATGAGTCCCCGGAAGGTCAGCCGGAAACATTTTGAACAGTGAATCGACAAACCACACTTTGACGTTTGCGCGCGGCTCGGCCGCGGCGTTACCCGCCCAAAGCAGGCATGCCAGGCAGAGAATCAGACGGCGGTAAGAAGGCATAGAAGCCACCTTGAATGAGATTGACTTTCGCGAGGGCCTCGGAAGTTTCATGCAGCATGCGGGAAAATGCAAACGAAAAGAAGCCATCGCAGGCGGAGTAACAGCACTGTCTTCTCACCGCAGAGACGCAGAGGCCGCCGAGGAAGAGCCGAGGCGCCACACAGGCAGCTCCCTCGTCTTCGCTCTCCGCGTATTCTCAGCGTTCTCTCCGTCTCTGCGGTGGGAGGTCCCGCCAGCGCTCGAAGATACAGAACTGTCTTCTCACCGCAGAGACGCAAAGGCCGCCGAGCAAGAGTCGAGGCGCCACGCAGGCAGCTCCCTCGTCTTCTCTCTCCGCGCATTCTCAGCGCTCTCTGCGTCTCTGCGGTGGGAGGTCCCGCTAGCGCTCGAAGATGAGGAAGTATTGGTACTTCAGAAAATCCAGTTCCCGGGCAAGTTGCAGGCCCTGTCCCTCGAACTCTTTGATCACATCTTTCCTGTCGATCTTCATCTCCTCCGGCGGGCCGACGGGCAGCTTGCGTTTATGGAAGTCGATATCGACCAGCCGCCCGCTGGGGCGCAGCGCGCGCAGAAGCTGCGGGTAATACTTGTCGCGGTCATTGAGATGATGGAGCACATCGCAGATGAAGATCAGGTCCACCGAATTCGAGCCCAGCTTGGGATCATTCGGGTCGGCCAGGATGGTCTGGATGTTCTCGAGCTTTTCTTCCTGGGCGCGCCGCTCGATGTATTCGAGCAATTTCGGGTCGACGTCCACGGCGTAGACTTTTCCCGACTGCCCCACCGCGTGCGCCAGGCGAATCGTGAAGTAACCCGAGCCGGCGCCCAGGTCCGCCACTTCGTCTCCCAGCCTGAGTCCCAGGCTGTCCACGACCTCGTCGGGCCTCTGCCACTCGTCGCGGCCGGGGTCTTCGAGTACCTTAATGTAATCCTCGGCGGAGTGCGGCGGATGGTGCTGGTGCTCGACCTGCGCGGGAAGCGCTTGCCATGCCGCGAAACCGGCCAGCGTCAAGACGACGGCAAACCAACGCTTCCTCATTCCGGGTCTCCTTAGCCGAACCGCGCGCGGTCAGCGTCCGAGAATCCAGGCTCTCAGCGCGCCATCAATGTCCGTATCGAAAGGAAGCACCCGCAGGTCGAACGCCTGCCGGCTCCCGTACGCCTTCGTCACCGGGTCAAGAGCTTTCGCGGCTTTGGCCCGGTCCATCTTGCGTACGACCGCGTCCGTGGGATTGACCACCAGCAGCGGGCGCGGGGCAAGCGACGCCAGGACATCCGGCAAGTCGAAGTCCTGAAGCACGCTTGGGAGCAACAGGCTTGCAGGTTGGGCGTAGAGTTCGCTGCGCGCGATCTCGCCGTATGATGGCGGAGGCGCCACGCACGCCGCCCAAGCCAGGCGCGAGTCCAGGGCAGCGGCGAAAAGCGCCACCAGGCTCGCCCATCCGCGGCCGGCGATGCCGACGCGCTTCGAGTCAACGTCGGGACGCGTGCCGAGATACTCGGCCACGTGCAGCGCGTCCCAGACGCGCATACCCAGGAGGGGCCGGCCCAGAAAGAAACTCGCGTAGGTAAAGTCGGCGTCCATGCCATCGCGCGGATCGAAATAATCCACACCGACTTCGCGGACATTGCGCGCGGACTTGGTCTCACCAAAGCCGCGCACATCGGCGACGGCGACGACCCTTCCCTGCCGCGCCAGCCCTTCGATGAGGCTCGGGCTGTCCTGCTCGCCGGTGCGATCGCGGAGGTAGATAACGGCAGGTCTCGCTCCCGTGCCGGTCTTGGAATACACCACGCGAACAGGAACAACGATTCCGGTCTCCGATTCGAGCAGGAGTTTCTCGACCGTCAATCCACCGACATCCGCTGAAGAAATCTTCCCTGGCTTGGCCACAACGGCTTTATCAGGCAGCGCCAAACGCCTGCGGATATTTGTGGACAGGCTCAAAGAAAAGCCGGGCACTTTACGCTTCTCCGCCAGCCGGGCGAGCTGCCGCTCCGCCTCGGCACGATTCAGATCGTAGGTGCGCTTTCCGCCGAGCGAGGTAATTACCTGTCCCGTGCTTGTGCACAAAAGCGTAGGTTCTTTTTCGGTAGTAATCGGAGGTTCGTGGACTTCGGTTTCGGCGCCCTTCAGCCAGCGCTCGAACCAGGCGGTCGTCGCCTCGCGCAGCGGCTGGCTGTACATGTGGGGATGATCGAACTCGACCATCTTCGTGCGCTCGGGAATTCCCAGGCGCGTGTAAAGCGCCTGGACTTCCTTGAACGTCGCGCGGGTTCCTTCGATGGGAAAGAAATCGCGCATCGCCGCGCCCAACTGGACAGGCCGCGGCGCGATCATGCCGACGTATTCGGGGTGATCGATTCCCGCCGCCAGCAAACCCTGCACATCCTGCTCGGGATCGGTTTCCGCGTCATTGTGGCGGTTCTCAATCTTCTTGGGCAGAGAGGTAATAAAGGTGACGATCGCCGCGGCCTTGATGCGCGGGTCGAGCATCGAGATATAAGTGCTCAGCGTTCCGCCGCCGGAACTGCCCGTAATGCCGACGCGCGAGGCGTCCACTTCCGGAAGCGATGTCAGGTAATCCAGCGCGCGCATTCCATCCCAGATGAAATTGCGCGCCAGATTCTGGCCCAATAAGTATTGCTGCAGCCCCGCCATGCCATGCTGGTTGAAATCGAAGCGGCGGCGCGGCGCAAGAGAATCCCAATACTCAACGCGTTCCCCCTGTCCAAGAGGGTCCCAGGTAAAGACCACGTAGCCGCGCTGCGCCAGGCCGATAAAAAGGTGCTGATAGATATCGTAGGCTTTGCCGTTCGTCGAATGACCGAGCGGCGAAAGCACGGCCGGGTACGGGGGCTTGCCCATAGTGGGGACGTAGAGGTTCGCGGTGACGTAAACCTCCGGCTGGCTTTCGAAAATCACTTTCCGAACGACATATCCCGCCCGCTCGAATTCGCCGACCACGCGGGGATTGAGGGGCGTGCGCTCACTGGGCAAGCCGCCAATCAGCTCGAGGAACTTTTGACGGTTCGTATCCTGCCACGTCTTGAGCTGGGCTTCGGTTTGGATCGCATCCATGCGCGGGCGGAGCTTCTCACTGGCTTGCTTCGCTTGCGACAGGAGAAAGTTGAAGAGCATGTCGGGGTATTGCTTCTCCACCTCGCTGCCCGGAATAACGCGCAGGTCGGCGTCGTCCAGACCCGACTCTGCTTTCACGGCAGGCGCGGCGAAAAAGAAACCTGAGATCAGAATCAGTCCTGTGAGTTTTGTGATGGTGCCGGTTGATTGAGTTGTGCGCATGGCGCCCATTGTAATCCAAATGCGTGCTCCAGAGTGTGGCGCCAATTCATTCCGCGTCATGCGTGAAAAATTCGGTCGTGTCCCAGTTCGCCGATTGTCGCGGAAGGCTTCAGCCCGCCACCTCATGGGTCAACGAGATGGCGGCTTGAAGGCCGCCGCTATGTCGGTTGCCAGGTCAAATGAGACATCACCCCCTCTGTCTTTTCACCTCACCCGAACGGCCACAGACTCCGCTCTGCCATGCCGGCGGCCGGAATCCCGGCACAAGCTTTGGGCCGAGTCAATTTCCCACATATTGAGAAAATCCGAGTTTCGGTCAATTTGTCGTTTCGTTATTTTTATGCTTGACACGAGCAAATAAGAAATGTATTCAGAACCTATCGAAATGGTTCGTAAGGGATGATACCTAGTCCCTTGGATGAATTTGGACAACAAGGATAGTTGCAAGCGTCCGCCGCAGGCTTGAATGTAACTTTGCCAGCCGCCAAAACGCCGTCGTCTGAAAGGCGGCTCTGCTCCTCCAAGCGTCGAAAAGTTGGATTGATAAATCTAAGGAGGCACTAATGCGCAAATTCAGCACGTGGCTCTGGGTAGCGTGCGTGTTTCTGCTGCCCGCGGTTGGATTTTCTCAGGGCGATCGCGGTGCCTTGACGGGGGTCGTCACCGACCCCACGGGCGCGGTTGTCCCTGAAGCCACCGTCACCATCACGGAGACCAGGACTGGAGTGGTCACGACGGTAGCCAGTTCCAGCGCCGGATATTATCGTGTCCCGGTAAGTCCTGGAACGTACAAGCTGGAAGCCGCCAAAGAGGGCTTCAAAACCGCGGTGGCGGACAAAATTGTGGTGCCGGTCGCCCAGGTTGTGACGATCGACTTCACGCTGCAAATCGGCAGCCGAGCGGAGTCCGTTACCGTCACCTCGGAGGCGCCGCTTCTGACTCCCTCCACCGCCGAGGTCGGCAACAACTTAACTCCGCAAGAATTCGCCACGTTGCCGATCGCCGTGGACGACGGCGGAAGGCAGTTGATGACGTTCATCTACGCCAGCCTTCCCGGCGCGGTCGGTGATTCCTGGGCCGGGTCCATCAACGGGGCGCAATTCTTCTCCACGGACATCATGATCGAGGGGCTCCCTGTAGCGCGCTTTGACCTTCAGGGAAGTATTTCCGAGGCTACACCTTCGGCTGACACCGCCAGTGAGTTCAAAGTCCAGACCTCCAGCTATTCGGCGGAGTATGGTGCCACCGCGGGCGGGATCGCCAACTTCAGTATGAAGTCCGGGACCAACGATTTCCACGGCTCGGCGTACGAATACCTCGTCAACCCGTCGCTGAACGCCATGCCGTGGCAAACCAACGCGCTTCCGGAAGGAAGCCTCACCAAGTTAAAGCCCCCAGTCAGGGAGAACAACTATGGCTTCGTCATCGGGGGCCCCATCCGGAAGAATAAAACCTTCTTCTTCTTCAACTACGAGGGTGACCGACGGCGGGCCGCCTCTCCCAACAGGTACATAACCGTCCCCACCAGCAGCATGCTCAAAGGCGATTTCAGCCAATGGCTTTACGATGCGGACGGCAACCTCCTGAGCGCGGGGACCGATGCGCTCGGCCGCCCGGTGTATTGGTACGAAATCTTCGACCCGACTTCGAGTCGTTTGGTCCTGGATGGGGCCACCGATCCGATCTCGGGATTGCCGAACAACAGTGGAAGCGATGCGGTGATTCGTGATGGCTTCGGGTTCGACCCCGTCACAGGACTTCCCGGGACGAGCGCCAACATCATTCCGAGCCAGTACTTCAGCGTCGCCTCCGCTGACCTGCTGCCGGAGTTCCCCTCCACCATCAATTCGCAACTGGGGAACAATCTGGTCGGCTACAGCGGCCATCCGAAGCTCGACATCGATAAATTCAGCATTAAGATCGACCATAATTTCAACGACCGGCACAAGATGTCGGGCTTCTGGACGCTGAGTTCGCGCGAGCGTCTCATGGGAAGGTCTCCCTACTGGCTGCCCCTTCCCGGCTACCCCATCGATCCCACCAAGATCCAGTCCATCCCCTTCCGGCTGCTCAGGGTTTCCGAAGATTGGACGATCAACGACCACACGATTAATCACTTTTCGGTGGGATACAACCGGTTCGGTAATTTCAACGGTCAGCCTGCGGCGGATGTCGCCGGCTTCCTGCCCAGCGAACTGGGGATCACCGGTGTTCCGGACACGAAGATCCCGCAGATGAATATGTCCAGCTTCTCCCCGCCCTCCGGTTCCCCGGCCCGAGGGAAGCAGAACCTGTATCCGCTCTTCGGGAGCTGGCAACGCGGGATTGATTTCAATGCCAGCGAGAGCTACATCTACTCCGACACCCTCAGTCACGTCCGGGGCAAACACAGTTTCAAATTCGGAGTGGAATACCGGCGCTATCGCATGAACGACCGGCCCACGGAAGGCTCCTCGTTCAACTTCTCCTACCTGCAGACCGCCATGCCCGGAGGCCTGCGTACAAGGACCGGCCATCCCTTTGCCAGCTTCATCCTGGGGGCCACCAATGGAGGTAGTCGCGACGTCATCACCACGTCGTCCGGCTACCGCGACAGCCTGTTCAGCCTGTATGCCCAGGATGACTGGAAAGCCACGTCAAAGCTGACAGTCAGTTACGGCTTGCGCTGGGAGGTGCCGGGTTTGAGGACGGAAGCCTTCGACCGTATTTCCGGATTTGATCCAGCAATGGCCAATCCGGGTGCGGACGGCATGCTGGGGGCGCTGGCGTTTCTGGGCGACTGCACAGGGTGCGACGGGCGATCCTCCTTCCAGGAGCGGTACTACCGGCAGTTCGCGCCGCGTCTCGGTCTCGCCTATCAAGCCACTCAGAAACTGGTGGTGCGAGCCGGCTACGGCATCTCCTATGCCCCACCCATCGCCAACGGCTGGCCGGGCCCAGCCGTGGGCTATAACGACTCGGTACCGTTCGGGAACACCGGGCTCTACCCCAGGCAGTTCCGCAACTCCGCCGACCCGGCCAATTACTGGACGCAGCTCTCGGGAGCAACGATTCCGGCCTACTACGTGGACAGCGGCCGGGTTGGAGTTCCCGCTTACCAAGGGACGCTTCCGAATACTGATCCGACTCTGTTGAACCTTCAGGGCATCGACTACACTCCCCCTTCGACGGCCCAGCCCTACATCCAGAACTGGAATATCGGCTTCCAATACATGCTGCCCTCCGAGATTCTGTTCGAGGCTGACTACGTGGGCTCCAAGGGGACTCGCCTGATCGCCGGGGGCTTCGCTCCGGTGTCCAACCGCCCATCGTCCCGATACATGGGCATCAGCGGGTTGGGTGATTACCTGACCTGGGATCTCGGCGAGGCGCTCGACGATCCGGATGCTGCGGCCGCGCTGGCGCAATTCGGAATTACCGGCCTGCCCTTTGCGGACTTCGGCGGTACGGTGTCTGATTCTCTCCGGCCCTATCCTCAATACACCGATATTTACGACCGGATGGCCAACTACGGGAACTCCACCTACCATTCGCTTCAAACGACGGTTCGTCGGCGCGTGGGCAACGGCCTGAACTTCATCGCTGCTTACACCTGGTCGAAGACCCTGACCAACGCCGACTCTGCCCTGTACACCAACTACATCTACTACTGGCAGAATTTCGACAACCAGCGGGGCGAGAAGTCCATTGCCCAGTTTGACTATCGCCACAACTTCAAGCTGACCTGGATCTACGACCTGCCCTTCGGCAAGGGCGGAAAATGGCTCGCCAACAGCGGAGCCTTGGACAAAATCGTCGGAGGGTGGCGCATCAGTGCCATTCAGAACTATCGCTCCGGGAACCCGCTCATGATCTACAACTCGAGCCTCGATTCTGGCTTGGGTCAATGGGGCGTTCGTGGAGACGTCATCCCCGGCATCGACCAGAAGGTCGGCTTCCAGGGGCCCTTGGATTCGGAAAACGGGAATCAATACTTGAATCCCGACGCGTTCAATTCCGGGCCCTATTACGACAACGCTGACTTGTGGGGCCCGCGCCCGGATCCTGTGAGCAACTCCGTGGCGACTCGCTGGGGGAGCGCACCCCGCTTCCTCCCCAGCACACGCGGGCCGGGGTTCCAGTCGGAAGACTTCGCCCTGTTGAAGGACACGCGCATCACCGAACGCTTCATCCTCAAGTTCCGCGCTGACTTCTTCAATGTGTTCAACCGGACGGGCTTGGGCAACCCCAATACGGATGTTGGCGACCCAGGCAGCTTCGGAAAGATCTACGGCGTCGCACACGGACCGCGCAACATCATGCTGTCCTTGCGGCTTGACTTCTAACCCTGAGGGGCACGCCGCGGCGTGCCCCCGCCTCCTCTGTGTTTCAACCTCCGGCCCGTCGAAAGACGGGCCGGTTTTTTTGGCTCATTCCGAATCCCCCCGAACTGCATAGCATCGCTGCGCGCCCCCCTTACAACTTTCGAACCCTATTAAACGTCAGGTGCGCTATTGACGGTTACCAGATTTCTGCCTTGACATTCCGCAAAAAGAAAGGTATTAAGAAGCGATCGTAATCGTTCGGAAGAGAAAGCTTGGGGCTTTTAAGAAACAAACACAAATCGAGAAGAGGAAGTCGCGACCCCAGGTTCTGACATAGGTACTTCGAGCCGCAGAACAGGCGTGACCCCTGCGGCTTTGGCTCCTCCTTACGTCGGCAACAGTTGGATAGATGAAATAGGAGGCACTGATGCACAAGCTCAGCAAGTGGCTCTGGGTAGCCCTGGTGTTTCTGCTGCCCACCATGGCATGGTCGCAAGGTGACCGCGGCGCGCTGACGGGAGTCGTCACCGACCCCACCGGCGCGGTGGTCCCTGAGGCCACGCTTACCATTACTGAAACCCGGACCGGCGTGGTGACGACGGCGGCCAGTTCGAGCGCCGGCTATTACCGCGTTCCGGTCCCGCCCGGGACTTACCGGATGGAAGCCTCGAAGGAAGGTTTCAAAACCGCAGTGGCGGAAAACATCACCGTCCCCGTCGCACAAGTAGTGACGATCGATCTTACGCTGCAGATTGGCGCCCGGACGGAATCCGTTACCGTCACCTCCGAAGCCCCGCTCCTGACGCCCTCGACGGCTGATGTGGGCGCCAGCGTCAGCCCGCAGGAATTCCAGACGCTGCCCATTGCCGTTGACGACGGCGGTCGACAACCTCAGACCTTCATCTTCAGCAGCCTGCCGGGCACCACCGGCGACGCGTGGAGCGGGTCCATCAATGGCGGTCAGGAGTTTAGTCACCAGATCCTGATCGACGGGGTCACGATCGGCCGCTACGACTTGAGTGGCGGCGCGATGGCCGAGTACAGCCCTTCCACCGACGCCATCGGCGAATTCAAGGTGCAAATGACCACCTACTCGGCCGAGTACGGTGGCACCAGCAGCGCCATCGTTAACTTCGCCATGAAATCCGGCACCAACCAATTCCATGGCACGGCTTTTGAGTACAACAAGAACCCGATCTCGAACGCCGCGGGTCTGCTTTCCAACGCCTTCGGGACGCCGAAGAGCAACGCCAAAGAAAACAACTTTGGCGGGACTTTTGGCGGACCCATTCGCAGGGACAAGACCTTCTTCTTCGGGAGCTACGAGGGAGACCGCTTCACCAACTTCGCTTACAGCGGCACGACCACCATCCCGACCAAAGCCATGCGCGCCGGAGACTTCAGTTCCTTCCTGGGCGATGAAGTCGGAACGGACGCGCTCGGCCGGCCGGTGTTTGCGAACGAGTTGTTCGATCCCACAACGACGCGGACCGTAGCGGCAGGAGCGCAGGATCCCGTGAGCCTGCTTTTCAACAACTCGGGAGACGATGCGGTGATCCGCGATCCGTTCAGTTATCAGGGCAATTTGAACGTCATCGATCCGGCGAAATTCAGCACCGCGACCTCCGTTCTCCTTCCCCTGATGTCCGACCCGCTTTTCCCCGGGAACAGAAGGAACACGCCCCGATTCAGCGGGTCCACGCCCGTCCTGAGACGCGACGCGGTCACCGTCAAAGTCGACCACGCCATCAATGACAACCACAAACTGAGCGGGATGTTCGGGTATTACCGCCGGTCGCTGTGGAAACGCAATACCGCCGATTCGGCCTATCCGCCCTTCCCGGGGCAGCCCATCAGCACCTATAAGAACCAGGAAGTGGTGGGGCCGCAGGCGCGCTTCTCGTACACCTGGACGATCAACGATCACTCGGTCAACAACTTGGTTCTGGCGTACAACCGCACCAATAACGCCAACAACTTGACCGACAACGCCAAGTACACCCCGCAACTGGGAATCCCGGGAGTCCCCGACAACTGCTTCCCGCGCTTCAGCTTCCGAACCAGAAACAGCGGGGTCCAGTTCATGTCGGCACTCGGCGTGGGGTGCGCGAACATTGACCCCTCCGAGAGTTACGTCTACCAGGACACCTACAGCACGACGCGCGGCAAGCACAGCCTGAAATTCGGCGCGGACTTCATCCGCTACCGTTACAACACCAACGAGCCGGGCGCCCTGTCGGGCTCTTTCTCGTTTTCGAGCGTCGAGACCGACCTGCCCGGGTTCACGGGGTCAACCGGCCACCCCTTCGCAAGCTTCCTGATGGGGGCTGCGGACGGGGCGAACCGGTCGGTGTACGTCACAGAGCCTGGCTATCGAGCGGGTGAGCTGTCGCTCTTTGCTCAGGATGACTGGCGCGCGACTCCCAAGCTCACGTTGAACATCGGACTGCGCTGGCAACTCCCCTTGCCCAAAAGGGAAGCGTTCAACCGCCAATCCGGCTTCGATCCCACCCTGGCGAACCCGGCCGCGGACGGGTTCCTGGGCGCGCTCTCCTTCCTGGGCAATTGCTCCGGCTGCATCAATCGCACCTCCTTCCAGGATTGGTACTTCAAGGAATTCGGGCCTCGCCTCGGCATCGCCTACCAGATTAGCAAGAACCTGGTTCTGCGCGGCGGGTACGGGATCTCCTACGGGCCGCCCATCCTGAACAATTTCGGCAGCCAGAACATTTATGGTTTCAACAGTTCCGTTCCCACTCACCACGCGCCCGGCGCGGCCGGCACTGTTGATCCGGTGATTTACCTCTCCCCACTGGTTGGCGCCACACCGGGGTCGCCGGCGAACCCGAATCCTGGGATCGGCCTGCCGGCCTTCACCGGCACACTTCCCAACCGTGACCCGTCGCAGGCCAACGGCGATAGCCTGGATTTCCTGCCTCGCAAGTCCCTGGCGCAACCTTACGTCCAGAACTGGAGCGCGGGATTCCAATACCAGCTTCCTCACGAAGTTCTCTTTGAGGCGAACTACGTCGGTTCGAAAGGTACTCGCCTGTTGGAGAGCAACTTCTCGAACTGGTTCAACCAGACGGATTCCAAGTACATGGCGCTGGGCGACCACCTCGACGACGGCTTCCAGGATGCTCTGGATGCCGGCATCCTCGATCCCTACGGCATTACGGGTCCCAAGTACAGCACCTTCGCGGACAGCAGTTGCGACGGGACGGTCGCCAATGCTCTTGCGCCTTACCCGCAGTACTGCGGCCTGACCAACAACTACCCCACGATGGGCAACTCCACTTACCACTCGTTGCAGCTCACCGCTCGCAAGAACTCCACCAGTGGGTTGACGTTCATCGCCGCGTACACGTTCTCCAAGACGATCACCGACACCGACACGGCGCTGTACTACCCCAGCTACTATGTCCAGGATTTCTACAACCGGCGGCTGGAGAAGTCGATCGCGGGCTTCGACCATCCGCAATCCCTCAAGCTGACCTGGATCTACTCGCTGCCCTTTGGCCGGGGACAGAGGTTTCTGGCTTCCGCCGGGAAGCTCGACCGGCTGGTCTCGGGCTGGCAGATCACGGCGATTCAGCAGTACATCTCCGGAGATCCGCTCGTCGTCTCCTCATCGCTCGGCGCCAGGATCAATCCGGCGGTGCGCGCCGATATTGTGAGCGGGACTTCGCAAACGGTGCCAACGACCCGATTGGACGTCGAGAACGGAACGCAGTTCTTGAACCCGGACGCGTTTGCCGATCCACCCTCTTCGCCCGACAACGGGTACCCCCTCCGCTTAGGCACCGGGCCACGCTTCTTGCCTAATGTGAGGGGACCCGTGCACCTCAACGAGGACTTCGGCATCATCAAGAACACGCGGATCACGGAATCGATAAGCTTCCAGTTCCGGGCCGACATGTTCAATGTCTTCAACCGGACCGGGCTTGGCAACCCGGACACGGCGCTTGGTGATGGCAGCGACTTCGGCAAGGTCTTCGGTCCGATGAACGGGCCGCGGATCATCCAGTTCGCTGTGCGGCTCAACTTCTAAAACCCAGGGGCACGCCGTGGCGTGCCCTGACCTCCTTAACGCTTCAACTGACGGCCCGTCGAAAGGCGGGCCGTTTTTTTTGTAGCGGCGATCTATGATCGCCCGCTTGTCACCCTGAGTCCGTACTTGGGGCGAAGGGCCTGCAGTCGGCCGGTGGTGCGCAGGAACTGCAGATTCTTCGCCCCGATAAACGGCACCGGGGCTCAGAATGACAGCCGACCGCCGGCGATCCCTTCCTGCGTCAGGGCAGGCTCCGATCGCCGCTCCAGACAGCCCGTCTAGTTATTGCCGTAGCTGCGTGCCTGCGCTATTGTTAGGAGGGAGTCGGGAGTAGGGAGTCGGGAATCGGATCACTTGCGCGAGGAACAATCCCCCATGGCCGAAGGTGCAATCGAGTCCTACCGCGATTTGCGCGTCTGGCAACAAAGCATGTCGCTTGCCGAAGCCAGCTATCACTTGACCCAGCATTTTCCCAAAGAGGAACTTTACGGAATGGTGTCGCAAATCCGGAGGGCTGCGGTATCTATTCCGGCGAACATCGCGGAGGGAAACGGTCGCGAGAACCGCGGAGAGTATATTCAGTTTCTGCGGATCGCGCAGGGCTCCTTGAAAGAACTCGAGACGCACCTGCTGTTGGCGGAGAGGGTCGGACTCACATCGCCAACAACTCTTGAGGTTGTAATAAGCCAATGCGGAGACGTGGGGAGAATGCTTCGCGGCTTGATTAGGTCGCTTCAAAGAGGAAAGCAGTGACCAGATTTTTCCGCTCATGTTCTAACCGTCTCGTGTTTACGCCGTCCGACTGCCGACTCCCGACTCGCGATTCCCTTTAACCCATGCCGAAGGCTCCGCCGAAGCACGCCTTGCTAAGCCAGATCCCGTCGCCTTCGACCCGTCTCTGGGTGGGCCTGTGCATCACTTTGTCAATTTTCGGTGTCTTCGCCTTTTACGCCAGCCACGAGGTTCGCTGGTTGGAGGATTTCCAGACCAACGTCGTGCAGAAGAATCGGCTCGCCTCGCTGCAACTTTTGCGTCTCCAGGAGGACGCTTACTTTCTGGCGATTTCGCTTCGCGACATGACCTTGCCCGAGAGCCGCTATCCCATCGGCTACTGGCGCGGCGAGTACACGCGCGTGCGGGAAGAGATGAAGGACGCTCTCGAGAAGGAGGCACAGTACTCCGCCACGACGCCCGCCGGGAACGAAAAGCGGGCGCAACTGCGCGACGTGCTCGCCGATTTCTGGGAGACGGCGGATGAGGCTTTCACGCTGGCCGACGAGGGTCACGAGGAAACCGCGCGCTACGTGATCCGATCGCAACTCGAAACCAAGCGCGAGAGCATGTCGCGCCTCATCCAGAGCCTGCTCACGCTGAACGACCAGGCCCAGGCCGAAGCCGGCCGGCGGATCACCCTCGTTTATGGACAAGTCAAGCGCGACATCCTGCTGGTGGTCAGTGTGCTCTTCCTGGTAGCTTTGGGCACTGGCCTTTACACCCTGCAAGCCAATCGCAAGACTTTCGAGCGCATCCAGCACCTGGCGGAGAAACTCCAGCTCCAGAACGAACAATTGGAGGCACTGTACCAGGCCATCAGCGTGGTCAGCCAGGAGCAGGAACTGGCCAAAGTCCTTCAGGATGTCTGCGAGCAATTGAGCCGCGCGCTGGGCGTCAGGCAAGTCACGTTCCTGCGCCACCAATCGGAGTCGGCAGGCTTCGTCGCCCAGGCGGCTTGCGGAATGACCAGCGAAGAATCGCCAAACGAGGAACTGGTATCGCTTCTGACTTCTTCCGCGCACTTACTCGAGGAGGGAAAACCGGTCATTCTTCCGGCCGGGAGTCGCAGCGGCAGCGCTGCGGCGGACGCGGGTTCACGCCAACACCTCATCCTCCCGCTCTCCATGGGCTCGGCGCTATTCGGAGTCTTCGCTCTGGCTCGCGAGCCGGGCGCGGACGCCCTCGGCGACGACGAGTTGCAGCTTGCCTCTAAAATTGTCGAGGCCACGCTGGGACCGCTCAAGAACGCCCAGCTCCTCGGCCAACTGAAATCGCAATCCGAACAGCTCCGCAAGCTCTCCTGGAAGCTGATCGAGGTTCAGGAGGAAACGCTGCGCCAGGTGGCGCGCGACCTCCACGACGAGTTCGGCCAGATTCTGACCGCCATCGGCGTGATGCTGGGGCGCGCCGGGCAGAAGGGTCTGGACAAGGATTCCGTCTTCGTTCAGGATGTTCAGAAGGTGAAGAAGATTGTCGAAGACACGCTGCAGACGGTGCGTGACAGCTCGCAGATCTTCCGTCCCGCCATTCTCGACGACTTCGGGCTGGAGCAGACGCTCCGCTGGTTCGCGACCCAGTTTTCCCGCCAGACCGGAGTCCGCGTGCATTTCCGCAGCGAGATGGCTGACAGCTTCTTCCCGGGCGAGGACGCCATCCACCTCTACCGGATCGTGCAGGAGGCCTTGAACAACATCGCCCGACACTCCAAGGCTCAGGAAGCCTGGGTCGCGCTCGAGGAGGCTGCCGGCGAATTGAGCCTGGAGATTCGCGACAATGGTATAGGATTTGACCCGGCAAGCGAATTGGTTCGAGCTTCGGGGGAAGGATTGGGACTGATGGGCATGCGCGAGCGCGCCGAGCATTTGAAAGGTTCTTTCAGTATCCGTTCCGCTCCGCACCAGGGGACCGTGGTCCAGGTCCGCATTCCGCTTCAGAGGGCGGCCGCCCGCCCCGCCGCAGAAAAGGTGATTTAGACAATGACCACGACCAATTCGGGAAAGAAAATTCGCGTATTGCTCGCCGACGACCACGCCCTGGTCCGTCAGGGATTCCGTCGCATCCTCGAAGACGATCCCTCCATCACCGTGGTGGGCGAGGCCAGCACCGGCCTCCAGGCCGTCCAGCAGACGAAGGAATTGAAGCCCGAAATCGTGGTGATGGACGTTTCCATGCCCGAACTGGGCGGGCTCGAAGCCAGCGCCGAAATCCTCAAGGAACTCCCGCAAACGAAGATTCTCATCCTCAGCATGTACTCGAACGACGCCTACGTGCGCAAAGCTTTCGAAATCGGCGCCAAGGGCTACATCCTGAAAAACGCCATCGAGGTTGACTTGACCCGCGCCGTCGCCGCGCTCGCCGAAGGCGGCGCCTACCTCAGCCCGGGAATCTCCCACGTCATCATCCAGGGCCTCAAGACCGGCTCGCTCGAAGACCATAGCCAGGATCCCTACGAACGCCTTACCCTGCGCGAAAAGGAAGTCCTGCAGCTTATCGCCCAAGGTAAATCCAATAAAGAAATTGCCGCGCTACTGAATATCAGCGTTAATACCGTCGCCGTCCACCGCGCCCACGTCATGGAAACCCTGGGCCTCCACCGCACCGCCGAATTGGTTTTGTACGCCGTCAAGCGCGGGCTCGTCGTCACCCAGTAGCGCCTCGAAATATCGGGGCGGCTCCAATTGCGATCCTGGAAAGGACGCCGACTTTGTGAGTCGCGAAACTCGGCGCCCCCTTTGCTCCGCCCGTGAGAAGGTGGTCGGAATACGCGGGAATCTGCTACATTATGGATGGGAAAGAATTCCTATCGTCCGATTCGCAGGATCGTGAAATCCGCCGGGCGATGCAAGAACGATCGTGACCTGTCCCGAAATCGGAATAGTCTCCGGAGAAACATCCGTGAAACACGTCATTTCTCTCCGCCCGCTTGTAGGACCTCTGCTGCTGATTGCTGTCTTAGCCGGCTGCTCGCGTGACCCCAACGCGAGGAAGCAAAAGTACTTTGAAAGCGGGATGCGTCACTTCAACGAGCAAAGGTATCGGGACGCCGCGATCCAGTTTCAGAACGCCGTGCAGGTCGACCCCCAGTACTTCGATGCTTACCTGCAATTGGGAAGGAGCTACCTGAAGCTGGAAATATACAACGATGCTTACCGGGCCTTGCTGCGCGCTACCGATTTGCAGCCCCGCAACGTGGCGGCCCAGCTTGAGTTAGGCAACCTGCTGGTTCGCGCCCGGGAGTTCAAACGCGCCGAGGAGCGGGCGCTTCTGGTGATCCGTGAGGATCCTCGAAACGTCGAGGCGCAAATCCTGCTCGCCAACGCCCACGCGTCGCTCGGCGATTTTCCCGCCGCGTTGCGAGAGGCGAAGCAAGCCATTGACCTCGACCCGGGTCGCGCCCAGTCGTACCTGGAGTACGGACGGGTTCAGGCAATGGCCCGTCAGAGTGAGGCGGCCGAGGAAAGCCTCAAGAAAGCCATCGAACTCGACCCCAAGTCGGTCGAAGCGCACGCGGCCCTGGGAAACTTCTATGCGAAACAAGCCCGCTGGCAGGAAGCGGAGCAAGAGGTTCGGAGCACGATCGCCCTCGACCCGAAGAATCCTCAATGGCGCGCCGCGCTGTCCCGGCTGTTCGTGGTTCAAGGACGCAAGGCCGACGCCGAGCAAGTCGTCCGAGAAGCCAAGCAAGCCTTTCCCGACAATTCCGAGGGCTATCGTCTGCTGGGCGATTTCTTCTTCAGCACCGGGGAACTGGACAAGGCGCTGGCCGAGTACGAGTCGCTGAATCGACAGCATCCCCAGGACCAGCGGGTGAAGAAGAACTATATCCAACTGCTGATCGTGCGCGGCCGGCTGGACGAAGCCGCCCGGATTAACGACGAGATCCTGAAAGCCAGTTCCAAGGACGTGGATGGCCTGGTCTATAAGGGGCAGATCCTGAACCGCCGCCGGCGGCCGGACGAAGCCATCTCCGTATTGGGTTCGGCGTTGAAAAGCGAGCCGGACAACGCGCTGGGTCACTATGAACTGGGCTTGGCCTTCAGCCAGACAGGCAACACGACGCGCGCGGAAAACGAGTGGCGTGAGGCCGTGCGTTTGCGCCCCTCGCTGATTCTGGCCCAGAAAGCGCTTGCCGGCGTGGCGGCCAGCCGTGGCGACTACGACCTTCTCAGCGCCAGCGCCGAGCAAGTCATCACCTATGAACCGGCGCAGCCGGAGGGCTACATTCTGCGCGCCTCGGCGCGCATGGGGAGAAAAGACCCGGCCGGGGCAGAGAGCGATTTGAAAAAGGCCATCGAACTGGCCCCGCAGAACCCCATGGGTTACGCCCGCATGGGTGAACTCCGGGCCTCGCAGCGACAATACGCCCAGGCCGAGAAACTTTTCGAACAAGCCCTGGAAAAAGATCCGAACTTCGTGGAGGGGCTGCAAAGGCTGGTCAGCCTCAAGATGCAGCAGAAGCAGCCTGCTCAGGCCCTGGCGCGCGTCAACCAACAAATTGCGGCCAGCCCCAACAACGCCGCTTTCTATGTCCTGCAAGCCAGAATCCTCCTTAGCCTGAAGGATCTGGAGAAGGCTGAGGCCGCCCTGCAGAAAGCCGCCGAGCTGGACACTAACAACGTGGAAGCGCTGTTGCTCCTCGGCCGAGTCCAGGGATCTCAGGGGTCGGCGGGCGCAGCGCTGGCCAACTACCAGCGGGCTGTCCAGCAGAATCCGCGCGACGTCCGCAGTCACCTCTTGATCGGAATCCTCGAAGACGGGCGCGGTAACTGGAAGGATGCCCAGGCGGCCTATCAAAGAGCCCTGCAGGTTTCCCCGGATAATCCTCTGGCGGCCAACAACCTTGCCTTCTCAATGCTGGAGCACGGAGGCAACACCGACGTGGCCTTGTCACTTGCGCAAGTGGCCCGTCGCGGTCTCCCGGAGGTTACTGGGTTCGCCGATACGCTGGCGTGGGCTTACTGTCAAAAGGGAGTTTTCGGATCGGCCATCGACCTTCTGGAAGAGGCGATCAAGAAGGACCCTCAGAACCCCGTCTATCACTACCATCTTGGAATCGCCTACCTGAAGGATGGAAATAAGGCGCGTGCCCGGGAACATCTCCAACGCGCCCTGCACCTCGATTCCAAGTCCCCGAAGGCAGAGGAGATCCAGAAAGCCCTGGCGACATTGTCTGGGGAATAGACTACCCGGCCCGTATCCGGCACCGAACGCCTCCGACTAGCGCACCGTCCTCCCGCGGACCCTCCGACACCCCCGAAATCCGACCGGCAACGACCGCACGGAAGTAAATGACAGGGTGCCCTGAAAAGAGAAAGCCCCGCCTTGTCAGGCGAGGCTTAAGAATTGCGAGAACGTTGGTCTTGGACTCGCGGTCGAGTTTGGCTAGGAACGCAACTTCCGTCGGAGGAGGCCGCCTAAACCCAACAGACCTGTGCCCAGGAGTGTGAGTGACGCAGGCTCGGGCACCTCCGACACTTCATTGACCACTGACGACAGGCTGGCCGTGCCTCCAAACAAGCCACTGACGCTGATGTCCTTGACGATTGTCAGCGATGCCACTGGATCGAAAATCGCCGAATCGATCGGAGGCGAAGCGCAGCTCGGGTCCCCAACGCAAACATAGAGATCCACGCCGTTGGATGCGTTCTCGGCCACCGAAAGGAATCCGTCTCCCGTGACTCCGTAGCCGCTGATCGACAGGACCAGATCCGAAATCGAGGCAGAACCCGCCGTTACGGTATACCCGATCAGCGAGTCAATCGATTGCCCTGAAGCTACTGCCCACGCGGCGCTGAAGGTGAAGCCGCTCTCTCCGCCGTCGATCGTGGGAATGACGGCCACCTGGCTGCCGGGCAGGATCGCCGAGTTGTAGCTGAAGTCCGAAAAAGTCAAGTCGCCGATGGTGCAACTGAAGCCGGGCGCACCGTAACTCGACGAACCGAAATCACCTACGCCGCAGGTATCAGCATTTGCGAGCCCCGCAAACGGCAGCGTAAGCGCCAACAATAACAGAATCTTCTTCATAGATTATGCACCCCTCTGAAAGAGTCGTGTGCCTCTTCGTGCACTCAATTTGGTCCAGAAAAAGCCTAGACGCCAGATTGGTAGCAAGTCGCATTCCAAACACTACTGACCAAAGTACTTTGTTTCGAATCCTTTTGCCGTTTATTAAACGGTTACCCAACCATTTAAGCGAAAACCTTTGCAGATTGTGCGAAAAATCGCGGCAGTTTTTCACATGACTAATCTACAGAAAGGAAAAGACTTGTGCCTAGCACGAAAGTGCCATACGAACACTCGTTGGATGATGGGAAGCAAGCAAGTAACGCGGACCTGCGTCCTTCAGGTCCGCAGTTCTTCCGAGAGTAAAGCCGCAGACTTAGAGTGCAGGTTTGCGCGACTTGCTTTGCGGCGCAGTAGGTAGATACGCCCGCCGGCGAGCATAGCGTCGAGCCGGGGCAAGCGGGCAGGCCGTTTGGCAGCGCCGCAGTTCCCGCCAATATCCACGCCCTTCCGCCGCTAAAGTCCGACCGGCCGGTAGGCACCTCACGGGCCGCTCTTCCCAGCCCCCCTCAGGAGATTTTCGCAGGAACGAGCTATCTATGGATTTGCCGGGGGACTCGCGACCTAGCCGCAGGATTGCGCCGGGCTACTTCTGGTAGCAGACGCCGTAGATGCGTCCGGCGGAGCTGTCACCGTTCCAGACGACCTTGGCGGGAGTTTCGATGGGGGTCTGGTTGTCGGCGAAGGGGAGGGTGATATACACCATGTCGCCCATGCCATAGTTGAGGTTGCTGACGAAGCACAAGCCGCCTTTGGAAACATCCTTCGTCTGGGCGATATCCGACTGGCCCCAACTGTTGCGGACGCGGATACGCATCACCAATTTGATGCGCCGGGTCTTGCGCTGCTCTTGACGCTTGGAGGCGCTCTTGACGCTGGAGGCGATGACCTCCGCCGTGACGGGTTGCTCGCTCGGTTTCCAGCGCGTGTATTCCCCGCAGCGGTCGCATTGCCGCGAGATCAGACCCGTCGAAAGCAGCACGTCGTATTCGATGGAAGACAGCGGGCTCTGCGCGGCCTTCTTGCACGCGGCACATTCGATCAGGACCTTGGGCTGGATCCCTTCGGCGGGCGGCGCGAAGGCGATCCCCCAGATCTTGCTTTCCGGATTGAGCGCCTCGACGCCCCATTCCTGGCGGTCGCCGAAGACGCGCTGGAATCCGCCGACGACGCGGAACTCCTCTTCGATTTTGTTCTCGATGTTCATGATCAGGACGATATCGTCGGGAAGCAATGCGTGGGTCAGGCTGATGCGCGCGCCCTGCTGGTTGAAGCTGACGGTCACGGTCTCTTCCGCGAACGAAACGCCCATCGTGTCGTTGCCGATAACGCGGATGCGGACGGGCGCCAGGATCCGGTCGGTGCGCCGCCGGGCGGCCTCGGGGGTGGGGTTCGGGCTATGCGTCGCCATAATTTCCGAAAGTGAATGTCATATCGGAAAGCAAGGTTCTTTCATCCAACCGTTCGCAACGTGGGGAGGATGGCGGTTGCCGCATCTGCCGGAACAGAGAGCCTATCAACAGCCTGCTCACGCCGCAGGCTCGGGAGAACGCTTCTTTCCCTTACCCGCTTTGGCGGCCGGAGCGGCAGATCCCTGAGCGCCCGATGCAGCACCCCCCAGCCTGGCCAGCGCTGCGGCTTCGCTGTCGGCGATGACGAAGAACTGTGACAGTTGAACACTGTCCAGGACCTTCCGGACGTGCGTATTCAGACTCGCCAGCACCACGTCAATCCCCGCGCCTTTTGCGGCCTTGTGGCTCCCCGCCAGGAAGCCCAGTCCGGTGGAATCGATATAAGGGACATCGGCGAAATCCAGAATCAGCTTCTTGCTGCCTGCGTCGATCAGGTCCTGAACTTTCTGCCGCAGAAACGGCCCGTCGCTACCCGCCAGGAACTTTCCGCTCAGGCGCACAATGGCCACATCGTCGGAGAATTTCAGCTCAAGTCTCACAATTCCCCCTTGTCTCGGTAATAAACGTCGCCGGAATAAGGACCGAGATGGTATGCGATCAGGGGCGGCAAGCCCCGGCTCAGCAATCCCTGCCCTCGGAACTGCCGCGAGTCAAGTAGTCATGCTATGAGACCTCGCGCCGATAGTCAAGCCCGCCACGGCGCCTCACCGCAAAGACGCAGAGAACACAGCAACCGGAGGGCAGGTTGTATTCTCCAGATTGCCTGGATCTTCCTCGGCGGCCTCCGAGGCGGGATGTCTTTGCTGTGTTGAAGAACGTGGCGTTTCGGGAACGGCGGGGTGATTCGATCCCTGCCCGGCGATTCACGCGGCGCGCGGAGGGGCGTTGGCGGCGCTTACGATGTCAATCTTCATTTCGCATTCTTCGCCGAACGAGCTGGTCATGCGGAATCCCAGTTTCCGGTAGAGCCGCAGGGCGGGAATGTTGGTGAGTTCGGTCGTCAGGAAGGCTTCGGCGAAGCCCATTTCACTGGAGAAGGCGAGCGCCAGGCGAGTCATCTCCGTTCCCACATTTTGCGCCCGAAGGTCCTGGTGAACGAAAATGGTGAACTCCACGGCGGCATCGGAAATCGGGCATAGGATCACGTGGCCCACGACACGTTGCCCGACCAAGGCGATCAGGGCTCGGGACTTGGTCTGCAATCCGTCCAGCCAGTGCGCAATCCGCGGGACGTCGGGAGGAGGGAGCCCTTGCGCGATGCGCTTCGGCTCGAAGTCCTTGTACATTTCGACCAGGAGCCCAAAGTCCTCAGCCTGGTACTCTCGAACGTCCAGAACGATGCCAGAGGAGGCTTGGAATTTCGCGGGTCGAAATAAGACTTCCCGAATTCTTTCCATTCGAACCTGCCAATCGCGTGGCAACCCCGCTGCCAAATGGCGTGATTGAGGTTTTTGACAGGCTGCAGAGGGCGTGCTGACATATCGCCCGCCCTGGAGGGGTGGCGGGATCCGAATGACTGCCCGCCAACGGTTGTGGGGAGTGAAGGGTCAACTCGTGAGTGAAAACGCGCAGAGTCTCATGGGAGCGCAAGCAATACAGCCGCATTGCAGCCGGTAAAGGCAGCGCCTCAACCACTACGCTTGCGCCCACCGAGCGGCAGGCAACTGCACGTGTCCTTCGAACGATTCAGCGAAGGTCGGCCAGATACGCCCGCGCCCAAAGATGGTTGATGTTCTTCTCGAGCGCGCGCTCGAATTCGGCCTTGGCTTCCATGCGTTTTCCCTGCCCAAGATATCCCAAGCCCATCAGGAAGCGCGCGTGCGAAATCCGGGTCGCCTCGGGCCGCTTCTCGCCGAATTTTGCAAAATAGTCGTCGTCGGAAACCGCCTGCAATTCTTCTCTCCCCGAACTGAGGAGGCCGTCGAATACCCTCCCGGCTTCAGCCTCCCGGCCGAGTTTCCGCAGCGCCAACCCCTGGAAGTAGCGGCCTTCGGGGAGACCGGTTTTCCCGGCCGCGGCGGTCGCGAAATGGGACCGGGCTTGTGTGCGGTCGCCCTGCGCCTCGTAAACCGTCCCGAGGTGATAGTGGATTTCTGCGTCGCGCGGGGGATTCTCAGGCCGGCCAACCTCCAGATTCTCCGGGTATTCGAGCGCCGCCGTGAAATCCGCCAGGGCCTCCGCGTAACGCTGGTTCTTCATGTGCTGCTGACCTCTCATCAGGCGGGCATCGATGTAGACATCGTGGATGTCGCCCCCTCCTTCCCAGGCATGGAAATGCCGGCGCGTCAGCAAGTCAATCGCCTTGTCATACCGGCCCAACAGGACGTATAAGACCAATTCCTGCTGCAGGGCGTCGTCGCGTTCGAGCGTCGTGGTCTGGTTGGCTTCCAGCCGCGCCAGCCGTTTCTCCGGCGCGATTCCGGCTTCCTGGGAGAACCGGTCGAGCTCGTAGAGAACCGTGGCGTCTTTGGGGTCGTACTCAAAGGCTTTCTCCAGGCTGGCGATTCCCTTCTGCAGGTCCTTCTCAACGCGCGCGTACGCCAAACCGAGATTGCGATGCGCCGTCGCGAAATTCGGTTCGAGTTCACGGGCCGCTTCCCACTCCTTGATGGCGCGCTCGGGTTGGCGCTCGTAAAGCAGATTG
Organism: Terriglobia bacterium; assembly: GCA_041946825.1. Lineage (GTDB taxonomy): Bacteria > Acidobacteriota > Terriglobia > UBA7540 > UBA7540 > CAZTHM01. The sequence goes on along the minus strand of JBHGBD010000036.1, from coordinate 2,585 downwards.
CCCAGGTAATAATGCGCGCGGGCATCCTGGGGATTGTGCCGGAGCGCCGCTTTCAATGCCGCGCTCGCCTCCAGTCGGAAAGGAAAACAGAAGTCGGGTTTGGCTTGACTTGCCAGCCGGTAGTACTTGGCCGACTCCGCGCCTTCACCCTTCTGCTCGTGGAAATAGCCGAGGAAGTAGTAGAGCATGGGAGAGGCCGCGTCCTTGTCCTCAGCCGCGTCATCTCGCCGGGTCAAGACACCGATCGCTTCGTCCCACAATCCGCAGTCGGCGTAATCAAGCGCCGTTTCGAGATAGGACTGCAACTCCCCGCGCATCTTCGTGGTCAAGGCCTCGAGCGCCGCTCGCGCCTCGTCCGCCGAGCCCGCGCTCGTACGCGCGAGATAAAGCTCGTTTCCCGCCAGAAAATCCAACGGATCGATTTTCAGCGCGAGTGAAGCAAGTTGCGCCGCTTCTTCGTTCCGCCCCAGGTGTCGCAGCGCGGCCGTTTTAATGTTCAGCGCCTTGGTGTTGAGGGCGCTTGCGGTGATGGCGCGGTCGGCGTGCTCGAGCGCGCGCGTAAATTCACGCTTGCGGCAATAAAGCTGCGCCAACTGAAAATCCCCGGCGCCTTGCCAGGCGCGGCTCCATGTGGCCTTGGAGTACGCGTCTTCCGCCTCGGAGTCCCTGCCCTGCGATTCCAGAGCCACTCCCAGGTAGTAGAGCGCCTCGCCGTCTTTCGGGCTGGTATAGTCCTTGGTGACCCGCGCCAGGGCGGCGCGCAGCTTCGCTTCCGCTTCCTCATACATTCCTCGCCGGCAATACAGGATTCCCATCGCCGTGTTCACTGCGGAATAGCCCGGATCTCGGCGCAGCGCTTCCGCGTAATACGCTTCCGGATCGACGGCCGGGTTGTAGAACTGCTCCGCCCGCAGGCCCGTGAGGTAGAGCTCTTCCACGCTCTTGATGTCTTTCGGCGGGGGCGGCGGCTTGACCAGCGCGGGCATCGGCTCGTTCTTGGGCGGGCGCGGAGCGTACGAAATGATTTCGCGATCCTCGGAGTCGGTCACCGAAATCCGAATTTCCTCCTGAGTCGAGGTTCGCGAAACGGAAATCTCTTTCAGGTACGGCTTGTCGGGACCAACGTCGATCACGTCCTCGAGCAGGGGATGGTCGTGGCTCTTGACCATGACTCGGGCGCCCGCGAATTCGCGCGTGGCGTTGATTCCCACGCGCAGTGTTCCGTCTTTCCCCAGATCGAGATTCACGGCCGCATCCGTGTTGGCGTTCTTAAACCCGCCCATCCCGCGAATCGGATACCAGTACTGCTTCCAGGTTTTGACCTCGTAAGGCTGAATCCAACTGTAGTCCGGCTGATTGTCGGAGTACGCGCCGGACATCAGCTCGATGTAAGGGCCGTCAGTTTCGGTCAGAATCTTGTCCCACATGCGCCCATCGCCGCCATTGGCAAATTCCCAGAATTTCTTTCCCGGCACGATGTGGTGGTCGGCGACATGAACCACGCCCGCCTGTTTTCCGTGATCGTAGCCGCCAAAGAAATCGTCTTCGTAATTCCAGGCGAAAAACGAGGTCGGAGAGGGATGATTCTTCCACCAGCTCAAATCCACCCCGCGCGTGTAATCGACGCCATTGAAGACCTCGTGAGAGATCGGCCAGTGGGTGAAATGCGTTTTGCCATGAAAAGTCGCATATTCGGTTCCGGGGGGAAAGATCACCTGGTAGTTCTCATTGGCATAGACCGAGGCGTTCGAAAAATAGAGAAAAGAATTCACGAGCGGCGTGCGGTTGAAAAGTTTGACTGTCGCCTCGATGTACGACCGGTCAGGATAGAGGGTCAGTCCGAGCACCCACTTCATCCTGTGACGCAGCTCGATTTCGCCCACCCAGACGGTCCTGCTGCCGTCAGAATTCTCCTCGATGGTGTGGTCGATGGTCATGAACGTCGTGGCACGATGATGATGAGGGATGTTCCATTCCACACCGCCGGAAATCCAGGCGCCCAGCATTCCGATCAGGGCAGGTTTGATGACATGCTGGCGATAGAAGAAGTCGTATTGGTTCGTCTTGTCCTCGGCGGAAAAGATCCGCCCACCCAGCTCCGGAATCACGCAGATTTTGACGAACTGATTTTCGAGATAGACGGCGCGATAGGTCTTGTTCTCGCGAATGTCCGTCAGCTTGTCGAGCATGGGGTAGGGATAGACGGCGCCGCGCGCTCCCTGGTAGGCGCGCCCCCCGTAGAAGATGGGATTCTTCTCGGGCGCGCCCACGCGGTAGGTGGGAATCACCAGAGGCTCCTCCCAAACTCTGACTGCATGCTCCTGGGCGCACACCGCCGGCGGGAATGCCGAAACGAGAACCGCGGCAAAAACAATCGCCAGCTTCTGACACGGATGACCATTCATCCTGAACCTCCGCCACGCAAGGCGCTGGAAAGAACACGAACCAGATCGATCAAACTGGATAATACGATAAGGGTTGACATCTGACTTCTGGAAGCTGTTGCAAAACCCGGAATAATCCCTCGTCAGGGCCCCGATTTATCGGGGCCGAACCGATGTCTTCACGGCAGCGGCTTCAGCCGC
>JBHGBD010000035.1:0-39044 GCA_041946825.1 Terriglobia bacterium | reverse complement strand
TTCGCCTCGCTGCGCGAGTATCTGCCGGTGTCCGACCCGGCGGAAATCTTCATGTCCCAGACCCGCGACTACCCCTCGCGCTTCTACCGCTGGATGAGCCCGGATGAGTTTCGAGGAGGCCCCGTGGACGCCGTCAACGCCAGCTTCGGCGGCCCCGACGCGACACCTCCCGGCCCCTTGCCCTACGCGGACATCTTGAATCCTCAGTCGCTCAACAAATACCAGTACGCCTACAACAACCCCCTGCGCTTCAACGACCCGACGGGACGCGACGCTTGGGACGTCCTTCTGGGATTCGCGAACGCGATTTCAAGCAATGCCGGCGCCACCGAACGAATGGAATCCGACAACGAAGACCTCCAGCGGGGACAGTTCGTCGGCGATGTGGCGTCAGTCCTCGTGGGAAGCATTGGTGCATTGAGCTTCGGAACAGCAGCCGTCGCGACCGAATTCGGCACTGCCGCTGTCGCCACGCCCGTTGCCGTCGCAGAGGCCGGAGCGGCGGCACAACTGGGAATGACGGCCGCAAAAGGACTTTACCACCTCTCAAAAAGCTCCACTAGTGGGGAGAATGAAGCAGCAGCGAGAGGCCGCGAAGCCCACAGGAATTACGATCCTGGCCCAGGCTATCAAAAAGAGGTCAGACTCCCAGGAGGACGAGCGGATGCTGTGAACCGTTCAAAGGGGGACGTCCGGGAACTCAAGCCAAATAACCCTCGGGCAATAAAGAAAGGGGAGCGCCAGCTTGAAAGATACAAGAGGGCGCTGAAGAAGTTGTATCGGAAGAAGAACTGGACGGGGGCAGTTGACACATATGAATAAAGTCGAGCAACAGGGCCTCTACGTGGCATCATCCAGGCGGTTTCGCATCGGCATTCCCGTGTGTTGGAAGCTCTGTGAAACCGAGCAAGAAGTTCAAATCGAGAGCCCGTCTGGCAAGACCGCAGTGACTATAACAACGTTCAAAAAGGTTGATCCCGACTCGTCAATCGACTCAAGGGAACATCTCACAAGATTTTTGAATGGGGCGGCTGTGAACGGAAAGCCGAGCATTCTGAGGTGGTCAAGGTTTCGGTCCTCTGCACGTTTCACCGATTCCCGTGATGTGTTGTGGGAAGTGGTGTTCCTTACTAGGCGGAAGCGGCTGCTCCTCGGAACCTGTAACTCTGCACGCGGCGCAGCAGGTGACGAACTACAGCAAGGTCGGCGGAGCCTTGAGTCAATCAGACTTTAGCGGGGGCCGCGGGGCCGGCTGGCGCGGCGTATACTTCGTGCAATTTGCGAAGTGTGCGGCAAAGGCCTCTTGGCGGAACACCTGTCTCAATCTGAATCCGAAGCGGGTGTCAATTCGGCGGGGTCCCGTCAACCGCCTGTCACCAAATCCTCGGCCATTCGATCACCAGCCTGACAAGTCCTGGGACCTCCTGATTCTGCCGTTCTCACATTTCGAATCTTTAACCACATGTTGCCTCGAATCCCCTTCAAGGAAACCTCCTTGCACGCGCACATGCGAAAGGGAGATACCTTATATGCCGACAACCGTTTTGGCGGGAGGTGGCTGCTATCCACGAATTAACGTTACGTACGTACGTTACGTACGGCTACATCGGATTAAGGGAATGCGGGGGTTTCCATTCGAATGGCAGAGCAAGCCTGTCCGTGCCGCACTTCGGGCATTGGCCGTGAAGCGCGGGGCCTTTGTAGCGGCACGTGCACTCGATATAGTAATCCTGACGGACGATGAGGTGGACTTTCTTCTTGCGCTCTTGCTCGCAGATGTCCCGTGATCGTCGCGGGCTGATCAAGCCTCTGCCCGCCAAGGAATCCGCGAGGAAGTTTCTCTGAGGCTCGGGCCGTTTCGGAAACTTCGGGTCACGCAAGATCCGAAGAATGAGGGGAGCAATGGGGGCGAACTCCAACTTGTAGCTGGGTGCCAAATCAAACGCTCGAATCACCTCTTCCTCGTTTTGCGCCTTCAACAATGCCTCTTCCACGTCGTTCCAGATTTGGCTGAATATCAGACGGTAGTTGTCCCCTCTGCCTTTGATCTCTGACCGACGGACTCCGGGCCGTCCCCTCGGACGTTTTCGCAAAAGCGTGTCAAGAGTTTTTCGCGGCTTTTTGCGGGATTTTTGGCGTTTTGGCATTTTGCGGAAAGTCCCCGATAACCGAATCCCAATTTTACGGGAAGTTCCCGACAAATGGCATGGAATTATGCGGAAACTTCTGTCTCGCGATACTTCGCCGCTGCCTTCCGAATCGGGTCACGGTGAAATCGGGGATTACGATAGATGTCATGAAAAGCGACATTCACATTCTGAAAGCGTTGGAGGTTTCCAAAGTGGTCGAGACAATTGAGAAGCGCATGTTTCCTTGCCCCGTCTGCGCGGCCCCACGTGAGGTTCGCGTTACCAAGAAAGCCAAACCGTACGTAACGTGCGACCCATGCGGGGTTCAGGTGTTCATCCGAGGTCCTGCGGGTATCTTGGCTTTCGAGCGATTGGTTGCCAGTGCGACGGGCGCAGACCTTTGGACTAGGGTGAAGGAGATGGAACGGCGCTATCACCTGACCTGCCCCGAATGCGGGGTGCGGTTCTGGATTGAACCGGAGTTGATTGAGACGAGCATTTTCAATGGAAGCCTCAAGGGATTCCGATGCCCGCAAGCAGATTGCGAGGGCATCGCAAAATGGGAGAAGCAACAATGAAAATCACCATCGTAGGGGCAATCTTGATCCTTGCCGGAGTGATCATTGTGGTCCTCGTGCTGCGAAACTACGGCAATGGAAGTCAACCCAGCCCGCGAGTAGCAAAACCTCCAAACGGCCCCAAAACGAGCATACGGTCGATTGGAGTCTGAGATGCCGACCGCTAGTTTGCAGGAATTACTGACCGCCGAAGAAGTGGCCGAGATCACCGGGCTTGCCCTCGACACACTCGCTCAATGGCGCTCGCAAAAGCGCGGGATTCCTTATTTGAAGATTGGCCGGGCCGTGCGGTATGATCCCGCTGACGTTCAATCGTACCTAGAGGGTTGCAGGGTTTCTGTCTCCGATCCGAGAGAGAGGAGACGGAATTGAGCGTTTACAAGCGAGGCGGTGTCTACTGGTATGACTTCTGGTTTCGCGGCGCGCGCTACCGAGAGTCTACCGGATTCACTAACAAGCAGGCAGCAACCGATGTTGAATCGATCCGCAGAGCGGAATTGGCAGAGGGCAGGGCGGGAATCGTTCGCAAAGAGCCCAGCCCGACATTCGAGGATTTCGTGAATAACGATTTTCTCCCATGGTCCGAGAAGCAGCATGAGGCTCACCCACGCACACACCTTCGCTATCAGGTGAGCTGCAACCGGCTGATCAAGTTCTTCGGGAAACTCTTGCTTGACGGAATCATGACAAGCCACGTCGAGAAATTCAAGCTAGAGCGGTCCGAGGAAGTGAGCCCGGCGGGAACGAACCGGGACATCGCGGCACTTCGTTCCATGCTCAACTACGCCGTGCGGAAAGGCTTGATCAATCGCAATCCAGTCCAAGGAGTCAAGCTTTTGCCCGAAGGGCCAGGGGTGATGCGAGTAGTCTCGCAGGAAGAGCAACGGAAGTATTTGGGAAAGGCAAACGTGCTTCTGCGAGATGTCGCGACACTGATTCTCGAAACAGGGATGAGACCCGAGGAAGTCTTCACGATCCGCAAAGAGAACGTCCACTTGACCCACGGGTACATATTCGTGCCCACGGGCAAGACGCGATTCGCACGGAGGAACATCCCTCTGACGGATGCGGCAAAGGCCGTTCTCTGGCGGCGAGTGAAGAAAGCCAAAGGGCCGTACATCTTCCCGAGCCGACATGACCTCAGCAAGCCCCTCACGACTGTCAAGAAGGCCCATGCTGAGGCACTCAAGGAAGCCAAGATCAAACCAGCATTCAGGCTCTACAATCTTCGGCACACGTTCGGCTCTCGGTCTGCGATGGCGGGAGTTGATCTCCCCACGCTCAAAGAGCTAATGGGACATTCCGACATTTCAACCACGATGCGCTACGTCCATCCCACGCCCGAGCACAAACAGGAGGCCCTGAAGAAGCTTGAGCGATTTAACATCGAGCAGGTGTTTCGAGAGCAGGAAGCAAAAGGAGTCCCCACAAAAGTCCCCACAGTTATGGGGCAACGGCAGGAACAGGTCTGCTAAGTTGTTGAAAGCATGGTAGGCCTGGGGAGATTCGAACTCCCGACCCACGGTTTAGGAAGCCTTTGCTCCAGCCGGCTTGGTTGGTGCCTTTAGGCAGCGTAGAAGCCGGATAGCGTGATTGACAGTGTCATTCCCGAAGTATACCGTATTGATACCTAGCCTCCCGAATACCTCGCCGTGACGGCCCTAGAGGAAACGCATGTGGAAAGTCTGGCTGGTTTTGATTCTTGCTGCGTCATGGTTGCTTCGTCACGGCACCTTGCAGGCTCAATGGAGCTTCTCCCATCACACCTACACAACGTCGACCAAGCGAGTGCGCCCGCACAAACCGCACAAGACCCGAACGAACACCAGCGTGAAGCGTGGCAAGCACAGTCAAATAAAGCGCAGCCCCGCAGCCAAAAATGCTTTCAAGCATCAGCATCCCTGTCCGTCTACGGGCAGGACTTCCGGACCGTGCCGCGGCTACGTGATTGACCACGTTACTCCACTCGCTTGTGGCGGGGCCGACGACCCGAGCAACATGCAATGGCAGACCGTCGCCGACGCAAAGGCCAAAGACAAGTGGGAGCGGAAGGGTTGCAGGTAGATTGGCGATGCGAAAAGGAATCAAATGAACATTGGCCAGCGGTTGCGAGAACTCCGGGAGGCAAAAGGACTCTCCCAGAGGGACATCGAGAAGCGCACAGGCATGTGGCAGGGCTATATCTGTCGTGTCGAACGCGGGCACGCGCCCCCAAACCTTGTAACTCTGGAGAAGTGGGCAAAGGCTCTTGGCCTTGAGTTTTACCAGCTTTTCTTTGAGGGCGAGGGAAAACCAGTTGCTCCCACGGCTTCCGAAGGCACTGCGCTCGACAGGAGGGAGAAGAAACTCTTCGACCTCTTCCGGCGGATGCCGGAGAAGGATAAGAGCTTGCTGCTCGGTTTGGCACGCGACACCGTCAAAATGCGGACGAAGGGCGAGTAGAAAACATCTTCCACGCACTCCCTTTCCGAGCCTCCGCAGTTTATGTGAGGCCGCCAGGGCCCGATCTAGGTTCGCACTGCCTTGCCATTGCGTTGTGCCAACCCCTCGAGCCCATCTCACTTATTCTGGTACGACGTAGCATGAAGATCTCGCGCTCCCCTTATCAACAGAAGAATGGACCAAGGGGGCGAGACCGGTGTCGACCGGCGGGCGTTTGGAGTTGGCAGAGAATTGCAGGGACACAAGGCCAAGCCCAATAGAAAGATCCAGGTATTTTCATAGATACAACCCTCGCGTTTTGGGTCGAATCAAAATGGTGATCGCCTTTTTGGATAGGATCGATCCGACGGAAGGGTGAGCACTCTTCGACCCTCCCGTCAATCCTTTGCACAGTCTTTTCCATATGGTTCGACGATGTATTTATGTTCTGCCGCTTTTCCTGCTCTTTTCGGCGCGACCTTTGCCTGCGGGGACGGGCGCCTTTGATTTGCCGGGACCTCGCATCGAGGTTAGGGTGAACCGGGCGGGCAAGACCTTGCCGATATCCCAGGTTCCGAACCTCCAGCCCGGTGATCGGCTTTGGCTTTACGCGGACCTTCCGGAAAACCAGTCGGTCCACTACCTCCTGATCGCGGCCTTCTTGCGCGGATCAACCAACCCCCCGCCCGAGAACTGGTTTACGAAAGCGGAGACTTGGCAAAAGCGCGTGCGAGAAGAGGGGATCTACGTTACGGTCCCCAAGGGCGCGCAGCAGACGCTGCTATTCTTGGCGCCTGAGACAGGTGGAGATTTCAGCACCTTGCGCTCCACTGTACGCGGTCGGCCCGGTGCCTTCGTGCGCGCGTCGCAGGAACTGGATCGCGCCAGCCTGGACCGGTCGCGGCTGGACCGATATCTCCAGGCGGTGAGAGGATCCGGCGACACTCGGGAACTTCGCGATCGTTCCCTGCTGCTCGCACGTAGCCTAAACATCAAGTTTGATCAGCAGTGCTTTGACAAACCGACAGAACAGCAGGTGTCGTGCCTGACGCAAAACACCGACCGGCTTGTGCTGGACGACGCGCACAGCCAGTCGGTGGTCGCGGCGCTCACCTCGGGACCTTCCGTCGACCTGATCAACGCGGTAGGCGCTACGCCCGCGGCGCGCGGCGCCGCTTTTGGCCCATACATCGGCACTTTCGTCGATTTGGCGCGGCTTATGGACAACATCCATACCGCGGAATACCAATACATTCCTGCCCTCGCGGTGCCGCAGGGCGATCAATTGAACCTGCGGCTCAATAATCCCCCGTCCTTTCGTAATCCCAAGTCGGTCTTGGTGATTGGCCTGCCGGCTGTCGAAGCGGCACAGATGCCTCCTCTTCGCGCCGTTGATCCCGGTCACGTGTTGTGTCTGCAAGACCCGTTGCTGGTGCTGCCCGTTGAGGGAGCGCCGCTGGTTTTCTCAACGGATTACGCGCACGATTTCGCGCTCCACGTTAAAGATAAAGTCGGCGGGGAGATCGCCCTTCCCGCCGTCGCCGAACCTGCCCGTGGCGGCCTCGTGATCGACACGAGCGCACTGGTGGGGCGCATTATGGAACCCGAACTCACCGGGGAACTGCGCGGATATTGGGGATTTGAGCCCTTTGCCGGCCCGGCGTTCCAAATGCGCAGCGCCCACGCTGCGGCATGGGCGAATGTTGCCGCCGATGAGAGAACACTGATCGTGGGCCGCGAGAACGTAATCCGATTAAAATCTCCGGCGGTGTGCTGCGTGGCCGGCGTCACCTTCAAAGACCATGAGGGTAGGCAGTTCGAAGCAACCTGGAAAGTGCTTAGACGCGACGAGATGGAGGTGCACGTCCCTTTGCAGGATGCCACTTCCGGTCCGGCAACCTTGCTGGTGCGGCAGTTCGGAATCGGCCAAGCCAACGAGATCCCACTCCACGCTTACGCGGAGGCCAGCCGGTTGGATGACTTCGTTATCCATTCTGGCGACCGCGAGGGGGTTCTTCATGGAACGCGTCTCGATGAGGTAAAGGAGCTCGAATTGGGCGGGGTGGCGTTCACTGCGGCAAGGCTCACCCGTGCCGGCCAGAAAGACGTGCTGCGGCTTTCGGCTGCGGATAGCGGAGCGCTCGCGTTGCCCCAGGATGAGCTATTGACGGCGAGGGTCTTTCTCAAGGACGAGCGCGTCTTGCCTGTGAAGGCAACCGTGGCACCACCCCGTCCCAAAGTGATTCTCATCAGCAAGGACGTCCAGCCCGGCGCTTCCACCGCCTCGACAATTCGACTCGGGAATCAAGATCTGCTGCCTCAGGACGGGAAACTCTATTTCGTTGTGAAGAGCGAAGTTCCGCCCGCCTTCCAGCGCGCCCAGAAAATTGAAGTGGCATCCGAAGACGAGTCTTTTAGCGTCCAATTGGGCCTGGCTGACGGCAGCCTGACCCTCCAAGATTCCAAGACCGTGCTGGGAGTGCTTGATCCTCTCAAAAGCTTCGGGCCGTCTGCCTTCGGACCGCTGCGAATCCGGCCCGTGGACGCGAGCGGTGCAAAAGGCGAGTGGCTGCCGCTGACGCACCTGGTACGGCTTCCAGCGCTCAAAGAAGTTCGCTGCCCGGACAGCCCTGACAAGCAATGCACGCTGATCGGAACGAACCTCTTTCTGCTTGACTCCGTCGCCTCCGACTCCGAGTTCACACGCGCGGTGGCCGTCCCTCTGGGATTCGCAAGTTCGACTTTGAATGTGCCGCGCCCTAACGGAACTATTCTTTTCCTCAAATTCCGCGACGATCCGTCGGTGGTCGGCATCGCCGCGCTGCCGGTTCTGCCTGAGTAGCGACAGACGGGTTGGTCCCATTCGCAAGACCCTAATTCTGCGGGCGCTGGGCCACTCCCACGGTTGCATCCCGATGTTTCTGTCGGGGGTCACCGGAGAACCTTGACGATCTGGGCTGGAGTAGGAAAGAAATTCCACGTCTGCTGCATATCGGGCACCACGAGGCCGGGAAGCGCCTTGATGGGAAGGAGGGAGCCTGACGCGTGTTATGATTCAAGAGAATCGATAGGGAGATAGATTTTGGCGGGTGTCGCGATGAAGTAATCCGCAGCCTTGCGGCTTTTTCAACGATCCTTCGCGCGAATGCACGTGCACGCCACCCATGATCCAACGTTACGTCTCGAAGATCTCCGGGCCGCTGCTCGACCGCATCGATATCCACATCGACATGCCGGCGGTGAAATACCGCGAGTTGCGCGAGGACGCGGGCGGCGAAACCTCGGAGCAGATTCGCGAGCGTGTCGTGCGCGCCCGTGACCGGCAATTGCGCCGCTACCAGGGCGAGAAGATTTACTGCAACGCCCAGCTCAGCCCGCGACAGATCCGCAAGTATTGCGGCATCGCGCCCGATTCCGAGCGCCTGCTGGAAAGCGCCATGACGCGCCTCGGCCTCTCCGCGCGCGCCCACGATCGCATCTTGAAAGTCGCCCGCACCATCGCCGACCTTGACAGCGCCGAGTCGATTTCCACCACTCACATCTCCGAAGCCATCCAGTATCGCTCGCTCGATCGGAATTATTGGACCTGATCGGTGCGTGGGCGAAATGCCCGGCAGGGCCAACAGGAGGAGTTCATGATCGTAGATCGTCGCAGATTCTTGAGTTATTGCGGGCTTTCGCCAGCGATGTCGATGTTGGCTGCCGAACAAGCCGCGGCCACGCAAGAGAAAACACTGAGTGTTTCGGGCGTCGGGGAGGGGAATGGCGATGTGCCCGCCTTTCCCGGAATTAAAGAACGCATTCCGTTCAGCTTGAACGGCCGAAGTGGAAACGTGACAATCTCCTATGGGAGAAACGGGGATCCTGCATCGGCGGGCTTCGACATCATTCCGGGTCTCAAATTGGACATCGCCGTATGCCGCGGGTATCCGGCGATCCACGCGGTGATCGACACTTATCATGGTTCGGGGTACCGGACATTTTGCGGGTGGCTGCAGGTCGTGACCGATATGTACTACAACTCCTACGACGCCGCCCAGGCTCCCGTCGAGACCGCGGTCTTCGCGGATATGGCGCCATCCATGGAAGACCTGGGGGGCCCGTTCACTTCGTTCGGCAATCTTCCCCAGTTCTTTGACGCGCCCTGCAAGAATCTGTACGGGCACGCAAAACTGCGATGGGTGGCCGACACATTTCTGACGACAGTCCCCATGAGATCTAAGGCCGAAGAGATCTCGCGGTTACTGGGCTTCCGCTGGGGATACGTTGAATATGATACGCCCGAACAGCGGCCCGTATCTGTGCTGCCCCTGGAGGTCACCGACATCCAGGTTTGGAATGGCTTCCTGCCTTTCCTTCGAAAGAAATTTCCCGCTTGGCGATTCGCGAACGCAGAGTCCGCGCCGTCGGCCAAGTCTTGAGCGTTTTCCCATGGTTCCCGGCCTCGCCGCCCTGAGATCAACCTCGGCCACGTTCATTTCAGAAGCCGTCCAGTGCGGCCTTTTCGACCGCAACGACCGGGCAGGATTGCCGTGCAGGCCGGCGCTGCTCCAGTGTAAACTTAGGGCCATGGCAGCGGACGAAGACAAAGCTGCGAGCGAGAAGACCGAAAAACCAGCGGCGGAGCCGACCCACAGCCCGGACGGTGTGGACTTGACGCTGATCCGCTGGATGCTTTCGCTGACTCCTCGCGAGCGGATTGAAGTCCTCCAAAACAACGTCCGTGCGATTCTAAGGTTACGTGGTGAACAGAGCGGAACCTGACTTCCTCGCCATCCTCCGAGTACTCCTTGAGCATGGAGTGGACTTCATTGTTGTGGGAGGAGTCGCCGGTGCTGCCCACGGCGGAAACATCAGCACGTTCGATTTGGATATTGTCCATTCACGCGAAGCGGGAAATCTCGAGCGGCTGATGAAGGCCCTCCGAGTATTGGATGCGCGCTACCGGACGCCTGGCCACAAAGATCTCCAGCCTACCCATTGGCATCTTGCGTCACCCGGCCACCAACTCCTGATGACAACCTTCGGCCCGCTTGATGTCCTTGGGGCAGTCGGCAAAGAACACGAATACGACGACTTGCTTGCGGAATCCATCGAAATGGATATTGGCGAGAGCGCGAAGGTTCGAGTTCTCGACCTTGAAGCGCTGATTCGAATTAAGGGGGAAACTGCGAAGGAAAAAGATATGGCGCAGCTCGCCATCCTGCGCCGTCTGCTGGAGGAAAAATCCCGGAAATAGTTCCTCGCGGGACATCACCACGCGCCGGCGTCAGACCCAATTGAGAATGACCTTCGCCGACTCCCCGGTTTCCATTACCTCGAAGCCCTTGCGGAATTCTTCGTAATGAAAGCGGTGAGTAATTACCGGCGTGATGTCAAGACCCGACTGCAGCATCACGGTCATTTTGTACCAGGTTTCATACATCTCGCGGCCGTAGATGCCTTTGATGGTGAGCATGTTGAAGATCACGGTGTTCCAGTCGATGGCCATTTCGCCGGTGGGGATTCCCAGCATGGCGATTTTGGCGCCGTGGCTCATGTTGCCGAGCATCTCGCGAAACGCCGCCCCGTTGCCTGACATCTCGAGCCCGACGTCGAAGCCTTCCATCATTCCCAGTTTCTTCTGAACATCGCGCAGGCTGCCATCGCCCACATTGTGCGCCAGCGTGACGCCCATCTTCTTCGCCAGTTCCAGCCGGAAGGGGTTCACGTCAGTAATCACCACGAAGCGCGCTCCGGAGTGGCGAACGACCGCGGCGGCCATCAGGCCGATGGGCCCCGCGCCGGTAATCAACACGTCTTCGCCGAGCACGGGAAACGACAGCGCGGTATGGACGGCATTGCCAAAGGGATCAAAGATGGCTGCGACGTCGCGGTCCACCCAGGATTGATGCCGCCAGATATTCGACATCGGCAGGGCGATGTACTCCGCGAAGGCTCCGGCGCGGCTGACGCCCACACCCTTTGAATGGGCGCAAAGGTGGCGGCGGCCGGCGAGGCAGTTGCGACAGCGGCCGCACACTACGTGGCCTTCGCCGCTCACAATGTCGCCGGGGAAAAAGTCGGAGACGTTCGAGCCGACTTCCACGATCTCTCCGACAAATTCGTGGCCGATGACCAGCGGCACGGGAATGGTTTTCTGCGCCCAGGCGTCCCAACGGTAGATGTGCAGGTCGGTGCCGCAAATGCCCGTGCGCTGCACGCGGATCAAGACGTCGTTAATGCCGATCTTGGGGGCTTCGACGTCCTCCAGCCAGAGTCCCGGCTCACTCTTGCTTTTGACCAATGCTTTCACCTGAAATCCTCCCCATCTCCCGGGGCAAGCCCGCACTTGCGCCGAGGGTAGATGATACTCGCAAAAGGCCGGCGGTCAAACGTTGTACGTTCTGCACGCGGCCGCACGACGGACGGCGTGTTTCCGGTATAATGAATTTGTATCGAGCTTTGGTTCAGATACTCAGGGCGGTCGAGATTTCGGGCGGAGGTCTTCGTATGGCGGAGCGGATGGTCAAATGCGTCAAACTCGGGAAGATGCTTCCCGGGCTCGATGAACCGCCTTGGTCGGGCGAACTCGGCCAGCGCATCTACGAGCATGTTTCGAAAGACGCCTGGAAGATGTGGCTCGATACCCTGCGCATGATCATCAACGAATATCGCCTCAGCCCCGCCCTGAAGGAACATCAGCAGATCATCGGCCAGCAGATGGAAAAATTCTTCTTCGGCGAGGGTTCGCAACTGCCGCCCGGTTATGTGCCGGAGCCGAAGAAATAATGAGCAGCAGTCTTCCCGCTGCGATACACGAGCGGTTCTTGATTTTCAGCGGGCGGGTCATTACGATGACGCGTCACAACATATCAAACCCAGGAGTCTGAATAGGACCATGACCAAACTTTGGCTAACGTTTGTTTTGCTTGGCGCAGTGACGTCGGCGCTCGCCGCGGCACCGCAGGAGGCCACTCAGCCCAGTGGCCAATCGCTTTACAGAAAACGCTGTGTCATGTGCCACGGCCCCGAGGGCAAGGGCTTTCCGGCCATGAAGAGCCCGGACTTCACCGACCCGAAATGGCAGGCGTCGATGAAAGACGAGCAGATTTTCGACGTCATCAAGAACGGCAAGAAAGACACGCACATGCCCGCGTTCAAGGACAAGCTGAAGGACGACGAAATCAAGCTGATCGTCGCCCACATCCGCACGCTGGGCGAGAAGAAGAAATAGCCGGGGTCGCCCGCGAACGACCGTCCAGGAAGTGTTCACGGCAGCTGAGGAGAGAGTCATGGACAATGTCCGCGTTGCCCTGATTGGTGGAGGTTTTGTCTCCGATATCCATGCCGAGGCTTTCCAGGAAGCGCCCGAAGCCCGGCTCGTGGCCGTCTGCAATGTGAATAAAGATGCTCTCGAACCTTTCGCGCGCAAGTGGAAAATCCCCAATACCTTCACCGACTATCGCAAAGTTCTCGACCGCAAAGACGTGGACATGGTGGTGCTGGGAATTCCCAACGACCTCCACCAGGAGGTGACCGTCGCGGCGGCGGAGGCCGGGAAGCACATCGTGGTCGAGAAGCCGCTCGCGCACACGCTCGAAGCGGGGCAGGCGATGGTGAAGGCGGCGAAAAAGCACAAAGTGAAGCTGATGTACGCGGAGACACTCTGCTTCTCACCCAAGTACCGCCGCGCGAAGAAACTCGTCGAAGAGGGCGCGGTGGGCAAGCTCTACATGGTGAAGCAGGGCGAAAAGCATTCCGGGCCGCATTCCGACTGGTTCTACGATATCTCGCGCTCCGGAGGCGGCGCCATCATGGACATGGGCTGTCATGGCATCGAGTGGGCGCGCTGGATGTACGACAAGGCGAAAGTGCGAAGCGTGACGGCGCATTGCCAGCGCGTCTATCACACCCGCTGCAAGGGCGAAGATAATTCCGTCATCATCGTGGAATTCGAAGGCAGCGGCATCGCCGTCATCGAGGATTCTTGGGTGAAGCACGGCGGCATGGACGATCGCGTCGAGATTTTCGGCACCAAGGGCGCGATCTACTGTGACCTGCTGCACGGCAGCTCGATGGAAACCTACAGCCTGGACGGCTACGGCTACGCGATGGAAAAGGCGGGCGAAACCAAGGGCTGGACGTTCACCGTTTTCGAGGAATCGCACATCTACGGATTCCCGCACGAAATGCGGCACTTCACGCAGTGTGTCTTGAATGACGAGACACCGCGCGAGACGGGCGAAGACGGCATCGCCGTGCTTGAAATCATCTACGCCGCGTACGAATCCGCGGGCACGGGAAAGAAGGTCACCTTCCCTTACAAGATCAAGAAACCGGGCGAGATTCCCGCCAATCTGTGGCTGAAGGCGTGAGGAACTCCCAGCCTTCTCAAGTCACGCCCTCACCCGGTCCGAGTTCGTCGGACCACCCTCTCCCAAGGGGAGAGGGCCAAATTCACATTACAATTCTGCGCGATTTCCACCCCTCTCCCTCCGGGAGAGGGTGTCCCGATTTGATCGGGACGGGTGAGGGGACACCGAGCCACGATATTACAACTCCACAAACCACAACTTCGGGTCGATGGCGCGCACGCGCGCCTCGGGCAGGCCCAGTTCCCGCCGCACGATATTCGTTCCCTGCACAAGCGAGACGAGCTTGTAGTAAGCAATTCGCCGAGACAAGCCTTCGCGGCCGAAACCGCAGTCGGTCGTAATCACCAGGCGCTCGGCGGGGATGTATTCGAGCGCCCTGCGAATCAAATCCGCGACGACTTCCGGCGGCTCGACGGTCGTTTGCGTGTGGTTGACGACCCCGATAGCAATTTTCTTGTCGGTCTTGAGCTTGGCGAAGAGCGGCAGGTCTTTGCCGCCCGTGCTCGCGCATTCGAGCGTGATGACGTCGGCGTCGAGTTGCAGCATGTGAGGAAGGGCGCGCTCGTAGCTGGGCGTTTCCCAGAAGCAGCGCTGCTGGTTGGGATTGCCCCAGCAAGTGTGCACCCAAATTTCCGCGTCCACGCCCGCGACTTGCTTGTTGAAGACGCGCGTCATTTCTTCCAGGTCTTTGTCCGTGACCTGGGGATTGAGCGACGCGAAATGGTGTGGCGGCTCTTCGAGCTGAATAATCTTGCACTCCGCCGCGGCGAGTTCGCGCAATTCCGCGTTGATAATTCCGGCGAGGTCTTCCGCGAGCGCCGACGGGCTCTTATAGAATTCGTCCCACATCATGCGCGCCAGCAACGGCCCGCTGATGGTTCCGAATTTGACCGGCTTATCGGTAAGGCGTTGGGCAATTTTCCAGACCGCCGCGTATTCGAGCGGGCCTCGCGTAAGCTTCGCAGTGACGACAGGCGGCTGATAGGCTTCCATCACTTCCCACAGAATGTGGCCGGGGCGATAACCGAATGAAGTCCACGCCGCGGAGTAATCGCGGTGCCCGCTAAGCCCGCCCAGTCGTTCGAGCACGTAGAAGAACCACGACTTCCCGCCTACGGCGAGGTCGAAGCGCGAGTCGCCGTCAGTGAGGATGTCGAGTCCGGCGCTCTCCTGCGCGTTGATGACGCAGGTGACGGCGTCCGTGTATTGCTCGCGAAATATCGTGTCGCCCATCGCCTGCTTGAACGAGCGCCCGCGCAGGCTTTCCGTGAACCACAACGGACGCGGATAGGAACCGACCATCGTCGTTGGCAGTGTCAGCTTGTCGAGCACTTTGAGCATGGTCTCCTCGGAATCGATGTGGAAGTTTTCATTGCCCCGCGTTTTTGCCTCTGCAATAAGCCGCGCGGGCTCGTGCTATAATTCCGCGCCAAAGCTGGACTTATACAGGACTGCCAGAATCGGTGTCAACGAATCCGCAGTCGCAAGAGCAGCGTGGAGACGGGAACCAGCGGCTGGATCCCATTGTCGAACTCCGCCGTATCAGCAAGCGCTACGGCGAGCACGCGGCGCTGGAAGACTTCTCGCTCGAAGTGCGTCGCGGCGAATTCCTGACGCTGCTCGGCCCCAGCGGCAGCGGAAAGACGACCATTCTGCGGCTCGTCGCGGGTTTCGAACAGCCGCAGGCGGGCCAGGTTTTTCTCGAGGGTCAGGACGCCGCCGACCTTCCTCCCTATCAGCGGAATGTCAATACAGTTTTCCAGCACTACGCGCTGTTTCCTCACCTCGATGTCTTCAACAATGTCGCCTTCGGCCTCGAACGGATGAAACTGTCACGCGACGAAATTCGCCGCCGCGTGAAGGCGATTCTCGAACTGGTGGAATTGCCGGGCAAGGAAGATCGCTACCCGCAGCAATTGAGTGGTGGCGAGAAGCAGCGCGTGGCGCTGGCGCGGGCGCTGGTGCTCGAGCCCGCGGTTTTGCTGCTCGACGAGCCGCTCGGCGCGCTCGACCAAAAACTCCGCAAGCAGATGCAGGTGGAGCTGAAGCGCCTGCGCGAGCGGCTTGGCATCACGTTCATTTTCGTCACGCACGACCAGGAAGAGGCCCTGGTGATGTCGGACCGCGTGGCAGTCATCAACCGTGGCCGGTTGGAGCAGATCGGGACGGCCGAGGAGGTTTACGACCGGCCGAGCACGCGCTTCGTAGCGGAATTCATGGGTGTCGAGAATTTCTTCGAAGTAAAGTTCGCGCAAAACGAGGGCGGCGAGGCGCGGTTTGAAAGCTCGTGCGGGGCTGCACTCTGGGCGCATGACACGAACGGTCTCGCACTCGGAAGGAATGCCACGCTTGCGGTGCGGCCGGAGGCGCTGCGGCTGCTGCCGGAGCAGCCGCGTCCCGCGCCACGGAATCTCATGGCGGGCGAAATCGTGGAAGCCATTTACGAAGGCGGCAGCCGTCGCTGGGCCGTGCAGCTTGCCAGTGGTAAGCGCCTGGTCGTGCGCGAGTCGAATTCCCAGCGGCCGGGAGTGGAAAGCATGGGCCGCGGCACGAGGGTCTATCTCACCTGGGAGCCCGAGCGCAGCCTTGTCTATCCCGCCTCCAACCTCTGACTCTGTTTCAGGTTTTTGCCGCGATCCTCCGTCTTTGATTCTGGATTTTTCATTCTGGCTTCTTAATTCTGACTCCTGACTTCAATCCCAAATCGACAATCGAAAATCAAAAATCGCATGCTTTTCCTCCGCCATCGTCGTATGATGGAGTCATCCCAAGCTCCGGTGCGTGAGCCGGAATCTGCCCAAACCGAAGGAAGATTCAAATGAGCGACAGGAAATACCGCCAGCGCGGCTATCAGGATTCCGGCGGGGAGCGCGAGCCGCGCGAGAAGAAACCGCAAGGTCCGCGCCCCGAACGCATCGGCCCGCGCATGCTCTCCATGCCCGGCAAGCGCGAAGTCATCCGCTGCGCCTCCTGCGCCGCGATCCTTCCCCCCGGGATCGACCTGACCGGCAAGTGCCTGAAATGCGGCTTCGAGCTGCATAGCTGCAAGATGTGCGCGAACTTCGATACCTCGGCGCGCTTCGAGTGTACGCAACCCATCACCGCCCGCATCCCGCGCAAAGACGCCCGCAACGAGTGCCAGCTCTTTATGGTCCGCTCTACCGTGGAGCGCGAAACGTCTTCTTCCCGCCCCCTCGACGCCCGCTCGGCATTTGAGAATTTGTTTAAGAAATAGAGGTTACTGCTGGGCGTAGCAATCCTAATAGATGTAGGTCCCGCCCCAAAGAAGGCCCGGCCCAACGGCGGCCATAAAGATCGTTCGGTTGGGGGAATCTACGGGATTGCGGGAGATACTCGTCAAAGCTCTACACAAATTAATGCCGCAGGTTACAGAACCCAGATTTCCTGAGTCCGCAGTAGTGTGGACGATTCTGTCGGGAGGAATTCTCAGTCGTTCTGCGAGGATGGCGACGAGGCGGGGGTTAGGCTCGTGGAGGGCGAACCATCCAACCTCCGAAATGGAAATCCCACTCGAATCCTCAAGTCGATTGAGAATCTGCTCAAGTGTGGAGAGGGCAACGCTGCCCAGCCGTTTACCTTCGAAATTGACCTCCAGCGGCCCGGAAGGTCGCAGTGTAATTCGAAGTGACGACGCGAATGCGCCCGAGCATCCGAAGATGAACTTCCCAATACGGCTGGGGCCGTTTCCGCCGTCGCTTTCATCGCGGACCAGTAAGAACGCACAGGCGCCGTCCCCGAACAACCCGCGAAATTCCCCCGGCACTTCCGGTCCAGAGAGCCTTCTGGTGTTAACCTCGGCGGCGACGACTAACACTGCCTGGCATTGTCCGCTGCCGATCAGCCCTTTGGCGGTGGCGAGGGCGTTAAGCACGCCAACACATGCGCCGCCTACGTCGATGGCTGCACACGATTCTCGCAAGAGCAGGCGCGTGTGCAGGAGCGCGGCGAGCGAAGGAAATCCGAGGCATGTAGCACTCGTCGCCACCACGGCATCGACCATTCCGGAATCGAGGTCCGCTATTGCCAGAGCCCCTCCGGCAGCCTGCAAGCCCAGCGAAATTTCAGTTTCGTCCTTCCCGGCGCAATTCACACTCTGGATTCCCGCGCGCTCTGACAAAGTTTCTGCAGTCAAACCGAGTTCTCTTTCGACCGCGGCCGTATCAATCTTGAGCGAACCCAATGCAAATCCCCATCCCGCAATTAATACCCCAAACCTCTCGTTCTTGTTTACCTGACTTCGCACGCTGTCATCGGGCTTCGCACTGGCGCACTGAGTTCCAAGGAGAACTTCCACCAAGGCGTTAATCGATTGCCGGCGGTCCGCAGGCCAAGAGGCGCCAAAGTTCCGGATCCCCGTTTCCTCCTCGACCCCCGAGAGAATTCCCACCCAGCCCATCGAGTCGATAACACCGGCTTTCACCAAATCCTCTTCCTCGGATGGGATGGTCATCCCGGACTGGAGTTCGCGCAAAACCAGTTTTCGGACAAGTCCGCGTGTACGGGATTCATCCCAGACAGGAAGCAGGGACATGGGTGGACTCCTGGCCGATCGGAGGCTGAGTATTCAGAGCAGTTCCAGCCAGGCGGCCTGAGGCTGGGGGAAAAGCGAATCGAGCATTAACCAGCATTGGCGGTCAGCCCGCGGTCGCGGCAGCCCAATTCGCGCAAATCTTGCAGGCGAAAGAAGCAATTTGGCGTAAACCGTCCGATTCATGAACCTCTCTGCCAGCGGCAGCGGGTCACTCCGCTGAATAAGCTTCACCAGATGCGCTACAAAGCGGTTCCATTCGCGATCGACGATGGGGAGGCTGCTCATCCGGTCGCCGCTCTTGAGAACCACCTCCGCCCGAAGGGCAAAACCCGAAGATTCGCGAAAAACCCGGAATCGGATATTCTCGTATTCACATCCGCAGATTGACCGCCTGGCCTGCTCAGGATCAACCCAAAGCGCGCGGCCCCCGCGATCGCTCGCGTGCGGGGCACACCCGAAAAGATCAAACAGACTGCCCGAGACCTCGGCCTTACGCAGGCACCCGGTCAATTCCTGTTCGGAAACCGAACGCCTCGTATGAACGAGGCCGCGGGATTGCTGATCCTCCACGTGAGGCAGCGTCACGGTCGTGGGCACCGCATCGTAGCGAACACAATCACTGCGCCGGAAAGGGAAGGGATCGCGCCAGGCAAAAGCGCGCGGGGGCAAGGGGCGGAGGGACCGGTAGGAATCTTCCATGACCTTCTCCAGCCCAATCACGCAATAACCCTCACCCATTACTGTGATGTCAGAGAGGATCAACTCCGGCATGGGGTTTGGAACCGCGCTTTCTGCGAGGGAGGGGTTTTGGGGTCACAAGATGCTTGACCTCGACCTGATGGCCGAGCGCATTCCAATGCCGGGCAAGCATCTCCGCGACGAGGCGGCGATGGCACTTCTCGGGTCCAGACTCCGAGCAGAGTAACACAACTTTCCCGGAAAAATCCTTCGGGTCAACATGATCCAGCATTTTCCTTTGCGCCATTAATTCAGTAAACGATTTCTCGTACTCCTGCCAGTCGCGAGTCTTGCGGTAGGCATCCCGAATCTCCGGGCTGGGCGCAAAGAGTGGCTGATGCTCGTAACGCACCCCTAAAATGCGATCCAGGAAAAAAGGAAGGTCGGGGTATTTCGAGAATCCTGCAAGTTGGCCGGCGCGATTTTCTCGGACGTCGATGACTTTCTCAACGCCGGCCTCTTGAAGAAGGTGGAAGAATTCTTCGGCGGTCTTCTTGGTGAACCCGATCGTGAAGATGGTTGAGGCCATCCCGTTCCTACCTCAGATCGACAGCGTGCGGGTCGACGCGGAAGGCGAATTTGGCGGCTTGGAGGTCGTAGGCTTGTTCCAGCGCCTCGGCGCGGGCAGCGGGGAAAAGCGTGTTGGCGGCGACATCACCGAAGCCATTCGATTCGAGCAGGCGCGTTTCGGCGGCCTCCTGGGTTTCGATCTGCGAGCCTTTGCGGATATGCAGCGGCTCAACGCCGCTAGCGACCAATTCCGGACAAATCATCAGAAAGCGGTGGCACTCGAGCGGGTCTTCTTCGGCGCACATCAGGGCGAGAGATTGCGACTCGAGCTCGTGAAGCACACGTTCCAAACCCGCGCGGAAAGCATACGACTTCCGCCGCGCGCGGTAATCGACCCGGCCGTCACCGAAATATGCATCCGGGTCATCGGGACGCCCGCCCAGTTCCTCGCCAAGGAAGAGGTAAGCGACGCCTTCACCCGCCAGTAGCTTTTCAAACGCCGGCTGGCTGAACTGCGGGAAGCGGCTGCTTTGTGGCCGGCTGCGCACGTCTACCACCAGCGCTACTTGAAAGTCCGCAAGCAGCTTGGTGAATTGCGAGAAATCCAGACTGGAGTGTCCCACAGTGAAGAGGCTTCGTGAACTTTCTGAACGCGGTTTCGGATTTGCAGCCATGCGATCGCCGTGCCAATGAGCGTGGATCATACTCCCTTCCTGCGGGGTTTGGGAACTCGCCCTCCATTCGACAATTGTCCAGCAATCCTGTGATAGCTCGTTCTGGATGAAATCCGGCGGGGCGGTCGCGGGCGTCTTACTCGGACATAATGTCAGTAACACCTTTGGAATCAACAATTTGTCCGTCCCCGTTCGACCCCGAGTTTCGACCGTTCGCTGTCACTGGCGCCCCTCTTGCAGCCAACCGGTTGCCTGGGGATTCCGCTTCGGCCTAGGATGCGCATGGTTCGAGCTGTCCCTCGCCTCGCAGCTCGCCGGACCCGTTTAGCTCGCCACGCTTAATCTTCAGCGGAATCTCGCCTCGACGCGGTCGGGATTTCCAAGTTTTCTTATTGTCCTTCAGGAGGAATCGTGGGCACTGTTACCATCGAGCCGCGGACCAAGTCCCGCTCCAGATCCGAATTTCAAGTCATCCAGCCGGCAACGACTCTCACGGGCGCGACGATCAAGCCGCTCGAGAAGGGCCTGCCGAAGCGCACCGAATCGCTCTGCCCGGAATGCCTGAAGGTGATCGGCGCGCGCCTGTTCGAGGAAAACGGCGCCGTCTACATGGAAAAGACCTGCGCCGAGCACGGCGAGTTTCGCGACAAGATCTATTCCGACGCGCGGCTCTATCTCAAGATGGAGGAGTTCGAATTCGGCGACGGGCGCGGCCTGGAAAACCCCCAACTCCCCGACGGCGTCACGTGCCCCGACGATTGCGGCATGTGCGCGATTCACACATCGCACACCGTGCTCTCGAACGTCGACCTGACGAACCGTTGCAACCTGACTTGCCCGGTCTGCTTCGCCAACGCCAACGTGCAGGGCTATCTCTACGAGCCGTCGTTCGAGCAGTTGCGCGGAATGCTCAAGACCTTGCGCGACCAGCGGCCCACGCCCAACCGCGTCGTGCAGTTCTCCGGCGGCGAGCCCACCATCTACCCACGCTTCCACGACGTGCTGCGCATGGCCACCGAGATGGGCTTCACGCACATCCAGTGCGCGACGAACGGCATCCAGTTCGCCGACCTCGAATTCGCCCAGCAGGCGCACGAGGCCGGGCTGCACACGCTGTATCTCCAGTTTGACGGCGTGACGGACGAAGTTTATCTGCGCACCCGCGGCGTGCGCCTGCTCGAGAAAAAGCTGGCGGCCATTGAGAATTGCCGTAAAGCCGGACTGAAGATTATCTTTGTTCCAACCATCGTCAAAGGAGTGAATGACCACGAAATCGGGGCGATGATCCGCCTGGCCATCGATAACGTGGACACAGTGAGCGGCTTCAGCTTCCAGCCCGTCTGCTTTACGGGGCGCATCAACCGCCGCGAGCTCGAAGCGAAGCGCTTCACGCAATCCGACCTCGCGCACTGCGTCGCCGACCAGACCGGGCTGACCGACAAATACGATGACTGGTTCCCGCTCTCCTGCACCTCGCCGTTCTCGAAACTGCTCACCGGCCTGCAGAATTTCAACCGGCCGAATCTCACGTCGCACCCGCACTGCGCGATGGGAACGTACCTCTACGTCGATACCAGATCGAAGAAGGCGGTGCCCATCACCAAGTTCTTCGATATGCCCGGCATGTTGCGCCAGATTGATCTCCTGGCGCGCCAGGCGGCGGGCGCGCGCTTCAAACTCTTCACCAAGATCAACGCCTGGCAGAAACTGCGCAAGTTCTACCGGCCGCAGTTTGCGCCGCCGGGTCTCACCTTCGAACGCTTCCTCCAAACCCTCCAGGGCATGACCGACCACAGCTACGGGCGCGGCTCGGGCGACGGCACGTTCACTTACAAGACCCTGCTCGTCGCCGGCATGCACTTCATGGACGCCTACAACTACGACATCGAGCGCGTCAAGCGCTGCGTGATTCATTACAGCGCGCCCAACGGCATGGTCTACCCCTTCTGCACCTACAATTCCGGCCCCTGCTACCGCGAGAAGATCGAAAAGGAATTCTCGGTTCCGTTCGATCTGAAAGCCGCTAAAGCCAGTTCTTTAATCGGGGACAGCCTCGTGCAACTAATTGATGATGTGCGGGTTAGTTAAATAGTGGCACGATCTGGTCATAATGGTGGTTGAATTGCCGGTAGCAGTGAGCTATCTTGTGAACCGCTTGCAGTTCATGGGGGATGACGACTAGAATACAGCGTAATTGCATCTAAGTTGACGGAAGGTGCTTCGACGGGATCCCGGCTGCTCTCGCCGAGGTAGGTGCTTGGCAGTTGAGCGTGACAGGTCGACCGGAGGCGTGACGAGTGCTCCATGACATAGTCAAATCGGCAGGGTTGGACGCGTCTAGGTGTGCGCGCCTACTCGGCATCAGCCCGCGCTTGTTTCAGGAATGGGTAGCAGGACAGCGCCGAATGCCCCAATCGACAGCTAGTGAGCTCTCGGCCATATTGGGGGTAGATGCGTCGTATTTCAGGCCCACAAAGCAAGTTCGTTCGCACATCATGGCAAACATCACACCAGCGACATGGTACAAATTTCGCGGACCGGAGCTCGTGGATGCCGACAGGGAGTTTGTATTCCTAATTAGGCGCTTGGGAAATTTCGTTAATGAGTTAGAGACGGTGACGGGGAATCGGGCTGCCGGATGGAGGGAGCTCTTCGACGCCATCCAGAACGAAATGGACCGACAGGCCCCTCCGAGGCAACAGGGGCGTCAAGCCGCCCGGATATTTCGAGAGTCGCGAGGCCTTAACAGGGGCGCAAATGGGATTGGGGAAGTGTTTCGAGGCAATCTCAGATCCATGGGTGTGCTTGTGATTGAGACGCCAGTCCCGGAATCCAGAGTTGAGGGATGTACCTTCTACGTTGGGGCACACCCTTCAGATCGGCCATGCGTTTTTGCAAACACGCACCATCTCACATGGTTTCGGCGGAATGTCGTACTTACGCATGAGCTTGCCCATGCAATATTCGACGCTCCGAGTGCAGGCGCGTCAATCGACCTCCAAGATGGGACTTCGGCAAGAGATTTGTCAGAGGAGCGCGCGGACGCCTTTGCTCAAGAAGTTTTGGTGCCCAAGGAGGTTCTGCGGCATATTGCGCAAGGATGCGGAATAAAATGGGACAGAATACGCGCCCAGGATCTTGCCAGGCTAGTGGCGGAGACCCATGTGGAGAAAAGGGCGGTCTTGGAAGCAGCGCTGGAGTCAGAGTTTATCAGTCACTCGGATTTCGAGTCGTATTGCGCAATGAACATCACTGATGAGCTGAAGTCCATTTCGGAGAGGGCGCTAACGACATCGGAGTTTATCCAAAAGATTGGCACGGATGCTTTACGCCGGATTTGTATAGGCAAGCGCAATACAACCACAACAGACCGATCCATTCGCCTTCCCGTCCCTTACATAGGTGCCGTCGTGAACGCATATGCAAGCGGTGAGATAAGCAGAGGGAAGGCGGCAGAATTGTTGATGATCGACGAGGAGACATTTACCGACCGTTTTGAAGAAGCTTGCGCAGTTGTTCAAGATGATTAGTGTACGGGGTCTTTTCCCAAGTGCATGCCCAACCCGCAAATCCTCCTGTGTGATTCCGACGCTCTCCTTCAGCTCTTGATCATTCGGCAGATTCCCCTGTTGAGAGAACTCAAAAGGCTCTATGGGATCCAGGCTGTAATTGTCCCCGAAGTTGAGGTCGAAATCGCGTGGCACAAAAAGTTTCAAGATCGCTATCAGCAAGCGCTTGACAAGGCCATCCACGACCATGTGCTCGCCAAATACGACGACTGGTTGCCACAGGCGTTCAAAGGAGGAAGTGCCACGGCCATCGAAAACAGCATTCAGCAGCTGGGGGCGGAGTATGGAAAGAGGGTTGGCCGTGGCGAGGCGTATACCCTTGCCGCTGCAGTAGTCCTCGACCAGCCCGCTTTGAGTCATGATAGAGAGGCACTGGACGTCCTGATCGATAAAGGCCACCAGGTACCACATACGGTCCTTCGTGTGTTCGACGTTCTCGCGTTGCTATACCAAGCCGAGATACTTACTGAGGCTGAGTGTGACCGGATCCGACAGGCGATATTACAAAATTCCAGAGAGTTTGTGCCCAGGGCATTCAGGAACGCTTCATTCAGGAATGGCCTCGGTAACTTTTGCCCGCGATTTCAAGACGGTTCGATGCCGACAGTCGGATTGGCTTCTCCTGCTGCTAATGCGCCTCCGTACTGCAGTCGAATCCTCCTTGTGAGGAGCGCTTAGCAACCAATGCAATACTCGGGCTTTTTTGTGGTGCACGCTCACGGTCAATTCCAAATGCGGTTGTACCGTGTAACGGTTCAGATCGAAACGGGCGTGGTTTCCGGCGCGTTTCCTCGTCGGGCGCTCGCGCACGTTCTGGAATGGTACGAGTTGCGCAAATCGGAGCTTCGCGAAAATTGGGAACTGGCGCAGAACCGAAAGCCGCTGAAGAAGATTCAGCCTCTGGAGTGATTCCATGACTCCGCGATTAATCGAAGCCTATCATGTCCGCGACTATGTCCTGCATGTGCGCTTCGTGGATGGAAACGAAGGCGACGTGGACCTGGGAAACGAACTCCAGGGGGAGGTGTTCGAGCCCCTGCGCGATCCTGCCTACTTCCGCCAATTCCAGGTGCGGACCGAACTGGGTACTGTGACTTGGCCCAATGGCGCCGACTTCGCCCCGGAGTTTCTCTACGACCGGGTGCGCATTCCTGCCTAGCTGCGCGCATTTCCGCCCACGAATCGTCCCTTCTGCACCTAAAACTCCGACCCCTGCTACCGCGAGAAGATCGAGAAGGGATTCTCCACGCCGATCGATTTGAAAGCTGGCAAGGTTTCATCGGCGTATGGCAATGGGCTGGTGAGCGTCACTTAGCGCAAGATTCGCTTTTCAATCCTGCGGCATTTCGAACAGGAGCCGCGGTGCAAGGTGGTGCGTTCTGGCGTATGGTGAACTCATGGGGGGCAACAGGCAAATCGATTCGCCGGAGCGTGACACTGCCCAAGCGAGTCGCGCAGCGTGTCAAGTTTCTGGCTCGGTCACAGGGAACCACCGCCAACCGCGTCATGGTTGAACTCATCGAGCGTGGCATGGAAGCGAAAGAACAAGAGAAGAAGCGATTCCTTGCGCTCGCCGCTCGGCTGACCGAATCGAAAGATGCGGCAGAACGCGAAACGCTGAAGAAAGAACTGGCGCGGATGACTTTCGGCGAATGGATGCCCGAGACTCGGAGGACGCCGCCGCACCGTGAGCCTCATTGCGTACGGTCGAGGGCTGTCGTAACATTGCAGAAGACTTGGGAACGAGGAAGCCGAAGCGAGGCTGGCCAATGGATACGACCAACATCAAGGCAGAGGCTCGGAAGCTTATTGAGAAGCTGCCGGATGACTCGACCTGGGATGACTTGATGCGCGAAATCTATGTGCGTCAGGCCATCGAATCTGGTCTGGCGGATAGCCAGGCGGGCCGCACGACCGATGTCGAACAAGTTCGCGCGGAGTTCGGACTCAAGAAGTGACAGTCCACTGGACGGACACCGCGCGCGAACATCTCCGCGGCATTCACGACTACATCGCCAAAAATTCCGCACAGTATGCCCTTCGCGTTGTTGACCGCCTGACCCGCCGCTCGCAACAAATCGCCGATTTCCCGATGTCAGGGTGTGTTGTTCCAGAGTTTGAGCACGGCCAAATCCGGGAAATCCTGGAAGGGCCTTACCGCATCATCTATTACATCAAACCCGATCAGATCGATGTGCTCGCTGTTATCCACTCCGCGCAACAGATTCCTCCGAGCCAGTAGCGAGTAGCGCAACATTCGCCGCTCAAATCTGGCGGCCTTTGATTCCTTAAACGGATTCGAAGAGCCGCCCCGATCCATCGGGGCGGTACAGCTCACAGCACCCCATACTTCGCGTACACCTCGCGGAGGGATTTGCCTTCGAGGAGTTCTTTGCGGGTGAGATTTTCTTTGCCGACTTTCTCGCGCGCGGCGAGGAGAACGTCGCGCTCGACTTCGCGGGGGATGGCGACGATGCCGTCGAAGTCGGCGAAGACCAGCTCGCCGGGGTTGACCAGGACCTCCCCACACCGCACCGGCACGTCGTAGGCCATCACGATCGCGCGGCCTTTCGAATCCACGGGCCGGATACCCGCGCAATAAACCGAAAAGCCCATCTCGATGATCTTGACGCAGTCGCGGATCTGGCTGTCGCAGACGCAGCCTACGGCGCCATTGCGCTTGGCGACGGTGGTCATCAGCTCGCCCCAGGGAGCGTTGGTGCCGCTCGCGTCGGTCGAGTGGACGACCACATCGCCAGGCTTGAGCGAATCGATGACTTCGATTTCGAGGCCGTAAGGGTCGTCGGTGATGTGGTCCGTTTCCATCCATCGCACGGTTCGGGCGCGGCCGACAAAGCCGCAATTCTTCCGGTCGGGAAGCAGAGGCCGCAGCCGCTGGTGCATCGCCTGATAACGATGCCCGAGCGAATCGAGGATGTCGCAGACCGCCGCGACGTAGAGATGCTCTCGAACAAAGGCGAAGATTTCAGCGTCGGTGTCAAACATGATGACCTCTTTCGCTCATCGTCGGCATCGCAGGCTGATGCAGGGCCGACAGTCTTGGCGGGGAATTGTAACGCAGGATTGATAAAGGGAACCCTGTGGCGATTCGATCGGTCTTGGAGGGAATTAAGCCTCCTCAGGGACCATCGGTTCGGAGTTGTAATGCGCGGCCGCTTCCTGGGCGGCGACAGGCCGGGCCAGCCGGACGAGGTCGGTAATGAGCAGGATGGTCCCCACCAGAAACACCGAGCCCGCAACCAGGCGCACTTCAAACCAGAAGCGCAAGTGCTGCTGGACCTCCAGAAAATCCAACCCCATGATGCGCTGCATGTAAACCTGAACGACGCCGGCGAGGAGCAGCGCCATCACGATGAAGATCATTCCGAAATTGGTGAGGAAGAACGAGAGCAGGCCGAGGCGGTGGCGGCGCTGCAACGGGCGTCCGGAAATTTCCGGCAGAATGGTGTACATCAATGCGATGGCCAGCATCCCGTAAGCCCCCCAGAAGGCGAAGTGGCCGTGCGAGGCGGTGATCTGGGTGCCGTGAGTCCAGCGATTGATTTGTGGAAACGTCTGGCCAAATCCCCACACGCCGGCGCCCATGAAGTGCACAAAAGCTCCGGCGGCGATCCAGCCCAGCCCCAGCGTGTTTCCGATGGGATGGGTGCGCCCGTAGA
The DNA here is from genome assembly GCA_041946825.1 of Terriglobia bacterium. GTDB lineage: Bacteria > Acidobacteriota > Terriglobia > UBA7540 > UBA7540 > CAZTHM01. The sequence goes on along the minus strand of JBHGBD010000035.1, from coordinate 11,836 downwards.
TGTGCCGGAAAGAATCCACCAGCATCAGCATGATGGGCACGGGCTCGAAGGCGCTGAAGATCGCTCCCCACCAGAGCCAATAGTGAGGCGTTCCAATCCAGTAGTAGTGGTGGCCAGTGCCAATGAATCCGGTGAGCAGCACCAGCGCGACTTCCGCGAAGACCCAGCCCTCGACGCGCTTGCGCGGCACGCCCGTCAGCTTCATCAGACACCACGCGACCAGCGAGGCGGCGATCAGCTCCCAGGCGCCCTCCACCCAGAGGTGGATCACCCACCACCAGAAGTAATATTGCGTGCTCATGTTGGGGATGAAGGGGATCCCGAACAGGAACATGATCGCGAGCATGATCAGGCCCGCAAAGAGCGTGGCGGTGGTACGCGTCAACTGATGGTGGTTGCGAAACATGGTCATGGCGATGTTCGCCAGAAACAGGACCGCGGCCACAACGATGGCGAGCTTGATGATGGTGGGTTGCTCCAGGAACGGCATCCCGAAGCTCCACTGGAAGAAATAACCAACCACGGCCACGACACCGCTGGCCAGCAGAATCCCCAGTTGGACGCGCGCCAGCTTGACGCTGTAGATTTCCGCCTGGATTTCGTCCGCGACCATGTAGTAGGTGGCGCCCATCAGGGCCAGCAGAAGCCAGAAGACCAGAAGGTTGAGATGAATCGTGCGAGCGATGTTGAACGGCAGGATGTAGAGTAGCGGGTCGTTTCCCCAAACGTATTTGACACTGGCGACCAGACCGAAAATGACCTGCAGGAGAAACAGCGGCAGCACTGCCAGGAAATACTCGCGGGCGATCTTCTGAGTCTGAAATTGCATGCGGAGCCTCCTGCTACTTCAAGCCGGCCAGGTACTCGACCAACTGCTGCTTCTCAGCTTCGGGGACCTTGGCGAAACTGGGCATGACGGAATCCGGCTTGTGGCTTTGGGGATCGTTGACCTGTTGTAGGATCCAATCCGCGGATCGGCGGCTGCCCACGTGCGTGAGGTCGGGCCCGATTTCTCCGCCGCTGCCCTGGATGGAATGACAGGTATTGCAGTGTTGCGCGAGAAAGACTCCCGCTCCCGGCGCCGCCGAAGCGCGGGCAACTCCCTTGGGCGCGGGCGGCCAGCCGTTGGTATCAACTTCACTTACCCATTTCAGGTACGCCACCAGGGAACCGATCTGCGCGTCGGCGAGGCGGAAGTTCGGCATTTGCCTCCCCGTGGGATACATGGCGTGCGGGTCGGCAAGGAACTTGCGCAGCCAGGCGTCGCCGCGGATGGCGTAGGCCTTGGTAACGTCCGGGGCGTAGTAGCCGCCAATCCCGAAAATCGTGTGGCAATCGTTGCAGTCGTAATGTTGCCAGAGGTGTTTGCCCTCCACGACCTGCGGAGAGATTTCGTCGGAGTGCGTGCGCGAGGGCATCTGCCGCAGCGTGTCCGCGGAGAGTGCCAGGAAGGCCACAATCGAAATGACGGTCGCCAAACCCAACGGGGTTTTGAACCAATACATTTTCAGTCCTCCCGAAGCCCGATATGTCACATTATGATACATCTTGAAGGCCGTCCGGAACCTGAAATTACTCGAAGTACCTTGGGCGGGCACGCACGAAAAACCGGGAGGGTTCGGGGTCGAGAAAGCGGGCGGCGTCCAGAGAAGGAGGAACTACGACCCGAGCGTCGCCGCGGCACAAGCCCGCCAGTCTCCCCTACCAACCGCCACCTGTGACATGCGAGATGCATATTGACGGCGGCGGGGGACTGCAAAGACTTCACGCAGGGCGCGCCGACACTCCGTCACGTGGATAGTTGGCAGATTAGCAGAAGCAGGGCTGGTGTTACTTCGCGCCGGAGGCAGTGGGAGCAGAGTTGTGTGTCTGGGCGGAAACGGCGGCGGGCGGGTGGCGGAGGCTGGCAAGGCGATCGAGCAGCTCAGTTCGTGTGGCAAGGAATTCGTTCATATCCTTCGCTGCCACCGCTTCGCGTGGCGGGAGCTTCAAGCGGAGGAAATTCAGGAACTGCCCGTGGCGCTCGACTCGGAAATCGAGATGCGGCCCGGTGGCGAGCCCGGTCGCGCCGCTGCGAGCGATGATCTGACCCTGCGAGATATGCTGGCCGGGGCGGACCAGAATCTTCGAAAGGTGCAGATAAAAAGTTTCGTAGCCAAGGGGATGGCGCAGGTGAACCATCTTGCCGCTCGCGCCGTTCCAGCCCGCGGAAACGACGCGGCCGTCGCCGATGGCTTGCACGGCGCTGCCCACGGGCACACCGTAATCCACTCCCAGGTGGGGCCGGTAGCGCTTGAGGATGGGATGGAACCGGTGGTTGCTGAATCCCGAAGTGACGGGCGCGCCGAACTTGAGCGGTGAGCGCAAGAAGGCCTTCTGAAGCGACTTTCCGCTCGGCGCGTAGTAGGCGGGCCTGCCGGAGGGATCGCGAAACAGCACGGCCTGGTGGAGCACCCCGGCGTTTTCGTATTGCGCCGCCAGCACACGCCCGTAGCCCCAGCGCTCGCCGTTGAGCATTTTCTTTTCGACCACGACCTCGAAAGTATCGCCGGGCTGCGTATCGGTCGAGAAATCCACGTCCCATCCGAAAATGTCGGCGATCTCGAGGGTCAGCCAGTCGCCTTCGCCTGCGTCGGAGACCGCCTGGAAGAGCGAATCATGGACTGTCCCGGCCACCCCCGCCACATCGATAGTGTAAGGAACGGGGCGGATCTCGGCGTTGAACCCGTTCGGCCCCGTAGTCATCCAGAGGATGCGGTCGCGATCGACTTCGTAGCTGACCGCGCGCAACACGCCCTTGCCGGAGCGGATGATATCCAGGCGATTGCCGGCGCGAATCTGCGCCAGATTGTAGGCGGGCCGCGCCGCGCGCACGATCTCATCCGCCGTCCTGGCGTCAAGGCCCTGCTGCTCGAAGAATTCGGTGATGGTCGCGCCCGCGGGAACCTTTGCTTCGTCGTGGACCAGGCGTCGTTCGTTAATGACGTCAATTTCCGCCGCCGCGAGGCGAGACTCGTGGGCGAGAAGCCTCTCCGCCAGAAACCGCCGCTGCAGAATGGAACTGAGCGGCACACCGCCCACTACACCCAGGACCATTACCCACAAGGCCACGCGCGTAGCCAGGTGGAAACGCCTTGGGGGCGGACTAACCGGTCCCGGTTCGTGGCTGCCTCTCGAAGCAGCGGGCTCGTGCGAAGTCAACATACTGCCCCAATCTACCACAAAGTGCCGGGAAAAATGCCTGTCACCTTATCGAAATCCGCCGAAGACGGGAGGCGGAACTTGCGCCGCCGCTTGCTTCGGTTTGTGGGATAATCCGGCTGCGCAAGACAGACCTATTCATTGTTCGAAGTGCAGGAGGGAATCATGACTTCTAGGCGGGAATTTCTGGGAAGGATGGGAATGGCAGTCCTGGCGGCCCGTGCCGCGCAGCCGGATGCCACGCTCGGCTGGGCGGTTCCGGCACATCATCGCTCGTTTACAGGCTCGCTGGGGATTCAGCTCTACAGCTTGCGGCGCCAGCTCGGGAAGGACGTCCCCGGCTCGCTCAAGCTCATCCGCGACGCGGGTTACACGGATGTCGAGACGGCGGGCTTCTACAAGATGAGCCCGGCGGACTTCAAGAAAGCGCTCGACACCGCAGGATTGAAATGCACGGGCATGCATTCCGGTGACGATACCCGTTTTCGCACCAAGCTCGACGACATCATCGCCGAGGCGAGAGTGTTCAAGCCTGACTACGTCACCTCGCCGTGGATCCAGGAGCAAAATCGCAAAGACGCGGACGGTTGCAAGCGCGTCGCGGCGGAGTTCAACGCGTGGGGCAAAAAGTTGCAGGCGGCAGGATTTCGGTTTGCCTTTCACAACCACGACATGGAATTCAAGCCGCTGGGCTCGACGACGCCAATGGATATTCTGATCGAAAACACCGACCCGAAACTGGTGGACTTCGAGCTGGACCTGTTTTTTGCGAAGAAAGTTGGCCTCGATCCGGCGGACTATCTGAGGAAGTATCCCGGGCGCTTCAAGCTGGTTCACCTGAAGGATATCGCGAAGGGCACGCCCACGGGCTTTGCCGAGGCGCCGGATAATGCCTGTGTGCCGCTCGGCGAAGGAGAGATTGACTGGCCGAAGACCCTTGCGGCGGCGACGGAAGTCGGGGTCAAGTATTGGTACGTCGAGGACGAAAGCGATACGGCGCCGCAGGCAATCAAGAAAAGTGCCGATTACTTGAAGAATGTGCGGTTCTGATCGCGTCAGATTTCGTTCAGTGGGATGGCAGTGCATGCTCAATGGAGTGGCTGGCGGGGTTCTGGCCTTCCCGCCGGCGGCGCCCTGCGGTGCCCAAGTCCCACCGAGGGCGGGGCTCTGCCATCCATTCATTGGGCCGCTGTCCATGGTCGTCACTAAACAGGAAGGAACACGCCATGATACCTAGCTCGTTACGGAGAGTGCGAATGACCCGCAAGAATCTCCCATTGGTTGCGGGGCTCTTATTATCCTGCCTGGCTTTTGCGGGAACCCCTGCCAAAGCTGGAGACAGAATCCAATTGCCTTCTGAACCCCTGCTTTGTCTCTGGGAGCACGATGCCAAGGTGGACATCGGCCCGTTTGTTCGCGAACTGGGGTTCAACACTCTGTGGGCGCACGAGCCGCCTTACGACGGTAAAACGCAGTGGAAGGACACTATGATGGGGCGGGCGCTGCAGATACCGGGCATGAAGTACGTGCTCGGCAAGATCGATCGTAAACAGTGGGGCTGGTCTTACGAAGCGTGCCTGAAACATGCCGAATGGCTTGCCCGACTTTCGCGCGAGCACAAAGAGATCGTCGGAGTCTATTTGAATGATTACTATGGCGAGCTCGAAGAAGGCGGAAAGACCCGACAACAGTGGGACGAGATTACGGCGCGGATGCGAGCCATTAATCCCCATCTTCCCATTTGGGTTCCGCTGTACCCCGACAACGGTGACCTCGACAAACCCTACGATTTCGACCACGACGCCTACATGTTCAACATCTGGGATGATCGCGAGGTGCGCAAAGTCGACGAATATCTTACCCGGGCGGAGCAGAAAGTCGCCGGCCGTCCCATCATTACGGGCCTCTATCTCAACAGCGGGCGGGACCCGGAAAAGTCGTGGCTGAGCGAAAGTGATTTCAAGTACATCCTTGGTGTCTACGTCCAGCACTTGAACGCTGGAAAGACTAACGGGCTGCGATTCTACCGCGCCGAGCAGTTCAACGAGCGCCCTGAGTATTTGAAATGGGCCCAACAAGTCTTGGCGGGACTCAAAAAACCTGCCGGCTCTGCAATAGGCCGGTAGCGCGGCCCCGTTCCACGCAGCGGGCTGGATGCCTTGCCTCCGACTTCTTGGCGTGGACCCGTGCGGAAGTCGGCGTGGAGGCGTCTGGTGCGGAGGACGGTGGCGGGGTTGTGCCTGGGCACGTGGATGTGACCCACACAATGGGAGACCGGCGTGCCCTGCGATTGAATTCCCGTCCGTGACTTGATAACTTCAGTCCGCAATTCACCCAAGAAAGGAAGGATTATGAGAAAAGTCATTCTCGCCATCGTGGTGCTGGGAGTACTCGCCCTGGCTGCGTGCAGCTCGACGACGCAGCAGGAGAAGCCCGCAGCACCCTCTGAGCCGGCTGCGCAGACCGCCGCCCCGACTCCGCAGGAGGCAACCAAGGAAGCCGCGGAAACAGCGAAACCGGCTGCACCAGAACCCACAATAGTAACGACACCCTCGGGGCTGAAGTATCAGGATTTGGCCGTGGGCAAGGGGCCGATGCCCAAACCCGGCAGCCACGTGATGGTCCATTACACCGGCTGGCTGACTAACGGGCAGAAATTCGACAGCTCGGTGGACCGCAATCAGCCTTTCACGTTCACGCTTGGCCGGGGCGAAGTCATCAAAGGCTGGGACGAAGGCGTGGCCACGATGCACGTCGGCGGCAAGCGCAAGTTGACCATCCCCCCCGGCCTCGCCTATGGGAAGGCTGGAGCCGGCGGCGTAATCCCGCCCAATGCCACGTTGATCTTCGATGTCGAACTGCTGGGATTCCAGTAACAATCCGCAGATTGCACAGATGGCGCAGATTGAAAAGACAGACCCAAGAACTTACGCGATCATTGGCGCTGCCATGGAGGTGCACAGGACGCTTGGGTGTGGATTTCTGGAGGCGGTTTACCAGGAAGCACTGGCTTTGGAGTTGTCGGCACGTTCGATCCCATTCGAACGAGAAGTCGAGATGGCGGTTTTCTACAAAGGCAGCAAGCTGAGCACCCATTACAAAGCGGACTTTGTGTGATTTGGGTCGGTCATTGTTGAACTGAAGGCGATCAGCTCACTCGGGCCAGTCGAAGAGGCGCAGATTCTCAACTACCTGAAGGCGACGGGCCTTGAAGTGGGGCTGCTGCTGAATTTCGGAAGCACGTCGCTCGAGTACCGGCGCTTCATCTTTCCCCAATCGGCGAAATCTGCGTAATCGGCGGATGGGTTTTTGGGGCGTCAGCGAAATCTGCGTAATCCGCGGATTCATGTTATCCTTAAGAATTCGGATATGGCCTTGATTGCGCCTTCTCTACTTGCGGCGGACTTTGCGAGGCTGGGGGAGGCGCTCGAAATTTTCAAGGCGGCGGGCGCATCCATGGTGCACGTGGACGTCATGGATGGCCATTTCGTGCCGGAGATTTCGGTCGGGCTGCCGGTCATTGAGAGCCTGCGAAAGGCCACGGACCTCCCGCTCGACATTCATCTTCTGATCGAGCGGCCAGAACGATTTGCAGAGCGTTTCGTAAAGGCGGGCGCTGACCGGCTGGCCATTCACGCCGAAACCACGACGCGGTTGCATGGCGTTCTCGAACAGATTCGGATTTGCGGCGCGCAACCCGGTGTGGCGCTCAACCCCTCCTCACCCCTCGAGCTCCTTTCCGAGGTGTGGGGAGATATCGATTTCGTGAACGTCCTGACCGCCGAGCCGGGTCTGCGAGAGCAGCTTTATGTCCCCCGGGTGGCCGGCAAGGTGGGAGCCGTAGCCCGGTTGCGGACTGACCGCCGGCTGGATTTTGCGATCCAGGCCGAGGGCGGAATCGGCCCGCAGAATCTTGAGGAACTGGCCCGTGCGGGCGCAGACATCCTCGTAGCCGGTTCTGCCATCTTTGATAGTGTAGACCCGCGATCGCGGTTAGCGGAGATGATCCATCTGGTTGCTGGTGTTCGCCTGACCTCTAAAGCCTAGTCAGCCGACGCGGGCGGTGACAACTAACGAGCAAGGAAGTTAACCTGTTGAGCTTGAGACGACCCCTAAGCGGAATTTTCGTTCTTATTCTGACGGTGCCTTTCCTGTCGGGATGTCTGTTTCGCCGGCATGGCGACGACGCCGGCCTGGTCAATCCAGGCGACCAGCCGGACAAGATCCTTTACGAGAAAGCCACACGCGAAATCGAGAAGGGGCGGTTCGATGTCGGCCGCCTAACGCTCCAGACGCTGATCAACACCTACCCCGACAGTGAATTCCTTTCGAAGTCCAAGCTGGCGATTGCCGACTCCTATTACAACGAAGGCGGCGTTTCCGGCCTGACGCAGGCTGAGGCCGAATACCGGGACTTCATTACTTTTTTCCCCACCGCTCCCGAGGCGCCCGACGCGCAGTACAAGGCCGGGATGGCTCACTATCGGATGATGGCCAAGGCCGACCGCGACCGCACGGAAGCCAAGCTGGCGGAGGCGGAATTCAAAGAATTCCTGCTCAAGTATCCTGACAGCCAGACGATGCCGCGAGTCAAGCGCCGCCTGCGCGAAGTTCAGGAAGTCCTGGCGCAGGGCGACTTCAAGATCGCGCGATACTATTACAGCAAGGGAGCGATGCGCGCCGCGCAATCGCGCTTCCAGGAAATCGCCGACAGCTATCCGGACTTCAGCCGTGTTGACAACGCCCTATGGCACCTGGGCCAGTCGTTGGAACGCTTGCGAAGGGCGAACGAGGCAGCCCCTTATTACGCGCGCATCGTCACCGATCATCCCCTCAGCCCACTCGTGGAAGACGCGAAGGAGCGCCTGACGGCGCTGCACCAGCCGATCCCGCGACCTACCCGTGCCATGCTGGCGCGCGCGCAAGCCGATGCCGCCCGCCGTCCGGGCAAGGACCTGTTCCAGAAGATGGGCAACTTCCTCTCCAGCGGGCCGGACACCAGCGCCACCCGCCGCGGGCCCGTCCGACTCGGCGGACCCAAGCCCTCCGAAGTGGAAGTGGCGAAGGGACCTGAACCTGCTCCGGGAGCGAGCAGCATCGTGGTGCAGCCCGTCGGCGAGGACAGCTTGAAGGCTGGAAAGCCGATAGGTTCGACGGACCCGAAGCCGGCGGGTTCGGAGGGAGCCTCGGCTTCCACCCCGAATTCCGCCGAGGGCCAGAAACCCGCAGCGAATTCCAACGGATCAAACACCCAAATCTCCGAACCCGCACCACCCCCCAAGAAGAAAGCCAAGCGTGGGCTGCTCAAAAGGATCATCAAGCCGTTCTGAGCCGCTAGCTCTCGTAACCTCAACCATCTGAAGCGAGCGGCCCTTCAATGAGGCTGACCTGGTAGCTTGTGATCATCTTCTTTAGTCAACTTATTCATATTCTATACGATATGCTAATACGATTTAGCATGTCAAGTGAAAAGCAAAACTCTATTCTATTTATTTTCATTAACTTAGATGGGTCATACAAACGCAACAAGAACAACAGGTGCTATTCTTGTTGCGTTTGTAGCGGTTGAAGCGAATGTAGCGTCTGTGGCACTTGTAGCGTCTAATCATTTGTCGTATAGTTTTTGACGAAGGAGGGTGGGCCATGGCGACCGGACAAGTGGAAATTACCAACATGCCGGTACCTCCAGCGGAGCAGAGAGAAATTGAGGAGTTGTATGCCAAGCTTCAGCAATTGGAGGCGAAGCTAATCGGCCCCAATGGCAAGACCGAAGTTTTGCCCAACAACCTCTATTCGTTTTTGTGTGGACTTCTTGCCGATCTGAAAGCCGGTTATTCCGTCACTATCTTGCAAGGAAAAGCGGAATTGACGACTGTCGATGCGGGCAAATTGCTCGGCATGTCGAGGCAGTTCCTGATCAAGCTACTGGACAAGGGGGAGATTCCCTTCCATATGGTCGGCACTCACAGGCGTCTCTACGCGCGCCATGTTCTAGCATACAAGGCAAAGCGCGACACCGTTCGCAGAAAAGCCTTGGACGATTTGGCGCGCGATGAGTATCAGGAAGGGCGCTACAATATTCCTGATGATTCTAACGCCGGACAATGAATACGCCGTAGTGTTGGACGCCTGCGTCTTGGTACCAATGCCGCTCTGCGACACTCTCCTTCGGCTTGCAGAAGAACCGGGGCTTTACCGACCATTATGGAGCGAAAAAATTCTACAAGAAGTCAGCGATGCTTTGGGTAAACTTGGGTATAACCCGCAGCAGAGGGACCGGCGTCTTCAGCGAATGCGCACGGCCTTTCCAGAAGCTATCATAGACGTACCGAGGGAAATCGAGGGGGCACTTACCGATCTTCCACATCAGAAAGACTGTCATGTAGTGGCCGTTGCCATCATCAGGAATGCAAACGCAATCGTCACACAGAATAAGAAACACTTTCCCCCAGAATGCCTGCAAAAATACGGGATTCTTTGCCATAGCCCTGACGATTTCCTAATTCACCAGTACCACCTTGCTGGCCCACGCGTCCTGGACCAACTTGACTATCAGGCTGCGAATATTAAGCAAGACCGAGCGTCTCTTCTCAGAGAGTTGGGGAAAATAGCGCCTGATTTTGCCAAATTAATTCTGACGGGCGGGATTGTCTAGCTGGCTTTCTTTTTGTTATCCCAACGCTTCCTGGCGGCTCTTCGAGCAATTTCGCGACGCCGTTCAGGTGTCATCGTCACGAGACGGCGCTTTCCCCCAATTCTCCCACCACGACGACCCATCGCAGCCATTACGCGAGAAATTTCAGACTGACTTAGTTTTGTGTACTTTTCGATTGACTCAATATTATCTTCCGTGGATACGCGTACGACCTGATGGGCAAGACGACGGACCTCCTTGGGTTGCCATCCCTTACTAAATCGCTTTGGCATGGCTGAATCATACCATGCCCATCAAGTCCCAAAAAATTCAAAGTAGCACACTACCCCGGACCGCCTCCGCCTTGACTTGGATACCTTAAAGTGGTATTCCTCAAGCCTCCCGGGAGTAACAAGCCGAACAGGAGGCGAAGCGTGGCGCGGACGGTTCTGGTAGCAGACGACAGCCCGACTCACCAAAGGCGAGCGAGCGGCATCCTGACCGGTGAAGGGCTGGAAGTCGTCACGGTATCGAACGGCGTCGCCGCGATCAAGAAGCTCGCCGCGCTCAAGCCCTCCCTGATTCTTGCCGACGTCTCGATGCCGGGCCGTGACGGGTACGAAGTCTGCGAACACGTAAAGAATTCGCCTGACCTCGTCAAAGTCCCCGTGCTCCTGATTTTCAGCGATCAGGAACCCTTTGATGAGGGGCGCGCCCAGCGAGCGCGCGCCGATGGAAGGATCAAGAAACCCTTTGCGCAGGACGATTTGGTGGCTGCCGTCACGCGATACCTCCTGCCGGAAGAAGTCGCGCCACCGCCGCCTCCTATCCCTCCCCCTGCCGAGCCTTCGGTGGTGACTGAGCCGGTGGATTTGGAACCTGACCTCTCCACTAAGCCCGCGAGCCCCGAATTGAGCGCCCTGCCTGAGGGAATGGCGTTTGGGGCGGGTTCACTGGATGAAATCGCTCCCCCGGCTGAGCCTCCCGCGCCCTTTCCGGAACCATTGACCTTCGCCCCGCAACCTTCGATGGACTTACCGCCGTCCCTGGAGGAGGCCCTTACGGCGCCAGCGGAAGCCCGAACCGAGGAGAGGCCTGTCCCGGAAGAATTTGTCCCGCCCACGCCTGCACCGCCGGAAGCGCCCCGGGATGAGCCCATGTTGGTGGAAGAGGCTGAGTCGGTTCCGGAGCCTGAACCCGAACGCCCCGCCGAGCGGACGATGATGTTTCGCATGCCCGTCCAGCTCGCGCAGCCCATTCTGGCGGACGACCTGGCGCCGGCCCCTGCCGCCGAAACCGCGCCGCCTCCCCCGGCCGAAGACCAGGCCGCACCTCCGGTTTCCGCCACGACTTTGGAGAGTTACTCCCTGACGGATGCCACTTCCGGCCACGTACGGTTTGCGGAACCGGAGACGGTGATCTCCACCACCGACAAGCTGCATCCGGCAGAAGCGCCAGCCGAGGCGGTACCGGCAGAAGCTACGGCGGCGCCCGTGCAGGCGCTCGACGTGGAGCTTATCAATTGGATCGTCCACAGCGTGGTCATCCGCATGGCGCCGCCGGCGTTGCGCACGGAGACCTTGGACGAGGTCGTCAAGCAGCTTTCCGACGAGATCATCACCGCGCTGACCCAGCCGCCCGAAGCCTGACGGGCCTGGGATTTGGGGTTACGGGTTTCCCCGCGAAGTGGAGTTCATCCTTTCCAGCCGCGAAAGTCTCATCTGTCTCACCCGTCTCAAAATTCATGACGCTGGGGTTTTGGGCAAGATTCTAACATATTGACACATAAGGACTTGATAGAAGGAATGGCACGGCTACTGCCGATTTTCGGGTGGGGCAAAATGCCACACCCTGGGGTTTTCCGGCTGAACGTAGCTTATCTAGTTAGCTTATACAGGCCGAAGACGGGCCGGCTGGCGCCCCGATGGATCGGGGCGATCTTGCGCAGCGAGAGGTCGTGGGCACACCATGGCTCATTTTATCGCCAGAATGGTCTGCCCC
>JBHGBD010000034.1:0-39626 GCA_041946825.1 Terriglobia bacterium | reverse complement strand
CGCTGCGGTCGCCGCCCTCACCCACCCCGATGGACTGCATCGGGGTCCCCCCTCTCCCTCAGGGCGAGGGCAATTTAAACGTAGTCTGCAGCCCTCTCCCCAGGCGGGAGAGGGTGTCCGTCAGCCGACGGACGGGTGAGGGGGAGTTGGTGACTTTAGTACGCAATACTCAGTAGAGCCGCTCGCGCAAATAGGCAACCGCGTCTTCAACGCTCTTGACGAGAGTGACGATCTCCATGGTCCGCCGCGTCGCCTCCATGCTGGCGTTCTCGACGCTGCCCAGCGAGCCTTCCTGCTGGAGGCATGCGACAACCGGCTGCCAGTAGCGTTCCATGACAAGCAGGGGTTTGCGCCCGCCCACGGTCTTGGCCAGGCTGGACTTGTTCATCATCTCCCAGACTAATGCCAATTCCGCGAGGGTTCCCGTCCCGCCCGGCAGCACAATGTAGGCGTCGCCGCGCTCGATCAGCGCCAGCAGCCGTTCGAGAAACGACCCGGTTCGGACCTCCTCCTGAATCCACGGATTGGCCGCGGCCGGCCAGATCGCGCACGTCACGCCAATCGTGTGGCCGCCCGCTTCGCGCGCGCCGCGCGCCGAAGCCTCCATAAGGCCCCGATAGCCGCCGTTGCACACGACCAGTCCGTTTTCGGCCAGGCGGCGTCCCAGCAGGCGGCCTTCTTCATAGGCCGCCGTACCTTCTCCCGGAAGCGAGCTGCCAAATATGGTGACGGTCTTCATAATCCTCTTTAGCACCGAACTATGATCGGCGGCTTGTACCCCGCTATCGCATTTTCCCGCGGCGTGCAAAATGGCGGTAAATCGCGAGAGTAATCTCATCGATCACGGCGGCGCCATCAAAGGAACTCAAAAGGTGGCCATTGCCAATAATCGAGAAAGCCAGACGCTCGCCTGTGGGCAAATCCATATAGCCCGAGAGCGCGTTGGTGTGCTCCATGGTCCCGGTCTTGGCGCGGACGCGGCCTTTCAGCGGCGTTCCGTTGAACCGCTCGTCAAGCGTTCCGTCCACGCCCGCGACGGGAAGCGAGTCGAGAAAGGCGCTCGACCGCGATGAGGCCGACATGAATTTGAGCAGCTTGACGACGGCTCGGGGCGTCACCAGGTCGTGGCGCGAAAGCCCTGACCCGTCGGCAAAGTTCACCTCTCCCGGCTCGATGCCCACGCGGGCGGCAAACTCGTTCAAAACCTCCAGGCCCACCGTCAGACTGCCGTAATGTTTCACCTCCTGCCCCAGCGTCCGCAATAGCATTTCAACGTGCAAGTTTTGGCTGAATTTGTTGATTAATTTCAGTTCCTCCCGCAATGGGGAAGAGATGTTTTCCGCGAGCGTGATTCGCGCCGGCGACGGGGCAGGCGGCGAGTCGGCCGTCGCCGCTTCGATGCGGCTCAGATGGTACACTTCGACTCGTCCGCGAACCCGGATTCCCCGCGCCTCGAGCGCGCGTCGAAGCAGTTCCCCCGCCAGCAGCGGCGGGTTGGCGATGGAAATCGCCGTCTGCTCTTCGTCCGCGCCAAGCGGGATTTCGCCCCAGACGTCGAGCCGGTTCGAGCCGGGTGCGCGTTCGATGTAAATCTGCTTGCGGCGGCCAGCGACCGCTGTAAGCAATCGGTTGTTGAGCTGATAGAGGTCCGCAAAGGGCTCGAGCGTGACCTGCGCCGATGCGCCGGCGCTTGAAGCCGGGCGCGCGCGCAGAAGCAATGCGTTGTCATTGACGGCCAGCGCGGTCACCGGCGCGCCGTAGCCCCACTGCAGGTCCTCTTCTTCCCAGCCGTGGCTGAACGGCTCATAGAGAAAATAACTGTCGTCGGCGATGAGATTCCCTGCCACTTCGCGCACGCCGCGCGCCGCAACCTGATCCGCCAGCTTTTGAAACACCGCATCCGCCGGGGGCTGATTGGGCGGCGTGGGCTCGCCGGGCATGACGCGATTGCCCAGCGTCGGATCTCCCCGGCCCACCAGAATCAGATCGGCCACGCGCCCCTCGGCGTCGGGCGGGGTCGAGCTCTCGACGGTGGTACGGAATACGAAATCGGGGCCGAGTTCCTCGACCGCGGCGGCGGTGGTAAACAGCTTCATGTTGGAAGCGGGCAGGAAGAGTCTATCGGCCTCGCGCGTATAGAGAACCCGGTTGTTGGAAAGCTGGACAACCGCGATGCCCCACTGCCCTCGTCGCGCGTCACTACTGCGCAGAATGGCTTCAATCTTCCGAACCAGCGCGTGCGGGCCGGCGTCAACCTCCCGGATTTTGGCGGCAGGTGCAAGGGAAGAAACTGCAAGGAGAAGAAACGTGGAGGCGAGCAATCGGCGGGAGAGGAGAGTCACGCGAAATAGGCTCCCGAGCGCGAGCCAGCGGTTTGCGCCGGCCGCTCGCGCATCTACTTCAGCAATCGCGCCACATCCTTGGCGAAGTACGTGAGGATCATATCCGCGCCGGCGCGGCGAATGGAAGTCAGAGATTCCAGGATAATCCGTTCGCGGTCGATCCAGCCCTGCCGCGCGGCGGCCTCGATCAGGGAGAATTCTCCGCTTACCTGATAGGCGGCGATGGGCACATCAAACTGGCGCCGCGCCAGAGCAATGACGTCCAGATAAGGCAGCGCCGGCTTGACCATGATGATGTCCGCGCCCTCGTCGATATCGAGAGCGATTTCGCGCAACGCCTCGCGCTGGTTGGCGGGGTCCATCTGATGCGAGCGCCGGTCGCCGAACTGCGGCGTGGAATCCGCGGCCTCGCGGAACGGACCGTAAAATCCCGAAGCGTATTTCGCCGAGTAAGCCAGAATGGGAATCTGGTTGAACCCGCGCGCGTCCAATTCGGCCCGGATGCGCGCCACGCGGCCGTCCATCATGTCGGAAGGCGCGACGATGTCGGCGCCCGCCTGGACCTGGGCCAGCGCGGCCTTGGCCAGTAATTCGAGGGTCGAATCGTTGTCAATTTCCGTTCCCTTCACTACGCCGCAATGGCCGTGGCTGGTGTACTCACACAGGCACAAGTCGCAGATCACGATCAGCCCGGGAACGGCCTGCTTAATAGCGCGCACCGCGCGCTGCACAATGCCTTCCGAGGCATAGGCGTCCGACCCGAATTCGTCTTTCTTTTCCGGAATGCCGAACAGGATCACGGCGGGAATCCCCAGCCCGTGGATCGCTTTGCACTCGTCGACGAGCAAGTCCACCGACCAGCGGTAATTGCCGGGCATCGATTTAATTTCGGCCTTGACCTTCGAGCCGGGACAGACGAAGAGCGGGTAAATCAGGGCGCGTGTCGTGAGGCGCGTCTCGCGCACGAGATCACGAATCGCCTCCGTGCGGCGCAGGCGACGAGGACGGTGGGTGGGAAATGACATAACGATTCGCTCCAACAACTCAATGCGTTCAGCCGTCAGCCTTCAGCTTTCAGCAATCGGTATAACGTCAGGGGTCTTTAGTTTTTGCACGAAACTTGTGAGCATGCGTTTTAGCTCGACCACGTTGGCTGCGAGCTGTTCGTAATTTCTGGCCTCGAGAAGGTCCAGATCACGGGACAGGAGCAAATGATACTCGAGCTCGCTGGCCGAGCCCATCGCGATATTGAGAAACCTTGCCAGTTCGGCCCCGCCCGTTCTCCCGCAACCCTCTGCAATGTTGGCTGGGATAGACTCGCAGGAGCGCCGAATCTGACTGGTGAGGCCGTATAATTCATCCTTGGGGAACAAGCGAGTGGTTCTGTAAACCGCCAGTGTCAGCTCATGCGCTTTCGCCCATACTTTCAGAGTGCGGAAATCCCTCATTTCTTTTTCCTCCTGCAGATACATCTGCTGAGAGCTGAGGGCTGACAACTGAGAGCTTCAATACAATCTTTCTCGCGGCTTCAAATTCCCAAAAGTTCCGATGTTGGCCAGCGAAATCGCCACGCGGAACTGATCCTCGCGTCTCAGGCCGCCCAGGGCGAAGCGCCGATACTCGACGTCGAGGGCGAAACATCCGAAATTATAGCTGACCTGGTTCACAACCTGGTGGGCGATTCGCTGGGCGAAGTTGAAATCCAAACCAAAGGCGCCGCTGAATCCCTTGCGGTTAGTGTCCCCGTAAGTGGCCACCGTGCGCAGCAGGTGAAAGGAGGGCAGCTTCTCGAGCGCGCCTCCCGGCGCGAGCGGAGTCGAAAGCGCTGCGGTGCGATTGATGAAGAAGTCCGTGAACGACAGCCCCACCGGTCCGTGCCGCAGATGGGAAGTGATTCCGGCGTTCAGCACGCCGCCGCCGTCGGGGCCGAAGTCGGCGCGAAGCTCCGTGTCATAATTGGAAAAGGGAGAGAACTTCAGAACCGAGACCACCGGCGAGAGCCTTCTGCCTTGCGCAAAGGCGAAACCCGTCAGCGAAATCGTCGGGTCGAAAACCACGCGCTGGCCGGGAACCAGCGCTCCGCCGAACGTCGGGTCGAAATAGTACTTCTGCGACAACCGCCACGAAATCAGCTCGCGCGCTTGAGGCTTCTCGGCCTGGCTCTCGGGGACGTCCTTGCGGAAGAGAATCGAATTGGTAAGCGAATACTCGATCTCATTGGTCTCGGCGAAGATATCCGTCTGATCGAAGCGCACGACGTCCTGGAGACTCTCCGCGTCCCTCGCCCGTACCAGGCGATAGCGAACCTCGGGCTCAATGACGTGCTTGAAGCGGTGGCCGGCCAGCGGCCGCGAAAACACCTTGGCCAGTGAAGGCGGCCGGAGGTCCACCGAGAAATCGCCCAGAACTCGTGTGAATCCCTCGCCGCCGGCCCGCAGGCTGGTGCCGTAGCGCGTCGCGCGGAGTCCCACACTCGGGGTAAAGTGGAACCCGAAGAAAGACCCCGGGCGCAAGGTGATTTCGGGTTGAAAATCCACGCGCTCCGCCAGGCGGGGAATGTCGAGCCCCGGCTCGGTACGACCCACACCTGTGGCGGAAACGTCGAAGGCGAAGTAGAGTGGCGACTTCCCGACCTGTTTGTCCATTCCGGAGAAGGAAAAACTGGGCGTCTGCCGGAGGATCACCGAATTCCCCGGCACCTGGGCCGTTGAAAGAAAATTCTGATAGCGCGAGGCGTAAAGGTTAATGCTGTAGGCGTCGAAGTTCTTGGTGAGGAACCCGGTCTGGTGAACTTCCGAGGCGACCGCCTGGGTGAAGTTGTCGGTGTAGGTGAACCGGAAGGCCAGTGAAGTGATGTAGTCAACATCCAGGACGCCGCGAAACCCGTGCCCCAGGTCACGCGTCTGGCCGACGGCGCGCAGGCTCTGCCCGGGCGCGCGAGATTGTCGCAGCGGCCCGCCACCCTTGTCGTTGACGCCGAAGTACTCGATCGCGACATCACTCGAATCATTGGGGGTGGCGCGGAAGCGCCCGCTGCGCGCCAGGCCTCGGACGCTGTAGTTTTCCACTCCCAGCAGCAGGTCAGCGCTGGGGTTGATGGCCCAGAAGAATCCCCCCCCCACGATGAGTCCTTTCTGTGTCGAGTTCCCGACATGGGGAAGCAGGAATCCGGTTTGTCGCGGCAAACGGGCGATGGAGTTTATTGAATAGGGGGTATAGAAGACGGGCACACGGAAAAGCCGCAGTACCGAATCTCGCGAGACCACTTTGTCGCCAACCATGACACGGGCGCGGCGCGCCCCGATCGTCCATCCCTTCTTCTCGCATTCGCAGGTTGTCAGGCGCGCGCCTTCCACCACATAAGAGGATTCGCCGCGCCGCTCGACCCTGCGCGCGTTCACGTAGAAAGGGTTCTCGGTCGTCAGCATTCGCGCCCGCCTTCTCACCTTGGTGCGCACGTAGCCATGGGCGTTCGTAAAACACCCGACGCCGGTGTGCACGTTGTATTGAATATCATCCGCCTCGAGGCGAGTGCCGTTCTCCGCGAACGTCACGTGACCGCGCGCTTCCACAATCCCTGTGGCTTCATTCATGCTGGCTTCGTCGGCGGTGACTTTCATGTCGCGGTAGGTCACTTCCACATGACCTCGCAACCGGTAAGTGTCTTTTTCCTTCTCCTGTGAATCGGCGCGGATGCTGACCGTGGATTGGGTGTCCTGGAGTTCACGGGGAATCTCAGGCTGCTGCCCCGAAAGACGCAGAGGGAGGAGAAACAACAGCGCGGCAAGGCTCAGCGCTCTTGGCGGAACAGGTCCTGCCGGACGTGACGGAAAGATGAGGTCAACCATGGGCGCGCAAAGAACTTCCATTCTACTTGAAAGCCCTTTGCTGGAATGCACGGTTTTGCTAAGATGCCGAAAGGTCGCGTGGAAGCTGCCTGGAGGGCACGAGCCATTCCGTGAAATGCCCCAAGTGCGGGTTCGTCAGCTACCCTGGAATTCCCCAATGCAAGAAGTGTGGCCACTCGTTTGCTTCCGGCAAGCGGGCTGAGGGGGCGCACCCGGGCGTGGGGTTATTCCCAGCGTCCGTCGGGACACCGGCCATGGCATCTCGCGATCCCCAAACACCGGGACAGCCCCCGGTTCTCGTTCAGGCGGCACCCCGGACGCCTGAGCCCGAACCTCCGGGAGAATCCCT
This sequence comes from Terriglobia bacterium, assembly GCA_041946825.1. Lineage (GTDB taxonomy): Bacteria > Acidobacteriota > Terriglobia > UBA7540 > UBA7540 > CAZTHM01. The sequence continues at coordinate 33,087 of JBHGBD010000034.1, read as the reverse complement.
CAGCACGAGTTCGAAATCCGCGGCAATTCCTGACGCGGCGCCAGGTCCGATGATTTCCGCCCGGCCGTTGAAAGCGGAATTGAGCCAGCGCGTGGAGGATTTCCGCCGCCGGCGCGCGCGATTGAAAGGACACGATAATATGCCCGACAACCTGGAATTTGACTTCCAGCCGGAGAGCCCAGCCGATGTGGAGAAGATCTCCGACGCGAGCCTGGACGCATCTCCCCAGTTTGACGAGGCGCTGGACGTCGACCTGGAAAGGCCGGAGGGAGCCCTGGCGGAGGGTTCAGCGATGGATTCTCTTTCGCTGCATCGCCCTTCGGGGCCCGGGATGGTTGATGCTGCACCGCTTGATTCCGAGGACTACGACTTCGAGGCTGAGCCCCTTCCCGCTCGCCCCGTGGAAATCGTCCTCGATTCCCAACCGCATGTCGAGGAAGCCGCGGAGCCGGCCCACATTTCAAGGCTGCCCCTCGCGCCGCTCAGGCGGCGACTCCTCGGAGGCCTGGTGGACGCGCTCGTTCTGGCAGTTGCCGCCGCGCTGTTTGCGCTGATCTTCTGGAAGGCCGGCGGTCACGTCTCGATCCGGCCGTTCAATCTCGTGATTTTCGCTTTTATCGCAGTGGTTTTCATTATGGGCTATTTCGGGGCGTTCACCGCGCTGACGGCGACAACCCCCGGGCTCCTATGGATGGGAATCGAAGTGCGAAGCCAATCGGGCGGAAGCCCAACGCCCCAACAGGCCTTCTGGCGGGCCTTCGGATATCTGGTCTCGATCAGCGCGGTAATGCTGGGATTCGTCTGGGCGGTCGTTGACAGCGATGGGCTGACCTGGCACGACCGGATGTCGGATACGTTTTTGGCCGACGCGGAAAATGCCTAGGATAGTCGATAGTTGACAGTCAACAGTCGAAAGCCTAAGGATGTACTCGAGAGACTGTCGGCGTTCGACTGTCAACTTTTGACTCTCTTCATTATGGGCAAAGGCCGCTTCCTCAACCAGAAACTCGGCAAACGCATGAGCCGCAGGGCCAGCCTGCTGAAATCTCAACTGGCCATCCAGCGCCGCGAGCAGAACCCAACGTTCCCCGAATCACGGCTTCCAAAGAAGGGCATCTCCCGCGAGACAAAAGGCATCTCCTAAGAACGCGCAATTCTTTGTTGTGCGATGGAATGATGCGCGCCGGGCGTGTTATACTGACTTGTATCGGGGTTATCGTCAGGGGATGGAGGAGTTGTAGTTCGCATGACTAATCGAGTCCGATTCATACTCATCACAAGCTCTTGCATTGTAGTCTTTTATATTGTCCTGGGTGGGCTGCTGGGCAAGAACGACTCCTCGTCCGAAAAGACCTACCGGAATCTGGGCGTTTACAGCGAGGTCCTTTCCCGAATCAAGAATGAGTACGTCACGGAGCCGGATCTGAAGAAAGTGACCGGCGGAGCGATTCGCGGCTTGCTGGAGGCATTAGATCCCTACAGCACTTATTTTACGCCGCAAGAGTACCAGGAATACCTTCGCCAGCCGGTTCCCGGCCCCGCCAGTGTGGGAATCTTTATCGCCAAGCGGTTGGGATTCGCGACGGTTATTTCCGTCCTACCAGGAAGTCCGGCGGAGAAAGCAGGCGTGAGGCCGGGCGACTTGATCGATCGCGTGGATAACGCCGCCACGCGGGAACTCTCGGTGGTCCAAATTCAGCGCCTGCTGGCCGGCCCTGCCGGCTCGACGGTGACGCTGACGCTGGTCCGGGAGGCGCGCGGTGAGCCGCAGAAATATCCCATCACGCGGGCGCTGCTGGTTTATCCACCGGTGGTTTCAAAAGAATTGGAGGAATCAGCAGGGTACATCCGTGTAGCCACCTTCGATAAAGGCAAAGCGAAAGAGATCGCCAGCCAGATCAAGGAGCTGGTCGCACACGGCGCCAACAAGATCGTCCTCGACCTGCGAAACTGCGCCGGGGGAGAGCCGGAGGAAGCCGTCGATACCGCCGGCCTCTTCCTGGACAAAGGGTTGGTGGGTTACCTCTCCGGCCAGCGCTATCCTCGCCACGACCTGGCCGTAAACAGCGCCGGAGACGTGTGCAAACTCCCGGTGGCCGTCCTGATTAACCAATCGACAGCGGGCCCGGCGGAATTGCTCGCCTCCGCCATCCAGGGAAACAAGCGCGGCGAGGTGATCGGCGTCCGCAGCTTCGGCGTAGGCGTCTATCAAAAAGTCATCACCCTCGATGACGGGTCAGCCCTGCTCCTCTCCGTGGCCAAGTACTACGGGCCGGACGGCAAAGCCATCCAGGATAATGGCGTGACTCCCTCGGTGATCGAAACCTCCGCCGGCCAGGCTGAGGACGACGATAGTGAATCGAATGAGCCCGAGCAGTTTGGCGGCAAAGACGACCAGCAGCTTCGCAAGGCCATCGAAGTTCTGAGTCAAAAACCCGCAAAGGCCGCCTGATCGGTGGCCCGCCGTCCCTCCCCAAGGCGCAGTAAACGCCGCATTCTCAAACCTCCATCCCGCACTTTAATCCTCGTCCTTTTTGTGGGTTTTGCTGCGGTCATCCTGGCGTATTTCGGGTGGCGCCGCTGGGCGGCTTCGCGACCGCTCAGCGATTCGGAACGCCGGCAAATCGCTCTGCATTTCCGGGGCTCAATCGAGCGCGCTGGCGGCAGGCAGGTTTGGGTGAAAGAGCTGCCTTACGCACCTTTCCCTCCCCGGCGGGCCGATGCTGCGGCCGAAGCCGTAGTCGCCTCCTCTGCCTTCCCTGAAGTGCTTTCAGCAATGGAAGCGCAGGCGCAAAAGGAGGGTATAGAGATTAACACCCGCATCTCCGCAGCCCATGAGCGGTGGCGCCTGGCGGACCTCCGCCTGACACGACGACGCCAACCGGCGGGCCGGTGGCTGATTCGCGAGGTGGGGCAGTTACGTCGCGCCGCCATCATTATTGACGATCTGGGACAGGATTTGGCGGCGGCAAATGCACTGCTCGGCTTTCCCTACCCGCTCACCTTCTCCGTTCTCCCCCACCTGCCCCACTCGGCCGAAACTGCGGAGAAAGCGCATCGCGAGGGGCGCGAAGTGATGCTGCACCTCCCCATGGAGCCCGAATCCTCCGCGAAGCCCGGCCCGGGAGAGATCCGCGTCGGCATGCGCGAGGCCGAAGTGGACAGGCTCCTCGATCAGAACTTGGGATCGGTCCCCTACGCGGCGGGAGTGAACAACCATATGGGATCGCGCGCGACGACGGACGCCGCCCTCATGCGCGAGGTCGTCAAAGTCCTGCACCAGCGCCGGTTGTTTTTTGTGGATAGCCGCACGACCGCGCAGAGCGTCGCCTTTGAGGTTGCCAGGAAAGAGGAGCTCCCCTCGTTTTACCGCTCAGTCTTCCTGGACGACACAGAAACCGTGCCTTACACCCTCGGCCAGCTTCGAGAATTCCTCCATGTGATCGAGTCGCAGGGTGTGGCAATTGCCATCGGGCATCCGTATCCCAGCACCATCCAGGCTTTGCGGCGTTTCCTTCCGGAATTCGAGCGTTCCGACATCCAGCTTGTCCCTGCTTCCGAGCTCCTGAGTCTGCCGGAGACCGCCCATCTTCGGCCGCCGCCCGCCCCGGAGCAGCGTCAGGACAAACCCCGCTAAATTCCGCCCCTCCGCGCGGAGCAGGAAATCCCCCAGTGTTTTGAGATTGGAATTCGCGTTATTCGCTCTGGGCAGGAAGGGTGAATGTTACGTCGCGGTCAAGTCGCATGCCGACCAGCGAGCCGGCAGCCAGGGAAGCCTGCTTGCCCCGAGGCAGTAGGACGGCGGCGAGAATACCTCCCACGCCGGCCGCGATCCCGGTGCCGATGCCACCCGCGGCTCCGGCCGCGGTCGCGGCGCCCGCAATCGCGATTTGCTTCTTTCGCGACGGCCCGCGTCCCTTGAGCTCGCCCTCGACTCCGACCAGGGAATCGTCGCTGCCCTCGCTTGAGAAGATTTCCGTCAGCGAGCCAACAATCGCCACTTTCTCACCGTTCGGAAGCTCCACGGTGTCAAACACAATGTAGAGATAGCCGCCCTTGCCCTTGCGCCCCGCTTCTCTGACTTCGCCGACGTGCCCGTCAATCCTCACACCCTTGGGAAGGACTTCGCGGTCCTCGATGGCCACCGGGTCAATCAGGGTGGACATAACCCGGTCACCGGCTTTGGAGGTCTTGGAATTGACGGTGGTATGAAGCTGGAGCTTAAACTCCGTCCCCTCGGGGATGGACCACTCTTCGGTCTCGGGTTGCGCCGCTTGTTGCTGGGCAAACGCCGCCGGTGCAAATCCCGTTGTCACCGCGGCCGCTAACAGCAGAGCGACGTACCGTCGCGTCATATCCCAACGTCCCATTCTATTGACAACCTCCGGAGCAGATTCGGTACAAGAGGCGGATTCTACATTTGACCATCAAACCAATGATTCCGTCAAAAGAAAAGCGCTCTTCCCGCGCACACTCCGCCCCAAATGTTTCGATGCAATCCGGCACCGCAAGTTGGCTGGTGGGAAAGCTGGTTTGTTGTGCCGTTACTACTTCTCGTAATAGCAGCACCAAGAGATCCGACCCTATCGCACGATCGCCATGATGTCGAAAATCTTGCTGTTGCGATCCAGAATCAGCGCCCGGCCTTCGAGAATCACACGCGAATAACCCGAAGGGAGAGGGGACAATCGCTGTGTAAGGTCGGCTGGAAACGGCTCCACCTTCTTCTGCAAACCGGGGGGCAGAGTCCCGTTCCGTTGGAGATGCTTCTCCAACCCGGGAGGAAGATTCCCGCCGCGCTTGGCCAAGCCCGGCGGCAAGCCTCGCCCTCCACGGCCCCGGCCTCCAACTCCGCCTCCACCGCCGTAGTAATCGAGGATCATCCGCTGGTCGCGATCAGAGAACATCGGCACACCCTCGCCGACGTTTGCGACCGGCTGGCCACTCTGGCGGATAGACGCCGGGCGCGGCGCCGCAACCGCCGCCGGCTGCGTTCCCGCCGCCGTCGTAGCTACCGCCGGGGCCGTCGCGCCCGCCCCGGCAACGAACGTCAGCACGACTTCCGGAGGCAGGACGATTTCGTTTTTGCCCGTTACGTAGGCGGTTGCGGTTCCCGCGCCCGCGCCAACCGCGGCCCCGACCAACGCACCCTTCTTTCCGCCTGCCAACCCGCCAATCAGCGCGCCGGCTCCTGCTCCTCCTCCTATCAACGCGGTGTTGCGCAGCAGGTGAGATTTACCGTCGATTTTCAGCGGCTCGGTGCGCACCGAGGTCAGCTCCAGCGTGATGGACGCCGGGCGCTTCAACCGCCCCGAACTGACGACATCCGTCACGCGTCCTTTAACCGTGACACCCTTCGCCAGCACGGTTCTGCCACCCGACACAACAGGTTCGGCAACCGTCCCAGAGAACGTGTGACCGGCGGGAGTCGCTCCGGTGTCGAGCTGGTCGATCAGGCGCACCTGAACCTGCGTCCCAGTCGCAATCGACGCCGACTGCTTCTTCTGCCCTGCTTGGGCATTGATTGCCGTCACAAGAAGAGCCGCAAGTGCGAATCGGGTGATCCAGGCATTAGACGTATTCATGACGCCTCCTGTTCGCTTGAGAGTTACCCGCCGTCCAGCGCGACTGGGCAATACTCACTTCCGGTCTTTAGAGCACGTGTCGAAGACGATGCACAACACCGTGACCGGAAAGCTGTATTGGGCGGCTATTATACTCCCAACTAACACTGACCTAACACCTGATTCGGACACGATGAAAGCGGACTCCTCTTGGCGGCCTCCTATCGGGTGTCTGAACAGGCAGACAAAAGTCGCCTGAACATTGCACTGTCCCCTGCAGCGCCTCCCAGAGATCCCAGCATGTTATTGAAACTACAATACTTATGTGTGCTGCTGTTTGGCCTGCAAGGCGCTATGATTCGAGGACGGTCTTGGCATCGAGCGCCTGCGCGCCCGTCGAAACGAAACCAAGGAGAAGTGCTGTGAAGTTGTTTCCCGCAACCCCCGAAGCCAGGACGATGGAGGGCGCTTCAATTCCCCCCATGCGCGCACCTGAGCGGTTGCTGCTGGTTTTTTTCGTTTATGCTGCGATCGCGTCGTTTTTCTTCTCCTTGCCGGCGCGGCAGCGCCTCGTCCTGCTGGGGCTGAATTCCCTTGCCTGTGCCGTGGTTCTGCTTCTGGCCAGATTTGGAACGGAGGAGCGCAGTCACCGCCTCGCCGTCGTTCGCGACTGGATTCCCTGCGTATTGATTCTTGTAGCCTACCGCGAGTCAGGGCTCTTTGTTACGCCCGATCCCACGCACCGCCTGGACTATCTCTTCATCCGCCTGGACGACATTCTGCTCAAGAACCCGTGGGTCGTGAGCGCGTTGGCGGGCGCTTCTCCTTGGCTGCAACGCTATCTTGAGTTCTCCTATTTCCTCTGCTACCCGAGCGTGCCGCTCGGCATCGGGGCGTTCTATATCGCGCGACGCCTGGCGCCGGGTGACGCTGCGCCAGACCGATTTCGCTCGGCCATCGAGCATTTCTGGATGTCGGTCCTGCTCGCCGTGCTCACCTGTTATGCGCTCTTTCCGTTCTTCCCGCTTACCCCGCCCCGAGAACTGTTTCATGATGTTCCCGGCCCGCAGGTGGCGCCCCTGCTGCGCGGGATGAATCACTGGATCCTGGGCCGCTACGCCGTGGGCGTAAGCCTCTTCCCCAGCGGCCACGTCGCGGCGGCGACTGCCATGGCGCTCGCCATTCGTACCTACCTTCCCCGCGCAGGGATGGCGTTTATCGGCCTCGCCATCAGCATCGCCGCCGCGACCGTCTATGGCCGTTACCATTACGCCGCCGACGCCGTCGCCGGAGCGCTGGTCGGAATTGCCTCCTTTCTCATTTCAAATCGCCTCCACAAATCGCAAGCCAAGATCGCCTGATCGCGCCCGCCAAATCCGCTTGACGGGCCAGATGCCGCCCGGTAGCATGGTTGTTTGGCCTAGTGTCGAAATTCCTCGCTGTAGGGCTCAGGGCGGATGATCGACCGAATTACGGTTCGGGGTGCTCGTCAGCACAACCTGAAGAACATTGACGTAGAGATCCCGCGTCACACCCTGACTGTGGTGACGGGGTTGAGCGGCTCGGGAAAGTCCAGCCTGGCGTTTGACATCATCTATGCCGAGGGCCAGCGCCGCTACGTCCAGACCCTTTCCGCCTACGCCCGGCAGTTCCTCGACCAGATGGAGCGGCCGGACGTCGATTCGATCGAGGGCCTGAGCCCCGCCATCTCCATCGAACAAAAGACCACCAGCCGCAGCCCGCGTTCAACCGTCGGGACCATCACGGAAATCTACGACTACCTCCGCCTGCTCTATTCCTCCGTCGGCGCAGCGCACTGCCATCAGTGCGGCCGCCCCATCGCCCGCCAGACAACCGAGCAGATCGTCGCCTCGATCATGGCGATGGTCGAGAACGGCCACGACGCGAACGGCAACAACGCCGAGCGCATCATGATTCTGGCTCCCATCGTCCGCGGCCGGAAGGGGGAATTCCGCAAGCTGTTTGAACAGTTGGCGCGCGAAGGCTTTGTGCGCGCTCGCGTGGATGGCGTGCTACACCAGCTGGAAGAGGAAATACCGCTCGACCGCCGCCGGAATCACACGATCGAAGTGGTGGTGGACCGGCTGCTCCTCAAGCCGGGGATTGAGGGCCGTCTCGCCGCCTCGATCGAGACGGCGATGAAGCTCGCCAAGGGAATCGTCCAGGTGGCGGTGGTCAACGGCGAGGAACACCTCTACTCGCAGGAATGGGCGTGTGTCCACTGCGGGATCAACATTCCGGCGCTCGAGCCGCGCTCGTTCTCCTTCAACAGCGTTTACGGCGCCTGCGACGCCTGCAAGGGTCTGGGCAGCCAGTATTCGTTCGACCCCGCCAAAGTCATTGTGGACTGGTCGCGGCCGCTGCTCGAGGGCGGGCTGGGACCCGGGTCCGGTTCGGCCTTTCTCCAACGCAGTGTGGCGCGCGCCGCGGAACGATTCCGCTTCGACCTGAAGACGCCGTTCAATAAACACCCGCAGCGAATTCAGAACCTGGTCCTTTACGGGAAGCAGGCGGAAACCGGCCGGGGCGACACGGGCTTTGTCGGTGTGATTCCCTTGCTCGAGCGCTGGTACGCGGAGACTACATCGGAAAGCTACCGCGAATGGTTCAGCCAGTACATGTCCGCGGTCCCGTGCCCCAAGTGCGAGGGAAAGCGATTGCGAGCCGAGAGCCTGGCGGTTAAGGTGGCGGGACTCTCGATCGCCGACTTCACCTCCCTCCCCGTCAGTCGCGCGCAGGAAGTCATCGCCAAAATCGAACTCACTCCACGCCAGGAGATTCTGGCGCGGCGAATCCTGAACGAAATTTCGGAGCGGCTGGAATTCCTGCGCGCCGTGGGGCTGGGCTACCTCAGCCTCGATCGCTCCGCCGGCACGCTTTCGAGCGGCGAGAGCCAGCGCATTCGCCTGGCAACTCAGATCGGCTCCAAACTCCGGGGGGTGCTTTACGTCCTCGACGAGCCCTCCATCGGACTCCACCCGCGCGATAACCAGCGCCTCCTCCAGACCCTGGAGAGACTTCGCGACCTCGGCAACACCGTGCTGGTAGTCGAGCATGATGAAGAAACCATCCGCCGCGCCAATTACGTGGTGGACCTCGGTCCGGGCGCCGGAAATAAGGGCGGATACCTCGTGGCCTGCGGGACGCCAGACAGGATTTCGGCGTCGCCCGAATCGCTCACGGGGCAATACCTTTCCGGCAAGCTCCACATCCATATTCCCGAGAAGCGGCGGAGCCCGAATGGGAAAACTCTTTCCGTTCTCGGCGCGCGGGCGCACAACTTGAAGAATATTGACGTCAATTTTCCCCTCGGCGTGCTGACCGTCGTGACCGGCGTTTCGGGCTCGGGCAAATCAACGCTGGTAAACGACATCCTTCACCGGGCGCTGGCGAAAAAGCTCTATCGGGCGATCGAAGAGCCCGGCCCCCACCGCGCGATCCAGGGAATCGAACACCTCGACAAAGTCATTGTCATCGACCAGTCCCCTATCGGGCGCACGCCCCGGTCCAACCCCGCAACTTACACGGGAGTTTTCACGCCGATCCGCGAGCTTTTCGCCATGCTCCCGGAATCCCGCGAGCGCGGCTACGGGGCCGGGCGATTCAGCTTCAATGTGAAAGGGGGGCGGTGCGAGGCTTGCCAGGGCGAAGGTTTGCGGCGCATCGAGATGAATTTCCTGCCCGACGTCTTTGTGACCTGCGAAGTCTGCCGGGGGCGGCGCTACAATTCCGAAACCCTGGCGGTCAAGTACAAGGGCCTGTCCATCGCCGACGTACTTGAATTGACGGCCCAGGATGCGCTCCCTGCCCTCGAAAACATTCCCGCCATCAAACAGAAGCTGCAGACGCTTGTTGACGTGGGCCTCGGCTACATTCACTTGGGGCAGCCGGCCACGACCCTCTCGGGCGGCGAGGCGCAGCGCATCAAACTCGCGAAAGAACTCAGCCGGCGTCAGACCGGTCGCACGCTCTATATCCTCGACGAGCCTACGACGGGCTTGCATTTTGATGATGTAAAACAACTGCTCGCGGTGCTCAATCGCTTGACAGACCTGGGTAACACCGTCATCATCATCGAGCACCACCTCGACGTCGCCAAACAAGCGGACTGGATCATCGATCTCGGCCCGGAAGGCGGCGAAGCCGGCGGGCGAATCGTCGCCCAGGGCAAGCCCGAAGACGTAGCGCGCTCGAAGAAATCCTTCACCGGCCAGGCGCTGGCGGCGGTGCTGAACAATGGTCACCCCATGAACGATGAACGTGAGGCAACGAAGTAACCCACTATCGAATCAGAGTTCATCGTCTTGCCGATGAGTACCTACCGAATTCGCCCCCTCGATCTCGGCTCTCTCCGCACGTACCCACTTCGCTCGCGCCCGAGTAAAGTGTCGGTTGCCGAGTTTGCCAGAGTCGCGCGCCGCGGCGCCTCAATCGGCCAATGGGTCCAGACGCTCCCGCGCATTCTGGCAGGAAACGGTTTTCGTGGCGTCTTGGCGGCGATCGAGCGCGCCAAACAGAGGGGAAGGCCGATCATTTGGGGGTTGGGCGGCCACGTGATCAAGGTAGGGCTTGCGCCAATCCTCATTGATCTGATGAAGCGTGGATATGTGACCGCCATCGCCATGAACGGCGCGGCGGTGATTCACGACTTCGAGATTGCATTGGCCGGAAAGACGTCCGAGGACGTGCCCGCGGTTCTGACCCGCGGTCAATTCGGCATGGCGGAGGAGACCGGCCGCTACCTCAACGAAGCGATCGCAGCCGGCGATCGGCACGCCTTGGGGATCGGAGAAGCCGTGGGCCGATTCCTCACGCGGCATCGGGGCGCACGCTTCCGCCGCTATAGCCTGCTCGCCGCCGCGTATCAAGCTCGCGTGCCTGTCACGGTGCACGTGGCCATCGGCACTGACATCATCCACATGCACCCGGCGGTGGACGCACACGCCACAGGCGCCGCCACGCATCGCGACTTCCGGCTCCTGGCCGCATTGGTGAAGAAAATGGACGGCGGGGTCTACTTAAACGTGGGTTCGTCCGTGGTGTTGCCGGAAGTGTTTATGAAGTGCTACAGCCTGGCCGCGAATCTGGCCCGCGCGCCGCGCGGCATTACCACCGTGAATCTGGATTTTATCCAGCATTATCGGCCCACGGAGAACGTCTTGTCACGCCCGACCGCGGGCCGTGGCAGCCGTAGCTACGCGCTGACCGGGCATCATGAGCTGATGATTCCCCTGCTCGCCGCCGCGTTAGGAAGACGCGAACGAGTCCGCTAGTGTCGAACGAAACATCCAACAGTGGCCTGACCGAGCCCGACTTAATTCGGGAACCAGCCGCCCCCACGGCCGGAGTACCGGGGAGTCCCTGGACAGTCCGAAACATGCTTGCCCTGAGTGTCTGTGCGCTTCTCGCACTGCTGGCAGCCAATTTCCTGGTTGTCGCCGGGTACACGGCTCTGCAGCCCGTCCTGGGATGGCCCAGGCTCTCGCGCGCCGTGCAGGGCAACCCCTTTCTGTTGCTGGTATTGCAGTCGGTCTTCCACGCCCTGATATTTCTGACCATCTATCTTTTCATCGTTGTGAACCATCGTCTGCCGTTTTGGGAAACGCTGAACTGGAGGATGCCTCCGCGCTCCAAGGCGCTGCAATTCTTTCTTGGAGGCATTCTACTGGCCCTCGTCATCCAGCTTATGCCGCCCTTGCTTCCGGACCGTGACGATTTTCCGCTCACGCGCCTCTTCACGTCTCCCCTGGCGGGCTACGCGATTTCCGCGTTTGCCGTTCTGATAGCGCCTTTCATGGAGGAGCTGATCTTTCGCGGCGTGCTTTTCGCCTTCTTCCAGAATCTTGTGGGGGATCGCTTCGCCGTATTCGGAACAGCCACCTTGTTCGCGGCGCTTCACGTCCCGGAATACTGGGGCGCGTGGAACCACGTTTTCCTGATCCTGATGGTCGGGCTGGTCTTCTCGGCCGCGCGGGGTTTCACGGGCTCGCTCGTGCCCAGTGTCATTCTGCATGTGGCCTACAACGCCAGCCTGATGACAGGATTGTACTTCCAAACCAACCAGTTCCGACAACTCCAGGCCCTCCTGCTGCCGTAGGCGATCGCGCGACCCGTCGTCCTTGACATAAATATGCGCGGGCCTTATGCTTTTGTGCATGCGAACGACGATCGACATTGACGAACCCGTGTTCCGCGAATTAAAGCAGGAGGCCGTCCGCCGCAAGACGACCCTCCGCGAGGTGGTGAACGCCTGCCTTCGCAGGGGGCTGACCGCCGCCACGCGCCCGGGCAAATACGTTTTCCGATGGAAGACTCACCGCGGACGGATTCAGCCCGGAGTGCGGCTGGACGACCGCGACTCCTTATTCGATCTGATGGATGGGCGCTGATGCGAGCGGTTGACAGCAATATTCTGATTTACGCCGATCGCGAGGAGGTTCCCCAACATTCCACGGCTTTGAAAGTACTTAGTGGGCTCGCGACCGGTGCGGAATCATGGGCCATTCCCTGGCCCTGCATCTACGAATACCTGCGAGTTGTGACCCACCCGCGCGTCTTCCATCCTCCGACGCCCGTGCTTGAAGCGTGGGAGTCAGTCGAAGCTCTTCTGGCGTCACCTTCAATCGTGCCCCTCGCCGAAGGCCAACGGCATCGCGAGATTCTCAACGACCTGCTGCGCAACGTTACGATTACAGGCAACCTTCTCCACGATGCCCACATTGCCGCCCTGCTGATCGAGCACGGCGTGGATGAGATCCTTACCGCCGACGAAGACTTTCGCCGGTTCGCCCGCCTGAGAGTCACGAACCCCTTCCATCCCTAAGGGCAAAAATGCATTGCGTTTGCTCAACGGAATGCTAGAATTCGCGCCATGTCGGTGACCGTTACGGCGATCGAACCGCCCAAGGCTTCAGCCGCGACCTTCCCAAAAACCGAAAAGACCGAGCGGTACATTGCGCTTGATGCCTTCCGCGGATTCATCATGTTGCTGCTGGCATCGGGGGGGCTGGGCTTCGGAGCACTCCAAAACGATCCGACCTACGGCGGAATCGCCGCGTGGTTCGATCACGTCGAGTGGGCGGGCGCGGTGTTCTGGGATCTCATTCAGCCCTCGTTCATGTTCATGGTCGGAGTCGCCATGCCGTTTGCGCTTGCCATCCGCACGGCCAAGGGGGCGACTCCACGCGACAACCTGAAGCACGTCGCCGTCCGCGCCCTCAAGCTCATCCTGCTCAGCCAATTTCTGATCATCGCCGCCGACGGGCACCCTCGTTTCCAACTCATTAATGTGCTCGCGCAGATCGCTTTCACCTATTTCTTCGCCTACCTGATTATGCAGATGCAGTTTCGATGGCAGGTTGTGACCGCCGCAGCGCTGCTGGCCTTTCACTCCGCGCTCTTCTTTCTCTTCCCGGGCCCGGACGGCCCATTCTCCAAGGAAGGCAACATCGGAGCGGTCATCGACAAAGCCCTGCTCGGCTACAACTACGAGGGCTACTACGTGACCATCAACTTCATCACCAGTACCGTGACGACGCTGTTCGGCGCGTGGGCCGGAATGCTTCTGCGCATGGAAAAACCGTTTGCGGACAAGGTGCGGATTCTGGCCGTTTCGGCCGTCGCCGCTTTCGCCGGCGGATTGGCAATGTCGCTCGTGATCCCTAACGTCAAGCGGCTCTGGACGGCTTCCTGGACGCTTTACAGCACCGGCTGGGTATTGCTGATGATGATCGGCTTCGTGCTTCTGATCGACGTGGCAGGCTATAAGAAGATCGCTTTCCCGCTGGTGGTCGTGGGGATGAATTCGATTTTCATCTATTCCTGCGGCTTCCTGATTCGCGGCTCGATTGACCACATGGTGCGGTCTTTCACGGGCGGCTACAGATTCATCGGCCCCCTCGCACCCGTCGCCCAGAGCTGCACTGTTCTTCTCGTCCTCTGGTACCTCTGCTACTGGCTCTACAAACACAAAATCTTCATCAAGGTCTGACGGTTTCGACTGAAAAGTCGAAGCGTCGAGAGGTCCCCGAGCGGACCTTCGGGCTTCCGTTCACCACGGTCGCCTAATTCTCGCTGCGGCGTTTGATATCGATTTGCAGGCGTTTGATTTTCTGGTTGAGGGTGGAGAGAGGGATCTTGAAGCGCTCGGCGGCTTCGGTCTGGCTCCAGTCGGCGCGCGCCAGCATGTCGAGGATAACGCGTCGCTCGTAGGCCTCTATAATCTCGAAGAGCGACCGGCCCTCGAAATCTTCGAGCGGCAGGGTGCGCGTGGGGTGGGCCCCATCCGACGAGAGTTGCTCGGGGAGGACATCGGGCGTCAGCTCATTGCCGCTGGAGAGAACCACGGCGCGCTCGACGGCGTTTTCCAGCTCCCGGACGTTTCCCGGCCAGCCGTAATCCATCATGCGCTTCAGGGCATCGGGAGTGAAGCGCAACCCCTGCCGGTTATTTTCCTGCGAGAACTTCTCCAGAAAATGTTCCACCAAGAGCGGGATGTCGCCCGCACGATCGCGCAACGGTGGCAACGGGATGGAGATGACGTTCAGGCGGTAATAGAGATCCTCGCGGAATTTGTTTTCCTGCACCAGGCGTCTCAGGTCAGCGTTGGTGGCGGCCAGGATCCGCACATCCACCTTGATGGTTTCGGTGCCGCCTAGGCGCATGAATTCGCGCTCCTGGATGACCCGCAGGAGTTTGGCCTGAGTCTCAACTCCAACCGTACCGATTTCATCGAAGAAGATCGTTCCCTGGTCGGCCACTTCGAAGAGGCCGCGTTTCGTCGCAATGGCCGAGGTGAACGCGCCCTTGACATGCCCGAAGAGAGTGCTCTCCAGCAAATCCACCGGCATAGACCCGGTATTCACCGGAACGAAAGGGCGATCGGCACGCGGGCTGGTGGCATGGATGGTCTTGGCGACGAGTTCCTTGCCGGTCCCGCTCTCGCCGGTGATCAGGACCGTGGCGCGGCTGGGGGCAACCTGAGTGATCAAATCGAAGACCTTCTGCATCCGATCGCTCTTACCGACAATGTTGGGCAGGCCGAACCGCTTGAGGGCGCGCCGGAGCTGGACGTTTTCAACCTGCAACCGGGATTTGTCGAGAGCGTTGCGGATTTCGAGCAGGAGCTTATCGTTATCCCAGGGTTTGGTGATGTAACTTTCGGCGCCCTCCTTCGAAGCCTGGAAAGCCATCTGGCTCGAGTCGTAAGCGGTAATCATGATGACGCCGATGTCGGGCGTCTCACGCTTGATTTGTTTCAAGACTTCCAGCCCGTTGCGGTCCGGCAGGCTGATATCGAGCAGCACGAGGTCGAAAACTCCATCCTCGATCTTCTTCAGGCCGTCTTCGGCCGCTGCGGCTGTCGCCAAGCGATAACCTTCGTCACCCAGGAGCTGCTCCAGGCTCTCGCGGATTTCCTGTTCATCATCAATGATAAGAATGGAACCCTTAACCGACATTTACAGGCTTCCTTGCGGTGGGGAATTCGAGGCGGAAGGTGGTGCCTCGTCCGGGGGCACTCTCGACGCCAATCTTGCCGGAGTGCTCGCGAATAATCCCATAGGTTACCGCGAGACCCAGACCTGTGCCCCGGCTCCTGGACTTGGTCGTGAAGAAGGGATCGAAGATCTTGCTCAGATGTTCGGTGGGAATGCCCATGCCATTGTCGGAAACTTCCACGTGGACCGTGGAGTTTTCCGACTCGGTGGCCAGCGTCAGTTCGCCGCCGCGCGGCATGGCGTCTCGCGCATTCATGATGAGGTTCATGAACACTTGTTGCAGCTTGCCGGGATTCCCGTACACAGCAGGCACGGAAGGAGAGAGCTGGGTGTTCAACGAGATGTTGGACGCGCGCAGCATGGGTTCGATCAGGGAGAGTGTCTCGCGAATCACGCGGTTCAGATCGAGCTCCGAATATTCGCTCCCGCTCACGCGCGAAAACTTGAGCAGGTTGTTCACGATCTCCGAGGCGCGGAACGACTGCTTGATGATCTTGTCCACCGTGCGGGCACTGGGATCTTCGGAAGGCAGTTGTTTGGCCAGCATCTGCGCCTGCGAAGAAATCACCGCCAGGGGTGTGTTCACTTCATGGGCGACACCCGCCGCCAGCAGGCCGATCGAGGAGAGTTTTTCAGCCTGCATCAACTGGTCTTCCAGATTCACCCGTTCGGTGATGTCGTTGAAAACCAGCAGGCGGCCAATTACCTGCTCATCCTTGCCAATCAGCGGCGTCATGGAGAAATTCACAATCAACCGCCGGCCATCGGGCGTGCGCAAGCCAAACTTGTAGGCGTTGACGGTGTGGTGCGGGTCGCTGGATGCCGGAAGCTCCGCCAGGAGCTCGCGCGGAAAGATCGATTCCAGCCGGCTCCCGACAGCCTCGGCGCGGGAAAGCCCGTAGAGCTTCACCATGGCGGAGTTCCAGCCGGTGATCCGATGGTCCAGGTCGAATGCCAGGACACCCACATTGACCGACTCAATGATGTTTTCACTGAAGTCGCGAAGTTCCTGGTATTGCCGCGCCTTCTGCTCGAGTGATTCGTAGAGCCTGGCGTTCTCCAGGGCGACGGCAAGATAGCTGGTGATGGTCTGCAACAGGTCGACGTCTTCGCTGGAAAGGAAATCTCCTTTGCGCGTCCGGCCCAGCGCCAGATAGCCCAGTGTCCGCTCCTTGATCATAAAAGCCATGTAGTAATGCAGGTCCAGTTGCTCGATGGTCGCCTGCGCCGCGGGCGAAACGCCGAAGACGCGCTTGACGCTTTCAAAGAACAGGTAACCCTTCCTCAATTCGTCGCGTTGGGGATCGAGGAAACTCAAATCCAGAGAGGCCGGAATCGTGAGGCCGCGCGACTTTGCCAGGCGGAATCCGTTGGACTCGCCATTGAGGAAAATCGCCACCCGATCCACCGCCAGCGTCTCCGAGAGGCGGCCGACAACCTGATCGAGCAGGCGGTCGACGTGCAACTCGGTGGTGAGCTCGCGCGCAAAAGTCAGGAGCGTCCGGCGATAGTCGTAGCGCTCCCGGTTGAGCACACGGTCCAGCCGCGCCTGAATCCAGTTCACAATCGGCTGGAAGAGGAACGCCGTGATGATGATGGCGAGGATCCAGCCTCCGCGGCTGGTGGCGGGAAACGTCGTGCGAAACACGTCCGCAAAGAGCGCGATCAGGCCGAAAGACAACCCTACGATGGCGGCCGTGGCCAGCGTATAGGCAATTCCCCGCTGGAAGATGATGTCCACGTCCATCAGCCTGTAGCGCACGATGGCGTAGCCGAATGTCAGCGGAAGTATGATCAGCGAGAGGGTCGAGAGTTTCATCCAGGGTGTGGGAACCATACCCAGGAAGTAAGGGGCGACGTAGAGCAACGCGAACGGTACAATCGCCACGAACGATCCCCGGCTCACCCATTTGAGCTGCTGTTTGAGGAGAGGAACCTCGGCGCGGACAAAGCTGCGTCGCAGCCAGAAGGCTCCGAGGATGAAATATACCGCCAAATAGGCCAGTTCGACCCGGTCAAGCCGGTAACGGGTGAGGAGGAGAGGCAATGACCAGAATAGGAAACCGGTAGCCACCAGGACATGAAAGGCCAGAAGAATCGCCCCGGGCAGGTAGATAAAGGCCGCGCGCACGGGGCGCTCGCGCAGATATTCGGGCCGCTCCGGGAAACTCAGGCAGAAGTGGAGAAAGAGCGCCGGCTGGAGGATCCAGGCGAGAACGTTCAGCCAGTAAACGGTTCCGTCAAACAGGTTCAATTTGCCGGTGTACGAAAAAGTGTAAAGGACAAAAGAGGCCAGGCAGAAAACGTAAAAATGCAGTGATTTGGGCGCCGTCCACCGCCGCACCAGAATGAATGTCCCAATCAGCAAGTAGACCAGGCCGACCAGCTCGAGGTAGTGACGGAGCGAACTCTGATTGCTCTGCGGTGCGACGACCACGGTCGCCTGGAATGGTTGCCCGTTCCTGCTGAGGTCATACCGGGCCTGTGCCCAAACCCCCGCTCGAAAGATCTCGCGCGTAGCGTCGAGCGCATGCTTAATCGGGACCCCGTTAATGGCGGCCAGCTTATCGCCCTCGGTAATCCCCGCCCGCTCCGCCGGACTGTCAGGAGCAACAATCCAGGCAGTTACCTGTCCCTTGACGTCCATCCAGGAGACGCCATCGTCCGGGAGCTGGTAGACCCTGCGCTGTTCAAAGTTGAGGATGCCAAATACAACAAGCGTCAGGCTCAACAGCGCCAGAAAGACCGTGGTAAACCGGAATGGTAAAGTCGTGCGCATTGAGGCCAACTACCGCAGGGCGAAACGATACACAACACCATCCTCAGTTTGAGCAAATCTCTTACCAGTGATTTCCTTCCGGTAAATATTTAAGTGGATTAGTTGCAGCGATTTATGCCAAGCCTCTCCCGCCCTTGGAAACCGGTATGAAAACACGGATATGGGCTCCTGATTTTGGTAGCAGACTGGGGGAATCTTCCGTCCCGCCCCGTGCCACCGATCCGGGATCATAGGGCACCGCGCACCGCACCCCCAGGCGTATCGATGTAAGAGTCCGGGCCATTCCATTGAATGGGTTAGAACTGCACTGAGAAGCCGCCCCGGAAGCTCCGATACGCGGGGGTCAGAATCAGGGATTCGTCGCCAGCTTGGGAGACCGTCGTGTAACCTTGAGCGAGCAGGTTGCGGAAATCGGCCAGCGCTTCAATTCGGGCAGGGAGGAAGGCAAGAGCCGGCAGAGGCTGCCGGATCTGAATGCCCAGGTAAGGTTGTAGCTGGGAATTGGCTTGCCCGTAGGGATCGACTTCGGACACGCGACCGGCGGGCAGCCATTCGTAAGTGGTGATGATTTGGGTCTTGCAGACGGGTATGCGAGCCGCCAAGCGGCCACCGAGGACCTGGCTTCGCCGAGGCCGCAAAACCGACCGCAAGGTCTTTAGTTGCGACTCCTCGCCCCGATTATTGAGCGCGTCGACACTCAAGGCATCTCCCAAGGAATAAAGGACCGCGACCTGAACAGAACCTCCAATACTCCGACTCAGTGCGGCTCGAACCCCGGACGAAGTGTAATTCCCGGCATTCAGGGTAACCCCATTGGCTGCAGGGTTGGGAAGGAATGTGCCGCCCAGCCCGCTGAGTACCTGTGCCCCGCCGAATCCCCACAACGCCGTGTTTTCGAAATTATCGCGGTAGGCTGCCAACTCGAGGCGCGAATTCCTGCCCATCTTATGCGTGAACGCCAGTTCCGCATGGTTGAGTGTTTCCAGCTCTGGCCGGTAACCACGCATTGTCACCCGGGGGAAAGCTGTCAGTGTCCCGACGCGGTCGAGGAGAGACCCGCCACCCTCGACGCGCGCGGCGCCATAGCGCATAGAAAATTCGTTCGAAGGGGACAGTTGATACTCGAGTTTCACAATCGGCCGGGAGGAAAGGGCGTCCTGGGCTGCATTCAGGTAATCAAATTCCATTCCGGTCGTCAGGATAAGGCGATCGAGGAGGCGATGCGTCCGCACGTAGCTGAGCACCATGGCTTGCGCATGGTTCATGCTTTCGCGTCCGTCGCCGGAGGGCAGGGGCACGCCGTCGGCAAAATTCAACTGATGGACGGCCAGACCAAGTTCCTGGGGGGCTCCCCGCAAGGCGTCCTTGCGGAGGAGGGTGGCGAGCGACGACGTCTGGAAGCCACTGGCACCCATGGACCCCGCCACCAGCAGATCCGTGTCCTCGGAAAGCGCCCGGACGTACGCCAGGACACTCCCCACGCCCGGATCAGAGGCCAGGGTCGTGCGTCGGCTCGAACCGGGACTCATGGCGATCAGCCGCTGGCTGGAAGGAAGGGGCGGCTTGCGGGCCTTGGACTTGCTGTTACTTTTTGCTGCGGGCTGATAACGGAGAATCGGCCGGGTGGCCGCGGAAGTCCGCAGGACCCACTTCCAGTCCTCACCCCAAGTCGTCACGGTGCCAGAAGGAATGCGCAGGACGAGCGGCGACAGGATATCGCTGAGGACGAAGTTCTCTTGCAGGCTGCGGCCTGCTTCAACCAGAATGCGGTTGCGCAGGATCGGGAGCCGGGTGGCGGCGGTAACTTGCAGGGAGTACAAACCCGGCATCAAACGCTCCACGGTGAATCGTCCGTGAGCGTCGGTAATGACGCGCTCGACCGCCTTGGCCACGGGTTGAAGTCCGGTCAGCAGAGGTCCCGCGATCGTAACGGTAGCTCCCATCAGGGGACTCCCCTGCGAATCGGACACGGTTCCGGTAATCCGCCCGAAGTCGGCGCCTCGGCCGGGAACGGCGGCCAAGCACGCCAGCAGCATACCGCCCACCAGAAGCTTTGCCTGGAATCGCCTTCGTGGCTGAAATAGGCTCATCGCCATTGAACCTCTTCGAGACCGGAACTTGTCCCGGCCCGCCGGGACACCACGGGGTCGCTAACGCAACTCGAAGGTCACAGTCGGTGGCGGCGTAATCGTCTGCTTCTTGACGTTATCTGTAACCTTGATCTGGACCGTATATTTCCCAGGTTGCAGCGCCTTCAGCGGCATCGTCTTCTGAAGGGTTATCTGCTGGGAAGCGTTCTTCAGCTTAGCCAGGTCCTCCGGCTGACTCAGGAGCGCTTTCCCGTCTTTCAGGATTTCATACTGAATGTCCGCGGACGGCTTGTGTGTCGATGGATCAATCCCCAGGTTGTAGACCTGCATATAAATGCCGAGATTCTGCTCGCGAGTGAATTGTTGGTTGACGCTGGGCCGCACCTTCGTCCCGCCGATGACGAACGGTCCCGTGCCCACCTGCGAGGTGGGGAGAGGCTGGATGAGATCGGCCAGGATCAGGGAGCTGGCGGCAAGCCGTTCCTCGTCATAGTGGGGAACCTGGATACCCAACTCGATGGAGCCCATGTGACCATTCAAGTCGTCTTTGACTACCACACTCAGCTTGTAGCGGCCCGGCCGCAAGGGAACGACTTTCTGATAAACGGACTTGCGATCAACGTACCGCTGGAAATCGCTGTCGGGAACATCCAGGGCTACCGCATCCTCGAAAGTGCTGACGATGCGGCCTCCCAGGCTAGAAATCTGCCCGAAGATGTCCATGACCGAATGCATGACGCCTTCTTTGTTTTCAAACTGCAGGTCGCGATTGGAGACCTGCACGGTAACCGGCGTCAGAACACTGTCCTCGGTCACTCGAATGTAATCTGTCCGCACATCAAACGGCAAAAGCTGCGCGCTGAGCCGCGAGGTTACGACGGCTTTCAAGTCCTTGAACTTGACCGCCGGGGGCTTGAAGATGCGGGCGTAGAGATCCAGGCGCGTGAATTCATTCATGCGCTCCGGCAGGCCGCCCAGAGACTGGCCAATGGTCATGCCGTCGGTGCGCGTAAAGCGGTCGCGCTTCGATGCCATCCCCATGGCTTCCATCTCGGTCAGGCCGGCGTTGGGGACGTGCAGAAGAGCGTCCTTTTCGCCCGGATCCATCGTCATCCGATATTCACCGGTCATCGTCGGGTCGACAAACTCAAGGATGATATTGGTCCCGATGCCGTCAATGTAGCGGTACCGCCACTGCTCGAAAGGATACGTCGAGGTCTCGCCGCCACCTTCTTCTGGAGGGCGAATGTAGGAGCCGCCCGAAGGATGCGACTCGATCTCATCCGGCGGCCCATACATGATATAGATCCGGCCGCGGTCGGTTTTCCAGCCCGGGATGCCTGAGGCGTAGTGCTCGTTGGCGTAAGCGATGCGCCGGTAATATTCCTCTTTGAATTCATTCTCCGGGCTGCCCGGATTGGGATTGCGGCGTTCCCAGAACTGTTCAATGAACTGTTCGCGCTCCTCCGCGGTACTCAGCTTCTTGAAAGCAGCGCGCTCTTCGTCGGTAATGATATAGGGGACCTCGTCGCTCAGCCAGCGCTTGTAAGGGTCCTCCATTTCCTTCTGGATTTCTTTTCGCCGGCGCTTCTCCTGTTTGGAGAGCTTCTCCGGCTGTTCCTTCTCTTGCTTGTCTTTGGGAGGGAGCGCAAAGAGCGTCGTCGCGATCAACGCGGCGAGAATGAAACAGGAAGTAAGAAGACCTCTACCCCGAAAGCGTCGAGCCCATCGAAACATAATTAGACCCTTCGGCCGGTCATCCTGACCCAGCTTCTAGTCCTAGGATACCAAATTCTAGGTTTCGCGATGCGAGAAGTCAAGCATCATCATCCCGCAAAGATTCGGAACAAACTAAGACCCAGCCGACGCCACGCCGTGTGATGCCCCCGCCCCCCAAAAGGTGGCCTGCACGATCATAAAACTGCTAACAATCAGGCGGTTTGCGGTGTCTAATATCTGTCACCTTGGGTCGAATAACCGCGGTTGCCTGTCCGCCGAAGGTGGCAGATCGGACAGGGTACGACTGGAACTCAGGGTTACGCTTTCTCCCCGGTGCTGGAAGAGTTAGAATACCCGGGCGAGCGAGAAGAGGACGGCCCATGGCGGGAAGCATGTTGTGCGGTGCCTCTCGAGAGTGGGCCGGGTGGCGGATTCTGGGGAAGGTCCTGAACGAGGACATTTATTGACCACGCCCGGACTTTGACCAACCGACTTTTCGTGGAAACTTTTTGGCCCCCGAGAACGTATAGAACTCAGGTGGTCGAGTTCTGCTTGCGAACGACAGCGGGGGGGAGGGTGTCATCTCTCGACGTCCCTGAAAGCAGTCAAGCCTGGACCAAATCGAGACGGAGAAACTTCCCAGGCATGTTGATGGGGAAAGTGCGAAATCGAGGAGTGATTTAATATGGGGCACACAACGGAGCTGGGGATTGGAAAGGCGGAGGAAGAATTGGAGCCTGTCATTATGCAGAGCGAGCCTCCCGCTCGGAAACGGACTGGCATGAAACGCTGGAAGAAAGCGCTGCTCCTGGGCCTGGGCGCAGTGTTGCTGATCGGCCTGGTGGTCGGCGGGATAACCTGGAGCCGGCGAGGCGTAGTCACCGTGCAGACTGGCAAGGCTGAGAAAAAGGAATTGTCCTCAATTGTTACGGCGTCCGGGCAGATCAAACCTCCGACCGCTAACTTTGCCAACGTCAATGCCAGCACTTACGGCAAGATCATCGACATCTACATCAAGGAAGGCGACTCGGTCAAGAAAGGCCAACTCCTTCTGAGGACGGAGTTCGTCCAGGTGGAGGCGGATGTTGCCGCGCAAGAAGCCGCCCTGAAAACGCAGTTGGCCGATGTTTCGGCCTCGGAAGCTTCCGTGCAGTCCTCGGCGGCGAGCTTGAAGACTGCCCAGGCCGATTTTCAGACCGCCCAAGCGAACTTCAACCGCTCGCGAGAAGATTACGCGCGCGCCCAACAGTTGCTGAAAGATAAGTTAATCGCCCAGCAGCTCTATGACCAGCGACGCGCGGAGTTCGAAGTCGCTCAGGCGAACGTCCAGGCCGCCGAAGCCCGCGTGGCGCAAGCGAAGGCGATGTATCAGCAGGCCACCTACAACCGCGACATGTCGCGCGCCCGGGTCGCGCAGAGCCGTGCCGCGCTGGTGCGCGCCACCGACGCCCGCGCCAAGACTTTCTACACCTCTCCGCTGGACGGCATCATCACAAACCTCCCCGTACACGTCGGCGAAAATGTCGTGCCGGGGATTCAAAACTCCGTCGGTAGCCTGTTGTTCCAGGTTTCCGACCTCTCGGTGATTACCGCGGAAGTGAAAGTCGACGAAACCGATATTGTTAACGTCAAACTCGGCCAGCCCGCCGAAGTGACGATCGACGCGGTGAGGGATAAGACTTTCAAGGGCAAGGTCACCGAGATCGGGCAGAGCGCCATCGGGCGAACCACCGGCCAGGCGGTGGGGCAAAACACTTCGGGAACCGCCACCGAGGAAGCCAAGGACTTTAAGGTCGTGGTCACGCTCGAGAACCCACCTCCCGGCCTGCGTCCCGGCTTGTCCACAACCGCCAAGATCACCACCGCCACCCGCACGGATGCCGTGACCATTCCCATTCAGGCGCTGGCCATCCGCATGAAGCGGGATCTGGAAGAGCCGCCCAAGGGTGGAAAGCCGAGCGGGACGGTGAAAGCCGCGGCGGCCGAGACCAAACCCCCTGAGGGCGCGTCCAAAGAGAAGGACAAGAGCAAGGAAGAAATCCAGGGAGTCTTTGTAGTGAAGAACGGGCGGGCGGTGTTCACGCCCGTCGAGACGGGCATCATGGGCGCCACCGATATGGAAATCCTGAAAGGGGTGAAACCCGGCGAAGAAATCGTAACCGGCAGTTTCAGCGTTTTGCGCACCTTGAAGAACAATACCAAGATCAAGGTGGACAACAGCGGCGCGAAACCTGGCGGGTCTCCTGCTTAGGTTGTTCCACGATAGCGCGCCGGCGGCGGAATTCACCGCCGCCCGGAAAGTCCGGCTGCCGCAATGTGAATCGGCTTCGACGCCGGAAGAAAGGGAACGTGATGGGATCACAGGTTGCTCCATCTTCAATGCAAGCGAGCGCTCCTCCTCGCGACGGAGTCGTCATCCGCACGGAGGACCTCTGGAAAACCTACGATATGGGCGAGGCCATCGCCGTCCACGCCTTGTGCGGGGTTTCCTTTGAGATCGAACGCGGCGAATATGTCGCCATCATGGGCCCCTCGGGTTCGGGCAAATCCACATTGATGAACTTGATCGGGTGCCTGGATACCCCCACCCGCGGTAACTATTGGCTGAACGGCCATCTGGTCAGCGAGCTTTCCGATGACGAGCTGGCGTACATCCGCAATAAGGAAATCGGCTTCGTATTTCAGACGTTCAATCTGCTCGCCCGCGCCAGCGCCCTGCACAACGTCGAACTGCCGCTCATCTATAACGGCACGCCGGCGAGCGAGCGGCTGGAGAAGGCTCAGGAAGCCCTGCGCAGAGTCGAACTGGCTGACCGCATGCACCACCGGCCCAACGAGCTCTCCGGCGGCCAGCGGCAGCGTGTGGCCGTCGCGCGGGCGTTGGTAAACAATCCCTCGATTATCCTCGCCGACGAACCCACCGGGAACCTGGACTCGGCGACCGGGGAAGAAATCATGAAGCTTTTCGACCGCCTGCACGAGGCGGGGAATACCATCGTACTGGTGACTCACGAGCACGATATCGCGGCGCACGCGCTCCGCATCTTGCACATCCGCGACGGAAAGATTGACCGCGACGAACGAGTCGAATAGGCCTGGAAACCCGCGCCCCCCGCGGAGCCCAGATCCAGAAGAGTGAATTCGGTGTCCGAGGTCGTCCAAACCCGCGTATTCCTGCTCCGGTCCACGACCAAGCGCCGCCGGCTCTTTGGCGCGTGGATCACGGCACGCGAGGCCTTCTGGATCGCCCTTGAGGCTTTGCGCGCGCATAAACTGCGCTCTTTCCTCACGCTGTTGGGGGTCGTGATCGCCACGACCACCCTGATTTCCGTCATGTCGGTGGTCAACGGCATGAACCTCTATTTCCAGGAGCGGATCGCCAACCTGGGAGCCAACACCTTCATCCTTCACCAGTGGCAATGGGCGCAGGGATATGAGAGCTGGCTGAAGGCACGGCGGCGGAACAAACCCGTCCGCCTGGAGGAATACGAATTTCTGAAAACCAACCTGCCCAACTACAAAAATATCGGCGCCGACGCCTGGATCTGGGGTCAAACCGACGCCAAGTACATGGGGAAAACCCTGTATGAGGTCGGATTGAGCGGCCGCACGCCCAGCATGATCGACATCGGGCAGGAGAAGGTGGAATCCGGCCGCTACTTTACCGATTCGGATTACAACCACAGCGCCATGGTCTGCTTCATCGGGCAGGACCTGGTTGACGAGTTCTTCCCCATGGTCGATCCCATCGGGAAGGAAATTACCGTGCGCGGCGCGAACTTCCGGATCATCGGCGTGGCGACGCGCATCGGCACGACTTTCGGCCAGAGTCAGGACAAATTCGTTCACATCCCCCTGACCACGTTCCAGAAGATTTTTGTGGCGCGCCCGCAGCTTGCGGTCAGCGTTCAGGCCTACGATCAAAAGCAAATGTTTGTGCTGGAAGACGAAGTCCGCGCCCTCATGCGCGCCCGCCGCCAGGTTCCCTACCGTGAGGACGACACATTCGGAATCAACGCCTCCGACACGCTGATGAGCGCGTGGCACCAGCTCACGGGGGCGATTTTTGCGGTCACCATCGGTATTGTGGCCGTTTTTATGGTTGTGGGCGGCATCGTCATCATGAATATCATGCTGGCCAGCGTCACCGAGCGCACCCACGAAATCGGCATTCGCAAATCACTCGGCGCGCGGCGCCGCGACATCCTGATGCAGTTCATTATCGAATCCAGCGTCATGGCGGCGACCGGCGGCGGTATCGGAGTTTTGCTCTCTTTCCTCATCAGCCGGATTGTCGACATGGTTTTCACCTCCTCGGTGCCCGTCCAGGCGGTGGTAATCGGCCTGGTGCTTTCCACTGTGGTCGGGCTGTTTTTTGGAATTTATCCTGCCAGCAAAGCGGCTCGGCTGGATCCCATTGAAGCTCTCCGGACGGAGGCCTGAGCGTGAACCCCCATCGCCATCAAGTCCGCGAAAACCTGCTCCTGGCTCTGGACACGCTGCGCACCCACAAGTTCCGCGCCTTCCTGACGATTCTTGGCGTGCTGATCGGAACCGCCACAGTCATTGGAGTGGCCTCGATCTTCAAGGGTCTGGACCAACAGGTGGTGGACGTCGCCGAAGCCTTTGGCACCCGCACGCTGTTCATCTTCAAATGGGACCCTGGAATCAAGTTCAATGTGAGCCGCGAAGAGTGGATGCGCAAGCCCCTGACCTTCGATGATATGCAGGCCATCCAGGAGAACTGCCCATCGGTCGAAAAAGCCTCGGCGGAAATCTTCCGCTGGGGTCCGTCCGTCCCCGCCAAGTACAAGGGGCAGGAAATGCTGGACACCGAGTTCCGCGGCTGCACTTCGTCGCACTTCGGGAACCTGGGGTGTGAACTCAAGGACGGGCGGCTGTTCAATGAAATTGACGACATGCACCGCCGGGATGTCGTCGTCATCGGCTCGGACGTCACCACGCGCTTGTTTCAGGGCGAAGACCCCATCGGCAAGATCATCAACGTCGATGGCCGGGAGTTTGAGGTGATCGGG
This sequence comes from Terriglobia bacterium, assembly GCA_041946825.1. Classification (GTDB taxonomy): domain Bacteria; phylum Acidobacteriota; class Terriglobia; order UBA7540; family UBA7540; genus CAZTHM01. Next base: position 6,381 of record JBHGBD010000034.1, on the reverse strand, counting down.
ACCCTGGAAAAGCGCAAACAGGTTCTGGGCGATAACGGCAGTGATCGTATCCTGCTGATACCCTACATGACCTTCCGCAAGATCTACCCGCGCGCCAAGGACAATTTCATCACCGCCATGGCTTTCCCCGGCAAGCTTAGCCAGGCCGAGGACGAGGTTCGCAGCCTGCTGCGCCGGCGCCGCAATGTAAAGTACACGGACCCTGACAATTTTGGCATTGCCACGGCCGAATCCTTCATCACCCAGTTCCGCGACCTCATGGGCACGATCGTGCTCGTCACCGTCGTTATCTCCTCCATCGGATTGCTGGTGGGGGGGATCGGCGTGATGAACATTATGCTCGTCTCCGTCACGGAGCGAACCCGCGAAATCGGCGTACGCAAGGCCATCGGCGCCCGTCGCAGCGACATCACCTGGCAGTTCCTCCTGGAAGCCATGACTCTTACCGGCACCGGCGGAATCCTGGGGATTTGCTTCGGCTGCACAATCAGCCTGCTCATCCGCAATCTCATCCCGCAACTGCCCTCGACCGTTCCGGGTTGGTCCATCGTGGCGGGATTTGTTGTGGCGGTGAGCATCGGCCTCTTCTTTGGCATGTGGCCTGCCATGAAAGCCTCCCGCCTCGATCCCATCGTCGCGCTGCACCACGAGTAGGTCGCTGGGATCAAATCTGCCAACTCCGGTAATCGCTCGCGCGGCCCGACGGTCGCGAAAAATCTCGACGGCGAGCGGCGGCCCGCCTAGAATAGTGGTGCTGCTCCGGCAGGAGACCCTCAACCTCCCGTGAGCGCAGCCAGCGCCATGGCCCACACGACTCAGGTGCCTCCCCCGGCTCAGGAAGCGCGCCCGACGGCCTTTCGCCGCCTGGGGCTCGAATGGCCGCACTTCGCCGGCTGGCAGTGGAAAGTCCTCGTTATCCTCACCCTGATCAACCTCCTCAACTACTTCGATCGCCTGATTGTCGTTCCGATGTTTCCCTTCCTGAAAAACGAGTTCGCGGTGAGCGACTTCAAACTCGGACTCCTGGCTTCGGTCTTCATTCTGATCCATTCGCTCGCCGTTCTGCCCTTTGGTTTCTGGTCAGACCGCGGGCCGCGCCAGAAGATCATGGCCTTCGGCGTCTTCTTCTGGAGCCTCGCAACGTTGCTCTCAGGAATCGCGGGAACGTTCCGTGGGCTGCTGGGCGCGCGGGCCTTGGTGGGGATTGGCGAAGGAGCCTACGCGCCCGCCGGCACCGCGATGATTTCCGACTGCTTTCCGCGCGACTTTCGGGCCCGCGTGCAGAGTGTCTTCAACCTGGGGATGCTCGTGGGTGGGGTCCTGGGCCTGGCTGCGGGAGGGGTGCTCTCGCAATGGATCGGCTGGCGGTATTCGTTTCTGCTGGTCGGGTTGCCGGGCTTCTTCCTGGCGGCCGCCGCCTACCGGGTCGGCGTGCCCGTATCCCTCCCGCCGGAGAGGGCGCCCTCCGCCTGGAGCCTGCTCCGGATTCCCGCGTACCTGATGGTGATGGCCGGGGGAATGTTCGTGGTGTTCTCCAGCGCCGCCTTCATCACCTGGGGGCCGACCTTCGCCGACCGCTACCATAACCTGACGGTGGCCCAAGCATCAGTGTGGATGGGGGCCCTGGTCCTGATCGGCTCCGTCGGCGGAGTGCTCCTGGGCGGCTACGTCGCCGACCGGCTCCAGGCCCGCTGGATCTGGGGCCGCGCCATCACCATTGGAGCCACGTTGCTCGTGGGTACGCCATTTCTCTACATGGCGGTCGAGACCGACTCGCTTTCAATCTTCCTACTGTGCCTTTTCGTGGCGAGCTTCCTTCTGACCTGCTACCACGGACCGGCCACCGCCGTAATTCACGACCTCACCCCTCCGCGAGCGCATAGCTTCGCCTTTGCGCTCTACCTGTTCGTCATCCACCTGTTCGGCGACATGATCGCCCCGGCGCTGGTGGGCCGCGTCTCCGACAGGTCGGAACTTCGCCACGGCCTGCAACTCGGCGTCGCGGCAAATTTCGTCGCCGCCGTCTGCTTCCTCATTGTTGCCTGGCTGATTGCACGCAGGGGTCGCGCCGCCCGCCCTTAGGCCGGCGTCCCGCGTCCGGCCCTCCGGGACGATTCTCTCCTAAGGACAATGCGACGGGGGGCCGTTTATCTCAACTCCCGAGGACTGGCACAGAACCCGAATACTTCGGATTCATTGCGGACTGGGACCTTCTGTCCCTTGTGTGGCTTCCCCCAATGAGGTATAAGCCGCGCAAACTTGACGGCTTTGGACTTCGTATGGCTCTGGCAAGCGCCGTGGCGACAGCGAATTCGCCCGATCCCATTCGCCGGATGTGCGGGGGAACGTCATTTCGTTCAAACCCGAGTGCTGCTACATGCGTGAATGTGGGCGTGGCTGGCGTTGATTCGAACGACTGTAGTATTTCGTTTCTGCGTGAGATCGGGGAGCGTTCACAATGATGATTCTCATGGCTGCTCTCGAGGCGGGAACCCAGCACCCTTACCTGGGTGCTTTTTTCATGATCGTGATCGGGGTCGTGACTTTTCTTGTCGGGTTCAAACAATACCGCGCCTACAGGATTCTGGCCGACGCGCCGAAAGCTCGCGTTCGCAGCGTCCCGATGGGGCTCGTGCACCTGCATGGCAAAGCGACAGGTGACCCTTTGACCAGCCCGCTGACCGGCACGCGTTGTTTCACCTTCACGGCGGACATTGAAGAATGGGTGAAGACCCGAAACAAGCGCGGCGGAACGACTTGGGCATGGCGAACCACGGCCGGAGACGACGACCTCAAGGAGTTCTACTTGGATGATGGTACGGGCCGCGTCCTGGTAAAGCCGGGAGGGGCGGAGGGAACGATCGATTTGCAGCGGACCTTCGATTGCGAAATCGGAGAGGACGGCCATTTCAAATCGGCGTCTCCCACGCCGGGCATCCCGGCTCCGACCGAAGAGGCCGTGTGGGCTTACATTCACGGTCCCCACAATCGCAGGCTGGCGGACAAGGCGTTCGAGCTGGAGGCGGCGAGTATCCCGGGGATCGATCCCGCCAGGGCAAAGGAGTTCATGATGGGCGTCCTGAACGCCGGCCGGCAGATCCAGTCCTCGGGCATCGCGCCGCACGTCGAGTCGTTCGGCACTCTGCAAGACAGGGCTTCGGGTCTCGGGAAAGGCCCCTATCGCGTGACCGAGAAATGCTTCCTCGCCGAAAGCGACTGCGTCATTCTGGGCACCTGCACAGAAAACCCCGACGCCAAAAGCGATGAGGACCGCAACCTTATCCGCAAAGGCGAGAATGAAAAGACCTTCCTGATTTCCACGCATGGCGAGGGGAAGATCGGAAGGGGGTTGCGTCTCCAGGCCGGGGGCTTGGTGTTCCTCGGCGCGGCCTTGATTATCGGCGCGGTCGCCTTGGCGTTGAATGCCGCGAAAATGCTTTGACGGGCCGCGGTCATCTTAAGCGGCGCACCGGACCTTTACGCACCAGGTGGGAGGAACATGCCACGTGGCTAACGAAGGCCGCTCACCGCGCGCTCGACTTCCTTCACGACTTGCACGATATCGCTCGCGCGGGTGCGGGGGTTCATTACAACAATGCGCAAGCATCGCCGCCCGTCGAGCACGGTTGAGCTGATGTAAGCCCGCCCGCTCGCGTTCACGGCCTCCTTGATCTGGAGGTGCAAGGCATCCGAACCCTTCCGCCTCCGCGGTTCCTGCCGCACCCGAAAACAAAGAATATTCGTTTGCGGCTCATGCACGGGCTCGAGCACGCGCGACCGGACGCAGTAGTCATAGGCCGCGTGTGCTACCTCGCAGACGCGGGTGGTCAGTTCCTCCCACAGCGCGTTCGAGTACGCCTTCCACGTCAGCCAGGTTTTCAACGCGTCAACGCGCTGCGAGCAGGCAATGGTGAAAGGCGCGATATCCGGGAACTCGCGCTTCTTGACACCGAAGAGGTAAGGCGCGTTCTGCTCGAAGGCGTTTCTCAGATTCCGTCCGTCGCGCACGAGCACCGCCCCGGCGGCGAGCGGCATGAAGAGCATTTTGTGCGGATCGAAAGCAATGGAGTCGGCGCGCTCGATGCCACGCAGGTAATGCCGGTAACGCCGGCTGAAGGCGAGTCCTCCGCCATGAGCGGCATCGACGTGGAACCACGCGCCTTCCGCGCGCGCGATTTTGCCCAATTCCACCAAATTATCGCAACTCCCCGTCGGCGTTGAGCCGCAGGTCGCGACAAGAACAAACTTGTGAAATCCGGCGCGGCGTGCGGCGCGAAATACCGCGGGCGCCTGGTGCGCGTCGGTGCGATAGAGACTATCGAGAGGAATGGTGAACACGGCGTCGCTGCCCAGGCCCAGAATGCCCGCCGCGCGGCTCACCGAGTAGTGGGTTTGCGCTCCGGCGAGAACGGCGAGCCGTGCGCCGCCGCGCTTCCAGGCCCCCGGAAAGAACCTGGCGCGCGCCGCGAGCAGCGCGGTGAGATTCGCAAATCCGCCTCCCGCCACCACCGATCCCTCGGCTTGCTGGGGGTAGCCGAAGAGGCGCTTGAAGCGCGTGAAAAGGCCGCGGTCGATCGCCGTGCCCGCCGGCGACATTTCCCACACTGCCAGGCTGTTGTTGAGCGCCGCGACGACCGATTCGACCAGCGCCGCCACCGGAATCGGCGCCGCCACCTGCTGCGCTGCGAAGCGTGGATGCGAGAGGTGCAGGCTGGCATCAGCGAAATCCGAAACCACCGGGACAATCTTGTCGGGCGTGATCTCGCGCCGCAGAAGCGCCCTGATTTTCCCCAGGCAGTCGGGATCGCGCACCGGGCCGCCGGTCCGAATCAATTCCTTCGCTGCCAGACGCGCCAACCCGGTTGCCAATCGTTTTACGACCCGGTGATTCCAGACTTGGGAGCGGAATTCGGTTTTCTGCATGTTCGGTCGCCTGCGCAGGATGTGGGTGAGCGGTGAATTCTGTCACACCGGGCGGGAGAAGCAAGCGCCAATTCGGCACTGACTTCTGAAGCCAACCCGCTTGTGGAACTGGTAGCCCCGGGCTTAAGCCCGGCATTTTGTCGCTGGCAATAACTGCCGCCCTGAAAGGCGGTGCTACAAGAAAAGGGCCTTAAGACTCTCGGTGTAGGGGGCGCGCGCGATGCCGCGCTCGGTGATGATGGCGGTAACGTAGCGGTGGGGAGTCACGTCAAACGCCGGATGCCGGGCGGGAACATTCTCGGGAGCGGTCGCCACGCCCGCCCAATGAGTCACTTCGGAGGGAGTTCGCTCTTCGATGGGAATCTGCTCGCCGGAAGCGAGGCTCAAATCAATCGTCGAAAGCGGCGCGGCGACGTAGAACGGAATTTGGTTTTCCTTGGCGAGCACGGCGACGGAATACGTGCCAATCTTGTTTGCCACGTCGCCGTTGGCGGCGATGCGGTCGGCGCCGACGATGGCGGCTTTGATCTGCCCCGCCTTCATGAAGTGCCCGGCCATGTTGTCGGTGATGAGGGTCACCGGGATTCCATCCTTTGCCAACTCCCAGGCGGTCAGCCTTGCGCCCTGAAGGAACGGGCGCGTCTCGTCAGCAAAAACGTTGATCTGCTTCCCGGCCGCCACTGCGGCGCGAATCACACCCAGCGCCGTGCCATAGCCACCGGTTGCCAGCGCTCCGGCGTTGCAGTGCGTGAGGATCGTGCCGGAGTCGGGCATGAGTGCGGCGCCGTGCTTCCCCATCGCTTCGTTAATGGCGATGTCTTCGGCGAGGATGCGCTGGGCCTCGTCTTCGAGCTGGGCTTTCACTAATGCGATTGCCTGGGCGTCCGATAGCGTGGCGGCGAGCGACTGCTCGAACTTCTCGCGCATGCGCTTCACCGCCCAGAAGAGATTCACCGCGGTCGGTCGAGTCTTTGAAATCGTTTCGGCAATCTTTTCGAAATCGACTCGAAGTTCTGCGATTGTCCTTGCCGTGGAATGCTTCACCCCCAGCGCCACGCCCATCGCCGCCGCCACGCCAATCGCCGGCGCGCCGCGGATTACCATCGAGCGAATGGCCTCCGCCACTTCCTGATACGTCCGGTACGTCGTATACACTTCCTGCGTGGGCAGCTTGAGCTGGTCAATCATCCGCACGCCGTCGTCTGTCCACTCGATGGTTTTGAACATTTTTCGCCCTATGAGGTTTGTTTTCCGAGGAACGATTATAGCAGCAAGGAAGGCGGGTTCTGGTTGCGGATGTTGTTCGGGAGTGGTTGGTGGCGAGTTGCGGGTCGCAGGCAGACAGCTAGCCGTCAGCTATCAGCGTTCAGCAATCAGCAAAACCTGCCTGGGAAGTGTCTTTGCCTTTTGCCTTTTGCCTTTTGCCTTTTGCCTTTTGCCTTTTGCCTTTTGCCTTTT
>JBHGBD010000033.1:0-44776 GCA_041946825.1 Terriglobia bacterium | reverse complement strand
TGGTCGGGGCGCCCGGATTTGAACCGGGGACCTCTTGCGCCCAAGGCAAGCGCGCTACCAGGCTGCGCCACGCCCCGAAAAACGAAGGTTGAGCGCGCAGGCATCCGGGTTTGGCTCGGGTCTGAGGTTCGGATCGAACTCTCAAACGCTTTGGGCCCACACCTCCCGGAAACACGTGCCCAGCGCTCAGGATCCTAATCTGTAATTCTGCCAATCTCGATGGAGACTGTCCAGCGCCAAATGGGGATAAGTGCGCCATCGCGATATGTAGCAGTTGGAGTTCATCCTTCCACCCACCCAGAGTGAGCGCGTTGGGCTGGGGACCCGCAGGGCTTATTGACAATGAAGCCTTGTCCGTAGCATCCGTAACTATAAGATGTGGCAAGGCTTAGGTGCAGACGTGAGACCGCTATTGTTCCGCCACAAACCCACGTAAGTGACTGTAAAACAAGGGAGTACTTCGGTACCATTGTCCGCCCACAATCAGGCTGTTATCCTGCCGAGTGTTTAGGGACGTGGTGAACGACAGAATACGAGGCGCGTCCGATACAGGACGGCAAAAGGAGATTAGGAAATGCGCAGTATGGTCCGCAAGGCTTTGGTGACGATGACAGTTTGTGTGGGTCTGACGGTTGCGTCTATTCCCGCGTTCGCGGCGAAGGCGGTCAATTTGACCGCCAGTTTGGCCGAAAAATGCAGTAATTGCGACACGGACGTTTCACCTGTGGGAACCACGGGGGATTTCAGCCTCCTTTCTGATGGGTCGAGCTATGCTCCGGGTAACGGCGTCCAATCGCAAATCCTCACCAACAACACGGTGTATACGCTGAGCACCATGAATACCCTGGTGAACGGTTTGGTGGGTCCCGGGGCGCGCACCGTAGAGATGCATTTCTATTCGCCCGTCGAAGGGATTTACGCCAACAACGTATTGCCGGCGTGCTGGCAAGGCGCGCACGACCAGGACCAGGCTGTAAACTGGTCGATCTTCTCCAGTTCGGTGGGGTTTCCGAGCATGCAAGTCGGCCAGTCGTATGGGGGGTTCTCTCGGCTGGACTTTAACGTCCGTAACGGCGTGTGCGATGGCCAGGTGTATCGCTTCTTCCTGAAGTACTACAACGTCTGCATCACGCGGACCAGCCTGAGCACTTGGGACATTACCTCTGACAGCTGCGGCAAGGCTTCGAACTACGGTGAAGCGGGCCTGAACGGTCAGGGCGGCAAGGGTGGCCAGACCATCTACTACGGCGACTGGCGCGTGCCCTTTAAAGTGACTTTGACGAAGTAATGACACCCCTCCTAGATTCCCCAAGGCGAGTCGTTGCCGGGCAACGGCTCGCCTTCTTTGTTTTGAAAAGCCCCAGAATAAGCGCCTTAGATTCTTGAGGTTAAGCAAGGTGTGGCGCACCCCGCCCTGATCCCCCGGGGGGAACCAATGTGCCATTGACGTTGCTCAGACGCGGCCCCTAGAATTGTCTTGAATTGGGCATGAACTCTGTTATTGTGTTGCTACCATCGGGAGATTTTCAAGGAGTGAACATGTTAAAAGCTTCTGGAACGCTGCGCCGGACTGCGATCATCGTAAGCATAGTTGGCCTCACGGCCCTGGCGGCCTGGGCCGCAACGGCGGTGAATGTGACCGCCAGCCTGGCGACTTCCTGTTCGAATTGTGAGACTGACGTTGCCGGCAAGTACAGCCTTCTGCCGGACGAGTTCGGAGCGTACAGCCCGTCCTCGGACGGCCGAATCCAGTCCCAGATTCTGACGAACAACAGCGTCTACACCTTGGACACAACCATGACACTCAGCAATGGTGTGGTCGGGCCGAGTACGCGGACGGTGCTCATGCATTTCTACTCATCGGTAGAATGTGGTGTTGTGGATCCGACCTGCAAGTATCCCAACAACATCTTACCCCCGTGCTGGGGTGGCCAGTACGACCAAGATCAAGCCGTCAACTGGTCGATTTTTGCCCCCACCTCCTTCTTGAGGATGTCGACAGGAGCGAAGTACTCAGGGATGGCCCGTCTGAACTTCAACGTTCGCAACGCCGACTGTGACCGGCAAATCAACCGTTTCAGGCTTGAGTGGCCCACCGTGTGCATTACGCGAACCGGTTCTGGGAGTTGGACCGTTACTTCTCAAGCCTGCACGCTCTCGACTCAGAATGTCGGCGAAGCTCATTTAGAAGCTTACGGCGGGACGAAGAAGAACACGGTGGATTACGGTGACTGGCGAATGCCATTCTTCCTGACGCTTGTGAAGTAAGGCCAGTATCCATCCAAGGGCGAGTTGTTGCCGGGGCGCGACTCGCCCTTTGTTTTCTTGACGTCGAGAAGTGAATCCCTCAGAATAAACGGCAAGGTTTCAGGACTCAGTTCAAGGGCAAGGAGCCCCATGAGGTACGCTATGCTAAAGCATCTCGTGAAGTCTGCTTCCGCGGCTTTGATGATCGGCCTGCTATCCTCGACCGGGGCGATGGCTGCCAACAAGTATCCCGTGGCAGCGAATATTGCCACAACTTGCACCAACTGTGATACCGACATCGCACCAGCAGGGGGGAGCGGGGATTACAGCCTGAAGTCGGACGGTTTTTCCTACCCCGGTGGAGACCCGCTTGTGCTTTCAGGTTTCACCCCCAGCAAGCGTGTCTTCGCCCTGGATACGACCGACACGCTGGTTAACGGCTTGGTTGCGCCCGGGACCAGAACGGTGCTCATGCATTTCTATTCGCCCGTCGAATGCAAGCCCGGAAATTGCCCGTTCCCAAATAACGTTTTGCCTCCCTGCTGGGGGGACCAGCACGACCAGGATCAGGCTGTGAACTGGGCGGTCTTCGCTCCCAGGTCATTCGATAGGATGGTCGTAGGGAGCAACTATTCGGGGATGGCTCGGCTGAACTTCAATGTCCGCAATGCCGCGTGCGACGGTCAGATCAATCGTTTCAGGCTTGAATGGCCGGTCGCTTGCATCACCCGAACGGGTGCCGGGACTTGGGTCGTGAGTTCTCAAGCATGTTCGAGCACCAGCCTCAATATCGGAGAGGCGCACTTGCAGGCTTACGGTGGGACGAAGAAGAATACCGTGGACTACGGCGACTGGCGAATGCCGTTTGTCCTGAACCTCTCTAAGTAGCGCTTTTATTCAATATGGGCGAGTCGTTGGGAAACGGCGACTCGCCTTTTTTCTTTTCAGGCCTCGTGAGTTGACGACCCAATCCGGCTCGACTACCATCAATCCGGAAGTGCATGCGGGCTGGTGTCCGTCCGGGGCTTCAAACACTTTGGCGTAAAACCAACCGGTAGTCTGTATTTGTTGAAAACAAAGGAGAAATAGTTGATTTCGGTGGAGTTAGCCTCAATCCAGAATGCTCGTATCTCTACGTATTTCGACTTTTGTCGACTTCTATTGGGCACAATTTGGGCACACTGTAAAGGTCGCTACACTAGCCCAGTACTCAGGCCATCGGAAAGCGGAGGAAAAGGGTCCTCATGTAGCCACTCTATAGTGAGCTATTTGCCGGCCCAGATGTAGAAGCCGGGCTTGGAGGTCAACGAGCGGAAGCGCTCACGGGAGACGTTCAGCTTGCCGCGTAACTGCTTGTGGCGGGCCTTGAAGGCGGTCTCGTCGTCCGGGACGGTTTCCTCTTCCACGGCTTCTTTCAGGATGGGCTCGAATTTCTTGGCGCTGGCGAGCGGCGAACCGTCTCCCCATACCCGCCAATTGATGCGGGTCGTTTCCTCGGCCATTGCTTGCTGCCGGGGTTGCCGATACAATGCCCACATCGATGTCGCGCAAATTCCAGCAGCTACTCCGCACGATCGGTAAGGCCTGCCAGGATCAGACCTTGACGGAAGCCGAAGTAGAGAAGATTTTCCAGGAGAAGGGTTTCTTCGTAGAACTTGGCTACGACGGCTTCGGCAAGGACATCCTTGCACAGCGCGGCAAGCTGCGTAAGAGATTCGACGTGGCGTTGACCGGCTTTGGGGGCCGGGTGCATGCTGTCATCGAGTTCAAGAAGCCATCGGCTGGGCCACTTGAATCCTTTCTTGGCGAGCTTCAGGAAAAGTACGTCAATCCCCACCTTGCGATCTACGGAGTCCTAACCAACGGCGCAGAGATTGTCATCCACGCCCGGACCAACGGCCATTTCCCTCACCAACGAACCTTCAAGCTTGCGGAGACCACGGAGGAAGACGCCAGATGCGTTGCGGACTGGCTGCGCAAGCAGACCGTCCATCTGGAAGAGCTGGAAAGCGTCCTGGAGCGACTTCGCTATCACCGCCAGAACGTTCTCTTGATTTCCGACCCTGACTCCGAAGCTGCGCGCATTTTCTTCCAAGTCTTTCAGCTACGACCTGTTTCCGCGTTTGGCCGCCTGGTACTCTCCCTCAAACAGCTTTTGCCGAAAACTGTCGAGGCCTCGCGCTTCGCCCGGGGATCGTACGATTTCTGGCTCAGAACCTATGCCCGCGAATTGACGTTTAAGAATATCCCCGCCAGTTGGAGAGAGTTCCTCGGAAGCCGAAGCAAAGCAGAGATCGCCCAATTCTCGTTTGCTTTGGAGACAGCCTATAGCATCATCTCGCGGTTAATTCTCGCCAAGGCAGCCAATGACAAAGGCTTTCCTTTTGTTCGCTTCGTTCCTCGTATTCATGAAAGCCTTAATGAATTGGCAGTGCGCGGCAAGCTGACGCCTGACAAGCACCGCGAAGTCGTAGAGCGCTGCTTCACTCGCGCCAGCGAAGTGCTTTTCGCCACCATCTTCTTGCAGGACATTTTCGACTGGTGGATGGAGTGCCCCCTTGAGGAGGGGCGGCCGGCGTTCAACGCGCTGGGTGAATCCATCCTCACCGTTACCCAATTCGATTTCTACGAGCTTCGCGGCGACCTCTTGGGCGAAATGTATCAGCGTTACTTCGACCGGGACACTCGGAAGGCGCTCGGCGAGTTCTACACGCCGCGCGAAGTAATTGAATTCATCCTCGACGAATGCGGCTACAAGGGTCAGCGCGGGGATCGGCTGCTCGACCCCGCCTGTGGGTCGGGCTCCTTCCTTGCTGCCGCGCTGCACCGTTACCTCAAGAATGCCGGAGGGGACGCGAAGAAGGCTCTGCAGGATTTGACGGATGGACTGCGGATCGTCGGGTTCGACATCAATCCTTTCGCTGTGCTCATGGCGCAAATGAATTACGCCGCGCTTATTCTTGGCCTGTACGCCGAGGCGATCAAGCATGACAGTGAATTCCGCATCCTTCGCCTACCAGTCTTCCGGACTGATTCACTTCGAGTCGAGGAGCGGGAAGAAGAGGGAGAGGGAGAGGGGCCATCGAGCAAAACGCCGCGCTTCAGGTTTGAAGAAAAGACACTCGAAGTAAGGATCTATCTCCCCATTAAGGGCGAGAAGAAGCCCTTCCACCAAGTGTTTGTCAGCGTGCCTCGGTTCCAATACGCCAAAAGCCAGAATCTGGTCGGAAACTTGGAGGAGTACGTCGCTGCGCTGTCATGCATCTTTCAAGCTGTCCGCGACCGCCGACATTCACTCGTAACGCTCCTTCGGTCCCGCTTCGGGGATCGAGCCGAAAAGCTGGAAGACTACCTGAAGCCTGCGGTTGAGCGCCTGGAAGTAACAGTCGAAGAATTGAGAGGGAAATTCGACGATGGCAGGTTTTTGAAGACGATCGAGGACCTCGTCCTGGCGGTTTCGCTTAAGCATGACCTTCAATATGATTTCGTCGTCGGTAATCCCCCTTACGTCCGTATTCAAAAGATACCGGAACATGTGAAGGAGTATTGGGAAGGTAAATACGAGTGGACCGAGCACAACTACGACCTCTATGTCCCATTCCTCGAAAGGGCGGTTCGCTCCGGAGAACGCGAGGGCTGGCTGGGAAGAAAGGGGCGCCTGGGTTTCATCCTCTCGGACCGATTCCTGAATGTGGATTACGGCCAGAAGATTCGCGAGGAATTGCCGAAGTCGCTCCGCGTCGACCTGCTTTTCGATCTCCGCGACACTCGCGTTTTCGAGGGCGCGCTGAATTATCCTGCCATCCTGACCGCCGAACGAGACAGCAAAACCCAAGTAGGTGACGTTGAGGCGGTTCGAGTCTTCACGAGCGAGGCCGACTTTGCGGACCTAGTAACCGAACTCAACCGGCTACGCAAGGAAATCAAGGCCATACCTGTCGCTCGGACGGTTTCACTCGAAGCCTTCCCATTTCCGCGAACAAGATTGCACGGTAAGGGCTGGTGGCTGATGCCGCCTGATGAGCAAGAGGTTTTCGACAAGCTTCGGAATGTTCCGGGCGCACGCCTCCATGAACTCTCTGCCACGACAAGTGGCGGATTTGCAGGATATCAGACAAGCGCGGATAGCATTCTCGTGTTTGATGAGGTCGAGGACATGGGAGAGCACCTCAAGGTTCGGGTGCGCCACGAGGGTGACGGTTGCGACAAAAAGCCAATCGAAATCGAGAAGGGCGCGTTGCGCCCCTTCCTCTTTGGCAAGGATGTGGGCCGCTGGGCAGTCGACTGGAAGCGGACCTGGGTGATGTTCCCCTATGACAGGTATTTGCGGAAGCGAACTCTGAACGGTGATGAAATCGAGGAATGGAACCTTATACCCTGCAAGGCGAACATCGGGGAGTTCGAATTCGTGGACCCAGACTCGATTGAGCTATTCGAAGACCGCTTTCCCAAGGCATGGAGATACCTCCGTAAACATGAAACTGAATTGCGCAAACGCGAAGACGGCCGCTACGAACAAGATGAAGCCGACGGTCACGTCTGGTACGGAGCCGCCCGGCCCCAGAACTTAGATTACTACTTCTCGCCCAAGTTGGTGCTCCAGGTTCTTTCCCGGCGTCCCTCCGTGGCGGCTGATCTCAAGGGTCGCTATGTCTTTGCCGCCGGAGGGACCGCTGGGGTCTACGGGATCGCCCTAAATGATAATTCTGACGAAATGCTGTTGGCGGTCGCCGCGATCCTGAATTCTCGCGCAGCGGATTTCTGTGTTAAACAAATCAGCTCCGTCTTCGGATCGAGATTCTATTCATACGGCGACCAGTTCATCGCAGAGGTTGTGGTTCCGACCAACGACATGACGTTCACGTCTTTATGCAGGAAATCCGAAGACCTTACCAGCCGGGCAGACTCGGCAGCGGTGCTGCTGGAGAGTCTGGCAGGTTTTCCCGGCTCTTTCGAGCGTGAGCTGGCATGCTACGAGTTGGACTCTATCGGAAAGTTGGCACGCGAGAACCCCACCATTGCTCAGCTTTCAATCGATCCTGAATCCACGGGCGTCGAAAAGGCTCTTTACAACTTCGAAGTTCGCTACGGCGCTCAGCGCGCTTTTGAGTTCGAGCACCGCGAGCACGCCGATTGCCTCGCCGAGGCATTGCGCGCTCGCAAGCGCAGGACGCTCCCGCTAAAGGAAATCCTCTCATGGCGCCTGCCCGTCAAGCCCGAGGGCTGCAAGAAGCTCCTGCAATTGCAGGAAGTGGCGCGCCGCGAGCTGAGCCGGCTGAGCGGCGAAGTCACATCCCTTGAAGCTGAGCTGAACGACCTGGTTTACGGCTTGTACGGAATTACAGCCTCAGAGCGTAAGATCATCCAAGGCTTCCTTGAGCGCTTCAGCAGCCACATCGTCGCCGAACTTCCGGATACTGAAAGTACTGGCGAGTAGCTATTAGGCATTGATCCGCGAGAGTCAAAGCGCACTCGCTCGCGGACGTGTGCCGCCTCGGCGCTGAAGGAGTAGACGAGGAGCTTGAAGGCCTCTCGCTCGTCGTGCGCGAATAGAGTGGGACCGGTTCCCAACTCGATTCCCAGGAAATCATGCCGCATCGGGTCAGAGTCGCCGCAGTAAAGCCGCCAAGTGTGGCCGTTCGTGAGGATTCCCCAGCGCGGCCCGCCGCTGCGCCGCGCGTTGCCCAGATAGAATTCAAGCTGGAAGATTGGATCAACGAGGTCAGATACCTTGGGCTTGATGCCGAATTCCTTTCCCTAGCGTTCCGCCTCGACAATGCCGTAGCTCAGACGACGGGCATCGAGCTCCTTGCCGTCATTAATCAGTTCCTGGGCTTTGGCAGAAGTCGCTTCGTCAGCCAAAAGCGCGTAGTCGAGCTGCTTGCCAAAATAGAAGACTGCCGGTGACCACGGCAAACCCAGAATCGCGAAAAGGGGATTCAGCAGGAGGTCGCGGACGAGCTGTTCATTACTCCCTTTGCTGGTTGGCCTATCCTTTTCGAGTTTCGGTTTGACCTTTGCGAAGAGCGATTCAATCTGGGATGCTCGTGGGTCGTCACCCAGAGCCCTCCAGTCATCGCGAGCCACAAGCTGGCCCTTCAAGTAATGCCCCGAGAGAAGTTGACCCCCTATTGAGGCTAGACCGGGATCAGGGTTTTCTAATTCCGACACGTGCCTTAGTCGGTTATTTACCAATAGCGATTGTCCTTTTGCAAGCTTAATTTCCCCCACGCACAACTTGCGGGGAGAGTGTCGCCGTCGGTAACGCTCGCCGTGCTTTCCGCACGCCGTTGGCGATGCCCTCCTCCCTAATACTTCTGCGGCGCAGTGCTCCAGTACCCCGAACGATTTCGACCAGAGAACCCGAGGACTATATCAACGAGGTGAGAATGACGATGGCAAGAAACGTTAATCGATCGACCCGAAGAACTACAACGGGCTCCAAAGCGGGCAAGCGACTTCTCAAGCTGAAAGATGCAGCAGAATACTTGGGAGTTGGTAAGACAAAGATGCGACAGTTGGCGCGAGAAGGGGACATCCCCTTTATCCAGGAGGCGAAAGGCTACTCCATTCGCTTTGATATTCGTGACCTGGATCTGTACATCGAGCGCATGAAGCGTATCTCTCCACGTTGGTGAATCAGGCCATTATGGTGGTGTACCGGTCGACTGTAGTATACTCGCGACCAGAATGGCCTCCGATTACGGGTGGATTCCCGATGTGATGATTCGAGATTAGACCAACTGTATGTGAGGTTGATACGAGGAACTCGAGGACACCCCGGAATGATGGTTTTGTATCAAAACGTATCGTTTTGTGGTTTTGTTTGCGTACAAATTGGGCACAATTTGGGCACAATTTGGGCACACTGTTTTTTGTAAGCTACGAGTATAGGCTTACATATGGGATGTAACCAACAGAATGTAAAGTAGTTAGAAAATGTGGAAGTGCATGCGGGCTGGTGTCCGTCCGGGGCTTCAAACCCTGCGGTCCCGATTTTATCGGGACGGTCGGTTCGATTCCGACACACTTCCGCCAGACTCAGGCAATGAGCCCCTCGAAACCCAGAAGGCCGAAACCGTTTCTCGCTGCCAAGGAAGTCAAGCGTCGGGCGCGCCTTCAAGTCGGCACGCCTCCGCCCAGCCAGCGCTTGGAGAATCGCAAACGGAAGCCGCCCAAACACAAAAAGCGGGATCTTGAACAAGCCGGAGAAACCCCCTGACTTCTGCCAGTGGCCACAGCGGAAGGCCTTGTTGCTGTTCCCTGCAACTTGTCACCTGCACCCTTGAATTCAGGCTTGACCAAGCCTAGCTCTTGGACCCTCAACCAGGCTTGAATTCCGGGACGCGCTCGTTCGGGAGAAAAAGCGCGGGCGGCTGGGATGAAAGACTCTTCGCAAACCACTGCTGGATCTCGATCAGGTCGGCTTTCGCGAACCCGTCGGATACCAATTCGACCTTGCCATGGCGGGGAATCAGGAAAAGAGTGGGGACATATTTGATTCCATATTTGCGCGAAGCCTGGTAGGGATACTCGTCAATGAGAACCGGGAAGGTGGTGCCAAATTCCTTGGCGAACTGCCGGCTGGCACGCGCATCGTCCTGGGAGACCGCCCAGACCTGGATTCCCTTAGGGCGGAATTGCTGATACAAACGCTCAATGAAAGGGAACGTATACTGACAGGTCGGGCAGCTCACCTTGAAAAACGCGGCCAGAAGCGGCCCTCGGGCCAGCGCCTCTTCGAGGGAGTAACGGTTGCCTTCAATCCCCGGTAATTCGAACGCCGGCGCGGCTTCCCCCTTCTTGATGGTTCCCATCGGCCTCCTCCGATGTCCCGTTTTTCCGGACGGTCCTAAAGCAAGCCTATTGAAATTCCTCCTGGAGAAGAATAGCATTAATTGCTCTTCGCGGAGTGCCCTCGCCACGGACCTGCGATGAACTACCCGGTTTGGGAGCCGCCCATGCTCGGGGGCGGACTCATCATCGGCATCATTGCCATCCTTCACATATTTGTTTCGCATTTCGCGGTGGGAGGCGGGCTCTTCCTTCCTCTCACGGAGCGCAAAGCCTACCGCGAGAACAATCCCCAACTTCTCGAGTACGTAAGATCCCATTCGACCTTCTTCGTTCTCATCGTACTGGTTTTTGGCGCGGTAAGCGGTGTGGGGATCTGGTGGTCAATCGGTCTGGTAAATCCCGAAGCCACAGCAACCCTCATTCACGTGTTCGTCTGGGGCTGGGCGATTGAATGGGTCTTCTTCTTTGTCGAGATCGCAGCCGCGTTTATTTACTACTACGGTTGGGATCGCCTTGATCGGAAGACTCATCTGATGGTCGGCTGGATCTACTTTGGTGCCGCCTGGCTGAGCCTCTTCGTCATCAACGGAATTCTTGCCTTCATGTTGACGCCCGGGCAGTGGATCGGATCGCCCAGCTTCTGGACGGCCTTTTTCAATCCCAGCATGTTGCCCTCATGTTTGGTACGAACCGCAGTCTCCGTGGCGCTGGCCGGGGTATATGGCCTGGTAACGGCTTCGGCGATGCGGGATGTGGCCCTGCGACTCGAAATCGTCCGCTACGCCGCCAAGTGGGTTCTGGCGGGAACGCTCGTGATCCCCTTGGCGGGGGTCTGGTACATCTCCACGTTGCCGCTGCTGGCGCGCGAAATTTCGATGGGCGCGGCGCCCGCGGTCACCATCTTCGCCGGGCTCTCCATCTTCTTCTCGGTGCTGGTGGTCGCCTTCACGTACTTTGGACCCTACCAGCACCCGCGCTATTTCAATCTCACGTTTGCGTTCGTGATTGCCGTTCTGGCGCTCTCCACCACCGGCGTCACGGAATGGGTTCGCGAAGCGGTCCGCAAACCCTACATCATTTACGACTACATGTATGCAAACACACTGCGATTGTCGGAAGTGGGAGCCATCCGCCAGCAGGGCGTGTTGAAATCCGCGCGCTGGGTGCGCAGCCGCGAGGTCGATCCCGACAAGCCGGCACAGGCCGGGGAAGAGGTATTCCGCGTACAGTGCGCAAGCTGTCACACGGTAAACGGCTACAACAGCATCCGGTTCGCGGTCAAAGGGTGGAGCGCGCAGATGATCGAGTACCAACTCCTCCACCTCAACGAGCTCAAAGGCTTCATGCCGCCCTTCGTTGGAAACGAGCAGGAGCGTCGAGCCCTTGCTACGTGGCTGCAGAGCCTTAATCCCCAGCCGCGGATGATCGAGCCGGTCCACCCCGGTGTGAAAGCGGAATCCGGAACTCCCAGCGCGCCGGAGGCCAGCAAACCATGAACCCGGTGATTCCCGCTCCTGTTCCGGTTCCTCTGCCCGCGCCGGCTTGGCTGGTCCAGCTCCTTTTGGTGTTCACGTCGATTCTCCACTTCATCTTGATGAACCTGCTGGTGGGAGGAACCCTCATCCTTACCGTTTCAAGCTATCTCGGGCGGCGCGATCTCCAGCATCGCGATTTGGCTCGGCGCGCCGCGCGCGTCATGCCGCCCATCGTGGCGTTTACAATTACCCTCGGCGTGGCGCCACTGCTTTTTCTCCAGTTGCTCTATGGCCAGCTCTTCTATACGTCGTCCGTCCTGATGGCATGGTCGTGGCTGGCGGTGGTCCTGCTTCTGGTGCTTGGCTATTACGGCATCTATTGGTTCAACATGCAGCAGGAAGAGTTGGGGCCACGGGCTTTCTGGGTGATGCTCCTGACTTCGCTTTTCTTCCTCCACATCATGAAGATCTTCACCCAGAACATGAGCCTGCTGGAGCGGCCGCAGATCTTCTTTGAGAAGTTCCTGGCGGGCCCGGTGGGTAATTATCTCGGCCTTGCCGACCTTCTGACCTTCGCCCGGCTCAGCCATTTTCTTGTGGCCTCCTTGGCCGTGGCGGGCTTGGGACTGGCCGTCATCGCCGGCCAATGGTCCCATGAGGCTCCCGAACTTTCTGCCTGGTCGCGCCGCTATGGCATCCGATGGTTCATGGCGGGAACCGGCGTACAGCTTCTGACGGGTTTGTGGTTCCTCTTTAGCCAGCCCCATGAGATTCGCAGCTCCTTCCTTGGAGGTGACCGCCTATCGACGGCCATCCTGGTCGCTGCCGTAATCCTCGCAGTGCTGGGGATGCTGGCAGCACGTAGGAGCCTTGCCGCATGTACCGTGGCGATCGTCGGCACCATCTCGCTGATGACGGTGGTTCGCCATATTGCCCGTATCGCACGCCTGCAACCTTACTTCGACCCCCACACACTCCCCGTGGAGGGCCAATGGATCGTCTTTTCGATTTTCGTTGTGGTGCTCCTGGCAGGCATCGGCACGCTGGGATGGATGCTTTATCAATTCTTCCGCCTGCAGCCCACCCGAGTTCGTCCGTCCTAGCACCCGGCGAGGTCTTCGCCACAAGGTATCAGTCAAAGTCCCAAATCCTCGGATTGCCAGGGCGGGGTCGGCCCGCGTACGATGACCTTACTTCGGCAGATTGCAATTCGGAGACAAGGGAGTCAGTTTCATGCAATGTCCTCGCCAAGCATCAGTCGGATTCCGGAAGGGAGACCTTTGGAGTTGCTATTTGATTGCAGTCGTAGCGCTTTGCGCTGCGCATATGGTGGCAACGACGCAGGGTCTCCCAAGATCTGGCCAGCTCGATGAATGGGAGACCGCTGCCAAGGAAATAAAGCGTCTTCCCCCCTCGGCCTTTAAACGTCTTCCAGTTCGTTACAGGAGCCGTCTGAAGGATCTTGGATGTACGATTCCACAGGTTCCGAGCATTGCGAAACACCACAACGTCGTTGCCGGAGAGTTTGCCAAAGCCGGTCAAACCGATTGGGCGGTCTTGTGTTCGCGGATGGGGAAATCGAGCGTGTTAGTGTTTTGGGGCGGGGCGGACGAGTGCCCCAGTGAGCTGGCGCCCGGCGATGATAAGCTCGTTCTGCAAGGGATGAGCGAGGGGAGGATTGAGTACTCCAGGATGATTTCACCTGTCGCCCCTAAATCAATCCTTGAATACCAAAAGGCCTATGGCGGCCCCAAGCCCCCTCCGCTCTCACATCAAGGGATTGAGGACGCCTTTGTCGGCAAGGCTTCGGTGGTGTATTACTGCTATCAGGGCAGTTGGGTCCGGCTGCAGGGGGCCGACTAAAATGCCCGTTGAGACGAATGTGAGATCACCTCAACGGCCACAGTTGATGCGATGCGCGAGACACCTTGAATATCAACGGCGTCGCTGTGGGAGGTAACCGACGGGCCGTTTGTTTCAAGTCGTTTGAGTGTTTTCCTGACCCTTTCGGCGGCTGATCCCTCGGGCGCATCGCGATGATCGGCCTGCGACTGGCTCTGGGCTTTCTCGATCTGGCGAGTCTTAAGATACGCATGGGCGAGGCGGGGGCGGAAATTAACCGGCATGGCGGGATGGAAGGACGTCGCCTTCACGTAGGATTGTTCGCTGTTGCGGTATTTCTCCATGCCGAATTCGGCCGCGCCCAGAATGTAGGGCAGTTCCCTGGAGCCTGGGGCCGGGCGTAAACCTTAATGGAGAACCTTTCCCCTTGGGAAAAACGCCGGCGCGGTTTCTATACTAACTCTCGCCGAGGCCCGACACGAACTGCTTTGATCGAATCTGTTTTACAAACCCTGCATTGTGGCTTATATTCGGCTGGAGAGGGGAGTCGGCGTCTCATGTCCCGGGAAATGGGGCAGCAATTTGATGTGTGCCCTGCGCGGTGTGATATGCGGGGAGGGCGAATGCGCAAACTTCTGTTGGCATTGGCGGCAGGGATCGCGGCAGTTTGCCTGTCGGGCTCTTTGCTTCTCGGCCAGGATTTCAAGACCGAACGCGGCCAGGTCAAGGAACGTCAGAAGGCCGAACGCAAGGCGTTGAAACTTAAGCACAAATTCACCAGCGAATCGATGAAGTCTCAGGAGATTCCCAAATCTCAACGCCAGATGATGAAGCACCAGATGGAACGCGAAGAGCGCGAACTCCGCGAGAAGCATCGCGATGAGATGCAGGATTTGAGGGATCGCCAACGGGCGCTGAAAGAGAGCCAAGGTTCCTACTAAGGGAACCCTTGCGCCGGGTCAGGAAGGGTGAGAAAGGGCAACTGCCGCCTGCCGACTCTGAAAAAGCTTCTGGAGCGGTTTCTCGGCATCCAGGTACCAGATCAGAGTGGGAGTACGTGATGAATCTCAGGCTTCAGTACTCACCGGCAATCTTGATCCTTGCGGCTACAGTGTGGGCCCAGCAAGATCAGCCTCGTGGCGAGGAAAAACGGCCCGCCGATCAACAACAGGGGCAATCCCAGCAACAACAGGCACCGCAAAGGCGCCCGACTCTGGGTCCCGCGCCGGCCCCCTCGCTCTACGGGCCTCGAACGTCCAACACCACCGATGCCCGGAAGCTCCTGCGTGTTCGCAATATTTTCGTCGAACGCATCGACAATTCCCTTGGTGAGAAACTCATGGAAGGTCTTGCCAAGACCCGCCGGTTCCATATCGTGGCTGACCGCAAGGAAGCGGATGCCGTGATTCGTGGGACTTGCTTCGACCAGCGGCGATTGAAAATCGTTCGGTCCGAGGTCTATCTCAATGACACGAGCGGGGCGTCGATCTGGCAGGACAGCGTCCGCCGACCTTTCAACCCTCCCACTTTGGACGCGGCGGTGGGTGAAACGGCAACCCTGATTTTGAGTCATTTGACCGAAAGCGTGAGTGATGCCGAACATAAATGATCGCCTTGTTTCCTTTGCCGCACTCACTGCTCTTGTTGCGTTTTTCCCCCAGCGGTACTGACAATCATCTTGATGAGAATCGTGGCGGGATCTAAGAGTCTGCAGGATTCGCGGAACGCATGTCTTCAAAACCCCTGACCTTCCAGCAATGCCTCCCCTTGTGTGAGACGGGTGAGCGCGCGGCATGGGCTTATCTCTTGCAGAACTACGCTCCGGTGGGATTTCGTATCCTCGATTTCTACCTTTCCGCTCTTGAGGGGAAGGCGCAGCGGCAGCTTTTCCGGGACGCGTTGGCGGTTCTGGCGGCCAATCAGTACGAGCGGTTGCGGACTTTCGATCACCTTTCTGAACGCGAATTCCTGATGGACTTCAGGATTTTCCTCCTGGAGATTGGCGCCGCGCGGCTGCCAACCTCCACGGAGCCCGCGGGTGATGCACCCCTCACGCTCGAGTCGGTTGCGGCCCTGTTACGGGGTTTGCCGTTCGCGCACCAGGAAATTGCCTTCCTGAAGCTTGCCGGTTATTCGGATTCGACGGCGGAGAAAATCGCCGGAGTGCCGCCCTCGATTGCGGATAAAGCGCTCGAACAGCTCGGCGCGAGGTACGGCGCGATTCTCCAGGAGGATAGGGATTCTTGCCTCTGGCCTGCCCGATGGCTTGATTTTATTCGCCAGGCGCGCGCCGCGCGCAAACCCGAGTGTGTGGCCCGACGTCTCCTGGTTCGCATCCTCGACGGCCAAATTTCGTGGTACGACAAATCTCCCGCCGAAGCGCACATCTCGCGGTGCTTGAATTGTATGGAATCCTGGATGGCTTTACGGGAGGTTAACTATCTGCGTAAAGAGACCGGACCACTCTCCCTGGGTGCTGTGGATGACCTCCTTTCAGAGTTTTCTTTCGTCGCTCCCCCGGCTCCTGTCTCCCTCCTCCGCCGCTGGTTTGGCTCTTGACCTGCGCTATTCCTGATTTATCCTCGTACCCGTCGCCAAGTCTGTGAGATGAATCGCCGCTTGTCTTTACCGCGGCCGGAACTGTAGACTGCTGTCCTCACTATGCGCGACTTTCAACGGGAATTTGACGACTTTGCTCCGACGGTCTATCTGGACTGCGCCTATCAAGGGCCGTTTCCGCGAGTGACGGTGGAACGCATCCATAAAGCCATCGAGCTGAAGCGCCGTCCTGACCGCCTTTATTCACCGGAGTACTTCGATTTGCCACGCCGCGCGCGCGCCCGGCTGGCGAGGCTGATCGGCGCCGACCCGTCTGAAATCGCCTTAACCAGCAGCGCTACGCAGGGCTTCGGTATCGTGGCCACCGGGCTCCAAATGGGTCCGGGGGACGAAGTAGTGATCGCCTCGCGTAACTTCCCCTCCAATCTCTTTTCGTGGTTGCATCTACGGCGTCTCGGCGTGCGCGTCCATGCGATCAACACGGCGACGAGCACCGTGACGGTTGACGATGTCGCGCCTGTGATGACGCCACGCACTCGATTGCTGGCCCTCGACTGGGTCAGCTATATGGGCGGGGAAAGGATCGATCTCGCGGCACTTGGCGAGCTGGCACATCGCCACGGCAGCCTGTTTGCCGTGGACGGAACACAAGGCGTGGGAGCCTTGGAGCTGAACCTCCACGAAATGCCCGTCGACGTCATGGCGGTAGCGGCATACAAGTGGCTTCTGGGACCGTACGGCACAGCGTTTGTTTACCTGAATTCGCCAATCCTGGATCGGCTCGATTGTCCGGTCATAAACTGGATGAGTATCGAAGGAAGCGAGGATTTCGATGCCCTGCCGGGGAGTGAATTCACGCTGGTTCGTGAAGCGCGCATCTTCGACGTCGGGGAGACCTCGAACTTCTTGAATCTCCACGCGCTCGAAGCTTCGCTCGAGTTTGTGGAAGGTGTTGGTGTGCGAGCGGTGAGTGAGCATTGCTGGCGCCTCCTCGACCGGCTGCAAGAAGGAATCGAAAAGGCCGGGTATCGTCTTTCCTGCAAACCAGGTGCTGCCCTTCGCTCGACGATTCTCGGATTTCAGGCAGGATCTCTCGATGCCACCGCAGCGCTGCATCAGAAACTCAGGGCCCACCAGGTGGCGGTCAGTCTGCGCCATGACGTCATCCGCGTCTCGCCTTACTTGTACAATAACGAAGCGGACATCGATAAGCTCTTGTCGATAGTTGGTCGCGCGTAGTCCGTTTTGTTCCGCCGGGCGTATGGCGGTGAAGACTAGACCGGACAAGGGGTGAAGAACTCCGGACCAAGATGCAACTTCGCGCCTTTCGGCCAAGCGACCTTCAGAGGCTCCATGAAATCGACCAATCGTGTTTCGCGCCTGGAATCTCATATTCCAGAGGAGAACTGGAAGGCTTTATCCGGCATCGCGATGCCGTGACCTGGGTGGCGGAAGAGGGGAATGAGACTGTGGGATTCCTCATTGCTAACCGGCATCCCACCAAGTCTCTCGGGCACATTATCACGATTGACGTGGTCGATGCCTGGCGGCGAAAGGGAGTCGGGAAAGCTTTGATGGATGCCGCTGAAGAGTGGGCGCGCAGACGTCACCTGATTTGCCTCTCCCTCGAGACCGCGGAAGACAATCTGATTGCGCAGGCGTTCTACGAGAAGCGTGGCTACGTCAAACATGACCGGCTCGAGGGCTACTACTCGGATGGCACGGGGGCGTGGACAATGGTCAAATGGCTGGTTCCGCCCGAAGTCTGGTTGAACCAAGGTGCAAAACCCGCCCGCTAATTCGCATCGAATACCCGTGACGGGCCGTAGAAGATTTCTGTGGCGACGACTCGCCACCAGCAACCGACATGGATGTTCCTTCCACTGGTATAATCCCCGCCATTTACGTGAGCCGGAAATGAGGATTGAATGCCGATCAAACTGACCTCCACGGAACACAAGACAATTGTCATGGTGGCGCTCATCTCTGCTCTTTCGTTGGGCATCGGTGCGAAATACTTTTGGCGGGCGTTTCCCGAGGCCTCCATCGACTTCCGCGTCAATCGCGACGACTCACGCCCTCTGGCCGAAAAATTCCTCGCCGAGCGCGGGATTCGAGTGGACGGTTACCGGCACACGGCGGTGTTCGACTTTGACGATTCTGCAAAAGTTTACGTTGAGCGAACCCAGGGCCTCGAGCGCATGAACAGCCTGACGCGCGGCCCGCTGCATCTCTGGCGGTGGTCGCACCGGTGGTTCATGCCGCAGCAGCAGGAAGAGTATCGGATAGATGTCACTCCGGCCGGGGAGGTGGTTCGCTTCGATCACGAAATCCCCGAGGCCGCGCCGGGTGCGAACCTCGAAGCCACCACCGCTCAAGGACTGGCGGAGGATTTCCTCCGCCGGGTCATGAAGCGGGACTTGGCGGATCTGGAGTTCGTGGAAGGCGAAACCGAGAAGCGGCCCGCCCGCACCGACCACACATTCACCTGGAAGCAGAAGAGCGTGGATTTGGGTGATGGCAGCCTCCGAATCTCTGTCGAAATCGATGGGGACCAGGTGGCGGGCTGCCGCGAGTTTGTCAAAGTCCCCGAGCAATGGAGCCGGGATTACGAGAAGCTCCGCTCGCGCAACCAGTCGGCACAACTGGTGGCCGAGGTGTTCTTCATTCTCCTGACCGTGGCGATGCTGGTTATCCTGGTCCTCCGCTTGCGTGATCGCGATGTGCCGCTGAGGCTTTCGGCGTGGCTGGGCTTGGTCGCCACCCTCCTCTATTTTCTTGGCCAGATGAATAACTACCCGATGGCGGTTTTTGGTTACCGCACCACCGACTCCTTTTCGAGTTTCGTTGCGGGCTACCTGCAACGGAGTCTACTGTCCGCCCTCGGTGTCGGCGCGTTCATCTTTTTCCTGACCGCAGGCTCCGAGCCCGTTTATCGCGAGGGACTGCCCGGCCTGGCCTCGCTGCGGCGGACGTTCACCTGGCAGGGCCTGCGCTCGCGCTCATTCTTCATGGCCAATATTGTCGGCATCGGTTTGACGTTTTTCTTCTTCGCCTATCAGACGATCTTCTATCTCGCCGCCAATAAGCTGGGGGCCTGGGCACCTTCCGATGTGAACTACAGCGATCTGCTCAGTACGCGAATCCCCTGGGTATGGGTACTGTTCATCGGGTTTCTTCCCGCTGTGTCCGAAGAGCTTCAGTTTCGCGCCTTCGCCATTCCCTTCTTGAACCGACTCTTCCGTTACCGGTTCATCGCGATCGTCATGGCTTCATTCCTCTGGGGATTCCTGCACTCCGCCTATCCCAACCAGCCGTTCTTTATTCGCGGCGTCGAGGTGGGCGTGGGCGGCGTGATCATCAGCATCATCATGCTTCGCTTCGGAATCCTGGCCACGCTCATCTGGCACTATTCGGTTGACGCGCTTTACACCGCGTTTCTTCTCCTCCGCTCGCCCAATCACTACTTGATGATTTCCGGCGCAATTACCGCCGGGATCATGCTCGTGCCCCTGGCGATTTCGTTGCTCGCCTACCTGCGAACCGGGACGTTCTCGGAAGAATCCGCGCTGACCAACGCCAGCGAAGGCGTCTGCCGCCCGGAGCGCAAGGAGGCCGTTGCCGTGACCGGGGCGCGCGTCGATTATGCCCCCCTCGACACGCGCCGATTGTGGCTGGCGGCGGCCATGGCGGCGGCTTTTGCCGGGTTGACGCTCTTGCCCGTTGCGCGCTTCGGCGACGGCATCCGTTTGAATGTAACGCGCCAGGGTGCCCTCCGCGCTGCGGATGATTTTCTCAGGCAGAAGCAAGTCGAGCCGGGCCGTTATCAAACAGCTGCAATCCTGCGGGAAAACGTGGACCCGCTCGCGGTGAGGTATCTCCTCGAGAATCGCACGGTCCAGGAAGCCGACCGCATCTATCGCCACGCTACTCGTCTCCTGCTCTGGCAGGTGCGCTATTTTCGTCCGCTCGAGAAGGAAGAGCATCTTGTCTATATCGACCCGACGACCGGCAGGGCCTTCAATTACCGGCACGTTTTGGATGAAGACGCGCCAGGCGCGACGCTCTCTTCCGATGAGGCGCGAACACGCGCCGCGGAATTTCTCAAAGAGCAGGGCTATCAGGTGGAGGACTATGATCCCCAGGATGCCGTCTACAAGAAACGCAAAGGGCGCGCCGACTACTCCCTGGTCTGGCAAAGCAAAGACTCAGGCCCCAGCGGGGCCCTTACCGTCAAGGATGCGCATTTCCGCGTGGAGGTGGACGTCGCGGGAGATCAGGTGGTCGGGCTGTCACGCTACTTCAAGCTGCCAGAGGAATGGCAGCGCCGTCGTCAGGCGACAACTCTCGCCAACGTCGTTCTCTTCGGCGCCGCTATCATTCTGGGCGCGGGCCTTGCGGGGGGCGGGATTCTGCTCTTTGTGCGTCAGATTCGCCACGGTGAGATTCACTGGCGTCCCGCAGGGGTGATCGGTGCGCTGGTCGCAATCGTCTTCGCGCTCGCCCAGCTGAACCAACTGCCGCGGTTCTACCAAGCCTACGACACTTCACAGCCAATGACGGCGTTTTGGGTCGCGATCGTGGCCAGCCTGGTGATTGTGCCCATTGTGGCGGGTTTACTGGCCTGCTTGCTGATCGGGCTGGCGACAAGTCTATACCCACAGGCGTTGATGGTTTTCCAGGGCATCGCGCGGCACGCGTGGAGACGCGACGCTGCGGTCGCTGCGGTGCTCAGCTTGGCCGCAGCGGCGGGGCTGAGCCGTCTCGGCGACTTCGCGGCGACACACTTTCACACCGTCGCTCCAGTAAGGATCGAGATCGTTCCTGATTTCTTCGATGCCTTGTGGCCCGGGGCCGCTTACATCTTTCGTGGAACCCTTTACGCCTTCTTCTTGCCCGCAATTGTCGGGGGAGTCGTTTACTTGCTGAAGTACGGCCTTGAACGCCGCGCGATCTGGGTGTGGCTCCTCGGCGTGTTGGTGCTGCTCAGCGTCGGACCTTCGCGCGCGCATTCCGGGGCGGAATATCTTGCTGGTGGATTTGCTGCCTTACTGCAGTTGCTGGTTGCGGTGGCCTTCATCGTTTTCTTCTTCCGCGACAATGTTCTCGCTTACGTCGCCGCGGCTTTTTGCCTGCCGCTGGCGGAGCCGTTGGTGTCGCTGCTTACTCAGCCTGCGGCGTTTTTCCGCCTGAATGGCGCACTCCTTGCCGTTTTTGTGTGTTTGGTTCTCGCCTGGATGTTTCTCGCGCGCGGTCAACCCTCTCAGAACTCGGAAGCTGCAGGCGGATAACCAGGTGACCCACAACCAGGCACCAACGCCACACAACTCATGCTTTCCCTAAAAGACAACGGGTGACTCATTGAACGTTTCCTCACCGCCCCGAGTGAGTGCGTATTTCAGGCGAAAGCCTTTTTGCATCGAGGCAGCGCCTGCCTCTCCGCGAGTATTGATGGCAATCACACAGACTTCCGCCTCTTTACTCGCAGGATCGGTTCTTGCCATGTGTTCGAGCAATTCAACGCATGCTTCCTGCGGCTTCGCTCCGCGCGCCATGATGTGCACGATCGACACGCTCGTACAGTAATTGGTCATCAGATCGCCGTCGCCCGTGGCGGACGCCGCCCCCGCGTGATCGTCGGCGTAGACTCCACAGCCGACGAGTGGCGAGTCGCCCACGCGCCCCGGAATCTTCCACGCCAGCCCGGAAGTCGAGCACCCCGAGACCACGTGACCCTTGCCGTCGATGGCCACCATGCCAATCGTGTCGTGATTTTCCTGTTTCCAGAAAGTCGTCCGCTTGGGGTCCGCCTTCCAATCCAGCCACTTCCTCAGACTTTCCGGAGTCAACAACTGTTGTGGCTGGAATCCCATCTTGAGCGCGAAGCGGAATGCGCCTTCCCCTGCGAGCGTGGTGTGTCGTGTCTTCTCCAGAACCATGCGGGCGACTGAAATCGGATTCTTGATGTCGTGGAGACTACAAACCGCTCCGGCGCGGTGCCGGGTGCCGTCCATGATGGCGGCGTCGAGTTCGACCACGCCGTCGGCATTCGGGAGCCCTCCATATCCTACCGAGCTGATTGATGGATCATCCTCGGCGGTGTTGATGCCCTTTTCGACCGCATCCAGCAGACTTCCCCCGCCTTTCAGAACTTCGACGGCGCGCGAATTGGCGTTCCTTCCCTGGATCCAGGTAGAGAGAAACACCACGTCCGACACCGCCGGGGTCGCGCCTCGCGTGTCCGCGGCCGCGAGGGTTGCTGCACCCGCCACCGATTTCATGAAACTCCGCCGGTCAACTTGATCCATGCTTCCTCCTCGTCTAGCATTGGCTCGTTGTTCTTTCCCAGCCCTGAATCCTCGCCCCGGCCACCATCCAGTTATATTTGGTCCTTACCTTTTGCCCTTTTACCTTTGATTTTCTCCTTGCTCTTTCCCCACCCTCCGCCGCCGGGCGTATCGATCTGAATGACGCTGCCCGCAGGAGCTTCAAAGGAAACTTTTGAGGGAAGGGAGGTCGCGCGTCCTGAAATCTTCAGGAGATTCTTTCCGGGCTTTCCATTCTTGCCGCCTGCGAGCCCGTAAGGCGCGAACCGACGGCGATCCGAAAGAATACTCCCGCGTACGGGCGCCAGAAATTCGATTTCGCGCACGATCCCGTCACCGCCACGAAAGCGCCCGCGACCTCCCGATCCGCGACGCAAGGAGTACTGCCGAACGCGCACCGGGTAGGCGGCCTCTAGCGCTTCGATCGGCGTGTTGAGCGAGTTGGTCATGTGGGTATGCACACCACTCAGGCCATCGGCACAAGGTCGCGCGCCCATTCCGCCGGCAATTGTCTCGTAGTATGCGAATGGCTCGCCGCGGCCGGGATCTTCCCCGCCAAATGAAAGGTTATTCATCGTGCCCGAGCTGGCGGCGGGAATCTGCTTTGGCAGCGCGCGCGCAAGCGCTTTGAATAGAACATCCACGATCCTTTGCGAAGTCTCGACATTTCCCGCGGCGACTGCTGCCGGCGGGCTGGGGTTCACCACGCTTCCCGCGGTCGCACGCACGAGGATTGGCTCCATCAGTCCTGCGCAGGCCGGAACGTCTTCGCCAAGCAGGGAGCGGAAGACATAAAACACCGCCGAAGTGGTGATGGCGAGGACGGCGTTGACAGCGCCTCGGCGCGCCGGCGAACTGCCCGCGAAATCCACCTCGGCCCGCCCGTCGAAAATGCGAATCGCCACCCGCAACCGCACGGGTTCATCTGTGAAGCCGTCGTCATCGAGAAAATCCTCGGCGCGATATGTGCCGGACGGGATCCTTTTCAATGCCTCGCGCATCAGCCGCGCCGAATATCGCTGCAGCGCCTCGAGATAGAAACCCGTTCGCGGGGGGCCGTGCTTCTCCACCAACTCGCGCAGGCGCCGCTCGCCCAGCCGGCACGCCGCGACTTGCGCCGTCAAATCGCCTTCACGTTCGCGGGGTGTGCGTACATTGGCGAGGACTATTTTCAGAATGTCGGGCTGGATCCTGCCCTCCCGCACCAGCGCCACGGGCGGGATGCGTAATCCCTCCTGGTAAATCTCTTCGGTCAGGCTCATCGACGCCGGATGCGCGCCGCCGATGTCGGAATGGT
Organism: Terriglobia bacterium; assembly: GCA_041946825.1. GTDB lineage: Bacteria > Acidobacteriota > Terriglobia > UBA7540 > UBA7540 > CAZTHM01. The sequence continues at coordinate 21,233 of JBHGBD010000033.1, read as the reverse complement.
GCGCGCGATTTGCGACGTAGAACATGCGTCGCCCGCTGTCACGCCGATCCGTGACCAACAGCTTTTCGGCGAACACGGGCATCACCAGCGTGACATCCGGCAAGTGGGTTCCGCCCGCATAGGGATCGTTGAGCATGGCGATGTCGCCCCGCCCGAGCGTGAGCGCCTGGATCGCGGCCCCCACGGACATCGGCATCGAACCGAGATGGACGGGCATGTGATCGCCCATCGCGATCACGCGGCCCTTGCCGTCGAAGACGGCGCAGGAATAATCGCGCCGCTCCTTGATATTGGGCGAAAAGGCAGAGCGCCGCAGCGCCGCGCCCATTTCCTCGGCAACCGAGTGGAAGAGGTTCTTGAAAATCTCGAGTTCGGCAGCGTCCACAAACATAGTTATCGGTCGCCAGTTGTCAATACCAGATTCAAGTGCCTGTCGATTTTGCATTGCCAACCCGCTGGCACAACTGTCGTCGAACTGTATTCCACAATGACCCCCGGCCCGCGAACTTCCGTGCCGGCGCGCAGCCGCTCGCGGTCATAAAACGAAGCTTCCCGAAATCGCGAATCCAACCAAACAGGCTTCTTCTTTAGCAGCGCCTCGCGCGGCGTTCCGCGAATTGCGGCGTGGTTGCGGAAGGGCGGCTTGGGAGTTGGCATCGTCAGCCGCACGCGCAGGTTGACGACTTCCAGGGGCTGCCCACGGTGCGTGTATCCATACGCTTTCAAGTGCTCGCGATGAAATTGCGAGGGGAAATCAGCGGCGAAGGGAACGGTCAATTCATAGGCCTGCCCAGCGACGCGGAGGTCGAGAGCCCGGACCGCTTTCACATGCCCGGACGCGAAGCCCTCGCGCTGCAATTGCGCGCGGCCCTCCGCTTCGAGGTGAGAAATTCGGCTCGAGAGCTCCGCGAAGAATTTTGAAAAGCCCGCGGTGTGTTTTCCCTGGGCATTGGGCACCGGCAAGAGGACAGACAGCGAAACGTCTTTGACGATATCGGAAATCAGGATGCCCAGAGCGGAAAACGCTCCCGGACTGGGAGGAACAATGACTTTGCTGATTCCTGCCCTGCCCGCGAGTTCCACCGCGTGCAACCCTCCCGCGCCGCCGAAACACACGAGAACAAAATCACGCGGGTCGTGCCCTCGCTCGACGGAGATGACGCGCAGCGCTCGTTCCATGTTGGCATTGGCCACGGCTACAATCCCTTGCGCGAGTTCAATCGGAGAGTTAAACCGCGGGCCCGCCTCTCTGAGTAGGAGCTTCAGCGCCCGCTCAGCCGCTCCGGGATCAAGAGAGTAAGACCCGCCCAGGAAGTAATCCGGATCCAGCCTCCCTAAGACGAGATTGGCGTCGGTCACCGTCGGTCGGGTTCCGCCGCGGTGATAGCAGGCCGGGCCAGGCATTGCTCCGGCGCTCTCCGGGCCGACTCGTAGCGCGCCACCAGGGTCGAAACGCGCGATGGATCCCCCGCCCGCGCCCACCGAATGGACGTCCAGCACCGGCACCGCGACAGGCAAACCACCCAGCGTCGTTTCATTCGTCGTGCGCGGCTGGCCCTCGATCAGGCAGAGGTCGGTGGAGGTCCCGCCCATATCGAAGCTTATGGCTCGAGGAGTCTTGATCCGCTTCGCCAGCCACGCCGTGGCCACGACACCGCCGGCGGGTCCGGAGAGGATCGTGCGAACCGGTTCACGAGCCGCGCGCGCGGAAGTGGTGATGCCCCCGCTCGATTGCATCACATAGACCCGCCCGCCGTGAGCCTTCGAGACCGCCTTCTGCAGACGCCGCAAATACCCGCCCATGCGCAGCGCGAGGTACGCGTTGACGACGACTGACGAGAGGCGCTCATATTCCCGGAACTCCGGAAGGATTTCGTGCGAAACAGAAACAGGAATCCCCAGCTTTCGGATCGCTTTCGCCAGAGCCTCCTCGTGGGCGGAATTCACAAACGAAAAGAGAAAGCAGATTCCAACGGAATCCGTCGCTGAGCGACGGATGCGTCCAAGAACGCGTCGGATTTCGGCAGGAGAAGGCCGTTGAAGACTCTGGCCGCTCGCGGCAGTTCGCTCCACGACGCCAAAACGAAGTTGGCGCGGGACGAGAGCCGGATCCCGGCGGACGTTCAGGTCATAGAGTTGGGGGCGATTCTGCCGGCCAATTTCGATCAGGTCTTCGAAGCCTGCGGTGGTGACCAGCGCCACGCGCGCGCCGCGCCGCTCGAGCAGACTGTTCGTGCCCAGCGTCGTCCCGTGGGCGATGTCGAGCGATTGACGCGGGTTTCTGGCGGAAATTCCCCGTGCGCCTTCCAAGATGGCCCGAGCCGCGTCGTCGGGCGTCGAGAAGACCTTGAGGGCCCTGATTCCTGAAGCATCCACGACCACGCAATCCGTAAACGTTCCGCCGGTGTCCACGCCAATACGCACAGTTGATTTCCTGGAGGCCGAGATGGGCCGAGCGAGCTGATCGGTTATTCTAGCGGAACTGAGACACGGAGCGAAAGGAGGAGAGAGGATTCTCCCCATCGCAAAAAGGCGGGATCAAACGCCGAGTGGAAGCGACGCGTGCGCTGTCAAAGACGCATCGGCGCATAGGCCGGCGCGCAGCTTGTAGTAGCCAGCGGCGGCGATCATGGCGGCGTTGTCGGTGGAGAGCGCGGGGGAAGGGAAGAAAACGCTTAGGGCACGAGATTTTGCGGAATCCGCAAATTGTTTCCTCAACTGGGAATTGCAAGCGACACCGCCGGAAACGAAGACATTCTCGACGCCTGCCTTTTCCGCTGCGGCCAGGGTGCGTTCAACCAGGTCGGTGACCACGGCTTGCTGAAAGCTCGCCACCAGATCGAGCGTTGGCGGAGAGCAGTGGGCGCGCAGCTCGTCGGTCGTCACGCGGCCGGCCGTCTTGCGCCAGGCATCCCGCTCCTCCGCCTCCAGGGCGAGTTCAGTTCCGCGCACGCGATAGAGAACGGCGGTCTTCAATCCCGAAAAACTGAAATCCAGAGGATTGCCTTTCATCTTGATGCGGCCGAAATCGACGGCGGCGCGATTTCCGAAGACCGCAAGCCGGTCGATGACCGGCCCGCCGGGGTATCCGAGCGCGAGAAGCTTGGCGACCTTGTCGAAGGCTTCGCCGGCGGCGTCATCGCGCGTCTGGCCGAGCGGTTTGTAAGAAAAAACCGCGGCGCCTTCGCGGTCGGCGGCTTCCACAAGAAAAAGGGTGGTGTGGCCGCCTGAAACGACCAGCGTCACAGCAGGGAGTTTGGCTTCGGGTGATGTGGGGCCCGTTTGGCGCGTCATCGCGTTCTCGAGCAGGACGGCGTGAATGTGCCCCTCCAAGTGATTGACTCCCACCAGAGGCTTGCCGAGGCCCCGCGCCAGAGCCTTGGCGTAAACCAGGCCAACCAGCAGCGAGCCAATCAATCCGGGGCCTTCGGTCACCGCCAGGGCGTCGATTTCCTCGAGGGCGAGCGCCGCCCCGCGCAGCGCTTCATCCACGATCGGCTGGATTTTGCGCAGGTGCTCGCGCGAGGCGAGTTCGGGAACAACCCCGCCGTACTTCGCGTGGGTCGGGACTTGCGACGCGACGATACTCGAAAGAATGCGCACGCCGTCGGCCACGATGGCCGCCGCCGTCTCGTCGCAGCTCGATTCGATACCCAACACCTTCATTGTCAAGGCCCTTGCGTCATATTAGCAGAGCCCGCCCCGGGGAGTCGAGAGCGTCACACCGGCTTTGAGATTGCATTATCCACTTGACAGAGAGGCTACATATATTGCTCTAGAGTTCTACGCCGGAACGCCGGTCCGGCAGGAAGGGTGGCCGCTTGGGAGCGAGAGCTGGACAGGTAATGGGAATGCCTCAAAGGGGGCCGGGGGTCAAAATCATTCACCACTGCGCTGGGCCGCTTCGCCATTCAATGGAGACTACATATATGAAGGGGATTAGCGCAATAGCTTATGTAAACTCAAGGCACTACAGATTCTTGGCCTAAGCCATCTGGTGCATCTTATTGAAAATAATTGAACTGTTTGATAAATCCATCAACCACACAGGTGGTTTGAAGTCAATGAGTTACGGAACTTTGGATTAAGAATGGGTTTAGGGTGGGCCGGCCCATCCAACGGGTATTCAGTATACAAGGCATGGTCTTTCCGGCTTGCATAGGGGGCTCAGATGTGGGAGGGGACGAGGTGTGTTCGCTTCGCGAGTCGTGCTCAGTCAAGCTGACTAGGTTTCCGTGAGCAGGGCGCTTCATGTCGCCGACTCCTCACGGCGCTTTGACGGCCCGCAAGAATCGGAGCTAAACTGACATAGGGTCATTCAAACGCCATGAGGGTCGAGTGAGGCACCGATGACAATTCGCAAGGCAGTTCTACCGGTGGCCGGGCTGGGAACGCGATTTTTGCCCGCCACCAAGGCGCAACCCAAGGAGATGCTTCCCCTGGTGGACAAGCCACTCGTGCAGTACGCCGTGGAGGAGGTTACGGCGTCGGACATTCCGATGGTAATTTTTGTCACCGGCCGAGGCAAGAAAGCGATCGAGGACCATTTTGACGTTTCTCTGGAACTCGAGCAGGAACTGGCGGGGCGAAAGAAGCAAGAGCTTCGCGACCAGATGCGCTCGATTTCCGGCATGCTCCAGATTGTGTACGTTCGCCAAAAATTCCCCAAGGGTCTGGGGCATGCCATCCTGACAGCCAAGGATTTGGTCGGCGACGAGCCTTTCGCGGTTCTGCTTTCCGACGACGTCGTGGACAGTCGGGTTCCGTGCCTGAAGCAGATGATGGCAGTATTCGAGAAGTACGGTTCAAGCGTGATCGCGGTCCAGCGGGTGCCCAGGTCCTCAGTGTCGAGCTACGGCGTGGTCGCAGCGCGCCCGGTCCGCGACAGTCGGTGGAACGGTCGGCTGTTTGAGATCAGCGACATGGTGGAGAAGCCCGCTCCGCGCGACGCGCCTTCCAATCTGGCCATTATCGGACGCTATCTGCTTACGCCCCCGATTTTCGGCGAGCTCGAATCCACGCGCCCCGGTACGGGCGGCGAGATTCAACTGACCGACGCTATTCGGCGTCTGCTCACGCAGGAGCCCGTTTACGGCCTCGAATTCGAAGGCCGGCGGCACGATGCCGGGAGCAAGCAGGGATTTCTTCAGGCTACTGTCGAGATGGCGTTGAAGCGCCCCGACCTCGCAAAGGAATTCCGCAGGTATCTGCGTTCGCTGAAACTGTAGCGACGGTTTTGGCTGGGCCACAACGGGGGGCAAGAACCGCACCCGGTCAGGGAGTGGCTTCTCAGGATTTGGTTTCGGTGGAGGGTTTGGCCGGTGCCTGTTCGGAAGGTTTCTTCGTTTCGTTCGCGGAGGTGGTGGCAGGCTTGCTTTCGGAAGAGGGCGCGGCGGCTGGCGTGGAAGACTTGCGCGCGTAATCGGTGACGTACCATCCCGAGCCCTTGAACTGAATGGCCGGAGACGAAATCAGGCGTTCGAGCTCTCCCCCGCAGCTTTCACAGGTTTCGAGGGGCGGGTCCGTAAACTTCTGAATTCGTTCAATGCGGGCCCCGCACTTCCGGCAGCGATATTCGTAGAGCGGCACTCCATCCTCCTCTCGATCACGCTCAACGGATTATAGCAGCCGGCGAAATACCCCGTCAAAAGCCGCAGGTTGCCGCCGCCTGCGCAAGTTGATAGACTGGGCGAGGAATGAGCGCTGATCACCTTTGGCCGAGGCTCCCATGATACCCAGGTCCGGAAGCGAGGGGAAAACGGTTTCGCAGAACGGGTCACCCGGCAAGCTCTATCTGGTGGGCACGCCGATCGGAAATCTGGAAGACATCACCTTCCGCGCGCTGCGGACGCTCAAGGAAGCCGACCTGGTCGCCTGCGAAGATACGCGCCGGACAGCTCAACTGCTTACGCATTACTCCATTCAGACGCCCACGATAAGTTACCATGAGCATAATGAGTTAACGCGCGCGCCGGAGCTCATCATTCAACTCGAGCAGGGAAGTCACATCGCGCTGGTTTCCGACGCCGGCATGCCGGTTATCTCGGATCCTGGCTACCGGCTGGTGCACCTGGCAGTGCGGCACAACATCCCGGTAATTCCCATTCCCGGTGCCTCGGCGTTTCTGGCGGCGCTGGCGGCCGCCGGGCTTCCCGTGGATCGATTTCGCTTTCTGGGGTTTCTCCCCAGCCGCAAAACGGCTCGCCGGAAGGCTCTGGAGGAAATGAAGGGCGCCACCAAGACCCTGGTGTTCTACGAGGCGCCGCACCGGATTCTCGAGACGCTCGCCGACATTCGCGCCATCCTGGGTGATCTTCCGGCGGTGGTGGCGCGAGAAGTGACGAAGCTGCACGAGGAATTCGTTCGCGGTTCGGTATCGGAGGTACTCAGCCGGTTGAAGAAGAAATCCGTCAAGGGCGAGATGACGGTGCTGGTGGCGCCCCAGTTGGGGTCCTCGCCCGAGGCCGTCTCCACTTCGCTGATCCGCGAGGCGGTTGACGAGGCCATGGCCGCCGAAGGGTTGAGTGAGCGCGCGGCCCTCAAGGCCGTCGCGCGGAAGCGTGGTATCTCCAAGAGCGAAGCGTACCGCCAACTGCAGGCCGAGAAAGCCTCGCGACGCTGAAGCCGGAATGGTCAGACGGTTTCGGCGGTGTAGGTAGGCAGAGTGGCGCCGACAAAGCGGAGGCTGACGTGGTTCAATTCTCCCTCCTTGCTGACACGAACCACGGCCGCCTCGGAGAAGAAATCCGCGGGGCCTTCGCCGGGGCGCGTGGGGCCGCGTCCGGGCAGCACCACGGTCAGGGAAGCGTAAACCGGTAGATCGCGCCGCGTGAGGAACGAAAGGCCGCGCCGGCTGACTTCGATCGCTTCGGTGAATTCCTCAAAGGATTCACCCCGCGCATCCACTCCTCGGATCTGCACGGGAACGGCAGAATGGATTCGGTGCTGGGCTCGGTGCTCCACGGGTCTCCTCTTTCTCGGAGTATCCGGCGACAAGACGCTTAGTATGCCACAATCGGGCCCGAACTGGCCGCCAGAGAATGTGCTTCCTTGAAAAACTGGTCGACGCGTTCCAGGACTTCTCGGACTTCGCGCGCGCTCTGGACGCTTCGCCGCAGTTCCGCGCCGTTGCGGACGCCGTGCGTGAACCAGCTCGCAAACTGCTTCATCTTACCGATCGCTCCGGGGATTTCTTCCTGCGCCAGCATTTGGTAGTAAGTGCGGATCAACTGATAGCGGTCGGCCTCGGTCGCCTCGGCGTAGAAGCCGCTGCGTGAATACTCCTCCATCTGGCGGAAGATCCAGGGATTGGAGTTGGCCGCGCGGCCGATCATCACCGCGTCACAACCTGTCTGTTCCTGGAGCGCGTGTGCGTGGGGCGGAGCGAAGACGTCGCCGTTGCCGATAACGGGAATTCGCACCGCCTCCTTCACCTCGCGGATGAGGGGCCAGTTGGCGCGCCCGCTGAAGCCCTGCGCTCGCGTGCGAGGATGGACGGCGATGGCCTCGACGCCCGCGGCCTCGGCCATGCGTGCCACCTCGACGGCCACGATCTCTTCGTCGCTCCAGCCGGCGCGGATTTTGGCGGTAAACGGAATCGAGACGGCAGCGCGGACCTTCTCAAAGATCCTCCCGAGCAACGGCAGGTCGCGCAGCAAGCCCGACCCGCCACACCTGACAACTTTCTTGGCCGGACAGCCGAGGTTCAAGTCCACGATGTCGAAGCCCAGGTCTTCGATCATGCGCGCGGCCTCCGCGAGGCGGTCGGGGTCCGCGCCAAAAATCTGTGCCGTGATGGGGCGCTCTTCCTCTGCGAAACAGAGATACCGCCGGGTGCGGAGATTCTGCCGGAGCATCCCCTCACTCGAAACGAATTCCGTCATGATCAGCCCGCACCCGCCCAACCGCTTGATGAACCGACGGAAGACCGTGTCGGTAATGCCGGCCATCGGCGCCAGGATGTGCGCCGGCCGAATCAGCAAGTCGCGAATGCGAAGCTCCTCAAAGACCATGCGGCCTTATTTTGCCAGCAAACGGGAATCCAGTCCACAGCCGAAGGGCGCGAAGCTCTCCGTGCTCAGCTGGCGGTGGTGATGTGCTTTTCACAAGGTGGGATTGTGAGTCTTCGAATTATCTGGGCAGGACATCAGCCGCGTTCGCAACCGCGAAACGCATCTGGCCTTCGGCGATGAGTTCGCCATCGCGATAGGCGGCGCCGCGGAGTTCTCCGAACCGCTCACCCATCTTAACGACATTGGCCTCCAGGCGAAGCGAATCGCCCGGCCGGACGGGCCGGTGGAGCGTGGAGCTTGGAATCTGCAGGATCATCGCGATCTTCCCCGCCATTTCGGGGCGCTCCAAGACGAGAATAGCACCCAGCTGGGTGACGGCCTCGAGCAAGATTCCAGTAGGGACCTGGGGAGACTGAGGCGAGTATCCGAGGGGGATTGCCTCATTCCCCGTGAAGTTCTTGATGCCGACGATCCGTTTGCCCGTCTCTAGCTCCGTCACGCGGTCGATGAGCAGGAACGGATAGCGATGGGGAATGATGCGTTGAATGAAGGATTGGTCCAAGGAGTCAATGATTCGATGGATCAATTTTGAAAAGCTCCCTCTTGAGGGCGGGGTTGCGGGCGGTGAACTCTCCCGGCCGGTCCTTGTCCTGCACATATTGGGCGCGCATCGCTTCGAGCTTCGAGTCGAGGTTGTCGAGCAGGTGCACGACCAGCGCCTCAGGGAACATCGGCTCTTTTGGAGACCCGAATTCCAACTCGCCGTGATGCGAGAGGATAATATGCTCGAGCAGATCTTTCAGATCGGCGGGGAAGTCGGGTATCTGGCGGATTTTCTCGCTGACCAGGTCCAGCCCCATGCTGATGTGGCCCACGAGCTGGCCGCGCGTCGTGTAGCGAAACGATCGGCGATAACTCAGCTCGTTGATCTTCCCGACGTCGTGGAGGACGATCCCTGCCAGCACCAGGTCGCGCCGCAGCGCCGGGTAATGGTCGCAAACCCCATCCGCCAATTCGATGAGCGAGAGCACATGTTCAAGCAGTCCGCCCAGGTAGGCGTGGTGATAACTCATGGCGGCCGGGGCGAGTTTGAACTTTTCGGCGATAGCCGGGTCATCCAACGCTGAACGCAAGAGCAGCTGGATGGGTCCCGCACCCATTCGCTCGATGCGCGTTTTGAGCGCCGAAAACATTTCCTCCGGATCGCGGCTCGACCGGGGCAAGTAATCGCGCGGGTCGATTTCATCTTCGGCGCAGCGACGCACCTTTGTAACGATCAATTGCGGGGAACCCCGGTATGCTTCGACGTTCCCGTGCACCCAGACGAAGTCTTCCGCCTCGAAGTCCTGCTCCACGCGATCGCAATCCCAGACTTTGGCCTTGATCAGCCCGGTGGAGTCGCGGAGTTCCAGGTCAAGGTAGGGCCGGCCGTTGTTGGCGGTCTTGCGTTCTTTGGCGTGAACGAGGAACGATGTTTCCAGGCGTGTTCCCGGTTTTAGGTCCCGGACATAGTGGTTCTTCATTGCCCCTTGCTTACGGCGTCGCTGGGCCGCTCGACGCCGGTGTCCACGTAGCCGGGGGCCAGGTAGACGTAGCTTTCTTTTCGCAGGTTAGCGAGGTATTGTCGCATGGCGGGCATCATCTTCTGGTTGTAGAGGTACTCACTGACGCGCTGCTCCACTTCTTCAAAGGTGGGAACCCCTTGACGGCGCCGCTCGAGGACCTTGAGAACAATGTAGCCGGTTTTGACAGGGATAAGTTCGGTGAATTCGTTGTTATCCAGCTTGGCGATGGCGTCGTTGATTGAAGGAGCCAGCGTTCCGTCTTTCATGAACCCGATCGAACCGCCCGAGTCGACGGTGGCGGAATCATCGGAGTACTTCTTGACGACTTCCGACCATTTTTGACCGGCCTTGAGTTCGGCGAGCGCTTCCTTGGCGCGCTTTTCCGCCTCCTCCGGCTTGTGCTTTTCGTTGGAAATGAGGATCTGGGCCAGCTCGACTCCGCCGGGCGAGGCAAACTCCTGCTTGTGTTCTTCGAAGAACTTCCGCGAATCCTCGCGCGAGATGATGATAGTTCGCCCCACCTCGCGCCCCACAACTTCGCGCATCAGAAGATTCCGGCGGATGTTGTCCTTGAAGTCCTCCCACAACAAGCCTTGCTTCTCGACTTCCTTCTGGAGGTCTTCCAGCGAGGCCGCGTTGACGTTCTTGCGGATCTCATCGAGCCGCTTGACGACGTCGGTCTCGACACTGATGTCGAGGTCTTTGGCCTTCTGCACCATCAACGCCTGGTCAATCAAGTCGCGCAGCAAGTCTTTGCTGTATTCACGGACTTTGGCGTCGAGTTCCGCGCCGGAATACTGCTGCGCCAATTGCTGGCGCACCTTCTCCCGCTCGCGTTCGAATTGCCGCTGGGTGATGATTTCGCTGTTGACGCGGGCGATGATGCGCTCGATGACTTTGCGAGCCGCAAGCAGGGGCGATGCTGCGCCTGCGATCATCAAGCCTGCAATCAGAGCCGTCCAAGCTTTTCTCGGCATTCCTGGGAACCTTCTCCTGGCGAGGACGCCAATTGCGCCCCATCCATCTTAATGCCCGGTGCGGAGTTCCTGCAAGACGTTTTGAATCTGCTCGAAGAATCCGTCGCCGCCGCCGGGGAGCGCGAAGCGCAGCGTCCCGTCGGGACGAAGGCTGGACCCCCGGCGCTTGCGCACAAAGAGAGTCAGCTTCTCCGGGCTGATCGCGGCCTCGGGATGAAACCGGATCCAGACGTCCGCGCCTTTTCGCTCGATCGACTGAACCAGGACCTGCTCCGCAACCGACTTGAGTAGAGCGTAATCCAGCAAATGCTCCACCGAGGGCGGGAGGGGGCCATAGCGGTCGGCGAGTTCGGCCCGCATCTCTTCGCACGCGGCGCGATTTGCGAGACCCGAAATGCGTTTGTACATGCGCAATCGCTGACTCTCATCGGCAATGTAGGCCTCGGGGATTTTGATGTCGAGACCCAGGCTGAGTGTTGTCCGAACTTCCGGTTTGGGCAGTGCGCCTTTCAATTCGTCGACGGTCTCTTCCAGCATTTTGAGGTAGAGGTCGATGCCAATGGCGTTCAGATGGCCGTGCTGCTCCGCTCCCAGCACGTTGCCCGCCCCGCGCAATTCCAGGTCAAGCGCGGCGAGGCGGAATCCCGCGCCGAGGTCGGAGAATTCCTTAAGCGCCGCCAGCCGGCGCTTGGCTGTGGGCGTGAGCGCCTCTTCGGAAGGGATCAGGAAGTAGGCGTAGGCGCGGCGGTCGGAGCGCCCCACGCGCCCGCGGAGCTGGTAAAGGTCGGCCAGGCCGAACCGGTCCGCGCGGTTGACGATCATGGTGTTAGCGCGCGGGATGTCGAGGCCATTCTCGATCAGTGCCGTCGAGACCAGTACATCGTAGCCACCTTCCATGAATTTCAGCATCACCCCCTCGAGTTCCTTTTCGCTCATCTGCCCATGCGACACACCAATGCGCGCTGTCGGCACCAGGCGTTGAACGAGTGAGGCAATGCTCCAGATGCTTTCGACGCGGTTGTGAACGAAGAAAACCTGGCCCTGACGGTTCATTTCCTGGAGGATCGCCGACTGAATGAGCGAGTCGCTGAACGGGGCAACGGCGGTCTGAATTGCTAACCGGCCCCGCGGTGGAGTCTCGATCACCGACAGGTCACGCAGCCCGCCCAGGGACATGTGGAGCGTGCGGGGAATCGGCGTCGCGGAAAGCGTGAGCACATCCACGTTCGACTTCAGCTTCTTCAACTTTTCCTTGGCCGCAACGCCGAAGCGTTGTTCTTCGTCCACGATCAGCAGGCCGAGGTTGCGCAGCCTCACGTCCTTCGAAAGCAGGCGGTGCGTTCCGATCAGGATATCCACGCGCCCGGCTTCGGTTTCCGCGACGATTCGCTTCTGCTCGGGACCGGACCGAAAGCGGCTCAGCATCTCGACTCGCACCGGGAACGCCGACAGACGTTGACGGAACGTGCTGAAGTGCTGGAACGCCAGGACGGTTGTGGGGGCGAGAAGCACGGCTTGTTTGCCGTCCTGCACCACCTTGAAGGCGGCGCGCATGGCGAGCTCGGTTTTGCCGTAGCCGACGTCGCCGCAGAGCAGGCGGTCCATCGGCTGCGGAGATTCCAGGTCGCGCTTGATGTCGGCGAGAGCGGTTAGTTGATCGGGAGTCTCCTCGAATTCGAACGCGTCCTCAAATTCCTTCTGCCACGGAGTGTCGGAGCCGAAGGCGGTTCCGCCCTGCATCCGGCGCTGGGCGTAAAGTTGCAGGAGCTCCTCGGCGATATCGCGCAGGGCGCGCTTGACGCGCGTTTTGGTTCGTGCCCAGGTGGCGCCACCCAGCCGATCGAGGGCGGGCTTAACGCCGTCGCCCCCCGCGCGATATTTTTCTACGAGGTCAAGCCGCTCGAGCGGGACGTAGAGCCGCGCGTCGTCTTGATAGGTCAAGAGCATGAAATCACGCGGCGCTCCGTCCACTTCCAAGACGCGCAGGCCCTGGTAGAGGGCGATTCCGTGATCCACATGGACGACGTAGTCGCCCACCTTGAGGTCGCTCAGATCGGAAATGAAACTCGCTGCGGCGGATTTCTCGCGCCGGCCGCGCGTCCCCCAAACGAATTCGCCGAAGAGGTCGGTGTCGGCGAGGAGCAATACTTTCAGCTCGGGGAAAGCGACACCTTCGGCCATGTCGCCGCGCGCAATCGCTGCCGGTGGCATGTTTGTGCCAGTTGGATTACTGGCTGGAGGAGGTTCGCTGGACGTGCCGGCAGTCTCGAAGGGGATGCGGTACTCGGTCAGAATTTCACGCAGGCGGTCGGCCTTACCAAGCGACGGCAAAACGAAGACGACAGACTCCCGGCGTTCCCGGCGCAGATTCAATTCCTGGACGATCGCCTTGACGTCGCCGTGGAATTTCGGCGGCGGTTGCGTTAGGAGACTGACTCCGGCCGTCATTTCGGCAACCGAGCGCTCCGAACCTCCCGCTTCGCTCCCGGCGGTCGCGTTCGACTCGACGGGGAGTTCTTTCAAAGAGATTGCAGTGGTGGAGTTGGAGAATTCCAGGAATTCGGATTCGGTAAGGAACAGTTCGTCAGGCTGGGGACGCGGCGGAACAACGTCCCGAACCTCCTCGTACGCAGCGGCCAAAGCTTCCCGGAAGCGCCTGGCTTGTGCGGTTCGTTCCGCGCGCTCATCCCAAATCAAAATGGGTCGGCCAAAGAGCGCCAGCAGGGAATTCGGCTGAGGTTCGGCGACGGGGGCAAAGAATTCCCATCCTGGGAAGGGTGCGGAGTACTCGCCAGCCCAAGCAGGCTCGACGTCCGAGCGACTGGGTGTTCCCGCCCGCTGCCGAAGCGTTCCCACCAGAGACTCAAAGAATCGAGGAGACCGCTTCATTTCGTGGAAGGGCAAAAGCAATGCGACCGACACGGCCTGGCGCGAGCGCTGCGTGGCTGGGTCGAACTCCCGCAAGGAGTCCACTCGATCGCCAAAGAATTCAATGCGGAAAGGCCAATCCACTTCGGGAGGGAAGATATCAATGATTCCGCCGCGCACGGAAAACTGACCCGGGGCCGATACCGGCTCTCCGGGCTCGTATCCTACACCCGTCAAGTGCTCGACGAGGTCGTCGAGGTTCAACTCGTCGCCCAGTCTCAGCTCCAGAGCTAGCGAGCGGTAGTACGCCCGCTCGCGGAAGCGCCCCAGCGCCGCGGGGAGGGGAACCAAGAGGACTCGGGTCAGGCCTCGCGCCAGGCTCCACAGCGCGACTGCTCGCCGTTCAGATATGTCAGCGTGGGGAGAGCGGCCCTCGTAGGGTGTACAGTCGACCTCCGGCAGGACACTGACCGCCGGCCCGGAACCTGGCTCGAGCCAATCGAGGAACGTGGCAGCCGACCGACGCAGGCGGTCGGCGGCTTCGTTGTCTGCGGTCACGACCACGATCGGGCGATTCGCCTCGTGCGCGAGACCCGCCACGACCAGCGCTTTGGCCGCCCCCGTGAGACCAGAAATAGCGATCTGAGCGGGCGCGTTTTCGCGAACGGTTCCGCAGGCGGCCTGAAAAGCGCCATGGTTGAAGACTGGCTGGATAAGTGACTGGAGACTTGGCATTACTCGGTTTTGGTCTGTCTGGAGAGGTTCAGCACGGCCCGGATGATTCCCGAGGTCGAACAACCGGGGACAATGGGAATCAAGACGACCCGGCCGCCGGCGGCCTCGACCTCGGCACGCCCGACAATTTCCGTTGGTCCCCAGTCGCCTCCCTTGACCAGGACGTGGGGCTGCATGCGCGTGATTACCGCTCGCGGCGTGGGATCGGGGAAGATGGTGACGTAATCGACAGCCGCCAATGCCGCTAGGATCTCCGCCCGTTCGGCTTGCGGCATGATGGGGCGCCCCGGGCCTTTGAGCGCCCGAACGCTCGAGTCGCTATTAATGGCGACCACCAACACGTCACCGAGTTTGCGGGCCTCCGCCAGATACCGCGTGTGACCTGGATGGAGGAGGTCGAAGCAGCCGTTGGTGAAAACGACGCACCGGGCGTGGCGCTTCAAATCGTCCACTAGGCTGTACGCTCTTTCGAGTGGGATGACTTTGCTTAAGGACATACGCGCCGCAACTGAGCCGCTCCGGGCTGACAGTTCGATTCTACCACGCGCTGGGCCGCCGCTTTTGCGCGGTCGAAGGGGCCGTGCTATTCTGCGGTCAAGGGCTATGGGCGAAATGAATACCGTCGCAGTCATCGGCGGGGGACCAGCAGGTGCGATGGCGGCGGAGCAGCTGGCGCGGGGAGGTGCGAGCGTTTACCTCTTTGAGGAGAGACCCGGCTGGGAAAAGCCTTGCGGGGGCGGGCTGACGGCAAAGGCTTTGCGCCGTTATCCGTTTCTTCTCGATTCGACAGTTGGAGCGAAGAGAATCAGCGAGGCGGAACTGATCGCTGCGACAGGAGAATCCGTGCGTTTCCAGTTGCGCCGGGCGGTTGCCGTCTGTTCGCGCAAAGCCCTCAACCAGCAGCTCGTGGAGCGAGCGGCGCAGGCTGGCGCGGAGGTGATCGCGGACCGAATCGTAAACCTCCATCGCATCAACTCAGAGTGGGGCCTTGCCGGGCGTGAGCGGTGCTATCGCGCCGGTTACGTCATTTTGGCGGCAGGCGCCCGCAGCAGGCTTCGCGCGCAATTGGCCGCGAATCTTGCCGCCAAGGATTTCATGCTTACCTCCGGATACTACGTTTCCGGCGACGAAGAACTTCTTCGCGTCCGGTTTCTGGAGAACTTCGAAGGATACCTCTGGGCCTTTCCCCGCGCCGATCACCTCTCCGTAGGGATTTGCGCCAAGGCCGGCGAGGGGAAGATGGCGGAGCTGCAGGCTTACCTGCACGAATTTATGGATCGTCATGGCTACTCGCGCCGTGGCGCTCGAAAATATGCGCACCTGCTCCCCGGACTGACCGCTTCGAGCTGGAGCGAGCTGCGCCTGGCAGGTGATGGATGGGCCTTGGCGGGTGACGCCAGCGGTCTGGTGGACCCGCTCACCGGCGAGGGGATCTATTTCGCCATGCGTTCGGGCGAACTGCTGGGTGAGTGCTGGTCGGCGGGCGATGTGGCGGCCTACCCTCAGCGTGTGTGGGAGGAATTCGGATCGCAGCTCGCGCATGGAGTGCGCCTGACGGGCCTCTATTATCGCAGCAACATCTTTGGCCGGGCGCTCTCGACTCGAATGATTCAGCTGTGCCACCGCGGTGCGATGATCAGGGAATTGCTCCAGGACCTTTTCGAGGGCGCTCAACCTTATTCGCAACTGCTCTCGCGCCTGTATCTCGACTTGGGCGCGACGCTCGTCGAGATTGGCGCGCAATCGCTTACCGGCATTCTCCGCGGATTGGGCGATTCCGAAGAGCAGGGAACAGACGGCGGAGGCCACATTGGCACTTATGCCTCGCAGTAGTGGCGTGATTCCTGAGAGAATGCCGTAGACACAACACCATGCCCACAAAATCCCAGGATCTTTTTCGCAAGGCCTTGCGGTTGATGCCGGGAGGAGTCAATTCGCCCGTCCGCGCGTTTCGCGCCGTGGGCGGAGATCCGATCTTCTTCTTGAGCGGTCAGGGCTCGCGCATGACCGACGTCGACGGGCGCAGCTATATCGACTACGTCGGCTCCTGGGGGCCGCTGATTCTCGGCCACTGTCATCCGGAAGTGATGGATGCATTGGCACGAGTATTGCGGACGGGAACGAGCTTCGGCGCCTGCACCCCAGCCGAGTTGGACCTGGCGGAGCAAATCCAGGAAGCATTTCCTTCCATCGAGCGCGTTCGGCTGGTGAATTCGGGGACAGAAGCCACGATGGCGGCCCTACGCGTGGCGCGCGCAGCGACGACCCGGGAGAAGATTCTCAAATTCGAAGGCTGCTACCACGGCCATTCCGACGGCTTGTTGGTGAAGGCCGGGTCGGGAGTCGCCACGCTCGGTCTGCCCGACAGCCCCGGTGTTCCGCGTGCTCTGGCGGGCCTGACGGTTACCGTGCCCTTCAACAACTCGGCTGCCCTCGAAGAAGCTCTCCGCGCTCATCGTAACGAGCTGGCCGCCGTCATTGTCGAGCCGGTTGTTGGCAATGCGGGCTGTTTGCCGCCCAAGCCGGGATTCCTTCAAAAACTTCGCGCGCTCACCGCTGAGCAGGGAACCGTGCTGATCTTCGACGAGGTTATGACCGGCTTTCGGGTTGCCCGGGGCGGCGCGCAGCAACTTTATGGGATTCAACCTGACCTGACGACCCTGGGGAAGATCATCGGCGGGGGGCTTCCCGTCGGCGCATACGGCGGTAAGGCTTCGCTGATGGATTTGGTGGCGCCGGCGGGGGCGGTTTATCAGGCGGGTACGCTTTCGGGGAATCCCCTGGCGGTGGCGGCGGGGGTGAAGACGCTGGAACTCCTGCGCCGGCCGGGCTTCTACGAGCGACTTGAAACGCTGTCGGCGAAACTGTGCGCGGGGATCGAGGCCGAGGGCGCGCGCGCGGGAGTGGCCGTGACAATCAACCGCGTCGGCTCGATGTTTACTGTATTCTTCGCGCGGGGGCCGGTGACGGACTACGCATCGGCCAAAACATCCGACACATCCGCCTTCGGGAAGTTCTTCCGCGGGTTGCTGGAAGGGGGAGTGTATCTTCCTCCGGCGCAATTCGAGGCGGCATTTGTCTCCGCCGCCCATAGTGACGACGACGTCCAGGAGACGATTCGAGCCGCAGGCAGTGCCTTCGCGGCCCTTCGCAAGGCGTCGGACTGATGATGAAGACGCGGCTAGACGCAGCCGGCCTGCAAAAGGCCGAGGCCAACCGACCAGATGCTCTCCCCTCTACCTTCCCGTGGCCATGCGTCTCGCCAGGCCTGCAAGGACTCTCCGGTCGCGTTCCTTCAAGCGCGGAACATACTTGCGCATGAGGTTCCAGAAGCGCGCCTGGCGCTTGTCCTCAAAGAGCGTGACCTGCCTGCCGGAATTGTTCCCTGGCGGGTCGATCAGCTCGCTGACGCTTACGCCAAGAGCCTTGGCCATTTTTCCGAGCGTGTCGATGGAAGGAACCGTATGTCCGTTCTCGACCCTGGAAAGATAACTCCTCAGGAGGCCCGTGCGTTTTTCGACATCCCCCTGAGAAAGCCCTTTGTCAATGCGGATGGATTGAAGTGATCTGCCGACGGATTTGTTCAAGGCAACAGACTCCTCTCGACAAGAGATGCTGGGCGCCGTTGGACGGTCAAGGCTTCGGTGCTCACGCCACACTCGGCGTGTCCACCATTTGCGAAGACCGGAACGTTTGCCCTTCGAGGGAGGCAGGCCTCTGATTTCCTACCTGTTACTCAATGCTGGAGGGGGGAGTTGAACCCCCATGCTGCGTGAGCAGCGCGAGATTTTGAGTCTCGTGCGTCTGCCAGTTCCGCCACTCCAGCCTATTGAAAACTAAGCAATTCGCTTTTGGCGTTCTGTCAAATTGTCCTTCTCTATGTCCGTTCTATGTCCGTTTCGGACATACTCAGCTTGACTGGCTGCGATCTTCCGCGCGGCGTCCTGCAAGTCACGCTCGGCAACGATGTCATAGCGCCGGAAGACCTGGGTTGTGCGATGTCCGCTTATTTGCATGGCAACGTGCTCGCTGATACCGGAACGCATCAGGTTGCGCACAGCCGACCGCCTCAAATCGTGGAATAGCAAGCCCTGGTATCGAAGCCTATTTATCTTCCAGACCTTGCCACAGCTTGAGCAACGGCGGTCGGGCGCAACGGCTTGGTCACACTTTGGACATACCAATTTGCCAAGCCCTGCGCTGACGGTTAAATTGTACCACGCTTCGCGGAAGTTAAGGACGCGCTTGTGATCGTCGCGCGTGAATAGCGGATCGTTCGGCGTCTTGCCGGACATAGCCTGTTGGAGCAACGCTTCGATCTCTCTCAAGCCCTCGAAGCTAACTAACCGGCCCTCGCGGTTCTTTGTGCTGCCAGGATTCAATCGAATGGTACGGGCCAGCAAGTCAACCTGACCGGCGCGCATATCGAGCAATTCGGACTTGCGGAAACCGAACGTATAGCCGAGGGCGAGCAAGAGCCGCATGTATAGCGGTGGATTCTGCGCAATCAACTTCTGATACTCGGCGTGTTCGACAAAGCCAGTGCGCACGTTGTCTTCAATCAAAGTGGGAAAGTGCGGGACATGGCTGATCTTCTCACTCTTGCGGGCCAAGTTGAACGCCGCGCGCAGGCACGCAAGTTCGCGGTTGCAGGTTGCGACAGCCGCGCCCTCAGCGCGCCGCGCCTGGATGTAGCGGTTGAGCAGGTCTGTTGTGATTTGTCGCGCTCGATACTTGCCGAAGAATGGCTCAAGGTGCTTGTCCCAACATCGCTTGACCCACTCAATCGCCCGCTTGCCGCTGACTTCAAACGCGCGCTCGTAATCGTCATAGAGTTCGGCAACGGTCACGCGCTCGACGCGCGGGCCGACAAACGTACCGGCGTCAATTTGCGCGAGTCGCTGGCGCAGCATCTTTTCAGCAGCTTTCTCGTTCTCACTGTGCGACGATTCCCTGACTTTCTTGCCGTCTGAGTAGTATTGAATCCAGAAGAAGCGACTGCCTGGGGGCTTATAGATTCTGCCAGTCCCGCGCAGTCGCGGTTTCTTTTCGTCTGTCATAGGCGTGATCCTTTCTGGCGCGCAATCCGTCCATACGGGTCGGGCCGAAGCCGCGCCAAAGTCGAGTGTTGTGTGGGGGCGCGCAAAGCGGGCGCGCCGACGATTAGTCAGCACGCGCGCTGCCAGAACAGACAGATTTCGGACATAGCAGCGAATAACTCTCTAGCGGTCAGCAAGTTGACGCGCAGCACTTGATAAGTTATCACGTGGTAGCTGATTCCTCGACCTCAAGCGGGACACGCCGCATAAGCTCGGCCCAGGCTACATCAAATATCGGACCTGACACCGGATCAAGGTTAAGGTCATCATCGGCGCAGTTGTCGAGGATCGCGTCTATCAATTCCCCCACTTGCTTAGTTGACATTGCGCGTATCTGCGCAGCATCGGGGCATGTCGCGCAGTTCGCGCGCGTCCAGAAGCTAGGCGGAATGACTTTGCGCATGGCTTTGTGCCTCTACATGATGCGTAGCAATCGCCCTGCCATAGCATAGCATAACCTAACTTGTGCATAGTGTGATTTAATAATGCTCAGTGTCAACACTGTGCGCACGTGCCGAGCGTGCCCATGTGCCGAGTGTGCGCGAAAAGGGGAGCCTAACGCGCCAGAAACAAGGGGGTGGGGGAGCCTCGGGGGGCCGTCATGCGCGCGCGGCACAACATGGTTCCACGCCATTCTGTCGCTGTCTAATGTGCAGGGGGATTTAAGGCTGATGTTTGACGTGCTGTGCGGTTGTCATCGCGCCCGCAGTGACGTACACTCTGCGCATGACAGAGAACACCCTGAAGGTCATGTCGGATTTCGTTCGTGTTCTATTGGGACTTGATACGGGCGCAGTAGTTCTGATAGCCGCTCTTGTCCGCAGCCCTATTCCATCCCCTGGCCTCAAAGTGTTGCTGGCAGTCTCAGTCGGTTCATTTGTGATTTCGATTCTTGGCTGCGTCGTGCTCTTGATGGATTTAAGCGCTAGGGCGATGGCCGCTGAGTTAGGCGACACGCATCCAGACCTCAAGATTGGGGGCAGAGCCTTTTCATATGCGCTCTATATGTTCATTGTCGGCACAACCTCACTTGCCGTCTTTGTTATGACAGTACTGCTTCGTTCTTGATGCACAGACAAAAAGGCCCGCCGACAGATGGGTGCTGCCAACGGGCCATGTAACGGAGTGCCAGTTGCGCACTGGCAGGCGTTATGACCGCTCAGGTTCGGTCACAAGGTCATTTCAGCGCCGCAAGCTTCTTCTGCAAGTCCTCTTGCCAGTTGACTTCTGCCGCGAGTTCCTTGCGCGCATTGTCTAAGATGGCCTGCAACTCTTGAAGCGAATAGTTGCGGCGCGGTTCGTTGTCAGAAGCAAACTGAATGATCCTGTCAAATAGTCCGCACTTGCTATGCACCGTGAGTCTCAGGCACGGATGGCCGCGCAGGATTACTTCGTGCTCGATTTTCACGCCGTTCAATTCAGTTACAGAGATCATTAGACCTCACTTCACATCCGACACGCTCACGGCGAGTCCGAGTAATTCATTTGCCGCATTCTCAGCGGGCCATTCCAACTTTAGCTGCATATGGCGCATCCAGCTTGGCATCGGAGTCTGCACGGCTTGCAGATAGTAACGCTTCGCCACAATCGAAGTGCTCGCCCCTAGCATTGGGGGTTCGTCAACAGGATTAGGTAATATGGTGAAGGTGCCACTGATCTCGTTTGGTAGAATTGAAATCACAGGCTGTGACCCAACTGCGGCCCGTTCAATCAGCACGGATTCAACGTCAACCATATGTCCGGGCGGGGCAAGCATGAAGCTGCCAAAGGTCAACCAAGCAGAGAAAGCTGTTCCATCGTCTGTGTTGGCCGACAAGTTGCGCTTCATAATGTACTGCGCGGCTGTCTTCCGCCCAATCAAGAGACTATGAACGCCGCTCGATGTTTCGACGCTTTTGATAGCGCCGCACGTTCCCGCGCCCACGATGTTGGCGACAGTTGACCAGCTTTTCAATTTCAACGAAAGCCGTACTATCT
>JBHGBD010000032.1:0-52301 GCA_041946825.1 Terriglobia bacterium | reverse complement strand
TCCACCGCAGAGACGCAGAGAACACAGAGAAACCGGCGGCGAGAATGATGGAGTTTCGATACTCGCCCCCCGGCTCGCGCTCGGCGGCCTCTGCGCCTCTGCGGTAGCGCCGGTGTCCCCATCCCGGTCGGATCGGGACGCTAAAAGGACAGCGTCGCTACAGGCAGGGGTCACTCGACGACGATTTCTCCGATGTCATACCAGCCTTCGGGTTGCCGTCCATCGATGGCCAGGTTGATGGCAGGAGCGCCGGTCCGTGGATCGAGCAGGGCAACGCGCACCCGGTATGTTCCGGGTTTGAGACTGTCGGGCACATACACGTTGGTATCCACGACCGCGTCGCCGGGAAGCCATTTCCGCACATCTACATCCAGCGGGGTGACGGCGCTCGACGCCTGCGACCAGAACTGAATCGCCAAGCGATATGGACGGTACACCGGCGCGACGCCGGCATTCAGCCACCACATGCTGACCGGAATCGTCATTCCCTCTTTCGCCCGTTGCGGATATTCCAGCCGCCGGAGGATGAAGCGATAGCCCATCCGCTTCTGAAACTCATCGAATTGCTTTTTCCACTCGGGGGGAATCGCCGTGGATTTGACGTTGACCGACGTGACATGCCAGCGCAACGCCTGGGCGATGATGTAGTCCACGTCCCAGCCTTGCTTAAACCAATTGGCCGGCACTCCGCAGGTTTCAAGTGAGACGGGGCTGCGCTGCCAGACGTCTTGAATGCCCGCGCGCACGACTTGCAGCGGGTAGAAATCGAGCATGTGCGACCATCGGCGGTGCCAGCTCTCCCAATACTGGCTGCGCATGTCGCCCCAGCAGTCCAGGCGCCAGCCCGCGCCTTGCTGAGCGCCGTAGGCGAGCGCCTTCTCTTCGTCAAAGTTCATCAGCAGCGGGGTCTGCTTGAAGGCTCGCACCCAGATATCGATCAGGGCTTTCTGCACCGCGAACGCCGGCATGTAGTCGCTCCAGCCTTCGCCCCAGTAGCCGACCGATGAAATATCCACGGTGTCGAGGTAGGGATGCCCGTCGTAACGCGCGCCCGCCGCGGCCACGAGCTCGCCCCAGTACTTCAAGTAGAGCGGGTCGGCGAAGTCGGGCTGCCAGACTTTGCCGTCTTTGTCGGTAGGCTGATTGGCGCGGCGCGCCCCCGAATTGCGATACCACTCGGGGAGCGGATGGCTCTGATCGTAAGGCATCAGGCGAATCGCCAGCGTCTGCCCGTGCTGGCGCGCCTCGTCAAGCGCGTTGTCGAGAATCTCCCAGCGGTACTTGCCGCGCTCCGGCTCCAGAACCTCCCAGAACCAGCGGCAGTAAGAAATGGAACTGCCGGGAAAATCCGGTTTCGCCGACGACGGCTCGAGCTTGGTGGTGGGGCCCGCTTCCGACCATTTCAGGCCGGGATTCAGCGCGTCGCCATTGAACCGCTGAAAGGTCTGAATCCCCATGCCGGGATTCACCAGCACATCGCCGATTTCTTTGGGGCGAATGATGACGGTTTCGGTTTGAGCCGAAGCCAGGGAAGTAAGCGCCACAAACAGCAGAAGAGCGGAAAGGAATCTTGAAGACACGATAGCCTCCTGTACAGGGTCGGGAAATTGCGGGGACAAGTATACAGGAGGAAAACAAAACAGGCCCGCCGGCTTGCGCCGAGGGGCCTGTGTGGGAAGTCAACTCAAACCTAACGATTCTACGTGCAACCGGTAAATGCCACGACCGTGCTGACGCTCGAACTCGTA
Source organism: Terriglobia bacterium (assembly GCA_041946825.1). Lineage (GTDB taxonomy): Bacteria > Acidobacteriota > Terriglobia > UBA7540 > UBA7540 > CAZTHM01. The sequence goes on along the minus strand of JBHGBD010000032.1, from coordinate 50,553 downwards.
CCCGGCGTTACCGCCGTGGGGCCCACCGTCGCCGGCGAAGGCGTCGAAGCGGTGCAGCCCGGCGCGAGGAAGTTGAGGTCGAAATTCACCGGAGCCGGCGCGGGTTCCGCATAGGTGACCGCCCCGCTGCTGAATGTTCCCACCCGGGGATTGCTGGCTGGAACCATGATCGAGTAGTTGTAGCAATTGGTCCCCGCGGGGCAGGCGGGAGTGGGCGGGTCCGGCGTGGCTGTGGTGGTGAACGTCGGCGGCTGCATCAGCGCTCCGAAGATCGGGATGGTCATCTTCAAGGTCGAGCCGCCGGTGGGAGTCGCGTCCTGCAACGCCGAGAGCGTCACGTCCGCCGCGACCGCACCGCCGGAGCCGGCGCTCGTCACTTGCCCCGTTAGAGTTGCGGGCAAAGTGGGCGCTGTGCCCTCCGGAACCAGACCGATGGCGTTTGCGTCGGTGAGGGCCGTTCCCACCGGAACGCCGAAGACGACCGTCGCGTTGTAGGTGACGTCGTTTCCGGAATTGGGATTCGTCCACGCCGTAACAACGATGTCGAACGGATTCTCGGAAGTTATCGGGCAGAAATTGAAAGCTCCGCCAGTGCCCGTGACCGTCGAGTTGACGACGCGCTCGATCGTGGGGTCACTCGCGTCGGGCTGCTCCAGCAGGACCGTAGCTCCAACAACCGGAGCGTTCGAGTTGGCCGTATCCACCACCACCCCGCTGAGTGCGTTGTTGTTGACTGAAACCACGCCCGCGCGCAGGGTCGGCTTCAGGCGGTATTGGCTATTCCCCTGCCGCAGGATCGACGCGCAGGCGTCGAAGTCAAGATTGATGTCGGCCGCCTGGCCATCCTGAAGGTTCAGGCCCCCGCCCGCAATCTGGCCGGGAGGGATCTTCAGCCCGGTCTGGGCTTCGCTGCTCAACTGCAGAATGTGGATCGAGCTGCCGCCAGTCACCACACAATTGAATCCGCCCGTACCGCAGGCGTTGGGGCTGGGGCCCGAGGCCGCGTCGTTGGCCAGCAAGTAGAGCCGGATTTGCCCGTACTTGCCAGGCGGCAGGCCGCTCACCGAACCTAGCGTCTGGCTCAGCACGCACGCGCCCGAGCCTGCCAGGTGGAGCAAGTCAATTTGTTTGGGGTTGCTGGTCAAATCCACCAGCGTGACCCAACCGCTATCGGTATCGCTAGCTGTACTGGAGATGTTGGCGGTGACCTTCGTCACCGTCACGTAGACGGCGTCGAAGGCGAACGCGCAGCTGGGCGGGTCGCTGATGCTCGTCGTGATCGTTCCGGTCTTGGCGGTAGTTGGTGTGGTGCTCGTTCCCCCTCCGCAACTCATGATCGCGAGGGCGACGAGCGAAAGACAAACTATACCGAGAGTTGCCTTTAGCACTCCTCGAAACATTGGTTTCCTCCCAAAATCCCCCATGGTTTAAGTTCAGAATTAGACCAAAGCTCGGAAGCTAGATAATGGCACGTTTGCGGCCAAACCCCTCAGGATATAACTCAATGATAATAAGGGACATACCGCGAGGGCATGGGGCTTGCATCTGCAATTCTCACATGGTCGGGGTGTAGTTTTTTGCATGCCTGATCAGCTAATAAAGAAACGACTGACATTCTGTCCCGGACCCAGCAACGAATCCTGCAGCGACGTTACATTAACCCGCAACACCTAAATTGTCAACACTTTTGGGCGCTTAAATCAGAGCGGCAGCTTTACGGGCCGCTTCTCGCGTGCCGATATCTGGGATGCAAAACAGATCTCATGGGTTTGCGCGGCGTCCTCCAGGTTGCAGTGCGATTCGCGATTGTTCTGGATGCAGTCCACGAAATGGTTGACTTCGTCGGCGAAGGGATGGTGCGAGACGTCGCCGCTGTCGGGCAGAATCGTTGGAAACGTTGCCCAACCTTTTTGGCCCGTCCAGCGCGTGGAGAACACCTGGTTGTTGCGTATGGTGCCCGCGTCGCCTACGAGCTGGATGTTGAAGATGTACGGCTGGCGGCACTCGACGGATGACACCACTTTGCCGAGCGTTCCATCTTCAAACTTCACCAGCGTGATGCTGTTGGGTTCGTACTCGTAGTTGAGAGGATTCTTCGGGCTGTAATTCGAGTACGCGAAAACCTCGACGGCGCGCTTGCCCACAAACCACCTGAGCCCATCCATGGCGTGGCAGCCGGCGGTCAGCAAGCTGCTGCCCGCAATGTCCTTCTTGGTGTTCCATTCGTATTGCGCGTACCACGGGCCGATGCCGTGCAGGTAGTCAACTTCCGCCATGAAGAGATTGCCAATCGCGCCTTGCGCGAGGAAAGTCTTGATCATGTCAAAGAGCGGATTCCAGCGCAGGACGAAGCAGACCACGGTTTTGACTTTCGCGGCGCGTACCGCCGCCTGAAGGTCGCGCAGGCCCGCCAGATCGAGCGCCACGGGCTTCTCGAGGATGATGTGTTTTCCCGCCTTGGCGGCGGCGATTCCCTGCTCGACATGCAGGTGATGAGGCGTGGCGATCGAAACGATGTGGATCGCCGGATCATCGAGCATATCTTCCAGGCGACTGTAAGCCCGGCAGCGCGTCAACCCCAGTTCTTCCGCCCGCGTCGCGGCGCGCGCCTTGTCGCGGCTCACCATGCCGCGCACTTCCGTGTGCGGGTTCTTCTCAATCGCCTGAATATGCGCCCCCGCGACCCAACCCGTCCCGATAATCCCCACGCCCAATTCCTTCATGATGCCCTCCGTTGTAGAGGCGGCTTTACGCCGCCACATGGCGAGATAAACTCGCCGCTACTCCGTTCTTGTTGCTAGGTCGGCGGAAATTGTATGCCAAATCGGCTTGCGAGGGGAGACGGTTGGCGCAAAGTGCTTTGCTCGGCTGTTGACGAAGAGCAAGTCCATGTACTAGCTTCCTCACCATGAATTCATAGAAATACCCTGTTGCCGTCGCGCTACGTGCGCAATTTGGCGTCATTCCGAGCCCGCCGCGGCGGGCGAGGAATGACACTTCAGCATGACACATCATCTTCCACCCGCCGCCGGGTCGTGATAAGTTGACGCTTTCTGCAATCTGGCTGCTATCCCCTGGAGGTCAATGTGAAGATCAGGACTTGGAGTTTGCTCGTGCTTGCAGCGCTGGTCGCGGGTGCAAGCGCGCCTCGGATTCGGGCGCAGAAGCCCGCGCCTTCGCTCGAATCGGTTGCCCCCATTGACGCGCACGCGCACGCGTTCAACACATCGCCGGAATTCTACAAGCTGTTTGACCGGCTCAACCTGCGCTTTCTAAACATCTGCGTGGTGGACAAGCACGAGAGAGGCTTTGCGGACGGCGAGTGGCAGCACAAGACAGCACTCGAAGTCCGGCGGATCAGCCACGGCCGCGCCGCGTGGTGTTCCACCTTCGACCCGCAGGACTGGGAGTCGCCGGGGTTTGCGGAGCGCACGATCAAGCTCCTCAACGAAACCTTCGACCAGGGCGCGGTGGCGGTGAAGATTTACAAGAGCATCGGGATGGAATTGAAAACGAAATCCGGTGAGTACCTCATGCCGGACAATCCGGTGTTCGACCCCATCATGGAAGACATCGCGAAGCACAACAGAACGGTGGTCGCGCACATCGCCGAGCCGACGTCGGCCTGGCTGCCGCTCGACCCCTCAAGCCCCGACTACAGCTACTACAAAACCTATCCCGAATGGCACAATTACCTGCACCCCGAGCGGCCGTCGAAAGGGACCATCCTCGCGGCGCGCGATCGCCTGGTGAAGCGCCACCCCAAGCTGCGCTTTGTGGGCGCGCACCTGGGAAGCATGGAAGTGGACGTGGACGAAATCGCCAGGCACTTTGATCTCTACCCGAATTTCGCCGTGGACACCGCGGCGCGCATTCCCTACCTGATGATCCAGCCGCGCGAGAAAGTTCGCGCTTTCCTCATCAAGTATCAGGATCGCGTTCTCTACGCCACCGACCTGGTATTCATGCCCTGGGACAATCCCGCCGAAACCGCCAAGAACTGGGAAGCCGAGTACGCGCGTGACTGGAAGTTCTTCTCGACCGACGAGACGCTGACCTACAACCACCGCACGGTACGCGGCCTGGCGCTGCCCGCACCCGTGCTCAAGAAGCTCTACCACGACAACGCCATCAAGTGGATCCCGGGGCTTTCGAATTCGAAGCCGTGAGCGGACTCGAAAGGATCGAAGCCCCGCCGCAACATTCCTTACCTTCGCTTCACTCTCCGAGTAGCTTGTGGTAAGGTGTGCCCCTGCTTTAAGAACAGTACCCGGGTAACGGTTAACTCCCAATGCGTGGGGGAATCTCATGATGAAGCCTCGAAGTCTGTTTCAGATTGGCGCCCTTCTGTTTGCGGCTTCCGCGTTCGGCCATCCCGACCAGGTCGGGACGCCGGGAGGCGGCTGGGTGCCGCTCTTCAACGGCAAGGATTTGACCGGCTGGAAGAACAACGGCAACGAAAAATGGTGGGTGGAGAACGGCGAAATTCTCGCCGAGAGCGCGGAGAACAAATACGGCTACCTGACGACCGAAAAAACCTACCGCGATTTCGTGTTGCGCGTGAAGTTCAAGTGCGATGGGAAGGGGAATTACGGCGTCTTCCTCCGCTCGCGGATTTACGGATACGGTAAGGACGGTCCCGACATTGAGGGCACTCAGGCGGAAGTCGATCCCGAGCGCGACACCGGCGGCATTTACGAGGCGGGCGGCCGTGGCTGGATTGCCCGGAATTCGCCGGAGAGCGCCCGCGCCTTCAAGCCGGGCGAGTGGAATGAACTGGAAATCGCCATCGAGGGCCGGCACATTGTGACCCGGCTCAATGGCATCCAGATCGTGGACTTCCGCGACCCCGCGCCGCGCTTCTTCGATGGCGTCATCGGACTGCAACTCCACACCGGCGGCGGGGCGAGGATCCATTGGAAGGACATCTATCTCCTGGATATCGAGAAGTGAGCTGTATCAGGGGAAATTGAAAATTGCCGATTGATGATTGAAAAGCAGGCAAACGACGCTCGCGAACGTGAGCGATTCTCCATACATCAATGCCGGCTGAAAGCTGAGGGCTGAAGGCCGATCGCACGAAAAAGGAGACGCAATGGAAAACGATAATAAGAATCAGAAGTTGGGAAGGCGGGAATTTCTGGGCGGGGCGGCCGCGGCTGCCGGTTTCATGATCGTGAAGCCCCAGCAGGTGCGCGGCACGGCGGCGAACTCCGCCGTGCGCATGGGCGTGCTCGGCTGCGGGGGCCGCGGAACCGCGGTGGCCAGCGGCTTTATCGAAAATACCAATACGCGCGTCGTGGCGCTGGCGGATCTTTGGGCCGACCAGCTCGCGGCCGGACAGAAGCACTTCGACGACCTTCAGCAGAAGAAAGGCTACGCGCGCATCGAGAGCTCGCAGCTTTTCAAAGGGCCGCACTCCTACGAGCGCATCACCGACTCCAAGCAAGTGGACGCCATCCTCATCACGACGCCTCCCTACTTCCATCCCGGACATCTGGAGAGAGTGGTCGAATCAGGGAAGCACGTCTATTGCGAAAAACCCGTTGCCGTCGACGTGACGGGAGCCAAGCGCGTGATGCGCATCGGCGAGAAGGTCCAAGGGAAGCTCAGCCTCGACGTCGGCTTTCAGATCCGCAACGCCCCGCCCTGGGTGGAAATGGTCCGGCGCATCCAAAGCGGCGCGCTGGGCAAAATCGGCTGCGGGCTGGCCTATTATTACTGTCCCCACATCGACCGGCCGGAATGGCCCGGGTCGGCCGATGAAAAGCGGCTGCGCAACTGGGTCTGGGACCGCACGCTGTCCGGCGATATCATCGTCGAGCAGAACGTCCACGTCATCGACATCTGCAACTGGATTCTCCAGGCCCATCCGGTCAAGGCGGTGGGCGGGGGCAGCAGGAAACTGCGCGAAGATGCCGGCAACTGCTACGACAACTTCAACCTGGTCTTCACCTATCCCGGCGACGTGCAGGTCAGCTTCGGTTCGACGCAGTTCGACAAACACGAATTCGACGCCGCGGTGCGCTTCTTCGGCACGCGCGGGTGCAGCGAGGGCCACTACGACCACCGCATGAGCATTTCCGGTGAGGAACCCTGGGACGCGGGGCTGGGGCAGTCGCAGGTCGGACGGCGGTTTTCGGCGGCGGGCACTTTCCGCGGCTCGCTCGACCAGTCCGACTCCGAAAAGCAAAAGGCCTTTATCGCCAGCATCGTGAACCATGAGTACCACAACCAGGCGGCTCAGGGCGTGGAGACCGCGTTAAGCGGTATGCTGGGACGCAACGCGGCGTATTCGGGCAAGGTCCTGACCTGGGACGATTTGCTCGACTCCAATGAGGACTACGACGCCAAGATCGATCTGAACAAGATTTCCTGAGGTCGCGGCGCGGGTTCCTGGGGCGCGCGGGGGCCTCGGCCCGGCACCGACCCAACAGGTAGGCCGGCTCTTCACGTCAACCCGCCGCGCGTGACGGTATCCGGCCGCGCGACGGCAGACTCGAATTTCGAAAAGGAGATTTCAACATGAAAACCGAATCTTCGCGCCGGGATTTCCTCAAGGCCTCAATGGCAGCGGCAGCCGCGGCGGGGTTGCCTGCAGCCCATTCCGTAGCGTCCCCGGCGCCGCAAGGCAAATTGATCAAGGGCGTGGTCTGGGGGATGCTCCCAGAAAAACTCAGCATCGCCGACCGCTTCAAGCTTGCCGCCGACGCGGGCTTTGAAGCCGTTGAGGGCTATACCACGGAAGATCCGAAGGTCGCCGAGGAGATTAAAAAGGCGGCGGATAATAACAAGATCCGTATAACTTCGGTCATGAACCAGGCGCACTGGGAGTTTCCGCTCTCATCGAGCGACCCGGCAGCCGTCAAGAAAAGTATGGACGGGATGAAAACTTCCATCCAGAACGCCAAGCTCTGGGGCGCCGAGGCCGTCCTGCTGGTGCCTGCCGTGGTCAATGCCCAGACCAGTTACAAGCAGGCCTGGGATCGCTCGCAAAAGCACATCCGCGAGCTGATTCCTTTCGCCGCCGAAAACAAAATCATCATCGCCGTCGAGGAAGTCTGGAACAAGTTCCTCCTCAGCCCGCTCGAGTTCGCGAGCTACGTCGACGCGTTCAAGAGCCCCTGGGTCAAAGCCTACTTCGACGTCGGCAACGTCGTCATCTTCGGTTATCCCCAGGATTGGATCCGCACGCTCGGCAAGCGCATCGTGAAGGTTCACCTCAAGGACTTCAAAATGGGGAAGGGCTGGTCACCGGTTACCGCCCAGTTCGTGAACCTGGGCGAAGGCGACATCGACTGGGCGGAGGTCCGCAAGGCGCTGGGCGAAATCGGCTACAGCGGAACGGTCACGGCGGAACTCGATGACGGCGACCTGGCTTATCTGACCGATGTAAGAAAGCGGATCGACCGGCTGGTGTTAGGTATGTAGAGGCGAGTTTACCTCGCCAGTTTCATGCCGCTGTCATCCTGAGTGTAGCGAAGGATCTTCATCAGTTATCCTCAACTGCGGGGATGTTTCGCTCCGCTCGGGATGAGAGTTTGGATTTCCGAGAATCGTTCTATAACTCTCCGAATAGCTCCGGGAAAACCTTGCGATAAATCGCCATGCCGAGCGCGGCATTCATCCCCAGCGCCTCGAGCGCGGCGATCTCATCGTCGGTAGTGATGCCGCCCGCGGCGGTAATGGGCAGATTCGTCGCGGCGCGCAGCCCGCGGAAATGTTCCAGGCTGGTTCCCTGCAATTTCCCCTCGGCGTCGATGTAGGTCGAAAGGAATTCCGAACAGTAAGGCTCAAGCTGCGCGATCGCGTCGGTCGTGCTTAACGGCAGCACGGTTCGCCAGCCGTGGATTGCCACCCGCCCGCCCAAGCTGTCGACGGCGATCATGATGCGATCGCGCGGAATCGAAACCGCCAGCGTGCGGAGAAATTCGAGGTTGATGCCCTGGGTGGTGAACGCTGAGCTGCCGACAATCACTTTGACGGCGCCCTCGCTGACGACCTGCGCCGCGCGCTCGACCGTGCGAATGCCCCCGCCCACGCGGCACGGCTTGCGCGCGCAAAGCTCGCGGACGATGCCGGCGTTGCGGCTAGCCTGAGGTCCGCCAATCGCCGCGTCCAAATCAATCACCTGAATTTCGGGATAATCGCCAAACTTCGCAAGTACCGCCAGCGGGTCGGGCAACTCGAGCTTCTTCTCCCGCCCCTGAACGAGCTGGACGACTTTCCCGTTCATGAGGTCGATGCAGGGGATGATCATGATTCGAAAGTTGACAGCCGACAGTCAACAGTTGACAGTCCAAAACCCGCTGCCACGTTCAGTATTGTTTCCTTTCGACCTTCAACTGTTGACTGTCGACTTTTCGATTTCGATTGCCAACCTACAACCTGACAGAGACTCCGTGTTCGCGCAGATATTCCTTCAGGCTCCGAATCGTGTGCGTCTCGAAATGAAAGATGGAGGCGGCCAGGGCCGCGTCAGCCGCCCCGCGCTGGAAAACCTCGACAAAGTGCTCGAGGTTCCCCGCCCCGCCCGAGGCGATGACGGGAATCTTCACGGCGCGCGAAATCGCCGCCGTGAGTTCGCAATCGAACCCCGCCTGCGTGCCGTCGGCGTCCATCGAAGTCAGCAGGATTTCTCCCGCGCCCAGCTCTGCCACGCGCCGCGCCCACTTTTCGGCGTCCAGCCCGGCGGGGCGGGTGCCGCCGTAAGTCACCACTTCCCACCGGGAAGTGCGCGAAACTCGAAAATCGAAAGCCGAAGCTCGACCTTCATGATCCTCCGGTTTTCGATTTTCGAGTTTCGAATTTCGGATTCTTCTCGCGTCGATTGCCACCACCACCGCCTGGCTGCCGAAGTGTTCGGCAAGTTGCGTGATGACTTCGGGAGTTTCTACGGCGGCGGTATTGATGGCAACCTTGTCGGAGCCCGCGCCCAGCAGCCGTCGCGCATCTTCGAGCGTGCGCACGCCGCCGCCCACGGTGAGCGGAATAAAGAGCTTGCGCGCCACTCGGCCCACGGTCTCCATGAGCGTGGCTCGGCCCTCGCGCGAGGCCGAGATGTCGAGCATCACCAGCTCATCCGCGCCTTCGCGGTTATACATGTCCGCCAGGTCGCCCGGGTCTCCGGCGTCGCGCAGATTCAGGAAGCGGATCCCCTTGACGACGCGTCCGTCTTTGCAGTCGAGGCAGGGGATAATACGTTTAGCGAACATGATTTTGTCGGTTGTTCGTTGTGAGTTGTCTGTTGCAGCTTGCCCGCTCGATGCCTCCGGCCACTCACAACCAACAACTCACAACCAGCGCTATTCCACTAAAGCTCCAGGAAATTTCGCAACACCCGCAATCCCACTTCCCCCGACTTCTCGGGATGGAACTGCACTGCCCAGGCATTTTCTTTCTCGATCCCCGTCGCGTAAGTCTCGCCGTATTCCGTCACCGCGACAGCTTCGGGAACATCGGGGCCATAATACGAATGACAGTAATACGCAAAAGATCCATCTTTGATGAATTGGAACAGGCGGCTCGCGCGGCGAATCTGCAACTGGTTCCAGCCGATTTGTGGAACCTTTTCAAGTTGCTTGAACCGGGCCACGGTTCCGGGAACGATTCCCAGCCCCGCGACTCCGGGCGCCTCCTCGCTCGCTTCGTAGAGTGCCTGAAGGCCCAGGCAGATGCCGAGGTATGGCGTCCCCGCTGCCAACTTCCGCCGCAGGACGCTCAGCAGGCCCCGTTCTTCCATTGCCTTGAGCATCGAGCCGAAGTGGCCCTGCCCCGGCAGGATGATCTTGTCGGCTTTTTCGAGTTCTTGCGGTAGGGCCACGACCGCGGACGAGAACCCGAGATACTCTACCGCTTTCCTGACCGAGCCGACGTTCCCGGCGCCGTAATCGACCAGGGCAATCACAGCAATCCTTTCGTAGACGGCAATTGCCGCTTCAGGCGCGCATCGCGCGAGCAGGCAAACCGCAGCGCGCGCGCGAAAGCTTTGAACAGCGCCTCGACCGCGTGATGGCTCGAGCGCCCGTACGCGACTTTCAGGTGCACGTTTGCGGCGGCGCTCGTGGCAAAACCGTGAAAGAAATCTTCCAGCAGTTCAACTTGCAGGTCGCCCACGCGCCGCGCCTTGACAGGCGCGTTCATCACAAGATAGGGCCGGCCGCTCAAGTCAATTGCCGCGAGCGCGAGAGTTTCGTCCATGGGCATGACGAAGTAGCCTGCGCGGTTGATGCCCTTCTTCGAGCCCAACGCCTCTCTCACCGCCTGACCGAGGACGATGCCGATGTCTTCGACCGTGTGGTGTTGATCGACGTCGAGGTCGCCCGTCGCCTTCAGGGCGAGGTCAAACCCGCCGTGGCGTGTGAAGAGTTCGAGCATGTGATCGAGAAAGCGGACGCCGGTCGAGATGGAGTAGCGCCCCCGCCCGTCAAGATTCAGACGCAAGCGAATATCGGTTTCGGCTGTCCTGCGATGCAGCCTGGCGGCGCGCCTTTTCATGACACCCACCCCGCTGAAGAGAATTTCGCAAACTTGCTCCATTCTTTACGTCCATCGCGCGTTTCGATCAGGCTGCGCATTCGGGCCAACTCGCGAACCAACGCGCGCATCTGCGCCGTCGAGCCGACGGTGAAGCGCAAGAACCCGCGCAGGCGCGGGTCGTAGTTCCAGTCGCGGACCAGGATTTTCCTGGCGCGCAGGCGCTTGCCGATCTCGGGAGCGTTCGCGCCGAGCTGCGCCAGAATGAAATTCGCGCTGCTCGGGACGTAGGGAATATCCTGCGCCTCGAACCACTCGCAGATTTTGGCGCGATTGGCGCGCACCTCGGCGGCATAGCGGTGCGCGAAGTCCGCGTGCTCGATTGCCGCCAGCGCCCCGACGAGGGCCAGCGAGTTCGCGGCGAAGGGATTCTGTCCACGGCGCATGAGCTCGGCCGTTTCGGCGTTGGTCACAATGCAGCCCAGGCGAAGCGCCGCGAGGCCGAATGCTTTCGAAAATGTGCGAGTGACGATCAGGTTCGGGTACCTGCGCACCCACGGCAAAACGGTCTCGCCCGAGAATTCGTAGTAGGCTTCATCGACGACGAATGCGGTCTTCGGCGCGGCTCTGAGCATCACGCGCAAATCGCGTTGGGGAATGACCGTGCCCGTCGGGTTATTGGGATTCGCGAACGCTAACCAGCGCACACCTTTCTTCAGCTTCTTTAATACCTCTTCGAGCGGAACGCGGAAATTCTCGTCGTAGTAGACGCGCTCGGTTCGTCCGCCGGCGGCCTCGTGAAAAAACTGATAAACCGGAAAAGTCGGCGCCGGAACGAGCAGCACGTCTCCGGGCTCGACGAAGGTTTCACAGATAACTTTGATCGCGTCGTCGGTACCGTTGGTCAGGACGAGTTGTTCAGGTTTGACACGAAAGAATCGAGCCAATTTTGCACGCGCTTCCTCGTATTCCGGATAAGTCGCAAGCTGATCGGGAGTCAGTGCGCGGCGGAGCGCGCGCACGACGGCCGGAGCACAGCCCACCGTGTTCTCGTTAAAGTCGAGCCGCATCTTCCCGACACGGCCTTCGAGCGGCGGCCGATATTTGTTCAGGCGTTCGTAGGATTTGCGTGGATATAACATCGATGAGCCTTCAGCAATCAGCCGTTAGCTTTCAGCAGCGATCGCGGCGTATGACTACCCCTAGAAGAATCGCACATCGACCGAATAAGCGTGCGCTCTCAGACCTTCCGCATGGGCGAGCGCCGTGATAGAACGCTGCAACCTTGCCAGCCCGCCGCGGCTCAGCCGCTGCGTAGTGATCACTTTGACGAAGTCCGCGGCGCTCAAGCCACCGCGCAACCGCGCCACGCCGCCGGTGGGCAGGATGTGATTCGTTCCGGAGGCGTAGTCGCCTGCGGCCACGGGGCTGTAATCACCCACAAAGATCGAACCGGCGGACCGAAACCGGCCGAGCGATTCGGCCGCGTCGCCGAGCAGAGTCAGATGCTCGGGCGCCAGGCGGTTCGTTAACTCGATCGCCTCCTTCAAATCGCCTGTGACGATGATTGCGCCCTGTGCCGCGAGTGAGGCGCTCGCCACGGGCAAACCGAGCTCCGCGACGATTTTCCCTGCCGCGCGCTGGACCTGCTGCGCAAGGCGCTGCGACGGCGTCACGAGAATGGCGACGGCGTCGGGATCGTGCTCAGCCTGAGCGACGAGGTCGGCGGCGATCCAGGCCGGGTTGCCGCGTTTGCCGACCACAATGAGCTCGCTCGGCCCGGCGATAAAATCAATCCCGCACTCTCCCGCGATCAATTTCTTGGCGGCGGCAACATAGCGATTTCCGGGGCCAACAATTTTGTCAGCTCGCGGAACCCTGCGCGTTCCATAAGCAAACGCCGCGATCGCCTGTGCACCGCCCAGGCGGAAGACCCGCTTGATGCCCAGATAATCCGCCGTCACCAACACCGCCGGTGCGAGACGCGGCGAAGTAATGACAATCTCTTTCACACCCGCAACCTGAGCGGGAATCACGCTCATCAGCACGGTTGACGGCAGCGGGAAGCGCCCGCCGGGAACGTAGCACGCGACGCGTTCGAGCGGCCGAACGATCTGGCTGATCCTGACCCCCGCCGTGGTCTGCACGCTCCACTCGCGTGGCATCTGGCAGCGCGCCACAGCGCGAATGTTCCGCGCGGCGACGCGCAATGCCGCGATGAACCCCCGGGGAATTTGCCTGTAGGCAGCGCGAATCTCCTGCCCGCTCACTTCAAAGCCGGCTTTGTCGAGGTCGATCCGGTCAAACCTTTGGGAATAGCGAATCAGCGCGCGGTCGCCGTTGCGGCGAACGTCAGCCAGGATACGCGCGGCGACACGCTCGGCGTCAGCGAGGCTCGTCGTCCGCGCCCTCATCAGGCGTGACAAAGCGGAATTGTCGGAACTTCGAATGATGCGTAACATGGTTCAAGAAACAGGGAACGATGAAGAGCAAAGAGCCGATTGTTGATTAACCCTCGCCTCGATAACTGCGCGGTTCCCGGCTTCGCAATTCACTCTTCACGGTTTACTTTTCAAACGACGATCTTATTCAACGGATATTCCACGATCCCCTGCGCCTTAGCCGCCTTCAGGCGTGGGATAATTTCACGCACGGTCTTTTCCTCAATCACGGTATTGACCGCCAGCCAGTCGGGATCGCTCAGGTGTGAAATCGTCGGACGCTTGAGCGCCGGGAGTACCGCAAGAACATTTGCCAAATCGTCTTTGTGGACGTTCAGCATCAAGCCGACTTTTCCTGAAGCCTCGATGGCGCCTTTGATCAGCATGACAATCGTTTCCATCTTGGCTCGCTTCCAAGGGTCGTCCCAGGCGGCGTGGCTACAGAAAAATTTGGTGTTCGATTCGAGGACGGTTTCGACAATACGCAGGCCATTGGCGCGCAGCGATGAACCCGTCTCAGTGACTTCGACGATGGCGTCGGCGAGAACGGGAGGCTTCACCTCCGTCGCGCCCCAGGAGAATTCGACTTTCGCTTGGACGTGATTCCCGGCGAGATACCGCTCCGTGACTTTGACAAGTTCGGTCGCGATGATTTTCCCTTGCAGGTCTTTCACGGTCCGGAAGGGCGATTTTTCCGGCACGGCAAGCACCCAGCGGACTTTGCCGAAGGTCTGCTTGGCGTAGATGAGGTCGGCAACCTCAACCACGTCGGCCTGGTTCTCGAGAATCCAATCTCTGCCCGTCAGCCCGGCGTCGAGGATGCCGTCTTCGACGTAGCGCGCCATCTCCTGGGCGCGTATCAGCATGCATTCGATCTCCTCGTCATCGATAACGGGGAAATAGGAGCGCGAGCTGACGTTGATCTCGTATCCGGCGCGGCGGAAGAGTTCAAGGGTCGCCTCCTGCAGGCTTCCTTTGGGCAGTCCCAGCTTCAGTTTCATGTTTGGCTCTCCTGGTCGGTGCGGCCGTAGACCTCGGCAGGATCAAATTCGCGCTCGAGGATAACTTCCTCGCCCTTCGAGGTCAGCTTTCGGAAGAAACACGACTTGTATCCCATGTGACAGCACCCCGGCCCGGAGAGATCGGCCTGAATGAGCAGCGCGTCCTGATCGCAATCGATGCGAATTTCGCGCATCTTGAGCCGGTGTCCGGAGGTTTCGCCTTTGGTCCAGAGTTTTTGGCGGCTGCGGCTGAAGAAGGTGACATAGCCGGTCTCGATGGTTTTGACGAGCGCCTCTTCGTTCATATACCCGAGCATCAGCACTTTGCCGCTGTGCCGGTCCTGGATGATGGCCGGAACCAGGCCACCCTCGTACTTGAGCGTCATGTTCATGAGCCTCCCGCGCAAAATGAAAAAGCCCGCTGTGTCTTACTGTCAGCGGGCCACCTTTTTATTGCCTTTGGAATTGCAGCTTATTTCGGCGCCCGCTGACACGTCTCCCCATGGTGCGAATGATGGTGATGATGTGCCAGCGCGCGTTGCATACGAGAAACGATGAGACTACAGGATGTTGTCCGGCTTGTCAAGAAGAGTCTTCGCGCAGCTTAGAAACGAAACACCGGCGTGGGCGCGGACTGGCTGGCAAGGTGCAATTGGAGACCGTTTTGGGCAGGGCGCGTCTGAAGCGCTTCGACGGCACTCAGGCGTGCGATCTCGGGGTGATTGTTGTTCTCGCTCAGATGCGCGAGGACGAGCACTTGCGCCGCGCCGTCAAAATCCTCGCGCAAGAAATCTCCCGTCGTGCGGTTCGAGAGGTGCCCGGTGCGGCTCATCACCCGCTGTTTGACGTACCAGGGGTAGGGGCCCATCTTGAGCATGTCGAGGTCGTGATTCGATTCGAAGATCAGGCAGTGGCAGCCAGCGATGTGCCGCTTCACAAGTTCCGGGACGTATCCGAGGTCGGTCACGACTCCGATGCGAATGCCCTGCGTGTCAAACGTGAACGCCACGGGATCGGCCGCGTCGTGGGGAATCGAAAACGGCGCGACCTCGATATCTCCGACGACGAATTTCTGGCCGGCGGCAAAGTCTTCAAAAGCCTTCAGTCGCGCGTTCCATCGAACGCTCTGGCGAGTGGCGGCGGAGATATAGATGGGCGCATCGGAATCGACCGCCAACGATTCAAGCCCGCGAATGTGGTCGCTGTGCTCGTGGGAGATGAGAATGGCGTCAAAGCCGCCCGCGCGCTCGCCCGCAGCTTCGAGGCGGGCGTAGGTTTCGCGCTTGCTGAAGCCCGCGTCCACCAGCAGGCGAGTCTTCTCCGTCGCAATTAACGTCGAATTGCCCCGGCTGCCACTTCCCAGCACGCAAACGCGTACGCTCAATCGAACCTGCCTGTAATCGCGACGGCTTCGCGCCCGCCAAGAACCACGGCGCGTTTACGAGATTATATTCCAACCCGAATCGTTTGCGGCGCGAAATGCTCGCTGAATCCGCTCGCCGGACGCCAAGAATTCTCCCCCGCCCGCCACGTGACGGTTCTATACTTGGGCCGGCAAACGACTCGACCTGTAACGCCGCTCACAGACCGGGGCCACAGCCGAGGAGCGCATCATGAAACGGAATTTGAATCGCCGCGATTTCATCAAGGCGGGTGGCATCATCACCGCCGGAAGTATCTTCCGCGACGGCACGCGGACGCACCAGTTGGCATGGGCGGAGGCCGGTCCGGCGCGGACCTTCTCCCCCAATGAGCAGATCCAGCTGGCGCTGATTGGCGCGGGCGGCCAGGGCATGCACGACACGCGCACCGCCCTCGAAGTCCCCGGCGTGCGCCTCGTGGCGGTAGCGGATTGCTACGACGGCCGCCTGACTCACTGCAAAGAGATGTGGGGCAACGACATCCTCACCACGCGCGATTACCACGAGATTCTGGCGCGCCGCGACGTCGACGCAGTCATCATCGGCACTCCCGATCATTGGCACAGGCAGGCGGCGGTGGACGCGATGAACGCCGGCAAGGACGTTTATCTTGAAAAGCCAATGATCCATTCTCACGACGAAGGGCCGCAGATCATCGAAGCTACGCGGCGGACGAAGCGCATTGTGGAAGTGGGCAGCCAGCGCGTCAGTTCGATCCTTTACCAGAAGGCGCGCGAGATCGTGCAGTCGGGCGGGCTCGGCCAGATCACTGCCGTCAGCGCCTGGTGGGATCGCAACTCGTCCATCGGCGCGTGGAACTACACCGTTCCCCCCGACGCTTCGACGCAGACGATCGACTGGGACCGCTTTCTGGGTACAGCGCCGAAGATCCCGTTCAATGCAGAGCATTTCTTCCAGTGGCGCAAGTGGAAAGCCTACGGCACAGGCGTGGCTGGCGATCTGTTCGTGCACCTCTTCAGCGGCACGCACTTCGTCACCAACTCCAACGGCCCGACGCGCGCGCTGGCCACGGGCGGGCTGCGCTTCTGGAAAGACGGCCGTGACGCGCTCGATGTAGTCTTTGGCCTTTTCGACTACCCGCAGAAATGGAACTTAAGCCTGCGCGTCAATTTCTGCTGCGGCGGGCCGGAAAGCGAGGGCTTCGTTTTCACCGGATCCGAGGGCTCGCTCTCCATCGGCTGGGACGGCATCACGCTCACTCGCGTGCCGCGCGAGACCGAGCCGGGCTACACGATCGACACCTTCGCCGAGGCGATGCAGCAAAAATCCCTTGCGGAGTATCACAAGAAATATCCGCGCTCGCATCCCACCGGCCCGGTGCCCAGGGGACAGGAGAAATTCGTGCCCCCGGAAGGTTACAGCGACAGCTACGATCACTTGAAGAATTTCATTGCGGCGGTCCGCTCGCGCCAGCCGGTCACTGAAGACGCAACTTTCGGTTATCGCGCCGCCGGCGCGGCCTTGCTCTCCAATCTCTCGATCGAGCGCGAAGCCGTCATGCGCTGGGACCCGGAGGCGATGAAGCTGCTCTGATGGGTGTGGATTTTGGACTGGAGCGATAGGGTCGGCGTCCTGACCGGCGTCACCCCTTGGACAAGCGTTCCGAGCCCGGCGGCAGAAGCGCGACCGTGTGCGTCGCCATGTCAGCCTGCAAGATCCCTCGCCGAAATCACCGGCTGTCCCGCGCTATGAGTCCCGATGCTGTCCAAGAATTTCCTCAATCTGGTCCAGCGTAAAGTGGTTCAACTGGGTGATTTTGGCCTGGCTCCGGAACGGTGGCGGCAGGATATATCGCGCCTCGTCTTTATTCTCAACCTCGGCGATGATCCAGGCCTTGTGCTCGCCGTCCGCGCATCCCCAATCCGCGTGGGTCAGGTAATGTGAACCGGCCCTGAGAAAGATATCGACCACGCGCGCGCAGGCCACGTGTTCCTCCTCGTGCTGAACCTCAATCAGGAATTTTGGCATGGAAGAAATCCTCCCTGAAACGTGAATTGAATTACCTGTCTTTACACCAGGAGCACGAAGGCTCCGGTGGCCACCAGCGCCGCAGCCCAGATAAGGTCGAGATTCACCCAGGCGGTGCGCAAGAGGGCCAGGCCCAGCTTGCGGTAAACGATCCAAGCCGCGAACCCGGTCACGAGTAAATAGCCTAGCGTGTGGACCAGCACGGCCGCGAGGTCAGTGCTCGCGCCTCCCACGGCGCTCAGGTGGACGTGGTGCATCGCGGCGTGCGGGCCTCCCGCCATGCCTCCCTGCGACATGCGGAAGAGCACCGGCAGGACCATCAAGCCCGCGCCGTGCGCCGAGGCCATCAGGAACGACCAGATCGTCAGGTCGCCGAAGCCGACCTGCATTCCTCCGTAGCGAGGATGGCGGTGGCGGAGCAGGCGGTAGATTCCGAAGGCGAACAGGATAACCGCCACCCCGATCTTCAGCGTGCGCAGGGGCAACACCGCCTGGATCAGGCCCGCCAACGCCACCACCACGCCAATGGCCGCCGCGTGGCCGACGGTAATCGGCCCCAAGGCTCGCCAGACGGCTCGCGAGGATTTTTCCTGCATCCCCAGGGCGACGGCAAAGAGCCACCCCATCCCCGGATTGATCCCGTGATAGCCCCCGAGCAGAAGAAGGGCCGCCCACGGCCACATGGTTGTGTCGCTCATGACGGGTAGCAATAGGAGTCGGAAGAAGCGTCGCCGCCTTCCAGGCGAACTTGGTGGGTGCGCAGCCCGTCAAACTCCAGGAAAAAGTTTTGGTCGAGCTCCATCCCGCCTTCCGGCCGGGCGTTGACCTTGACCATCCAGCTTCGAATGCCCTCGGGATAGAACTGTTCGTCCCACGCGGCGTAGAGCGAGTTGGTGAAATAGACGCGTCGGCCGTCGCGGCTGATTTCGACCATCTGCGGTCCGCCGTTGAGCGGCTGCTGGGGCTTCTTGGGGTGGGCGGCGTGGCGCACGATTCCGCCGAGGCGGAGCGATCCGGTCTTCTTGGGATTGAGCGGGTCGCTCACGTCGTACTGGATGAACTCACCGGTTCCCCAGCAGGAAACGTAGAGGAAACGGTCGTCGAGCGACAGATCGATGTCGGTCACCAGGGGCGGCACCGCCTTGAAGCCCTTGAGCATGGGCGGGAGCTGGTCGGGGTCGGCGGGCTCGGCAGGGATGTCGATGATCTTGCGGATCGTCCAGTCGCCGTTCTTTCCTCCTCCGTGCTGCCAGAGCCAAATGGAGGAAGAGAGGTCTTTGAGCGAAGTGACGACCCCCAGGAACCCGTATGCGCGTGTAGGCTCATGGGCTGGTCTTAACTCCAGGGTAATCTGGAATTCCGAACCCAGGTCGAGCTTCTGGAGGTGGCGGCGCCGGCGCAGGTCCCAGATATGCAGCGCATGACCGTAGCCGCTCTTCATGAGGATCTCGGGGACCAGGCCATTTTCGACCATATTCGGTGTTCCCCACTCGCTGCTCAACATCGTGTCGAAACCCAGGTGCCACCAGAAATCGTAGGCCAGGTACTGCGGGCCGCGGTCGAGCTCCCATTTTCCCAGTACGTCAAAGGTTTCCGGATCCATGATGAAGATGCCGCCCGGACCGTCACCGCTCGGTGAGCCGAGGGCGCTCATGTAAATTCCGTCAGGGCCGCAGTGGACCGTGTGTGGGCGCGAGTAACCGGCGCGCTTGGCCAGGGTCTCGCCTTCGATGACCTTTACGATCTTGGGACTTCGCGGGTCCGGTTTGGTGTCGATGATGTGAATGCGCGACGACCGGAGCCCCGGCACAATGAGGTATCGGCGCTCCATGTGGGCGTGCGGGGCGTAAGGCGAGAGGCAGGAACTGCAGGCGTTCCAGCCGAAATGGTGGAGTTCGTCGCCGGCGTTGGGCATGTCGGTCTGGCCGACCAGCCGGCCGTAAGTTTTGGAAGCCGGGTCAACATCCACCACTCCGATGGCGTCCGGCTTGCCGGCGAGTTTAGGGTTGAGCAGCGCCAGATAGGCCAGCTTTTCCGGCGGCGCCTCCATCGCCATCCTCGGCGACGGGTAGAACGTAGGATCGGGTCTTAGAAGCGTCATCTCTCTTCTCCCTTTAGCAAGTTGTTTTGTATCGTCCTTCGACAACCATGGAGTCCGCCGAATTCTTGTCGCCTCAAAGCAGAAAGCGGACTCCCGCCATCTCAGACGCGGACGACTTCCGCCTTCAGAGAATAGAGGACGGCGATAACCTCGTTCTTCTCCTGGGGGCCTATACCGTTTTTGTCCATCGCTTTTACAATGTCGTCGATCGTGGCCAAGAACTCCTGTTCACTGATGTTCATCCCGCTGTGAGCGGTTCGCATATCGCGCCCGGAATAGGTCTCCGGCCCTCCCGCGCCCACACAGAAGAATTCGGATCCCAGTTGCTTGAGCTTTGCGATGTCATGTTTCTGAAACCGCGGAGCGATGGCGGGATTCTTCAGGTGAAGATCCACGGCATCATTGATGATCGCTTCAATCTTTCGGCGACCTCCTAACCGCTCATACAAGGATTGCGGCATGTTTTTTCTCCTCCTGGATAAAGTGAAGAGTCAATGCTCGTCTTCCCGGCGGAGGCGGCCTGCCATGCGGCAGCGCTCGCCACACCTATTGGCAATCAGGAAGAAATGCCCTCCTGCCGTGCCAATTGGACACGGTTTTTATGTACGCCGCAGTCGGAAAAAGGTTAGAAGTTCCCAGGCGCGTTCGGCGGGGAGACCCATTGAGGCCGCTTGCCGAGGCGCTGGAATCAATCCGCGGGAGCGTGGCACCGAATGCCGCCACTCCACTCTCTCCAGGCAGAACGCCCCGGAGGTGGGAATTGAGGGGAGAGCCAATTCCCGCGGGGCATAGCATTGCGAGGCTGGGTCGAAAGGCTCGAATGGACACCCCGCGCCGAAGTCGTTCCCTCCCCCCCAAGCCATTAGCCCCAGTGAGAGACAAACCACCAGTAAGTGAATCCCTCGCATCACTTTCGTGATGAATCCCTCCTCCCACGGAATCATCCGGTTCTCTCCCGCAGGAGATAAGCGTCTTGTTGAAGTTGCAGTTAGCCCACAAAGAGTATAAGCCTCGCATCGGAATCCTTGTCAAGCGCAATCGGACCACCGATCAAGACGCGCGGCGGCTTGCGTTCCGACCCCGCGCAGGCGTTGCTTGGAAACCTGGCGAGACGCGCGCCGGCGGCCACCGGACCCGTAAATCGCCACTCCGGAAGAGAGCGTGGCGGCGATCGCCGCGCTATCTCTGCTGATGGTGGGCGAGCCATTCGTCAACCTGCTCGATGTTGTATTGGATCAGCTCCGTAATCCTTGCCCGCGCGCGGTAGGGAGGTGGCGGGATGAATCGCGCTTCATCCTTGTTTTCCACCTCGGCGATGATCCAGGCGTTGTGAACGCCGTCTTTGCACCCCCACTCCGCATGCGTCAGGAAATGGGAGCCCGTCCTGTGAAATATCTCTACGGCCCGAACACAGCCAGCGCGCTCGGCCTCATGTGGAACCTCAATCAGAAATCTCGGCATGTTGTAACGCCTCCATCAATTAATCTTGAATCACCTTGCCCACGGGAGCGTCTGAAGGGCGAACTTCCACCGCCCGCGGAAGAGGTGATACATGAACGTGCCGGTGCAAAAACTCCCGATTAACACCGCCAGCGCGGCTACCAGGAAGATGGTCTCAACCACGTATGCCGCCAGACTGGGTCCGGCGTAAATCAGCAGTGCGCTGGTCAGTGCGACGGCTCCGGCCTCCGTTTCCGCTCCGCGCCGCGGGGCTGGGGAAGGGCCAAGGCGAAACGCTCCCGGCCGGCTGCCGAGGGTCCGGTTGTACAGCGCACGGAACGGGTTCAGTTTCGGAAACAGGGCACTCCACCACAAAAGGGCACCGAGTCCCGCGAAGACAGCCCAGGACTGGAGCAGGATTCCGGTAACGATCGCAACGAGCACGGTCTTGGGCTGAAATACCAGCGCCGAAAATTGGAGCGGGACCACCGCGGGGGCGGGGTCCTCGAACCCCATTTGAAGAATAAAGTTGCGCTTCGCTGCATCCCGCCAGGCCACGCGCGTGGCGCTTCTGGATGGTACTGCCCTGCCAAGCTGTGATGTAACGCGGCTTTCGACGAGCAACTCGCTTCCTTTCGCTCCGTAATTCATCTCATCCTCCTCTTGTCCCCTGCGGTTCTTGGCGTCTCAGGCGGGTTGACACCGTTGAGATTCGCCGGAGAACCGCGTGGACGCTATGTCACCGTCCCAGGGCCGCGCGGATGCGCGCCAGGTGGTGCCAACTGTGGCGCAAAGCGTGGTCCTCGATAACGAACTGAGCGGTCATCGGCGCCCCGAAGCTCAGCGAGAATTGCGCCGCCTGGTCCAATTCCTCTTCCGTGAACGCACGCACCGCAGCGGCGGCCTCACGACTATTGCGGCGCAGGAGTTCGAGAGCGGCGGCCTTTGTCACTGCCGCATTTTCGCGGGCGTGCTTGGCGTTCAAGTCAGCGACCACTTCCCAGGTGACGTCTGTAACCGCTTTGCCACTGGCGATGGCCCGCGCCGCCTCGATCTCGATCGGATACATGTTGGCCACGTGGTGCACGATGACCCCGACGGTTCGGCGATCCCGGCCATTCACCGACCCCGGCGCACGCCACTGCGTTTCCGAGAGTCCTTCTGCGAAGGCAGCCAATTCGGCAGCCCCCTCCTCGATACGATCAGCTAATAATTCAGAGCGACGATTCATAAAACCCCCTAATTTGTGATCAGCGCCAGTATCTGGCGCCGCAAGTAATCTAATGCTGCGAGTCGCAAGCCGAATCCGACCAGCATGCCAGCGCCTACCACCAGCTCAATCGGAGCCGCGGTAACCGCGGGGAGCCCCGCCGGATCGAGCCAAGTCAAGAAGGCGCCGCCCGCGACGAGGCCCAGCAGGAAGATTCCCTGCCAGGCCGCGTCCGCCGAGCGGGGACGGGGGGAACTCGAGCTCAGGCTGTGGACTCCCTCCGCGCGGCCGTCTGCCAGAAGCACCCATCCCGCCGCCGAGCCCCCGACCAAACCGCCGATTATCGCCATCAGGTAATATTGGAATTCCATGGTCGTCCCCCCCTTGAACTCCCCTCCTCCTTCGAGGCGGGGATTTGCGCTCACCGTCCTTACACGGTCGCAGATTCGGTGGTTGTCGTGGTGCGGTCAGTCCCAGCTTTCGCACCGAAGCGTGGGATCAGCATGGGGACGCGCTGCCGGTACTCGGCATAGTCCCGGCCGTGGATGCTCACCAGGTCGCGCTCTTCCAATTGAATCGCGACGAGAATGTAAGCCGTGGTCATCACCGCAAACACCAGATGCGCGACGGTCATGGTCGGTGTCGCCCAGAAAGCCATCAGCCAGCCCACATAGAGCGGGTGCCGGACGTGTTTGTAAAACAGTGGTGTCCGGAACCGAAGCTGCGTGTACTCCCGCCCGCGCAGGTAGAGATAAACCTGGCGGAGTCCGAACAAATCGAAGTGGTTAATCAGAAATGTGCTGACCAGTACGGTCAGAAACCCCGTCGCGAAGAGCCCGTATAGCGCGCCGCGAGCTGTGGGATTCTCAACGCGCCAGATGGTGACGCCCATGGGTTGCCACAACGCGAACATGAGAATCAGCGCCAGACTCGAGAAGAGCACGTAAGTGCTGCGCTCGAGCGGTTTGGGAACGATGCGTGTCCAGATTTCTTTGAACGCGGGGCGCGCCATCACGCTGTGCTGCACGGCGAAGACGGCGAGCAAAAGCAGATTGACGACAAGCGCGTAACCGAACGGCCCCTGCGGGCCGGAGTCCAGCGTCTTGGGCACGGCGAAGTTGCCGATGAACCCGATCGCGTAGAGGTAAGTTCCGAAGAACGCCGCATAGCAGATCACCCCGTAAGCGAAGTATCCGATTCGCTTGCGGAGGGGGGCGGACGCGGCCTCGCCCGCCGGATTTGAACCCCTGGGTACCAATGTTTCGGCTTGCATTTCTTTACTCCCTCCCATCCTGAGTTGTGTTGAGCCCTGTCAACGCGGGGAGTTTCGCCGAAGATTCCGGTTGACACAATGTCCGCGACTCTGCAATTCTTGCCCAAGGCTCCAAAACTACTGCCGTCTGTAAGGCCTTGTGGGTGAATACGATGGACGTGCTCTCGGATGTCCTCCGGGTGATTCGGCTCTCCGGCGCGGTGTTCTTCACGGCGGAGTTCTCATCCCCTTGGGCGGTCCTTTCACCTGCATCCGGGGCGCTGGCCCCGTCGCTCAGCCCGGAGGCAGAATGCTTTGCCATGTTCCACGTGCTGACCGAAGGTTCATGCTGGGCCAGCTTAAAGGGCGAGTCGGCGATCCGGATGGCGGCGGGCGATGTCCTGGTAGTGCCTCACGGCGACGAGCACATCCTGTCGAGTGACCCTTCGCTCAAGCCTACGCCCATGGGTGAAATCCTCCACCAGATTCCGTCACCCGGGATGCCTCCGGTCGTTTACGGAAGTGGCGGCGAGGTGGCGCGTTTCGTCTGTGGATTTCTCCACTGCGATCAGCGTTTCGACCCGCTCTTTTCCAACCTGCCTCGGCTTCTGTTCGTGCGCACCAACCAGGGCGAAGTGGTGATCAAGTCGTCCAATACGAATTCCTCGGGCACACACGTGCCGCTTCACACCGGCATGTGGCTGAACACCACGGTCTACTACCTGATTCAGGAGGCGCAGGGTCAGAAGCCGGGAAATTCGTCGGCGCTGGCACGGATGAGCGAGTTGATGTTTGTCGAAGTCCTCCGGCAGTACATGCAGAAACTTCCCTCCGATCAGAGGGGATGGCTTGCCGGATTGAAGGACGCGCAGGTGAGCAAGGCGCTTAGCCTGATGCACTCCGAACCGGCGCGCCCTTGGACCGTGGAAGATTTGGCGCGCGGGGTGGGCGTGTCGCGCTCCGGGCTCGCCGATCGCTTCACCGAGTTGGTTGGCGAGTCACCCATGCAATACCTCGCTGCCTGGCGGATGCACCTCGCCAAACAATTGCTGTCAGAGGGCCACGCCAGCGTGGCCGAAGTCGCCGAGCGTGTCGGCTACGAATCCGAGTACGCCTTCAACCGCGCCTTCAAGCGCGAGGTCGGCGTTCCCCCCGCCGCCTGGCGGAAAAAGGCCGCTCACGCCCACACGCCCGCGTCGTGAAGGGAATCCCTCCAGAACGAGTTGATGCGGATAACTTAGCGCGCGGATTCTGCCGGCGCAGTTCGGGCTGCGGATTCGGATGTCACTCGTCCGCCAGACTGGCGGGGTGAGGCAGCGAACCGCGATTTTCCCAATTCGAAAATCGCAACGCCGACAAAGACAGCGATGGCGAAGGAGAGGATGGGCTTGTTCCACAACGCCCCGGTGATGGCGGGGCCGGGGCATACACCCGCCCAACCCCAGCCGATTCCGAACAGCGTGGCGCCGACGATGAGACGCCCATCGATGGGTTGCGGCTTGGGCAGCGTGAATTTTTCGGCAAGAAGAGGCCGCCTGCGCCGCCGTGCCAGCAGGTCGAAGCAGAAGTAGGTAGCGCATCCCGCGCCCATCACGAACGCGACGGTGGGATCCCACTGGCCGGTAACGTCGAGGAATCCGTGGATGGTCGGGGGCAGAAGCAGTCGCGAGACGCCGAGTCCGATAGCGAACATTGTCCCGGCAATGAACGCAATGAGATGTTTCGCGTAGGACATCAGAGCGCCCCCAACAAGTGACGCAGGATCCAGACGGTGAGCGCGCCCGCGGTCATGAAGGTAAGCGTCGCGACGGCACCGCGCCCCGAGAGGCGCCCAACGCCGCACAGCCCGTGCCCGCTGGTGCATCCGCCCGAAAGGCGCGCGCCAAAACCAACCAACAGCCCCGCGCCTACCATCCGTTGAATCGGAGCGACAACGTCCACCGGGAGCGCCGCTGGATAGATCCAGGCGAGCAGCCCCCCGCCCGCGACGAGTCCCAAGAGAAAGGTGATCTGCCAGGACGAATCCACCGCGCGCGGTCGCAACGTGCACGAAACCATGCCGCTCACACCCGCCACACGGCCATTGGCGAGGAGCACCAGCCCGGCGGCGCACCCCAGAAGCGCGCCGCCCAGCATTGCCCCATAGACTTGCTGCATAATGTGTTTTTCCCTGAGCGAGGTTTATGGTGCGATGAGCCCCGATGCCTGAGATTCCTGACATTACCATCTACATCGAAGCCCTGCAAGCGCGCATCGCGGGCGCGCGGCTTGAACGCGCCCGCGTGACCGGGCCGTTCCTGTTGCGAACCGTGACGCCGCCCATTCAATCGGTCGAAGGAAGAACTGTCCGCAAGTTACGCCGGGTCGGGAAGCGCATCGCCATCGGATTGGAACGCGACCTGTGGTTAGTGCTGCACCTGATGATTGCCGGGCGGCTGCATTGGAGAGAAAAGCCCACGTTGCAAAAAACGCGCCATGGCTACCAAAGCGGGAAGAATCTCCTGGCGACGTTTGAGTTTTCCCCGGGAATATTGACCTTTACCGAAGCGGGTTCGCAGCGCCGCGCCTCACTGCACGTGGTTGAAGGCGAGGAGGGGTTGCGAGCGCTGGACCCGGGCGGGCTGGAAGTTTTGGAGGCAGATTTCCAGAGTTTCTCCGCCGCCCTCGCGCGTGAGAATCACACCCTCAAGCGCGCCCTCACTGACCCGCGGCTCTTGAGCGGCATTGGCAACGCCTATTCTGACGAAATCCTGCACTGCGCGCAGCTTTCGCCGGTGGCGCTGACGCAACGGCTAAACGGCGAAGAACTCGCGCGCCTGTACACCGCAACGCGCGAAACACTTACTGAATGGACCGAGCGATTGCGCGCCGAAGCCGCGGGAGAATTTCCGGAGAAGGTCACGGCGTTTCGCGGAGGTATGGCTGTGCACGGGCGCTACGGTCAGCCATGCCCGCGCTGCGGCACGAAGGTGCAGCGTATTCGCTACGCCTCCAACGAAACCAACTACTGCCCGCGCTGCCAGACGGGCGGAAAACTCCTCGCCGACCGCGCTCTCTCGCGCCTGCTCAAGGAAGACTGGCCGCGCTCGCTGGAAGAGATGGAGCAGCTCATCGAGCGCCATCGGATCTAGGATGCAACGACAGGCACGACCTACAGCGAGTCAGGATGGCAGGTTGAGCCGCCGGAGGAGATTCTGGAAGCGCGGATCGGGACGCAGAGGATCCCAAAGCGGGTCCTGTAGTTGGAACATCCAGCTATCGTACTCATTGTAAGCCTTCTCGAGCCACTGGAACGCCGCGTCCTTGTCTCCCAGCAGACAGTAGGTCACGGCGAAGTCTCCGGGCGCGACGCGACGCATTCCGGATTGCTGCTGCATGAAACCCAAGGTCCAGCGCAGCGTACCCTTCATGCCGTCCTTCCGGAATGCTTCCCCCACCGCCGCGGTGACTTCCGGTGGAGCGCCTCGCAGGGCGAGTGACCGCTGGTAAACTTCGAGCGCCTCCCGGTGCCGGCCAGTCTGAAAATAGGCGCGCATCAGCGCAATGTTCGTCAGCAGGTCCTCGGGATGAAGTTCCTGCGTGATCTGAAGTTGGCGGATGGCCTCCTCGTATCGCCGTGCAAAGTAATAAATCCGGCCCAATTCGCGATTCTCTTCCACGGCCAGCGGGTTCAGCTCGACGGCTTTCTGAGCTTCGGTCACGGCTTGGTCGTGCCGTCCGCTCAGCGAGAGATGCCAGGCATACCACACGCGCGTGTGCGAGAGGCCCGGGTTCAGCTCGATAGAGCGCTGGAACTCGCGCTCGGCGCCCTCCCAATCACGGTCATAAACAGTCTTGAGCCCCGCCAGCGCGTCGCGGGTTTCTGCCAGCGAGTCATCAAGTTCGAGAGCCTTCATTGCCGCAGCGCGAGCCTTGGGAAGAACTTCCGCCGGCGCTTGAAGATTCCAGTTGCCGATGTGAATGTACGTCCAACTGAGCGCCGCGTAGGCTTGCGCGTAGGATGGGTCTTTCGCCGTGCATTGCTCAAAATATTCGAGAGCCTTGGGCAATCCTTGTGGCGGGCGCTGCAGAAAGAAGAGCCCCCGCAGGTAGAGTTCGTGGGCTTCGGGATTGACGGCGCGCGACTTGGCGAGACGCTTCTCCTCCTCAGGCGTTACGGTGATCTGGATCTCGCGGGCGATGGCGCGCGCCACCTCGCCCTGCAACTGCAAGACGTCGCGCAACTCCCTGTCGTATGTCTCCGCCCAGAGGTGGCGGTCGCTCGCGGCATCAATGAGCTGCGCCGTAATTTGCACGCGATCGGCGGATCGCCGCACCGAGCCCTCGATCACAGCGTCCACCTTTAAGCGCTGGGCAATTTCCCTGATGCCGCCGGGTGGGTGCTGGTTCTTGAACTGCATCACCGAGGTTCGCGAGATGACCCGCAAGGCGCGGATCTGGCTCAGTTCGGCGATGAGCGCCTCGGTCATGCCATCCGCAAAGTATTCCTGCTCGGGGTCTCCTGAAAGATTATCGAGCGGCAGCACGGCGAGGGATTTGATCCTGGGACCGCCGCCCCACCGCAACTTTTCCCGCCAGCCTCCGACATTGAGAGCCGTAAGCGCGGCGAGTAAAACCACCAGAACGCCAGCCGCAGCATAAGGCCACCTTCTCGAGGGTTGCCACGCCAAACGGCCGCTCCGCGCACCACTGGAGCGCAACCCCAAGTCTTCCTTGAGCCGCAGGAGGTCGTCGCGCAACTCGGCTGCGGCTTGATACCGCGCCTCGCGGTCCTTGGTGAGAGCTTTCTTGATAATCCGGACAAGTTCCGTCGGCGTCTGAGGATTCAAGGGCGCGGGATCGGGCGGCTGACGATTCAGGATGGCGTCAAAAATCAGCGCCGTGTTGGCGCCCGAAAATGCTCTCTGGCCCGTGGCCATCTCGTAAAGCACGGCACCGAAACTGAACAAATCGGTGCGCGCGTCCAGCACTTCGCCCCGCACTTGTTCCGGAGACATGTAGGAAATCGTCCCCAGGGGCGTGCCCGGTGTCGTCAGCGAGCCAGGGTGCGTGGTAATTCCATTCGAAGAGGTCGAAGCGGTTCCCGGATCCCGCGCTTCGGTCAGTTTGGCCAATCCGAAATCCAAAATCTTGGGCTGCCCGCGCTGGGTGATGTAAATGTTGGCCGGTTTGATGTCACGGTGAATGATACCCTTCGCATGCGCAGCGTCGAGGGCATCGGCGATGTGGATCGCAATCTCCAGCAATTCGCGCGTCTGCAGGAGAGGCTTTTCACTCGCGCCTGTCGGCGAGGAGTGCGACGCCACGATCCTCTCGAGCAGGGTCTGCCCTTCCAGAAGTTCCATCACGATGTAGGCGCGGTTCTGGTGCTCGCCAATGTCGTAGATCGTGCAGATGTTCGGATGATTCAAAGCCGCGGCGGCGCGGGCTTCGCGCTGAAAGCGGGCCAGCGATTCCGGGTCGTGTCCAACCTCGGGCGGGAGCAACTTGATGGCCACAGCGCGCCCCAACCGTGGATCCTCGGCGCTGAAGAGCACGCCCATGCCGCCTTCGCCGAGCGGGCCTCGCACGCGGTAGGGGCCCATCAAATCTCCCGACGCGGGAAGGGACCCCGCAACCCGATTTTGCTGGGTGGAACCGGCCCTCGGAAGCTCGGGCCACCCGCTCGTTCCCAGAAAATCGCCAAGGGCCGAGAGGAACTCCGGCCAAGCCGGCTCGGTTTCGAGCAGAAGGTGGTTCTTGCTCTGGAGTGGAATGAAGCGCGCCCCGGGAATCGCCGCGGCCAGCCTGCGCCCGCTTTCGAAAGGAACCACGCCGTCTTCGCGGCAATGCAGGACGAGCGTCGGGACCTTGATCTCCGCCAGACGCGCGGCCACGTCCACCTTGCTGGATTCTGCCAACATCCGGTGCGCGTTTTCCGGCGTGGCGGAGATGCGTTGCAACTCATTGAACCAGCGCATCTGCTCCTGCGTCGCTTCAGGCATAAAAAGTGTGGTCCAAAGCTGGCGGAAGGCGGGGTTGTCCTGCCCCCAGCCCTCGCGCACCAGCGTCAGCATGGCTTCCCGCTTGTCGAGATTTGAGGAAGGCCCGCGCTTGGCCCAGCCGCGGGCATACGCGCCGTAAAGGATCAGGTGGCTGACGCGCTCCGGATGCCGTGCCGCGTACTCAATCGCCACCGAACCGCCGCGCGAGATTCCCAGCAAGTCGAACCGCTCCACACCTGCCGCCTCAACCACAGCTTCCAGGTCGCGTACCCAGGCGTCGAAACAGATTTCCGGGACATTCCAGTCCGAGAGGCCGTTGGCGCGCTCGTCGTATCGGATCAGGCGGTGGTGGGCCGTGAACTCACGAATCCAGTGGCTCCAGATAGGGCTGTCCCACTCGTATTCCAGGTGGCTGAGCCAGTTCGAGGCTTTGACGAGGGGCGGACCTTCGCCGCAGGCGGCGTACGCGATGCGGACACCGTCGGCGGTTTCGCAGAAGCGGATTTCTTGCTTCATCGCCGGATCACGTTGCGGCAGTCGGCGGTAATGGCAAAGACCGCCCCATGCCCTCTTGCCTGGTTGAAATTGGGCAATGCCCGTCGAGTTATCTTAGGCCGCAACGCCGAGCAAGTCAATTGCACGCAGGCGGCCGGAGGCGCGATCGAGTGGGCTGTCCAGGCTGCTTCACACCGCTTCGTTCACGAGCTTCACATCCTTGAACCGCCCGAACTGGGTCAGTGGTTTGGTGATGTCGCCGTAGCAGGTGACGCGGTGCAGCCCGTGCGACCAGTTCTTCCAAAGCTTCTCGGCGTCGCCGTCGAGCTTGACGGTAATCTGCGTCCGGCAGCCACGATCGACGTCGGGCGTGTCCACGATTTCGCCCGTGAAGTAGAGAATCGAATCCGTGCCCACGAATTGCGCCTGCGTCACGCGCTCGCCGACGCGCATCCTCACCTGCGGCACCACGCCTTCACCGCGCTCGCGCACGGTGCGCAGTTTGTACGGAGCCGCGTTACCTGCGGGGCCGTCCATGTGCGTTGTGCCCAGACAGTGCGCCAGGATGATGCTGTTCTTCGCTTCGTCCATGGTCGGATCGCTGATGAAGCCCGGCTTGCCGGCGAGCCCCTGAAAGAGAATGTGCGTCATCGCCGAGGGCAAATCGGATTCGCAGATGCCGCCCAGGCCGAGGTTGTTCAGCCGCGTGAATCCCAGACACGGATAGGCGGGAAGCTTGATGGTGCGGTCCCACATGCTGCCGTAGCAGTCCACCGTCAGGACCGTGGCGTCTTCTTCTTCCAGGATTCTCTCGAAAGCCAGCGCCAGTTTGGCGGACTTGAAGATGTCGTCTTTCGTCGGCTCGACGATCTTCGTGGCGGCGGAAATCCACCGCTCGGCCTCGGCGCGCGCGTCGGCGTCACTCACTTGATCGTAGGCTTTGAGGACGCGTTCGCGGTCGATGGTTTTGATTTCACTTCCGAACTTGTTGCGCACCTCGCGCGCGTACTCGTCGATGGGCCGCGTGGTGAGGTCCAGCACCTTGGCTTCGCGCAAATGGTGGATGGCGCGGAACGGCCGAATTGCCTCCGCGAGTTTCGACGTGTCGCTGGTGAGCAGGCATTCCATCCTCGCCCCGAGGGGCTCGCGCTGCAAGGCGCCGTAGCCCGCCCACTCATGTCCGGAATACGGAATGGCGAAAACTACGGTCGGTTGACCCGCGCGCAGGATTTCGTCGAGGATCGGGCGAACACCAATGTTCAGCTGAATCGCCAGAATTCCGTCAGCCGAGGCCAGCTTCGATTTGAGGGCCTCGATCTGCGTCGGAGAAGTGACCAGCTCATCGACGACAAAATCCACGTCGGCGACCTGGTCTTTCAGTTTCGCAAATTCGTTTCGGTAAGACTGCGCTTCGGCCTTCAAATCCAGATTCGGCTTGGGCCAGAGGCCCTCGGCCGTGCCCATGTAGAGCCGAGCCACTTTCACCTTGCTGCGCCGGCAACCGGGGCTGATGAGTTTGGTTGGGCCGGGGTGCGCGGCGAGCAGCGGCGCGCTCGGTGCTTCCAACCCGATGATCGTCCCCGCGGCGGTGATTTGCAGGAATTCGCGTCGTTTGAGTGCTGCTGGCATGAGACCCTCCTCCAGGAATGAGTCGCCCTACGGGTGTTCGCCGACGAAATGATCGCGGCGACCCCCATCATCGAGAGGGGGCGATCTCCTCGGCGAGGGACTGGGGACAAGGACTTGATGCGGGAATCGGGTCCGCGCGAATCCTAACAAAGCCGCGCCCGAAGCGCAACAAGCCTTAACACCAACGCTCTCCGTGCCCTCGGGGTTGAGATTGTTTCATCCCCGGCGATTCGCTTCGGCTTGAGGTAATATCACCCGCCTATGGGTCCACCACCATTTGAGGTTCGATTTGAGTTGGAAGGCTGGAAACTCTTCTGGGCACTCCTGGAGGCGCAGTCGTGTGATGCGGAGTTATTGATTGCGGCGGCGGATCGCGTCGTCGAGCAAGTGCGCCGCGAGATGCAGCTCGAAACGCTCTCCGCGCACCCGACAGTTGCCGCCCTGCGCAAGCTCTTCAAGGCCGCGGGCTGCGACCCCACGCGCTACCGGCCGTCCTCGGAAGCGTTGCTGCGCCGTCTGCTCAAAGGCGAAGCGATGCCTGCCATCTCGCCCCTCGTTGACCTGAATAATTTCCTCTCCGCCAGCCTCGCCGTGCCATGCTGCGTGATGGCGGAGGAAACAGTTTCGCCGCCCTACGTCTTCCGCGCCGGGCGACTGGGGGAAAGTTACGAATCGCTGCGCGGGCCGTTCAACCTGGAAGGCAAACCGCTGCTCGTGGACGCGCGTGGCCCCTGCGACGTTCCCATCACCGGCAACGCGCGCGTCAAGGTCACTGCGGAAACACAGAGAGCTTGGCTGGTGGCCTACCTTCCGGCCGGGGTGGTCGCTCCCGAATCCGTCGACGCCAAGCTGAGGGAACTCGTCTCCGCCGCTCCCGCCGCCAAGATCCACTCGAGCGCTGCGAACTGAGTCCGGCTCCCCGCACTGCTCGAAGCAGCGGGATGGCAAATCGGGAAGTACCGGGTGGAGCGGATCTGGCGGGGGGAAGGGCAGAAAGTGCCACAAAAACAGAGGCCGCCGGTACCGGCGGGCCATAGCCCTCTGCGCACACCAAGACCGGCTTCTCAGGCTGGAGCAGTGAAGTTAACTCTCTCACTTCGAGGGGTACAAAAACGCGGGCAGGCTAATTCCCAATAACCTGATGGCCGTCGGGGTACTTAAGGCCCTCGCCGACCTCGGCCTTAACTGCCCCCGAGATATTGCCTTGGCGACCTTCGATGACCTGCCACTTACGGAAATCCTCAAGCCAAATCTGGCTGCCATTGCCCGGCCCGCTTCTGCCATCGGCCACAAGGGCGTCGAACTCCTGATTCAGAAGATCGAAGCTCATGCAACACCTAATGGTCCGCAGAAGTCCCGCTTCTCCACAGAACTGAAGACCAGGAAACGTACGCTTGGGTACGAGTTTAATTCCAGTCTCAGAAGAAAAACCAAACAGGGGAGTCACGGAAGAGCAGTCCCTACGAATAATCCGCGCTCATGACATCCACCATCGCACACGCGCTCGTGGAACCAAATCTGTGGGGCCGTGCCAGGCCCCGGATCGTCAGGAAAGTCATGCCCGACCCGTGCGGCGGCAGGACCGGCAGCTTTAAGCCACGCTGAGAATGTGATATCAGTCGGAGACTAGCGAAGAAAACTGCACCACCAATTTTGCAGCTGGGAGTAGGAACTTGAAAATCGAAATTGGGCCAAGTTTCCGATTCCCATAGTCTGGCGCCGGCGCCGGAAAGATTCGGGGAAATAGAAATGGTGGTCTGAAGACAGGGGGTCGGGAGTTCGATCCTTCCCAGGTCAACCGACTTCCAATCGGAAATTCAAAAACACAAATCCGAAATCGTCCTCACTCTCCGCTCTGCTCGATGAGTTTCGCGACGAGTCCTGTCCATCCCGTCTGATGGCTGGCGCCGATGCCCGCGCCATTGTCGCCATGGAAGTATTCGTGGAACAGGACATAGTCGCGCCAGTACGGATCGTTCTGGAACTTCTCCAGTCCGCCGTATACGGGCCGGCGGCCCTCTTTGTCGCGCAGGAAGATGCGGATCAGGCGGCGCGAGATTTCTCCCGCCACCTCCCATAGCGTTTTCATTTGGCCCGAACCGTAAGGGAACTCCACGCGCAGCCCATCGCCAAAGTAGTAGTGGAATTTCTGGAGCGATTCGATCAGCAGGAAATTCACCGGAAACCAGACCGGCCCGCGCCAGTTGGAGTTTCCGCCAAAGAGGCCTGTTAAGGACTCGGCCGGTTCGTAATCCACGCGGTGCTCTACGCCGTTGACGGACATCGTGTAAGGGTAATCGCGGTGAACCGCCGAGAGCGAGCGGATACCAAAGGGGGAAAGGAACTCGCTTTCATCGAGCATGTAACGGAGCACTCGTAGCAGGCGCGGGCGGTTGGCAATGGAAAGCAGCCGCCGCACGCCCCGAGCGGATTCCTCGCTCATGTCAACGTGCTCCGGGACACGGGGAACGTTGTCGATGAACCATTGCATGCGCCGCTTGAAAGCCGGCAGTTTATCGAGCACCTCCGGCTCCAGAGTCTCGACGGCGAACAAAGGTATCAGGCCCACCATCGAGCGGACCTTGATGGGCTTGTGTTCGCCGTTCGGAAGGTGAAGGGCGTCGTAGTAGAATCCGTCATTCTCATCCCAGAGTTGGATTCCCTCGCCACCCAGATCATTCATTGCCTGGGCGATATAGACGAAGTGCTCGAAGAACTTGCTGGCCACGTCCTCATAAGCGGGATTCTCACCCGCCAGTTCCAGGGCAATGGCCAGCATGTTGAGGCAGTACATCCCCATCCAGCTCGTGCCATCGGACTGCTCGATGTAACCTCCCGTCGGGAGCGGCGCAGAGCGATCGAAGACGCCGATATTGTCGAGCCCCAGGAACCCGCCCTGAAAGACGTTCATCCCTTCGGCATCTTTGCGGTTGACCCACCAGGTGAAATTCAGAAGCAGCTTGTGGAATACCTTCTCAAGAAAGGCCCGGTCGGCCTTGCCTCGGAGGCGCTTCTCAATCTTGTAAACCCGCCAAGCTGCCCAGGCATGCACCGGCGGGTTCACTTCTCCAAACCCCCATTCATAGGCCGGCAACTGGCCGTTCGGGTGCATGTACCACTCACGAAGGAAGAGGATCAACTGTTCCTTGGCGAAATCCGGGTCGACCATCGCCAACGGAATGCAGTGGAAGGCTAAGTCCCAAGCCGCGTACCAGGGATACTCCCACTTGTCGGGCATGGAGATAACGTCGGCGTTGTACAGGTGGCGCCATGCGTGATTGCGCCCGTTTTTTCTTTCTTCGGGCGGCGGGGGATAACCCGGATCGCCTTCCAGCCAGGTCCGCACGTCGAGATGGTAGAATTGCTTCGACCAGAGCATTCCGGCGAGCGCCTGCCGCTGCACGCGGCCCGCGTCTTCGCAAAGGCCGTTGCGGGCGAATCGGCGATAGAATTCGTCGGCTTCAGCGAGGCGTGCAGCGAAAGTCGCGTCGAATTCCGCTTCCAGCATCCCGGTTTTCGGACCTCGATCGGTGAACCGCAGCCGCACGGTCTTACTCGATTTCGGTCCAATCTTCATGCGGTAATAGGCCGAAGCCTTGGTGCCGACCTGTTCGGGGTTCACGCTGGAGTGATCCTGGTGGACGACATAATTGTTAATGCCGTCTTTGGAGTATGGAGACCTGTTTTCACCCGAGTAGAGCCGTTCAACGTTGGTTTGGTTCTCCGTGAAGAGGAGTTCGGGCGAACCCTCGCAAATTAACCATCGCGATCCGTAGCGAGCGTGGTCGGCGTGAATGACTGAGACACCCCGCACACCCTTCGCGACGGCCAGAGACGGAAGCGCCGTGTCGTTTCCCCACGACCACGTGTTCCGAAACCAGAGCGTGGGCAGGAGATGAATCTCCGCTGACTCGGGACCACGATTGTGAATGGTGAACCTGATCAGTATGTCTTCAGCCGTGAACTTGGCATATTCCACGAAAACATCGAAGTATCGATTCTCGGCGAACACACCGGTGTCCATGAGTTCGAACTCTGGACTGTTTCGGTCGCGGCGCCGGTTCTCCTCGACGAGCCGCCGGTATGGAAACTCGCTCTGAGGATATTTGTAGAGGCACTTCATGTAAGAGTGCGTCGGGGTCGAGTCGAGGTAGAAGTAGTACTCCTTCACGTCCTCACCGTGATTGCCTTCGTTTCCCGTCAAGCCAAAGAGCCGTTCTTTCAGGATGGGGTCATGTCCATTCCACAAAGCCGGCGCAAAGCAAATCTCCTGATGGCGATCCGAAATGCCCGCGAGACCATCTTCACCCCAACGGTAGGCGCGGGACCGGGC
Organism: Terriglobia bacterium; assembly: GCA_041946825.1. Taxonomy (GTDB): domain Bacteria; phylum Acidobacteriota; class Terriglobia; order UBA7540; family UBA7540; genus CAZTHM01. The sequence continues at coordinate 14,781 of JBHGBD010000032.1, read as the reverse complement.
GTGGTCGTGGGGGAAGTACTCCCAGGGATGCCCATCAGGGCTGTAATCCTCGCGAACGGTTCCCCATTGCCGCTCGCTCAGGTAAGGTCCCCAGCGCTTCCAATGGACCTTGCGCAGACGAGACTCCTCCAGCCGCATTTCTTCCTGCGACATTCTCCGTTGCGTGTTTCCAACCTTCCTCAATGCGCCCGCCCCAAACCGAATTTCGCTGCCGCTAAAGCTGAGATCGGCCCGGCCATCGTAACATTTCCGGACGCCCGAGTGACCCAACTTGCGAAAGCGCCAACAATGCCCTGATAATTATCTTCCTTGCGGGAACCAGTCTCGGGCGAAATGAATCCTAATTGAAGGTAACCGTCCGCGGAAGTCCGACGTCGTGGGTCTTGTGAGCGCGGAGTCGGGTTGGGAATAGGAGCCATAATGAGCATCCATCGTCCTTGGTTCGTGATGACGTGCTTGGCATGGTTTCTCACGCTGTCGGTCGCGGTCGCAGGGTCGAACACTGCGGGTTCCCCAGTTCTCCCAAAGCCAGCGGTCCCTTCCTCGCCTCATCAGTTGGGCATGCCGGAACAGTTAGTGGTGGGTGGCCAAGTCGTGGGGCGCCGCGTGGACTCGCGCGAGGGAGAGATCTGCCTTGTCTGTGGCAAGGCAATTTCAAGCCAGGATGCCACCTACCTTGTAAACGGGCAGCGAGTGCCTCTGCATCTGACTCCCTGCTTTGAAATCTTCGGCGTCAATCCTGCCAAATACCTGATCAAGCTCAGACCGCGCGGTGCGTTTCTCGACGCGAGCGCCGCTGGGTTGGAGCTTTCGACGATTTGGTTGTACTTCGGATCATATGTCTTGCTCGGATTGATTTTCGGAGCCTTGGCCGCGCACCGAGCGTTTCACGTTGGACGAAGCCCCATGCGGTGGCTGGGAATCGGTTTCGTCGCGAACCTGCCGGGGTTCCTCGTCCTGTCAGCCCTTCCCAGACTGGAGGCCGATACCGCGGCAGGCGTGCCTGCGGGGCTCACCAAAATCGCCGCAACCTATTCACCGATTGCATGTCCCGCCTGCGGGGCAGAGAACCATCCCTCGGCGCACGAGTGCAGTGCCTGCGGCAACCAGCTCGCCCCACGCGTTGTCTCCGAAGTCCAGAGGGCCGGTTTAAGGAACGGCTAGCGGGAAAACGCCATGCTCAAAAAGATCCAGGAAAAACTCCAAGTCGTTCTAACCAGTCCCGACATGGCGCAACGGCGTCCGGCGATCAATAAGAATAACGAGAGCAACATCCCGGGCCTCTACGTCATTGGCGACCTGGCAGGAGCACCTGTCATCAAGCTGGCGATGGCGCAGGGTTTTGAAGTGATCCAGCGCATTGCGTCAAAGCCGGACGCGAAGTCGGACCAGCCTGACGTTTACGACTTGCTGATTGTCGGGGCGGGTGCCGCGGGACTGAACGCCGCGCTGGCCGCGAAGGACAAGGGATTGCGCACAGTAGTCCTGGAGAAGAGCAAAGTCGCCAACACGATCGAAGACTTCCCGGAAGGCAAATGGGTCTATGCCGAGCCTGACTCTTCCCCACCTAAAGGCAAGCTCTGGCTCGATGGCGCGCGCAAGGAAGATCTGCTTGTTCGCTGGCACCAGATCGTGAGCGAAAATCGGCTCGAGGTCCGCGCCGAGGAAGGGCTGAAGAGTCTGGAACGGCAACCGGACGGGACCTTCCACGTCACCAGCGACAAAGCCGAGTACCGTGCCAAGCGCGTCGTCCTCGCCACTGGCCAGCGTGGCAACCCGCGCAAACTGAAAGTCCCGGGCGAGGAGCGCGAGAACGTCTATCACCGGCTTTACAGCCCGCGTCATTACAGAGACGAGAACATTCTCGTCGTCGGAGGGGGCAACAGCGCGATCGAGGCGGCGCTGGTCTTGAGCGACCAGAATCGCGTACGCCTTTCATACCGTGGCAGTGAGTTCAGCCGCATCTTCAAAGACAATGAGCGCAAGCTGAACGAAGCCGTGGCTGCAAAGCGGATCGAGCTGATCCTTAATTCCCACGTCAAGGAATTCGGCGACAGGATTGCCCGGGTCGAGATAGACCGCGGCGGCCACCAGGAAGCGGTCGAAGTTCCTTATGACCACGCCTTTGTCCTGGTCGGCGCCGACTTGCCCGTCGAATTCCTGCGATCGCTCGGCATCCAGCTCGAGAACGAATGGACCGGGAATCTGCTCCGCTCTGCTGCCCTCACCTTGATCGTGATGGCCGGATTATGGATTTTCGGAGGCCACGCCCGCATCGGCGCATATCAATTGAGTTTTATCCCGCCGTGGATTGGAGCATTGGCCACCGTAACGGCATTCGCTGCCCTGATAGGCATGGGACTCAAACAGGACCGCTATGCGTGGCTCGGTGTTTCCTTCCTCGTTTGTTACACGATCTATGCAGTGAAGGTGGGCGCAGGCGCGGAGTTCTGGCCTTACCGCGACTGGGGCTATAGAACACTATCGCTGTTCGGCCGGCCGTGGTCGTTCTGGTACACGGTGCTCTATACCCTGCTGATGACCGTGTTCGGCATCCAAGCGCTCAAGCGCTGGGGGCTCGACCGCAAAGACAAGTTCCAGATCTGGCGCTACGTCAGCCTGCTCTCATTTCAGTGGGCGCTATTCCTGATTCCCGAATTTCTCTTTCAGTGGGCAATCAAATACCGTTGGGTGGGCGAAAAGTTGGCGACCGATCCGGCCTTTGCAGATCAAGCGTGGCGCGCCTACGGCATCGTTTATGCCTGGCCACTCTTCTTCTATACTTTCTTTTTCAACCCGCACATTATCTGGGTAGTTTGGGGAATTCTGCTGACGTTTATCATCATCCCCATTCTGGTGCTCTGGCACGGGAAGCGCTACTGCTCCTGGATCTGCGGTTGCGGCGGGCTTGCGGAAACTTTCGGCGACCGCTGGCGGCATCTCGCCCCGAAAGGCCGCGCCAGCATCAAGTGGGAGTGGATGAATCACGCCGTCCTCTGGGCGGCGGTGGCAGTGACCGGTTTTATTCTCCTTAAGGATTCGGTCGCCTTGCTGCGCGGGCCGGCGGATTGGGGCGGTGAAATCTACCATTTCGCCGTGGACGTCTGGATGGTGGGGATACTTCCCGTTACGCTCTATCCCTTCCTGGGCGGGAAGGTCTGGTGCCGTTACTGGTGTCCGCTTGCCAAGCTCATGCACCTATACAGCAAGGGTTTTACCAAGCTTGGCTGGAGCCGCTTCGAGATCCGCTCGAACGACAAGTGCATCAGCTGCACCGAGTGCTCGCGCAATTGCCAAGTCGGTATTGACGTCATGAGTTTCGCGGTGAAACAGGACTCCATCACGAACGCCAATTCTTCCTGCATCGGGTGCGGCATCTGCGTGAGCGTGTGCCCGATGGATACGCTGAGCTTCGGCCCCGGCGTCAGCCGCAGCCATTTGGTGCAGATTCAATCGCGATCGATAGCAAGGCCCTAGCGCGATATCGTCACTGGGGTTCAATGGATCCACGCGGAATCCTGCACGCAGCGTCGAGCATCCAATATGTGGGGTAGTGTTACCTTCTGAAACCACGACTCTCGGGCCCGGGCGCATTCGTTCCGCATAAGCCAATGGGCCTCGATAGGGAGGTTCGAATGCCGTCGGCTCGGTCGTTGTCGCGGAAGGCCGAGGCCCTGCTCTCTGTCCTTGCTAATTCGCGCGCCTCGACTGACCACCTTTTCCGCGTCGTCAAAACACCCTTCCTCTACGACCGGCCGATTCCCGAGCGCCATCGGATTGTCTTCTATCTCGGCCACCTGGAGGCGTTCGACTGGAATCTGATTGGCAAATACGTCCTGAATCTCGGACCTTTCGAAGAGGGACTCGACCGGTTATTCGCTTTCGGGATTGATCCGGTTGGGGGAGGTCTGCCAACCGACAAGCCCTCCGACTGGCCTAAGATTTCGGCGGTCGAGAAGTACAACCAGAAGGTCCGCGCGACCCTTGACGCCGCCCTTGAGCGGACGACATTCGATGACCGTAGCCTGCCCCTGTTGCGCGATGGATACATCCTCAACGTCGCCATCGAACACCGACTGATGCACGCCGAGACGCTTGCCTACATGCTTCACCAGATGCCCCTCGAACGGAAAGTCGGCGAACCCTCAGCTCGATTATCCGCCGTGCAACGGCACGAACCGAGGATGATCGATATCCCCGCCGGCACCGCCACGCTGGGACTTGCCCGCGACGAGCAGGGCCCGTTCGGCTGGGACAACGAGTATCAAGCGCATACCGTTTCTGTCCTGGCCTTTGCGATCGATGCCCACAAGGTTACGAATGGTCAGTTCCTCAAGTTTATGGAAGCGGGTGGCTACGAGGACGCGAGCCTCTGGGAGGGGGATGCTTGGAATTGGATCAAAACGGAACGGATTCGCCATCCCGTCCTCTGGATTTCCAAAGGGAATCAATGGGTTTGCCGGTCGATGTTTGACGAAATCCCGCTTCCCTTGGCCTGGCCGGTCTATGTCAGCCATGCGGAGGCTTCGGCTTACGCGAAGTGGGCGGGTAAGGCGCTGCCCACCGAAGCGCAATGGCACCGCGCGGCGTTGGGCACGCCGCAAGGTGTCGAGCGCTCCTACCCTTGGGGTGACGAACCACCCGCGGCTGAGCACGGGAACTTCGACTTCCATCGCTGGGATCCGACACCGGTGGGCTCGTTTCCTTCCGGTGACAGCGCCTTCGGCGTGGCGGAGATGGTGGGGAACGGCTGGGAATGGACTTCGACGCGATTCGAGCCCTTTCCGGGCTTCGAGGCATTCCCCTTCTATCCCGGCTATTCGGCGAATTTCTTTGACGGCAGGCACTACGTAATGAAGGGCGGCTCAGCGCGCACCGCCGCGTGCATGCTGCGGCGGTCATTTCGCAACTGGTTTCAGGGTCGCTACCAATACCCGTACGCAGGATTTCGTTGCGTCGCGAATTAAGACTTCGCCAAGAGGGGCGCGGTGCGGACTCAGGCGGTCACAACAGTCTCGACCGGCAACTTCGCCGCCGACGTGCGCAACGGCCTGGCGTGTGAGGGCCAGAAACTCCTTCCGTCCAAGTATTTCTACGACGATGTCGGCTCGGCGCTCTTCGAGGTGATAAGTCTCCTTCCGGAGTACGGCTTGACGCGCGCCGATGAGCGGCTGCTGCGCCGGCATGCGGGCGAGATTGTCAGCCGGCTGCGCCTTCCGGCAATGGTGGCGGAGCTGGGCAGTGGCAGCGCTCGCAAGACTCGCTGTATCCTCGAAGCCCTTTGTCGCCGCCAGCCGACCCCTTACTACGCCGTGGAAATCTCTTCATCTGCCTTGGCACGCTGCCGCCAAGAGCTTGCCTCACTCGACTCACTGAAGATTGTGGGTCTCGAACGCGAATATCTTGATGGGCTTCTAGAGGTTGCGGACCGGCGCGGGCCGAGCGAGCGCCTCCTTGTATTGTTCCTGGGGAGTACAATTGGGAACTTCGACCGGCCGGCAGGGGAGAACTTCCTTCGGAAGGTTCGAACAATTCTGGAACCCGGTGATGCCCTGCTGCTCGGAACGGATCTCGTGAAGCCGGTATCTCAACTGATCCTGGCCTATGACGACCCCATCGGCGTGACGGCAGCCTTCAACCTGAATCTCCTCGCGCGCATCAATCGCGAGTTGGAGGCTGACTTCGACCTGCGGAGGTTTCGGCACGTTGTCTTCTATCGGGAAGGCGAACGGCGGATCGAAATGCACCTGCGCTCGACCGAGGACCAGGTTGTTACGATCCCGGGGGCCGAAGTCGAAGTGCGGTTTCGCAAAGGCGAGACGATCTGGACGGAAAGCTCGCACAAATTCAGCTCCAAGGAAGTGGAGGGAATCGCCCAGCGCGCGGGCTATCGCCTCGAATCACAATGGATTGACGACGAGTGGCCTTTCGCCGAAAGCCTTCTGATTGCCCAATGACCAGGGATTGCCATCGGGACACAAAGGCATCGTGATTTCACGCCCCCTGCTCTCTGGCGAATCTTCCTTTCGCAGTTCTTGTGGACCTCTGCCGCTGAGTCTTTGGGCCTGTGTGGGGAGCTAACCGGGCGCGACTAGTCCACTGCCTTCACGTCTTCCAGAAGACCCCAGAAACCTTCGGCCAATGTCGGGTGGATGTAGATCGCACCCTTGAGAAGCGTATAAGGCGCGCCGGCCAACATAAGCGCGTGGAGGATTTGGACCAGTTCACCCCCTTCCGAAGCAAGGATCGATGCGCCGAGGATTTTGTCCGTTGCCGCGTCGACGACGATCTTCATCAGTCCTGCCGTTTCGTCGCGCTCGATGGCTCGCGCCACGTAGGCGAGGGGGTATTTGCCGATCTTCAGGCGATGGCCTTTGGCGCGAGCTTCCTTTTCAGTCAACCCCACCCCGCCCAATTGTGGATCCGTGAACACCGAGTAGGGAACGATGCGGCGGTCGGTGGTCAGGCTTTTGCCTTCGATCAGGTTTGCGTAAAGGACCTGGTAGTCGTTGTAAGAGATGTGCGTGAACGCCGGACCGCCCTTTACATCGCCAAGCGCCCAGATCCCGGGCACGTTCGTCTCCAGCCGGTTGTTGACCTTGATGTAGCCGCCCTTGTCCATTTCGACGCCTGCCTTCGCGAGATCCAGTTCGTGTGTATTCGGGCTGCGTCCCGTCGCGACGAGTAGATGCGTCCCTTTCACCGTCTCCGCGCCTCCGGGCCCTTCGACCGCAAGGGTGATCCTTCCGTCGAGCTTTTCAACGCGCGTTGTCTTGGTATTGAGGAGAAACCGAATTCCTTCGCTTTCGAGCGCCTTTTGAAGCTCTGTCGCAATGTCAGCGTCCTCACGCGGCAGGATCTGGCCGCTGTGATGGATCACCGTCGCCTGACTTCCAAAGCGCCGGAACATCTGGCCGAATTCAAGACCAATGTACCCGCCGCCGAGCACGATGAGGTGCTCAGGAAGCGCCTGGAGGTCCATGATAGTGGCGTTCGTAAGGTAGCCGCACGAATCGAGGCCTGGAATTTCCGGAATCGCGGGCCGTGTTCCCGTGTTAATGAAAACGCGCTCACTTTCGAGTCTTTCGTCGCCAACGCGGATCTGGTGCGGGCCGGTGAATCGCGCCGTGCCACGAAACAGCTTGAGGGTTGGCCGCGCGGCGACGCGCTTCTCGTGCCCGTCACGGAAACTCCGAACGACCGTGTTTTTTCGCTCCACAATTTGCGGGAGGTTGATACTGACCGACCCCGTCTCGACACCCCAGCGCGCGGCGTTGCGGGCATAGAAGGCCACCTGCGCGGAGGCCACCATCGTTTTGGTGGGAGTGCAGCCATAATTGATACACGTCCCGCCCAAGTGGGCCTTTTCGATCAGCGCCACATTCCAACCCAGGTCGGCGAGCTTGTGGCAAAGCGGATTGCCCGCCTGCCCCGAGCCAATTACGATCGCATCGAATTTCATGGAAACCGCCTGACGATGTCGCTCCACAATCTGATCATTCAAGAAATCAAGTATCCACGTGACGAATCTCCCCGCTCTCCCGCACCCGCGTCCTACTGGACGTCCGGCACTTCCGGCAGCAGCGTCCAGACTGGAATGCGCGCCACCGATTCGAGGCTCCGCGCCCAACGATCGAGCATGGTCCCGCTCGCCATCAGGCTGGCGTTCCCAAACAAATCGCGAATGGCGTCAAAGAACGGCTTGGGCGGCGGGAGGTTGACCAGCGTCACGGCTTCATCGGCGGGAATCTTGGCAAGAGACTTCGCCGCGAGGATGGCCGCGTCAAGCCCGCCTAGTTCGTCCACGAGACCGAGTTGCTTGGCACGCTCGCCGGTCCAGACATGTCCTTGGCCCACTTTATCCACCGCTTCAACCTGCATGTGGCGGCCTTCCGCCACCCCTTTAAGGAATTCGCCGTAAACGTCGCGCATGTACTTCATGATGGACTCGCGTTGCGCGGGCGTGAAGTTCTGAAATGGCCAGTCGATCGTGGAATTATCGGTGGTGGTGATCGAATCCTTGGACAATCCTAGTTTCTGGTAAAGCCCCGAGATATTGAACTTGCCGGCGAAGATCCCGATGGAGCCCGTAATGGTCCCGGGTTCGGCGACAATTCGGTTGGCCGACATCGCAATCCAGTAACCGCCCGAGGCCGCGACGTCCGACATCGAAACCACCACGGGTTTCTGCCGCTTGGTGAGCAAGAGTTCACGGCGAATGGCCTCCGAGGCAAAGCTGACGCCGCCCGGAGAATCCACGCGCAGAATGACAGCCTTGATGGAACTGTCCTCCCGAGCGCGGCGGAATTGCTCGGCAATTGTCTCCGAACCCATCACCTCGCCGCCCAGGGGGCTATCCCCGCTCCGACCGGGGAGAATCGCGCCCGTGGCATAAATGACGGCGAGCTTCGTGTGGCCTGCGCGCTCCGTGCGCCGCAAGTATTCGCTCAGACTCAGACGTGTCTCCTTCCCGCCATTCCGCTGCTTGACGATGTCGCGAATCTCGTCGTTGTATGCCGTGCGATCCACCAGCTTGGCGGCCAACGCTTCCTGGGCAGTCAGCGGCCCGCGGGCGATGACTTTTTCCATCTCTTCCGCTTTCATTCCGCGCGATTCGGCAAGTCCGTGGAAGAACTGGTCTGATATATCTTCCAGGAGCATCTGGTCGGCCTCGCGGTGCGCCGCGGTGTATTTCTTCTCGGTGTAGATGTTCGTAGCGTTTTTGTAGTCGCCAATGTGGAGAAAGTCCGGGTAAACCGCAAGCTTATCGAAGGTCCCGCGCAGGAATGTTGTCGAGGTCATGAGCCCACGGACATGCAGCAGTGAGGTCGGGAGCAGGGCGACGGTCTGGCATGCGGAAGCGAGGTAATAGGAACGGTTGGTGCCGAACTCCAGGTAGGCGATGGAAAACTTCCCTCTGCGGTTGAACTCTCGAATCTTCTGACGTACTTCCTGGATGTCCGCGATGCCCATCGTCGATTCGCCGACCCGCAACTCGAGGCCGGTGATGCGCGGATCGCCCCCGGCGCGGTCCAGCGCCTCGACGATGTCCGGAACCGTCACGCGGGTGCCCGCCATGAGCTCTGTCAGCTCATCGCGCGGCGGGCTTGTTTCGACTTCGCCCTCGATCCGCAGAGTCAGCACGGTGTTCGGCTCGATTCGATGCGCAAGGTACCCGATTACGATCAGGACCACGGCCAGCAGCATCACCAGGGCAATCAGCGCAAGGAAGATCTTCCCCAGAGTTCTCATCATGACCTCCAATAAAGTCGGCGGCTATTCTGTGCCGGCAGTCCGCCCGCCTTGACGTCCTACTCCACCTGCGACACAGCGCCGGAAGCTTCATTATCCCCGCGCTACGGCCGAAAGCAAATCCGACCCTGGCGGACAAAGCGTCCGGCGCCGGTTCTTTGACCCTGCGCGCGGGAAACGATGTGATAGAATTTGCGGTTTCAAAATCTCATTACGGAGTCATTCTTATGGCAGAAATTGATCTGATTGTTGGACGGGAGATTCTCGATTCACGGGGAAATCCCACAGTTGAAGCGGATGTCCACCTGCGCGACGGCGCATTCGGCCGCGCGGCCGTGCCTTCGGGTGCTTCGACGGGTGAGCACGAAGCCCTGGAACTGCGCGACGGCGACAAGCGGCGCTACCTGGGTAAAGGAGTCCTGCAGGCCGTCGAGAACATCAATGCGGTCATCGCGCGCGAGTTGGGCGGGCGCGACGCGAGCGAACAGTCGCAGATCGACCAGCGCATGATCGAGCTCGACGGCACGCCGAACAAAGGCAAGCTGGGGGCCAACGCCACGCTGGCCGTGTCAATGGCCGTCTGCCGCGCCGCAGCGCGCTCCGCGCACATGTCCCTCTACCGCTACCTGGGCGGACTTCAGGCGCGCCGTCTGCCGGTCCCGATGATGAACATCCTGAACGGCGGTGTGCACGCCGACAATACTGTGGACTTCCAGGAATTTATGATCATGCCGGTGGGCGCGGAGAGTTTCTCCCAGGCCCTCCGCATGGGCGTCGAGACCTTTCACACGCTGAAGAAAGTCCTCAAGGACAATGGCTACAACACAGCAGTCGGAGACGAGGGCGGGTTCGCGCCGGCGCTGAAATCGAATGTCGAAGCCGTCGAGCTGATTCTGGAGGCCATTGAAAAGGCCGGCTACTCGCCCGGACATGATATCTGCCTGACGCTCGACCCCGCCTCTAGCGAGATGTTTCAGGACGGCAAGTACGTCTTCTACAAATCTGACAAATCCAAGAAGTCGGCAGAAGAAATGGTAAAGCTCTACGCGGATTGGGCCCGGCAGTATCCCATCATTTCCATCGAAGATGGCCTGGCCCAGGACGACTGGGAAGGCTGGAAGCTCCTGACGGAAGAGCTCGGGAAGAAGATCCAACTTGTCGGCGACGATCTGTTTGTTACAAACACGGAACGCCTGGAGCGCGGGATTGAAGACGGTGTGGGCAATTCCATCCTGATCAAACTCAACCAGATCGGAACCGTCACGGAGACCGTTGCCGCCATTGAGCTGGCGCGGCGGAATGGCTATACGGCCGTCGTTTCCCACCGCTCGGGCGAAACTGAGGACGCCTTCATCGCCGATTTCACCGTGGGCCTCTATACGGGCCAGATCAAAACCGGCTCTGCCAGCAGGACCGACCGCATCGCCAAGTACAATCAACTGCTGCGCATCGAGGAAGAGCTCGGTGACTCGGCGGAATTCCTTGGCAAAGCGGCGGTAAAGTGCGCGTGAGGCTGGGCCAGATCCATATCTGATGGCCGAAATGCCGGGGCGCAAGTGATGCTCTACAAGTTGTTCATCAGTGAGGAAGCACGCGACCAGCTTCGCGGCCTGCCCAAACCCCTGCGACGAGTCATTGGCCAGCGATTAGACGCACTGCAAAGCACTTTTTCGGGTGACATTAAAAAGCTTACAGGCACGGCCCATAAGTACAGGCTGCGTGTCGGCGTATTCCGCATCCTCTTCGAATGCAGCGTTCAACGATATTTGTGTATGCTGTAAAGGCGCGGAAGGAAGCATATGAATAGGGCGACATCCCAACGCAAGACAAGACGGGTCACTGTCAAACAACTTCACAGAGAGCTGCGGCGATTGCGTGGCAGAGTCGAAGATCTCGAGGACCTGCGCGACCTGGATGCTGCCATCAAGCGAAATGCCGGCAAGCCAGGAATCCCATGGCAAGAGGCCAAGAAAGAGCTTGGGCTATAACCCCTGCCTGTTGCTCGCAGAATACAATCAACTGCTGCGCATCGAGGAAGAACTCGGTGACTCGGCGGAATTCCTTGGCAAAGCGGCGGTGAAGTGCGCCTGAACCCGAGATGCGGGGTTCGGAATTAGGGTTTCGGGAGGACAGACAGGTTCGAGGTCGCACTTCAACTTTGGCTACGACCTTGTCCCGTGTCCGAATTTCAGCTTCCGCCGCTACAGCCTGGTGTCGAATCCGCGCATCCAAGGAAACGGGGGAGAAGGGGATTCAGACTTTTGACAGGCAATGCCCCCTATGCCATAATTCTGCTAGGAGTTCAAGCGGGGCGAAGCAATCTATGAAAAAGACGGTCCGGGAAGTCGTGGCTGGAATCAGCCTTTTTTTGTTGGCGTTAACGGGGTGGGCGGCCCCCCAACAGGATTCGCCGCCGGCGTTCACGGCTCCGCAGCAGGCGCCTTCGCCCGAAACGACCGACCAACCGGCAACCGCTTTCCCATCCTCAGGCGTAGATCACTCGACGGCTTACTATCATTACATGCTGGCGCGGCGTTTCCGTGAACTGGCGGGGATCAACAACCGCGGCGACTATGTGGACCGGGCCATCAGCGAGTACAAGAAGGCGATGGAGGCGGATCCAGATTCGCTCTTCCTGCGGGTGGAATTGGCCGAGCTTTATTGGCGCATCGGCCGGATTGCAGACGCCGTAAAGGACGCGGAAGCCGTCCTGAAGATCAATCCTGACCAGGCTGACGCGCACCGGCTGCTGGCTAACATTTACTGGCGGAATCTGGGCGAACAGCAGCCTGAGAAAGTGGCCAAAGAGAGCCTGCGCAAAGCCATCGAACACTTTGAGGCCCTTAGCCGTCTCAACCCTGCCGACAGTGACAACTACCTGGTCCTGGGTCGGCTCTACCGGCTGAACAACCAGCCCGCGAAGGCCGAAGAAGCTCTTCGAAAGGTCCTGGACGCCAACCCTGATTCGCGAAGCGCTTTGGCCAACCTGGCGCAAATCCACTTTGATCACGGAGACTATGACCAGGCGGTCGAACTCCTCAAGCGGATTCCCGAAAGCGACATGGATCCGCAGTTTCTGGCCATGCTGGGTTACGCCTATTTACAGACCCATGACTATGACAACGCCATTGAGGTTTACGGGAAGGCTGTTGCCGCGGACGCTGAGAACCAGGAGATCCGCCGGGCGTATGCCGACGCGCTAATGGGCGGAGGGCGGCTTGAAGCAGCTCGCACCGAGCTCCAGAAGATTCTCAAGGATGACCCGGACGATGGCTCGGCGCATCTGCGCCTGGGACAACTGGAGCGGCAGGAAGGACGGTTTGATCAGGCACGCCAGGAATTCGAGCGTGCCAAGAGTTTGATGCCCGACAGCCTCGAAGTCCCCTATCACCTGGCACTCCTCGAAGACGCGGTGGGGAATGAAGACAAAGCCGTGCAGATTCTGCAGGGGCTGATCAAGCAGACCGAGCGCCCCTCCGGACAATACACGCCCGGAGAGGCCAGCAACCGCGCAATCTTTCTGGAGCGGCTCGGACTGGTCTTTCGCTCTCAGGATAAATACGACCAGGCCCTTGAGGCATTCCAGCAAATTGAGAACCTCGGCAAAGAAAACGCTCCGCGCGCTGAGGCGCTGATCGTTGAAACCTTGCGAATGAACCGGCAGCCCCAGAAGGCGCTCGAGGCGGCGGATGCCGCGGTCCAGAAGTATCCCCAGGAGCGTTCGCTGGTCATGCTTCGCGCTACGATGCTCGGCGAGCGCGGACGGATCGACGAAGCAGTCCAGCAGCTTCGTGCGCTCCTCAACAAAACTCCGGCTGATCGCGAGGTGTACCTCACGATTGCCCAGGTCTATTCTCAGGCCAAGCGCTTTCCCGAAGCGGAGGCGGCGGCCCGTCAGGCTCTCGACTTGAGCACCAAGCCGGATGACCAGGAATATCCGCACTTCGTCCTCGGCTCGATTTACGAGCGCCAGAAGAAATACGACCTGGCGGAGGAGCAGTTCCGCCAAGTACTGGCGACCAACCCCTTGAACGCTGCGGCGTCCAATTACCTGGGTTACATGCTGGCGGACCGCGGTGTGCGATTGGAAGAATCGGTGAAGTACATCCAGAAGGCCCTCGAACTTGAGCCCAATAACGGCGCCTATATGGACAGCCTGGGTTGGGCCTACTACAAGATGCACCGGTTTGACCTGGCAGAGCCGCATTTGGTGAAAGCCGCGCGCTTGATCTCCGGCGATCCCACCATCCAGGAACACCTGGGGCATCTGTACCTGCAAATGGGCAAGAAGCGCGAGGCCCAGGAAGCCTGGGAGCGCGCGCTCAAAGACTGGCCGAACTCCTCCAGCAGCGACTTCGACGCCGAACAAGCCGCCAAGCTTGAAAAGAAACTTGAGGAACTCAAGCTTCGCTTGGCCGCGGAAAAATCCGTGCAACACTGAGCCTGCTCCCGGCGGGAATCCTACTGCTCCTCCCGGCCTGCCTTGGAACCGAGAATCCGAGTCCGCGCTTTCGCCAAGATCAACGTCGGTTTGAAGATCCTCGGAAAACGAGCCGACGGCTACCACGAAATCCGCACTGTTTTCCAAACCGTGGCGCTCCACGATCTCTTGACCGTAACAATCTCGAAAAGAGGTCGGGGCATCACTCTGGTGTGCGACGAGCCCTCGATCCCCACCGGCAGCGACAACCTCGTCTACCGCGCATGTGGAGCGTGGAAACAGGCGAGCGGATTTCATGGTGGGATCCGGATTGAGTTGATCAAAAAAATCCCCGCCGGCGCCGGCCTGGGAGGCGCCAGCAGCGACGCGGCGGCAACGCTGCTGGCTTTGGAGCGTCTGACCGGCGATCAGTTGGAGGCGGCTGAGCGCACTCGAATCGCCGCCGAACTCGGCTCGGATGTCCCCTTCTTCCTCTTCGGCGGCCGCGCGCTGGCGAGCGGGCGGGGAGAGGAGATCGTTCCTCTCGATGACTTGCCGCGCCGGTGCTGCCTGATTGTCTTCCCCGGCTTTCAGGTCTCGACGGCTTGGGCGTACGGCGAAGCGGGACGGCTGCCTGGCCGACGATTGACAAAGGGCCGCAGAGCCCTTAAGATGGATGTTTTGGGCGCGCGGCCACTTTTTCCCCTGCGGGAATGGGGACCGGCCGAAAACGATTTTGAACGAGTCGTTTTCGCGAGGTGGCCAGAGTTGGCAAAGCTGAAGCGCCAGCTCATCCGGGCCGGAGCCGAAACAGCCTCCCTGACGGGTAGCGGTTCAGCTGTCTTCGCCCTTTTTCAATCCGCCCAGAAAACCGCTCAGGCCTCCGAGTTAGTTCCTCGGGGGTGGCAGTGCTTTCATTCGCGGACACTCTCTGGCGCCGAGTACCGACGGCGCTTAACGCAGTGACGAGTTACGTGTGACGTGTGGCAAGCGAGTCTGCTCAGCCGGCTTCTTGCTCGCCACTTGTCACTCGTCACTTGTCACTGTTCCTGGGAGGTCGTCCAGTGGTAGGACACATGCCTTTGGAGCATGGAACCCTGGTTCGAATC
>JBHGBD010000031.1:0-61564 GCA_041946825.1 Terriglobia bacterium | reverse complement strand
GCTTCGCCATCCGCGAGGGCGGCCATACCGTCGGCGCCGGCAGCGTGACGGAGGTCATTTCATAAGAGATCGATCAGCCATCAGCATTCAGCAGGAGGGTCCTTTCTGCTGAAAGCTGAGAACTGACGGCTGAGGGCTAAGGATCATGCGCGAGATCATCACATTGCAGTGCGGCGATTGTAAGAACCGCAACTACACGACGACGAAGAATAAGAAGAAGAACCAGGACCGGCTGGAGCTGAAGAAGTTCTGCCCGTCCTGCCGGCACCACACGGTGCACAAAGAAGTCAAATAGTCGAAAGTCGAGAGTCAAAAGTAAGCGGACCGAAAGCAGCTTTCAACTTTTCGACTTTGGACTTTCGACTGGATTTCAAAGGGGCGTCAGATCAACGGCTAATCTGCCGGTCTCCAAAACCGGTCATGGGGGTTCGAGTCCCTCCGCCCCTGCCAGAGAACAGTCGGCCGGAGGCAGAAAGCAGTTGGAAGTGACGGAGGTTAAAGGGCGACCTCCCCTGAACCCTGAGGAAACGGTGAGCGGAAGATGGCTCTCGGGACGGCGGCAAAGACGATGGCGGAAGAAATCGGGATTCCCAAGAACTTCCTGCAGCGGCTGCGCGATTATTTTACGGAAGTGCGCGGCGAGATGAAGCGGGTAACCTGGCCGGGCAAGCAGGAAATCTACGGCACGACCCTGATGGTCATCCTGACCACGTTCCTGTTTGGATTCTATTTCTGGATTACCGACCACGCTTTCTCCGCTCTGGTCGGACGAGTCCTAAAGTACTTCCTGGGAAGGTGAAGGGGCAGAGGTAAGGAGATTGACCGAAACTCATTCAAGAAAGCTGGGCATGGCAAAGAACTGGTACATCATTCACACCTATTCAGGGTTCGAGAAAAAAGTCGCCGAGACCCTGAAGAGCCGCATCGAGGCGGCGGGCCTTCAGGAGCAGTTCGGTGAGGTGATGATCCCCACCGAAGACGTAATCGAAATGCGGGGCGGAAAGAAAGTCGTCACTCCCAAACTCTTCTACCCAGGCTACGTGCTGGTCGAAATGGACATGAACAACGACACGTGGCATATGGTTCGCTCGACTCCCCGGGTCACAGGCTTTGTCGGGTCGGGGCAGTTGCCAGCGCCACTGACGGAAGAAGAAGTGGACCGCATTCTGCATCGCGTGGAAGTCGCGGCGGAACATCCCAAGCCCAAGTTGAAATTCGAGCGCGGCGAGAACGTCAAGATTACGGACGGACCCTTCAAGGATTTCACCGGCATGGTGGATGAGATTAACGACGATCGCTCCACCTTGCGCGTGATGGTGACCATCTTCGGGCGCTCGACTCCGGTCGAATTGGATTTCTACCAGGTAGAAAAGCAGTAAGGCGAGGACAAGGAAAATGGCGAAGCGAGTTACAGCGATGGTCAAGTTGCAGATCGCGGCGGGGAAAGCAACACCTGCACCGCCCGTCGGCCCGGCGCTCGGCCAGCACGGCGTCAACATTATGGATTTCTGCAAAACGTTCAACGCCAAAACCTCCGCCAAAGACCAGGAAGGGCTGGTCATCCCGGTGGTGATCACCGTCTATCATGATCGGACGTTTTCATTTGTCACCAAAACGCCGCCCGCCTCCATCCTTCTGAAGCGTGCAGCAGGGATCGCCAAGGGTTCTGGCGAGCCTAACAAGTCGAAGGTCGGGAAAGTCACGGAAAAACAGGTGGAGGAAATCGCCAAGCAAAAGCTGCCGGATTTGAACGCTCGCGACTTGGCGGCGGCCGTCGCTACCGTCAAAGGCACGGCGCGGAGCATGGGGATCGAGATCGTGTCTTAGGTGGAGGCTTTAAGGAAGGCAGAGACCAGAATATGGAAGCGGGCCGGATCTGATTAATTCTCTAGTTTCCTGTTTCCTAGTGGAGCAGAAGAATGGCGAAGGTTGGGAAGAAGTACCGCGAGTCCGCTAAACTGGTGGACAAGCCGGCATACACGCTGGCGGATGCAATGCCAATCTTGAAGAAGGCGGCGTTCGCGAAGTTCGACGAAACGGTCGAAGTTGCGATGCGTCTGGGCGTTGACCCCAAGCACGCTGACCAGATGGTGCGCGGCACCGTGGTGCTGCCGCACGGCTTGGGCAAGAGCAAGCGAGTAGTTGTTATCGCATCCGGTGACAAAGTCGCCGAGGGACGCGAGGCCGGTGCTGAGGAAGTCGGTGGCGACGACCTTGTGCAGAAGATTCAGGGCGGGTGGATGGATTTCGACGCGGTGGTCGCAACGCCCGACATGATGAAATCGGTGGGAAAGCTGGGCAAAGTCCTCGGCCCACGCGGCCTGATGCCCAATCCCAAAACCGGCACGGTCACGACGGACGTGGCCCGCGCCGTACGGGAAGTTAAAGCCGGTAAAGTGGAATTCCGCGTCGACAAGACGGGGATCATCCACTGCGCGGTCGGGAAGGTATCGTTCGACGCCGGGAAACTGGCGGAAAATGCCGGCGCCCTCATCCAGAGCGTTCTGAAAGCCAAGCCCGCCACGGCGAAGGGGCGCTACGTGCGCAGCATTGTGGTGTCTTCGACAATGGGGCCGGGGCTGCCGATCGACTTGACGTCTGTCGAGGCGGCATAGTCCCAGCTTCACAGGGGAGTTGGTATGAAACGGGAAGAAAAGCATAAGCAATCCGAAACCTTGCACGAGGAATTGGCGAAAGCTCGAACGGTGATCCTCTCCGGGTTCGAGGGCATCACCGTCGCCCAGGACAGTGAACTGCGCCGCAAGGTAGCGCAGACCGGGGCGAAGTACAGGGTCGTAAAGAACAGCCTGATCGAACGCGCCGCCAAAGGCACCGCCACAGAGCCTGTGGCGCAGAAACTGCGCGGTACGACCTCGGTCGCCTATACCGAGTCGGACCCCGTAGCTCTGGCAAAGACGCTCACAGCCTATGCCAAAGAAAATCCGGCGCTTGTGTTCAAAGCAGGCGTGGTTGAAGGGCGCGTCGTGGCGATGGCTGACCTGGGAACCATTGCCAACCTGCCCTCGCGCGAGGAGCTTTTGGCCAAAGCGCTATTCTTAATCAATTCACCCGCGCAGCGACTGGCGACGACCCTTTCGGGTGTGGCGCGGAACCTCGCATTCTGCGTTCAACAAGGCGTGAAGGAAAGCAAGTTCCAAGAGGCTGCCGGTAACTGACGCCGGCCCTTTAGGCGCGGGACTCAAACCCGCCCCTAGCTCAAGACTTTCAGGAGGAAAACAATACGATGTCTGAACGGGTAGAGAAACTGGTGGAAGAAATCAAGGGATTGACACTCTTGGAGGCCGCGACTTTGGTGAAGCGCCTGGAAGAAACCCTGGGCGTTTCTGCGGCCGCCGCCGCTCCGGTAGTCGTGGCAGGCGCGGCAGGGGGTGGACCCGCAGCGGGCGCCGCTCCCGCCGAGGAGCAGACGGAATTCACTGTCGTGCTCACCGCCGTGGGCGCCAACAAGATCAATGTCATCAAGGCCGTCCGCGAAGTCACCAGCCTGGGTCTGAAGGAAGCCAAGGACCTGGTGGATGGCGCGCCCAAGCCGATCAAAGAAGGCGTGAACAAGGAAGAGGCGGAAAGCATCAAGAAGAAGTTCGTCGAAGCCGGCGCGACCGTCGAAGTGAAGTAATCTCCTGACCCTCCCCGACCTCCATGCGGAAGTTCGGGGCGCATTTCCTTCCGGCGTGGGAGGAAAACGGAGTGTCCTCACGAGCGAGAGGTTTCGACTATCCTGTGGAGTACCGGGCGTTCTCCAAGCGGTCATTGCATCCTCGCGCTCGAAGTGTGCATCATAAACGATAAGGCCTTCGTGTCATCATTAACTCCAATTGTTCTGAAACCTCAAGCAAGGAGCAGAAGGAATGCCTAACGGCAGTAACGGCGTCGTCCGCCAGCGTATCGATTTCTCCAAGATTCCGACCGTCATCCGGATTCCCAACTTGATCGAGGTCCAAAAGCGCTCCTACGAGCGCTTCCTCCAGATGGACCTTCTGCCCTCGGAGCGCGAAGACGTGGGTCTGCAATCGGTCTTCAATTCCGTCTTCCCGATCACCGATTTCCGGGGCATCTCGCAGCTGGATTTTGTGGACTACTCGATCGGAAACTGGGAATGCAAGTGCGGCAACCTGCGGGGCTTGCACCACCGCCGCAGCACCTGCAAGTTCTGCGGCAACACGGTCATCACCGATCCCTTCAAAGTCGGCGACGTCCTCTGCACCAAGTGCGGACGGTTCAACAAGAACGTCGTGACGTTCTGCAACAAGTGCGGCGACCCGGTGGCCCTGCAATTGAAGTACGACGTCACGGAATGTCAGGAGCGCGGGATGACCTTTGCAGCTCCCCTGAAGGTCACGATCCGCCTGACGATTTATGACAAGGACAGTGAAACTGGACACAAGAGCATTCGTGACATCAAGGAGCAGGAAGTCTACTTCGGCGAAATCCCGCTGATGACCGAGAATGGGACGTTTATCGTCAACGGGACGGAGCGCGTGATTGTCAGCCAGCTGCACCGCTCGCCGGGGGTCTTCTTCGAGTCCAACGCGGCAAAGACCTACTTCCTTGGGAAGATCATTCCCTACCGCGGATCGTGGGTGGAGTTCGAGTACGACACCAAGAACCTCCTCTATGTCCGCATTGACCGCAAGCGGAAGTTCCTGGGAACCATCTTCCTGCGCGCCCTTGGCCTCAAGACCAACGCCGACATCCTCAAGGCTTTTTACCAGATTGAGACCGTTGCCATCAAAGAACGCAAGCTCTATTGGCAGGTTTCGGAAGGCCTCGTCGGGTGCAAGCTCTCGAAAGCCATTGAGCGCCCGCGTAGCGGGGAGACGATCGTTCCCGCGGGGCGGAAGATCACCGCAGCATTGCTCAAGGACATTCAAAAAGCCAAGATCCACGAAGTCGAAGTCGCTCCCCACGATCTGGAGGGTGCCTTCTGCGCCGTGGACATCGTGGACACGACGACGGGCGAAGTCCTGCTCGAAGCCAACAACGAATTGACTCCGAGCGCGCTGAACTCCATCCTGGACACCACGACCACTGAAATCCGCGTGTTCTTCCCCGAACGCGACGATGCGGGTCCGGTCGTCAGCCAGACGTTGAAACGCGATACGCTTAAGACGCCGCACGAGGCGCTGATCGAGATGTATCGCAAAATGCGCCCTGGCGACCCGCCGACTCTGGAGACCGCGACCGCGCTTTTCAATGGCATGTTCTTCGACTCGCGCAAGTACGATTTCTCCCGCGTCGGGCGGCTGAAGTTCAACATCAAGCTCGGCTACTCCACCAAGCTGTCCACGCGCGTCGATGAGAAATCCAGCGAATTACAGCTCGAAGACGCGCGCAACCTCCCTGCCGCCAACTTCTACCTGGTTGTGGATCAGGAGAAGGTGTTTGTCGGCAAACGCGAAGGCAATCTCTGCACGGAAGTCGTGCGCGGGTGCGAAGGTACGATGGCGACCGACCACTCGGAGCACGCCATCGCGCAATTACCTCTCGACAAGCGGACGTTGGAGCCGGAAGATTTCTACGCCTCCATCCTCTACCTCTTGAAATTGCGCAAGAGCCCTCCGGGATACAGTGTCGACGATATCGACCACTTGGGGAACCGACGCGTGCGCGCCGTAGGCGAGCTCCTGGAGAACCAGTTCCGTATCGGCCTGGTGCGCATGGAACGCGCCATCAAAGAGAAGATGTCGGTCTACCAGGAAATGTCAACGGCGATGCCGCATGACCTTATCAATGCCAAGCCGGTTATGGCAGCGATTCGAGAGTTCTTCGGATCCTCACAGCTTTCGCAGTTCATGGATCAGACGAACCCCCTTTCCGAGATCACGCATAAGCGGCGCCTCTCCGCCCTGGGGCCGGGCGGGCTTTCCCGCGAGCGCGCAGGATTCGAAGTCCGCGACGTCCACCCCACACACTATGGACGTATCTGCCCGATTGAGACTCCCGAAGGTCCGAACATCGGACTGATCTCCTCGCTCTCTTGCTATGCGCGGATCAACGAATACGGCTTTATCGAGAGCCCCTATCGCAAGGTCCGCGGCGGGCGAATCGTCGATTACGTCACCATCACCAACGGCGGGGACAGCGATTGGAAAGTCGGCGAGCACATCGAACTCAATGATGTGGAAAAGAGCAACGAGGAGCTGCGCGAGAAGAAGCGCAAGGTCGTCGAGTCCGAGCCGTACTCCTTCTACTTGTCCGCATGGGAAGAGGACCTGCACATCATCGCCCAGGCGAACGTGCCAGTGGACAAGAAAGGCCAGATCATCCACGACCTCGTCAATGCGCGACAGGCAGGCAACTTCGTCCTGAAGCGCCGCGATGAGATCGATTACATCGACGTAAGCCCCAAGCAACTGGTGAGCGTTGCGGCGTCGCTGATTCCTTTCCTCGAAAACGACGACGCCAACCGAGCTCTGATGGGCTCCAATATGCAGCGGCAGTCCGTCCCGCTTCTTCGCGCCCAGGCGCCCCTGGTGGGCACGGGAATGGAAGAGGTCACGGCACGAGACTCGGGCGCGGTGGTAATCTGCAAGCGCAACGGGATCGTGGACAGCGTGGACAGCGAGCGCATCATCGTCCGCGTGGAGGGTGACGGTCACAGCGGCCAGCTTTCGCGCGAGGTCGGCGCCGACATCTACCAGCTCATCAAATTCCGCCGCTCTAACCAGAACACCTGCATCAATCAGAAACCGGTCGTCCACAAAGGCCAGCGTGTAACCGCGGGTCAGGTGCTCGCCGACGGGCCTTGCACCGACCGGGGCGAGTTGGCGTTGGGCCGAAACGTCCTCGTGGCCTTCATGCCTTGGCGCGGCTACAACTTTGAAGACGCTATCCTGGTCAGTGAGAAATTGGTCAAAGAAGATTCGTACACCTCGATTCACATCGAGGAGTTCGAAATCGAGGCGCGCGATACCAAGCTCGGCCCGGAAGAGGTGACGCGCGACATTCCCAATGTCTCCGAATCCCTGCTCAAGGACCTGGACGAGAGCGGAATCGTGCGCATTGGCGCTTATGTCAAGCCGGGCGACATTTTAGTGGGCAAAGTAACGCCCAAGGGCGAAACGCAGTTGACCCCGGAAGAGAAACTGCTTCGCGCGATCTTCGGTGAAAAAGCCGGCGATGTGCGAGACGCCTCACTGACCTGCCCGCCCGGGATCGAAGGCATTGTCGTCGACGTGAAGATCTTTTCTCGCAAAGGTCAGGAGAAGGACGAACGCGCCAAGTCTATCGAAGCCGCGCAGGTCGGCCGTCTGGAAAAAAACCTCAACGACGAAATCCGGATCCTCAACGACGAGCGCTTGAAGCGCCTGTCAGCTCTTCTCGAGGGCGAAGTCCTGCTCGCCGACCTCCACGACGAGAAAACCTAGTTAAGGTCTACATCGCCATGAAGCGAAAACTCTCGGTCGGCGACAAGATGGCCGGCCGCCACGGGAACAAGGGCGTCATTGCGCGAATTCTGCCGGAGGAGGACATGCCATACCTTCCCGACGGGACGCCGGTTGAGGTCGTTTTGAACCCGCTGGGTGTTCCTTCCCGCATGAATGTGGGGCAGATTCTCGAGACCCATCTCGGCTGGGCAGCGCGGGAATTGGGTACGCGGATCCAGAACCTGCTCTCCACCGAGAACCGAGCCGAGCTCGTCCGCAAGGAATTGAAGGCTTTATATCAGAGCCACACAATCGCGCAGGCGACCGAAACCATGAGCGACGAGGATGTGCTGGATTATGCCCGGTCCTTGCATGAAGGCTTGGCATTCTCGACTCCGGTGTTCGACGGCGCGACGGAAAGAGAAATTAAGGAATTCCTCGACAAGGCCGGCTTGCCCAGCTCCGGCAAAGTCGAACTCTACGACGGGATGACCGGAGACAAGTTCGAGCAGTCCGTCACTGTCGGGTACATCTACATGCTCAAGCTCTCGCACCTGGTCGACGACAAGATTCACGCTCGGTCGATCGGTCCGTACTCTCTGATCACGCAGCAGCCGCTGGGCGGCAAGGCACAATTCGGCGGCCAACGCTTCGGCGAAATGGAAGTCTGGGCCCTGGAAGCGTATGGCGCGGCCTACATCCTGCAGGAACTGCTCACCGCAAAGTCGGACGACGTCTATGGCCGCGCCAAAATTTACGAGGCAATCGTGAAAGGGGAGGCCGCCATCGAACCGGGCGTTCCCGAGTCCTTCAACGTTCTGGTTCGCGAGCTCCAGAGCCTGTGTCTCGATGTAGAGTTGATCAAGAAGCCGAAGGAGCAGCTCGTTCCGGTGGCCGCCGAATAGTGACGGCGCGAAAGGCGGCGCTCCGGAAGCGCCGTTGATCCAAGAAAGAGAAATCATTTCTCCTTCAAAGGAGGGGCAAATTGTTTCGCAGCAGCCCTTACGATCGAGTCAGCTTAATTGGTGAGTTTGACGCCATTCGCATCAGCCTGGCTTCGCCAGAAAAGATTCGTTCCTGGTCTCATGGCGAAGTCACGAAGCCGGAGACCATCAATTACCGCACCTTCAAGCCGGAACGCGATGGCCTTTTCTGTGCCAAAATTTTCGGTCCCGTGACCGACTGGGAGTGTTTGTGCGGCAAGTACAAGCGCATGAAACACCGCGGCGTGATTTGCGACAAGTGCGGCGTCGAGGTGACCCTCTCCAAAGTGCGGCGAGAGCGCCTTGGCCACATCGAGCTCGCTTCGCCCTGCTCGCACGTCTGGTTTTTCAAGGGGCTTCCCAGCCGCATCGGGCACCTGCTTGACATCTCGCTCCGCGACCTGGAACGCGTCCTGTACTTTGAGAGCTATGTTGTCATTGACCCGGGCGAAGCGCCGGTGAAGGAGAAAGAACTCCTCACCGAAGACCGTTACCGCCAACTGCAGCAGGAATTCCCCGGGAAGTTCCGCGCCGGAATGGGCGCCGAGGCCATCAAGGAACTCCTCAAGCATGTGGATGTGGAAGCTCTTTCCGAAGAGCTGCGCGAGAAGATGAAGAACGATCCCTCGCAGCAAAAGAAGATCAAATACGCCAAGCGGCTGCGGGTTCTCGAGGCTTTCCGCAAATCCGGAAACAAGCCGGAGTGGATGATCCTCGACGTGCTGCCGGTGATTCCTCCGGAATTGCGGCCTCTCGTCCCACTGGACGGCGGCCGGTTTGCCACTTCTGACTTGAACGATCTCTATCGGCGCGTCATTAATCGCAACAACCGCCTCAAGAAGCTCATGGAGTTGCACGCGCCCGACGTCATTGTGCGCAACGAGAAGCGGATGTTGCAGGAGGCCGTAGACGCACTGTTCGATAACGGCCGCCGCGGCCGCGTCCTGCGCGGCGCCAATAACCGCCCACTGAAATCGCTCTCCGACACGCTGAAAGGCAAGCAGGGGCGTTTTCGACAGAACCTGTTGGGCAAGCGCGTGGATTATTCCGGCCGCTCGGTGATCGTCGTTGGCCCAGACCTCAAGCTTCACCAGTGCGGCCTGCCGAAGAAGATGGCTCTGGAACTTTTCAAACCTTTCATTTATCACCGCCTGGAGCAGGCCGGTCATTGCACCACCATTAAGGCCGCCAAGGAAATGGTGGAGCGCCAGGAACCGGTGGTCTGGGACATTCTCGAAGAAGCGATCAAGGATCATCCGGTTCTGCTCAACCGCGCGCCGACACTGCACCGGTTGGGCATTCAGGCGTTCGAGCCAGTGCTGGTGGAAGGCAAGGCCATCAAGATTCACCCCCTGGTCTGCACGGCATTCAACGCGGACTTCGACGGCGACCAGATGGCTGTGCACATTCCGCTTTCGCCCGAGGCGCAGATTGAAGCGTCGGTGCTGATGCTCTCGTCGCGCAACATTCTCTCCCCGGCCAACGGCCAGCCGCTGGCAGTGCCCAGCCAGGACATCGTGCTGGGTGTCTACTATCTGACCAAAGAAAAACGCGGTGCCAAGGGTACCGACCGAGCGTTCGCGAACGTCGAGGACGTTTTGTTGGCCCTCGAGGCAGGTGAGGTCGAGACGCTGACGCCCATCCGGCTTCGATACACGGGCCGGGTAGTCGATTTGACGACTGCCTACGATGATCAGGACGTTCTCCACACCGAGCCGATTACGGTCAAGAATCAGTTCATCAAGACTACCGTGGGCCGTGTGATCTTCAACGACCATCTTCCCAAGGAGATGCCTTTCGTCAACGGCCTGCTCCGCAAGAAAGGGCTGGGCGCGTTGGTGAATTACTGCTACCTGCGTTTCGGCCTGGACACCACCGTCCGCATGCTGGACGAAGTCAAGTCGCTGGGATTCCTGTATGCCACGCGCGCCGGCATCTCCATCGGCATCGACGACCTCATCGTGCCGCTCAACAAAGCGGATCTGGTGAACACCGCCGAGAAAGAGGTCATTGAAGTTGAGAAGCAGTACCAGGATGGCGCCATCACCCACGGCGAGCGTTACAACAAGGTGATCGCAATCTGGTCGAACGTCACCGATCTTGTGGCCGACGAAATGTTTCAGGCCATGGAATCACAAGACAAAGCAGGCGAGCTCAACCCGATTTACATTATGGCCGACTCCGGCGCGCGCGGATCGAAGCAACAGATTCGCCAGCTCTCGGGCATGCGCGGCTTGATGGCCAAGCCTTCGGGCGAAATCATCGAGACCCCGATCACCGCCAATTTCCGCGAAGGGCTGAACGTATTGCAGTACTTCATCTCCACCCACGGCGCGCGCAAGGGTCTCGCCGATACGGCACTCAAGACCGCCGATTCCGGCTACCTGACGCGCCGACTGGTGGACGTGGCGCAAGACGTGATCATTTCCGAATTTGACTGCGGCACGGTGGACGGGATCTACGTCGAACCCATCGTTGAGGCGGGCGAAGTCGTCGAGCCGCTCCGCGACCGCATCGTGGGCCGAGTCTCCCTCGAGCAGATTAAGGATTACGAGGGCAGCGTCATCGTCGATGTCAACCAGGAAATCAACGAAGACTTGGCGGCGGCGATTCAGGCGGCGGGCATTGAGCGTGTCCGCATCCGCTCCGTGCTCACCTGCGAATCGCGACGCGGCGTCTGTGTGCGCTGCTATGGGCGCAACCTCGCCACCGGGCGCATGGTCGAAATGGGAGAGGCGGTGGGCGTTATTGCCGCGCAGTCGATCGGGGAACCCGGCACCCAGCTCACCATGCGGACGTTCCACATCGGCGGCACGGCGAGCCGGATTTCTGAGCAGTCAACCCTGGAAGCGCGCTCCAACGGCTTCCTTAAATACCACAACCTCCAGACCGTCACCAACCGCGACGGGCACTTCGTGGTGATGAACCGCAACGGCTCGCTCGTCATCGTGGACGAGAAGGGCCGCGAGCGCGAACGCCACTCCGTCGTCTACGGCGCGAAGATCAAGTACCCCGACGGCGCCGCGGTCAAGGTCAACGACATCATCGTCGAGTGGGATCCCTACACGTTCTCAATCCTGACCGAGTCCGCCGGCGCGGTGCAATTCAAGGACCTCGAAGTCGGCGTGACGCTCCACGAGGAAGTGGACGAAGTCACCGGCCTCTCGCGCTGGGTCGTAACCGAGTCGCCGGATGAGAAGTATCAACCGCAAATCGTGATCAAGAGCGACAAGGCGAGCTCCAAGGCGGCCAAGAAATACCTGATGCCTTCCCGCGCTCACCTGATGGTGCACGAAGGCGACGATGTGAGCGCCGGCGACGTGCTGGCCAAGATCCCGCGGGAAACTACCAAGACCAAGGACATCACCGGCGGTCTGCCGCGCGTCGTGGAACTGTTCGAGGCGCGCAAACCCCACGAGACGGCGGTCATCACCGAAATCGACGGCGTAGTCCGCTATGGCGATGTTTCCAAGGGGCAGCGCAAGATCATTGTCCAACCCGATCGCGGCGAGGCCAAGGAATACCTCCTCCCGCGCGGGGTGCACGTCTCCGTCCAGGAGGGCGAACGAGTCAAGGCGGGCGAGCCACTCATGGATGGCCCGCGCAACCCGCACGACATCCTCGCTGTGCTGGGCGAAAAAGAGCTCGAGAAATACCTGGTGGACGAGATTCAGGAAGTCTACCGGCTGCAGGGAGTCAACATCAACGATAAGCACATCGAAGTTATCGCCCGGCAGATGATGCGCTGGGTCAAAGTGGAAGATGTCGGTGACACTGACTTCCTCCTCGAAGAGCAGGTGGACAAGTTCAAGTTTCGCGAAGAGAACGAACGCGCCATCGCTCGCGGCGGCAAGCCCGCTACGGGACGGCCGCTCCTGCTCGGCATTACCAAAGCTTCGCTCTCGACCGATTCGTTCATCTCGGCGGCCTCCTTCCAGGAAACCACGCGAGTCCTTACGGAAGCGGCCATTCGGGGCTCGGTGGACCATCTGCGCGGCCTGAAAGAGAACGTCATCATGGGCCGCCTGATCCCCGCGGGAACCGGACTCGAGCGCTACCGCAGCTTCAAGCTGCTCACCGAAGTCGAGCTGCCTTCCCCCGAGGCGGCCCCGCTCGAAGGCATCCCCGGCGAGGGCCCGGGTGTTCTGGGTGCTCCCGCTCCGGGTGTTGCCGCCGAGCTCGCGGACGAAGACGAAGCGAGAACGTAAAGAAAGCTATCAGCCATCAGCTGTCAGCATTCAGCAAACTCTCTTGCCTTGATTTTGCTGGAGGCTGATAGCTGACCGCTGAAGGCTTCTCTCATGGCTTTCAATTGCTGGAAATGCGGCGAACCGATTGAGTATCCCACTGGCAGCCGCGTGGGCCGGCGCGATACGTGTCCCAGGTGCGACGCCGACCTCCACTCCTGCCGCAACTGCCGATTCTATGACCCTTCCAAGAACAACCAGTGCTCCGAACCCCAGGCGGAATGGGTTCGCGACAAAGAAGCGGCCAACCTCTGTGACTTTTACTCGCCCAATCCTGTCTTGACGGCGCGCGGTGGATCCCCCACCTCGAAAACCGACGACCCCAGGAAGAAATTCGATTCTTTGTTTAAAGTTTAGAAACCTCCCGAGACGTTCGGGCGTAGCAGTAGAGGTCGGTCAATTGGTTAGAGAGGGCTGTGTGCGCGCTGTGCAGGTTCTGGCGCGCCTGGGCATGGTTGGCAGTGGGGCGCAGAGTGGTGTCGAATTGGCACATGGCATCGTCCGGCCTGCCTTGCATCGACTGGACGCCGCCGTAATCGTTGCGGAGGTCCGCGTTGTCGGGGTCCTTCCGCACTGCGATCGCAAGCTCCATGAGCGGGCGCAGGAGTTCCCTCTTCAAGTCTTCACGCCACTTCGAACCCGCCGGCCTTCTCGAATCCATGGGCGACCTGTAGCAGCCTGGCTTCGTCGAAGTGCTTGGCGACCATCTGCATTCCGACGGGTAGCCGCGGCTCGCCCTTCGTCCTGCCGCAGGGGACCGAAATCCCCGGAGTTCCGGCCAGGCTCGCCGTCACGGTGTAGATATCGGCGAGGTACATCTGGAGGGGATCGTCCAGCCGCTCGCCGAGCTTGAAGGGCGGAATTGGAGAAGTGGGCGTAAGGATAACATCCACGTCATCGAATGCCTCCAGGAAATCGCGCGCGATCAGCGTCCGGACCTTCTGTGCTTTCAAGTAATAGGCGTCGTAATATCCGGAACTCAGGACATAGGTGCCCAGCATAATGCGCCGTTTGACTTCCGCGCCGAAGCCGTGGTCGCGGGTCTTCTTGTACATGTCGCGCAAACCGTCGAATCGCGGCGAGCGGAATCCATAGCGCACGCCGTCGTAGCGTGCCAGGTTCGAGCTTGCTTCGGCCGTACAGATGATGTAGTAGCACCCGATCGCGTAATCGGTGTGCGGCAGGCTGATCGTCTCGATCTCGCAGCCGAGCTTGGCGAGCAAATCGATGCCCGCTTGAATATTGTCGCCAATGGCAGAATTAAGTCCCGCGAAGTATTCCTTGGGAACGCCGATTTTCACGCCGCGCAGGTCCTTGTCCAGCGCCGCCGCGTAATCGGCCACCGGAAAATCCGCCGAAGTCGAATCCATCGGATCGCGTCCCGCGATCGTCTGAAGAACAAGCGACACGTCGCGTACTGAGCGTCCAAATGGGCCGATATGATCGAGCGAAGAAGCGAACGCCACTAAACCGTAGCGCGAGACCCGCCCGTAGGTGCCCATCATTCCAACGACGTCGCAGAACGCCGCTGGTTGGCGGATCGAGCCCCCCGTGTCCGAACCCAGCGCCACTGTCGCCATCCGGGCGGCCACCGCTGCGCCCGAGCCACCGCTCGATCCGCCCGGTACACGGGTCAGGTCGTGGGGATTACGCGTAGTGAAGAAGGCGGAATTCTCGGTCGACGAGCCCATGGCGAATTCGTCGCAATTCGTTTTGCCCAGGATGCATGCGCCAGCGGCCTCGAGTCTCTGAACTGCCGTCGCATCATAGGGCGCGACGTAGTTCTCCAGAATTTTCGAGGCACACGTGGTCTGAATCCCACGTGTCAGAATCACGTCCTTGACTGCAACGGGGACACCGGCGAGCGGTGGCAGCGGCTCGCCTGCGGCAAGTTTCGCGTCGATCTTGCTCGCCTGCTCCAAAGCGCGGTCGGGCGAGAGGCGCAAATAGGCGCGGACATCCTTGTCACGCGAATCGATATGCTGGAAGTGCGCGCGCACCAGTTCCTCGGCCGAGAACTTCCGGCCAGTTAGGCCCTCGCGAATCGCGCCGATATTGAGGCTGGTCAGCTCCATTGGCTAATCAGAGGGATGCCGAAAACCGAAATTCGAAGGCTACGGTTGCGCTGAATTTCGAGCCCTCACTCCTTTTCAATGACCCGCGGCACCTTGAAGCAGGCGCCATCGCTTTCCGGGGCGTTGGCCAGTGCCTCATCCTGTCGGAACGTGACGCGAGGCTGATCCGCTCGCAGCGCCGGATTTTCCGCCGCCGCATAGGTGACCTGCGCCATCGGCTCGACTTCAGCCGTGTCGAGTTCGTTAAGCTTCTGCATGTGTTGCAGGATCGAATCGAGTTGCGGCACAAACTTCCTAACCTCAGCCTCAGTCAGCTCGAGGTGGGCAAGTTCCTCAACGTGTCGAACATCTTTCTCCGTCAAAGCCATCACTGTACCTTTCCTTTCTTCCGGGCGAAGTACTTCGCGTACGAACGCTCGAGTGCCCCACGCATCTCCGATTCGAGTTGCATGGCCCCGTCTGGGAGCGGGATTTGTTGGGGTTCGCCACCGAGCGCCGCTCTCACCTCGGCTGCGGGCAGATCAGCACGATCCGCCTCCGGTATGACGCGTACTTTGAGCTTCTTGACGATCGCGCCGCCGAGGCAATTGTTAACCTGCGCGCAGACCGCTTCCGCCATCTGGCGGAGTTGCGCCGCCCATGTCGGGCACGAGGTGACGAGCGTTAGCGTTCCCGCCTCAAACGCCGCCGGCCTCGACTGCAGCGCGATTCCCTTGCCCACCACACGCGCCCAAAGCGGTGTAAGAATCTCGACCACCTTCGGGTCGTTGCGTCCCACCTGGCGCTTAAAAACCGCGGGCAGGATTTTTCCGACTTCTTCCACGCTTATCCCTCACTCAGTCACCGCTATTGTCGGCGGAGGGTATCGAGTTTAACACAGCCGTGCCCGCGCGCTGAGGGGCTTGTGGGCGGTCGAATGAAACCCCTATAATCTCCCGCGAATGCGCTTGATTCTTGCCTCAGCATCGCCGCGCCGCGAGCAACTCCTTCGCCAAGCCGGATTCATCTTCGAAGTGCGAGTCCCGTCCGTAACCGAAGATCCAGTCCCTCACGAAACCGCCGAAGATTTCGCCCGACGCGCTGCGTGCGAGAAAGCACTGGATATTTCCGCCTCGGCGCCCGCCGACTCCATCGTGCTCGCCGCGGATACCGTAGTGGTCGTGGATGGCGAGATCCTCGGCAAGCCCGTTGACGCCGCGGACGCCGCGCGCATGCTCAACCTTCTTGCTGCCGTCACGCATCGCGTCATCACGGGTGTCTGTCTGGCGCGCCCGCCGGCTCGCGTCGAGGCGCTCGCCCACGAAACTACACTCGTGACTTTTGTCCCGCTCGACGAAGCGGAGATTGCGGAATACGTTGCGACCGGCGAACCCTTCGACAAAGCGGGCGGCTACGGCATTCAGGGTTTGGCCTCGAAATTCGTGACGCGCGTCGAAGGCTGTTATTTTAACGTTGTCGGACTTCCCGTGGCATTGGTCTACAAACTACTGAGGCCCTTCCTGGCAATTAAGTGATCCATTCTCGGCTGTCGGTTGCACGTTGCCGTCTGCAGCGACCAACTCACAGAATGACCCGTTCGTCCCCTTCGCGCCGCGTCACCCGCTCCCGATCGAGGTATTCGAGCAGCGGGATCGCGTACTTGCGTGTCAGGCCTGTGAGCTCCTTGAACACAGCGACATTGATCCGGTTGCTCTGCGACTTCCTTTGTGCCACGGTTTCGCGCAGCCTTTTCAATGCCGCAGCATGAAAAATCAGATCCTCCGTCAGGCGCACCAACGTCCCCTCCTTGAGCAGCATACGCAAGAGTTTTTCGGCGCGCACGCGGTCGATGCGCAGCCCCGCGAGAACTTCACCGGCACTGGGGACTGCCAGGCCGCTCCTCTCAAAAGCCCGGCTGATCTCGCCCTTCGCGGCCGATTCTTCCGGGGCTAATTGAATTCCCTGCCCCGCCAGCAAAACCATTTCGCCGCGAAGTTCGATCTTCTTCTCCATTGTCAGCGATTGCAGCGCAGCGTTAAACAGTGCCGCGGACGGAACGCACGATGTATCTCTGGCGCGCTTAGCCAGGCGTCCCCGCAGGTCTTCTTTGCTCAGGCCCGCCATTAGAGGATTCGCCGCGTGAAAGCTCGCAAGCTGAGTGACGACGTTCCGTTCCAGAGCCGCGAAGTGCTCGGCGTGGACCAGCACGCTGGGAGGCTGGCCGAGAATTACCAGGCCCTTCTCAGCGGCGAGCTGTTTTGCCACACGCACAACCTCCCGCGCTTGCCATCCCGTCCGGGCCACGCACGCGGCAAGCTCCATTTCGCCGCACTCTCGCGCGAGGACCTCCAGGCACACCGGACCATCGCCGGTCTCCAGCCTTCGGCGCGACTCGATCACAGCGGGATCGTTCAGGCGATGTCTGGGCGGGCGGTTGTCCACGACCGCTCCGCCCCCGATGGTCACGACCGGCGAAAACTGGCGGAGGATGAAGCGGTCTCCGGGGAGGAATAGTCCCGGCTCCGACAGCCGAAGTTGCGCGAGGGCGCGCGACCCCGGCGCAATTTCCTTACCTTCAAGCAACACCACCTCTGCCAGCATCTCCGAGGTCCAACAATGAAAGTGAACTCGTGCCCGCGTCTTCAAAGGCCGAGCTGATGGAAGAATTGAGACGGTTGCATCCAGACGCTCGCTGCTTTCGAACAACTCCGGCGGCGCCAGTGTCATTCCGCGCGCGAGCTCCTGAGCCTCAATCCCCGCCAGGTTCACTGCCGTGCGCTGGCCCGCCACAACGCGCTCGGCCGGCTGATTGTGCACTTCGATCCCGCGTACGCGGACGCGCCGGCCCAGGGGAAAGATTTCTACTTCGGCTTCCTTCTCGATTGCTCCCGCGGCAAGCGTGCCCGTGACCACGGCGCCAAATCCCTTCATCACGAAGGCACGGTCGATGGGCAGCCGGAAAGGGGCATCGACTGGTCGCGGCGCCGCATCGAGTCCCAGTCTCCTCAACTCCTTCCGGAGCGCGTCAAGCCCTTTACCGGTGCGCGCGCTTACCGCCACCATCGGCGCCCCCTCCAGGAACGACCCCGCGACATACTCCTGCAACTCCGTGCGGACCAGATCAAGGATTTCGCGCTCGACCAAATCCGACTTCGTGACTGCCACCAGCCCCTGGCGAATGCCCAGCAACCGGCAGATGTCGAAGTGCTCGCGTGTTTGCGGCTTGATGGATTCGTCCGCGGCGACGACCAGCATCACCAGATCGATCCCCCCCACCCCCGCCAACATGTTCTTCACGAAGCGCTCGTGGCCCGGCACATCCACGAAGCCCACGCGCAGATCGTCGCCCAGGTCGAGATGTGCGAATCCCAGGTCAATTGTAATGCCGCGCCGCTTCTCCTCTTCCCAGCGGTCGGGGTCGGTCCCCGTCAGCGCCTTGACCAGCGCCGACTTGCCGTGGTCGATGTGACCCGCTGTGCCGACGATGACGTGTTTCATAGATCCGTAATTCCGTCCGAGGCTTCACGCGCCGCGAATAGGGGGACTGTCAGTCCTGCTCCCTCTCCGGGGACAGCGGTGTTACCGGCGCCTTTTCGGTTTCCGACCCCAGCCAGACGCTGGCGACGTACCAGTCGCCCAGGCGCTTCTGCAGGACAATATCGTAGTTTGCGATTGCGGATGGATCTTCGAAAGCCACCCGCGCCAGGGCGCGCGCCTTGTCGGGAGTGAAAGTGATCTGCTCGACGCGCACCTTGACCGGGGATTCGACGGAGGCAGACGGCTTCGCAACCGCAGCGCGTGCGCCGGCCCCCTTGGGCGGCGGGGACTTGCTGCCGCCTGCAGGCCTGGCCGGGGGCACTGCCTGCGACGGTTCGGCGCCAGTCAACGCGGGGGCGAAATAAGTTCTTACGGCCTGCTCGACAGATCCGCCCGGCTTCTTGGGAGGCGGGCCAGCGAGGTATTGGGCGCGGCGCTCGATGACATCCGCGGCGTTTTCGAGATCGAGCCGGATGACCACATCCTTGATCTTCGCCTGCGCCTCGCGCAAAGGAGCGACCAGCTTGGGGTCAGAACGTACAGTCAGCGCAATCACCGCCGCTTCCGTTACCGAACGGTCGGGCTCGTCGTCCGCGGTCTTGATCGCGGTAAGCAGCGTATCCGTGGCCTCGGGGGCGTCATACTCCGCAAGGGCGGCGTAATAGAAGCGCCGTAAGTTCAGATCGCGCTTGTCGAACTGGAGCTTCCAGAGGATCTGGATCGCCTTCTCGCCGCCGATGAACGCCAGCGCCTGCGCGGCGAATTCCGCCGTCCGGTCGTCCTTCAAGGCTTCTTCGAGCTGGGGGATGATCTTCGGGCCCGTCCCCATCATCGCGCGGTAAAGCGCGTCGTGCGCTTCGGCATTGGGAGAATGATCGGCCGCGTCGATGACCTCGACTGCCCAGTCACCGGGGAGCGGCCTCTCCTCGTCCTCCGCGGCCGGCGGCGGCTCGGTGGCCGGCGCTTGCTCCTGCGCGATCAAGCAGGATGTCGGCAGAAAGCAGCGAGCCGAGAGCAGAAGGTAGAAGGCAGCGAGCAAGCGACGGTCGGAGCTAGCTGCCGCTCGCCCGACGCGAGCGAGTGGTCGGACACATCTTGTTGGAGTTTCATTCATCTTCAATCGCCAGCGATTTCTCCGAATCGTTATTCTGAATTAGATGCAGGTTCGGGCCCGCGATGTGCCTTCCCATCATCCTTCATGCTTCTGAATTCTCCGGTCTGCCCATGGCTTTCCGGCTACTGACTTTTCAGCAGCGCCGGCAGCCGGCGCAGATCGTCGATCATCAAG
This sequence comes from Terriglobia bacterium, assembly GCA_041946825.1. Classification (GTDB taxonomy): domain Bacteria; phylum Acidobacteriota; class Terriglobia; order UBA7540; family UBA7540; genus CAZTHM01. The sequence continues at coordinate 42,067 of JBHGBD010000031.1, read as the reverse complement.
TCCGGCGGCGCCTTCGCCAGCGTTGGCGCCCCGAAGCCATAGGTTACCCCGCACGTCCATACTCCCGCATTGCGCCCTGTGAGCACGTCCGTGTCGGAATCCCCGATGATGAGCGTTTGCTGCGGGCCCGAATGGAGATCGGCCATCAACTTCCGCACGCCCGCCGGGTCCGGCTTTTTCCGGTCGAAGCTGTTGCCACCGTAAACGAACGCGAAGAAGCGTGCCATATTCAATCCCGCAAGAATCTCACGGCTGAAGACGACGGGCTTGTTGCTAAGCACCGCGAGGCTGCGTCCCCTGAGCGCCTCGAGCGCCTCGATCACGCCCGGATAGGGAACCGTGTTGTCGAGCATATGCGCGCGGTAGTGCTCGATGAAGGCCTCGACGCAAGCTTCGACTTCCGCCTCACTCGCGCCCTCGCCAAGCGAGCGGCGGACGAGGTTCGCGACTCCGTGGCCGACGTATGTTCCGATCACGTCGGAGTCAAGCGGCGCGAGCCCGCGCTGCACGCGCATGGCGTTGACGCCTAGCGCCAGGTCGAGCTTACTGTCAATCAGCGTGCCGTCCAGATCGAAGATCAGGAGCTGGATTGAACTCAATATCCCGCGTTCGATGGGCATCGCGTTGGCGGTCTCACTCCTTCGGCTCGGCGTCGGGCTCCAGCGCGCGCAACACAAGCGCCGCTTCCTCCGCCGGAATCGGGTTGAAATAGAATCCCTCCGCCCCGAGAACGCGCCGTTCGCCTTCGATGTCGGGATTGATTTCGAGGTGCCAGTGATAGTCGTCCGCAATGGTCTGCCAGAAGTCTTTCGACCAGCCGCTCGCCTGCAGGTTGGGCTCGGTGTGGACGACGATGTGGAGCGACGTCGAGATGTTCTCGACGCGCTCGAGGCTGCTCTTGAAGAACGCGGCGAACGACCGGACCCGCTCCGCGTCCGAGATGTCAGCCTCGAACGAAGATGCGTGACGCAGCGGCAGAACCCAGACCTCGTAGGCCGAGCGCGAACTGAACGGACAGAGCGCGATGAAATCGGCGTTCCGGTCCACCACGCGCGTCTCCTGCTTCACCTCCTGCTGAAGCATGTCGCAATAGAGGCAGCGCTCCTTCTTCAGAAAATGTTCGCGGCTCCAGCGGAGTTCGGTCTGGATGATCATGGGCAGAGCGGGGCTGGCGAGAATCTGCGAGTGGCTGTGCATCGCCACGGCGGCGGGCGCCAGGCTCTGGTCTTTGAAAAGTGAGACATAACGAAATCGCTTATCGCGCTTCAGGTCCACAATGCGGTCGCGACAGACCTGAATCACCCTCGCCATCTGTTCGACGGAAAGTCGCGCCATGGTGACGCCATGCTGCGGCGTGTCGACGACAATCTCGTGCGCGCCCACGCAGTTCATGCGGTCGTACATCCCCTCGCCGCGCGGGTTAAGCGGTGTTTCGATCTGGAAGATGGGCGCGCGATCGTGGAAGACACGCGTCGTCCACGCGCCCGAGGTGTCGCGGGTTTCGGTAATGGCCTTAGGTGTCAGGCGCTCGTTGCCGGGGCAGAACGGGCAAAGTCCGCCCGCGTCGGCAGCGTCCGGCATGACCGGGCGCTTGCCGGTGACAATCCACCGATGCGTGACAGGATTCAATCGAAGTTCGGGCATGGTCACGACCTTCCGCAAGGACTCCGCGGCAATGCCGCCTGACGGCCCGCTCCTTTAGCCGCGGCAGCACGCCATCTTCGGACCCGCCATTCTATCCTGATTCGGACCGGCGCGTCATGAGCCGCCGCCCAAAACTCGACGGGCCCCGACTCCTGTGATAATTTGGAGGGGCACGATCAAATTTAATTCCAACGAGACTTATGGCGGAGATTCTTCCCTTTCGAGCGTTGCGTTACAACCCCGCGAAGGTCGGCAAACTCGACCGCGTGGTGACACAGCCTTACGACAAGATCAGCGCCGGGATGCAGGAGCGCTACTACGACCTCAGCCCATACAATCTAGTGCGCATCATTCGGGGCCGCGCCGGCGCGGATGACTCGTCCGCGGACAACGTTTACACGCGCGCCGCACGCAGCTTGCGCGAGTGGATCGGCGCGGGCGTGCTGGTCCCCGATTCCGAGCCCGCGATCTATCCATACCACCAGGAATACGCCGCGCCAGGAGCAGCCGAAACACGCCGGCGCCGTGGTTTCATCGCGCTCTGCCGGCTGGAGGATTACTCGGCGCGCGTCGTGCATCGTCACGAGGAAACTCTCTCCGGCCCGAAGGCCGACCGCCTGGAGCTGCTCAGGGCGACGCGTGCGCACTTCGGCCAGATCTTTGTGCTGTACGGCGATCCCGCAGAGGAGATCGACGGGGTGCTCGATGTCGCAGCGCCGCCCAGTCGCTTCGACGTCGTCACGGATGAGTACGGGACGCGGCACTTTCTCGGACGCGTGACCAGCGCCGAGGCCATCGAGCGGGTGACCGCGGCTATGCGGGAGCGCAAGCTCGTGATCGCCGACGGCCATCACCGCTACGAGACCGCGCTCGCTTACCGCGACCTCTGCCGCGCGCAAGGCAGGAATGGCGAGCGAGCCGAGTACGTGATGATGACCTTCATCCGCAAAGAGAGCGAGGGCCTCACCATTCTACCCACCCATCGCGTGATCCACAGCTTGCCGAGTTTCGACTGGCCCGCGTTTCAAGCGGAGGCAAGGCGGTTCTTCACAACGGAGGTGCTTGCGGTGCGCAAGACCGCGCCGCTGCGCGATGCGCTTCGAAAAGCGGGAAGCGACGGGCCCGCCTTCGCCGCCTATGCCGGCGCGGGAAAGGCTGCACTGTTGCGGCTGCGCGCCGATCTCAATCTCGCCGAAGCGCTCGCCGACGTCGCCGACGGCCTGCGCCCCCTCGACGTGGTCATTCTGCACCGACTGTTGCTCGAGCAGGTTCTGGGAATTGACCAACAGGCGGTTCGTGAGGAGAGAAACCTCCGCTACGTTCGCGAGTTCCAAGATTCGCTCGCGCAGGTGGACGGCGGGCGGGCCCAGCTCGCGCTGCTGATGAATCCTACGCCCGTGGACGCTGTGTGGGCGAATGCCCTGGCCGGACAGCCACTTCCGCAGAAGTCCACGGACTTCTATCCTAAATTGCTTTCCGGGTTGGCCGCCTACTGGCTGGATAATCCCGCGGGGATTTAAGGCGTAGCGTCGTCCATGAGAGCGGCGTGATGCGATGCCGGTTCCGCCCCGGGCAGGACCTGCGCTACGGCCCCGGGTCACGCCGTGAACGACTTCAGCGCGCCTGCCACGCTGTCGTACACCTCGAAGACCGTCACGAGCTTAGTTATATGTAACTGCTCATCAAACTTCTTAGTTAGATTAGCCAGTTTCATACTGGCGCCTTGGTTGCGCGCCGAGGTGTATCCGGCCACCAGTGTGCCCAGGCCGGCGCTGTCGATGTAGCTGACGTCCGCCAGGTCGAGCACCACGCGCGTCTTCCCCGTCGCCAGCAGATCCTTCAGCTTGGTTCGCAGCTTGCTGCTCTCCTCCCCCAGGGTCACCCGACCCGAGAGCGTCAGAACCGTCACTCCCGATGTTTCCTGTTCGTTAATCTGCAGGGCCATTCGCATCCTCCGTTGAGCGCCGCATTCTACCCGCCTTCAGGGTGAAAGTAAACGGCCTGATCCAATGCCCCTAGTCGAATTCCGAGCACGACATGAAGTAGCCGCAGCGCGGGCAGACCAGTTTGCACTGGCGCGATTCCAGCCGTTTCGAGCATACCGGGCAGACCTCCACCGGCAGTTCGGTCGGTGCGGGATTGAGATCGAGTTTCGTCTCGCCCATTGGAAATCAGTTGCCAGTTGCCGGTTACCAGAAAAGCTCTAAGCAATCAGCCGTCAGCAATCCGCACCACGCTCACCCGCTCGCTGAAAGCTGAGGGCCGAAAGCGGACGGCTGATCCTCATCGAACGAGCGCCTGAATCAATCCAACTTCCCAAGTCAAATAGCCGCCGAAGCCCAGGCTGAAGAGCCCTGCGACCAGGCGGATGACCCGTTCGAGGATGTGCAAACGCCGCGCCGCCAGCGCCAGCGGCACGCTCATCAAGACGCTCATGACCATCATCCCGCCGATCGAGCCGACTCCAAAAATCAGGATGTACGCGGCGGCGAGCAACGCCGATGGGAGCGCGCCGACCACGAGCATCATCAAGGCCGCGGTGCCCGCCAACCCGTGCACGACCCCGACGACGAATGGCCTGCCGCCCAGACGCAAAGTGCGGTGCGCATGCTGATGCTGATGCGCGGGCTCCGCCACGTGCAGGTGCAAGTGCTTGTGCTCAACACCATCGTGCCGGTGCGCGTGGACGTGCAGGGCGCTGGTGCGCGCGAGTTTGACGAGGACGCTCACTCCGAGAAACACCAACATGCAGCCGACCAGGAATTCCAGCGCCTGCGAGAAGCGCGGCGTAAGCGCCAGGCGGAACGTGGCCACCAGCAGACCAAAGACCAGCAACGCCGCCGTATGGCCCATTCCCCAGGAAACGCCGATCAACGAGGAGCGCAACAAGCTCTTCTCCTCGCTTACGAAGGTCGAAACAGCCGCCAGGTGGTCGGCATCGAGCGCGTGCCGCAATCCGAGCACGAAGCCCAGCGCGAGTGTTGACCAGATTGGAAAATCGCTTGACGTCATAATACCAAGTACAGCCATCAGCCTTCAGCCATCAGCGCTTAGCTTGCTGAAGGCTGGAAGCTGAGTGCTGACGGCCTCTTCTCACGAATAATGCTCCGCCATGAACTCCCCGATGCTCCGATACGCGCGTTCGAGCGTGGGCTCGTCGGCGAGAAACACGATGCGAATGTGCGGCGTGGGCAGCGTCGGACAGAACCCACGGCCGTGCACCACCATCACCTGTTTTTCGACCAGCAACTCTTTCACAAACTCCTCGTCGCTGCCGGGAATATCGAGGCTCGGGAAGGCATAAAACGCCCCGCGCGGCGCGACGCAGCTCATGTGCGGGATCGCGTTGCACCACTTCACGGTAAGGTCGCGCCGGGCGCGCAGCTTCGTGAGAACTTCCTCGAAGTGATCCTGCGGGCCTTCAAGGGCCGGGCGAATGGCGTATTGCTGCGCGTGGTTGGCGCTGATGCGCGACCGCAGCAGCTTGTGCATGCCCTCGATGTAGGGCCTGAGCGCCGCGCCGTTTCCGCTCACGATCGCCCAGCCCAGCCGCCAGCCGGGGACCAGATATCCCTTCGAGAGCCCGCCGAAGGTAATCACCGGAAGGTCGGGCGCCAGCGCGGCGAGCGGTGTGTGATCCCCGCCGTCCAACAGGAGTTCGTCATAAATCTCGTCCGCCAGAACCACCAGGCCGAACTGCCGCGCCAACTCGGCGATCGCTTCGAGCGTGCGCGGCGAATAAACCGCGCCGGTGGGGTTGTTGGGATTGATGACCACGATGGCGCGCGTGCCGGTGAAGATGCGGGTCGAAAGGTGCTCGATGTCGGGTTCCCACGCCGAGTCCTCGTCGAGCGCGTAGGCGTTCGCCTGGGTCTCGAGTTTGGCGAGCACGGCGGAATAGAGCGGATAGTCGGGGCAGGGCGTCAGGACATTCTCTCCGGGATTGACCAGCGCCGTCAGGCAGATGTCCACTGCTTCGCTTACGCCCGCGGTAATAAACACACTCTGGATATTACGAATTCCCTTGCGCTCCGCCATGGCGCGAATCGCTTCCAGCGCCTCGGGCGCACCCAGCGACGGGGCGTAGCCGTTCTTGCCGTCGCGCATCGCCTTGGCCACCGCTTCGATCAGGTGCTCCGGCACCTGGAAATCGTAGGCCATCGGGTCGCCGATGTTGAGCGGCAGGATCTCCTTGCCCTGGCGCGCCAACTGCTCGGCGAGCACCGCGATGTCCCGAATCGCGTACCGGATGTGCTCGGTGCGCTGCGACGCCGCAATGGCCCGGATTGGCTCAACTCTCGGTGACATAGCGAATCTTCATTTGTAACAGATAGCTGCGTGACGGTCAATGAAGTAGCGCTGGGCTTCAGCCCGGCATGCTGCCCTGAAGGGCAGCGCTACGAAAGCCATGCGGCTCATGTCATCCCGCCCAGAGCGGGAGAAGGATCTGCCTTTCATTGGCTTCCACAACTTCAGATCCTTCGTCGTCCCGATAAAGTACATCGGGACTCCTCAGGATGACAATGCCTGAAAGCTGATGGCTGAGGGCTGATTGCTCTCTTCTCAGAGCAACTCCTGCAATTCCCGATACGCCCTCCCCTGCGAATCGGCCACTGGCTGGCAAGTGATGTGCCCCGCGCAAGTGTTCACGCCGTCTTTGAGCAGCGAATTCTCGGCAATGGCTTGCTTCAATCCGAGAGCCGCGATTTTGCGCGCGTAGGGCAACGTGGCGTTCGTCAGGGCAATCGTCGAAGTCCGCGGCATGGCGCCCGGCATGTTGGTGACGCAGTAGTGAATCACGCCGTCGACTTCAAAAACCGGATCGCTGTGCGAAGTCGGCCGCGTGGTTTCAACGCACCCCCCCTGGTCGACCGAAACGTCCACGATCACCGAGCCGGGCTGCATCGTCGAGACCATCTTGCGCGTCACTACGCGCGGCGCCGCGGCCCCCGGAACCAGCACACCGCCGATCAACAGGTCGGCTTTCTTCACCGCGTCCGCGACGTAGAACGGGCTCGAGAGATGCGTCTCCACGCGCCCGAAAAACAGGTCGTCGAGATGCCGCAGGCGATTCAGGTCCACATCCAGCACCAGCACCTGCGCGCCCATCCCCATCGCCATCTTGGTGGCGTTAATGCCCACGGTGCCCGCGCCCACAATCACTACCAGCCCCGGCCGCACCCCCGGCACGCCGCCCAGCAGGACCCCGCGCCCGCCTTTGGGCTTTTGGAGAAAATAGCTGCCTACCGCGATCGACATGCGCCCGGCGATTTCGCTCATAGGCGTGAGAAGCGGCAAGGTGCCGGTCGCATCGCGGATGGTTTCGTAGGCGACGCCCGTCACCTGCTTCTCCACCAGCACCGTGGTGAGCTCCGGCATGGGAGCCAAGTGGAGATAGCCGAACACAATCTGGCCCTTACGAAGGCGTGGGTACTCCGCTTCGATCGGCTCCTTCACCTTGACAATCATCTCGCTGCGTGCGTAGACCTCATCGGCGGTTCCAACGATACGCGCGCCCGCCGCGACATATTCCGCGTCCGCAAAACCCGAGCCCACTCCGGCACCTTTCTCGACCCAAACCACACTCCCGTCCTGCACGAGTTCGTGCACGCCCGCCGGCACCAACCCCACTCTGTACTCGTTGTCCTTGATTTCCTTGGGGAGACCGATATCCATCAAATTCCCTCAGTTTGGCGTTTAAATCCGTGTTTAGCCAGCACGTCTTTGGCCTTCCCATTGTAAACCTGAGTGGACACGAATCCCCGACGTCCTCAAAGCTCGGGCTAAATTCGGACATTTGATTCAAGTCCGGCCAGCCGGTAATTCAAGCTGCGCTCAGCCGAGGTGGCGAGGAGCGACACATTGTCAGCCAATGCCAGCAGGAACTGGAAGCTTGCGGGCTGAAACCGGCTGTTGGGCGCCAACTGCGGGGTCCTCCTCTTCATTTTGCTCATCGGATATGGTGATATTTTCAATAACCCGGTCGGTTCGCTTTTTCATCTTGGCAGGTGAGGTGCGGGCCTTGCGGCTTCTTCGGCTGAGTGTCTGCGGCGGCCATCGCCGAGCACGGTGAAAAGGCGGATTTTGCGCTCGATCTGCCGGTCGAGGTAGTTATCCATGCGCAGGTTCCACGTCCAGCGCTGGTCGCGGTTGACCTGTTAGCCGTCGCGGGCCGCCTCCGACACCTCCTGGCGCTCGTAGAAGGCGTCGAACTCCTCCGGGTCTTCCTGGAGTTCGGTCATCACCCGCCGGAAAGGGACCGCTTGCCCCTTTCCGCCACAGCCGGAATCAATCGGGAAAGGTCAAACTGTAAAGAGCACAGGCCGAAAAACCCGGACTTAACGCCGCGCCTTCGCAAGACCCCCATGAACCTTCCCTGCTCCGCCCTTCAGTCTTCGCCCTTTGCCCCTTGGCCTTTACCCTTTATCTAAGCCCAACTCCCGAATTCCTTGGGGATATTTCTTTCGTCCAGCCACGTCATGAAGTTGGACATGGTTTGGAACTGCTCTTGGAGGAGCAGGAGGAGGATGGTGTCGTTGTATTCGGGGTTGGCGGCGAGGAAGGCTTCGAAATCCGGCGCGGGCGCGCTGGGAATCGCTTCTTCATCAAGCCACTTCTGGAATTCACTCATGCTGCCGAAGCGATCTTTCAACAGCAGCGGCAGAATCTTTTCTTTGTTCTCTTTCTTGACGAACAGAAAATACTCGTAGTCGGAATCGCCCCAGTGTTTCTCCACAAAATCGCCGATGTCGTAACCTTCCAGGTTGAGCGAGCCGTCGTCGTCCACGTGAGCCTCGAGCGTAACACGCACGTTTCCCGTCTCGTATTTCTGCATGACGATTTTCTTGATGGGTGGTTGCATGGGATTCCCCTCGCCCGTCCGTCGGCTGACGGACACCCTCTCCCCGAGGGAGAGCGCTGGAAGATCATGCCCCTGACTCGAGTCCTGACATCCCGCTCACGACGGCAGGAAGTAGAAGAACACGCCGAGAATCACGTAGACGCTAAGCAATTGCAGGCCCTCGAACCAGTTGGTTTCGCCGTCCTGCGAGACGAGGGTGACGACGCCGACGGAGAAGATGACCGCGGCAATTTCCAGAGGGTGAAATACCAGCGACATGGGTCGCGTCATCAGCTGCGAGGAGACAACCAGCAAGGGCGCGACAAAGAGCGCTATTTGCGTGCTCGAGCCCACGGCGATATTGAGCGCCAGGTCCATCTTGTCCTTGCGCGCCATCATGACGGCGGTCGAGTGCTCGGCGGCGTTGCCGACGGTGGCGACGATGACGAGCCCGACGAAGAGCTCCGTCCAGCCCATCGCCTTAGTGACGAACTCAATCTGGCCGACCAGGATTTCACTGGCGAGCGCGATCAGCAACGTCGCCACGGCGAGGACGGCAATCGCCGTATTGCGACCGAGCACCGGCGTGTGATGGCCCTCGCCGCGGAAGACGTCTTTGTGGGTACGGAAAGTGAAAATCAGGCTGGCGGCGTAGCTGACTAGGAGCACCGCGGCGGTCCAGAAGCTGAGGCGCTCGATGACCGCGCCGGATTCTTCCAGCCGGCCGAAGACCGCGAGATCGAAAATCGCCGGCATCACCAGCGCCACAACGGCGAGAAACAGCATCGAGGTGTTGGCGCCGATGGCGGTGCGGTTGAAGGTCTGCTTTTCGCGCCCGATGCCCCCCGCGAGCACCGCGAGCCCAAAGACCAGCAGCAGGTTCCCGATGATGCTGCCGGTGATCGAAGCCTTGACGACTTCGACGTGGCCGCTCCGGAGCGCCAGAAAAGCGATGATGAGCTCGGTGGCGTTGCCGAGCGTGGCGTTGAGGAATCCGCCCAGCGCCGGGCCGACGTGCCCGGCCAAATCCTCCGTGGCGTCACCGAGCAGACTGGCGAGCGGAACCAGCGCCAGGGCCGCCACGGCGAAGATCGCCACGGGGTGCGCGTGGAGGATCTCCAGCGCCAGCGCGGCAGGAACCAGAAGCAAAATCGAGACACGCCAGTTGCCGACAGAGAAACGAATGGCGTCACGCCAGGGAGACGAGTTGGGCATAATGAGCCGGTTCAAGCGTGGCGCCGCCCTTCAGGACGGCATGAGCAATGCCAGGCTGAAGCCCGCCGCGACAAGGCTACTTCGGTTGCGTTTGCTGCTGGGTCGTCGATTTCTTCTTAAACATTCCCGCCAGGCCCTGAATCATGTCCTGCGGGGTTTGTTGCTGCGTCTGGCCTTCCTGCGCGGTGCCCTGCTGGCCCTTCTGACCGAGAAGCCCTTGCAGGCCAGTCAATTGGTTTTTGCTCCCCAGCGACTTCAGCTTGAATTGCGGGCTTTGCAGGGTTCCTCCAACACCGAATGGAAACGTCAGCTTGCCGTCGGCGACCGTCGCGCCCGAAAGCCCCGCCAGGAGACCCGAAACGGGGCTCTGCCCGGCGGCCAGCTTGGCGATGCCGTCGTAGGCGAGGCTGCCCGCGCCCGCCAGCGAAAGGACTCCCGCGCCGTCGACGTCCACACCATTGCCAACTATCGTGACTTTATTGCTGGTTATCTTACCCTCCGCAATATTCAAGTCGGCGGCCATCGAAGTGAAGGATGATGGGTCGCCCGAGGCCGCGCCGAGGTTCGACAGGCGCGCCAGCGTCATGAGGTTCTTGTTGAGCTGCAGGCTGGGAAGCTGTCCGTTCTTGACGCTCACCTGTCCGGCACCGCGCATGCCCGCCAGCGGGTCGGGCGAGTGCTGGACTTCGCCCGCGAGTTTCATGTTGCCGTCCATCGTGCCGGTCATCTTGCCCCGCGCGTCAGGGAAAGCTTCCAGCAGTTTGGCCACGTTCACGCCCGAAATCTTGGTGTTGGTCGAGTAACGCGGATTCTGGCCGGCGAAATTGAACGAAAGGCTGCCTGCGGCGTGGCCGTCGTAGAGGTTAAAGTTCAAATCGTCGAAGAAAACCTGTTTGGGAAAAAGGCGCAGCTTCGAGCGCACGCTGGTCGCCTGCAAGGTGCTGAAGCGCAGTGAATCGGCCTTGAGCGTCCCCTGCGCCGCGGGCTTGGCGGGCTCGGCCGCAAACGCGAGCGAGGCGCCGAACAACCGGCCGGCGATGCCGATACCGTGCGTCGGGGCGAGGGACGCGGTCGTCGTGCCGACGAAGGCGTTGACGTCCACGTCTTGGAGTTCAATCGTCACGCTGCGCGCCTCGAAGAAATTTGGCCCCGGGCGCCCGGAGGCGAGCAGGTTCGCGGCGCTCAGGTCGGCGTCGCTGATCGTGACCTTGGAAATTACACCCAGCGTGAACGACGAGGGTTCGGAGGCGACGGGCTTGGCCGAGGCCTGGGCCTTGGGCGGATTCTCGAAATTCCATTTGCCGCGAACGTCGGAGAGAAGATTGATGACGGGATTTTCCAGGTCGAGGGACTTGATGATCACCTGACGGTTCCAAAGCGCGTCGCGGTCCACTTCGGCCGTGATGCGCTTCGTCTTGACGAGATACCCCTTGGGAAATCCCTGCGGGTTGCCCAGCGCGAAATCGTCGACGCGAATCGACATCGTCGGGAAAATCGTCAGCGAGAGCTTGCCGATTTCCGCCGGCTTGCCCGTCTCTTCCTGAATGTGCGCGATCACCTGCGGCCGGTAGCGGTCAATGTCAATCAGATAAGGAATCGCCACCGCCGCCGCAATCACCACCACCACGATGAATATCAGAATTCCCAGGGCGATCTTTTTCCCCTTCGACATGGGACACCCCCGCGCGCGAGTTTGTTCGATGCGCACATTCTAACTCCAATTGGGGGCGCGAAGGGGAGTTGAATTCCGTCGTGGGTTGCCGCGCACAGTTCGCGCGGCCGCGCGGTAAGGCACCTCATCGGCGTGGGAGCGGATGCTTGGTCGGGACAGAGAGCAAACCATACCAGATGTTAGCGTAGCAAAGACAGCCCGAGGACAGTCGCTCGGGAACAAGCCTTCCGACCTCACAGCACGCGAAAAGGAAGAACCAAATCGCTCCCCACCTATCTATTTGCGCAGGAAATCCTCGAACTCCTTCGCCCAAGCAGGGAAGAGTGCTTCAGTCTTACCTGGCGGTGGGCAAGGTTTAGGATACAATGGACACATTCTATTATCGCTTACCAGCTTCTGAAGAATCCGCATATGGTCGACGACCTTAGGGATCTTCAAGATGCGTTTCAGCTCAGTGAATTCGAAACAGCTCAGGCGGAGCATCTCCTTCGTAATTGTGGCATCGGGGTCTTTCAACAGCCCGTTGAGAAAACGCTCGTCAAAACACGCCAAACCCATGCACGCCCAAAATTCAACCATGGTTTCACCTCCACACTGCGATTGATCAAATTGTCGGTCGCACCCTCGTTAAGTAGGGCGCAGGCCGCTCAATTCCTTTCTGGCATTCCTCAGTTCAGGAGTTTCTCTTGCCTCCGTCCCCCACAAGCGCAAGAACTGCTCGTAGAAACGCGCCGATTCGCGGTCGTTTCCGAGATTCTTAAAACAGCGGGCGGCTCTGGCATGGGCCAAGACCCACAAGCCTGCAAAGTCCCAGTTCATAACATCGCCCTTGCGCGCGAGCACTTCCTGATAGAGCTCCAGAGCCTCCCGATACTTGCCACGTTGGTCAAAGGAGTTCGCTAGGGACCAGGCGGCCAGAACCCCTCCCCACAGTTTCCGGGCCAGCTCAAGGTGACGATCAGCCTCGGCGAACTTGCCTTGCGCCTGTTCGAGTGCGCCCCGGACCTGCAGAACGGCGGCTCTCGTAAAATCGCCCGGGAATCGCGACTGGAGTTTTTCGAGATCCTCCAGCACAGGTTGAGCTCGTTGCGTCTCTCCCATTTCCGCCAATAAGAGGGCCGCCTGGCGAAGCTCATGCATGTGGAGGGGAGTGAGCCTACTGGCGGCGATCAGCTTGTCCAAATGGGCCAGAGCCGATTTCCGCTGGCCGAGCAAGAGATACACGCGCGCCAGCCAGTAGCGCCGGGAAGAGACATAACTTGCATTCCCGTTCTTCAGGTCATTCGCGAGGTCGGTCTCCAATTGTTGCGCCGAGGCATCCAGCTTGCCCTCCAGGACGGCGAGTTGCACGAGTCTGAATCTCGCCAAATTCTCGTAGTATCCCCCGCCGCCCTTCATCATGGATAGGAGGGCTTGACGCGCGCCCGCCAAATCTCCTGTCATCACCAAGGCCGATGACTCGGCACCGTCAAGGAATGGTCCCTGCTGGCCGCTCGCCCGGGCTGAGCGAAGTTCCGCCAGCGCCTCGGTCGGTCGGTTGGCCTGTGCCAGCAATTGGATCAACTGACCTCTGATGATGACGTTTCTGGGAGCCAAATTTGAGGCCAGCCTCAGAGACTCGATAGCCTCCTGGAGTCGGCCGGCGACTGCGTAGTCCTCACCAAGAGTGCATTGAGCGGCCGGATCTCTGGGGTACAAGATCGTAAGGGCACGGAAGGCATGGAGAGCGGCGTCGTAATCCAGTCGCAAGCGATGGTAGGTCGCCTCGATCTGGAATCGATCACGCTTCGTAACTCGGTCCCGGAACTGGTAAGCGCGGGAGGACGATGTCAGGGCGTCCTCCTCAGCTCCCATCGACATCTGAGTGACGGCGATGCGGCTATGCGCAAGAGCAAATTCCGGATCGAGGTCGGCTGCTGCTTTCATCAGGATTAGGGCCTCGCCGATCTTCCCCACTCCCAAAAGGCTCGTGGCGCGCGAATATACTTCCAAGGCTTCTAGGGATCGGGTCGTGGCACGCGCCAAGGGAACGCTCTCAAGATTCACGACCCTGCTGTCCTCGCCCAGATCCTCGCGCAGTTTCGCGGAAAGCCGGTCCAGCGCACCCCAAATTTGCTGCTTGCCATTGAGCGATTCTCCGAAGGCGGCCAGCTTGACCCCGCTGCGCGGATCAACAGCCCTGGCAACGATTTGGTATCCTCCGCGGTCTGGAACTATCTCACCGCTGATATAGGCGTGGAGATTCTCGCGGAGGCAGATCTCCCGCGCGGTTGCGGCGTCAAGACGGGCATCGACGGGCTTCTGCATTTCGCGTAGTGTCTCGTTGATGCGACCGCGGGGAAAAACCATGAAGTACCGCGATTGTTCGATGGCCACCGTCAGCAGCTGTCTCGCTGTCGAGTCGAAGAATTCATCGCCCGTGCGATTCTCGAACTCGGCAATCAACACCCACTGGGGTCCGAATGGGCGGGCTGGGGGCGGGATCGAGAGCCAAGCGGCCGCGCACGCCGCGATGAGCCCGGCTACAACGAACGCTTTCCGGCGGCCGAGTTTCACCCTCGACAGGGGAATTCGAAGTCCGAACCTTGACATGGCACGAGGCGAAGGGACTGGCTCAATCAGCGTATCGAGGTCCTGGCGCAGCGCGCGGGCGGTGGCGTAGCGTTTCTCGCGGTCCTTGCGCAAAGCTTCAGCGACGATGGCCTCGAACTTGGCGGGGAGCGCAGCATTCAAGTGGCGCAGCGGTTCGGGTTCGCCGTGGAGAATGGCTTCGGTCAGCAGCGCCGGAGTCGCGCCGCAGAAGGCCTGCTTGCCGGTGGCCATTTCGTAGAGGACCGTGCCGAAGCTGAACAGGTCAGTCCGCGAGTCGAGCTCTTCGCCGCGCAATTGTTCCGGCGACATGTAGGCAAAAGTGCCGACCGCCGCGCCCGACGTCGTGATCGGCCCGTCATCCACATCACCGGTTGACTCGTCAGAGTCGACTCTTGGAGGGGGCTGGCCCGGGGCGGGGACCGGTTTGGCCAAGCCGAAATCGAGAATCTTGGCGGTTCCCTCGCGCGTGATGAAAATGTTGGCGGGCTTGATGTCGCGGTGAATGATCCCCTTGGAGTGTGCGGCGTTCAAAGCGTCGGCCACCTGCCCGGCAAGCCTCATGATTTCCGCCAGAGGGAGCGGCCGCCCCGCGAGGAACTCTCTCAGGTTTCGCCCTTCGAGCAATTCCATGGCGATAAAAGGCTGGCCCTCGTGCTCGTCAGCCTCGTAGATCGTGCAGATGTTGGGGTGATTCAGCGCCGACGCGGTGCGCGCTTCGCGCTTGAATCGACCCAGCGCGTGCGGATCTTCCACCATTCCTCTGGGTAGAAACTTCAATGCCACCCAGCGGCCCAGTTGCGTGTCCTGGGCTCGATAGACCACACCCATTCCGCCCCCGCCGATTTCATCCTTGATTCGGTAGTGGGAAACCATGCTCCCCGCGAAGTCGCGCGGCGACTCGGGCGCCCGGAGAGGCGGGGGAAGTGCCGGCGGTTCCCGGCGCGAAATAACATCGCTCGCGGGCTCGACAGGAAAAATGAACCGATATCCTCGCCGCGGAATCGTCTCGACGTAACGCGGCTGGTCTGCGGAATCGCTCAGCGCGTCGCGCAGACGCTTGATGGCGGCGTTGATGCCGTGCTCGAATTCGACGACTGTATCGTTCGGCCAGAGTAGTTGCTGGAGTTCTTCGCGAAACACCACGCGGCCCGGCCGCTCTAACAGCAGGGAGAGAATTTGAAAGGGCTGCTGCTGAAGTCGGATTCTGAGGCCATGCTTGCGAAGTTCACCCGCCTCGAGGTCAACCTCAAAGTCTCCGAAGTGTGCGAGTCGTGAGGGCCCTTGGACTTTCTCCATGCCAGACCCTCGGCTTGGCAATTTAGGATTCGTTTAACACGGTATTAATCACCGTACAAGTAAAAAAATCATGAATTGCAGACACTGACATTTTGTCTGACGTGCCTCCGGCTGCGCTCGGCCTTCTCCCCCGCTCCTGACTTCAACTCAGGTGGGTTCCGCAGCTTAGCTCGCGACCTACGCATTCGAATTTCGCTACTCACAGTGCATTGAGGTACGCACTCCGCTAATTCAAGGTCGGCGCCAACACGCGATGCGCGGAGGTGGCGCCATGAAAGGAAGTGCTTGGAGGTCGGGACTTGTATTTGGGTTCCTCATAACGACTTCATCGGGTTTCCTGGTAAACACGTTTGCGCTTGCAGCGGAACATGAACCCAGGATTGTCGTCAGTTTGTACAACTACGCGCGAGTTTCGGGCGAGACACTCACCCGTGCCGAAGCCGTTGCCACGAGAATCTTCGCGCGGGCGGGAATCCAAATTGCCTGGGAGGAGAATCGTGCCCGGGACACGGTGTCCCAGGTTGTCGCACATCCGGGAGCAGTTCGAACCGACGTCCGCCTTACCATGCACATCATCTCGCGATCGATGGCCCTGCGCCTCGAGCCCACGCAGACGTGTCTCGGCATGGCGGTTGTTCCCGGCGCGCGGGCGCGCGCTGACATGGCGTACGTCTTCTTTTATCGCGTCGAAGAACTGGCACGGACGCGCAGCCTATGCGCTACAGACGGTCTCGGCCATGCGATGGCACACGAGATCGGTCACCTGCTCCTCGGTGTGCAATCCCATTCACCGATGGGCCTGATGCGTGTGTGTTGGGATCGAACCGATTTGGTGCAGGCGGCAACGGGGTGGCTGATCTTTAGCGATCAGGAAGCCGATCGCATTCGGGCCGAAATTCGGGCGCGGACAGGATCCACTTCTACCGCCCGCGCAGATGCACATCCATGAACGCCAGGAATTGGTCCCAGTCGAACGCGGTCACCGCGTGCTCGCCCGTGCGGTAATGGAACCCGAGCGTGTGCAGGATGGGGTGATTGAGTTCCGGCATCCGGTCGGTTCCGAGGTCTTGCGCGCCGAGGAGGCGATAGACCGGCCCGGCGGCGACGCAGGCCAGAAACATCCCCCGCGGGTCGGCCCACTTGTCGTCTTCGGCGGCGGTCACATAAACCGGCCGGGGCGCGCTCAGCGCGATGAGCTCATGGGCATCGACCGGAAGTTGATCGGCACGCCCCGCGAACCTGGCGAAGTTGGGACAAAACCAGTACGGAAACACGTCGACGAGGTGCCGGATGGTTTCCCCGTAGTTGCGCCGCATCAGCGACGCTCCGCCCTCGCCCGAACAGCTTGAAATCGCCATGGCAAATCGCGGGTCCGTCGCGCTTGCCCAGAGCGCGGTCTTGCCCAACCGCGAGTGACCCATCACCGCCACGCGCTTCGCGTCGACGTCCCTGTCTTGCTCGAGGTAATCGAGCGCGCGGCTCAAGCCATAAGCCCACGCTCCAATCGCACCCCAATCGTCCGGAGCCGGGGCGGTCTGGCCGGCCTTGAGAAACAGGGGGCGGATTCCGTGTTCGTACCCGCCGACAAAATCCGGATCGATGTCCTGATAGTAAATCGTCGCAAAGCCGTAGCCGCGCGCGAGAGTCTTCTCGACGTCGAGCCCCGTGTCCGTGCCGCGCGACGCTTCCGTGGCCAGCTCGTGGTCGTGCGTCTTGCGGTCCCAGAGAGTGGGCAGCTTCACGGCGGGGTCTTTCGTGACCGATTGGTTTCCGCCAAAATTCAGCGAAAGAATCACCGCCACCGGCTTGCGCGCGCCGGCGGGTGTGTAGAGGAGCAAATCTTCCTTGTGGCTTTCATCACCCGGAGAGAGATAAATGCTCACCTGCTTGCGGATGGCCTTGCCGCCCAGCGCGTGCCGGTCTTCGTCAAAGACCTTGTAGTGAGGATTTTGGGGCGGCTGGGGACGGCGGCCGAGCATGTCCTCGGAAAAAAGCCTGAGTATCTCGACGCGGCGAGTCTTCCAGTCGGCGGCCGTGCGAACCAGTTTGCCGTCGGCAAAAACCAGCGGGTCGGGAAGCGTGTACGTCCCGACTTTCGATTCGTCATAGTTGGCCGAAGACGGCCCCTGCGCCCGCGCCGCGCCCGCCAGCACCAGCACCGCAATCGCCAAAAAACAGAGATGTTTTCTCATCAGCATGGACCCCCTCCGCTCCGCAGAGAAATTGAAAGTGACTTTGTATCAGCCGGAATGTAAAAGCGCAAGGCGGGCCTTTGCGCTGCGGAGGTCGTCCCTGCTGTCATTCTGAACGAAGTCCCGATTCACTGCATCGGGACGAAGCGAAGAATCTGCGGTTCCATTCACAAGGACAACTGCAGATCCTTCTCCCGCTCAGAGCGGGATCAGGATGACAGTGTGGGGCAGTGGGCCCATGATGACGGTGTGGCGGAGTGGGCCCAGGATGACAGTGTGGGGCAGTGGGCCCACGATGACAGTGTGGGGCAGTAGGCTCAGGATGACAGATTGAGGAGGGCTCAGGAGGTCAAGGCCGAGAGGGTGCCTCTAATTCTGCTTGGGAGGATTCGAGGTTGCCGAACCAGCGGGCTGATCAGCAGGAGGCGGCGAAGATTTCTCATCGGGAGTTGTGGAAGGCTTCTCAGGCGCGGCGGATTTCTCCTCGGAAGTTTTTTCGGGTTTCTCAGCCGCAGCGGCGGGCTTCGCGGCGGCAGGCAAGACGCGGACGAGTTTGGCGCTGTAATAATCGAAGAAGGCTTTATTGGGCGGAGCGACCTGAACGTTCTCACTCAGGCTGCCGACGTCGATCCGCTGGAGCGTGCGGCGGAAGAGCCACCCTGGCGGCGACTCCTCCCCGCCCTCAGGATTGAAGGAGATGCTCGCCAGGTCCACGCTGACGCGATAGCGCGTAATGAAACCGGTATTGGAAAAAGCTCGCAAAACAAATCCTTTGCCGGCGGGGTCGGGACTCAGGACCCCCAGCCAGGACTCTTTCGTGGCTGGGACAGGATCCTTTCCCTCCAGTGACACTTCTTCGCGGAAAATGAGAAAGCGCTTGTCGAGGTCATAGGAAACGCTCAGGCGAACCTCGCCCTGCGGACTCCGGTCGCCGGTCTTTCCCGACCATTCCCCGATCAGCCAGTCGATCGGACCGAAATCCGCGCGCGGCGGCAGCGGAATCCGGTAGGTAACCGGGGATTTCTCTTTGGCGGGGACCGGCGCCACGGCCATCGTGCACAAGAAAATGAGGAATATTGCTCGCATCTAAGTTCCTGCCCTCGGGCCGGCTCCGCTTGCTCCGCCCCGGCCATCGCGGATAAATCCCAGGTGCGTGCGTTCGTGAAAGAAAACCCGCGCGTTGGCGAGCGCCGACCGGCGCAGCAGTTCACTCAGTTCTTCGCCCGTGTACGCGGCGTGGACCGAATCCACGTAGAGCTTCTTCATCAGACCGGAATAGTGTCTCCCATACCAGCCCACATGGAAAGGGAAAATCAGCCGGCCCGGCCGGCGCAGGTCGCGCAGCAGGACGGCGCCGTCGGGGCGTGCCACGCGCGCCATTTCGTCGAGCAGCGCCGTAGGATCGGCGAGATGGTGAAGGACGGAATTGGAGAGTACCAAGTCAAAACACGCGTCGGGAAAAGCCAAGCGATTGGCGTCACCCACGAAAAAGCTCGCCTGCCTGGCAAGTCCCTGCTCCGCCGCCACGCGCCGCGCGGTTCGAATCATGTTCAGGGAATAGTCAACCCCCACCACCCGCAGCCCGGGAATCCGCGCCGCGATCTTCAGGGGAATTCCTCCTGGGCCCGTGCCGATATCGAGCAGCCGCCCGCTTGTGCGCCCCAGCGAAACCACCCGGTCGACCAGCGTGTTGTCAATGGCGTCGAGGTAAGCCTGCGCGGCGGCCGACGCGTAGGCTTCCACTTCGTCGGCGTCATCCATAACTTCCGGCTCAGGCTTGCGCGGGAGATCCAGCCAGCTCATAAGGAAAGGGTATTATGAAAAAGGAACCCCGAAGGTTCAAGCCCCGCAGGCAACCCGCAGAGTGCGGTGGGAAAGGAGGCGGCCCGCCCTAGGCAGCTGGCGATTTCCCCGCTGCCAGCCCCTGGTCGCGGATCAACCGCATGAGAAGCCGCAGCATATCGGTGGTCGTCAGGATCCCCACCATCTCGCCGTTTTCGACCACGGGCAGGCAGCCGAAGCTGCGGTCGTAGAGAAGCCCCGCGGCCTCGAAGACAGGCTGCTCGGGGCGCACAGTGATGGGGTCGCGGGTCATCGCCCGTGAGACAGGCGTGGTTTCCAACATCCGGTTGTATTCTTCCGGTGTGACGCCGCTCAACAGCGAGGGCGCGAACTGCTTGACATCGTGCTCGGTGACGACGCCCACCAGGGTCTTGCCGCGCAGAACCGGCAAATGGCGGAAAGACGACCGGACAAAAACCATCCGCGCGTCGAGGAGGGAGTCCGTCTCTTGCAGCGACGTCACGTCTGTCGTCATGAATTCTCGCACGAGCATGCGGTTATCCTTTCTCCTCCGAGCTCGCTTGCGTGGCTGGAGACGAAGTTGCAGTCGGGGCCCCCGGCCGGCGCGACCAGCGGTCCTCGGGGAAGCTGATTTCCCAGAACCCCTCTTCGCCCAGAATTTCGAAACCCAGTTCCATTCCCTGCGGGGTCAGCTTGGTTGATTTCCAGGCGACGCGGGCCTGTGCCGAGCGGTCCTTGTCGCGGACCCGGATTTCCAGCGTATCGCCAACCTGAAAATTCTGCCTGGTGCGGATCATCGCTCCGTGCTGGCTGACGGTAATCGTTTCCACCGGCTCCCATTGGGTATCCGGCGTGTCGCCGACAACATTCACGATAAGAGGAATGCGAAGAACAATCCGCGCGCTGCGGCGCCGTGCCCTTTCGTCTGCCGCCGTTTCCTTTTCCATGGATCGAACCAGGGGCCGGGGTCCGTCACCGCTGCTCAAGCCCCAGGCTCCGTGCATGATACCACAAAGCCCTTCGTCCGCAGCGCGCCGGCCGTCCCGCACTCTCGCTACCACACCCGCGGTGCAGGAATTTGACTTGGGTTACATTTTTGTTCACTTACGTCAAATTCTGTGCCATCATCGGCGCAGTGACAGACCTCAATTGAATTAGCCACTACCACCCCCGACGAGGGGGACAGTGTCACGCAGGACCGGGAGAGCCGGGGCAAAGCCCTACCCAAAACACACCCCGGCTCCTTCCGGGTTACTCGAACTATCTGGCAGGTGGCTGTACGGATTCATGGCTTTTCAGCAGGTTAACGCTTGCGAGTTGATCTCCATCAGGAAATAGACCGCGGCGACGAAACGCTCGAAATCCCGTGGTTCGACCCCGACAATCCCCAACGCCGATACCTGGATTTGAAGGCGCAGCATGGACTCGCCGCGGAGATAGAGGAATGCCATGAGCGTCCGGCGCTTGCGAATTTCCTGCGGCAGATCAATTCTTCATCCTCTGCCTTCAGAACCGCCAAGTGCGACGTCTGGGAGACGACGGACCTCACCGAGGACGAGCGCCGGGATTTTGGCCTGCCGTACAAAGTCGGGAGTTACGTGGATCTGCTCTTCGACTCCACGGCATCCGCTTCGCGGGTGGAAGCGCACCTCGAACTGGGCGCGCACCTGGAGCGCCAGCTAGCCGCATTGCGGGTTCCGGCCGAACTCGAAATCGCCCTCCGCCGCTGCCATTTCGTGGACGGCGACCGCTGGGTTTACTACCTCACCCTCTTCCTCCATGGCTATGGGTCTAGTCACGAGGGAGCTCTTGCCGGATGGGGCCGCGCCCTCGAGGCCCTGGGGAGCGCCCTCAAGAACTTTTCCCCGCAAGGTTAAGACGGCCTGGTGGAACGCTTTACAAGGGCGAGCTTCGCCTCAACCTCTACTTGTCAATGGGTGGGGCCTGTGTTATAAATTCCAACCTCTGACCGCTTCCCGGCCGAGAGAGCGCCGGCCCGGCGCTTAGCGGGAAGGGGTATCTCTTGACTTGAAAGCCTGCGCGCCCGGTGGCGACTGGGAATGGGGGATGTCCGCCAGTGAGCTTCATCAACTTCGCCGCACGCGAAATCAACTGCAAGATCGTTTATTACGGCGCGGGCCTGGGCGGTAAGACCACCAACTTGCAATGGATTTTCGACCAGACGCTCGGGAAAAAGGGCGGCAAGATGATCTCCCTGGCCACCGAGACCGACCGCACGCTTTTCTTTGACTTCCTGCCCCTCGACCTCGGCACGGTGCGCGGCTTTAAGACGCGCTTCCACCTCTATACCGTTCCCGGACAGGTCTTCTACGACGCCAGCCGCAAGCTGATCCTGCGGGGCGTGGACGGCGTGATCTTCGTCGCCGACTCGCAGGAAGAGCGCATGGACGCCAACTTCGAGGCGCTCGAGAATTTGAACGAAAACCTCAAGGAGCACGGCTACGATTTTATGAAGGTTCCTTACGTCCTCCAGCTCAACAAGCGCGACCTGCCCAGCGCCCTGTCCGTGGACGAGTTGAAGAAATCGCTGCTCAAGAAAGACGAGCCGGTCTTTGAGGCCGTCGCCTACAAAGGCACCGGCGTCTTCGAAACATTGAAAGAATGCGGCCGCCTCGTCCTCAGTGAACTTAAGAAGGGCTGACACCGCTCATATCCTTCACGTTCTCGACGAATTCAACTCCCCCGCCCCAGGATCTCGCTGCAGCCCCTCGCGCCATCGAGGCAGGCCCTGCTGTTGCCGCTTGCGGTTCAGGCAGGATTGGTGCGAGGATTGAGCGGACATTCATGCGGATTGCTCCCCATTTGGAACGCTGTGCCGAGTTCATTTCCTCTCTGGCGATTGTTTTCTTCTTCTCCTGCGTCGCGGTGGCGCAAGAGAGCGTCAGCATTGTTCAGAGCCAGATTACGATTCCCACCTACGAACTGGCGGAGCGGGAGGTCTCGCCGCCGTTCTTCTCGCGGGGCCTGTATCCCTACACCAGCTACAAGCTTTCGAGCCGGTCGAGCACGCCGAGGCCCGTGACCTATCGCGCCATTATTCTCGAAAACCAATACCTCAAGCTGACCTTCGTGCCGGAGCTGGGCGGGCGCATCTGGGCGGCCTACGACAAGATTCGCGGGCGGGAGTTCTTCTACCGTACGGCTGCCGTGAAGCCCACTCCCTACAACCTGCGCAGCACCTGGCCGGCGGGCAACCTGGAACTCTACGGGCCTTACGACACGCACATGATCACCTGGCCGGGCGAGCCCTGGGTTCCCGCGACGCGTCGCAATCCCGACGGCAGCGCCACGGTCATTCTGAGCCACGTTGACCACATCTTCCGCGACAAGATCTGGCTTTCGGTGACGCTCGAACCGGGGCAAGCGCGCCTGCGGGTGGACGCTCGCCTCTACAATCCCAATCCGCTCGAGCATCGCTATCTGCTTTGGACGAATACCGGAGCCCCGGTCAATCAATCCACGCGCTTCTTCTATCCCATGACCCGCACCATCGGCCACGTGGTCGCCAGCCTGGGCACCTGGCCGGAGATGAACGGCGTGGATTACAGTTGGTTCAAGAACCACCCCGGGATGCTGGGACTGTTCGGGCTCGACCTCTACGACAACTACATCGCCAATTATGACACCGCGGCGCGCTATGGGGTGCTCCGCTGGGCTGACCGCTTTGAGGCGCGCGGGGCCAAGATGTGGACCTGGGGCACGGGCTCCAACGCCGCGCGCGAAGCCAGGACTTATGCCGACCCTGGCGACGGCGAATACATGGAACTCCAGAGCGGCCGTTTTCTCGGCGACAGCGAATATCATTTCCTCGACCCGCACACCGAGGACGGCTGGACCGAGTACTGGTACCCCATTGCCGACCTCGACGGAGTCTCGACGGCCACACCGACCTTGGTGGCCTACCTCACGCGCAAGCCCGACAGCGTCGAGTGTCAGGTGATGGCCACCGAGTCGTTCCCCGCTCTCACGATCTCATTGCACGAAGGAACGCGGGAAGTTTTCACGCGCACGGCGAGCCTGCGCGCCGGCACGGTCTTCAAGGCCAACGTGCAGTCAAAAGGCGACGAAGGCGACCTGGTGCTGCAGGCCGTTGATGACCGCGCGCGGGTGCTTTTGAACTTTAAGGACTTTGCTGACGGCAGCCATCCGGGCGCGTTGGTCGCCACGGAAAACCTGCCCAAGGAATGGCCGGCGGACCCGACCGCGGAGCAAGCGGGCCTGCAGGGCGAGTACGAAGAGCTGGCCGGACACGACGCGGAAGCGCGGAGGCTCTATCTCGCCGCGCTCAAGAAAGACTCCGGCTCCTTGCGCGCCCACCTGGCGCTGGGCCGGATGGCGATGCGCGCGGGAAACATTTCGGAAGCGCTCGAGCACTTTCAGGCGGCGGTCGAGCGCGATCCCTGGTCGGGCGAAGCGCGCTACGGGCTGGGCGTAGCCCTGACGGCGGAGGGACAGCACCGCCTGGCGCGCGCCGAGTTCGCCCACATCAGCCCCAACTCTTCGCGCTTCGCGCTTCGCGACGCGGCGCTGGGCGCGGCGGATTTTGCGCTCGGCGACTTCGTGCAGGCTGAAGTCGAATTGCGCAAGGCCTCAGAAGCCAATCCCCGTGACTTGTCCGCACTGGGCCTGCTCGCCGCGGTGCTCCGGCGGCAGTTGAGGCTCGACGCGGCTGGCGACGTCTTGACCAAGCTCGAAGCGGCCGACCCGACCAGCGCCACGGCCGCCGCCGAGAGATTTCTTCTTGCGCGCTCCCGCCAGGCGCCCGCTGACCAGGAAGGGGCGCGGCTTGATGCGGTCTGCGCTTCGCACCCGCAGCAATACATCGAGTTGGCGGCGCAGTATGCCCGAGTGAACGCCTGGGCGGATGTCGCGGAAATCCTTCAGCTGCACGTGGGGGCCCAGGAAAAGCGACTCAAGCCGGTCGATCCGATGGTGCTGTATTGGCTGGCCGCGGCCGAGTCACACGGCGCGGATCCGGCGCGCGCCCGGCAAACGCTGGCGAAGATTTCCACGGCCGATCGAACCCCGGAGATCTTTCCCTTCCGGGTCGAGGGTTTGCGCGTTCTGGAGGAAATCACCCGCCTGACTCCGCAGGACGATTTGGCCTGGCAACTTCTGGGGACCCTGCAAGGTTCACTCGGCCGGCGGCAGGAAGCCGTGGCGGCCTGGAAGAAGGCGGTGGAGCTGAAGCCCAGTGACCGCATCGCCCAGCGCCTGCTCGGATTCGGCTACTACGAGTGGCTGGCCCAGGCCGCGGACGCGCGCTCCCACTTGAGCCGGGCCGTCGAGCTCGATCCCAAAGATTCCGAAGCCGTCGTGGCCCTCGCCGAGTCACAGGCGGCGGCCGGCGCGGTTTCCGAAGGCATCGGAACCGCAAAGTCGGCGTTGGGGCGCCTCCCCGCCAACGACGCTCTGCGCGCCACGCTTGCCCGGCTCCTGATCCTCCACGAGGAGCCCGAAGCGGCTCTGGCGATTCTCCAGTCAAAGGAGTTCTTTGTTGCCGAAAGCAATCCCCAGCTCATCGACCTCTATCGCGAAACCAAGCTAAGCCAGGGCTTGCTGCTGCTTCGGAAGGGTCAGACTACTTCTGCCACCAGCGTGCTGCTCGAAGCCGGAAGGCTTCCGGGCACGATCGCGGCCAGCGATTTCGAGCGGGCTGTAGTCCCGAAGCTGGCGTACTACCAGGGATATGCCCACTGGCTTCGCGGCGACGGAGAGACAGCCAGGAAGCTCTGGCGGAGCATCGCGGAAATGAAGGGATTGGAAGATGAGGACGCTTACTTCGGCGCGCGCGCCTTCGAGCGCCTCGGAGAGCGCGCACGCGCCAGGGCCATCTTCGAATCGCTGGCGGCGCGGAGCCCTTCGGAGGGCGACACCCGCCGCGCTCAGGCCCGCGCTCACTATCTGCGGGGACTGGGGATGGTCGGCCGGGGCCAAACCGAAGCGGCGCGCTCAGCCTTCCAGCAGGCGCTGCGCTTCGACGCGGCCCTCGTCGCCGCCAAGCGGATGCTGATCGAGCTGGAACTTCCGCGCGAAAGGCCGGGCCCTCGATAGCAAACGTTGTCCAAGGACGTTTTCTCTCAGATGCCATTTGCGAATGCGTTTGAACGCGACATCCATTATGCAAAACACGGACACAAGTTCGGAGTTGGCGATGCCTTGGAATATGAAAGGATGGCCGACGCCTTTATGTTTGGCGCGATGGGCGCTGATACGCGGGAGTGCATTCGCCCAGGCAGGATCGATCGGGTTCGCTTCGACTTTCGCAGCCACCACGAGGGCGTCGCTTGCATCAGCCCCGAATTTGTGCGAACTTTTTATCCTGTGCGGGCGGTGACAATTGCCAGGCACGGAGGCGAGCAGGGATATTTCGCTTATGAGTGCGCTCGAATAAGTGGAGTAAATCTATGAAACATCGTTGTCCAGTTTGCTTTTATGCCGGGTTGGCATATCCGCCCAGGGATTACCATGTTTGCCCCTGCTGTGGAACGGAATTCGACAACGATGACGCCGAATTCAGCCACGAGCAGTTGCGGCAAATGTGGTTAGCATCGGGACCCTATTGGTTTTTTGGAAAACCGCCACAGAATTGGGATCCTTGGACGCAACTCATCGAGGGCGGACACCCGGAACTCGTGCCGCAAACATAAGTGCGCTGTTGATTGGAAAGGCGGCCTTCGCCGCGAGCCGGAGGGGTCTCTCGAAAGCAGATCCCCGAAGGACGACCTACCCTACCCGTTCTCATCCGCCGCGGTCAGCTCGAAGAAGTGGTGCCCCATGATGGCAAGCGTAATTGCCTTATCGAGATGCTGGCGATGCCGGCGGGCAGCCTGCACGATGAATTTCCAATACTCTTTGCGATAGTTGCTGCGCAGTCCCTGGCGCCAGAGCGAGCGCGCCACCGCCATCATGTCGGAGAAGACCAAAGGCGCGCGCGCGGCCGCTCCCAGCTGTGAGAGGAAGATTGAAGCGCGCTCGAAATACTCGCGGGGATTGTAAATCGTCTCCAGAATCTTCCGGTAACCCGCCAGAAGCTCCTCCACATTCATTTTGGGAATGAAGTTGAGGTCGGCGGAGCGCACCGAATCGCCGCCCAGGCTCTGTTTGAGCAGCCGGCCTTCTTCTTTCAGCCGCCGCCACAATTGCGTGTTGGGCAGCGCCGTCAGCAACCCCACCATGGAGAGCGGAATCGCCGCTTCGCGGATGAACTGGATCTGGCGCTGAAAAACGTCGGGAGGATCGTTGTCAAATCCCACAATGAAGCCGGCCATGACTTCAAGGCCGTGGGACTGGATTTCTCGCACGCTCTCCAGCAAGTCTTTGCGCAGGTTCTGGAATTTCGTCGTCTCCTTCAAGCTCTCTTCGACCGGCGTCTCGATCCCCAGGAAGACCCGCGTGAAGTGCGCCTCGCGCATCAGGCGCAGCAGTTCGGAATCCTCGGCCAGGTTGAGTGACGCTTCGGTATAGAGTGAAAACGGAAACTTGTGGTCGCGCATCCACTCGACCAGTTTCGGCAGGAGCAACTTCACGCATTTCTTGTTGCCGATGAAGTTGTCGTCCACCAGGAAGACGGGGCCGCGCCAGCCGCGATGATAAAGCTGGTCGAACTCGGCCAGGATCTGCTCCGGGGCCTTGGTGCGCGGGCGGCGGCCGTAAATCTCGATGATGTCGCAGAATTCGCAGGTGAACGGGCAGCCGCGCGAGAATTGCACCGCCATGGCGCTGTAGCGGCGCAGGCTGGCCAGATGCAGGTCGGGCAGCGGCACGCGCTTCAGGTCGGGAAGGTTGCTCCTCATGTAACGCGGTCTGGCTTCGCCGCGTTCGAGGTCGGCGGCAAGTTCGGCGACGATGTCCTCGGCCTCTCCTTCCACCACATGGTCCGCTTCGGCGATGTTCTCGTCGTGGGCGCTGGCGATTGGGCCCCCCACCACCGTGCGCAGGCCGCGAAGCTTCGCGCGTGCAATCTGCGCCTTCATCGAAGGCCCCTGCACCATCATGCCGCTGAAGAAAACCACATCGGCCCACTCGAGGTCGGAGTCTTTCAACGTCCGGACGTTCATGTCCACCAGGCGCCGCTGCCACTTCGACGGCAGGAGCGCCGAAACCGTCAGCAAGCCGAGCGGCGGATACGCCGAACGCTTTCCCTGGAAAGGCAACGCGTGCTTGAAACTCCAGAAGGTGTCGGGAAATTCGGGATAAACGAGCAGAACCTTCATGGCCAGCTTCCCCCTTCGTCTTGTTTGGGCCCGGGACCTACTTGGCCGTTCACGCCAGGGTGGTCTGCTTGCGTTGCAGCAAGAGGATACTGGCTGAGCACGGGGTCGGGAGATTGGGGACTTCCTCCCGAGCGCTGGACACGGCCGTCACTAGCTGCAGAACGTGCGGTTGAGGGGCGCTCCTCCGATTCGAGGAAACCAACTCTCGAACCCGGAATCGCGAAAGCCCTTCAACCAAGCCGCGAGTTTAACACGAGAGGTTTGGGAGCGCCAAAAACAAATTATCTATTTCTCCTTCGCCTCGATGGGCGGCGGCGCTGGCACGCGGCCGCCAAATCCGCTAGAATCCCGCAACGAGAACCAGCCGGTTCATTTGTACGGCAAAGGATATTCCATGACTGAACCCAACTCCGCCCCGCCGCTCCGCGCTTGGCGATTGATCCTCGTGCCGGGGCTGATCACGCTGGCAATCACCATCCTGCGTCTGTCCGGAGAACTGCTGCGTTGGCCCGAACCGTTTTTCAACCGCACGATGGGCCTTTCGGTCGTCGCCATCACCTGGCTGCCGCCGCTCTTCGGCATCTACTTCGCTTTGAAACTCGACAAGGCCGGGAACCCGCCCAAAGCCTACCTGCGCGCCATTGGATATGCATTCCTGGGAGTCCTCGCTCTGATTGTTCTGGCGTTCGCGCCGAGCACGCTGCACATCGAGCACGGCTTCTATGGCCGGCTGGTCTTCGGCTGGACAATCTTCGCGATTGCCGCCCTGCTCACGTTCCGCGGCTGGCCGGCGCTCTTCAAGACCCTGCTCGCGTACGGTTATGCCGCACGGATTCCCGTCGCCGTCATCATGTTCTTCGCCTACGCGGGGGAGTGGGGCACGCACTACGACGCCGTTCCTGGCGACGCGCCCGCGCTCGGTCTGATCGCAAAATACCTTTGGCTGGGATTCTTCCCGCAGCTGGTTCTCTGGGTGGCGTTCACGATTTTGACCGGGATGATTGCCGGAACCATCGCCGCCGGAATCGCGCGGGTGATCAAAATCGACCGCGGTGTGCCCGTTCAACCCTCGAATCCATGATCCCTCACGTTCCCGCGCAGGCGCTCTCCGATTTGAAGGTCTTTGGCGCGTACGCCGTTTTTCTCGGCAGTTACGTGGTCTTCGCGCTGGGGAAATTTCCGGGCATGAAAATCGACCGCCCGGGCGCGGGGATCATCGGAGCAGTGCTGATGGTCGCCTTCCGCATCATCCTGCCCGCAGACGCGCTGCGCTACGTGGACTTCAGCACCATCGTTCTGCTCTTCTCGATGATGCTGATTGTCGCCTACCTTCACCTGGCCGGATTTTTCGAGTGGATCACCCACCTCGTCGTCACGCGCCTCAAGCCGCATCACCTGCTGCCCACGGTGATCTTCACGAGCGGCGTGCTCTCGGCGTTCTTCGTCAACGATATCATTTGTCTCGTCATGGTCCCGTTTGTCCTTACCGCCACGCGGCGCATGGGCGTGAAGCCGCTGCCTTATCTGCTCGCTGTCGCCACGGCGTCGAACATCGGCAGCGTCGCCACCATCACCGGCAACCCGCAGAACATGCTCATCGGATCGTTTTCCGGAATCGGCTACCGCGAATTTCTGGCCCACCTTGGCCCGATTGCTTTTGTCGGCCTGCTGCTCGATTGGCTGCTGATTTACTGGCTTCTCGTGCGCTTCGGCACGCGCGACTCGGTGACCGAACTTCCCGATCCTGTCGAAGCCGTCGATCGCGCGCGCCTTATCAAGCCGGGAATCGTGGTTCTGATTGTGATTGCGGGATTCTTTGCGGGCGTGCCGCCGGCGCTCGTGGCGGGATTCGGCGCGGCCATCATGCTCATCACGCGCAGCCGCGAGCCACGCAAGGTTTATGACGAAGTGGATTGGGGGTTGCTGGTTTTCTTCGTGGGCCTTTTCATCATCGTCGGCGGCGCGGAGAAAGCCGGCATCACCGAGCGTCTCCTCGGCTTCGCCAACCACTGGAACCTGCACCATGCCGCGGTCTTCACCGTGGTCGTCGCCGCGCTCTCGAACATCGTCAGCAACGTGCCCGCCGTCATGCTCCTCAAGTCGCTTGTGCCGGGACTCGCCAACCCGCACACCGGCTGGCTGGTCTTGGCGATGGCGAGCACGCTGGCCGGCAACCTGACCATCACCGGCTCGGTCGCCAATATCATCGTCGTCGAGCGGGCGAAAGACGTCGCGCCCATCAGCTTCCGCGAGTATTTTCAGGTGGGCCTGCCGATCACTGTTGCGACGCTCGTGTTCGGCTTTCTCTGGCTCTGGTGGATTGGCTGAGATCGAGGAGTTTGGATCGGCGGCCCGGAGTGCAGACAGAAATGCTCCGTCCGTCAACGCGCCCGACGAGACACTTTTTGGCTCGAGATGGCGTTTTTTAACCCATTCTTAACCCAAGCCTCTGTAAACGATTGATATTAAATGACCTGGTGGCTTAATGGAGTTTTTCAACAGTTCTTTTGTTTTCAATGAGATAGGACATATTGCTTAACCCAAGGATCTGTAAGAATCTGATTCTAAATGACCTGATGGGTCAAGCCCCTCCTACGTAGCACTTTTCGGGCCCGGGACAGGCAGTTTTGGATTTTGGATTTTGGATTGCCGACTCGCCATTTTCCAATTTCCAATTTCGAGTTTCGAGTTTCGAGTTTCGAGTTTCGAGTTTCGTCTCTTCTGCCTTCCCCTCGCTGACGGTTCTGGCCTACACTAACCAAGATATAGACTATCACACTCGGCCACATTTGTCAAGAGGAAATTTTGTCCGAGTCGTGACGCTGGTTATCGAGCCGGTTTGGTTGTCGCTGATTGGCGAACAACCCTCACCCGGCTCTCCCGCGCTGCGGGATCGCTACCCTCTCCCAAAGGGCGAGGGTTGGAGTCGCATTCTTGTTGGCAGCCCTCTCCCTCGAAGACGTGGCGGGAGTCAACTGTTTTTTGCCAGCCCTCTCCCTCCGGGAGAGGGTGTCCCGTCCCGCTCAGAGCGGGATCGGGACGGGTGAGGGCTAATGCTCGGTGGAAGTGACCAGCCCGGAGGGGCGGCAGAGACGAATTAGCGGGAATCGCACCTTTCTCTCGCCCCTTTCGGGGCTAGGGATTTGCAGCCTGCCCTTTTCCCACGGCTCACGCCTACTGGCGGGCCGTGGGCCACAATCTCCCGCCCCTGCCGGGGCTGGGCCGGCGATGTCGATCAACCCACCATAAAACTTCCGCGTCCTGGTAAGGTACTAGCGCGCCGGGCGACAGGGCGCTTCTCGTCCCCATTTGTCGACTTCCGTGCCACAGACCGGGCATATCCAGCCACCCCACAAGATTTGTTCCCAGGAATGCGGCTTTCGCACTGAAGGGAGTATCGTGTTGCAGCGGGGGCAGCTGACTGGACCTAAATTGATTCCCCATCTGTTCCTTGCGAGGGTGCCATATAGGATCAGGAATACTCCGATAGCCAGCAAACCAAAAATTACCGCCAAAATCGGCACCATGGCTCCGATACCCCCGAACCACTACTTCAGCTCCACCCCGCGGCCGGTGCGGATGGATTCCTTCGCCGCGTCGATGATTTCGTTGACGCCGACGTTCAGTTCCGCCGAGATTGCGCCTTCGATGGGCTTATTGTTTCGAATGCAATAAACGAAGTGGGCGATGCCGTTGCGGTCCTGCGGCGCGAGGGGCTTGGTCGCGACGGGCTTGCCCTGCGGGGCCGCGGCCTTCGCATCGCTGTGCGCGGGCTGAAAGAGCAAGCCGTCGCCCATGACGAGGAAGCTGCCCTTGGGCCCGAAGATTTCCGCCTGGCCTTTGCCGTAGGGCCAATCCCACGAAGGCATCAGGATGGCGGTGGCGTCGGGATATTGGAGGATGATGGTCGCGTCA
This sequence comes from Terriglobia bacterium, assembly GCA_041946825.1. Taxonomy (GTDB): domain Bacteria; phylum Acidobacteriota; class Terriglobia; order UBA7540; family UBA7540; genus CAZTHM01. The sequence goes on along the minus strand of JBHGBD010000031.1, from coordinate 10,660 downwards.
TCTTCGACAGCATTGTGCTGGTCGGTCTTGAGCTTGGATGAAGTAGCAAAGACGCGCTTCGGCCGGCCTTTGAGCCAAAGCGCCCAATCCGCGCCGTAGCAGCCGAAATCCATCAGCGCGCCCGCACCGTTTTTTTCCGGGTCGTAGAGCCAGTCACCGAAATATTTGGAGACGCCGATTTCCTTCGGCCCTTCGTGGCCGAACTGGACGATCAATTTCTCGACCGGGCCGAGCTCGCCCGCCTTGATGCGCGCGTAAGCGTCCTGAGTGGGTGCGGCCCAGGCGTTCCAGTAATTCACCATCAGCTTGATGCCCGCCTCGCGCGCCAGCCGCTCCATCTCGCGGGCGTCGGCGGCGGTTGCAGCCATGGGCTTCTCGGTGAAGAAGTGAATCTTGCGCTTGGCGCATTCGCGCAGAATTGCCAGGTGCTGGTTGTTGGCCGTGGTGACGATCACCGCCTCAGGCTTGGCCATGTCCAACATCTTCACGTAGTCGTTGTAGAAGATGATGTTGTGGGGGACCTTGTCCATCGCTTGCTTGACCAAGTCAGGATGGTCGTCATAGATGCCGACCAGTTGGATGTCGGGTTCCTTGGCAATCGTGTCGAGAATTCCCCAGACGTGGTCGTGGTCGAGACCTACAATCGCCAGTCGGGTCTTCACGCTACTCTCCGCGCCCTGCAGGGTGCTTCCGAAAAGGAAAATTGTAAGGAGGCTTGCAAAGAAAGTCCTGAGCATTTCTTTCGGTCCTTTCCCCAGCGAATTGAAGAGGGATGGATTGTACAGGAATCAGTCCACGGTCGAAACCAGGAGGCCGAGGACGCTGGGGAAATGGGACACGAGGGCGGTCAGATCAGGCGCTTGCCGTGGGTGACGATGTATCCGGCGAAATTGGTGGGGCGCGCCTCGGCCAGCGCGCGGGAAGGATAAAGGTGGAGTTCGAGCCGGGAGTCGCAGTCGAGCGCCAAATCGGACTGCACGCGGATGCGCTGAAAGAAATCCATCTTGTCAACGTCGGGAGAGAAGACGGCCAGGTCAATGTCGCTGTCCTCGTGGGTGTCTCCGGTTAACTGTGAACCGAACAGATAAGCCGCTTCGATGCGAAGACGCTCCCGCAGGTAGGCAAGCCCCTTTTCTATTACCGAATCTAGAGTTGCCGTCTCAGCCACGCAATGAAGTCCTTGGTTTCGGCGATAAGTTTGGCTGTCTGCTCTCTTGAAATCCCCGGCGGAGAGCCACCCCATTGATGCGGGTACCTCGAGTCGACATAGGAAGTGATCAAATCCTTCACCAGCCGCCCCTGGTCCTTAGTGAGTTCAAGTCCGCCGCCTGCTGGAGGTGGAAAATCGCATTCAACTCCTGACCGGCACCATGCAAAGCCTCAGCAGAAGTCATGTCCGACTCCGCGAACCGCAGCCACAGTTGAATGTCCTCCTCGACGCCGGCCATAGCTGGAATTGTATCAGAGAGCAGGCTAAGGTGTTAGTGCCTGTCGCAAAGCCGGTTCTAACTTCACCAGCGCGTCATGCACGCGCTCGAAACCCAGGCCGAAGATAAACCACACCGGCGCGTATTCGAGTGTGATGATGCCATGAATGTTCCCGGAGAAGTTCGAATAGTCCCAGGGACATTTGCCGGTGAGTTTCCGCAGCAGCCATCCCGTCGCGTATTCGACCGCCCAAATCCCGAGCAAATAAACGATTCCGCGCACCACCCAGAATTGCCCGCGCAGCGCGTTGTGGATCGGCTCGCCTATCGGCGCGAGTAGGCCGTAGATCGGAAACATCCAGAGATAGGTGTGTCCGACCAGCCGCCAGTCGCGTTGTTTTCCCCAGGCTTTTTCGGTAATGGCGGTCCACACGATTTCCCAGCACCAGCCGAGCAGGCCGTAAATGCCAAAACGGATCAGCATCGGCGCGGGATTTTACACCTCGACGGCGAGTCGCGCTCAAACTCCGGGATTTGTGGCGCCGTCACTGCTTGGTATCAAGGGGGTGCGTGGTCTTCTCGAAGAACTCGTTCTGCAATCGCAGCGTGTCCCGGTCGGCCTTGATGGCTCGGATCACTTCCGCAGTCTTGGCAACCATGGTCTTCTGGTCGAACTCCCCCAGCTCGCGCGTGGCCAGCGAGCCATCGCCGGCGTAGTGATCGGGAAATTTCGCGTACCACCAGATGCCGGTGTAAACACCCTTCGGCAAGTGCAGGCGGTCCCGGTCGGCGCCCGACTCGCTCTTGGCGCGGTCGAGGTGCACGAGGTCCGGGCGGGAAATCATCGTGTGCGAAGTCTCGGATTCGCCCGCGTGGGAATCGATCTTGTCGCGCAATTGCGGGCGCCCCGGGGCGTCGCCGCTCGGCATATAAACAAAGACCGCGTAATCCCGTGGCTTGGCAAGCTGGGACTGGCAGAAAAACGGCAGCAGACTGTTGTTTCCGCCGTGCCCGTTCACGATCAGGATTTTCTTGCAGCCGTTGCGCGCCATTTCGTCGGCGGTTTCCTGAAGCAATTCCAACTGCAGGCGCGCGCTGTAAGCGACTGTGCCCGGCTCCTGCCTGGCTTCGAAAATCTGGCCAAAATAGTATTCGGGAAAAACGATGGCATACTCCTGCTCGGCGGCGTGCACGGCAGCATAGCGTGAACTGATCAAGTCATTCCCGAGCGGCATGTGCGGCCCGTGCTTTTCGAGAATCCCGAACGGCAACACACACGTCCCCTGCGCCTTCTGGATGGCCGCGATGAAATCGCCCGCCGTCAGCTCTTCCCACTTCACCGGCAGCGTCTGCGCGCGAGCCCCGACAGCGGCCAGCATGACGAATATTGGAACGAGCGGCCAATTCCTTCCCAGTTTCATGGTCTATTACCTCCCAAGGGTTGGCGGCGCATGATTAAGCGCCGATATTTGGGTTTTGGCCTCGCCTCAGTCCTGAATTGTCTGGTAGGCCAATCGTATGACTTTGTCGTCGAGATTGAGGCCGCCCGTAGGATGGAGCTGCCCCATGAAAACGACGATCATGTCCTCCTTTGGGTCGATGACAAAAGAGGTGTAGTAGAACCCGCCCCAGAAGTAAGAGCCGACCGAGCCGAGCTCCGTCAGGAACCGAGGTTCGCTCGTAACGCCAAACCCCAGGCCGTAACCCATCTCATCGAGCTTGCCCTGAACGTGGTTCTGGCTGATCAGTTCCACAGACTTGCGGCTCAGGAGGCGCTTGCCATCAAGCTGGCCGCCGTTCAGCATCATCTGACAGAAGCGGTAATAGTCTTCAGTCGTCGAAGTCAATCCGCCGCCTCCAGAGAAGTAGGTTCGCGGGCCGCGGTAAGGATAGTCCGCCGAGTATTCTAGCGTCCCTTCCTTGACGATCTGCTTATCGAGGATCGGGTGCAATCCCTTGTCGGCGTAATAGGTGTAGGCGGTGGCCAGGCGGGGCCTCTGTTCGTCGCTCACAAAGAATTGCGTGTCCTTCATGCCCAGCGGCTTGAAGATCCGCTCCTGAAGGAATTTGTCGTAGGGCATCCCCGAAACCACTTCGACGAAATAACCGAGGACATCGTCTGCCAGGCTGTATTCCCAGGCGTCACCGGGCTGAAACAGGAGTGGTTGCGTCGCAAGCCGCTTTACAGCCTCCCCTATTGTCCCTTCCTGCTGGATGAGGCCATGACCCATACGGGCGTCCGTATACGCTTTCGCCAGCCGCGGGTTCCAATGATAGGTGAGCCCGGAAGTGTGCGTAAGCAGATGGCGAATCGTAATCGGCCGCTTGGCATCCACGAGCGCGCCCGGCGGCGAGGTCTTGTCCTGCGGGTAAGGCGGGTCGAGGACTTTCATGTTTTTGAATTCCGGAATGAAATCGGAGACCGGCTGGTTCAGCGTGAAGCGCCCTTCTTCATAGAGCATCATCACGGCCACGCTCGTGATCGGCTTGCTCATCGAGCAGATGCGGAAGATGTTGTCGGTCCGCATCGGCTTCTTGGCTTCGCGGTCGGCCATGCCGACGGCTTGGAAATATGCAACCTTGCCGTGCCGCGCGACCAACGCAACCCCGCCGGCGATGCGCCCATCATCGACACCTTTCTGGATGACGTTGGCGATACGCTCCAGGCGCTCCGACGAGAGCCCGACTTCTTCGGGCGAAGTGGTTGGGCTGGCAATCAGGGCCGAAACCGTCGCGACAGCCTCTGCAGCAGGTTGCGTGGTCGGCCAGAACGCGAAGCCGCCCGCCAGCAAAAGCACGAACGCCGTCAAAAACCATGCTTGCTTTAGGAGTCTGCTCATAGTGTTTGCTCCTTCTTGGTTTGAGAACGAGCGATTCTACCTGAAAAAGGTCTAACAAGGAGGCCGTTCTGCCGCGGGCCATACGCTGAGTCGAGCCCGCTCACAGTGGCCGAATTCGGCCATGCCTGGCCAGAATGCAGCGAATAGCGGCGGTCTATCAAAGCGCCCTCATGGGGCTATGCCGCCATCTACTTGATAATAAAGATGATAAATTGAAGCCAAGATCAGGTGCTGTGGCTCTACAGTTGCCTGATGAATGGGTTGAAGCCTGTTGGTCGGAGGTATCCACATGAGGACCCAGGGGTTGATTGCGAAGGAAGTAGGCCCTTCGTTCTGGAAGGCCATCACGTATGTCCTAATCTCTACCCTGATTGCGCTGCCGGCCTTAGCTGCGCAGGATGAGCAGGAGCCGCCTCAGCCGCCAGAGGAGGGTCCCGCGCCAACGGCACCACAGCCGGAAGCTCCCGCCGCGTACAATCCGCTACCACAGGCTCTGACTTTAGCGGCGGGGACGATGATCTCAATTCGAACATCGCAATACCTCTCGAGTGATCAGAACCGACCCGGGGACAGCTTCAGTGCCGAATTGCAACAGCCGCTGGTTGTTGACGGATGGGTCGTGGCGCGGCGCGGACAGACAGTAGTCGGGCGTGTGGTCACAGCCCAAAAGGCCGGGCGCATCAAAGGCGTATCGCAGCTTGGAATCGAGTTGAGCCAGTTAGTCCTTGTCGATGGCCAGCAAATGCCTATCCGCACACAGTTGATGCAGACTTCCGGAGGCAAAACACAGGGACGCGACGCTCAGGCCGCTGGGACCACAACCGGGGTCGGTGCGCTGATCGGCGCCGCTGCCGACGGCGGCAGGGGAGCTGCGATTGGGGCGGGAGCCGGAGCGGCCGCGGGCCTGGTTGGGGTGCTCCTCACACGCGGGCGCCCCACGGAGATTCCTCCCGAGACTTTGCTCACATTTCAGTTGGAGTTTCCCGTGACCTTTTCAACGCAGCGCAGCGGCCCGGCTTTCCGGCCCGTGAACCAGGCAGACTACGACAGCGGACGCGACCTGCGCCGGCGTACGGACCATTTTGCGGTGCCGCATCGACGTCCTCCGACACTCTACCCTTATGGATATTACCCCCCGCCGGTTTACTTCGGTTTCAGCTATTTCCGCTTCGGCGGCCGCCACCACCACCGCTGGTAAGGATTTGAGCCCCATCCTGCCCTTGATAGGCATCCGTCTCACCTGGAGGCTGCTACACCTCCAGCCAGCTTGGCCATTGACCCATTTTATTGACCAGCGGTACGCCCACTGTCGCGTCCAAAACATCTGTTGACATGAACATATGAATATGCAAATATGCTTTCTGGCAGTCGGTGGATTCGATGCATATCGAGGCGAAAATGCCCGAAATAAGCCACTTCAAAGCCGAATTCTTCAAGGCCCTGGCGCATCCGCTGCGGGTTCGGATCCTCGACGCCCTGCGGAACGGTGAGGTCGGTGTGAACGAACTCAGTTCACGGCTGGGGGTAGAGCAAAGCACGTTGTCCCAGCAACTGGCCGTGTTGAGAAATCGAAGCATCGTGACCGGAAGGAAGAATGGGAACAACGTCTATTACTCAGTTCCCGATCCCGCAGTTTTCCGCATGTTGGACGCGGCCAAGGAAATCTTCAACAATCATCTGATTGATGTGAAGGATCTCCTGGCCCAGCTCGAGACGGTTTAGGGGGAGACCAACGAAATGCCTGATTACATGCTAGCTGAGCGCCTGGCGGTCAAACTAGGGCTTTCGCCCGAGGAGCTAGGCAGTTTCGAAGCGCGTGGGATCATTAAGGGGATCGCAAAGAACGGCCGCACCTATTACTCGTCGCAGGACGCATACCGGCTAAAAGCCGTGCTTCAACTTGTACGCACGAAGGGTCTCGCAGTGGAGGAGGCGCGGGCGCGTGTTGTGCCGGTCGTTTCTTCTCCTGGAAGCGCTAACTAGGCCTCCGCAGGGCGCGTCGAATCTCTCCGGCCTTTCGAGCACTATCACCGCAGCCTATCCACTACCCGCTTGTCCACGACCCGCGTTCCATCCCACCCATCCAGAAGGCGGCAAATAGCGTATACTTCGCCCGCCTGTTCGGGCGTGAAGGGATCCATCTATGCGATTAATCTTCTCCGTGGTTGCGGTTGTGGCCATCCTGGGGCCGGCGGAGGCTCAGCAACGGCCTTTCTTCGACGCCACGCACTTTTCCAGAGTCTTCAGTGAGACACGCCATTACCGGATCTTCTTGCCGCCGGACTATGACTCGAGCGCAAAATCGTTTCCCGTCATTTACTATTTCCACGGCCACAGCGACCGGTACACGCTTGAGAAATACGACGACGGGAAAGACACCGTCCCCAAAATCGTTGACTTTGTGGCCGCCCATCCCGTGATCGTAGTTTCTGTGGATGGCTATGTGGCGCGCGATTATCAGGGATTTTACGGCGGAGCTCCCTGGGACATCATGAAGAACGGCGGCGGCGATTACGACTTCGGGGCCTACTTCCAGGAACTGGTCACGCACATCGACGGAACCTATCGCACCTTGACCTCCCGCCGATTTCGCGCCACGTCCGGCCTGAGCATGGGCGGGTTCATGAGCCTCTACCTGAGCGCGCGCTATCCGGACCTGATTGGCAGCGCCTCGGCCTTCAATCCCGGGCCGGAGTTCTACGTTGGACCAAAGGGCCGGCGGGTTTTGTGGCGCCCCAAGGATCATGTGGCCAATCACACGCGGACGATGGTGAGGCTGGTCCGCGCCAGCGGCGACTACATCAGCCAGTATCACGAGGAGACTCGCGACGCCTACGCCCGCGCCGACGATGTCGATTTCGAATACCGGCAGGATGAATACCATCGCCACTGGGCGACTTCCATCGGCGAAACGTTTGAATTTCACATGCGCGCCTTCGCGAACTCCCGCCTCGATAATTTTCCGGACCGCTGGAATCACGACGATGCTTACGCCGACTTCCGCGTGTGGGACTATCACGTGCAGTCCGAGGGAGGTGGACCAGGAATCACTTACCTTGAAGATGTGAGCCAGGGAGGCTTGCGCGTTACCACGCGGCGCTGGGCGCCGGACGGCCCGCCGATGCCGAGCCGCCACATCACCATCACCACGGCGGCTCTGTACAAACCCGGCGAGGCCTACGCCGTCTTGGACCACAACCTCACGAGCGGCGAAACGCTGCGCCAGGCTCTGCAAGCCGCCTCCGATGGCCGTCTGACCCTGACGACGGATGGCGCGGGCCATCAGTTCAGCTTCACCGGCCGAGGAGCCGCCGACCAGCCTCCTGTCGTTTTGCCGATGACTTCGAGCGACAAACTTCGACTCCCGCCCGAGCAGGAGTTGCGACTGCCTATTCGAATCCACAACCCACGCAACGCGGCAATGACGGATCTCAAGGTGACCCTTTCGACCGAATATCCCACTGTCCAGTTGCTCGCGAGTGAAGCGACGATTCCCAGAATCGAGCCTGGAGCCTCAATCGATCTTTCGGACCGCATGCGCGTGCGCTGCGTCGCCGGCGAAGGCTACTTTGCTCCGGCGCGGTTGAAGCTGGACATGATCTATGACGGCTGGCACACGGAAACGAGGAATCTGGATGTTCTGATCGTCCCGGAAATCATCCCGCCTCCAATCGAGGTGATGATTCTCGACGGCCGGACAGTGACTTTGAACGTGTTTCGCCAAAAGGGTAACCAGGGCGGCGGAGGTTCGGTCGAGCGAACCGTCACCGAAGGCAAAGGCAATGGGAACGGCAAGCTCGAACCGGGCGAAGAAGCCACGATCTGGGTGCGCATGCGCCAGGGCATGGACCCGTTCGACAAAAACAACTGGTATCGCGCCAAGGTCTACTCCGACTCGCCGTTTGTTACCGAGGTGGGCCGATTGGAAGAGCAGAAGGGGCTCGAGTGGACAAGCGCTCAGGAGCTGACCAGCGTGATCCGGCTTTCGCCCGAGGCGCCGCGTGGCGCGAAAATCCCGCTCCTACTCTCAAATGAATCTTGGAGCTTTACCTGGACACCCGACGTGCGCTACGGAACCGAAAAGCTCTACCAGGCCTTTCAGCTTCACACGCCGCACTTGCATCGGTATGAACTCGTGGTGCCGTGAGCATTGGCGCCGCGGTCCGCTGATCGCCCATGGAGTGTGCGAGGCGGAAACGCCGACTCCCACTATGGAACCTACTCCCGCCACGACCCGCCCGAAAAAATGGTACCAGCGCTCGCGTTGGCTGAGCCCCGCGGAACTTCTGCTCGGGACATTTTTTGTCGTTGGGTACAACGTCTTTCATATCGTCCCCAACGAAGTGCCGATTCTCTTCGTGCTGGGCTTGATCTCCTTGCGGGTCCGAGACGGGGGGTGGGGCGCGATGGGGCTGCGTTGGCCCGCCTCGTGGCGGCGGACTCTGCTGATCGCGCTCGCGGCGGCGGCATTACGAGTATTGCTGGGGGAATTCGTGATTGATCCGCTGACGGCTCGTTTCTGGCCTCCCGCCATGGCGCCATCCGGGGCGGAATCCATCACCGGAGACGCGTGGACGGCGCTCCAATGGCTCGCGCTCGTCTGGACCTGGGCGGCTTTTGGAGAAGAGATCGGCTATCGCGGTTACCTTCTTACGCGCGCCGCCGACCTGGGCGCCCGGTCGCCGCGAGCCTATTGGATCGGCGTCGTCTTCGTCTCCGTGCTTTTCGGGATCGGCCACTACTACAAAGGCCCTTCGGGAATGATCGACTCCGGCATTGCCGGATTGATTCTCGGCGTGACGTTCATGGTGTCGGGTCGCAACTTGTGGGCCTGCATCCTCGCCCACGGCTTCATTGACACATTTGGGGTGGTCGTGTTGTTTCTCGGGTAGGATTCGTAATAGGATGGTCGCAAGTTGCTCCGCGATCCATCCTTTTGCAGGGTCAATCATAACGAGCGCACCGAAATGCTTGTTTTGCCCTGTACAGCTACAGCTAGGTCAGAGACTTGGCGGGTGCGCGTAAGAGGCGTTCCTTTGGCGTTGAATCGGGCATGAAAAAAACTCTTGCATTTGGGATTGGGATTGGTTAAGATTTTTGATTGCCAATACGAAGGCGGGGGCGCAAGGCGGCTCTCGCATCGTTCCGGCGGTAAATCCCAGGAGGTAGATACGCGAAAGGCTTTCGGATAGGGGCTTGAAGCGAGTGGGCCCATTTCGGCGGTGACGAGCCGCCGCAGCTTTCGGCGATTCTGGATCGCCGCTACAGCGAAACTTCCCACCTGATTCAGACCCCGACGCTCAATGGAATAAGGTTCCCCATGCTCCGCAGGGAGTGAGCGGAGCGAATGAGCGTGCGCGTGCCCTTGGCGATGTCATCCTGAGTCCTGATCCGATCGGGAAGAAGGATCCCGGCAGTGACGAAAGTACGGACTGCAGAGATTCTTCGTCGCCCTTAAAAGCGGGACTCCTCAGAATGACAGGAGGGCAGGAGTTGAGTTTGATGTTCCCGATGCGTCGGGAGGATCAATCCCAGCTTCTTGGGCCGGAAGAGCGGCCCATCTGGAAATGAGGTCGAGGGTTCGATAACAAGTCCTTCGGCACTCAAGGTTCTTTGACAACTGATAGTGCGGTGTCTACCAGTGCTCGCCCGCCTGGGTCAAAATCAGGCGGGAAGCATAAGGCGATCTGTTCGGCAAGGAGCAGTTGAAAAGTTGAAGGTTGAAAGTCGAAAGCAAGTGCGGCATTTCCGTTCTTGACTTTCGACTGTGGACTTTCGACCGTTGACTGTTCTTCGTGTGTTGAGCAGATTTTATGGTCAAGCTACTAAGGGCGTACGGTGGATGCCTTGGCGCCAGACGGCGATGAAGGACGCGGCTACCTGCGATAAGCCTCGGTGAGGGGGAAGCACCCTTTGACCCGGGGATCTCCGAATGGGGGAACCCCTCCGAGTAAAACTCGGAGACGGCCCGCTGAATCCATAGGCGGGTGCGAGCCAACCCAGGGAAGTGAACCATCTCAGTACCTGGAGGAAAAGAAAGCAACAGCGATTCCGCCAGTAGCGGCGAGCGAAAGCGGAACAGCCCAAACCGGGCGTTGCACAGCGCGCCGGAAATTCGAAACTAGAAAATCGAAATTCGCCCGACGAGTTTCGAGCTTCGAATTTCGAGTTTCGACGCGGTGTGCAGCGTCCGGGGTTGTAGGGCGCGTGCCGGTGCAGAACCAGAGAGTTATCAATCCAGCGGCTAGCCGAGCGATTTGGAAAAATCGGCCATAGGGTGTGATAGCCACGTAGGCGAAAGCTGACTGGACTCTCGCGCGCGTTCCTGAGTACCGCGGGGCACGAGAAACCCTGCGGGAATCCACGGGGACCATCCCGTAAGGCTAAATACGT
>JBHGBD010000030.1:0-58604 GCA_041946825.1 Terriglobia bacterium | reverse complement strand
TCGTCCTCCTAAGCGCCGCGATTCTCGCTGGCTATGCGCCGGCAAGGCGAGCGTCCCGAGTTGATCCGTTGGCGGCGCTGCGGTACGAGTGAAAATATGGGATGATCGGGCGATTAAGCCATCGAGCGATTTGAAACACCCCTTCCCGCTCCGCTCCAACCCTTCCTGGTCCATCAATGCAACCAATTCGAAATAATTCGAAACCATTCCAACTGTGCCTTGATGACATCTTATTTACAATGAGCCAGTTAAGCGGCTTGCAACCACTCGCCCGCCATTTGCGTCTTAGCCCATGGAAGTGATTTCGTAAGGGGTGTGGAGGTCGGGGTTTCTGGCAGGCAGAGTTGAGGTGGGCGCCCTCAAGAGGCAGCCCCCCAGGAGGATAATCATGAAAGCTCTGAAGTTCTTGGCGGTCGCGATGTTGGTGGGTCTGGCTAGCCAGACGGCTTTCGCTAGTATCCGGGATTCTGACGCCAAGCGGGCGGCAGAGCTCCAGGACAAGATCTATCACGCCAAGGTGTTCAATCACGGTCAGGTGCAGACGACGTTCAAAGACGGCGTGGCGACGCTGACCGGCACGGTTGACAACCTGGGCGCCAAGCTCGACGCCGAGAAGGCGGCTCGAAAATCACCGGGCGTCAGCCAGGTGATCAACAATATTCAGGTCAAAGCCGAGGACGTGTCCTCACAGCAGATCCTCGATCAGGCGCGGCACGAGATTTTGACCTACTACGCGTACGGGATCTTTGACAACATCAATCTGGAAGCTCAGGGCAACAAGCTGGTTGTGAGCGGCCAGGTGACCCAACCATTCAAGAAGTCGGACATCGGCAACTTTCTAACGCGCGTCCGCGGAGTGGCCAAGGTTGAGAACGACTTGGAAGTTCTGCCGGTTTCGAACTTTGACGACCGGCTGCGAATCCAGCTGGCGCGAGCGATTTACGGCGATCCGTTCTTTGTGCACTACGCCAACCGCTCACTTCCGCCGATCCACATTATCGTGAAGAACGGTAATGTGACGCTGGAAGGCGCGGTGGCGACCAAGCTCGATAGCGCCAAGGCCGAGATGGCGGCCCGTACGACGGGCCTTTCGTTCTCGGTTGTCAACAACCTCCGAGTGGACCGGGGCTAAGCTTAATTGCCACGTGAATCCTTGCCTGCGCTGCATCCCGCAGCGCAGGCTTTTTTTTGCGACTGCCGAGTCAGATTATGGAATCGTCGATTGACTGCGTTGACTTCGATCGGAGAACGGCCATAATAGCGGGCCATGTGGAATCCTGAGCGCGGCCGCCAAATCCTTTATATTTCTCGAGCCCAGATCGAGTCACTCGAATTCTCCCTTGACGATGTCATTGCCGCGGTAGAGAAGTGTTTCATCGAGAAAGCGGCGGGCAAGGTTGAGATGCCGCCCAAGCCGGGGATTCACACGCAACCCGACGCGTTCATTCACGCCATGCCGGCATATCTCTCAAGCGCGGGTGCGGCAGGTATGAAATGGGTGAGCGGCTATCCCGGCAATCGCCGCCGCGGGCTGCCTTATATCACCGGCCTGCTGATTCTGAACTGTCCCGAGACGGGTGTGCCACTGGCGGTGATGGACTGCACCTGGATCACGGAGAAGCGCACAGGCGCAGCGACGGCGGTGGCGGTGCGTCGGCTGGCATCGCCCGAGGCGCGCCGGATGGCCATCATCGGCGCGGGCGTTCAGGGGCGCGTGAACGTTGACGCGATTCGCCGCGTGTGCCCCGGCATCACCACGGTAGCAGCTTACGATCCCTCGAATCAGGCTCGAGAAGGTTTCTCTCGGCAAGTCACGGAATGGGGACTGGCGGTCGTACCGGCTGCGACGCCGGCCGAGGCGGTGAAGGAAGCCGACATTGTTGTTACCTGCGCGCCGATCGTGAAGAACCCAACGCCGGTCATCTCACCGGAAATGCTGAAGCCAGGAAGTGTTGCCGTCTCGCTTGATTTCGATGCGACGCTGATGGCGGCTGCCGTACAGGCCGCCGACGGAATGTGGGTGGACGACGGCGGACAGTTCGAGTATTACCGCCAGCACGGGCATTTTGCGGGGATGCCCACAGAATATGAGGAACTCGCGACACTCGTTACGAGTGGCGCCGCGCGGCCAAACGAACGCGCTCGCTACGTCGTCGTAAATCTGGGTCTGGCGCTCGAGGACATGGCGACGGCGTTGCCACTTTATCGCCGCGCACTCGAACGCGAGGTCGGGACGCTGCTTCCTTCCTGAGAGTCACTTCCGAGTTCTAGGGCGTCGTCAGGACCTTCACATCAAACGGCGCGAGGCTTACTTCCGCGGGCTCGGTTCCTCCCGTCAGCGCATTCCGGAAAGTCCCGCCCAGGTTTATTGCTTGTGCTTTTTCGGTGTAGTTGATCAGGAACAAGATCTTCTTACCGGCTTTTTCCCGCACGGCCAGTTCGACGCCTTCCGGGGTTGTTGGCCCCTGAGTGAGTCCGGCTTCGTCGGCGAGATGACCTGCCAATTTCGCATACGACGCCGGCTTGGCGAGTTCCGTCCCGATGTAAATGACCTGTCCTTCTCCAAACCTGTTCACCGTGGCCGCGATTTTCCCCGCGTAATACCCCCGGTTGTACTTCGCGAGCGATGTGGCCGTCGTGGGGTCGAGGATGTCGAACCACACCCTCGCGGGATGAGCTTCCCCATCGCCATCGACAACTTCCTGTTCCTGATTCGTCTGCGGGTCGAAGTCGTGGATAGCGATTCCCGCCAGCTCGGCGAGCGGCCCGGGAAGCGTCTGATCGGTCACAACGTTGAATTCGTCCTTCACGCCGGTGCGGTAAGTGAGAACTAGAGTTCCCCCTTTCTTAACGAACGCCGCCAGCCTCTCGACCAGTGGCAGATCGACCACAAACAACGAGGGCGCCACCACGATCTTGTAGGCGGCGAGATCGCTCTGGGGGAATACAACGTCCACGTTGATCCCGTGCTTCCGAAAGGCGTCGTAGTAGAGATGCAGTTGCCGGTTGTAATTGAACTCCTTGACCAGCGGCTGGATCTTGAAAGCGTATCGCGAATCGGGCGACACGAGGATGGCAACGTTCGAGACGACCTTCGAGCCGTGCAGCAAATCCGCGAGCTGCGCGAATTCCTTGCCCGTCTGCGCGGCGGTCTTGTAGCGCTCGTTCGGGTAGCTGTCCTGGTCGAGAATCCCTTGCCAGTACTGCTCTGTTCCCCAGCGTGACGTTCGCCAGCGGAAATAGCAGATGCCGTCAGCGCCATGCGCCACGCCCTGAAACGCCCAGGCGCGATAGAGGCCCGGTGCCGCCTGCCGTCCCCAGAAGATGCTCCAGCCGGGCAAGCCCCCCTGCTGCTCCATGACCATGAAGTTCTGATTGTTCTTCGACCCGCGAATCAGGTCGTGCGCCATGGCGGGGCCGAAGTAATCGGCGTAATTTTCGCCGAACATCGGGTAGTTATCCCAGGCAACGAAGTCGACCGAGCGGTGCAAGTCGGAGTAGTCGATGTTGTCGTACATCCCCATGGCGTTGTGAGTGATGGCCTGCCTGGGCGCGACGCGGCGAAGAATTTCGGTTTGCAGTTTCAGGTAGTCGTGAGTGGTCTCACTCTGGAACCGCTTGAAGTCGAGCGCGAGACTGGGATTGTAAGTTTTGCCCAAAGTGTTCCAGGGAAGCGGGATTTCCGCCCATGCCAGATACGTGTGTCCCCAGAAGATTGTCCCCCAGGATTTGTTCAAGGCAGCGAGAGTCTTGTACTTCGTCCGGCACCATTTCTGGAACGCGGCGCGCGTGGCGGCATCGAAGCACTCGGGGTCGCCAAGCTCATTGTCGATCTGCCAGCCAATGACGCCGGGATTGCCTTTGTAATGCTCCGCCATCGCGGTCACGATGCGTTTGGAGGCGGCGATGAAGTTCGGGCTGTGGATGCAGTAGTTGCGCCGCGAGCCATAACGGTAGCGCACGCCATTCTCGTCCATCGCCGCGATATCGGGATATTTCGCGTAGAGCCAGGCGGGCGGGGAAGCGGTCGGGGTTCCCAGGATGACCTTGATGCCTTGGGCGTTCAGAACTTTGATGGCGCGGTCCAGCCAGGCGAAATCGAATTGGCCCTCGACGGGTTCCATCTTCACCCAGGCGAATTCCGCCAGGCGCACGAAGTTCATGCCCGCGGCCTGCATCATCGTCGCATCTTTCTCCCACTGGCTTTCCGGCCAGTGCTCGGGGTAGTAGTCCACACCGTAAACGAACTTCCCTCCATTCCACTCGATGAGATCGAAAGGTCCGGAGGGTGGCCTAGACTGCGCGGAGGTCACGCCAGCCGAGATTATGAATGCGCTTACACAAACAAACGCCAACACCGACGTACGGTTCACCATCGTCGTCAGACTCCTTTCGCGGAATACGTGCGAGGGGCTTACCGCGAGGCCGGAAGCAGAATACCCAACTCCGAAATCGCGCCCCCATTATTGGCGTCGCGCCATGCGCTGTCAACGGGAAAGCGTGAAGGTGAAAGGGGTCGGCATTATGTCCTCACACCGCGCGGGCTGACTCACAGAGGCATTTGACCAGTGGGCAGAACTCTTGCTAGATTCATTTGTTTATTCCGCGTCATCAGCCCTTGCGTCGAGGCGCGGCACGAGCCATCGGGCGCCGAGGGCACGCTTCGCCGGAACTCATCATAAAGGAGAGACACGCTGTTATGGCAAACGAATCGAAAGGCACAATCGGAATTCTGACCGGAGGCGGCGACTGTCCGGGATTGAACGCCGTGATTCGCGCGGTGGTCCGCCGGGCTGATCAATTGGGGTACAAAGTCATCGGGGTCAAGGAAGGGTGGCGGGGCATGCTGAAAGAGCTTGCCGAGCCGCTCACGCTGAATTCCATTTCCGGCATCCTGCCGCGCGGCGGAACGATTCTTGGGACCTCGCGCACCAACCCTTTGAAGAAAGAAGAGGACAAAAAGAAAGTTATCGAGAACATGAAGAAGATGGGTCTGGATTACCTCGTCGCGGTGGGCGGCGAAGACACGCTGGGTGTCGCGCGCGCGCTTGCGGCCGAAGGCCTGAAAGTTGTCGGTGTTCCCAAGACGATTGACAACGACGTCGAGGGCACCGACCAGACCTTCGGTTTTGACACCGCGGTTTCGATTGTCACCGAGAATATCGACCGGCTGCACTCTACGGCGGAATCGCACCAGCGCGTGCTGGTGGTCGAAGTGATGGGCCGGCACACGGGATGGATTGCGGCCATGGGCGGCCTGGCGGGTGGCGCTGACTGCATCCTGGTTCCGGAGAAGTCCGTCCCGCTCGACGAGGTCTGCGACATCCTTCGCAAGCGCCACGCGCGCGGCAAGAAATTCTCGATTGTCGTGGTCTCGGAGGGTTTCCAGTTGGCGGGCGCCGACAAGGACTTTGTCACCAAGTCCGCGAAGCTGGACCAGTTCGGGCATGTCCAGCTGGGCGGCATCGGCGAAATCGTCGGGAAAGAGATCGAGCGCCGCACGGGGTTTGAAACCCGCGTTACCGTCCTCGGCCACATCCAGCGCGGTGGCTCGCCCACGGCCTTCGACCGCGTGCTGGGAATTCGTTACGGCGTGAAGGCGGTCGACCTGATCGCCGAGGGCAAATATGGCTACATGGTCTGCTTGCACGGCAACCAGATTACCGGCATGCCCATCTCCGACGCTCTGAAGAAACTGAAGTACGTGGATCCGGAGCTCATCAAGACCGCCGAGATTTTCTACGGATAGTCAGAGCCCTTCACAAAGCCGGGCAGGGGATCACGAGCGGCTTTTACACACGCATCATCCTTTCCTGCTGACAACAATTAAGGAGCGGGAAGGGGCGGGTCTACGCGTCGGCCGGAACAGAGGGGGAGCGAACTCCACGCTGCACGAGGCCTTTCAAGCTGCTCGCCAATGCCGGAAGGGCCGGATGTGGCAGCTCCTGCAGCAGACCGCGAAAGGCCAACAGAATTTCCTTCGAAATCAGATCCAGGTCGTGGAAGTAAACGTCCAGACGGTCCCACAGTTCCTGGGGTCGGTCTTCGGTCCGGTCGGCGTATCGATAGGCGCGGCGGAATTCGGCGCTCAGCATCTCAACCGTGCGGCGTAACATGCGGAGCTGCAGCTGGCTACGCAGCCGGGTCCGGAACACAAGTTGCTCGAGCAGTTCGTAGGTGCGGACGTAGTCGATCATCACCCGGGATTTGAAATGGCTGGAGCCCAGCAACCGATTTGGTCCCGCGACCCGTGCGCTGCTCATGGCCTCGGCCATGGCGCCGGACAGAAGTGTCAGAATCTCGGCGAGTCGATCCCATTCTGATGCGGAGAGCCGCACGAGGCGCCAGGCGATTTCGTGATTGCCCGAAGACCGTTCATCGAACGCGTCATTGAGAGAGATGCCGAGGATAGTGATCTGGGTTTCGATCTCCTGGGCCACAGGCTGGTAGAGCGCATCGCGTTCCGGGCCCAGCGGAGCGAGACCGTTGGCGTGCGGAGACGGCGAGTCAAGCCGGAGGATCGACCGTAACACCGCTCCAAGAATCACCAGCGCTGACACTCCGATTATCCACGCCATAGGCCCTACTATAGAGATATCTCATCGGCCGTTCAACGGCAAAACTTCAATCCACGGCGCTGTATAGAAATGACGAAATACATCTATAGTAAATATCGGGACTTTCGATTTTCGCCGCCTGGACTCTACAAGGTCGCAACCACCGTGGGCATCCTCCCTTCCGGAGTATCTTGCCATGAGTACGACCACGATTTAGGCTTTGTCAGATTAGGCCAATCGTGGTATCCTATTTCCGGACAAAAAAGGGAAAAGTTGTGAGAAGCGAGGAGATTGGCGGATGCCATTAGCCGAGAATTCTAAGACGGCCTTGATCGAGCGTTTCAGGGTACACCCTACAGACACCGGTTCGCCCGAAGTCCAGATCGCTTTATTGAGCGAACGCATTTCCTACCTGAACAATCACTTCGGCGTTCATCGGAAGGACCATTCTTCCCGCCGTGGACTGTTGATCATGGTGGGGAAGCGCCGGCGGCTGCTCGAGTACCTGAAGCGACGGAATCCGGATAGCTACCATCAGTTAATTGATAAGCTCGGCATCCGCAAGTAGCCCGATCGTGATTCGGAAGTTGGGAAATTCGGGCACGTACAACCTGGCAAATCCCAGCGACCCCTCGGGTGTCCCGTGGAGGTCGCTTTTCCGTTTCCAGGCGATGACAGTCCGCGCGGACCCGCCCTGGTGGCCCGCATCTTCTACCCATCGCAACCTTCCTCTTCCGAGTCCAATAACGCATATCACCGCCAAGCCCTGAAGGCAGCGGAAACCCGGTGGAACGAGACCGCCGGCGCGCGGGTCACAACGCCCGACGAAAACGGGACGCGCCCGCCAATCAAATGGAGGAAATAACTTGCAGCAAATCAGCATCCCCTTAGGTTCAAGCACCCTTACGATAGAAGTCGGCAAGCTCGCCAAGCAGGCCAACGGCTCGGCCTACGTCCGCTATGGCGACACGGTTGTTCTGGCCACTGCCTGCACGACCGACCCGCGGGAAGGAATCGATTTCTTCCCCTTGACCGTCGATTACCGCGAGTACAACTACGCCGCGGGAAAAATCCCCGGCGGCTTCTTCAAGCGCGAAGGCCGCCCCACCGAAAAAGAGATCCTCACCAGCCGCCTGATCGACCGCCCGTTGCGGCCTCTGTTCCCGGAAGGATTCAATGACGACACGCAAGTTATCGCCATGGTCCTCTCGGCTGACTCCGACAACAACCCGGACGTCATCGGCCTGGTGGCGGGCGCCGCGGCCGTCTACCTTTCCGATATTCCATTCTTCAACCCTATCGCCGCCGTGCGCGTCGGGCTGGTCGAAGGACGCCTGGTCACCAATCCGAGCTACTCGGAAGTCAAGACCAGCCTGTTGAATCTGGTGGTGGCGGGAAGCGAAGACGCCATCGTCATGGTGGAAGCCGGAGCGAAAGAAGTCTCCGAGGAAACCATGCTCGAGGCCATCCAGCACGGCCACACCGAAATCCGCAAGATCATCGCCGCCGAAAAAGAGCTCTTCGCCCAGCTCGGGATTAAGAAGCGCGAGGTGGCTCCGCCCGTGCGCGATGAGGCCCTCTACTCGGAGATCCGGCAGAAGGCTGAAACCGCGCTCCACGAGGCGATGGATACTTCGAAATACATCAAGCAGGAAAGCCATCGCAAGATCGCCTCCATCCGCAAAGAACTGGTCGAGAGCTATCCGGAGGAAGACGACAAGAAACGCCGCGAGGTCGCGCACCTCTTCGACGCTCTGGAAGAGCGGCTCTTTCGCGACGATATTCTCCTCCAGCACCGCCGCGCCGACCAGCGGCCCTTCGATCAGGTGCGGCAGATTACCTGCGAAGTCGGCTTGCTTCCACGCACGCACGGCTCGGCGCTCTTCACGCGTGGTGAGACGCAGGCCCTGGTCACGGTCACGCTCGGGACCGGCGAAGACCAGCAGCGCCTCGATGTGCTGGAAGGCGAGTCATTCAAGACCTTCATGCTTCACTACAATTTCCCACCCTTCAGCGTCGGCGAAGTCAAGATGCTGCGCGGTCCGGGACGGCGCGAGATCGGGCACGGAGCGCTCGCCGAGCGCTCGCTAGCTTCGCTACTCCCCGACGCGACCCAATTCCCTTACACCATCCGCGTGGTCTCCGACATCCTGGAATCGAACGGCTCTTCCTCGATGGCCACGGTGTGCGGGGGCTGCCTGGCGCTGATGGATGCGGGGGTGCCGGTCAAGGCGCCGGTGGCCGGCATCGCCATGGGGCTGGTGAAAGAGGGCGAGAAGTACGCCATCCTCACCGACATCGCGGGCGCCGAAGACCACTATGGTGATATGGATTTCAAGGTTGCCGGGACGAAGGACGGCATCACGGCTCTGCAAATGGATATTAAGACAACGGGCATAACCCCGCAAATAATGTCAGAGGCTTTGCAACAGGCCAAGGCGGGACGCCTCCACGTGCTCGGCAAAATGCTCGAGACGCTGCCCGAGCCTCGCGTTGCCATCTCCGCCTACGCGCCGCACATCTACACGCTGCAAATCAACCGCCAGAAAATCGGCGAGCTCATCGGCCCGGGTGGGAAGGTCATCCGGGGCATCGTCGAGCAGACCGGCGCCAAGATTGACGTCGAGGACGACGGCAAGGTAAACGTGGCGGCGGTTGACGAAACCGCGGCCAACAAGGCTCTGAAAATGATTCGCGACCTCATGGCCGAGGCCGAACTGGGAAAGACGTATCTCGGCAAGGTCGTCCGCCTGGCGGACTTCGGCGCTTTCGTCGAAATCTTCCCTGGCACCGACGGCCTGCTGCACATCAGCGAAGTCGCTGAGAATCGCATCCGCGATATCCGCGACGAACTCAAGGAAGGTGACCAGCTCCTCGTCAAGGTCATCTCCATCGAAGGCAACAAGATCCGGCTGAGCCGCAAGGCCGTCCTGCGCGAACAGCGGCAGAAGACCGGAGCCAAGCACGAGCACCACGAGAAGTAGGGACGCCCGGTGGGGCGTCTGGCCGGTTCCCGGGGACGGCCCTCGGCCGTCTCCCTAGCTCCGTCAATCTAGCCTCGAAACGGGTCCTTTGGACGCGCTCTCCAAGGCTGCCCGATAGCCTTCCGAGCCTCGTCGCGGCAGCTCTCCATTGCCAGGGGGAAGCTGATATGTTCTTCAGGGGCGGGGGTTAATCAGCTTTGTCGGTTTCAAATGCCTGCTGATTCTAAAGAGGTTATTAGCTTCGCGTGGCGCCCTTTCGAGCCGGGGATCCTGATAAATTATTGGAAAGAGACATGTAATCAGCTTTGTAGGAAAATTCATCACTTGTTGATTCTAAGCGACTTACCAGCTTCGCCCCCGATTTCGAAAACTTATCCCCTTGAATCTGAATGACTAACCAGCTTCCCGATTTTGCGGGTATAGGGAACACGCTTTCGTGATGGCTCGGTCTCCGTCGGCTCCGGATCGCAACCAATCTTTGCCCGTACGTCTTCACCCGCTTCCCTCGCTTGCCCCCACCGGTGGGCGACAATATGACCATCAGTAGACTACGCATATAGCATACAAACCTGGTTTTGTCAAGTCTTTTGTTGGGGCGCCCCGGCCTCGCGCTGGCCCTCCGCCCTTCCGGCCGCAGGCTTCCTTCGATCACGCGCCCAGAGTCAGGTTGTGAATAGACCGGGCTGTTCTCGGTAATAATTTCCCTCAACCCGCCATCCATACCCAGTCAGCCGAGTCATCGCGGCGACGGGACTTCATCTCAAGCACAGCAAATTCCCGGCATTCAACCAGTTGATATACCTTCATCGATTGCCTTGCGAATTGGCAGAGTTTTTGCGGTCGATTGAGGTGTAAGAAAGGGCAGGGCGCGAGGTCCAAATCGATCGGCCGGTGCGGATTCATAATTGCGCGGCAGACGAAGGAACCAGCGCGGTTGCGGGGTGTTGATATGCGTGTGTTGGTCGAACTCTTTGTGCTTTGTGTGCTGCTGATTGTCTCCCCCTTCGTCACGCGCGGGCAAGAACGCGCTCCTGGAAACGCAGCGCCCGCGCCGGCCGATCAGATTCCCGCTCCGAAAGGCTCCACAAAGAAGAAGGGCGTCGAGGGCGAGCTGCTGCTGGTGCGCTCGTGGAACCAAACCTCGGGAGAATTGATCGCCTGGATGCCAACGCACAGCGTGGAAATGACGCTCAAGCAGATCGGCCCACACGACGCGCGCTTCGAGCCCAATGAGGCTGTGAAGGCCATGCTGCCCCGGCGCGAGCGCGAAACCAAAATCAGCGGCCAGGAAGTGCGGGTGGCTCCCGATTCCGTGACGTTCGACGGGCGCCACTGGCTTCCCGTCGAGCGCGAAGTCAATATCGTCTGGATCCGCAAGTTCGCCTTTTACGTCAAATCCATCGTCTTCGGAAACTCCAAGCCCCGCGCGCCGGACGTGGCCGCCTTCCAGAATCCGTCCAAGTAATCAACGGTAGCCACGGGCCCACAGTCAATTCAAATTGCGAATTGACTGTGGCTGCCAACTCCTCACCGTGGGCTTCGTGGCGTCAGAACCCACGATGAATGCATGAGTGTGACCACCCGCTTAGTTGAGTGGCAGCGGTTGCGCGCAGTCGTCGGTGCCATATATCGGGGCACTCAGGCTATTCAAAAACCACCAGTCATGCCAGCGGTGATACGAATCGGGCGATGGCTTTTCTGCCCACGGCGACGGAGTGATGGAACGGTGGGTGAGTTGAGCGAGGCTCTGGGTCACTTCCCGAGAGACTCTTTCATCCGTGTCTTGCAGCCTCTCGATGAGGATGGCCACGGCCGCTCGGCTGGCCGTAAGGCCCAAGCCGCGGACCGCGGCGACCCGCGCGTAGACATCAGGATCGGCGAGCCTTGAAACCAAAAATGGAATGGAATCATCCCCGCCAATCAGGCCGGCGCCCTGAATCGCAATGTCGCGATCGCCGTCATTGGAACTCTCTGCAACACGCATCAAGGTGGGCAAGTATGACCGATCGCGCGTTTTCGCCAGCTCTCGGATCGCCCCCTGCCGGACCGAATCGTATTGGGAGTTTTCGACCAGTTCGGCAAGTTTTTGTCTGCTCTTCCGCGTGTTCAAGCGACGCAAGGCGGCGGGGTCGGTTCTATTTGGCGTATCAGCTGATCTAAGAATGAGATCCTCAAGGAAAGGGGGCGCCATCACATTGATCGCCCAAATTGCTTGCCATCGCGCAGATTCATCGGGACTGTCGGCTTCCTCGACGTAAGGCTGGAACGCGGCCTTCAACTCATCCTCGCTGCCCTCGACCAAGGTAATCTGAAAATCAGAGGAGAATTCCATCTTGGCAGCCCGTTTCTCTACTGTCCATGTTCCTTCTGGGTAGAGAGGGACGCGGCGTTGAGCGTGCACGTCGTATTTTCCGGCACGACCCAACAAAAAGCGAGCGCTCAGAAAAATGCGCCCGATGTGCTTCCTGCCAGGTTTCAACTCGATCAGGTTTGACATGCAACTTCCCGCTACGCCGCCGAAGCATCCGAAGCTTAAGTCTGATCCGAATCCGTGGTACTTCGCTCCCACCACTTCAATTGGATCACGCTCGATACACGGCTCTCCCATGCGGCCATCGATCCAGGTCGGCTGGTCGCCTTTGTTGACGATTTCAAAATCAATGAAGACAGGCTCGCCCACCAGATACGTCTGTTTTTCAGGGAAAAACCGGCCGCTGAGTGTCTGGCCGCGAACAATTGCAGCACAAGCAATACACGCGCAAGTGCTGAGCAGGACGGCCGACCGCGCAACTCCCGCTGCTATCACGGTGCACTCCCGATAACATCCTACACCACGCAGTGGGTAAGCGCCCCCCACGAGTGGAGATGTCCCCCGGCTAGTACCCCCTCTTCTTATCCACGACATTAAGCAACGGCAGGCCCGCGACGTACCGCCGGACGTTTTCGGTGAAGAGGGCCATTTGGCGCTCGGTGGTGCGCGGCGTATGGCCCGAAGTGTGGCAGGTGATGATGACGTTGCCGGCGGTCCAGAGCGGCTCATCGGCGGGCAGCGGTTCCTTGTAAGCGACGTCGAGCCCGGCGCCGGAGATCCAGCCTTCCTTGAGGGCGCGCACGAGCGCGGGCGTATCCACCAGCTTGCCGCGCGACATGTTGATGAAGAACGCGCTCTTCTTCATGGCGCGGAAGACGGATTCATTGAACATGCCTTCCGACAGCGGGGTGTGCGGCGCGGAGGAAACCAGGAAGTCAACTTGCCCGGCCATTTGTGGAAGCCACTCGACGGAATGCAGTTCGGCGACGAAGTCGGGTTTGGGAATCGGTTTGGGGTCGACGGCAAGGATCTTCATGTTGAATCCGAAATGGGCGCGGCGGGCGATCTCGCTGCCGATGCCGCCCAGGCCGACGATGCCGGCGGTCATGCCGCTGATGTCGAACAGGCCGGGGAGCGGGCTCCATCTTCGCTCCTGTGTCTGAAGCGAGTAGCGGTTGATGCCGTGCGCGAGCGCCAGCATGAAGCCGATGGCGGTTTCGGAGATGCACGGCGCGTAGATGCGCTGCATGTTGGTGAGCACGATGGGGCTCTCGACGAGTTCGGGATAGAGGATGTGCTCGACGCCCGCCGCCGTCCACTGAATCCACCGGAGCTGTTTGGCGGTCTTCAGGTCCTCGCGCGAGAAGTCGCCGTAAATTGCCTGGGCGTTTTCCAGCTCGCGACGAAAATCAGACGCTGAATTCGCAAAAGCCAGCTCGACACCCGACGAGACTCCTCTCACCCGCTCCTGGAATGACGCAGGGATTTCTTCCTGGGTCACGATTTTGAGGCGGTCGAGCGCGGCGCCCTTGGTCGGCTCGGCGAGCGGATACGATTCGACTGTCATGGGGAAGGGAACGGCCTCGGGCGTTGCGCTGCTTGCGGACGCGGGGACGGCGCTCAACGCAGCTCCGGTCGAGCCGGCGGCGACATTCTGCAGAAACGTACGTCGGGATACTCCGTCGTTTGACATCACTCACCTCCTGAGGGATTGAGGGAGTTTAGCACGCGCCTTTGCGGCGGGAAAAGCCGCTTCCCCTGTCCGCGGCAATATTCGAGCCGGTCATCCTGAGCCAGGCGACGGATCTCCGCAGTTGATTTGGAACAAATGACAAAGACCCTTCGCTTGCCCGCCTGCGGCGCGCGGCGCTCAGGATGACAAGTGGGGTGCTCAGGATGACAGACAGAAATGGTATGATGTCTCCCGTCTTCGCAAGGGGGTGTGGTGGCTTCGCAAGAGGTATATGACGTCATTGTGGTGGGTTCGGGCGCCGCGGGAGGGATTGCCGCGCACGTGCTCGCGACGCGCGGGTTGAAAGTGCTCTGCCTCGAAGCGGGGCGCATGATTAATCCCGCCGTAGATTTCCAGCCGCACAAGAACCCTTTCGATTTTCCTTACCGCGGCAACGGCAAGCCGGGCCAATACGGCGATTTGCCGCAAGGCATGGAGTGGAAAATCAAGGCGTGGACCGACAAGCTCTACACCATTCCCAAAGAAGACCCCTACGCGCTGGCGCCGGGGGCGAAGTTTACCTGGACTCGCTTGCGCGCGGTGGGCGGGCGGACGAATCTATGGGGACGCGGCTGCGACCGCTTCGGCCCGCTCGATTTCAAGGCGAAAAGTCTGCAGGACGGCTTCGGCGAAGATTGGCCGATTACTTATGACGACGTCGCGCCTTACTACGATGCGGTTGAAAAACTGATTGGAGTCTCTGGCGGCTCGGAGGATGTTCACAACACTCCCACGGGAAAACATCTTCTGCCGCCGTTCAATGCCCGGTGCGGCGAGTGGCTGATCAAGAAAGGGGCGGAGAAGCTGGGCATCAAAGTTGTGCCCAAGCCGCTCGCGGTGCTCAGCGCCGATTACGATGGCCGGCCCAAGTGCCACTTCTGCGGCGCGTGCAATTACGGCTGCGATACGGCGTCGCGCTTCAGCTCCGTTGATGTCTTAATTCCGCGGCTCGTCGAACTCAAGAACTTCACGCTGCGGCCGAATTCCGTGGCGCACACCGTGCTCATCGACAGCAAGACCGGCCAGGCGCGCGGCGTGTCGTACATCGACGCGAACAACCGGCAGGAATACGAAGCCTACGGCAAGGCCGTCGTGCTTGGCGCTTCGATGATCGAATCCATCCGCATTCTGTTCAACTCGAAGGAACGCAATCACCCGCACGGGCTCGCGAACTCGAGCGGCACGCTGGGACGCTACCTCGCCGAGCACGTGGCGTTCGCTGACATTCAGGGATTCTTTCCCCAGCTCGCCGGGCGGCCCAGCTCGAACGACGACGGGCCGGGCGAATCTTCGATCTACATTCCTCGCTATAACTATGGGCACGGAGACAAGAAGAAATACCTGCGCGGCTGGCGGTTCGATTTCTACACCGGCTGTGGGTCGGGGCCGGGCCCGGGCGCGGAACTGCCGGGCTTCGGCTCGGCGTATAAGAAACGTATCAAGGAGCTATACCCCGCAGGATTCTCATTCGGCGGATACGGGGAGGGCTTGGCGTTCGATTGGAATTATGTTGAGATCGATCCCGGCGGGCTCAAGGACCGCTACGGGATCCCCCAAGTGCGCTTCCACACCAACGCCGAGTACGAGCACTCGTTCGCGATTCTCGACGAGATGTACGATGAGATCGAGCGAATCCTGCGCGCGGCGGGAGCGGAGATTCTGCCCTATAAGAAAGGCAAGCCTTATCCGCTCGGAAGTGTCACGCACGAAACAGGGGGCGCGCGCATGGGTGACGACCCGCGCGGGTCCGTGCTCGACAAATGGAATCGCTGCCACGACGTGAAGAATCTGCTCGTCGTGGACGCGGCGTGCTTCGTCACGCACCCGGAGAAGCAGATCACGCATACGATCATGGCGCTGGCGTATCGCGCGTGCGATCATTTGGCGGAGGAGTTTCGGTTGGGGAATGTGTGAAGAAAGCTGTCAACCGTCAGCCATCGGCGTTCAGCCAAGGCTTGAAGCGGATTAGGCTGATGGCTGAAAGCTGACTGCTCAGAGATTGCTTATGACCGATGAGCTCAATTCGCGGCGAACCGCGCTCAAATATCTCGGCACGCTCCTGACCACAGCCGCGGGACAAGAGTTTCTCGCGGGGTGGCTGCCGTCGGCGCGGGCCGGCGAGGGGATCCGAGCGGCGAGTCAACACCATCACGCCGCGACGGCTGCGTCCGCGCCGGACGGAAAATACACTGTGAAATTCTTCTCGCCGGAGCAATTCAAAACCATCGAGATGCTCACCGAGCTCATCATTCCAACCGATGATCAACCCGGAGCGAAGGAAGCTCGCGTGGCAGAGTACATCGATTTCCTGGTCTTCTCCGCGGCAGAATTTGAGCCGGAGATGCAGAGGGAGTGGGCGGAAGGACTCGCGCAACTTGACCTGTCGAGTAAAGAGGAATACCGTCAGACGTTCTCAAACCTCTCGAGCCGCGAGCAGGAGAAGCTGTTGCTCGAGGCGAGCCTCCCCGAGCGCGAAGCTTCGGCGAGCCATCCGGCCTATGCGTTTTACCGGCTTGTCAAAGATACGACGGTCGGAGCTTTTTACACTTCCAAGATGGGCTTGATTGACGTCCTCGGCTATCAGGGCCGCGATTTCCTTCCGGAATTTCCGGGCTGCACGCACCCTGAACATCAAACCTGACTGGTGGCCGGCGGTAGCGATGTGCAAGCTGGACCATTCAATAAGAACCGCGGCCGGCGGGAGGCACGAATCGCGTTACTTGACCTCGGTCTCCTGATAGCGCAGCGATTTCCACTGCCCGCCACGCTTGACCCACAAATCGCCCACCGCCAACTTTCCATCCACGGCCTGGCCGCCAGCGATTCCGTAGTTTGCCGACGCGTTGTATCGCAGCAGGGCAGCATTGGGTCCAAGAGGGGTGAGTTTGAAATCGCTCAGGGTATATCTATTGATCGAAATCGCATTCATTGAATTAAGGGTACTCTGCAAATTCTGCTCCCCCTTGCCATCAGCCAGCACGGCTGTGTAATCGTCGGCCGCAATCGCCGAAAAGGCCTTCCTGTCCTTGTTCTTGAACGCTTCCCATCCAGCCTTTTCGCGCTCCACGAGCAGGGAAAAAAGGTTGGAGCCCTGGGAGGCGGAGCTCTTCTTGCCTGGAGCCTGACCAAGCAGCACAGTAGCGGCTGCAGCGACGGCAAGCGACACGAGCAGACAATTGCATCTGCGGAACTCCATTCAAGCCTCCGTCAACTGAAATTGTGGCGTAGCATAGGGGTTCGACTGCCGTGTGTCAATCCGATATCAGTGGGCCACTATCAAGGGCCATCGCATGCCGATTCTCATTGGGTTACTAGCTCTCACGTAACCACTTCTCGCAAGTTGCGCTGACTCGTGGTAAGATGCGTTGTCCGTTTAGGTTTCCGACCACAATTCAGGCCGAGTGGTAGAGTTGAGGCGGTTCGCCCGGGGGAGTGTTCCCATGGCTCTGTACATGGTGGAAAAGCTGGTGAGCGGTGTGATGGTTTTGGACCTTCGCGGGCGGATAACGCTCGGCGAGGAGACGGAAGCTCTGCGCGAGCGCATCAAGCGCCTTGTTGAGGGTGGGCACACGCGCATCGTTCTCAACCTGGGGGAGGTAGGGTACCTGGACAGCGTTGGGCTTTCGACTCTGGTGGCCAGTTACACATCCACGCGCCGCCAGGGCGGGGACCTTAAACTGTTAAACCTCACGAAGCGTATTCACGATCTTCTGCAGATCACTCGCCTTAGCACGGTCTTTGAAATGTACGACAGCTTGGAGACGGCCGTGCATTCATTCGAGCAAGCGGCGGCATCTTAGCTCTGCTTGTTGACAAATTGTCGATACCAAAAACCATTCTTGGCTTGTGCGAATATTTTCGTTCTAGTTGACAGACCCTTTGACAAACGATATCGACGAGAGTAGATTGGCCCCATTAGCGTAGGAGAGGTTTCTTCGCCGGCCAATTGTTTTCCCCTTGCGACCTGCCAAGAACGGACTCCCTTTTACGCAGACTGAGGTTTCCTATGGAAGGAACAATTAAACGCGTAGTTCGAGATCGCGGCTTTGGGTTTATTCGCTCCGCTGACGGACAAGAGGTGTTTTTCCATCGCAGCAGCCTGCAATCGCTTAACTTCGACGGCCTGAAAGAAGGAGAGAACGTCGAGTTTGATATGGAGCGTGGCGAGAAGGGCCCGCGAGCCACAGCCGTGCGTCCAGGCAAGTCGTAACCCACGAGACCGAATTGTCGCCCTGCCGTTCGTTCCCCCTTTCCAGTTTGAGCGGGCATCGTGGAATTGCGGACTGGAGATAGGGTGAAGTGTGCGCCGCTCGCGGTCGCATGCGGGCGGCATCTCAGACTGAAATCAAGCCCTCGGACAACTCAGCCTCAGCCAACTTCCTTCAACCGTAACAGCCGGTGCGCGGCTCTGAGCTTTTCCGG
The DNA here is from genome assembly GCA_041946825.1 of Terriglobia bacterium. GTDB lineage: Bacteria > Acidobacteriota > Terriglobia > UBA7540 > UBA7540 > CAZTHM01. Next base: position 40,598 of record JBHGBD010000030.1, on the reverse strand, counting down.
GATCCGCAATTCCTGCGGGCAGTGAGGCAGGCAATTTCCGCAGGCGAGGCACGCGTCACCTTGCCGGTCGAGTTGGGCATAAAGCTGGCGCGCGCGATATCCTTCCCCGTAATCCTGCGCGTAACGCTCGTAGCGCAGGATGTCGGCGATAGGAATCCGCTCGCCGCAGTGGCTTGCGCATTCATTGCAGAGCCGGCAGACTTCGCGGTTGGCGTATTCCGTCATTTGCTCGAGGGCGCGGTCGTCGGCAGCGCGCGTATGGTGCCCGGCGCCGGAATACGTGTCCACGAATTGTTCCAGGCTGTTGATTTCAATGATGGCGGAATCGAGCGCGGTGCGCGTGGTCAGCCAGCGGGCCAGGGCATGGTGGGGTGTGGTGCCGGCGGGGAAGTCCTTCATGAATTCGCGATCCTGGCGCATGCGGCTCGCGCCCCGTGTGGTTTTCATGGCGATGGTCCCGAAACCATTGCGGCGCGCCAGGCTGACCCACTGCTCCATGGCGGGAGTCTCGCCGTAGGAGTACATGAACTGCGCGTGCTCGAAGATGCCGTCGGCGATGACCGCGGTTAGAATTTCCGCCCCGTTCTGGCCGTTTTCAACGCGCCAGTTGCTACCGTAATGGTGCTGGGAAAGGCAGAGATGGCGGACCAGGCCTTCCTTCTTCAGCCGCTCGAAGGCGCGCACAAATCCGCGTTCGTTCTTCACTTCCGCCGCGTTGTGAAAACCAAAGTGGAATTGCATGTCGTCAAAGTAGCGAAGTCCGGTTTGCTGGACACTTTTCTTCACAAACTGGTAGTGAGCTTCCTCGTCGATCCTGCCTCGCTCGTGATTCCCGTGGGCGCGGTCGACACACACCTGGCAATAATGCGCATCGCGATTCTTGAGGATGGCCGTGGGGACGTTGCCGCGGTCCCACTCGTCCGCTTTGTGCCAGAAGTTGATCCCGCAGCGGATGCCGGCCTCCACCGCGTCGGCGTTCCAGGTTCCTGCGCCGGCCAGCACCGTGATCTCCCGCCCCTTGCCGCCCAGTTTTCGTCGTGGCAATGGTCCGACTTTTGCCGCGGCTTCTTCAATCTCCCCCGGCGTCGCGGCGCGGCACGCCGAACTGACAGCGCCCGCCATCACGCCCGCTGTGGTAACGAGGAATTCACGACGGCGAAGTCCGCTTCTTTTCAACATGGCGAATTACCTCCTCGAAGAAGTAACCAGTGGACAGTGAACAGTGAACGGGAGGCCATACACCGTTCTTTCTCCCCATCTACCGCCTGCTACCTACCACCTACGGTTTTTCCAGCTTCTTCTCGATCGCCTGGCCGAGCGCTACCAGTCCCTTGGCGATTTCCGGAGCCTCTTCATAGGCCGTTACGCGTACCAGCCACGGGCCTTTGCGAAACACCAGGCTCGACGCGAATAAGCGCGCCTCGTCCCCCACGCTGGCGGGACGCGATCCTTCCGCAGACTCCGCGGCCATGAGCGCCTTCGGGCCATCGGCGCCCTTGAAAATGTGGACATCGGCGACCGCATCGATCTTGTTTTGAAACCTGTAATCGGCGGTCAGCGTCCGCACGATCCCCGATTGGAGGTAGCGGTCAGCATCACCGTCGATATATTCCCAAAGATTCTCCCCCGCAAAGGTCCGCGCTTCGCCGGTCTTTACCCAGCCGGTCGCGTCTCCCGAGGAAGGGAACGGTTCGCTTGCTGTGGGAGTCGGTTTGGAGCTGCAGGCAAGATTCAGGACCACTAACGCAGCAAGCAAGATAATCCCAAATCTTATATCCCGAATCCCCCACCCCGAGTCCCGAGTCCGGAGTCCCGTTCTCTTCATGGCGTCGCTCGCCTCCTCGGTTCCCTCATCATGATCTGATTGGTCTTCGACCTCGTCTCGCCGATGCTGGTTACGTATACCGCCGGGCGGTCCTGCACGGGGCAGGCGAACTCGCAGGCGCCGCAACCCACGCAGCGACCGGCGTCGACGTAAGGCTGGCGGACCTGCTTGGCGTTGCCCTGCGCGTCAAATACCTCGGCGGGACGAAGGTAGATCGCCTTGGGCGAAGTCGGACACCATTCTTCGCACACGATGCATTCGGTGGCCAACGCCCAGGGGAGGCAGCGGCCACGATCGTAGAACGCCGTGCCAATGTGAATGGGCTTAACCGATTTGTTCGAAGCAGAAGACACCCACGCCTTTTCGGCGGAAGTGATTTCCCAGATGGCGCCCGTTGGGCAGACCTGGCTGCACAGGACGCAACTCGGTTCGCAGTAGCCGACGCGCGGAACCAGCACCGGCGTCCACAAGCCTTCGATTCCAGCCTCGGCCAGCGTTGGCTGCAAGGAGTTATTCGGGCAGACTTTCATGCACTCTCCACAACGAATGCAGCGGTCGAGGAAATGCTTCTCGTCCAGCGCGCCGGGCGGACGAATCAGCCGCTCGTGGCGCTCGACGGCCAGGCCGGTGGTGCTGCGGAAGAGCGGCAATGCCGCCGCGCCCGCCGCGATACTCGCGAAAGCTCTGCGCCGCTTGAGGTCAGGCGCCTCTATCGTGGTCGGCGTGGCAGGAAAGAATTTGAATTTGATACTGCTCTCCGGACAGTCGCCAACGCAGTTGAAACACAGATGACACTCGGCCTTGCGCCACCTGGCGCCGGGAATGGGATCGTCGCCGCCCTGGCAATTGAGCAGGCAGCGGTTGCAGTCTCCGCATTGGGCGGGGTGTTTTTCCAGGCCCAGGAGCGACCATCGGGAGAGAAATCCGAGCAACGCTCCCAGCGGGCAAAGCGCCCGGCACCAGAAACGTGTGATGCGCAGATTGAGTATAAGAAGCCCAAGTAATATCACACCTATAAAAAACCCCTGATGAAAATAGGGCTGCTTGAAACTCATCAGGATGTGGCTGGACAGGATCCGCAGGCCTTCGCCCAGAAGCTGAAGGACACTTGCATGTGTCCCGTAGAGCGCGTTGAACAGCGCGTTTAGGGCGAGATTTAATCCTGGCAGAACGGAAAGGGTCAGCGACCGGATGAGCAGGGAGAGCGGATCGAACAGCCCTGCGATCCCGCTCCCCAGCACTGCCGCGACCAGCACCGCGATGAGGACGTAATACTTCAGCGCCTGCCAGCGCTTGTAGCGATTGCGTTCGATGCGCTCCAGGCCGCGCTTGCGCTCCGATTTCCAACTGCTGAAGAAATGATTCAAGGTCCCCATGGGACAGATCCACCCGCAGAAGAAACGTCCAAGGAAGAGGGTTGGAATCAGTAGCGTCAAGCTCCAGAGCAGCCCCTGGTAGAGGGCGCCGGTGGAGAGTACGTTGACGAGCGCGGCGAGCGGGTCGGACTGCAAAAAGATCGCGGGGTAGGGCATCGGCAGCCGGACTTCGCCCTCGGCGACGCGAAAAGTGCCGCGGAATTCTGTGCGGTAGAGGTGCAGATAGAACAGACCGAAGAAGATGATTTGCGAGATCCTGCGGAGCTTTGCGAGCTTCTGCTGGCTCATGGCGCGCCGGCTTACTGGACCGGCATCTTGCAGCTTGCTGGCCACGCGAGTACTTCGGTGCATAAGTCCAGGCCAGCCACTAACTCAGTGACGCGTAACGAGTTAATGGGCATAGGAAAACGTCAGAGGGTACTACTTGGGACCGAGCTGAGGAATATGACGCAACCCCGACTTTGAGAACAAGTGGGCCGCTGCCAAGCAGGGGGCGGCCTGGCGCCGACAGATTTGTGCGCCGTACGGAAGTCTCTGTCGGGGGAGCGCTCAAGCAGCCAGCAACGAGACTTGATCGGGAAGGGTTTGCACTTTCCTGAAGGACCGCAGAGGAATAGCGAGCATCGCGCTAGCCAGGCGGGCGAATTTGAGGTAACCTCTCGGAACATTTCTCGGAGGCAAACCTTGAACGATTCCGACAAGCTTGAACGCATCGCGCGGTTACTCGAAGAAGTTCGCGACCAGCAGAAACTTCAGCTCGATCGCCAGGCGGAAGCCTTGGAACTGCAGAAAGAGCAGTTCCAACTGGTGCAGAAGCAGTACGAAAAGGCGGCGAAAATCCAGGACCGAGCCGAGGCCATCCAGGACAAAAGCGCCAAGCTCATTGGCCTCGTCCGCCGCTTTGTCCCCGTGGCGATGGGCGTTGTGGTCGTCATCATCATCTACCTGACGTGGTTGTTGCTTCACTATTCGCGATAAACGCCAACCGCCGGGTGTGCCGCAGGCTGTTTTCCTCCAGGGTCGCGGGAAATCGAAAAGCTTGGAGAATGACCACCAGCCTGATCCTGGGCGTTCGCTCCCCCTCCCAAGTTCGACTCAGTGTAAAATGGTTTGAGCGTCGCACGCTGACGCAGCGACCTTATGTCACGGAGCCCTTCGGTGGCCATGTTTATCTTCATCGTAGTGGCGCTCTCGATCCTCTACTTCAGCCACTACTTCCTCTACGGTTCGTTCGTTTATTTCTTCCGCGTGAGCGGCCTCCGCGCCAGGCTTATCCTTGCCGCCATCTTCTTTCTCCTTCCCACGAGCTTTATTGCGGTTGAGGTCTTCGGACGCCATAGCGCGAATCGCGTATTTGGCACGCTCTTTTTCTCCGCGACGCTTTGGCTGGGGATCGGGCTGACGCTGATGGTCTTTTTCGCCGGCGCGTGGGTGGCGTGGGGAGCAACTCGATTGGTGACGCATTCGCCGAGTCCGGTATGGTTCGGCTGCGCCGCCGTCGCGCTCGCCTGCGTGTACTCAGGCTATGGGGTTTGGAACGCCTACCACCCGCGGGCGACAGAGATTCGAGTGCAGATCAAAGACCTCCCCAGCGCCTGGCAGGGCAGGAAGATCGTGCAGATTTCCGACGTGCATCTCGGGCACGTTCTGGGCGCGGATTTCATGCGCCGCATCGTCGAGATGTCGAACGCCCAGAATCCCGATCTCGTGGTGATTACCGGCGACCTGTTCGACGGCGCCGACGGCAGCCTCGCCGAACTGGTCCGCCCGCTCAACGACCTCCGCGCTTCGCAGGGGATCTACTTCGTGACCGGAAACCACGAAACCTATCTGGGCGTGGACCGCGCCTACGCCGCCCTAAGAACTACGCCCACTCGAATTCTCAGCGACGAAATGGTCATCCTCGACGGGCTGCAACTCATCGGCGTTGCCTATCCCGAGCGCGCCTTTTCCAGAGATATCGGCGAGGTGGTTCGACAACTCCCGGCCTTCGATCCCAGAACCCCCTCGATTCTCCTCTACCACAATCCCACCCGCGTCGGCCAGGCGCGAGCCGCGGGTGTCAGCCTGCATCTGGCCGGCCACACGCATAAAGGCCAGCTCTTTCCTATTCAGATTATTTCGCGTCTAGTTTATGGCAAGTATTATAACGGCCTGCACTCCGAAAACGGCTTCACGATCTATACTTCGAGCGGCGCCGGCACCTGGGGACCTACCATGCGTACCGGCAACCGGCCGGAAATCGCGGTCATTCATCTCGATAAGGCCGGATAGAACGGCAAGAGGCAAGTGGTCAGTGGCAAGTGGCAAGCAACACCTAGAACCCAAAGCCTAGCACCCAGCACCCAAAGTCTTACACCCACCGCGTCCTATCTTTTGCCGAGGCGGAACACGATCCCGGCGGAAATCCTTAAATCGTTTTGCGTGGCGATGGTGCCATAGCCGGTGGTGATTTCGGCCCTGACGTAGTCCGCCTGGAACACGCGAATCCAGATGCGATCTGTCGCCTTAACATCCAACCCGCCGCCGAGGGCCATGGCAAATGAGGTCGCTGGCACGATGCAGAAAAAGGCGGGGCATGGCGGATCCGATACGATACCGAAGCCTCCGCCGGTTCCTCCTTCGCTGGGTCCAAACGCAAGCTCGCTTGCCCGCATCCCGCCGAAGAGCATCTGGGCAAACGGTGTCATGTTGGAGACCCCTCTGTACGAGGCGCGGGGTCCGAAGAGGAATGAGAGTCCTTTTCCCCCGGTTCCGATCGGGTTGAAAGCGAAGGTCGTGGGGTTGAAAGCGCCCCCTTTGGTCCCGTAATGATTGCTGATATCCGCCACGAGGCTAAAGGACCGCGAGAAGTTGGCCGCGACCGATAGGTCCCAGCCGTTCTGATTGACGGGCTGGGAATGCGAGTCGCTCGCCCGCAGATAGGAGTAACCCGTGAAGACTTCCACTTGGGGCACATCCTGCGCCAGCAAACTCCACGGAATGCACAACAGAACAGCGGCCCAAAACAGGGCTTTTACCATTTTCGTTTCCTCCATCTGAGCGATACCCCCGTATCTACCTCCGCGCTGCCGCAAATCTATGAAACGCGTCCTCTCGCCATGCAGGATTGCGGGTCCTGCCTTCCCACCATCACGGGCCGCTCGTCGCAGCTTGCGTCCCGACGCGGCCTGGGTTGTACGCCCTGTCGGTCACATCTTCCAGGCGAATGTCCTCCCAACCCTTCCGGAGCGCAACAACACGGTAGTCGAACGGGACGTTGGACTTGCCACCCTTGAGTTCGCGCACTTCAAATCCGGCGGCTGCCTGGGCGGCGACGTAAAGGCCTTCGCAGTCCCCTTTCGGGGTAAGGAATACGTGGTACGCCATGTCTGGATTCACAATGTCGGCGAAAACAGGGTCAAGCTGTATTACAGCCACACCCTGTTCAAGCGACCCGGTGCCGAAATCCTCAAACCAGACCTGTGGAGATTCAATCGCGTAGAGGCGGATTTTCCGTTTGTCACTTAGCTGGACTTCAGCGCCCTTGCCGCCGGTGCACGAAATCGTACCGTAGCCCCAGATCGTGCATCCAGCGCCAAAGCTACCAGCTTCAAGTCCTTTGCCATATGGTTGATTGTTAATGAAGGCTCCCGCCGCCCCATCTCCAGTATGGTTAGTTATGCCCGCGACGCCATTGCTGGAGTCGGAGGTTCCGTAGAGACCGACTCCACTCGCCGAATCTCCCCACACGCCCTGCCGGCTTTCGCCTATTAGGCTCCCGATGTTGCTTGCGGTCACTCCAACCGCCTTCGCCGCAGCGAGATTGCTGGCCGGACTCACAACATAGAGCCGTCGTGACCCCGCGCTCGTGCCAATCCCGACATTGGCGTTGATCGTCTGATTGCTCGTAAAACTGTTGGCCGTGTCTAGCCGGGCGTAGCTTGTCCCCGGCACCCCATTCAAGTTTGTGGCATTGGTTGCCGTGGCTGCGTTAGTTGCACTCGCTGCGGTCGTCGCGCTTGTGGCCGTCGCCGCGTTTCCGGTGATGTTGATACCCGCGGTTCCTGAAGTGAGGTTGGCGGGATTGAGATTAATCAGCCCCGACCCGTTGCCGGTAAACACCTGCCCTGCGGCGAAGGTCACTGTGCTGTCAAATTTCGTCGTCCCGTTCACTTCCAGGTTCGCCGTGGGAGTCGTGGTCCCGATGCCGACGCTGCCGGAGGGAAAACTCACGCTGGCGATTCCGGTTCCGACCCCGCGCTGGATTCGCAGGGCGACGGTGTCAGAGTTTTCGGCATCGTTCAGCGCCCCCAGCGAGAGGGCGTTGGCCCCCGCATCGGCATAGAATTGCCAGACCTTTTGGTCGCCCCAGCCGTTGTCGACCTTCCAGGAGTATTTCGCATAAGCCGCCCCCTCGGAGCGTATGTCGGTGATCGCGGGGCTGTAAACATGCAGGGGAAAACCCGGGCTCGTCGTCCCGACCCCGACTCGGCCGTTAGGAAAATTTACACTTGTAATTCCGGTTTCTGTTCCGCGCTGGACCCGAAGGGCAATCGTCTGATTGTTCTCGGCGTCGTTGAGGGCGCCGAGGAGCAATGCATTGGCCCCCGCGTCGGCGTAAACTTGCCAAGCCTTCTGGTTGCTGCCGCCGTTGTCAACCTTCCACGAGAGCTTGGCGTAAGACCCTGCTTCGGATCGGATGTCGCTGAGCCCGGGGCTGTAGACATGCAACGGGAAGCCGGGGACTGTGGTCCCCATACCGATGAGGCCGCCGTTTTGGTACATCACCGAGTTGCCAAGCGAGCCGGAATTGTCGGTGAAGACCGGAATATAGTTCTGCGTGCCGGTGAGGAGGGCAGGGGAGGCGCCCGTCGTGGTGGTCAGGGTGGCCTGCTTGCCCCTGGGGTCTCGGGTGGAAACAGCATTGACGATGGTCGTGGCCGCTCTGCCTGAATCGGTCTGCTCCTGCGCTGCCAGTGCGTAGGCGCTCGCCGGTTTGCCGCCGAGTGTTGTCGCATCGCCCGCTTTCAGCGCGTAGGGCACGCTTACCAAGAGAACCCGAAGCTGCTCGGGGAACTTCCCAACTTGCACACCCAGCCAGCGCGCCTCGCCGGAAGTGAAAAGGCTCGCGGGCAGCCCATCGGGGTGCATCGCGCCCAGCAAAACCGCATAGCGGCCTGCTGCATCCAGTTCGACGGTCTGTGTTTCATACCACAGTGGTTCCCCGCCGGATTCGTTTGCGTATAGCGAGAAGGTGAGGTCCTGGACGCCGTCGACTGGTTTTCCGGTGGTGTCCTGCAAGATTCCGCTATATCGAATCAAGCGCGGCACAGTGGAGTTCGGGGTCGGACTAGGGGCTGAAGTACTCGAAAAAGTGTCCTGCGAATACGCGGTTGCCCCGAGAAGGAGAAGCCCAACTGCGATCACGAAGTAGGAAATACGAAATACGAAATACGAAATACGAAATACGAAATACGAATTGTCTCTCATAGTAGGACTCCGCTGGGTTGTACGGATGCTAATAGGTCTCGAAACTTGTATTATTCATGCATTAGTAAGTCAAGACTAGAATAGTATTCATTTCGACATTTCGTCTGTGGTGACAATTCGTCGTACCGCGAAGACGAGTAGCTCGAGGAAAGTAGCAAGAGGGAGACGATCAGGGAGTTGGTCTGGGGCCGGGATCCAGCTACGCCAGGATTTCAGTTCGGAGGGATTCGAACTTAACCGTGCCGAGTCCGCGCTCCTGGGCGAGTTTGAGGTAGGTGAGGGCCTCCGGTTCGATGTTCCAAATTGCCTTGGCCGTGTAGGCATCGAGGGCGACGGGATCGGTCGAGGCGATAACGGTTTTCTTGAGCGCCGTGTCGCTGATGTTGCCGCCCGTCGGGCCGTTACGCATGAGCACGCGGTAGGCGTCCATCACCGTCAGCGTGGGGCGCATAAAGTCGGCGAGGTCGGCCAGACTCTCGTGAATCCGCTGGTGCAGCCGGTGGCGTGGCCCGCCCAGAATGCCGTACCAGTTCTTCATGCCCAGCGTGACCCCCGTAAGGCTGTGATGTTTGGCGATGGGAAGGTTAATCATCTTGTCGGCGGCGAGAAACGGCTCCAGCACCGGCCAGTCAGTCAGGACGTCGCCGCGCAAATCCACTTCTCGAAACATCCTTTCTTCGGGAAGGATTACCTGAGCGCCTTCGCCACGCGCGGCGTCGGCGATTCCTGAGCGTTGGAAGCAGCGCCTTGGGTCATTGCAGCTCACGTCAGTGACGATCACCGCCTTTGCGCCTGCCTCCTGGCAGAGGCGAACCATCTCTGCGACAACCTGGGGATTGGTGTTTGCCGCCTGCTCGGGCGTTCGATCCCAGGCGATATTGGGTTTGACCACAACAACATCCCCGCGCGAAACGAATCGCTTGATGCCTCCTGTCCCTTCGATCGCTTTTCGGACTAATTGTCGTGGGTCATCTCCCTGGGCGATGACCATTTCGGGCAGGTTCGGGTCGTGATCGACAGTGAAACTCCGCCTCACACTGGCGGCGACTGTTTCCTCCGGTCGGCGGCTTCGATTCGACAGCCAGTACCACAAACCTCCGGTGGCTGCCCCTAAGCCCCCAAGGCGAAGGAGTTGGACTAAATGTCGTCGACGGTTGAGGTTGTCTTCCAAATTCGTCACGAATCCGAGAGTGTATTGCGGGAGTTTGGCATTGCTATTGCCGCCTTATCCGGATCTGATGCGAGAGCAACCCGCGTTCCAAACGAAATCTGAAGGCGCGCGACCGGCCTCGCGCACCCTTTTCGCAATTATATTGTTGATTGGCTTCACGGCCGTGATCGCGCAGATCGTTCTTATGCGCGAATTAATTGTCGTTTTCTACGGGAACGAACTCTCGCTCGGCCTTATGCTTGCCAACTGGCTTCTTTGGACAGCCGTGGGATCGAGCTTGCTGGGCCGCGCCGCGGAGTCCTTCAACGAGCCGCGCAAGCTCGTGGCGGCCCTTCAGGTCGCCATCGCGGTGGTTTTTCCCCTCACGATCTGGGCAGTCCGGGCCAGCCGAGGGGCCTTTCAAACCGCCCCCGGGGAACTCTTGGGCCCCTGGCCCATGTTTCTCACGTCACTCGCCAGCCTCAGCGTCTTCTGTGTGCTTTCGGGATTCCTGTTTGCCGCCGGCAGCCTTCTTTACGCTCACTCATGGGGCGAGACGGTTGCCGTCGGAACGGCTTCCGTGTATATGCTTGAGGCTGTGGGCTCGGGCCTGGGCGGAGTCCTGGCCAGCCTGATTCTGATTCGCTATTTGAACGCCTTCGATATCGCCGCTCTGGTGGCCCTGTTGAATCTGCTGGCGGCGACCGGCCTGCTGGTTCAACGGGCAAGGGACCGAGGCGCGGTAGCCGCAGCGCTGCTGGGCATCTTTGCGTTTCTCGTTTTTCCGCTTGCCGGCCCGCGGCTGGAGTCAACCTCACTGGCTGCGCTTTGGCGCGGGTACGGGCTTATCGCCGCGCGCAACTCGGTCTATGGCAATTTGGCGGTGACCCAAGCCGAGGGCAGCCGAAGCCTTTACGAGAACGGCCTCGTTGTTTTTACTGCGCCCAATCCGGAAGCGGCCGAAGAGGCCGTGCATTTCGCCCTGCTCCAGCATGCGTCGCCAAAGAGCCTGCTGCTGATCGGGGGCGGCGTGAGCGGCAGCGTCACTCAAGCCCTTCAACACAAGAGCCTTGAACGCATCGAATACGTTGAACTCGATCCCGTGATCCTCGATTTGGCGCGGCAGTATTTCCCCACGGAATCGGCGGCAATTCAGGTTGACCGTCGGGTGAAAGTCCACAGCGCAGATGGACGACGGCTCCTCAAGGAGACGCAATCCCGCTTCGACGTTATCATCGTCAGCCTCCCGGACCCGCAGACGGCGCAGCTGAACCGCTTCTACACGCTGGAGTTTTTTCAAGAGGCGGCTCAGCGCCTCGCACCCGGCGGGATTTTTTCCTTCCAGGTGACGGGCGCGGAAAACTACACCAGCCCGACCCTCGCCGAATTCCTGCGCTGCCTTAACAAGACGTTGCGCGCGGCGTTTCCCGAAGTCACAGCCATGCCCGGTGCGACGGTCCACTATTTCGCGTCGACGCGCACCGGCGCGCTGAGCAAAGACCCGGAGACCCTTCTCGAACGCTTGCGGTCCCGCCGGCTGCACACGCAGTATGTGCGGGAATACCTTATCCCGTTTCGGTGGTCTCCCGACCGCCTGCGTGACTTTGCGGAGCAGATTGAGCCGCAAGCGACGACGCCGGTTAATCATGACTTCGCTCCGATTGCCTATTATTTCGATGTTGTCCTTTGGGGCTCGCGATTCCGGGACGTATTCAGCGAGTGGTTTGCGAGGCTGGCGCGAATCGGCTTTGGGGCTGCTTTGGGGGGATCGACAGCAGGGATTCTGGGCCTTATTGGATTATCCTTGGCGGTTACGGCAGGTTTCGGTCGGCGGATGACTCTGCCGGATTGGGATCGGCGTTGCAGATTCACTGCGGGGACCTGTGTCGCGGCCATGGGCTTCACGCTCATGGCGCTGGAGATGTTTTTGCTCCTTGGCTTCCAGGCGCTCTATGGCTACGTCTATCACCAACTGGCGATTCTGATTGCCATCTTCATGCTAGGAATGGCCGTGGGTACGTGGTGGCAGTTGAGAAGACTTCGGCGTGGAAACGACGACGGGGAGCGGAATACGGTCCAAGAAGGCGAGCGGCGGGCTGACATGCGGCTCCTGGCAGGCCTGCAAATCGTGGCGGCGATTTCAGCTCTCTTGCTCTATGAGTTGCTCGAATTGCTCTCGAGTGTCACGGGCGGGTCCGGCATTTTCATGGCCAGCAACGTGCTGTTCCCAGGGCTGGCATTACTCTCGGGGATGTTGGGCGGTCATCAATTTCCGCTGGCCAGCCGCATCTATTTCTCCGGCGGCGACGGTACCCCTCGCAGCGTCGGGGCGCTGTACGGACTCGACCTCCTCGGAGCCTGTGCCGGTGCTGTGGCCCTTAGCCTTTTCTTCCTTCCCGTGTACGGGTTCTTTCGGACAGCATTGCTTATTGCGGTGGTGAATTCAATCCCGGCCGCCCTCGCGGCGTTTCCTGCACGCGTCGCGGGGCATCGAGGTTAGGCGGTTCGGGGCCACGCTCGTCGCCAAAGACCAGGGCCGTAAACATGAAAATATCCGTGTTCTCATCTTTCCAGGCGTCACTCGGCAACCCCGCCTTCACGCACGTCTGCTCGATAAACGTCATCCTGTCCCACTTTTGCTCGACGGGGACCTGTGGCAGAAGAAGTCCTTCCTTGTCGTCCTTCCAAACCACCAGGCCGTGCTCGCCCACCTTGATCTGCTTCAAGTCCGTGACCCGGCGCAGGGGCGAGAGGACAGAAACGTCGTAGGTGATATTGCCGAGTTCGCGGAGTTCCACCGGCCGGAAGCGCGGGTCTTCCAAGGCCGCGGCTGCGGCCACGTCCCGCACGGTCTGATAAAGCGGTTTCATGGGCGAGATATATCCGATGCAGCCGCGCAACTGGCCGTGTTCATTGAGGGTGACGAACGCCCCGCGGTCCTGCTCGATTACGGCCATGCCGCCGCTCGACGCTGGATATACTCTTCTTTCTTTCACCGCGGCCAGCACGGAAGCTTTCGCGATCTTGATTAGTGTGTCCTTCTCAGCGCTTTTCAGGGATATGCCGGCGCCCTTGGCGCTGGGCTTTCCTTTGGCAATGGAAAGCGCTGCCGCACCGTAGCCGACCACGCGACTTTTGTCGCCCGTGACGTCGCCGGAGTTGGCGTATTTGAGGACTTGCGCGCGGTTGGCGCCCAGGCGCTCGGCGGCAATCATGGCGGCAACAATTGGCCCTCCGCCGCAAGCCTCCCAGATTCGCCGGTCGAAGTTCTGCGACATGTTGAAATAGTCGTACTCTTCGAGCGCGTTGAGCGTCTTGCGGTCCAGGCGCACGGCCTCATCGTAAGGATGAAAGTGCGACAGGTCAGAGCTGGCCACGATTAGCGTATCGAACGGCTCGGTCGAGCTTTTGGGCCGGCCTTGCCGGATCAGCTTGGCTATCGCCACACCTAACGCGCGCTCCATCTCGTAGTTCTGGTCACCCATAACAATCGGTACCAGCTCGAACTCACCCAGCGCACGCTGAAGGAAGGGAAGCTCGACTTCCAACGCGTGCTCGCCACGACCTTGGATGATTCCGTGCCCACGCCCAGAAATTTTGATGAGCGGATTCTGTGCGGTGAGCTTCCGGGCAAATTCCTTGTCTACGGGAATATTGCCAAGCGGGGTCGCGTACGAGTCGCCATCGTAGATCGAACTGAAGGGGAAGGCTTCGATGTGGCACGGCGCAATCACGACGACGCGCGTGAACCTCCGGCCCTTAAGCAGCGCAAACGAATGCGCCGCTACTTGACCCGAATACTCATACCCGGCGTGAGGCGCGGTTATCGCCACGAGCGTCCCGTCGATTGGTACGACGGTCGCTTTGGCGAGAAAACCATCCACCGTCTTCTCGAGTTCCTTCGCATTGCCGGGATAGAAGGATCCTGCCACGGCCGGTGCGCGCACCTTTAGATCTGCGGCCTTGGTGAAGGGGAAAGAGGTAATACAGCACAGCAGGAGGGGAATAAGCCTTCTCATCATATGATCCTTGCCTGAGGCGTGTGCGACACCCTGATATTACAAATCGAAATTTTGCCCTTCATGGCACTAATTAACAATCTAGGTCCAAACGCCCGCGATCGGCTCATGGCAATAGTGGCATTTGCCGCTCTTGATGCGCACCGCTCCCACCGTATAGCCCACGCGCTCGACGACGACTTTGCGGCAGTTGGGGCAATAGGTGCTTTCCGCGGGATGGCCGGGCACATTGCCGATATAGACGTAGTGCAATCCCTCGGCGTCGGCAATCGCCTTGGCGCGCTCCAGCGTTGCGAGCGGGGTTGGAGGAAGGTTCTTCAGCAGATATTCGGGATGGAAGCGTGAGAAATGAACTGGCACATCCAACCCGAGGTCCGTCCTGACCCATTTCGCCAGCGCCCGTAATTCCTGGTCGCTGTCGTTGAGGGTCGGAATCACCAGATAGACGATCTCCGTCCACATTCGTTGCTTGCGCAGCGTGACTAGGGCGCTGAGAATGTGCTTCAATTCGCCGTTCACGATCTCCTTATAGAACTTCTCAGAAAACGCCTTCAGGTCAACCTTCACTGCGTCCACCCGCGGGCAGAGTTTCTTGAGGGGCGCCTCGTGAATGTAGCCGCCGGTTACCACGGCGCTGCGGATACCTTCCTGATGGCCGGCATCGGCGGTGTCCATCACGTACTCATAGAAGATGACCGGCTCGCTGTAAGTGTAGGCGATCATCGCGCAGCGGTTCTGCTTTGCGAGCGCGGCAATCTTGGCGGGTGGCGCATGGGTGCTGCGAACCTGCTCGGGGCGGACTTGAGAAATCTCCCAGTTTTGGCACATCTTACAGTTGACGTTGCAGCCCGCGGTGGCAAGCGAAAATGCCATCGCGCCGGGCAGAAAGTGGAAGAACGGTTTCTTCTCGACCGGATCAATGTGCGCCGTCACGACTCGCGAGTGAACCAGCGTGTAGTAGGTGCCGCCGCGATTCTCGCGGGCACCGCAGTAGCCGCGCTCGCGGTCGTCGATGACGCATTCGCGCGGACAGAGCGTGCACTTGATCTTCTTGTAGGGCTGCTTTTCGTAGAACTGGGCTTCGCGAACGAAAGGCGCTTCGTTTTCAGTCGTCGACGCGGCAAGGAGTGGCGCTGCCAGTGGCCCTCCGGCCAATGCGCCGGCGCAAGCGGCAAAACAGGGCAGGGAAGCGGCCTTCAAGAATTCTCGCCGGCCCACGGCGGTGGTCGCGCCTCCGGCCATGGTGCTTCGAATTCCTCGTGGCCTGAGGATGTCGCGGAGAGCGAGATTGCCTGCTTCTTCTGACTTCTGACCTCTGACTCCTGACTCCTCTCTTTCATCCTTCATACTTCAACCTTCACACTTCCACAACCTCGATTCTCCTCGGGTCATTCGTTCCCAGCCGATGGTTCGCATCAGCGGAAGTGGCAATATAACTCGGCTCACGTTTGGACTCTTTCAGAGATTTCATCCCCTTCTCTGTGCGCTTGCGTTCGATGATTTGCCACCCCGTGTAATCGAGCGCTACGGGGTCGCGCGCCACCAGCAGCCCGTTGAATTGCCACGTCCATTGCGGCATGAAGGAGGGCCCGCCTTCGTATTGCGCTGTGACGGCGTCACAAATCGTCAGGCGAAATTTCTGCCGAATGGGTGGCAGCATATTGGCGTCCGCAACGTAGGGATCGCCGACGGTCAAGTGATACTTGTTGGGATTGTGAATCGCCCCGAATGCGTTCTTGAGCGCCATCGTCACTCCTACGATGCCGTGGTCCTTCAGCACCGGAAGATTGATGATTGTGTCGCACTCTCGCGTCAGCGACCGGGCGAGTAGGCTGCCGACGCTGCCGAAAGTGGCTAGTTCGCTTTCATACCCCAAGGTATCGTTGCCGAAGCAGCGAATCCCCGAACCCTTTTCGTTGATGCGGAACCGGGCGCTTTCGAGGTCGGCGTTCAGGCGGTCCCAAATGACGATATTTCGAACGCCCGCTTGCTGCAGGCGCTCCGCGATCGCCTCCACGAGTGGAACGCTGGTGGAGACTCCTTTGCCGGCAAGGCAATTCACCTTCAGTCCGACGACTTCGCGGGGAGCGGCCACAAGTTTCCAGGCCTCGAGGGCATTGTCACGGTCATAAAAAGCTTGGACGGCGCGATCAACGAGCTTCAGCAGCCGAGCGGCATCGACGCCCGTACCGGGTTTGCGGAGTTCCGGGTCGCGGGAGATCACCACACGAGATTTGTCTGTAGGCGGAGACAAGCGACCAGTGACACCAGACTGCGCTTTGGCACCGATGAAGGCGGCGCTGGCCAGCCGGAGGAAGTCGCGACGATTGGTTGTGAGGCAGTCGCCTGAGCGACAATGACTTGGCCCGTGAAGCGAGCGCACGTTCGCACCCCCATTGGTTTTTAGCACACGATGGTCCAAGGCGCGAGGTGAGAGAAGGGGGGATGACTATTTGTCCCTATCTTAGGCGAAGAGCGGCTCAGGCACGGTAATGCGGGATTACGGCGAAAGGTTACTGCACCATCCTCCGGATCGTGAGGAATTTGACTTTCTGTTCCGCCTCGGTCGTGGCGGTCGGAGAGTAATAGTAAAAGAACGTGGCTTCGACCTCGGCGTGAGTGCCCCGCGGAATCGGAAAGGAGAATTTCTCGGTGCGAGTTTCATTCGGCGCCAGGCGAGTGTCCTTGACCACTTGCGCAGCCTTGATAAAGACCGCTGACTCGCGATTCAGGACAAAGCCGTTCCGGTCGGAAACGACGCGGGTGTACTTTCTTTGCTCGCGGAAGCGTCGGCCGCCGTAGGCGTCGGCCCGCAACTCCATCAAGAGCTGCCGCAGCGGCGATCCGGTCGGAACGAAGTGCCCCGCCCCCTGATTGGTCACCTTGACATGAACCATCAGCTGATCGCCTTCGCGCGATGTGATGAGGTCCGCCCTGATGGCTTTGTTCAATTGCTGGATCGAGTGGCTCCCGGGAATTTCGTGAAGGTTGATGCCGGACGTTGACGACCGCTTGACGCGCGGATCGACGACGTCTCCCGCCACCGTGGCCATGTGACACCACTGGCAATCTTCTTTCTTTTTCCCATAGGGACTTTCCTTCCATTCCGAATAAGTAGTCAGCACAGCAAAACCAGTGGTGTTGCGGTATTCGTGGCAGACGACGCAGGCGAGGGAAGAGGTGTGCACAGGAGAGAAGCGTGTTCCATGGGCGGGTGATTCTAAATCCTTTGTCGGCCCGCTCTTGACAAGAGAGAACTCGACCCGGGCCTTGAAATTGCCGCTGGCTTCCGAAATGTCCTCGATGGAGTGGCAATAGTCGCACGTCACTCCTTCCCAGCTTACTTTCTTCACTAGATCCAGGTCGCCCGTCTGAACGGCGATGGGCGAATGGCAGCTGAGACAGACCCGGCGGCTCTGCGCGCCGAATTCCGACTCGGCAACTTTCAACGCGTCTTGAAAAAGTCGGCTTTCCATCGCCGTAGCATGGGCTGACTTCTTCCAGCCGGCATGGATGGCGCGATGGCAATCGCCACATGCTTCGGCGCTGCTGGTGGGCTTTAAGTCGGCAGCTAGGGACACCCGGCAAAGAGTAATGGCCAGAGCTAAAACCATGGGACGCATCGGACACCTCTTCAACTGTGTCGAGGAAATCGGGTCACGGGTCCGAGCTATCGGATCGCTGGCGGACCGCGAGCGAGGGTAAGCGAGCCGACAGGGTCAGATTGTACCTCAAGAGCGAGCAAATCGCCTCCAAGTTCATCAGGTGTGTGACTTTATGTCCGTTTATGGCAACTGTAACTTTTGACGACCGTCTTCCGACACTGTGGTAGAACTGCTTTCGATGGAGGTTCCGTTTAAGTCCTTAGAGCCGACAGGAAGCGTGGGACGCTTGTCCAGAGCCATTGATGATCGACCTTGACGAGCTGAAGAAATCGCCACGGCGCTGGGGCTTGATGCTCCTCCTCGTGGCCAGCATGGCCGTCTGCTACGCGCAGCGGGGAGCGATGTCAGTGGCTGCGCCCCTCGCCATGAAAGAACTGGGTCTTTCGACGGCGACGGTTGGAGTTCTCCTGTCGGCGTTCTTCTGGGTTTACGCATTCATGCAAGTTCCCGCGGGCTGGCTTGTGGACCGCATCGGGCCCAGGGGCGCCTACGCCTACGGATATCTTCTGGGCTCAGTCGCCTTCGGACTGACGGGCTTTTTCACCGCTCTCATACCGTTAATCACACTTCGAGTCATGATGGGCGCCGGGCAGTCCGTCATCTTTCCAGCGAGTGCCCGTGCCGTAGCCGACTGTTTCGAAGACAAAGAACGCGGCACCGTGACCGCGGCGTATCTTGTGGGTGTTCGCATCGGGCAAGCTCTGATTGGATACCTCGCGGCGACATTGCTTACCACTTATGGCTGGCGTGCTTTTTTCATTGTCTGTGGTGCGGTGCCGCTTGTCTGGCTCCTCCCTTGGCTGCGTTTTTGGGGGAATGTGGAGAGACCGCCGACCGCCCAGCCCTCCGTGGCTGCCGATCCTGCGCATCGGCAGCCGTCGTTTGTGCGGTCGCTTGGCCTGCTCCGAGAGAGAACGGTGCTTGGCATCTTCCTTGGATTCTTTGCCTACGACTATGCCTGGTTCGTTTACATTTCCTGGCTTCCGGGCTATCTGGTGTTGGAGCGGCATTTCAGCGTGCATGAGATGGCGATTTACAGCTCGGTCCCGTATGTTGCCATGCTCGTGGTTATCCTGCTCTCAGGCTGGCTGAGTGACCGGCTGGTCGCACGTGGTTTTCCGGAAACTCGAGTGAGGAAGGCCTTCATACTGACGGGCCTCGCCATGGGCTGCCTTGTGGTTCCTGCCGGCCTCGTCGAGGATCACATAACGGCGGTTTGGCTGCTCATCGTCGCGCTTTGCGGTTTGGGAGTGGCGACACCAAACACTTGGACGCTTACGCAGGCTGTCTGCGAGAAGCGAGTGGTAGGCACGGTCAGCGGCATTCAGAATTGTGGCGGCAACCTGGGTGGAATCCTTGCCCCACTCGTGACCGGATATATCGCCTATGTCACGGGATCCTTCGTGCTAGCCCTCAGCCTTACGGGCGCCATCCTGTTGTGCGGAATCGCCGCCTATACCTTCCTGATTTCACGCCACGTGGGAATCCGGCAAGTAACTTAACGGCCGGGGATTTGGGCCCAAAGTCGGCAAAGGCCCTCTCGGCCATTGGGGATTTGTGCCAACGGCTCCCGCCAAGTGCTATGATCCGGGGCCGCGATGGCCCGGGCCATCTCCGCAGGTAACCGATTCCATTTCAGCGAGGCATCATGAACATCATCGAAATTCCGATCGGCAATCTCGACCCGCAACAATTCATTCAGGATCAAGTGAAACAAATCTCAGCGAGCGTGGGCGACGGGCTCGCCATCAATGCCCTCTCGGGCGGTGTCGACTCTTCCGTCGTCACACTCCTTGCCCATCGCGCGCTGGGCGAGAGGCTCAAGACGTATTTCATCGACACAGCGCTCATGCGAAAGGACGAACCGCAGCAGGTGGTTTCCACTTTTGCCAGCCTGGGAGTGCACGTGGAAATGATCGATGCGCGTGGTGAGTTTCTGGAGGCTCTCCAGGGCATCACCGACCCGGAAGCGAAGCGCGAGGCAGTAACCCAGACGTTCTACAGGAAGATCTTCGGCCGGTTGGTGCGCGCAAGCGGAGCGAAGCACCTACTGCAGGGGACGATTCTGACCGATGTAGACGAAACCGTGGCCGGCATCAAGCGCCAGCATAATGTCTTCGCGCAATTGGGGATCGATCCACAGGAGGCTTTTGGTTACAAGATCATCGAGCCACTGATCCAACTAAGGAAGGACGGTGTACGGAAAGTTGCTCAGGCGCTGCGCCTGCCTGCTTCGGTTTTCAGCCGCATGCCTTTCCCGGGCCCCGGCCTTGCCGCTCGCGTCATTGGAGAGGTCACAGCGGACCGACTGGAGTTGGTAAGGCAGGCCACAGCTATATTGGAAGGTGTGCTTTCCGAGGCGGGAGCCTTCCAATTCATGGCTATCTTGCATGAGGATCGCGTGACGGGTGTTCGCGACGGGCGCCGGCAATTCGGGCATCAAATCGAGGTTCGCTGCTGGGAGAGCGTTGATGCGCGCACGGCCCGTCCAACGCGCTTGTCCTGGGAAATGCTGGAGCTCATCAGCCGCACCATTTTAGCGGAGATCCCGAGTGTCGTAAGCGTGACGTACAACATCGCTCCCAAGCCACCCTCGACGATGGAGGCTGTTTAGTCCAGGCGCCGGAGAGCGAAACCGCGAAGTACACGGCGGACAATCACCGGCGGTAGTCGAGTCTGCCGTTCCGAAGCACGTTGAACGAGAAGACCAGAAGCGAAGCGACAACCAGTATTGAGCCTGCGGCGATGACTTTCTCCGCTGCCGCGACACCGAGCGCGTATAGCGCGAGACTCACCAGCATTACTGGCAATCCGATGTTGTGTCCCCAAAAGTGTAACTTCGCCAAGGGACTTTGCCCGCAGCCGGGCAGCAGCAGGTACACAATTCCGGCGATACCCATAGTCGCCCACCCCAACAGCGAGACATGCGCGTGTACAGAAGAAAGGGCAAAGTCACCCGCGATCCCCATGGCGAGGCCCATGATAACGCCGACCGTCATGTATACCGCGGCGACTTGAATCAGTCGAATCCCGATGTTCATTCAGGTTTCTCCCGTATGGTGGCCAAAATCGCACGGCCTGTTGCTATGAGTAGATCCTGGCAGCGCGTGGGGAGTCTGTGACTTTTGTCACCTGGTCCTGCAAACCCAGGATGGCTGGTCGGTCTGGTCAAAAGAGGTTCGCGCGATCGGCACCGGATGAATGAGACCAATTTGGCCAGCGCGTTGTGCGCTATCCAATGTCAGGGCGGCTCCCCATACCTAGCGTTCCAGGGTCTTGGTGTCAGGGCCCGATTCGCGTCTGGATTCGTTCGGAATCTCGTAAGCCACGGTTCTTCGGTCTTTCCACGATCCGAGCAGGACCGTCAGGAGCGCCAGTCCGATCTCGTCGACAAACGGGATGAAGTCAGGGACCACCCAATCGATCAGCGTCAGGGCCACCAGGATAAGGAACAATCTCGGAAACCGCAGATTAAGGCGCTTCAGAAGAAGCGCCACGAGAGACGTTCGTTGTGACGAAATGGATGGCATGGTTGCGTTAATCCTGTAAAGGGCGATTCCCGCCTTTGCCTTCTGCGCTAGCCAACGTGCTCGAACACACTCGCTAGAGGCCGTCCGGTTCCATGCACTTGGCGATCCCGCATTGACCGGTCAAAAGGCGGGCTGGGTTTTCCCAAGGGAATCCTGCCAACGCGGCATCCAGCAGAGCGCCACCAGACGCACGTTGATGTTGGCCTTCTTGAGTTTGACGGATACTCTGTCAAGGGCTTCTGTTGCCGGGCTGAGCGTAGAATCGAGCGCTTGGGTATCGGCAGCAAACTGGGCCTCCAGATCTGCAAGTCGCTGCTTCAGCGCGTCAACATTCTCCTCGGCACGAGCGGTGTCCTGAGCCTCCTTCCACGTACGACTCCCGGCACGCGCTGCAGTAGCCGCCCGCCCCATGGTGGCTGAGCTCATCGCCTTCCGCCCCAGAAAAGCGCTGAGCAGCGTGGCCCCAACGGAGATCACTGTCTGCACTTTTTGTTGGTTAGCCTGCTCTCTCTCCCGCTCGACGGCCTGTTGGGCGCGGCGGATCCTATCCTCGATTGCAGTGATTTTGGGCGCATATGCTCTCCGCAACTGTTCAACGCCCTGGTCCCGTTTCTCGCGGCTGGCCTGCTGGAGCCGGATGCGAAAGTCGCGCTCGGATTCTCCTGGGTGCGACGTCTCTCCCAGGCTCGGGCTTCTGAAGAGTTCGAGCGTTTGGCTACCATATAACCATTCCACAAGTTCGCGGCTCCAGGCTGCGTAATTCCCCCCCTTGGCAGCCGCACCTGGCAACGGCCCGAAGAGCGCCTCGGCAGCGGGCTGCCGCTCCAATTCATCCAGCGCGATGTCTGCCTCCGTGCTCTTTTGCCAATCTACTGGGATCGCACCCGCCTCGATTCTAGTCAACAGATTCAAGGTGCGGGGATAGTCAACTTGCGCTTTGGCGTCTACAAAACGTACTTGCGCGGAACCGAGAAGCACCGGTTGGTAGATCAAAGCAGCATCACTGGCGCGCGTGCCTCGTACCGGAACGAAATACTGCTCCACATCAGGAGGCAGAACCGGCCGGGACGCCGCGTCAGAAGAAACCTCCGGAGCGGGCTTAGCCGAAGGGGCAACGGGCGGAGCCACCGTACTCTGGCTTCGCGGCGCCATCAGAGTTTTGATCTGTGCGCGGGTCAACGGCCCGCGCAGGTAAGACATCACCCAGCGCGTCTCAAACACCACCGGCGCATCCTCATGGACGTTGTTCATCAGGAACACGCGATTATTGAGCTGCGAGAGAATCCGTTCCATCTGCTGGCGGTCCACGCCGCCCGCGGCACTTTCCAACCCATCCAGCACGCGGGCACGATCGCGTTCGGTTTGCAGGCGGCCGATGAACCAGGTTCCCGCATTGGCCAGGCCCTTGTAGTCAAGGTCCACAGGGTTCTGCGTGGCGAGCACAACGCCCACGCCGAATGCCCGTGCCTGCTTTAGGAGAGTGAGCAACGGTTGCTTCGAAGGCGGATTTGCCACCGGCGGAAAATAGCCAAAAATCTCGTCCATGTAGAGAATGGCACGCAGACTCGTCGTCCCAGATTGCATACGCATCCAGCCCAGGATCTGGTTGAGCAGCAGCGAGACGAAGAACATGCGTTCCGCGTCTCCCAGGTGGGCGATGGAGAAGATCGAGACGCGGGGCTTCCCCTGCGGTGTGTAGAGCAGGCTGGCAATGTCCAGCGGCTCTCCTTCCAGCCACGCTTCAAAGCCCGGCGAAGCGAGGAGATTGTTGAGCGCCATCGAAAGCGCGAACCGCTCCTTGGCGGGGTAGAACGCCTCCAGATCGAGTACGCCGATGCGCGACACGGGCGGCGATTGCACGGCTTCAATTAACGCCCCCAGGTCGAGGTCGCGTCCCTGCTTCCAGGCGTTGCCGAGGATCGTCGCGAGCAGGATGTGCTCCCGGCTCTGGACCGGGTCGGCCTGAATGCCCAGCAATCCCAGCAACGCGGTGGCAGTGCCGTTGATCCGCTCGCGCAGCAACTCCGGGTCCTCGACAATGGCTGTGCCTGGCGCCGCAAATGATTTGAAAATCGAGACCGGTAGGCCCGCCGTACTGCCGGGTGTGTAGACGGCAAAGTCCGCGGCGTCGCGCAGGCGGCGAATGCGGCTCGCGTCCTGCCCCCAGGCGGCAAGCCCGTTCTTCCATAACTCCGCCTGCTGTCGGGCGTACTCTCCGGGCGAGACTCCCTTGCTCCGCGCGTCGTCCTCGTTGATCCAGGGGAGGAAGGCCTCCGGAGTCAACTCGGGGAAGGTGAGGAGAAGGTTGGAGATGTCGCCCTTCGGGTCGATGACCAGCGCCGGGACCCCATCGATGGCGGCCTCCTCCAACAGCGCAAGGCAGAGACCCGTCTTCCCGCTGCCTGTCATGCCGAAGCACGCGGCGTGCGTAACGAGGTCCTTGGAATCATAAAGGAGGAGACTGTCCGCGGTTTTTCCGCGGGCCGGATCGTGTGTTCGGCCGAGGTAGAAAACCCCAAGTTTTTCGTAGTCAGGCATGGTTGCTTACCGTCCCACTCTCACAGAGCCATGGAATTTACCAATAATCGGAGACCGAACTCCGGGCATTCCGTTCCACCTGGACTTGCCCGCGGAACCGGACAGGCGGTGGTAACCTATGCTTTCTTGAAGAATCGAACGACAGCCGTCAGGATGACCGCGCCGAGAATGGCAACTGCGATCGTGTAAATCATCCCCCCGCCACCTGCGAACCCCAGGAACCGCATGATGAAACCGCCGACGACGGCTCCCACGATGCCGATCACGATATCCATAAGAACTCCGTACCCCGAGCCCTTCATGATTTTTCCTGTCGCCCACCCTGCGATCAGGCCAACGAAAATCCACCAGAGAATGTACATGATATCCTCCTCTCGCGGTTTCGTACTTTACTTGAGGGTCAAGAAAAAGTACTCCCCTTTGGCGATGGCTATTTGAGAAGTTGGTGCCACCCCCTCACCTTGAGATGGACGTCGTCGGGTGGCAGCCGACTTGTGTCGTCACTGGGACAATAGCCTTGGACCCACTCTGCTCAGGCGTTGGGGATCTTGAGCACCTGGCCGACCTGGATCTTGTTCGGGTCGCTGAGCTGGTCTTTGTTGGCCTCGAAGATCTTCATGTAGGTGTTGGCGTTGCCATAGAATTGTTTGGCGATCTTCGAGAGGCTGTCACCGGCCTGCACTGTGTAGGTCTTCACCGCCGGGGCAGCCGGGGGCGGAGGCGTCAGGCTCGGGTCAATTACAATGTCGCACGTCAAGTCCGCGTAACTGGGATCGACGAGTTTGATCTGGTTCCAAATGTCATTCTTCAGGGCTTCCGTGCCCGCCGAGGCCTTGACGAAAAGCTTGTTGTCTTGAACGTGGAGGTTGTGCAGCCGAAGACCCTTCTGCTCGATCAGGCGAAGCACCGACTGGTACTTCAACTTCAGTTCCTCAAAGCGATCCATAAGTCCTCCTTGAATAAGGACACATCCTTCTGGTCGATTGCCGCCTGCCCGCTCCGGGTGGCAGCCATCGTGGCAAAACCTGCCGTAACCTGAGGGCCAATCACTTGAACAGCTGGGAGGCGATGCCGCCCAGGATGTCCCCAGCCGACGAGCCGCCCTGGCCGCTGCCGAGAAACTGGCCCAGCACCCCCATCAGCCCGCTCGATCCCGGTGACCCGCTGAGCGCCTGCGGGCCGGCGCTGGAGCGCTGCTTGCTCAACGCCCCCATGGCCATGGTGGCAACCACCGGCAACATCTTCTTGAGTACATCAGCCCCAATCCCGGTTTGTGCCGCCGCATTGTTGGCGACCTGGCGACTGACATCCTTGCTGCCCAGGACGTGACCCAGAATGCCGTTGCCATCCTGGACCGTGTCCGCGCTCCCCAAGGCTTCAGGGTCATCGATGTAGCGTTCATGCCCACCTGAGGACAACGCGCCAATCAGGCTTTCGAGCCCGCCGGGGCTCGTGGCATTCCGCGCCAGGCCTTGGCCAAGCGCCGGGAGGAGACTGCCGATTGCAGATGAAGTCTGATTCTCGTTCAGGCCGAAATTCTGGCCCAGCCGGCGGACTCCGTCTCCCCCACCAGCGTTCAATACCATGCTCAAAAGATCCATAAATCCTCCTCGGGTTCCCCGCGGTTTCCTCGCGATCCCACGCACGAACAGGAAGCGCACCACAGGGCGCCCACGAATTGTCCAGATACACTTCTCGACGCTTCAGGCGAAGGAAGGCCGCGCAAGAACTCCGCCTCCTGCCCGCGCCTGAAAAGATTCCAGGCGCCACAAGTTAGACGGCCGGGCCTTTCTCTACTTCGTAGCGTTCAAGACCAAGTCTTTATCGATCTTGAACTTCAAAATCGTCTCGGCGGGGACGCTCACCTCCTTGCCTTTGGTGAGCACTTGCGCGCCGGCACCGCCTGCCGCGCCCACCGCGGCGCCGATCGCCGCGCCCTTTCCTTTGCCCGCGATGGCGCCGATCAACGCGCCAATGGCCGCTCCGCCGCCGACCATCTCGGCGGTCCGCTTATTGGCGCCGAGCCCCTGCCGCCCTTCCTGCTCAACATCCGCCGTGCTGACATCGTAGCGTGTACCGGCCACCGTCAAGGACTCGATGTCCAGAACCAGGTCGGAAGTGGTTGTCATGCTCCCGCCCGTCGCCTTACGAATCACCAGTGCGACGTCCGACGCTTTCGGTATCGCCACATTTCCGGAAGCGTCCAGGACGTCCTGCTCAACGAGCGCTGAAAACTTCTGGTCGACGGCTGCGGTCTTGGAACTAATCTCCTCGTTTGTACGCACGGAAATTTCCGTGCCATTGGGAACGGTCCGGACGACCGTGGCTGCTATGGCAGGCGTTGCTGCGCGGCCCGTCACGTTTGCCGGAGCGGTGAATTCGATGGAGCGGATATCCTTCAGCGCAAACTGGTGGCGAGCGCCGGTTTGGTCCTTGAGTGTCACGCCGCTCATACCGGAAGCGGTTATCACGGTGCCTTCGTATCGGGTTCCGTTCCACAAGATGAGTGTGTCGCCTGAAGCAGTTACGGTAATGGAGAGGAAAGTCAGAATAGCAATCAGCGGGGTTTTCATAGGACCTCCCTGGAGTGAGCGTGATTCCACTTGCTGCCCTTCCACATCGCGAGGTCGCCTCGAGATCCGCCGCGCCACTACGCGGCCATATCGATCAAATCGGCGGCTGGTCCATTCGTTTTCACCGATTCGATCCCGTTGTCGCGCGATGCCTCAGATTCATACATCTCGCTGCGCCCGATGACTTCGCGGTTGGCGGCTTTCAGGACGAAGAAGAACTTCCCGCTGGGAGAGGCTCGGCGCTCGTAACGATCCTCCCGCGGGGAATTGGTCATGACCGACTTGATGCCGTTCTTGGCACTGGCCTTGGCTTTGTAGGTCTCGCTGGTAAGAATGGTTTCTCCGTTTGCGGCTTTCAAATTGAAGTAATACTCATGGTTCTTGGCACGTTTGATTTCGTATTTTCCTGGCATGGTGCGATCTCCTCCGTTATTGAGTTTCCACGATGTGCGGTCGTATGAGTTTCGGCTGGTCAAGGTGGGATTCACCTCGATAATGATGGCCGACAGTGCTGCCAAACCGGTTGGCTAATCTTAACACCCGGCACTTCAGACGGAATCCAAAAACACGATCTGTTCTCACAAATCCCGCATTCGCCGTAAAGCGCCCGTTACAGAACAGGTCGATGATCCATCTGGTTCCGCCCATATCTGAACATCCGTATTCTTCTGCTCCCGAGCTTCCGATACACTAACTGTGTGAGAATTCACGCGCCGGTTGACAACAAGTCCTCCTCACCGCTTACGGGGCGCGGGCATCGGCTTGGCCCGTGGAAGCAACTTCTGGAGGTCTGGGGAGGCTGAATAGAATTCACTCAGCGCTTGCACCCACGCTGCCCCGGTGCCGATTCCATTGCTTTCGTAAGCAATCCACATGAATCCTCTGTCGGTGCCATAGCCCCCAGTTTCGCCCCACGATGTCCCCCACGAGTTCTTGATCAACCAGGCTCCTTTGGCATCGTCCCAGCCGATCAGTACAATGGCGTGGTTGATCGGTCCGGGATCGCGCTCGTCGAAAACGCCTTCCGTGTAGGCCTGGAATAGCGAGGTTACTCGAACTGTAACCGCCAAAGGACCGTAGGTGCACAGGGCCGTCTTCATTTCCGCTACCGTCGGTAGCCCGCCCTCAGAGGAGACATAGCCCCAGGCAATTCCTCGATAGGGCGTATTCGTCGCACACATTGTGCTCGAACCATCTGTCGCCGTGTAAGGCAAGTCGGTCTCCGTCGCATCGCCTTGATTGATGAGGTGATCAAAAGCCCACCATCCTCCCGCGCAAGACCCCACGCGGGCCCCCAGCGCGTCTAAGGAGCAGGTAACGATGTATTGTTCCGACCCGTCCACGTCGACATTGTTCCGAATCCGATAACTTCCCTCGTACGTGCCGACGGTCCCGAAGGCCCAGCAACTGCCGCACGCACCTTGATCGCGCACCGGAGTAACTTTCCCGCGCATTCGCCAATCGAACGACGCGAGCGAAGCCGGATCCGGCGCAGAAAGATTCAGTTCGGGCAAAGCGCCCGGCTTGCCCTTAGCAAATTTGTCGCGTTCTCCTCTGTCGAGCTTGAGCAGTTCGCGCGCCAGGGCGTTCTGCTTGCGGGCTTGCTCGGGCAGGTCCTTTGGAGGACGCGCACCGGCAAGCTGCTCCAGGCTGTAGTCCATTGCCTTGGTATATCCCACTGAGAATTTGAGCTTCTTGGATTTGACTTGAGCCCGCAGGTCTTCGAGCTTCTTCTGAATCCCTGGCGGCGCCTTCCGTTCCCGTTCAGCGTAATCCTCTCTTTGGCCTCCCCAAGCCGGCCAGGCGAGAAAGATCAATACCGCGCAAGTAGTAGCCAGCGAACTTACAGGCCTGCGCTCTTTCATCGGACCCTCCTTTGTCGACATGGCCCATTTATCTCCTACTTGCATACACCATCACAGGCTCCTTGGGCCAGTTTGTCCCTTTCGATCTTGAGACTCTGACCGTTTCTCAAATGGCCTGAGTCAAGCCCCCTGTGTCTCAAGTTCTAATAGCCCCCGCCTTCGGCCAGTCGCAACTTGCTCACGTCGGTGCGGGCAGACTTCACAGATGGATTCCGCAGCTCGTCCTTTTGACTTCATCGCAGGATTTGACTCCGGGTCTCATTCGGACGTGACATCATCCCCGTATGACCTGCTATCGGAGCCTAAGCTTCCTGCGCCCGGGGGTCATACACAATCAGCCGATGCCTGATTCTGCAGTCGGAAATGCTGCCACCTGGTTGTCGGTCTTTCTCCTACTCCTGAGGCACACTCGTGCCGGCGCTCAGCAGCGGGAAACTCAGTAACCTGTAGAAAAGGCCTGAGCGTTGGAGGACAATGGGCGCCGGCCAGGTCGCGACGAGGCGAAGGACTTGGGTTCTAATGGAGGGAGCCGCGATGAAGCGCATCTTGATCGCCGAAGACGATAGAACGACGCGATACATGCTTCGGGAGATCCTGAGGGCGGGAGGGTACGCGGTCAGTGTCGCGACTGACGGACTGGCGGCTCTGAAAAAGTTGCGCCAAAAGCCGTATGACCTCCTGTTGTTAGATATCTGGATGCCGCGCCTGAACGGTTTGGAAGTGATGGCCCGTCTTCGCAAAGAAGCAGCTGAGCCTAAAGTCGTCGTCCTGACCTGCGATGAGACGTCGGAGACAGTTCTAAGGTCGATGCGCGAGCAAGCCTGCCGCTACATTCGGAAGCCTGTCGATGCCGACACCTTGCTGGAGGCCGTCGGCAGCGCACTCTCTGCTGAACCCGCATCGACTCCCGTCGAGGTTCTGTCGGCACGACCCAACTGGGTAGAACTACGGGTGCCTTGCACGCTGGAGATGGCCACACGCATCACGGAATATGTAGACCATCTCGAAGCCGATTTATCCCCCCAGGTGCGTCAGCAGATGGGCTTTGCGTTCCGGGAACTGCTGGCCAACGCGGTCGAGTGGGGCGGGAAACTCGACCCTAATCAGAAAGTACGTATTTCCTATCTGCGTGGGCGGAAGATGCTCCTCTATCGCATTGCCGATCCGGGTACCGGATTTCACTTTGAGGGCTTGAAGCACGCTGCCCTGGAAAATCCTCCTGACCGACCGTGGGAGCACATCACAGCGCGCGAGCAGAAAGGGCTTCGCCCTGGCGGGTTCGGAATTCTGATGGTGAAGGCCGTGGCGGATGAGCTGTTATACAACGAGGCGCAAAACGAAGTCGTTTTTGTGAAGTACTTGAACAAGTAGCCATACGTTTGGGAAACCTGCATTCCATGCGGGCAGGAGGAACCTGAAGGCCCGCATTCTCTGGTTTCACCTAGTGCACTTTTCGAGGGCGGGTCAACCAGCCGAAAACTCGCCCTGGAATTGGTACAAAAAAACGGGCCTTTTAGATTGCCAAAAGATCACACCAAAAGTGATACAAAAAAGCCCCACCGCTCAGTGATGTAAACTCGCTGACTCCGAGTGGCAGAAAAACTCGGGAAGGTCACGATATTCAAAGCGACCTCAAAAATGCCACCAAGTCCGCCATCTCGTTGGCGGTCAATCCCATTTGGAAGCGCTCGTTATAGAAGCTGACCACTTGGTTAAGCGAGTCCGCGGCACCGTCGTGAAAGTAAGGTGCTCGCGCTGCCAGGCCACGCAGGATCGGGCCCTTCACTTTTCCGATGTCTGCGCAGAGCCCGGAAATCATCGCCCGGCCGGGGTCAGTGGTCTGAACAGTGAAATTGGAGGGGCCACCCAGCTTGGTTGAGCAGGTCACCGCGTAGACGGGGAGGGAGGGCCGATTCAGCTCGGCGAGCGCATCCAACAAGGGGTCACGTTTGCTGCGGGGAACGCCGCTGATGCCTATGTCGAGCGGAAGCGGCAGCGAATGATCGCCGACGCCCGGGGTGTCGTGACAGGTTGAGCAGGTTCCCGTGATCGTCGCCACGCCCAACGCGTCGTTGAGCCCCTTCACATCCTGAATAGTCAAAGGCGCTGAGTCGAAAATCGCCTCCCCTCTCGCTACCGACTCTCGTGCCGCCGTGTAAGGGTTGCTACTCTGCAAACTCTGCCAGGCAGAGAAGAGAGTGAAGGCGTCGGGGTTGAAAGCAGCACCGGTCGGGTTTCCCCCCAGGGGGTCATTGATACCGGGGTAGTACGGTAAGGTCGACAGATACAGCGGACCTCCTCGGCTGTTTTGCGAGGTCAGATTTCCTGCCGCGCTATCCACCTGCTGGGCGGTAAAGGTCGTGAGTTCAAAGTCCACGATCTCCTGGAGCTGGCTGGCGGTGGGTGCCTTGGCGGCCTGAGCATGCCCCAGGGTGGCATCCAACGCCTGGTGACTGAGATCGAAAATGAGATTGGATCGGAACGTGGAGGGATCGTTGAGCGGCTTCAGGGTTTCCCGACCATCGAACATCACGGTGCTTAAGAAGCCCAGGTTGGTGGCTGGCAGCGGGCGACGATACATGGAGAGCGACACTTTCCCTGTCGAATCGGTCGTCATCGCGCACCCGTAGGGGTCCGAAACGACTTTGACCGTGAATTGCGCGTTGGAGGGCAACGGCAAAGAAATGCGAAACAAACCCTTCTTGAGGAGCAAGCTGTACGCCGAGGTGGCAGGAGGAACGCTGTTGACTCCTGCCGCATCTGTGCAGACCGACCCATCGACCGGCCTGAATATGGGGTCGGATCCATTGCTGGCCGTGAAACGCTGCTGGATATGAGTGGGGGTGACGCTCCAGGCGTCGCCTGGCATGTGGCACGTAACGCAGGCGCGCCCGTTCGTTCCGAGGCTTTGGAAGAAAGGATTGGTCGTGTCGATGGACCCCGTGGTCGAAAGAGTTCCCAGGTACCCCGAGGAATCCGGAAATAGTTGCAGGCTCGGGGCAACGCCGAGCATCCGGCCTGCGCCCACCAGGAGAATGCCACAGACGGCCAACAGACTGAGTCCAATAACTGCCCGCCGCACACGAGCAATCGAGGAGGATCTTTCATGCCTTGAATTTCTTTTCACGCCAGAGCCAGTTTCCATACAATTGTCTCCAACCACGTTTTCCAATCCTTACTTTTGATCGGGTATTCGCCCCTCAACCTGTATATCGAAAATGGCAAGGAAAAGACGACAGACCGGCTGGAGTCTTATGGCAGTCGGAGACGAGGTTTTCAGCCCTGGGGGCTATCCAGTCCCGCCAGTTGCCGGGCGGTCCTGGTATCAAGGTGGTCCGGACCCAATGTGTTTTCATATTGCTCTGCGGCGGCCCGGAAAGCAGCCCGCGCCGGATCGAGTTTGCCTTGAGCTTTAAGGGCTTTGCCGAGCGCCAGGTAGGCACGGCCCAAGGAGCTCGTGAACGTTTGCGGCGGTGCCGATTGATGCAGAAGGTCCAGCGCCCGGCTGGCGTCGGCAAGCGCGGGCTCAATCTCACCCGCGCGAAGCTCAATGTCCGACCGGCGCACAAGTAACAGTGGTAGAAAAGCGGTGCCCTGTCCGCCTGCTTTAATCGCTGCTTCGTCAATGTCCACGGCACGGTTCGCCAGCTTCAGAGCCATGGGAAGGTTGCCTCGCCCCGACGCCACCAATGATTCCTCGGAAGTCAGCGAAGCGAATGCGTAGTGGCCGGACGGCAAGGCTCGGCGAAGCCGGGGTCCAACCTCTTTTAACATCGCCTCCGCACGGGTGTAATCGTGCTGCTCGGTGTAGATACCTGCCCTTGCCAGCAACGATTGATTGAGCGCCACCTCATGACCTGCCTGCTTGGCTCGAAGGTAAGCGCGTTCGGCATAATCGGCCGCCCCATCAAGACGGCCAAGATTACGCAGTACTTTGGCATAGTTATTGAGGAGCATAGGAGAAGTGGTTTCCTCCCCCGTGCTCGTACGGCTGATGTCGATTGCGCGCCGGTAGATTCTCTCAGCTTCTCTTGGATGTCCCAGTTGGTCGAGTGCGTACGCCCAGTTGTTGAACAAGACTTCGGCGGTTGCCGTCTCATCGCGGCCCAATGCGGAAAGAACTTTGGCCGCTTGTTCGAACGCGGAAACGGCCTCTCGATTTCGCCCCGCGACTCGGTACGCTTCCGCCAAGTCCATCGAAGCATGTAGTTCCTCAGTCTCGAATCGAAACGGCGATTGCCGGAGAACCTCGAAGGCGGCTCGTGCGCGCCGAATTCCCTCCTCGGTGTCGCCCCGCTCGCGCGCCACCTCACTGCCACGCAGATAACAAAACTCCCGGTTAAGTGCGAACTGGGGCTGATCCGGAAGGCCACCGAGCCCTTCCTGGAATAACTCTTCCGCGCGAGGTAATTCGCCATCATAGGCGAGCGAGGATGCCAGAGCGCAGGAAGCCTCCGCGCGGATGGAGTGTTCGGAGAGGCCTCGAGAAAGTTTGTAGGCATCTTCAAGGACTCGGCGGGCTTTGGCCGCCTCGTCCTGAGTCGAATATTGGCTGCCGATTGAAACCAAAAGCGCCACGCGGTCGGCATCCGCGCCACGCTGACGTGCAAGAATCTGCTCCGCACGCCCAAGAAGATCGTTAACAGTGAAAGGCCTGCCCAAAGGCGCAGCATCCGAGAGGAGGAACTGATCGAACTCGCTGATGGCCTGGGCATGGGCAACCTGTCGGAGCGCAAAATCGCGCTCGGCGCGGGCCCTGCGGGCTTGGATCAAGGTTCCGATTACACCTGCCACAGACGCAATTAAAGCCAGTGATGCAAGGGCCACTGCCAAACGATTTCGGCGCACAAACTTGGCGGCGCGATAAGCGGAAGTGTCTCGCCGGGCAGTGATGGGCAGGTGGCCGAGGTATCTGCGCAGGTCATCCGCAAACCCCGCCGCCGAGACGTAACGCTCGGCAGGATTCTTCTTGAGGGCCCGGGCCACGATGGTGTCCAAATCTCCGCGCAGAGCCCGGTGGAGTTTGTCCGGCGTCGTCGAACGTTTCGCTGCCGCAGCCACGTCCTCCTTGGCCTTTTCCACGGCTTCCGACATGCGCGGTGGATCCTGCTCCACGATTGCTTTGACCAACTCCGCTGTGGAGTGCGGGCCGCGTCCGACCGGGTGCAGTCCTGTCAAAAGTTCATAAAGAAGCACTCCACACGCATACACGTCGGTGGCGGTGGTGATCGGCTCCCCAGTGATTTGCTCCGGCGCGGCGTATTGTGGGGTTAGCGCCCCGGCGCCTTCGCGCGTCAGTTGGGTTTTCTCCCCGCCCTCGTCCTCGAGCAGCTTGGCGATGCCGAAGTCCACCAGCTTCACCTGCCCATCTGCGCTTACGAGCACGTTCGGCGGTTTGATATCACGGTGCACGATAAGATTCGCGTGGGCGTGCGCCACGGCCGCCAGCGCGTCGAGGAACAGCCGCAGGCGTGCCTCGACATCGAGCTGGCGACCGTCACAGTGAGTCACGACATTGCGGCCCTCGACATACTCGAGAATGATATAAGGCTGGCCAAGCCCCGATACTCCCGCATCGAGAAGTTGCGCGATGTGAGGGTGCGCGAGACGCGCCAGGATGGCCCCCTCGCGCTTGAAGCGTTCTCCGCGCTCACGCCCGACCAGCGGCGCCCGTAACAGCTTCGCCGCCACCCGGCGCTCGAACCGCCCGTCGCTGCGCTCGGCGAGCCACACGCTTCCCATCCCGCCCTCGCCAATCGGCGAGACCAGCTTGTATGGGCCAAGAATTTCACCCACCAAGCCAGTTCCAAACGAGGCGGGCAGCGGGCTCTGATCCATGAAGCGTTCCTCAACCAAGACGCCGTGCTCCTCGAGAAGCGTCGCGAGTTGCGCGGCCAGATTAGGATCCGTTTCACGCAACGACACCAGCCAGGCGTTGCGCTCGTCGCCACTCATCTCCAGCGCCCGGTCCAGGTGCGGACTGACCTTTTGCCACCAATCGTGACCTTGTGTGGACATCCTTACCTCACAATCGCACCAGCCCGCCTAGGCTGCGGTGGAGGAAAATGCGCGCCTTATCCCACTGCCGCTGCACCGTCCGTTCAGAGACTTGGCGCATCGCGGCGATTTCCGCAAACGAAAATCCGCAAAAGAACTTCAGATCAACAATCTCGGCCAGCGATCGCTCAGCCTTCGCGAGGTGGTTGAGAGCCTCGCTGATGCGAGAGAGTTCTCCCTCGTCTACGACGCTCTGTGGGAGATCGGCAGCCATTGAGGTGATTTCGAACAAGCCCCCGCGCTTCACTGCCTGACGCCGGCGGGCATGGTCGATGATCAGGCCACGCATTACGCGCGACGCATAACCCATAAAGCGCGCCTCGTCGGGGAATGACGCGCCGCTTCGTGATGCAATATCGAGATAGGCTTCGTGCAGGAGGGTGGTCGGAGAAAGTGTCATGGCGCTCCCGCGCCTCGCCAGTTCGCGCTTGGCAAGCCCATGAAGCTCGTTATAGAGGGTGGTGAACAAAGCATGGGCTGCGCGATCGTCACCACGCTCGGCCTCGCGCATGAGCTCAGAAATAGCGGACGCAGTGTCGTCCTTCATACCCAAGTTCGACGGCCGGGTCTTTCAACCCTTGCTTTTCAGTTCAGGGATTGCCCTGGTCCCAAGCAGTAGTATACCGCCGTTTGCCGCGCTTTGGACTTCAACAATGGCGGTGCCGTGGGGTCACGGCGCCCACCCCAGGAGTGAATACATAGGCGATCCCTACACGAGATGAATCTGAGGGGCGGTGGAGAGGAACGCCTCGCGACGGAGGGAAACAGACAGTTTCACTGTGCGTGAGCTCGCCCATACGACGCGGTACCCACTCCCGCCAAGACGGAGAGAGTGTCACTCCTCTTGCGACTTTAACGCCGAACGAAGCTTGTCGGCAAATGTGCCGAGGCCCTCGGCAGCAGGAGCATTGCGCTCCGTCCACTCGCGCACTTCCTCGGCCTCGCGCGCTTCCATGACTGCCTTCGCACTCAGGCGAATGCGCCGGCCTGACGGATCGACTTCCAGCACAACGACCTCGACGTCCGCCCCGACCGGAAAGGCTCGCCGGAGATCGGCTTCCTTCGGGATGCCGGTTTCGCTCAAGGGGATGACTCCGGTACGTCCGGGGGCCAGGAAGACGAACACGCCGAATTTCTCGTGCCGCTCGACCTTTCCCGTCAGGCGCGCGCCCGGTACGATGCCGGGCCGGGCTCCCGTTGCCTCGGCGGCCCGCCCCCACGCTTCCTGAACCATCGCCACCCCAATCCGTTTCTGCGCGGGGTCAATAGCGAGAATCTCGAAGGTGGCCTTCATTCCGGGAGCGACCTGACCCGCCCACCCATCCGATCGTCCGGTGGGCTCGAACGTGGAAGCATGGGCCAGCGCCTCGATGCCGGGCTCGAGCTCCACGAACGCCCCGAACGGCGCGACGCGCGTGACGCGGCCTGGCCGAACCTGGCCTACTTTGTACAACTCCTGCACTCGCGACCAGGGGTCGGCAGAGAGCTGCTTCAACCCGAGCGAGATTTTCTGCTTGTCCTCGTCCACGCGCAGGACCTTGACCGTGATCTCGTCGCCCGCTTTGACGATCTCCGCAGGGTCCGACACGCGCGACCACGCCATCTCGGACACATGGAGCAGCCCCTGGACACCTGCGCCGAGATCAACGAAGGCGCCGAACTCGCGGACGGAGGTGACACGGCCGGTCATGACTGCACCGGGGACGATCTTGTCACGGACCTTGGCGGCATTTGCCCGCTGCTCGTCCTCGAGGAGCGCGCGACGACTGACGACGATGTTCGTGCCGTCTTCCTTGTACTCGATGATGCGGAATTGGTAGACATGGCCTACATGTGCCGACGTGCTTGCGCCACGGAAGTCGATCTGGGAAATCGGACAGAACGCACGACGCCGGCCGATGCGCACCTCATAGCCACCCTTTACCTCGCGTTCGACCTTCCCTTCGACCGGCAGGCCGCTTTGGAAGGCAGCTTCGAACTGCCGATCGCTCGCGGCCGCTCCCGCCAGCTTGCGGGAGAGTGTCAGTCCACCTGACGTCGATGCCACCATCGCCTGAACCAGGTCGCCCACCGCGACCTCGAACTCGCCGTCAGCGTTCTTCAGTTCCGCGATATCCATGACCGCCTCGCCCTTGCGACCCACGTCGACCAACGCCACCTCCGGGCCGATGGCGACGATCTTGCCCTCGACGAGTTCGCCCTGCTCGAGGCGTTTGGCTTGGACCGAAGCCTCGAACATCGCGGCAAAATCGCAGGCGTGGAGGGACTCGAACCCCCGACCCTCGGATTAGAAATCCGATGCTCTATCCTACTGAGCTACACGCCCTCAATAACTTACGCACATCTTACTGAACATCTACTGAACATCTCAGTTTACCAGCGGTTGCACAACATTGCTGAACTTCTGCATTGCGGTCACACTCGCTTCGGGAATTGCCTTGATGTAGGTGTTCTGTGTCAGCCCGATGCTGCTATGCCGTAAGATCGCCTGAGTCGTCTTGTCGTCAACACCCATTTGATGCAAGTTAGTCGCCAGCCCACGCCGTAGCCCGTGCCAGCCGTGCCATGTGATCCCCGCAACTCTCAGACACGGTATGATAACCCGCGCTGTGAGATTGTCCAAGCGTAAGGGCTTGCCGTTGATGCCCGCGAAGATCGGCCCTTGCAAACGATGGCCGCGCGAATTGTCGAGCATTTGGCGCAGTTGTGGAATGACTGGCACAGCGGCCCTGCTCTTTGCCGTCTTGGGTTCGCCTACCTTGCCTTGCCAGATGGCGCGAGAAACGCAGAGTGTATCGCCATCGTAGTCAGACCATTCTAAACCTTGAAGTTCTGATTTGCGGAAACCCGTAAAAGCCGCGCAAGCAATAATGGTCTTTGCAGGCTCAGGCAGCGCGGAAAGCATGGCCCGCACTTCATCAAGCGTGTATGCGCAGGTTTCAGCGGGCGGCCTTGCATTGCCGGGTATCATCGTGTCCTGAATCGGATTCAAGCCATCTAGCACACCGATGTTTTTTGCATAACGGAAGATGGCTGAAAACAGGCTTTTCACACGATGTAACGTAGCGCGACTCCAACCCCGCTTGCACAGCTTATCGAGCAGTTCTGCGCAATCCACAGTGCGAAAGTCCCTGAGTATGACATCCTCACAGTAAGGTGCAATCGCCTGCCAGCGGTTTGCGTGCGTGTAGGCTGTGCTCGGCTTAAGGTTTTGCTTTGCCCAGGGCAGGTAGTGATCCTTCACAAAGTCGCCAAGTGGCATCGTGCTACGTGCATCGGCTTTGCCTTGATGCACTGGCGCGAACTTCTCGGCAAACAGTGGCGCTACATCTTTCTTGCAACGGTAGCGGTCATCTTTCTTGGTAAGAAAGACACAGCGTTGCTTGCGTTTGACTTCGCCATTGACCCACACATCCTCGCGCCAGCGGCCATAAAAGGCGCGGGATTTCTTGTCGTACCAGATCGAGCCGTGTTGCATTGCAATCACCCCCTTTGTCTTAGAACTTGTTTTCAAGAATGCGCAACGCGCGCCGCTTTGAGTACGCACACGCAGCCTTATATCCGTTGGCGGTCGAGCGTTGCTGGTAGCGGACAAACGCGGCTCTGCGTTCGCCTTGAGCGTTGCGATTGGCATATGATGAACAGCGCCGCGTGCCATTGTGAATATAGAGACTGCGCTTGCAGCGCCGCAGCGGGTGTCGAACGCAGGAGATAAACTCTTTGGCCCATCTATCAGCACGCCGCTCTTGTGCTTTCGCAGTTTGCACTGCCAATCTCCTACGCCTTCGCGGTCTGCGCAGCTTCTAACTCATTCATCCACGCCACAACATCGGGCCAGCTAAACCGAATATATTTACCAATGCGAACATGCGGCAGTGGCCTTGTGTGGCGAATCCCGGCCCGCTTGCGCGTCATTTCGTAAATCCAAGACTTCTTAACTTGCAGCTTTTTGGCGAGTTGCTCGGGTGTCAGCACTTCGTCTTGCGGTGTGAATTGCATTCGCAAATCCAGACGGCCCGCCGCAATGGGCATTATGGGCGGCTGTCGTAGCTCAGGGAAGGGAATCACAGCCACGTTGATTTTAGATGGTATCGTGTCTTGCATGGCTAGGCTGACTGGCGCGCTAGTCTTGGCGGCTTTCCAGCGCCGCAACACGCGCTTAAGCGTGCCTTGCGCCTGCGTGTCCAGGTAGCGCCGCAATCGCTTGATGTCAGCGGCGCGCCATAACCGGATTTTCACGCCGCGCAGCTTCACGTATTCCGGCTCAGGGATTGTACGCGCTTCGAGATAGCGAAAGATCGTGCGCGGCGCTACGCCTAACATCTTCGCAACTTCGACTGTCGTGTAGGTCTTAGCTTTCATAATTGAGATGATTTCCTTTCAATAACAACGGCGGGCATTTGCTAGCACTCCGGTCTATTGGGTTTCTCGCGCTACATGGGCATTGCATAATGCCCGCCGCTCTTGTTTCATCGTGTCCATGTTAGCATAGAAATCGGCGCTTGTCAAGGCCAAATCTTTAGCCAGCGAACCCAGATTAACAAAAACATTCGGAGGGTGTCAACCCCCTAGGTTCAACCGACTGGACAAAATGACTCAATACCGCTTTTTTGCAATAGCGACAGAATGTCCATCTACTTTCGCCTTTTGTTCGCTAGACAAATTGTCTCGGCTAGTTGCAACTAAAGTTGCATGTAGGTTCGCTTTACATTCGCTAGACAGAATGTCGCTTGCTACGTTGCTGTGCGGAAGCTGTGCGGTAAGGTTTATAAGTTATTGTATTGCAATGGACTAGAAGTGAGCATCGGTCATGCTAACCGCTACTCAATGCGGTTGGATTGGACAAGTCAATGCGCCTGCGCTGGATTCCAGTTCCAGTACGGGTTACTAGGGAACGGTAGGGAACGGTAGCAGCAATGGCTTAGCGGCCATCCTAGCGCGATTCCAGGCCATTCTAGCGCCCTGCCTGACGCTGTGACGGGTTGACTTAGGGCGCGGCCTAAAAGAAAAGGCCCGACCAAGCAGCGAACTTGACCGGGCCGATCTGCCGAACTGTGGAGATTACAAGTCCAAAAAGCGGGCCACAGCAACGAATATGTGCGCTGTCCGACTAAGCCCGCGCTTATATCCAGCTTGCTGCAAGGGTCGCAATGCGTCAAAAGCGCGTTGTGTGATCTTGGCAAGTTCATCGTCTCGAAGGTCTGCAAGGCCCATACGATTGTGTTTGGGCCGCGCTGTTGTTTTCTGCATAAGTCACCCCCGCGCGCATCCTTGCACAGCCCCATTAGCATGTCAATGATACACAGCACGCCATACTTTGATAACACACTGTGTACACAGCGCATACATGCGCACGCTGCGCACATCGGCACGGGCTATTTGAAAAGGGGGAGCCTACTAGCCTATAAACAAGGGGGTGGGGGCTTCCTGGGGGGTAGCCGCACATCGTCGGGCGGAATGTAGTGCGCTGTCACAATGTCCGACATTGCTAAACGCTGATAGATGTACTTACATAAGTTATATATACTTATATAAGGTAAGTAAGGCAGGCTTGATTCGTGGGGAGACGCGCTGTACCTGATGGCTGTCGCAGGGGGATTTTGAGGCTGATGAAAAAAGGCCCCGCCGATGCCAATGGGTTTAACACCAGCGGGGCTGTGATGTAACGGAGTGACGGCTTATCGCAACCGTCAGGCGTTGTGACCGCCCTGTTTCGGTCACAAGATCATTTCAGCGCTGCGAGCTTGTCCTGCAAATCCTCTTGCCAGTTGACTTCCGCCGCGAGTTCCTTGCGCGCCCTATCGAGGATGTCCTGCAACTCTTTGTAGCCATAGATGCGGCGCGGTTCGGTGTCCGATGCAAATTGAATGACTTTCTCAAATAGTCCGCACTTGCTATGCACGGTGAGTTTCAAGCACGGATGGCCGTGCAGAACTATTTCGTGCTCGATTTTCACGCCGTAGATTTCAGTTACACAGACCATAAGCCCTCACTTTACGTCCGACACGCTCACAGCGAGTCCGAGTAATTCATTCGCCGCATTCTCTGCGGGCCATTCGAGTTTGACTTGCATGTGTCGCAGCCAGCACGGAACGCCCACTTGATTACTCTGCAAGTAGTGTCGCTTGGCAATGACAGACCCCGCCACTGTGGGCAGTTCGGGCGGTTCATCTACTGGATCGGGCAGCACAGCGAACGTGCCGCTGATCTTGTTAGGTAGGAATGACAAGATAGGGTAGCTTCCCGCTGCATTTGCTTCAACCAATACAGATTCGACCGCAACAAGATGCCCAGGTGGGGCAAGCATGAAGCTGCCAAAGGTCAACCAAGCAGAGAAAGCAGTTCCATCATCCGTGTTGGCCGACAAATCGCGTTTCATAATGTACTGCGCGGCGGTTTTACGCCCAATCAACAGAGTATGAATGCCGCTCGATGTCTCGACGCTTTTGATAGCCCCGCAAGTGCCTGTGCCCACGATGTTGGCGACAGTTGACCAGCTTTTCAATTTCAACGAAAGCCGTACTATCT
>JBHGBD010000003.1:0-378589 GCA_041946825.1 Terriglobia bacterium | reverse complement strand
CGTGGCTTGACGAAGCAAGCCATGTGGGACTGCGCACCACGAAGTTGGACTAGGTGAACAGTGTCCCATTTCAGGGAAATCAGTAAGGAGAACCAACGTGCTTTTGTACCACGGTACAAGCGCAATCGCCGCGCAACGAATCTTGAAGGAAGGTATCCGGCCCCGTAGGGATGAACTTAAAGGTATCTGGCCCGACAATCTTAAGGAGCGGGCGGGCTGTACATATTTATCGGATTGCTTGGCCCCTCTTTACGCTCTAGCCGCAGGAAACGAACTAAAAAATGAAGACTGGAATAAACTAGCTCTCATCGAGGTGGACATTGAAAAGCTAGACCAAGATAAGCTATGGCCAGACGAACACCTAGACATCTGGGGTGACTACGATTGCGCGAAACGAATCGTTGAAACCAGACCAGAAGATTTACTCAGCACAATCAAGGACTTCTGGCCGTTGTCCCTCGAAAAGCATGGCAAGGTATCCTACTGGGGCACAATTTCTGTAGAAGCTATTCCTAGAATTTTATTACTTGACCTCTCTAAGAATCTTCGACTCTCAATCATCTTTGACCTAATAGCTTGGAGTCGGAATACAAGAGTATTGAGTAAGAATTATGACCCTCAATTCAACTCTAATGCTCTGGCACTCACAAAATGGTGGGCGGGCCAGACCGTGAAACCGGAAGAAATCCTTCCCGATGCGGTATTCAGAGATTCCAAGATTGCCGGGACATGGTGGCTAAATACACTGATGTTTGCAGTTCTAGGCAGCACTCCAAAGGAACGTTATCGAGAGGCAGAAAAGATTCTCAGCAATCGGCCCGTCGAGATTCTTACTCCTGATAGCTGCACAGTGTGCAGTTCAAGTTGACGGCCCCGATACTCAGAATCGTTGTCATGGACGCTGTGAAGAACTGCTTCGCGTGGACAGCGCAGGCAACGTGGAACCAAGTAGGATGACGTGACACTAGTTGCTTTCACGTGGTTTTACGTTGTACGAGGGTAGTACAGAGGGATAACCTCGATAGAATTTGTGAGTATTTCTGGTAACAAAACTCTTGAAAGGGGCATTAGTTAAATGGTTCAAAGGAAAAGAGAAAAGAAGGGCTTAATCTACCTCGGAATGCCACGGGGATTCGAAGGAACTGATTGCGTCGTTCTCAAAGATTCGGGGAATCGAGCGGGGACAAGCCACCCATTCATAATCCGAGATGCGCACAGATACTCACGCGAGGTGATAGAGCGGTTTGTTAGAAAAATCTACATGAAGGGTGGGGGGAAACTTACAAAAGTGAAGGGCATACCTGGGCTTGATAGCTACAAGTTTCCGGTGCTGTGGCCTGAGTGTTGGTTTTGGAGAGATAAACCAGACCCGGACGGATACGGACGATTCAGCTTGAACGGTAAAATGGTTCAGGCTCATATCCTCGCTTTCGAGATGTTCCGCGAACCCTTACGCGATAAAACTAAAGAACTTAACCACTTGTGTGATACCCGAAACTGTGTTAACCCGTGGCATTTAGAACCTATGGAAAAGCGCGAACACAGGAAGCAACAAAAACGCCAGAGAAACGGAATCCCAGTTGAAGGCGTCCAAGAAACCAAACGGCCCGTAAGAAGGATTCGAGGGAAAAGCCGGAAGGTCACAGTAAATCCGCTGGATTCATTTCAAGACATCGTTGACGAAGTTACGGGGTCTGTCGGCCCCGTGGAGATATGAACGGAGGGGAGAGGGGTGCCAGTCCCACAACCGACACCCCCATGTCATCAAAATCGAAGATATAGAATACCACGATTCTAGCCGCCCTCAAGCTGGTGCGTCTGCCAATTCCGCCACTTCCGCGTGGGGAAAGCTTTCAGCCTTCGGCCCTCAGCATTCAGCAATCGTCCAAGCCCGCTGATAGCTGACGGCTGAAAGCTGAATGCCGCCTTACTTATTCGCCGGGGCCGGTGAGGGAGCCGGAGCGGCCGGCGCCGGCTTGGCGGGTGAAGTATCGAGAATCGACCCGCCCGAACCTTTCGTGGCCCAGATCGCGAGCGTCAGCGACGTTGCCATAAAGATGCCCGCCAGCACCCAG
Organism: Terriglobia bacterium; assembly: GCA_041946825.1. Taxonomy (GTDB): domain Bacteria; phylum Acidobacteriota; class Terriglobia; order UBA7540; family UBA7540; genus CAZTHM01. The sequence continues at coordinate 376,514 of JBHGBD010000003.1, read as the reverse complement.
GTCGCTTTCTGCATGCCCGAGACCGCGCCGCGCGGTCCGAACGCCGCCTGGCTGACGCCGCCAAACGCCGCGGTGATGTCCACGTTTTCGCCGCCCTGGATGAGGATGATAAGAATCAGCAGGATGCTCACCAGGACGTGAATTGCTACGACTACGCTATGCATTCAACCTCTTTCGTTCCGCCGATTCAACCGCGGGGAAAATTCACAATCGCTGAAAACGACTCCAGCTTCAGGCTGGCGCCGCCCACCAGCGCGCCGTCGATTTCTTCCTGGGCCATCAAGCCGCCGATATTGTCCGGCTTGACGCTGCCGCCGTAGAGGATCCTGAGCGCGGCGGCGGATTCCTTGCCAAACAACTCGCCGGTCAGGCCGCGGATGAACCCGTGACCCTCGGCGGCCATTTCCGGCGTGGCCGTTCGGCCCGTGCCAATCGCCCAAACTGGCTCGTAAGCAATAATGATACGGGAGAACTCCGCGGCGGTCAACCCGGCGAACCCGCCGCGGACCTGCCGATCGAGCACTTGCTGGGTCTTCCCCGCTTCGCGGTCGGCCAGCAGTTCGCCGACGCAGACGATGGGCGTCAATCCCGCCGCCAGCGCCGCTTTGACTTTACGGTTAACGCTCGCGTCGGTCTCGCCGTGATCCTGGCGCCGCTCGGAATGGCCGATGATGACGTGCGTCGAGCCCGCCTCAACCAGCATCGCCAGCGAGACGTCGCCCGTGTGCGCGCCTTCCTTGTCCCAGTGACAGTCCTGCGCGGAAACCGCGATGTTCGATCCCTTCGCGGCCTCCGCCGCCGCGCGCAACGCGGTGAACGGCGGCGCGACGACTACCTCACAGTGGCTTGCGTTCGCCACTAGCGGCTTCAGCTTGGTGACGAACTCCACCGCCTCGGCGATGGTCTTGTACATCTTCCAGTTGCCAGCAATGACGGGTTTTCGCATGTTTTAATTGCTCCGGAGGTTCGCTAAGAGCCTTCGCTCAATTTCAAGAAGGAACGCTAACCCGAGGGTTTTTAGGCCCTGGTTCTTCGACGGCCGTGACTAAGGTGTGCGGAAGGCGAGCGGCCGTCAGTAGAGGTCTCCGCCTCCACTGACAGCCTGAGCCCGAGTGTCCTGAGAACCGAGTTGAGACTTGAGTAGCGCGGATTCCCTCTTTTTGAGAGCATCCGATAAAGGCTTTCTCTTCGCACCCTCGCGCCCCTGGCAACTCTGCCCATTCGGTGAGCTTCCGCAACATTCCGCAGCGCGATCAGAAACATTTCCTCCGAATCCCTCATGGCGGCTCGAAGGTAATTCGCCGCGACCGACGGGTCGGTAAGGGTTTCGAGCAGCCACGATTGATAATCAGCGGTTCGCTTAGGCATTGTAGTCTCTCCAGTATTCCTTGGCCTTTGCGACATCTGCGGACTGAGTCCCCTTTGCGCCACCTGTAAGTAATATCACTTCGTCGCCATCCTGGCCGAAGTAGACCCTGTAGCCAGGACCGAAGTCGATCTTCAGCTCAGATACTCCCTCACCGACTGGTTTCCAATCCCCCAAATTCCCCTTTTGCACTCGGTCCAGCCTCGTCAAAATGACGCCGTGTACCTCGAGTCGACGAATTCGATCCATCCACTCAGTGAATGGCTGGCGCCCATCCGTGGTTTTGTAAATCCGTATTTTTCGGGGGCGTGCTTCCACTCATCTCATCGGCGCCGCGCTGTGGCTTTTAAGTCACACTCTCAATTTAGCACCGCCTCCACTCTTTTTCAAGGCGCTCTCTAAATAGCTCCGCTTTTCGAAGCCGTACAAGACCCGCAAGCGGGCAGCCTGGCGACCGTTCCCTGTCTACCGTATGCCGTCTACCGTCTACTTCCTTTCCGTCAAGGCCGCCACCCCCGGCAGCGTCATGCCGGAGAGAAACTCCAGTGAGGCGCCGCCGCCGGTCGAGATGTGGGAGATTCTCGCCTCGACGCCGGCCTTATGGACGGCCGCCACCGAATCCCCTCCGCCGACAATCGAGACGGCGGAAGACGCCGCGACGGCTTGCGCGACGGCAAGCGTCCCCGCGGCAAACTGATCCATCTCGAAGACGCCCATAGGGCCGTTCCAGACAATCGTCCTGGCCTTGGCGATTTCCGCCGCGTAGGCGGCGCGCGTGGCCGGGCCGATGTCGAGCCCGACGCGGTTGGCGGGAATCCGCGGCGCGTTCACCGTCTCGGGCGCGGCGGAAGCATCCAGCTTTTCGGCGACGATATGGTCGGAAGGCAGCATCAACGCCACTCCCGCCTTTTTGGCCGCGGCGAGAAGCTCCTTGGCCAGGTCAAGCTTGTCGTCCTCGGTCTTCGACAGTCCGACTTCAACGCCTTGCGCCTTGAGAAACGTGTAAGCCATGGCGCCGCCGATCAGAACGCTTTGGGCGAACTTCATCAGATTCTGCAGCAGTTCGATCTTGTCGGAAACTTTCGCGCCGCCCACGATGGCGATGTAAGGCCGCTCGGGATTCTCGACCGCCTTGCCGAGGTACTCGAGTTCTTTTTCCATCAGCAGGCCCGCCGCCGAGGGCGAGAGGAACTTGGTGATTCCCTCGGTCGAAGCGTGCGCGCGATGCGCCGAACCGAAGGCGTCGTTGACATAAACTTCGGCCAGCGCCGCGAGCTGCTTCGAGAATCCCGGATCGTTCTTCTCCTCCTCGGGATGGAAGCGTAGGTTCTCGAGCAGCAGCACGTCGCCGTCCTTCATCGCCTTCGCCATCGCTTCGACTTCCGCGCCAATGCAGTCGGGCGCGAACGCCACGGGCTTGCCGAGAAGTTTCGAAAGCCGCGCCGCCGCGGGCTTCAGGCTCATCTTCGGGTTGGGCTTGCCTTTCGGCCGGCCAAGATGCGACGAAAGAATCAAACGCGCGCCCTCGCCGACGGCGAGCTTGATGCTGGCGAGCGAAGCCTGGATGCGTGTGTCGTCGGTGATTTCCAGCGCGTCATTGAGCGGGACGTTGAAGTCCACGCGCATGAAAACGCGCTTGCCTTGCAGTTTAAGATCGCGGATGGATAGTTTTGCCATAGGAGTTCCGATCGTTGTGGGATGTTGGTTGCGAGTTGTTCGTAGTGCGTTGTGAGTTGTCAGTGGCAGGACCAGACAACTCAATTCAGCCCTTGCCACTGACAACAGACGACCAACAACTCACAACGAACAACCGGCTTTCTTAGAACTTCTTTGCAATGAAATTGATCAGGTCGCGCACGCGGCAGGAGTAACCCCACTCGTTGTCGTACCACGCCGTCACCTTGACGCAGTTGCCGTCGATGACCTTGGTGAACCCGGCGTCGACGATCGAGGAGTGCGGGTTGGCGCGGAAGTCGATCGAAACCAGCTCCTCCGTGCAGAACTCGAGAATTCCCTTGAGCGGGCCGTCCGCCGCCTTCTTCAAAGCGCCGTTCACCTCGTCGACCGACGTGGATTTCTCCGTGAACACGACCAGGTCAACCAGCGAGACGTTGGGAGTCGGAACGCGCATCGAGCATCCATCGAGCTTGCCCTTCAGTTCCGGCAGAACCAAGCCGACTGCCTTGGCCGCGCCCGTGGTCGTCGGGATGATGGACACCGCCGCGGCGCGCGCCCGCCGCAAATCCTTGTGCGGCAGGTCGAGAATCCGCTGGTCGTTCGTATAGGCGTGGATAGTGGTCATCGACCCCCTGAGAATCTTGAAGTTCTCGTGGATGACCTTGGCCACCGGCGCCAGGCAGTTCGTGGTGCAGGAGGCGTTCGAAATGATGTTATGTTTCGCGGGATCGTAGGACGCGTCATTCACTCCCAGCACCAGCGTCACGTCTTCATTTTTCGCCGGCGCGGTGATGATGACCTTTTTTACCGAACCTTTCAGATGCTTCTTGGCGTCCTCGGCCTTGGTAAAAAGGCCCGTGGACTCCAGCACGATCTGAGCGCCCAGCGACGACCAATCCAGATCCGCCGGGTCCTTGACCTTGAAGACCTTGATGGACTTGCCGTTGACGCGCACGCAGTCGTCGCCATAGCCGACATCAGCGCCGAAGATGCCCAGCACCGAATCGTACTTCAGCAGATGCGCGAGCGTTTTGGGGTCGGTAATATCGTTGACGGCGACAAACTCGATCCCCGAATCCTGAATGGAAGCGCGCAGGACGTTCCGCCCGATGCGCCCGAAACCGTTGATTCCAACTTTCACCGGCATATTGAGACCCTCCAGTGCATTTCTCTAAGATTGACGCAAATCAAGAATCTTAAGCAGCCCGAAACAGTAAGTCAAAGAAAAAGCTGGGCGTGCGACAAGTAGTCAGCTTCGCGTGTGTGCGCAAAAAAACTCAAGTGCCGGGATTGTTTGGCACTCCGGTTTCCAAAGGAAGCCAGACCGGCTAATGCCTTGCAGCCAGGCAAGTTGCGATACGGCCTCAGCGCGGAGCGAATGTCCAGACTGCCCTCGATTGAGTTCCACATCATCAGTTGAGATTCACAAGCGGAGCAACCCGATTCGGAAATCGGGGTCGGAGCGCCCCTGGAAATGACACAAAGTCCGAGCCGCCGCCAGGCGCATTACGGGCGATTCCAGGCCCTTAAGCCAGGTTTTTGGGCTAGACCCCTGCGGCCTCCCGTTCCGGACGCTCCTGGGGGCCTTTCCGGGTCCGCGCGGGGCATCCTAGATGCCTAGCTGACGGGAAACCCGTCCGTCTAGGCTCTGGCGGTGGTGGCCGTGACAAACTGTCGCTCGAACTCCCCGCGCGATGGGGACTCAGTATTGCGTCACCTTGGTCACCGTGTCGCCGTCGAAGGTGACGAAGAGGACGTGGGGTGGGAGGCCGTAAATCCAGTCTTCCTGCTCGACGCCGTCGCGGACCTCGCGCACGCGGCGGTCGGGCGGGCCTTTGGAGGAGAGCACCGAGTCGCGGTCCATGCCGACCAGGACCTGATGCTTCTTGATGGCCTCTTTGATTTCAGGAGCAACCTGCGGCGTGTAGAGCGTCGTGGGCGAGCGGCGGGTAAAATCCACGACGCTGCCCAGCAATTCCTTGGCTTTCTCAACCGTAGGATACTTTTCCTTTTCGGCCAGAAGCAGCGTCACGGAAGACCCGAAGGCGAGCACGGGGGCGTCCCGGGTAATCGGTGCCGTGGTGGTCCCCATTCCAATCTCGATTCGCTGGTACCACTTCTTGCCTTTCTTCCCGCCGCCGTTGATCTCGAAGGTGATCTGGCCCGACTTGAAGACGACCTTGGTAATCTGAATCGGCATGCCGGGCTTGATCGCCATGCCGTTGGCGCGCATTTCGGCGTCGGATTTTTCCTGATCGACCTTGCCCTGCGCGTCGAGGACCAATCCCCTCTTCCCGCGCGGCATGGCGACCTTGCTCACACCGACCTCCTGGGCAAGGCCGCGGATCAAGGCGATCCGGGCTAACTCCTTGGGGTCGGTCTTGGCCGCCAGCAGGAATGAAGGCAGCGCCACGACGAGCGCCAGCGCCAATGCCGCGTAACGCAGGCCGCGCGCTCCCTCCCCAAATGTGAACTCCAGGCGGTGTCGGCAGAATTCCTGCTTCATCTATTCCGGTTTCGGCGGCTCAGAATCCGCTGCCGCGATGGAATTACTGAGTTGAACGACGGTCGCCGGCGCGATCGGTTCGGATCGCGGAGGCTCAAGGACCAGCGCCCGCATCGCTTCACTGATGTAGATGCTTCTGGAACGCCACAGGTAACTCGTGGCGGCGACGATGACAATGGTACAGAGGATGCTCGCTTCCGGACCGTACGCGCCACCGGTCAAGAGCGCTTCGCCGCGAACTTCGGCACGAAGAAACGATATCGGCGCCCGGAAACCGCTGATCGGCAGACCCAGCCCCACTCCCTGAATGAAGTTCCAGGCAAAATGGATTCCCACCGGCAACCACAGGGCGCGAGTCCGCAGGTAGGCGACGGCGAGTGGAACTCCCACCAGGACCGTGTTGACGGTTGAGACCGCGCTGTGGTTGGGATTGGTGATGTGAACCAGGCCGAAGAGCCCGGAGAACACCGCGACCGCCGCGGGAGCTCCGATGGAATCGGCCAGGCGCTGGAACGGATAGCCGCGAAACATCAGCTCTTCGTTGGTCGCCGCAACGAGGAGAAGGACGAACACGCCGCCTCCCCAGCCGAGGGCGTAACTCGGGGAAGGCTCGGCCATCGAGAATCGCGCCAGGCCCAGAGCGCTCTCCGCCGCTCCTACGGCCAAAATCATGATCGAGCCGATCCCCAGTCCGATTCCCAGTTCCATCCTCCAGCGACCGCAGAACGCCAGGCCGACGGCCCCCAGAGGTTTTCGATCCAAAACCGCAGAAAGCGCCTTGAACACCACCAGCAGGGCGGGCAGGGTGAGCAACGTCGACCAGACGATGCGCCCCCAGCCGCCCAAATCCTGCGGGCTGGCGATAAACCTCCCCGCCGTGTCGGCCAGGTACATGGCGAGGAATACCAGGGGGACGGAAAGCACGAACCGCCAGATGGGTCGTACTTGCCCGTGGGCGAGGAAGACTCTTTCCGCGGTCACCGCCGCTCATCCTTCCGCGTTTCGCTGGCGGCCTCGCTCTGGTTCGAGCGTACCTCGAGGCCATTGCGCGAGACGCCAAAATTGATAATGCGCCCGCCCATGCGGCTGAGCGTCTGCTCGACCGCGGGCTTGGTTCCGGGCGCCACGAGGAAAACCACGCATCCGCCGCCGCCCGCGCCGCACACTTTCGCAGCGAGCGTACCGTGTTTGGCGGTCTGCTCGATCATGCGATCAATCTTGGGAGTCGAAATGCCCTTGAAATTGCGCTTGCGGTTGTCCCACTCGAGAGCCAGCAATTCCGCGACGTCGTTCCAGTCGTTGGCCAGGAGCGCTTCGCGCATCTGGCTGGCGATGGTCACAATCTGATCGAAATTGCGGCGGACCTTGGGGTCGGCGTCGATATGAGCTTTCATGACCTCCCAATTGTTGATCGCCGAATTGCGCGGCTGGCCGGTGTAACACAGCACGAAGCGCCGCTCGAGGTCAGCGATCGACAGCGGCAGGCGCTCGCGCTTGACCCCGTCGCGCTCCAGGTGGACGGCGTTGGCGCCGCCGTAGAGCGCCGGGAAATAGTCCTGCCAGCCGGTGGGCACGCGGATGACGATGGCCTCGACGTTTTTGGCGATTTCCAGAATCTGCGTGCGTTGATAGTGTTTCCCGGTGACGCGCGCCAATGCTCCACAAATGGCGATGTTGAGCGCCGAGGACCCACCCAGGCCCGCACCCGCCGGGACCTGTGACGTGGTTTTGACCGTCACGCCGCGCCGTGGCTCGAAGAACAAGACCAGTTCCCGCACCAGCGGCAGCGCCGAAGTCTTGAGCCCCAAGTCGGTCAGCGATTCGTAAACTTCGCGAATCTGCTGGTCCTGCGACACCAGAACGATCCGCCGGTCGGCGCGCGTCTCCACCACGCACGACGCATAGCAACGGATCGCCAGGTTCACCGTCTGCGCGCCCGTGTGGAAAAGATAGAGCGGCCAGATGTCCACCGTCCCGCCCGCCAGGTCAACTCTTGCTGGAGCACGCGCATCGACTCGCATGGGAACCTCTTATGAAGAATTCGCCTTCTGCCTTCTGCCTTCTGCCTTCTGCCTTCTGCCTTCTGCCTTCTGCCTTCTGCCGACTGCCTACTGCTGACTCACAGTCATGGTGTCATCCATCGTCAGCGTGGGCCAGCCTTCCTTCGCAGGGTCGGCGGGCGCAGCGGTGATGCGGAAGTGTTCGCCGCCGGTCACGTCGGCCGAGTAGTTGTATCCTCGGCGGCTGGTGCCCGACCATTGCAGCGCGCCATCCTGCTGAAGGGCTTCGATGCTGGCGTAAGTGCCGTGGCTGGCCAGGTACATTCGCTCCGCCTGCCCGATGGCCAACAGATCGTTCTTCACGCCGACCACGTCGATGACTTCTTTGGGCGGCGCGCCGCCCGTCGGCCCCGTCGTCATCTGCGCTTTGAAAATGTAGTATCCCACACCGAGGGCAATTACCAGCCCCAGCAGGCCTGCCGTCTTTTTCATGACAACTCCATTCGCCTTGTGAAATGCGGCTCTTCCGGCCGTCTCCGGCGCGTCCATGATAATACAAGACGGTGAGGGAATCTCCTGCGCAAACGCAGGCGTTTGGTGACGGAGAAGAATTCCGGCGGGTTCTCGCGCCGGCGGGGCTGCCGCTTAACAGCGCGGCGCTCGACGCGCACCGATGGATTGCAGATGCTCCCGCAACCTGCGCAACATCTGCTCGCGCTGGCCGTTCTGGATTTCTCTGACCAGTTCGCTGAGCGCGAAGTGTACGACGTCGTGATGGTGCAGTTCCTCGGGGGCGACTTGGTTGCTGAATTCCAGCCAGACGCTGTGCAGGAGGTCGATTTCCGCCCGGGTCAAGTGCGGGGCGTGCGGGCCCAGGTAGAAGACGTGCTCCTCCCGGCTGGGTGAGTAGATCTGAAGGATGAACTGCGGCCTGGGGTCCTCCAATTGCTCCCAGGCGAGGCCGGCAATTCGCGCCTCCTCGGCCACCGGCCGCCACGACGAAAGCCCCAGCACGATGGCCGACGATTCCAGGCTCTGCGCGGCGCGCAGGATACCGTCCCATTTCTCGCTGGCGGGCGCCACCGCGAGGTGAATGGTTTTGCCCCGCTCCTCCGCGACGGCAAGCGCGCGGGTGAACAATCCCTGCTCCTTCAAGCTGAACAGTTGCTCGGGGACCAGATCGTGTTCGCCCGAAGCGGCGCGTGCCAGCAGCCGCAGGTGTAGCGCGACGACATCCTGTTCCTGGGTGTTGGTCCGGTCCAGAACGCAGGCAAGATTGTAGAGCGTGTTGTAATCTCGAACCGGCACCAGGATATTTCCCGCGCGGACCCCCAGGGTCTTGGGGCTGAGGTCCTCCCCTGGTTCGAGGTTGAATTGATCGAGATCCGTGTGGGCCGCGCCGCGTTTATGGGTGACCCTTTCGGAGGCGGTGAAGACGCCAAAGAATATGAGAGTAAACACGATTCCGGAAACGGTGGCGACCTGTTTGGTAAACAGGTTGATGGTGCACAGGGCGAAGAGGGTCAGCGTGATGAGCCCCAATCCCAGGGGGACTTCGACCGCGCCGATCTTCAGGTTCAACGGAACGCGGAATTCCCGCTTGCCGGGCTGCCTGTAGCGCAGCACCAGGACGGCAAGGCCCTTCATCGCGAAGCTCCACATGACACCGAACGCGTAAGCCTCGCCGAGCAGGAAGATATTCCCGCGGCTCAGAACGATGGTGAGGATTTGCAGGCCCACAACGAGGTTGAGGATGCGGTGGGACGTCCCATAGCGCCGATGCGGACGGCGGAACCAGTCCGGCAGGATGCCATCTTCCGAGACTCGGTTCAGCACGCCATTTGACCCGACTACGGCTGTGTTGACCGCTCCCGCGAGCATCAGGATTCCCACGACGACGACAAACGCCCGGAACGCCAGCCGCAGCGAGAGCGGCCCCACCAGGTACATGGCGAGCCCGCCGATGGGGTTATCGAAGAATTGCTGGCGGACGCTGTCGGGGATGATCATCACGGCGAAGAACGCCACACCCGCCGTGAAGATGAGGCTGTAGATGAAAATGACAAAGCCGGCTTTCTCCAGGTTGCGCAGCTTGGGATGTTCGATCTCCCGATAGACCTGCGCCATGGTCTCCTCGCCGCTCATGGCGAGCACCGAGTGCCCCAGCCCGATGAGGATGCCGATCAGTCCCACCGCGTAAGGGAGATTGGTGTCGTGGAGCCAGCCGAGCGCGTCCTTCGAAAAGACGAGATGAGAAGGACTCGGCCAGGGAGGTAGATGCGCGCCACGCACCCAGAGGGTGTAGCCGCACCAGCCGACCATCATGACCACCATGACCGTGGTCACGTACATGATGCGCAGAGCCTTTTCGCTGGACTCTGGGATGCCTTTGATGTTCTGCCACCAGAAATAAAGGGTGACCAGAATCGCGAAGAGCGCCGCCGTGAAATTCACGGGAAGGACGAAGCTGGAATGGATGTACGTCAGGAGTTCGTTCGCCAGGCCCACCAAATACAACCCCGCCGAGACGCCGCTGATGGGCCCGGTAAGGATGTAATCGAACATCAGGGCCGAGACCGAGAATTTGGCAAGCGTCGAGCCCATCGCCTCCTTGACCACGCGATAGACGCCGCCGCGCACGAACATGCTGCAGCTTTCGATGTAGATCGCGCGCACGGCATAAGCGAGCACCATGATGGCCAGGATGAACCAAGGCGCCGCCTTGCCAATGAAGTGCTCCGCGATGGCGCCCGCGTAGAAGGCCGATGAGCCCATGTCGTTGAGCACAACCGCCGCGGCCCGCCAAAAAGAGATGAAGGCCAGCATCGCGGTCGACGCCACCAGGACCCGCGGCAAGCGGGAGATTTCCTTACTGATCGTCGTCGAAGTTTTGGCCATGAGTTGGGTGCCGATTGAACTGGAGCCGCGGCCAGATGGCCGGCCGCGGCTCACCACCTCCGTCAGAACGAATCCACCAGGAACACTTGATGCCCCTCTTTCCTGAGCCATCCCACCAGTCGCTGCTCGTCGGTCGGCCACCAGCGCTCTTTCCCTCCCACCACGACCAGCGAACCCGGCCGCAACACCTGCCGCAGACTCTCTTTCGAATTGCGGCAGAGATAGATGCGCACCGAGAACTCCACGGGCGTTGCCGCTTTGAGAGCGCCAATGCGGCGCTCCAGAAAACCTTCAGGAACGGCCCGCCAGTTGAGGGAAAGCGTGTAGGGGACGACGTAAAACATCAGCACGATCGGGTGTGCATCCAGCCGGTTCCCCAGTCGTGCCACCCAGCGAAGCGCGGCGCCCGTCGCGGCGTGACTGGTAAAAACGACGTGCGCGTCGAACTTCCCGTCGGGCCCGCAGCGTACCTGCAGGTCGGTGGCATCGGGGGTCCACGCCCGGTCCACCGCTGATGCGCTCAGGAAGCTTGCCGTCTTGTCCAACGGAGACATCTGCTATCCAGCCTAGCGAGGGCGCATAAGGAAGGCATAAAGAGTTGCTCAGGATTTCGTTATTCCTGCGGCGGGAGGTAGAACCGATATCCGAGCCAGGGCTCGGTCAGAATGTACTGTGGATTGGTGGGATCCGGCTCGACCTTCTTACGAAGCTGGTTGATGAAGACGCGGAGATACTCCACTTCGTCGCCATAGTCAGGTCCCCAGACGGCCTGCAACAGTTCGCGATGGGAAAGCGGCCGGTTGGAGTGGGTCACAAGATAGCGAAGTAGATCAAATTCCTTCGGCGTCAGGCGAGTTTCCCGGTGGGGGTGGCGGACATGGCGGGCCTCAAAATCAATGACCGCGTCTCCCAGAGTGACCCTCCGAGGTTCGAGCCCGGAGGGGGGCGCGCGACGCAGCGCGGCGCGAATGCGCGCCAGCAACTCCGGAGTGCTGAACGGTTTCGTGACGTAATCATCCGCGCCGGCGTCGAGAGCTTCGACCTTGTCCTGCTCGGTGTTTCGGACCGTCAGCATGATGATCGCGCCTTCGAAAGAGCGGCGAATCTCCCGGCAGGCTCCCATGCCGCCCATGCCGGGCATATTCACGTCCAGCAGCACCAGGTCGTACTTCTCCGCGCGGATCTTCTCCAGGGCCTGCTCGCCGCTGCGCGCGTCACTCACCTCATAGCCGCTGGCCGTCAGCGTGGTCCGCATCACGCGGCGAATCTGCGGATCGTCGTCCACCACCAGGATGCGGCCGGCGCTCATGCGATCTTTTCCTCGGCGGCTCTGGGAACCATGATCCAGAACCGCGTGCCCTTCCCGGGCAGATTCTCAAGCCCGATTTCCCCACCGTGCGCAGAGACGATTTCCCGGGCGATGGCGAGGCCCATCCCCGTGCCCGGGACGTGCTGCCGGGTGCTGGGGCTGCGATAGAACTTCTCGAAAACGCGCGAGCGCTCTCGCTCGGGAATTCCGGGGCCTTCGTCGGTGACACTAATCAGCACGCCGCGCGCGCAGCGTTCCGCGCGGACCGCCACAGGCGAGGCAGGAGGAGAATACTTGAGGGCGTTATCCAGCAGGTGGCGGAGGGCCAACTCCATCACGTTGGGATCGGCGAGAATCGCGGGCAGATCTTCGTCCATGCTTACGATAATCTTCCGCCCCTCAGTTGCAGCTTTCATCCGTTCAAGTGCTTTGCCAATCAGTTCCGCCGCGGAGTGCATCCCGGCCTTCAGCCGGAGCTCCCCGGCTTCGATGCGGGCCATCTCGATGGCTTCCGTCACCAAACTGGCCAGGTGGTCCGCCTCTTCGTCGACGATGGAAACGAGCTCCCGCTGCTCAGCCGCGCCCTCGGGGGGAGTCGCGAGCAGGGCCGTTGCCGCGGCTTTGATGGAAGTCAGGGGAGTCTTGAACTCGTGGGCCAGAGAATCGAGGAGGGCAGATTTCAGTTCCTCGCTCTGACGGGCCGCCTCAGCGCGATTCGCAGCCTCGCGCCCGCGGACCTTCTCAAGCGCGATGGCAACGAGGTTGGCCAGGGCCTGCAGGGCCACCCCGGACAGAGCCCCGCGTTGAATGGCCAGGCTGCCGAGAGTCTGCCCGCCCAGCAGGATGGGAGCAATGACCGCTCCGCTGGCCTCGTCCCTGGGCCCTGCCCCGCCGGTCGCCGCCTGCCGCAAGCGATCTTCCATTTCGGGGGGGTCGCCCGACCCCGCATAGTGCACTTCCCCAGCTTTAGCGTCATACAGCGCCACGGCAGAAAAGCCGAAGATGTCTCGGATCTGGTCGGCGATCTGCCGGCCGGGGGAAGTGTTCGCGTCGATGAGCAGGATGGCACGACTCAGAGCGTAAAGCCTCTCCATTTCGTGCTGCCGATCCAGCGCCTCCCGCGTCCGCTGGCGGGCGCGCGCGGAAAGCTGGCTGCCCACGAGCGAGGTGACAAGGAAAGCGAAGAGCGCCACCCAGTTCTCTGGCTCGGCGATGTTGAAGGTACCGACCGGCTCGAAGAAGAAGTAGTTGAAACAGAGGACGGAAACCACAGAGGCCACGAGGGATTCCAGGAATCCCCAGCGCGCCGCGAGCACCAGCACGGCGATGAGGTAAGTGAATCCCACGGTTGTGACGTTTCGCGCAATCAGGTGGGAGGCGAAAAAGGTGACCCCGCCGATGAGCGCGATGACTCCGCCCAGGCGGAGCAGACGCCGGCTGGCCTCAATGGGCTGGGACGCGGCCCTCGAATTGACGGGATCCGAGGCTTCGATGGAGGGCGGGATCACAGAACAAAAGCATAGCGGAGTTGCCGGTGATTTTCATCTGAGTAGGGAGGCCGCGCGCCGCCGCGAGCCTTCCTGCGGTTGTGGGATGGCGTCGGGGCGGTCGAGGAAGAAGGTGGTGACCTCTTCATAGGGCTGCGAGCCCACGTTGACGCCGCGATGGACGCGTGAGGTCGGCTCGTCCCAATCCACTTGTCCCGGGTGGAGCGAGAAGCGTTTGGTTGGACTCCCATCGCGATATTCGATGGCAATTGCGTCGCCGCTGAGAATCACTGAGACGCGATGGTAAGGGTCGCGATGCCAGGGCATGGCTTCACCGGGCGCGAGGCGCAGACGACGCACCAGGGTGGTCCCGCGATGAATCAGAACTTCATCGGTCATTCGTGCCCCCCAGCTTTTTCGGGGTGGCGCAGACATCGTTTCGTGATGTCTGCGATCGCCCGCGGCGCGAGGTCGCTTGCCCTCGCAGAGCTGCGCACTGCGTCAGGCGACGGGATTTTGGCGATTTAAAATCGCCGCTACTTCCAGAGCGCCTGCTGGCGGCTTTCGCGGCCATAGGTCGAGAGAAGAAATGCCTTCAGCTCCTCGAAATTCCCGAAAACCCGATCAACGCAGGCGAGTATCCACCCGCTGATTTCACTCGACGGGATTTCGGTGACCATATAAACCGGAATGCCCTTGCGCGTCGCGGCGGTTAATTCGGCATGCGTGCCGCCGCCGCGCATGGCGGCTTCGTCCCAGAGGCAAACGACGTAATCCGCCTGGTTCGCCATCACGTCCAGGTCGCGCGAGATGGCGACGCGCATCACACGGCGGAAACGCTCGACATCCGAGGTCTTCCATTCGGTGAAGCCTGCCAACTCTTCGGCGCTGAAAATGCGCTGGGCCTCGATGGTCGGGTCGTAGACACGGTGGTTGACCGCCTCCTGCAGCCACAGACGAATCCGTTCGCGCCACGCGCGCCCGCCGTCGGTTGCGTATTCCATCCCTCCGCACAGAAACGCCAGCATGAGAATTCCTGCTATTGTCGCCGCATGGGGAGCGAGTGGCAAGAGATAAGAGGCCGGTGGGAGGTGGGAGATAGAGGCCCGAAGTTTTCCGTGGCACCGGGTTCCGCGCGGTCGGCGGCATTGACGCTACGCCGTGCCGAGCAGGCGATCAAACAGCGGCAGGTAGACATTGAACCCGGCGTCGCCGCGCGCGTGGTGACGCAGGTGGTGCCGCCGCGCGAATTCCAGCCACCCTGGTAACCCGCCCATGTGAATACGCCAGTGGACTTCTTCAACGACAATGAAGTAGGGCACGAAGGCAACGATCATCGCCGCGGCAAACCCGAGACGCATCAACCACTCCGCCGCCAATACGGGCAAGGCGTTCCCGCCGAATAGAAGCATGACGATCCAGGGTGAGCGCGCAAAATTCACGTAGAGCGATTCGTCGGGGGCGCGCCAGGTCCTGTGATGCACGCCGTGCGTCTGCGCCAACAACCCTTCCCGCGCGTGGAGAATAAAGCGATGGAGCGCGTACTCAAAAAGATTGGCGTAAACCAAGCCGATTACAAATCCCCACGCGCTGGCCGCGCCTCGCGGCGGGAAGACGATTCCCGCAACCGCGGCCAGCAAGCCCCCAAACGCCGCCGCCGTCAGCGCGTTTTGACGCTTGATTCTTCTTCCGAACGCGATGGAGGGATGCTCGCTGACCATTTCACTTGCCCATCCCAATAGGCCTAAATCCATCATAGCCAAGGATGCGCCCTGTGAAACGCGTGTTGGGAGGAGGTTTGGGAACTGCCGTCACTTCGTCGCGTGGGTTTTGGTTTCGTGGCGCCGGTAGCCGTATTCCTTCTTGAGCTTGTAGGTGATGCTGTCGACGAGGGCTTTCCAGCTCGCCTCGATGATGTTCTCCGAGACGCCGACGGTCCCCCAGGTTTCCTGGCCGTCGCTGGTTTCGATCAGGACGCGCACGCGCGCGTCAGTGGCGTCGGCGGCGTTCAGCACACGGACCTTGTAATCGGTCAGGCGAACATCCCGAATGCAGGGGAAGAAGGTGCCGAGTGATTTCCGCAACGCGCGGTCGAGCGCGCTGACCGGGCCCACGCCTTCCGCCGCGGTATGTTCTTCCTTGCCGTCCACGCGCAGCTTGATGACCGCCTCCGAGTAAGGCTCGTTGGAGCCTTTCTTCTCGGTGATGACGCGAAATCCGTCCAACTCAAAAAATTCCGGGAAGTTGTGAATCAGCCGGTCATAGAGAATCTGGAACGATCCTTCCGCGCCCTCGAACTGATACCCGTCGTGCTCCAACTCTTTGAGTTTCTCGACCACAACCTTGGCGTGCGGCGAACTGCGGTCGATTTCGAGCCCCATCTCCTCGGCTTTGTAAATCACGTTGCTCTTGCCCGAGAGCTCCGAGACCAGGACGCGCCGCTCGTTCCCCACCAGCGTGGGATCGATGTGTTCGTAGGACGCCGTCTCCTTCATCACCGCGCTCACGTGAATCCCGCCTTTGTGCGCGAAGGCGCTCTTGCCCACGAACGGCTGGTCGTGGCGGGGAATCAAATTGGCGAGCTCGCTGACGTAGTGCGAAACCTCCGTTAGATGCTTGAGTTTCTCCTTCCCAACCGTGCGCAGGCCGAGCTTCAATTCGAGGTTAGGAATGATCGAGCAGAGGTTGGCATTCCCGGTGCGCTCGCCGTACCCGTTGATCGTGCCCTGGACGTGCACGGCGCCTTCCTGCACGGCCGCGACGGCGTTCGCCACGCCCATGTCGCAATCGTTGTGTGTATGGATTCCCACAGGGACTTTGACGTGTTGGGCGGCGGCGCGGAAACGCTCGCGAATTTCGCTGGGCAGCGTACCGCCGTTTGTATCGCATAGAACGATCGTGTCAGCGCCTGCCCCTTCCGCGGCGCGCAACGTGGCAATTGCGTACTCGCGGTCGGCTTTGAAGCCGTCAAAGAAATGCTCGGCGTCGTAGATGACTTCCCGGCCCTTCGATTTCAGGTAAGCGACCGATTCGGAAATCAGTTTCAGGTTTTCATCCAGCGAAACGCCCAGCGCCACCTTGACGTGCAAGTCCCAGGTCTTGCCGAAAATGGTCACCACCGGGGTCGCGGCTTCGACGAGCGCCTGGATGTTGCGGTCATGGCCGATGTTCTGGCGCGGATGTCGCGTGCTGCCGAAGGCCGCGAGCTTGGCATGCTTGAGCGTCAGGTCTTTAGCGCGCTGGAAGTAGGCGATGTCTTTGCTGTTCGAGCCCGGCCAACCGCCCTCGATGTAGTCGATCCCGAAATCGTCGAGCTTGCGGGTGATGTGGAGCTTGTCCTCAACCGAGAAGGAGACATGCTCGCCCTGCGAACCGTCGCGTAAGGTGGTGTCGTAAATCAGAATCTTTTTCATGGCAGCGCGGAGTCCGTCTGGTCCGGGAAAGCCTCAGCATGTCCGAAACCCGCGAAAATGTCAATGTTGAGGCGGTTAGAAGATGGCCGAACGACAAGGCGCCGTGGGACGACGCATGTCTCCGGTCCTCCCCAACCGGCGCAGAACGGCCGAGAAAACCGCCTATGGAGATTGCGTTTGACGATTTGAGCTAACTACTTGAAATCCGGGTTATCGCTTAGCCTTGTGACGCGCCAGAGGTAGTCGGACCGCCGCAGTTCGGGCGAAACCTTAACCCATTGGGCCGAGATGGGCTGGCCGGGACGGCATGACACCCGAACAATGTCCCCGGCGGGGGACACAACCTCAAAGGAGCCATTTTCTTCTTTCAATGCCTCGTAAGGGCTTTCGACGAAAACTGGCACATGGGGCATGAACACAAGCGCACCCGAATGGGGGCTTTGAAGGGTAAACCCAGCGGCAGGCTTATCGCGCCTTTGGGAGCGCGGCTGGGGAAGTGAGTGGTGCAGGCCACTGAGGGTCTTCTTACAGGTCGATCCCTTCGACCCCGCTCTCGACGTGCCAGCACTCATCGCGGACCTCACGGCAATCGGGACAGCGGGGGTTGAAATCCATCGCGCCGCAAGTCGGGCAGGGCTCGAGCGTGGTTTCCACGTCTTCTTCGAGGGTAATTGTTCGCGTCATAGCAGGCTCCCTTCGCATATACACTTGCCCACGCAGCTTGCCCGTAGTTCTTCGGGGCCTGGGCTGCCTTCCCACCCGACACCTCTTACTTGGGGCAATATCGCTGCCAAAAACCCACCGGGCAACCCGCTGATATAACATGACTTGTGACTCATCGAGGTGATCGGGGCGTGTAGAATCTACTTGCGGATGCCTGCGGAGGACGACACCCAGGGTTACCGCCCCCGGCAACCCCGACGATTCCCGATGATACCTAACGATGTGGTGGCGAAAGGTCGCCTCTCGACCAAACCGGTCCTTGATGGGGCCGCTGCGTTTCTTGCCAATCCGGATAAGGGGCCGTAGAATGGATGAATGCGGCCGCGGGTGCGGGCCGCGCTGAATAGCATGGGAAACTACCTTCAGGTCGCCCTGGGTAAGATCATCGGGACGAAGAACGAGCGCGAGCTGAAGCGGCTCAGCGCGCGCGTCGAGGACATCAACGCGCTCGAGCCCGAAATGCAGCAACTCGCCGACTCGGACTTCCCGCTGCGCACGGCCCGGCTGAAGGAGCGCGTCGCGCAAGGCGAACCTCTCGACAACATTCTAAACGAAGCCTTCGCCCTCTGCCGCGAAGCGGGGCGGCGCACGCTCAACATGCGCCACTTCGACGTGCAATTCATCGGTGGCATGGTTCTGCACGAAGGCAAAATCGCCGAAATGAAAACCGGCGAGGGCAAGACGCTGGTGGCGACGCTGCCCGTTTATTTGAACTCGCTCGAGGGCAAGGGCGTGCACGTTATCACCGTGAACGACTACCTGGCCAAGCGCGACGCGGCGTGGATGGGGCCGATCTACCGCCTGCTGGGGCTGACCGTGGGCGTGATCGTCCACGACCTCGACGACGCCGAGCGCCGTCTGGCCTACGGTTGTGACGTCACCTACGGAACGAACAACGAATTCGGGTTCGACTACCTGCGCGACAACATGAAGTTCGAGCTCGCCGACTGCGTGCAGCGGCCGCACCACTACGCCATCGTGGACGAGGTGGATTCGATCCTGATCGACGAGGCGCGCACGCCGCTGATCATTTCCGGGTCGTCGGAGGAATCGACCGACAAATACTATCTCGTCAATCAGGTCATCCCGCGCCTGAAAGAAAAAGAGGATTACGAAGTCGACGAGAAGCATCGCCAGGTGAACCCCACGGAGTCGGGCGTGGCCAAGGCCGAGAAGGCGCTGGGGATCGAAAACCTCTTTGATCCGGCCAACATCGAGTACAACCACCACTTCATGCAGGCGCTGCGCGCCCACGCGCTTTACAAGCTCGACCGCGATTACGTGGTGAAGGACGGCGAAGTCGTCATCGTGGACGAGTTTACGGGGCGCCTGATGCCCGGACGGCGCTGGAGTGACGGCCTCCACCAGGCGATCGAAGCCAAGGAAGGCGTCAAGATCGAGCAGGAAAACCAGACCCTCGCCACCATCACCTTCCAGAACTATTTCCGCATGTACAAGAAGCTCTCCGGCATGACCGGCACGGCGGAAACCGAGGCGGCGGAGTTTGAGAAAATCTATAATCTGGAAGTAGTGGTTATCCCCACGAATAAGACTCTGATCCGGCATGAGCACCCCGACGTCGTTTACCGCACCGAACGTGAGAAGTACAACGCCGTGATCGAGGAAATCAAGGAATACCATCTGCGCGGGCAGCCGGTCCTGGTGGGCACCATCGCCATCGAGAAATCCGAGAAGCTGAGCGCGCAGCTTCGCAAGACCGGCATCCTGCCCCAGCAGTTGCAGGAACTGGCGAAGGCGGCGGGGCTGGAAGGGCCGAAGCTCGGACTGTGGGCCGAACAGCTCTCCGCGCGGCACAGCGCCGCGATCGACTGGCTGATCCGGGCCGGGGTCACAGCCTCGGCCATCAGGAAACTGCTGGGCTCAAGCCGTTACCAGTCTCTTGCACAGGGCTCGATGGCCGGGAGCAATGGGAAGGGCGAGGAATTCCTGCGCGCCATCCTCAAACAGGCGCACGAAACTTACGCGCGGCGCGGGTTACCGCCCGCCGAGGATTCGTTCGCGCTACCGATTGCCGAACTCGTGCGGGGAACTGAGGAAAGATTCCTGCCGCTTCTCGATTATCTCATCGAAGTTCAGTGCCGGCCGCAGCGCCTGCTGGAAGTTCTGAAGGAGCGCGATGCCAAGCACAACATTCTGAACGCCAAGCAGCACGAGCGCGAGGCGCAGATTGTGGCGCAGGCAGGGCGCGTGGGCTCGGTCACGGTTTCGACCAACATGGCCGGCCGCGGCACTGACATCCTGCTGGGCGGCAACCCCGAAGCCATGGCGCGCGAGGAATTCCGGCGCTCGCCCGAGAAATATCGCGAGCAGGGCATCGACCCCGAGCCGCCTGAGCGCCCGCCTGCTGATTCAGCGCCCGAGGCGTTCAACAAATACGTAGATGATTACGCGACGTGGCGGGAGACCTGGATGAAATTCGTCGCCCGCTACAAAGAGATCACCGACGTCGAGCACGACCAGGTGGTAGAGCTCGGCGGGCTGCATATTCTCGGCACCGAGCGGCACGAGGCGCGGCGCATCGACAACCAGTTGCGCGGGCGCGCCGGCCGCCAGGGCGACCCGGGCTCGTCGCGGTTCTACCTCTCGCTCGAAGACGACCTGCTGCGTATTTTCGCCGGCGAGCGTATCTCCAGCATCATGCACAAGCTGGGGATGGAAGAAGGCATCCCCATCGAGTCGCGCCTGATCACCAAGCGCATCGAGGCCGCGCAGCGGGCGGTAGAAGCCCAGAATTTCGAATCTCGTAAACATCTGCTCGAATATGACGACGTCATGAACAAGCAGCGCGAGGCCGTTTACGGCCTGCGCCGCCAGTTGCTCGAAGGGATGGACCAGAAGGATTATCTGCTCGCTGCCTCCGACAGCGCCGTCGATTGGCTGATTTCGACCCACTGTCCCAAGGAACAGCGCCCCGAGGAATGGAATACCAAGGCGCTCTACACCGAGTTCTGGGGCCGCTTTGGCATCGACCTCCGCCAGCACGAGCTGAAATTCGATCCCAAGCTCCTCGACGAGGTCGTCGAACAGCTCAAGCAGATGGTCCACCAGCGCTACGAGGAGCGCGAGCAGGTCTGGACCTCCGAGCGCATGCGCGTGCATGAGCGCATGATCATGCTGCAGGTGGTGGACACGCAGTGGAAGGACCACCTGCTGGCGATGGACCATCTCAAGGAAGGCATCGGCCTGCGCGGCTACAGCCAGCGCGATCCCCTGGTCGAATACAAAAAGGAATCCTTCTCGCTGTTCGAAGCCATGATGGACCGCGTCGAGGATGAGTCGCTGCGCATCCTCTTCCTGCTGCGCACCCCCGACGAAGAAGAGGAAATGATCCGCGAGTACCAACGGCGCAAGCGGCGCGAGCAGGCGCAGATGCGCTTTGCCGGTGCGGGCGCGCAGGAGAAACCGCAGCAGGTTGTGCGCAAGGAAAAAATCGGGCGCAACGATCCCTGCCCGTGCGGCAGCGGCAAAAAATACAAGAAGTGCCACGGCGCCGGCGGCCCGCCTCCCACGAGCGGCGCTAAACCCGACGGCCCCACAGCCTCGCCGCCCAAAGCCGCGTAATGAGCTTTACGATATTGCGCGACAGGGGCGCTGCCGGCACCGCCCTCACCCACCCCGATGAACTGCATCGGGGTTCTCCCTCTCCCGGAGGGCGAGGGACATTTATCCATAGACTCCGACCCTCTCCCGGCGCGGGAGAGGGTGTCCCGTCCCGCTCGGAGCGGGATCGGGACGGGTGAGGGGAATTCGTCACTGAATTACGCAATGCTCAGTGGGTCATCCGCCAGCGGGCACCGCTTTTCAATCCTCTCCTCTGCAGGCTACTTTCCAGGCAGGCGCTTCACTTCGATGCCTGCCAGCGTTTCGCCTTCAAACTTGAAGAGGACACCCTCGCAGAAGGAGATTTCGCCGCCTAGTTCGGAGAGCTCATAGCGAGGGCAGCCGTGCAGCGCCGCGGCTTCGAGGATGCCGCCGTGGGAGACGATCAACGCTCGGCCCTCTTCGGGAAGCTTGCGCGCGATTCGTTTGACAGCAGCGAGAAAAGTTTCGCCCTGAAGTTTCAGATAGTTCAATGCCTCAGGAATGTCCCAGCAGGCCGCGAGCGGGCTGATCCCGCGATCTCGAGCGAGTTTCATGACCTCGGCATCGAACGGTTCCCAGGGATTGACGACGGTGAAGGCCTCGTCGATCTCGTAGCGCTCAAAGCCGAGACATTCCGTCGTCTCGCGCGCGCGTTCCTTGGGACTCGAGACGCAGAGGTCGTAGTGCGGCGCAAGAAGGGCGCGCGCCCGGCGAGCCAGCTCGCGCCCTTCTTCGCTCAAGCCTTTGCCCTCGCCACGTTTACTGTGGCGCATCACCTCAACGAATTTCACGGACACCCTTTACACTTTACCCTTTCTCTCTCACTGCGGCGATATCACCACAAACGCCGATGATCCTTGCCGGTTGACGCGCAGCAGCGTATCGCCGGTTGCCTGAGCCGCCAGGCGATTGAAGTCGTCCACTGAGCGCACGGGCTGGCGATTGATGCTTTCGATGACGTCGCCGGGCTGGAGCCCCTGCTGGGCGGCGGGCGAATCGCTGTCGAGATTACTGATGACGACGCCGCGCACGCTGGGAGGCAGGCCAAGTTGATCGCGAATCGAAGGCGTCAGATTCTGGGCCTCGATGCCGCGCAGCGCGCCTTCCGACGGCGCCCCGCCTTCCCCTCCGCCTCGCGCGCTGACGCCCTCGGGACGCTGGCCCAGCGTGACCTTGACCTCCGTGGGATTGCCGTCCCGCAAAATGTCCAGAGTCACCGTACTGCCCGGACTTACGTTGACGACCCGGGTCGTCAGGTCATTGGCGCCCGCCACGACCTCGCCATTGAACTTGCGAACGACATCGCCATTCTTCATGCCCGCTTTGTCCGCGGGTCCATCCGGCGTGATGTTCTGAACCAGCGCGCCGTTCGTATCGGGGACCTTGAACTGCTTCGCCAACGCCGCGCTCACATCGCTGATCTGCGCCCCCAGATAGCCGCGCGTCACCTTGCCCGTTTTGATCAGGTCCTCCATCACGTGCTTGGCCATGTTGATGGGTATGGCGAAGCCGATACCGATATTCCCCCCCTCCCCGCCGGGGCCGGAACTGCCGCTCAGGATCGCGGTGTTGATCGCCACCACCTGACCTCTGACGTTCACCAAGGCGCCCCCGGAATTGCCGGGATTGATGGCGGTGTCCGTTTGAATGAAGCTCTGCAAGCCGCCAGGCTCAATCCCGGTTCGTCCCAGAGCGCTGACGGCTCCGCGCGTGACCGTGAAACTGAGTCCGAAAGGATTGCCGAAAGCCATGACGATGTCCCCGACGCGCAAAGTGTCGGAATCGCCCAGGGGGGCCGTGGGCAGGCCCGTCGCATCGATCTTGAGAACGGCGATGTCCGAGGGCGGATCGCCCCCGACCACTTTCGCCTTAAAGCTGCGCTTGTCGTTAAGCTGCACGTCGATGGTGGTCGCGTGACGGATCACGTGATTGTTGGTCAGAATGTATCCGGTCGGCGACACAATGACCCCGCTGCCCAGCGCGTGCTCGCGCTGCTCGCGCGGAATCCCCGGTTGGCCGAACATGTCCCCGAAGAATTGCCGGAAAAGAGGGTCTGAAAAGAGCGGCGACTGCTGAACCTTGATGACTTGCGTGGACTGAATGGTCACAATCGCCGGCGTCACTTCCTTGGCAATCCGCTCATAAGCCCGATTCTGCTGCTCGAGGAGATTGATATCCGGCCCGTCCAATCCCTGGCCGTCCGCCAGGGCGAACCGGGAGAACCGGGCAAAATTCAAATAGAGAACTCCTGCCAGGGCCAGGAGAAGAAGTCCGATCAGTGTCAGGCTCAATCCGAGAAAGTTTTCGCGTAGGAATTCCTTTGAGCGTCCATGCATGGTGGCACTCCTCCCAACTTCATCCGACGGACATCGCCTTACGATGGTAGGTCTGCGAGTCCTATCTGTTTTGATGCAAGGTAGATTCTAGCGGGTTTGTTGCGGAACTGAAACCGGGACCGGGGAAAACACCCAGGCACTCTGGAGAGACCCATTCAGGTATAAATCTTGAAGATCTCCACCAGGGCATCGACGACCTGAGGGTCGTAGCGGCCCTGTTCGGCCCCCTTGCGAAGTTCGCTGAAAGCCACGCGGGCGTCCCAGGCTTCGCGATAGGGGCGCCAGGAGGTCAGGGCGCTGTAAGCTTCGGCGACGGCGGTGATGCGCGCCCCGAGGGGAATCGCCTCACCTTGGAGCTTGTCGGGGTAGCCTTTCCCGTCCCACGATTCGTGGTGGTGCATGACAATTTCGTGGAGATTCGTATCGACATACCCCAAACGCCGCAAAGTGGCGACGCTCTCGGCGGGGTATTTCTCCAGCAGTTTGGCTTCCGGTTCCGACAAGCTTCCGGCGCGATTCAGGATGTGGTGCGGTACCGCCTCTTTGCCCAGATCCTGGGTGTATCCCGCCAGGAGAATCGTTGACTTGAGATCATCGGAGAGCCTCAGGTAATCGGCAAGGGCATAGGCAAGGAGCGCCACACAGCGCGAATGGCCAATCGAGCCGTCCAGCGCCTCCACCGCAATGATGACATCCTCTGGAACTTCGATGAGCGACTGCATGGGGAGGTATCTCTCCGCCAAGCGGGGCGGAATGACCGCGGGATCGAGCCAGCGATTCTTCAGGCCCGTCACCTCGAAAACCGTCACGCGCCGCAGCTTGCCTTTGAGCTGGATCTTCTCGTATTCGTCCTTCTTGATATTCGCGTCGGCATAAGCGAGCTTGATATCCGTGGACTCCGGATCGAGGGCCAGCGCCCGCTCGAAGAATCGAATGGCCGTCGTGGCGTCATGCAACTGGAAATTGGCCTTCCCCAGCTCGTAGAGCACCTTGGCGCTTTCGCCCTCGCGGGCCATTTCCTCCTCGAGTACGGCGATGCGTTCCAGCGCTTCGTTGTCAGACTTGCGCCCGAAGCCTGCGTTGCGCAGCTTGAGGGCGGTCACGAAGGGCTCCACCGCCTTGAACGTGGGCTCGTCGATATAAACCTTGTCGGGCTGGCAGATTTCCTCGAGCCGCTTGGCGACGTTCACGCGGTCACCGAGGGCGCTGTACGCCTGCCGGCGCACGCCCAGCATCCCCACAATCGCGCTTCCCGTGGCGACGCCAATGCGCAATCGCCACGGCAGGTTGAGCTTCTTCACTTTTTCCTGCATCTTGAGCCCGGCCAGAACCGCCAGCAGCGCGTGGCGGTCGTAACCCACCGGGGCGCCGAATTCAACCATCACGCCGTCGCCCATGTACTTGTCGATGTGCCCGCGGAAGAGGTCCAAGACCGGCTCGATCTGCCCCAGAAAGGAGTTCAGCTCTTCCAGGACGACATCCGGGCGGTTCTTATCCGAATAAGCCGTAAAGTTCGTAAGATCAGTAAACATAATACTGATCTCGCGTTTCTCGAAGCGGAGCTTCCCTTCGGTGGCCAGTTTGGCGACCACCGGGTCCATGGTCGCGTAAAGGGCCTTCTCCACTTTCTCCTTCATCTCCTCGACGACCCGGCTGCGCTTGAGTTCCTGCAGGAGTTGCCGGGTCTCCTCAAAACCCGCCACGAGTTTTTCGTGAAGCGAGCCCACCGCCACACTGGAAAGGATCAAGAAGCCGCCCCAGACGCACACCAGCATCAGCGCGGAGATCGTGGTGCCTTCGACCACGAAGGATGTGGGATAGAAGTAGGCAATCAGCACCATGAAAAGAATGCACAGCGTGGCGCCCAGCGTAGCTTTGCGCTTTCCCAGGAAATACGCCGCGGCAAGAACCGGCAGGTAAAAGAAGTTCAGGAAAGCCGTCCGGTTCTGCGGGAAGAGATAGAAGACCATCATCACCATCGCCGCGATGAGGATGACAAAGATCGGTTCGAGGTTGCGGGCGAAAGAGTTCCTCACCCGGTCGGGCCACGTGCCCGTGAGCACCGTCGGAACCTCATGAAGATTCGGGTCGGAGGTTCGCGGTTCGGAATCAGCCATGGGAGTTTTGACCTCGGGCGTTCGCGGGGAAAGTAATGCCACTCTTCGTAGCGCACTATATGCCGACAATATTCAACATGCAAGGGACTTCTCTGGCGCGTTGAATTCGCGGCTGGGGGGAAGAGGGGTCGCGCGCGGCTGAGAGAAATTACCGCGGCGTTCCGAACTTTGAGAAAGACGTCCAGCCTCCCTGGCGGGAGAAGTCATAAAGCCGGAGCTCGTACGTCCGATGGTTTTCGGCCGTCACCGAAACGGTCTGCGAGGCTTTATGGCCCGGCAGTTCGTCCACGCAGATCACCACGCGCGTTCCGTCGCGGAGGAACTTGTCCAGCCTGGGGGTCAGTTTCTGCATCGCGTAGCGGGTCATATAGACCGTAACGACATCCGCAGGAGTCAGGTCCTGCTCCAGCACGTCGCCCTGGATGATCTGGATCTGCTCGATGAGCCCCAGTTGATCGATCTTTTGCCGCGAGAGCTTGCATCGGCGCGGATCGAGTTCGATGCCCACGCCACGGGCGCCATACTTCTGCGCCGCCAGAATGAGGATTCGCCCATCGCCGCTCCCCAGGTCGTAAATCACTTCGCCCGGTCGGAGGTGCGCCAACTCCAGCATCTTCTCGACGACGGGCAGAGGAGTCCCCTCCCAGTCGCTGAGCGTCCGCATCTTCAGCCGCTCCGAGTCCGCGGGGTTGAGCGGCCCGAGCTCGGTCTCTTCCTGACCCGCGGCGCCGCATGGGCCGGGAAGCAACCCCGCCAGCATCGCGAGCCCCGCGATCAACTCGAGCACGCCTTTTTGTCGGAAGAGACGACTCACTCTAAACCTCCGTTGTCTGTTGAGCCGCGGGAATTGCGGGTTGCGGTACGGCGATCAAGTTATTGCTTGGGACGAGTCACGCTGACAACTTGCGCGGTAAACAACTGGCCGCTCTCCGTCCGGCTGTTAAGGTCATAGTGGACCGGGTAGCCCCCGTGATCATTGATGTTCTTGGATAGGATGGCCCCGAAAAATGTCCCGCTCGACCCCGAGCCGCCGAGACTCGCATCGCCGTTGGGGGCGTTGATCATGGCGCTCAGTTGCGCCTGGCCCGCCAGGTTGACGGCCGTGCCGGTTCCCATCACATTCATGCGCAGGAAGTCGGGCGATGGGACGCCCGGCGAAGTGGGGTTGTAATTCATATTGGCCTGACCGGTCAGGTCGATATTATTCCGGACATCAAAAACCAACGCCGTGGCGTTGGCGTTGGTGGGAGATGGCGGAGTCGGGTTGTAAGCCAGCGTGGAAGCCACCGGCCCGCTCCCGGGCTCAGCCGGAGCCTGATAGGAAGTATTGATGGCCCCGTTCGTCCCCACCGTGATGCTGTTGGCGGCGATGTAGATGGGGTTGCTGACGGGTGTCGCTGGGCCGATGATATTGATGGTTCCCGGATTCGACGAGTTCGCTGTGACGTCGCCCAGACGATAGGGATCGACCGAGGTTCCGCTGCCCGACAAAATCGTGCACGTGTAGTTGGCGTAAGTATTGGTCAGCGTCCCCTTGGAAGTTGAGCTGTTCACCGTAAACTTCTCGATGTACCCCGATGCTCCAACCGGGCAGGGTACGGCCGGGAGACCGCCGGGCCCCGTGGCTCCCAGGGGGGGAGTCGGCGGAGTCGTCTGCCGGGTGTAAACGTTGGCGACCTTTGTCACCGAGCCGCCCGCGCTGGCGGGAGTAATTGCCGGCGATGATGTCGGGTAGCCCCACACGGACATGTCGATCGTGGGCGGCGAGGGAACCGCCGGGCCCGGAAGCACCGAGCCGGTGACGCCCGCCGAGGAGCCCTGGAATCCTGTGTTACAACTCGGGTCGGTGCTCTGGTTGGCGTAGGTAACGTTCCCCCCGACCGTGTTCGCGCTGCCGTTGACGGTCACCCCGCCATTCGAGCCCACGCCCGCTCCCGTCAACTGGGCATTGGTTCCGCTCGTCCCCGCCGTCACGCAGGCATTGGCCGACGCGCCGCCGTAATTCCCCGCCGTCGAGTTGTAGCTGTCGGTGCATACGCCGCCGCTCAGGGTCACGTTGCAAAGGCCGTAAAGGGCGTTCCCGAAATAGGGCAGGAACATCGGCGAGATCGTCGCCACCACTTGCACGGTGGGCAGCGAAACCCCGCCGCCGATGTTGCTGTTCCACGTCCCCGTCGAGGTCACCTGCCACACTTCGAACGGTTGGCGGCAGATGCCAGTTCCCGCCAGGGCGTCCGAGCAGCCCGCCGCCGGAACCCCGAAGAAGGCATTGTTGACGGTGTGGTATTCCAAAAGCTTGGCCGTGACGGTGTAATTGCCGGTTCCTCCCACTCCGTCGCTGAGCGATTGGTCATTCATCGCCGCGACCCAGTTCGTGACCACGTTGACGCCGCCGGTCGCCGCCGAAGGCGGAAAAAGGCTCGAGCCGCTGCTGCTCCCCAGCACCACGTCGCCCGTGGAACTGCAATTGGAGGTGCAGGTCACCGGCGTGCTATTGCTGAAGTAAAGGTTCACGGGGTTGACCGCGTACGTCGAAGCGGCATAGTACGTCGTGGCGGAAC
Source organism: Terriglobia bacterium (assembly GCA_041946825.1). GTDB lineage: Bacteria > Acidobacteriota > Terriglobia > UBA7540 > UBA7540 > CAZTHM01. The sequence goes on along the minus strand of JBHGBD010000003.1, from coordinate 348,518 downwards.
CCGGGGGCACGGGGGAATAGCTGGCGCCGTTGAAGAAATTCAGCGCCCGCTGGACGCCCGCCAGGGCAATGTATTCCGCCTGCGTCCCCACGCGATAGTTGTAGCTGGCCAGGGTCTCGCTCCGCGCGCTGAACACCATCGCCGCGGCCAGGGTCGTCAGCACCAGAATGGCCAGCAGCACAAGGATCAGCGCCACGCCCTGCTCGCCGCACGCTCGACTGAACGGCCGCTGCATCCGCATAAGCTCCTTTCTCCGTCCAAACCCGCGCGATCTCTCACCCCAGAAACGCGGAGAGCGCCGGGAGACCGCGGAAACGGCACAAAAGGGAGTGGCCTGGCTGCGGCTTCTGCGCTTGCTCCGCGACCTCTGCGTCTCAGCGGTGATCGAGCACTTTTCCATCGTCCTGCTACGGCAACGGCAGCCGGTTTCCCGTGCTGGGATCGAGCGGAATGGGAGGCAGGTAAAGCGAGCCACCGTTCTGCGCCACCCGCAAAGCGTTGTTGATATTCTTCGGCACGATATGCGTTTGCAGCCGTTGAACCCTGAACGTCCCCGATTCCGGATCCTTCTGCGATTGCTGCACCGTCAAGGTGATGCGCACATCCAAAACGAAACTCTGAAAAAAAGGTGTCGGCGGAGTGGTGGTATTATCCATTGCCCCGTAGGTATTCAGCTTGAACCAGATGGCCGGCGTGCCGTCGGCGTTGAGCACCGGCTGGACGTACGAAGTCGTGGCGCCATAGCTGATGGCCGCATTGACGCTCGTCGTCCCGCTGGCGGAGGTTTCATCCGGAGCGTTGAACACCGCCCAATCAGCCGGCGCCGTCGAGCCCGGAAGCGCCGGGCACGTCCCCTGGATGTTTCCGACCAGGGGCGAGACCGTGGCGCCGTCGAGCGCCGCCGCCTTACTGGCGGGGATGCGGAAGAAACCATTCGTCGGGTCGGCCAGCTTGGTCACGAACCGCGTCAGTACGAACGGCCCCGCCGTGCACGTCCCCGTGCAGGCATCGATGTAGCTTCCCGGCGTCGAGCCGGAACACTGCAGCCGGTACTCGGCGTAGTAAAGGTCTCCGCTGTCCATCAGATCCCCGAAAAACTGCAGCTTGTTGTCGGCGATCCCGAGGCCGTTTCCCGCCGTGCGGTTGTCGTAGATGATGCCGTTCGGGTAGGGATAATTCCGCGTAAAGACCGGCTCGCCCGTCGCGTGGCTGTTGGCGATGACCATGGGCGCGGTGCCGGCGCTCAGGGCGGTCGTGCCGTAGCTGGTGTCGGCGTTCACCACCACTTCTTCCTGGTTGCAGACCGTGGGGGACCCCGCGCAGTTGTTTCCGATCACCAGCCGGCTGCCGTAGAAGATCCCCTTCGTCGCGGGGGTCGACCCGGCCGAGATCGGAAAACTGACGAGAGGCGCGCCGGGGGCGACCGTCCCGCCTCCGCCCACTGTTTTGTGCGTGGTGAAAGGCGGATTGTAGCCCGCCTGGTTCAGCTCCTGGGTCATCACTTCGAAGGCATTCCGCCCGCCCTGGGTGACCTCGGCAAGCAGTTGCTGGCTGCGATAGCGTTGCTGGTTGGCGCTCAGGAACTGAAAAACGATGGCCATGAGCAGCGTGATGATCGCCACGCTCACCAGCAATTCCAGCAACGAAAATCCTGCCTGCCTGTCGCCCGCGCCCGGGTATCGGATGGACCGTGTCTGCAATGCGACTCCTATTGAGACTTGAGAGTGGTCAGGGAAGCAGTCGGTTTGGCGCCACCCGCCTGCACGGCGTTCAGCGCGTAAACCACCACCGAAATCTGCTTGAGTCCCGCGACGCCGCTGACCGCCGTGATCTTCCAGCGGCGCACGTATCCGAACCCGCCCGCGATCGCCGTCCCGCAGGCTCCGGAAAGCGGTTGGGCATTGTTGTCGAGGAAATCCACGTAGCCGATGTTGGGCGAGCCCGCCGACGGGCAGTCGGTAAGCTGTGTCAGGTCCGTGGAAACGTTGGAAGTGAGCCCGATCGCCCAGCCCGTATCGGTAATCAGCGTGGTGTTGGTGGTCGTGTCGGCGTAATTGAGCCGCACCAATTGCTCAATCTTCTCCTGGGCGAGGGCCGTCAGGCGGGTCGTCTCCGTTCCCTGGTTCTTGTTGGCGACCATGGAGGAGAAGACCACCGCCCCCACGGACGCCATGGCAATGAAGGCGATCAGGACTGCCAGCATGGTTTCGACCAGGGTCACGCCGCGACTGCTTTTTTGGGACAACATATTCGTTCCCCCACGCGCTTTCAACCTGCCGCCCTCAGCGGCTCGCCCACGCACTCGTAGTCGGATTCCACTGATAGATGGCAATCCGTCCGCCTACCGAGACCACCACCGCGTCCGTGAGGTTGATCCGGCTGGTGACGTAAATGACCGCCCCGCCGTTGGTCAGCGGGTTCCCGCTGCTATCCACGGGCATGCCACGGGTGTTGAAGTAGAAGACCGTCGCTGCGGTTCCGCCGGTGATCGTGCCGGGGTAGGCGGTCGTTCCGCCGGGGTTCGTGGTCGTGAAAGAGTCGCCATAGTTGACCGTCTGCGCCCCCCCTTCGACGCCGCTGGTGCGCGGCAGATAGGGCCCCGTACAATTCGTGTCGGCCGAGGCCGGGGTGGCTCCACACAGGCGCTCCATGGTGAAAGTGTTGGGCGTCGTTGATGTGATGATGTTCAGCCGGTAGGGCGCGTTCTGAGAAGTGGCGCGGAACCGGGTTACGTTCAGTTGCGCCGCCACCGCCGCCGCGTCGGCATGCAGCCGGTAGCCCTTCAGCGCGGTCAGGGCCTGAGGGATGGCGGCGGCCGCGATGATCCCCATGATCAAAACGACAACCAGGAGCTCCAGCATGCTGAAGGCGGCATCGTTCACGCGCGTCCGCAGTGTCATCCCTTTTGGAAATAATGGCGCGGTTGTTTCCCAGCCAGCCGACTCGACTCCTTGCCCTTGAATGGCCCCTCCCACTCCGCCGCGTCGGCTCGCGTATGCCGTAGGTGCCTCTTCCACTGGCCGCATACTCTAAAACACTTCGTCGCCAGGTTCAAGCCCCCTCTCGGACAATTTTCCCCCTTGACGAATCTAGGCAAATGTGCTAGGCTCACATCTTCTGGCGAGAGGCTAGATTATGAGCTGTGGATCGCGGGTGGTTCGCGGTAACGTGCGAGGGGGCGGGACCTGGGGCCGGATGCCGAAAAATAAAGTTACTTCAGAAAACCCGGAACGACGCCGGAATGTTACTGAAAATAAAGGATCTCACCACAAAAGCCGGAATATATAAGAAAAATAAGGGGGTTAAGAGAAAAAGGGCGATCTCTCGGGGAGGGATTCTGCCGGATTGCCAGGGGAGTGGCGCCTTGCTTCAGGCTCCGCAGAAGTCGCGCGCGCAGGCGGCCAGGATTTCGGCGCACTGTAGGACTTGATCGAGTCGCACATATTCGCAGGCGGAGTGCAGCCCTGCGCCGCCCGGCCCGAACAGGACACTGGGAATTCCCGCCTCGCTGAGCAGCGCCGCGTCGGTCCAGAAGGTCTGCGTTCCGAGCGGCGCTTCGCGGCCCAGAACGCCTTGCGAGGCCCGGCGCAGAGACTGGACGATGGCGGTGTCGCGCGGGGTTTCGAGAGCTTGCGCCGAATACCCTGGCGTGATCCGCGCCTGGAATTGCGGGTCCCGCGCGGAGAGCCGGGAGACGATCTCCTGCAACTCGCGCTCAAGCGCCGTCGCGCCCTCGCCCGGCACCAGGCGCCGTTCGAGGCTCAACCGGCAGCGGGCGGGATAGCTGGAAAGTTCCTGGCCGCCAGAAATCAGCGAGGCGTGGACGGAACCGCATCCCAGGAGGGGGTGCCGCGGGCCGGCGTTCAGGCTCGCTTGCAGGCGCTCGATTTCCACGAGGACGCGCCCCATGAAGGCAATGGCGTCGCGGCCTTCTTCGGGGCGGCTGCCGTGGGCGGCTCGGCCGAGAGTTTCGACCTCGGCCCAGGCGAATCCCTTGTGAGCGGTGGCCACTTCGAGGCCCGTCGGTTCCATGACGATCGCGGCGTCAGTCCGGACGCCGCTCTCCAATAGGGCGCGCGTGCCGGCGCTCTGGTACTCCTCGTCCGCGACGCCGGCCAGAACCAGGTCGCCATGCAAACTCGTATTCCTGGCAATCCACAGGACGGCCGCGAGCGCGGCGGCCACCCCGCCCTTCATGTCCTGGGCGCCGCGCCCGTAAAGCAGCCCGTTCTCGAGGCGCGCGGTGAAGGGCGCCTCCATCCCCGCCACGCCCACCGTATCGAGGTGGCCGTTGAGCATCAGGCTGCGCCCGCCGCCCTTGCCTCTCAGCACGCCGAGGACGTTGAGCCGGCCCGGGCCCGTTTCCTGGAGCCGCACCTCCAGCCCGGCGGATTGGAGGATGCCGGCCACGTGACGCGCGATCGTCTCCTCGCCCTTCCCGCCCGGCACCAAATCAGGATTAACTGATTCAATGTTGACTAAATTAGAAAGAATGCCAACGACCTGGTGAAGGTCGATCATGATCGTTCCGTCCGGGGCCCGCCAGCTAGGGACCATTCATTCGCAGCACAATCAGCGTCTGGTCGTCCTCGAGCGGGACCCCGCCTTCGAAATCGCGAACTTCGGCCAGGACCCTGGCCATCAGGCGCTCGGCATCCTCGTCGCGAGCGCGGGCGACCGCCTCCGCGAGGCGCTCCACGCCGAAGTTCTCGCCGCGCAGATTGCGGGCGCCGGTGACGCCGTCGGAATAAAGGACCAGAACCGCGCCCGGCGCCAGGACCTCGCCCCGCGGCCAGTGCGAAATCTCTCCAAACAAGCCAAGCGGCAGGCCTGTAGCCTCCAAAAACTTGACGCCGCCGGCCGTCAAGACCAGAGGAGGCGGGTAGCCGGCGTTGAAGAACTGCAGGTGCCGGCGGGCGTCGTCGTAAACGCCGAAGAAGAGCATGCAGAACCGAGCCCCCCCCAGCGACGTGTGCAGGTGCTGGTTAACCTTGCGCACCAACTGGCCAAGATTCGTCGCGGTCGGAGCCTGGGTTCGCAGCAACCCCTGCACGCTGGCCATCAGCAGCGACGCCGCCATTCCCCTTCCCGAAACATCGCCGATGACGATTCCGGTCTTGCCTCCCGGCAACTCGAGGAAATCGTAAAAGTCGCCGCAGGCCGCGCGCGAGGGGATACAGCGCCCGGTGACTTGCGCGCTCTCGAGCCGCGGCGTGTCGGCGGGAAAGAGCTGCGCCTGCACGTCGGCGGCGTCTTCCAATTCTTTCTGGATCGCGCGGTCGCGCGCCAGCTCGTCAAAGAGGTCGATGTTCTCGACGGCGGCGGAGGCCTCGCGGGCGACAATCTTCAGCAATTCCAGATCCTCCGCGTCGTAGAAATCCTTCGAACGCTTGTTGCCCAGCACCAGCAGTCCCAGCAATTCGTGCCGCCGCTTCAACCCCACGATGACCGCAGCCTGCAGCGTGCCCAGGCGATCCGCGGCGCTCCGGAAGACCGTAATGAGCTCAGGGCTGTAAGGCGAAACCTCCACTTCGAATGGGCGGTCTTTCTCGAGCAGGAAGCGGCACAAAGGCTCGTCGAGATCGAACTCGACGCTGATGGCTCCGCCCGACAACGGCGACCTTCCCGGCTGAAGGCGCAGCTTCTTCGTGTGCCGGTCGAGCAGGTAGAGGTAATGCCAGCGCGCGCCCATCGCCTTCGTCAGGGTCGCCTCGAGCGAAGTCGCCAGCGTCCGCTGGTCCAGAAGGTGCGGCAAGCCTCGGGCGAAGTCCATCAGGCTCTCACGAGATTCGTACGCCTCGCGATCAACCGCCCGCTCCACGAGGTCTCGCAATCGTCCCCGGAATGGCATGGCGAGCAGGATGGCCATGACGACCGCCAGCGTGATGACGGGCGCCGACAGCGCAAAGAAGGCCGCCGTCACCAGCCAGCTGATTCCCGCCCACAGCAGCGCGAAGGCCAGCAAGACAGGAAGTGCCATGAGGGCGTTGCGCAAAGCGCGCCGCGACAGAAGACGAAGCCGGTAAGGTTTCTCGACGATCAGCGCGTAGGCGGCACAAGGCGGCGCTGTCCAAAGCATCAGGAAAAGCCCTGTCGAGTGGATCACGTCCTGCGGCCTTGCCCCCGTGGAGTCGCCCGAGGTGATCGCGTACATGACTCCGCCCGCCGCCGCCACCACCGACGCCGTCGCCAGCCAGGGAATCTGGCTGCGGCTGCGTTTGTCAGATCCCCAGCGGTAGTTGATGAACAGCGTCAGAGTCCAGGCCACGGCCGCGACAAGTCCGGCCAGAACGAGCAAAACTCGCAGAGCCCCGCTCACCGGCTGCGCCGGAGCGGCCTCGGCCAGAATCACCAGCACCGGCAGCAAGCCCACTCCATAAGCCGCCCATTTGAGCGGCCGTCTCCGCATGAATACCGGATTCTCCTGCGGAAAGACCATCGCCAGGTGTATCACTGCCAGCGGCAACAAAGCCCAGAACAGGATGGCGAGGCCGTTCCCCGCTTGGACCAGAAGTGCCGGGAGCGTGGGCATCGTCCAGGCTGCCAGCCACTGCGCTTCCGCCGGGGTGATTACAAACGGGGAAGGGCGTGTGCCGGTGCCCGAGCGGGCTAGCGACTGGCTCACGAACAAAACCATCAAAAGGAGCGTGAGCATGTAGAAAGCGACAACGGCGTGATTGCCGCGATGCGCCCGCAACAGCCACACGGCCATTACGAGGTAAAGCGCAACGCTCAGGAAGATCAGGCGATGGCTCCTGGTTTGACGGAGAAGGTCCTCACGCGCGGTCGGAAGAGGGAGCTCGTCGAACAAGCGCCCGTCGGCCTCGTACAGACCAAAATGAATTCCCGTGTAACGATCCCGGCGTGCCAGGACTCCGGCATCGAAGGTCTGCTGCCAGGGCCAGATTTCGACGCGGCCCAAATCGTGTACAGCCTCCGGAGAGAGGTCGGCCTGCTGCCACCCCCACGAGCTCGCCAGCCACTCCCGCACCTTCTGCCACGAGCCACCGGGCACGGCCTCCTCCGGAGCGCGGAAGAAGTAGCTTCGCCCGTCGGCGGAGAAGAACCCATTCGCCCGAATGCCGGAAGCCACGACCTGATCGAAGGAACTTGCAAAGTCGTGGGAGACGATCTGCGCGGGATCGGAAGAGAGAAAATAGAAAAGCTGGCGGCCGTCTCCAGACCACGCGGACCAGAGAACCCTTCCTCCTTCCGGGAGCGTCCAGATCGTCTGGCTGGTTTCAGAGTCAATAACGGCGTTGCGCGGCGGGGGAAGATAGACCTTGCTTCCCTCCGGCGAAAGCGAGGGCAGTCCGGGAGGAGTTCCTTTCCCGGGCTCGAAGCCGCGCGCTATTTCCTGGACTCTTCCAGTCTGAACTGACACCCGAACCAGCGCAGTTTCCCTGCCGATTTCGTTAAGGAGGTAAAGGGCCTCGCCGCCCGGCGACCAGCTCAAGATCCGGGCGTTGCTCCAGCGAGTCTCGGGAGGAAAGGGAACCGGCAGCGAGGCTGACTGCTGGATGTCATAAATCGTCAACTGCTCCCCCGAGTCCCCGGCGCGGACGAAGGCCAGTCGGTTGCCATCGCGAGACCACGCAAGCTCCCTTCCCGGGAGGGGCTGGATTTGAGCCAGAATCAGGGGCCGCTCTTCGGTGTTGACGATGAGTCTCGCCTCGCCGCTACTTGCATCAATCACGGCCAGGTGGCCAGCGTTGGACCACTGGATGGGGCCGGGAGGCAATCGAAAACGGCCTCTGATCCTTCCGTCGGTCGTGGATACAATCAAATCGGCATCCGTGCCGGGCACCAGACGCTCACCGTCAACGAAGTCGAAGTAGGCGAACTGTCGCCCGTCGGGCGAAATCACGGGCATGCGTGAATTGAGAGGAGCGGTCAGAGATGCCCAGATGAGACAGGCGGCGACGAGGAGGGCAACAATGCCGCCAGCCAGCAGGAATGTGAAGGAGAACGCCGGGAGTCGGAGTCTTTGGGCCATACGGCAGCGCGTCGGCGCGGTTGATTATACCTTGCACAGGCATCCGCACAAGGCCCGCCTGTGTTGCCACCGCTCCGGCCTCAGCATCCGCCCCCGCGCCTTCCGTTGAAGCGTGGAGGAGATTCGAGTAACATCCCTCGATTCCATGCCGAAGTCACCCCAGGAAACTCCGCGTCGTCAACTCCGCACAATTGTCCGTGTCGTCGCTGCGCTGATTGTTCTGGCGTGCGGGCTGGCCGGCGCCGTCGCGGCGTGGCTCTACTGGCGGGCAAAAGTTTCCCTGCCCCAGCTTGACGGCACCATCAAGGTGGCGGGATTGGCGGGGCGGGTGGAAGTCCTCCGAGACGCCCACGGCATTCCGCATCTTCGCGCCTCCTCCGAAGAAGACGTGCTCTTTGCGCAGGGATTTGTGACAGCCCAAGACCGATTGTGGCAGATGGACCTGAGCCGGCGATATGCGCGCGGTGAGCTCTCCGAAATTCTAGGCGAGAGCGCGCTGAAACTCGACATCGAGAGTCGAACGCTGGGACTTCCGGAGGTCTGCGAGCGCGCCTTCGCCGAGCTCGATGCCGGCTCGCAGCGAATGCTCCGCGCCTATGCGCGCGGCGTCAATGCGTTCCTGGGCTCCCGTCACAACCGACTTCCCATCGAGTTCCTGATCCTCCGTTATCGTCCACGCCCCTGGCTCGAGGCTGACTCCTTCGCCATCGCTCTGAACATGGCGCGCTCGCTGAGCCACTCGTGGCCGGAGGAACTGATGCACGAGCGCATCCGCGCCAAAGTTGCTCCGGAGCTTTACGCCGATCTCTTTCCCGATCATTCAGCGCTCGACCGCCCCGTCGCCGGAGCGATTCCTCACCTGGTTCCAGCTCCGAAGCGCCATCCGGAGGCGAGGCTGCCGCCCAACTGGATGTCTGATCTCGCGCTGCGAACACTGATGTCCGCGGAGTCGGACTCGCCCGCAGGCCTCGGCAGCAACAACTGGGTTCTGAGCGGCGCGCACACACGGTCTGGTAAGCCACTTTTGGCGAACGACCCTCACCTCGGCCACCGAGTGCCGAGCGTTTGGTACATGATTCATATGAAGGCATCCGGGCTGAATGTCTCCGGCGTGACTTTTCCCGGACTTCCCGCGGTAATCCTCGGCCATAACGAGCGCATCGCCTGGGGGGCCACGAATACCGCGCCCGATGTCCAAGATCTGTACGCGGAGGAATTCAGCCTACAAGAGCCGGACAGGTACCGTCATAACCGCGCGTGGGTCGACGCCGATGTCCGTGATGAGGTCATCAAGGTACGCGACCAGGCTGACTTCCACTTACGGGTCAGGGTCACACGGCACGGACCCGTCGTTTCCGACGACAGGGGCCGCAGCCTGGCATTGCGCTGGACCGCACTTGAGCCCCGAGCCCTGCAATTTCCCTTCTGGGCGATTGACCACGCGCAGAACTGGCAGGACTTCGTAGCCGCCTTGCGTATATTCGCGGGGCCGATGCAGAACTTCGTGTATGCCGACGTCGAGGGCAACATCGGATATTACGCCGCGGGGCGAGTTCCCATCCGCAAACATGGCGACGGAACCGTACCCGTTCCGGGTTCAACAGACGAGCACGACTGGACAGGCTACATTCCGTTTGAACATCTCCCCCATTCCTTTAACCCCCCGGGCGGCATCATCGCCACAGCCAACGGTCGCGTGGTTTCCGACGACTATCCGTATTTCCTCACCCGCCAGTGGGAGGCCCCCTACCGCACCGCGCGCATCGCTCAACTGCTCGAAGCCGGAAACGCGTTCACCGTTCCCGATATGTTGCGGATCCAATCGGATATTCACACGCTCGAAGACGTGTGGCTGGCAAGGGTGTTGGTTGCCGCGGCCGCAAAACGCCCTCCCCAGAGTCCCGATGCGCAATACGCTCTGACCTTGGTCACGAACTGGGATGGCGAAGCCAAAGCCGATTCCGCCGCGACTCTGGTCTGTGAAGTAACTCGCCGGGCTCTCCTCGAGCGGATTCTCAAGCCCAAGCTCGGCAATGATCTCTCCGGCTACTCGTGGCCGATGAGTAGCACGTTCCTCGAAAATGTCGTGGAGAAAAATCTGGCTCGCTGGCTGCCCCCCGGCGACGCGGATTTTCATGCTACGCTGGTCAGGAGCCTGGAGGAAGGCGTTGGGCGGATTCCGGAAATAGTTGGGAGCCGTGACCGCGCCGCCTGGAAATGGGGCAACACAATTCCGCTCACCTTCCATCATCCATTGGGAAGCGTGGGGCTGCTCGGACGGATTCTGAATGTCGGGCCGTACCCCCAGGCCGGAACGCGGACGACCATCAAGCAGACATCTCCATCAATCGGGCCGTCGATGCGCATGGTCATTGATTTCTCGGACCTGGAAAATTCCGTGCAGAATATTACGCTCGGGGAATCCGGTCAGATCTTCAGCCCCTACTTCAAGGACCAGTTTGAAGCCTGGCACAGCGGCCGGAGTTTGCCGATGCTTTTTGGTGACGAGCAAGTTGACAGGCATGCAATTCACAGACTCGTCATGGAGCCGAGCGGAAAACCGTGAGCGATTTCGCGAACCGCAAGTATTCCGAGGTTTGAATCACAATTTGTTGGAGCGACAGGAAAACGGATGATACGAAAATCGTCGAGATTGGAAACGATTTCCCCGGTTCCCCTGCTCGTCGCGGCAGTGCTCCTGAAGGCACCTTGCGCAGGAGCGGCGTCAGGGCAGGCCGCAACTTCCGCGCCGTCTGCGGATCAGGCGTTTGCCGCGCTTGTGGACAAGTACTTTGATGGCTTCCACCACTTCCGTCCGGCCAGCGCAACTCGGGCGGGATTTCATGAATTCGACGCGGAACTGCCCGATTATTCGCGCCGCGTATTCGAGGCCGAAATTGCTCGCACCAAAGCCTGCCTCGCGGACCTCAGTCGTGTCCCCCGGACTTCGCTCAGCAAGGATAACCGCTTCGATAGCCGTCTGCTCGAAGGCTCGATGCGCGGGCACCTGCTCGAGCTCACGCAGCTCCGCCCATGGGAGAGAGATCCCAATTATTACAACAGCACCATCAGCCAGGCGCTGTTCGTTTTGATCCAGCGCGACTTCGCTCCGCTGAATGAACGCTTGCGTTCGCTGATCGCGCGGGAACAGCGCGTACCCGAGATTCTGCGCAACGCCCGTGTGAACGTTTCGAATCCTCCTGCCATCTATACGACCATTGCGATTCGGCAGGTGCAATCCGAAATCGAATTCCTCAAGAAGGATCTGCCCCAGGCCGTGGCGGGCGCCCAGGACGCCGGTCTTGTGACTCGATTCCAACAGGTCAACCAGCAAGCGATCCAGGCCTACGAAGACTTCCTGCAATACCTGAAGACCGACCTTGCTCCGCGCTCCCACGGTACGTTTGCGATCGGCGAAGCGAACTATCGCAAAAAGCTTCTCTATGATGAAATGGTTGACACGCCGATCGCCCAACTGCTGAGCCTCGGCGGGCGCGAGTTGCGCAAGACCCAGGCGGATTTCCGGAACACCGCCGCCCTCATCGATCCGGCCAAACCGGCAGCGCAGGTTCTGGAAGACTTGGCTCGCGACCATCCCGACGCCGCGCATCTCCTCAGCGACAGCCAGGCAGTCCTCGACGATCTGCGGCAGTTCGTGGTTTCGCACCGGATCGTGACGATTCCTTCACCCGAAAATCCGCGCGTCGTCGAGACTCCGCCCTTCATGCGCGCGCTGACGTTTGCCTCGATGGACACCCCGGGCGCGTTCGAAACTAAGTCCACGCAAGCGTTCTACAACGTGACCTTGCCGGATCCTGCCTGGACCGAAGAGCAGAAGGAACAGCACCTTCGTTTCTCCAGCCGCTATGCCATCCCGGGAACCTCCATTCACGAGGTCTTTCCAGGGCATTACACGCAATTCCTCTGGGTCATGAAGGCGCCCACCAAAGTCCGCAAGCTGGAGGGCTGTTCCTCCAACGCCGAGGGTTGGGCGCACTACGCGGAACAGATGATGTTGGAACAAGGTTACGGAGAAGGCGATCCGAAGCTCCTGCTCTTTCAGCTCCACGCGGCGTTGATGCGTCTCTGCCGGTACATTGTCGGGCTGCGCATGCACACGCGCGGCATGACGCTTGAAGAGGGCATCGCGTTCTTCGAAAAGGAAGGCTACCTGGAGCGCGTGAACGCCGAGCGCGAGGCCATGCGCGGCACGGCCGACCCGACTTACCTCGTCTATACCCTTGGCAAACTGCAGATCCTGAAATTGCGCGAGGATTACAAGAAGAAAGTCGGTGACAACTTCAATCTTCAGGAGTTTCACGAACGGTTCCTCAGCTTTGGCTACCCGCCTGTCAAATTGATCCGCGAAGAGATGCTGGGTGATGACTCTCCGACACTCTAGTTTGGGAAGGCTGCAAGGGTTGTCAGCCCCGCGCCGTCCGGCGATGAGGGGATCTTGCGCGTTGGCTTTAGTCCTGCTTGTGACGGCCGCGTGTCCGTTCGCGGCGGAGGAACCTTCCCGCACCGCGCTGGATCTCCAATATGAACTTCGCCTCAGGCGGCCGACATCCCATCTCCTCGAAATCGAAATCAGCGCCAGCGGCGTGAATGAATCCGCACTCGATTTCGTGATGCCTGCCTGGGCTCCCGGCCGCTACGCGATTTACGACTTTGCCAAGAACGTGCAGGAATTCTCCGCTTCTGACTCCTCGGGAAAGTCTCTGCCTTGGACCAAAACCGACAAGCAGACCTGGCGTGTCGACGCGCGCCAGGCGGGCGGTATCGTGCACGTTCGCTACCGCGTTTTTGCCAATGACCTCAGCGGATCTTTTTCGCAATTCGACAGTTCACACGCTTGCCTGAACGGACCGTCCCTGTTTATGTACGTGGACGGCCACAAGCCCGATCCCCTCACCCTCCACGTTGAAGCGCCATCGACCTGGCAACTGGTCAGCGGGTTTTCCGCCTCGACCGACGAGCGGAGATTCAAGATTGCAAACTACGACGTGCTCGTGGACACCCCCATGGAAATATCCGCGGAGTGTTTGCTCGCTCAATTCGAGGAGCGCGGAAAAATGATTCGCGTCGCGGTGCACAGTTACGGCGAGCGTGACCGCGACATCTCGCCCCTTGTCGATGATCTGAAAAAGATCGTCCGCGCCGAAATGGCGATGATGCCGGAGGCCGACCTATCTTCTTTCACGTTCATTTTCCATTTCGTTCCCGGCCTTCCTCTCGGCGACGGGATGGAGCATCTCAATTCGACCCAGGTCATCGTACGGAATGGGCTGTCGGGAGGCGGGCTTGCCGAGGCGCTCGAGACCGGCGCGCACGAGTTCTTCCACCTGTGGAACGTCAAACGGCTTCGTCCTGCGGGTCTCGGGCCCTTCGATTACACCCGTGAGCAATACACCCGCTCGCTCTGGTTTGCCGAAGGGATCACATCTTACTATTCCTACCTTTTCCTTCTACGCGCGGGTGTGTGGACTCGCGAGCAATTCCTGGAACGACTCGCCGGCGAAATCCGGGCGTTTGAATTCGAGCCCGGACGCCGGTTGATGTCAGCGGAAAGCTCCAGCTTTCACGCCTGGTTCTATGACCGCTCGCCACAGATGCAGGAAACCAACTTCGCCAACACCACGGTCTCCTATTACAACCAGGGCGCGGTTCTGGGGCTGCTTCTGGACCTGGAGATTCGCGGGCATAGTGGCGGCCGAAAATCACTCGACGACGTCCTGGTCAGCATGTACCGGAAGTTCTATTCGCCGCCTGCGAGCAATTATTACGGCCCCGGGCGCGGTTACGGGGACAACGACATTCTGGAAGCCGTCAACGCCGCCGCCGGCGCGGATTTGACTTCCTTCTTTGACCGCTATATTCGCGGCACCGACCCATTCCCGTACACTGCCGCATTCGCCTCCGTCGGCCTCCGACTTCGGATCTCTACCACCCCGGGCGCCGCGCCCAGCCTCGGAGTGCTGACGAACCGTGTTGACCGCGGCCTGCAGATCGTGGCGGTCCGCCCTGGCAGCGCCGCTGATCTTGGCGGATTGAGTCGCGACGATATCCTGCTCGCCGTGGATGAGCTTCCTCTCGCGGTGGACGATCTACCAGACCGGCTGAGAATGTACCCTCCTGGCGCGGTTGTGCCGTTCCAAATCGAGCGTCACGGGCGCGAGCGGAGGATCGAAGTGAAGCTCGATCCTCCTTTGGCGGACCAGTATTCGATCGAAGAACTTCACACGGCAGACATCCAGCAGATCAGGCTCCGCAAGGCGTGGCTCGAAAGCGCAGAGTGACCTCTCGCGGTGAATCTGGAATCGGCACAGAACGGTCGCCGGGGATGTCCACGCAAGCCTCCGCCGGAGGCGCCCCTCGGCCGTGGCTGCCCTAAACGTTTGCACCGGAACAGGGCAGGCGTGCTAAACTATCTGGATAACAGGCATGCGTGATCCTTTCCTTCAAAAGCTGGAAAAGCGCATCGCCGTCTGTGACGGCGCCATGGGAACGATGCTCTACGCCAAGGGCATCTCATTAACTCGGTGTTTCGACGAGCTGAACTTAACGATGGCGCATCTCGTGAAAGAGATTCACCTCGGGTATGTGAAGGCCGGGGCTGACGTTCTGGAATCCAACACCTTTGGCGCCACGCGGTTGCGCCTGCGAAAATTCGATCTCGGAGACAAAGTTCGCGAGATCAACCTGGCGGGCGTGCGCCTGGCACGCGAGGTGGCAGGAGAGGACCTCTATGTGGCAGGCTCAGTAGGGCCGCTCGGGCTGCGGCTGGAGCCGCTGGGGCCGACCTCGCTTGCCGAGGCTCGCGACGCCTTTCGCGAACAGATTCAGGCGCTCGTAGAAGGCGGCGCGGATTTAATCCTCGTGGAGACCATGTCGGACCTCAGTGAGGCGCACCAGGCGCTGCTGGCTGCCCGCGACGTTTGTCAGCTTCCCGTGGTCGTACAGATGACCATTCAAGACGACGGTTCGACCCCGACCGGGACGCAGCCGGAAGACTTCGCGCGTCAACTGGACTCGTGGGGCGCCGACCTGATTGGTATCAATTGCGGCGTCGGTCCCGCGGCAGTGCTTGAGACGTTGGAGCGCATGGCCACGGTGACGGAGAAGAAATTCTCCGCCCAGCCCAACGCCGGATTACCACGCACGATTGACGGCCGGAATATCTACCTCTGTTCGCCGGAATACATGGCAAGCTACGCCCGCCGCTTTATTGACGCGGGCGCGCGCCTGATCGGGGGCTGCTGCGGAACCACACCCGAGCACATCCGCGCCATCAAGGCCGCGGTCCGATCCCTCAGCCCGCAGGGCACGCGCGCTGCCGTCGAGGTTTCGGCGCGCCAGATCCGGGCGGCAGAGCCCCTGCCGGTAACGGAGCGTTCGCGGCTTGCCATGAAGCTTGCCCAGGGAGATTTCCCCGTCCTCGTCGAGGTCCTTCCGCCCAAGGGCTCGGACCCCACGCGGGAGGTAGAAGGCGCGCAGTACCTCGCAGCCCAGGGGATTGATGCCGTCAATATTCCGGACGGAACCGGCGCCACCGCGCGCATGAGCGCACTGACGTTGGCCGCGCTCCTTCAGCAACGCGTGGGTGTAGAAGTCTTGCTCCACTACGCTTCGCGCGACCGCAACGTCCTGACGATTCAGTCGGATTTTCTGGGCGCCTACGCACTGGGCTTGAAGAACATCCTCGCTCTGACGCGTGACACCGCTCAATTTTCGTCCCTTCAGGAGCCGGGCATTTTCGAAGTTGATGCCATCGGACTGGTGAATATTCTGAACAATCTGAATCGCGGCCTCGACGTCGGCGCGAACCCGCTGGGAACGCAGACCGGATTCCTGATCGGCGTTGGGCTGAATCACTCGGCTGTGGATCCCGAGGCCGAATTGCGGCGGTATGAGCACAAACTGCAGGCGGGTGCAAATTTCGCGGTCACCCAGCCGGTGTTCGACGTCGAACGGCTCGCGCGGTTTCTTGAACAAGTGGAGCGTTCCGGAGCGCGGCGCATTCCCGTCGTGGCCAGCTTATGGCCTTTGACTAGCTATCGGAACGCGGAGTTCATGAACAACGAAGTTCCAGGCGTCGCGGTGCCTCCCGCCATCATGGAACGCATGCGCAGGGCCGACACCGGCGAGCCGGCGCGGGCCGAAGGATTGAAGATCGCCCAGGAAACCCTTCTCGAATTCCGCGGACTCGTCCAGGGCGTGCAAATTGTGGCGCCTTTCGGCCGTTACGCGTTGGCCGTAGAAGTGGCACAAGTGCTGAAACAAAGAGCTGAAGTCTAAAGGGTAAAGTGCAAAAGGCTGCGGGCTACCCGTCTTTTTCGCTTTACCCTTCACCCTTTACACTCTACCCTTTACATCGCCATGACCCAGCAATCAAAGCCCGCGAAGCCGGAAAGCTTCGAGAAGAACCTCGAGCGCCTGGACGCCATTGTCCGACAGCTTGAAGATGCGGACTTGCCGCTCGAAAAGGCGCTGCAACTTTACGAGGAGGGCATGAAACTCTCCGAGGTTTGCCACAAGCAGTTGGAAGAGGCCGAAGGGAGAGTCGAGATTTTGATGAAAAAGGCCGGGGGAAAGATTGTCGCCGAGCCCTTCAGCGCCGAGGAGACCGAGGACGCTTGAACGCCGCAAACCCTCCCACGCTGGTTCATTTTCTGGAAGAGCAGCGGCAGCTGGTGGATGGCGAGCTGGAGCGAATCCTTCCCGGCCCGGACGTCTACCCGGAGTCGATCCACAGGGCGATGCGGCATTCGGTGTTTGCGGGCGGCAAGCGGCTGCGGCCGATTCTGTGCCTGGAAAGCGGGCGCTTATTCAATGGTAGCGAACCAAGTCTCCTGCGCCTGGGGTGCGCGCTGGAACTGATTCACACCTACTCTCTGATTCACGACGACCTGCCGGCGCTCGATAACGATGACTTGCGGCGAGGTAAACCGACCTGCCACAAAGCCTTCGGCGAGGCCACGGCAATTCTGGCGGGCGACGCCCTCCTGACGCTCGCCTTTGAGATCATGTCCGGGTCACAAGAGTCGCCGGAACGCAGGCTGAGAGTGATTCACGAACTTGCACACGCCATCGGGGCTGTGGGTGGAATGGTGGCCGGACAGGTGCTCGATCTGGAAACGGCCGGCCAGGCTGCGAGTGCTGGCACGGTGTATCTCATTCACTCTGCCAAGACCGGAGCCTTCATTCGCGCCGCAATCCGCAGCGGTGCCCTGGATGCGGGAGCCGGTGAAGAAGATCTCGCGGTCGTGGCAGTTTACGGGGAGAAAATCGGCCTGGCGTTCCAGATCGCCGACGACCTGCTCGACGTCACCGGTTCGCGGGAAGAGCTCGGCAAGTCGGTGGGCAAAGATGACCAGCAGCAAAAGGCCACTTACCCCGCCGTGCATGGAATCGAGGAGTCGCGCCGGATCGCAGCCCGCCTGGTCGAGGAAGCTTGTGCGGCGATCGAACCCTTTGGAGTGCGGGCTCAACGCCTTCAAGAAATCGCTCGTTTCCTGATCGAGAGGAATCATTGATGGAATACAAGTATCTGACCCACATCGACTCGCCGGCGGATTTGAAAAAAGTCCCGCGCGAGGAACTTCCTCAAGTCGCCGAGGAATTGCGTGATTACCTCGTCTCCGTGGTCTCGAAAGTCGGTGGACACCTGGCCTCGAGCCTGGGCGCGACGGAACTGACCATCGCGCTCCACTATACTTTCGACGCGCCTCGCGACAAGATTGTCTGGGACGTCGGCCACCAGGCTTATGGCCACAAGATCCTGACCGGCCGGCGTGACCGGTTCCCCACGCTTCGCCAATACGGGGGGATCTCCGGATTTCCCGTCCGCGACGAAAGCCCTTATGACACGTTCAACGTCGCCCACGCCGGAACCGCCCTTTCCGGCGCACTCGGCATGGCAGTGGCGCGCGACCTGAAGGGGGAAGATTATTACGTCATCGCGGTCGTGGGCGACGCCGGGCTTACCTGTGGCGTCGAACTGGAGGGCATCAACAACCTGGGAACTCTGCAGAAGAAGGTCCTGGTCATTCTCAACGACAATAAAATGTCAATCTCTCCGAACGTGGGAGCTTTTGCGGGCTATCTCAACCGCATCGTGCACGGCCAGACTTATCATCGCCTGCGCGAGGAAGTGGAGAAAATGATTCTGGCCGTTCCGCGCCTCGGTCCGCGCCTGCTGAAACTCTCCAAGGAGCTTGTGGAGTCCGCCAAAACCAAGCTGATTCCCGGATTGGTATTTGAGGAACTGGGCTTCGACTACGTCGGCCCCATCAACGGCCACAGTTTGGATGAACTGCTCGCCGTGCTCGCGCAGGTGAAAGACAGTCCGCGGCCCACGATGCTCCACATCGTTACGCAGAAAGGCAAGGGCTACCCGCACGCCGAGCTATTGCCCATGAAATATCACGGCGTGACGCAGTTCGACATTTCGACCGGCGCATTCCACAAGGCTCCCACGAAAGCCCCTTCTTACACTTCGGTTTTTGGGAAAGCGATGTGCGAGCTGGCCGAGAAGGATTCCCGCGTCGTCGCCATCACCGCCGCCATGGCCGAGGGGACGGGGCTGGACGAATTCGCGCGCAGGTTTCCCGACCGGTTCTTTGATGTTGGGATTGCCGAGCAACACGCCGTGACGTTTGCAACAGGCCTGGCATGCGAGGGGATGCGCCCGGTGGCCGCGATCTATTCGACCTTCCTCCAGCGCGCCTACGACCAGGTGGTGCACGACACCTGCCTGATGCGCGCGCCGGTGACTTTCGCGCTGGACCGCGGCGGCATCGTCGGCGCCGATGGGCCCACGCACCATGGCCTCTACGACATTGCGTATTTGAACGCTCTGCCCGGCATGGTGGTGATGGCGCCAAAGGACGAAAACGAACTGCGCCACATGCTCTTCACGGCGCTCAATGTCGACGGACCTGCGGCGCTGCGCTATCCGCGCGGCAACGGCATTGGCGCGGCGATGGATGCGGACTTCAAGCGGCTGGAGATCGGCAAAGCCGAAATCCTGCGCGAGGGTTCTGATATTGCCATTCTGGCGCTCGGCAGCATGGTCTACCCATGCCTTGAGGCCGCGACCAGGCTCGACGCTCTGGGCATCCACGCCACCGTCATCAACGCCCGCTTTGCAAAGCCTCTCGATGAGGAGCTCATCTGTTGCCTCGCCGCCGAGAAGCAGTTTTTGGTGACCGCCGAGGAGGGCACGGAAGCCGGCGGGTTTGGGGCAAGTGTTGCCACCCTGCTCCAGGACCGTAAGATCCCCACCAGCATCGTGCGCATTGCCGTCCCCGACCGCATCATCCCTCACGGTGCCCCCAACCTGCTGCACGCCAAGTACGGGCTGGACGCCGACGGAATTACGGAGCGAATCAGAAGTTTCGCCCACGATTTCCCCGCTCGGACGGAAGTGAAGCGCCGCTCCGCGCAACGCCCGTAACCGGCACGAAATGCCTCACCGACGCGGATGGATCGCTGGAAATCTACAGCGCTCTTCCCATCGCCCCACCGGCGGGGTACGCTCTTCCCATGGCGCCACCAAGGGTACATAAGCTCCGGCTCGACTCGCTGTTAGTTGCCCGCGGGCTTGCAGACTCTCGTGAAAAGGCTCAGGGTTTGATCCTGGCCGGGCGGGTTCTCGTTGAAGAGCAGAAAATCGAAAAATGCGGTGCACGCGTGGCGGCCGGCGCGGCGGTGCGCCTGCTGGGAGGACTGCTCAAATACGCGAGCCGCGGCGGCCTCAAGTTGGAAGGCGCGCTCGATCACTTCCGCGTTCAGGTGGAGGGAAAGACGTGCCTCGACACTGGCGCGTCCACAGGAGGCTTTACCGACTGCCTTCTCCAGCGGGGCGCCGCCAAGGTTTTCGCTGTGGACGTGGGGACGAACCAACTCGACTGGAAGCTACGTCGCGACCCGCGTGTCGTATCGCTGGATAAAACCAACGCCCGATATTTGACGATCGAACAAATCGGCGAGCGCGTCGCGCTGGCGACGATGGATGTGTCTTTCATTTCCGCCACCCTGATCCTTCCCGCCCTTTCACCGCTGCTCGAACCCGGCGCCGAAACCCTGATCCTGGTGAAGCCGCAATTTGAGGTGGGGCGCGGGCAGGTCGGTAAGGGGGGAATCGTCCGCGACTCAAAGCTCCAGCAGGAGGCGGTCTCCAAAGTCTCGCGGAAGTTACTCGAACTTGGCTTCAGCCATATTGGGTCGAGCGAAAGTGTGCTGCCTGGCGCGACCGGCAACCGCGAGTTTTTCCTGCATGCAATTTGGGGAAAATCCACCTAGAATGATTCCTCATCTGTAAATGGAACCACCGCGGCGGATCGAATTCTCGGCATCCTTCTGGTTCCGCCACAAGGTTCGCAAGTAGCGGATATTGCCATCATGCGGATTACAAGAATCGGAATCGTCTCCAAGCCAAAGAAGGGCGAAGTGCGGGAAATCGTGCCGCCCTTGATCGAGTGGCTGCGCGAGCGCCAAATCGAAGTCTACACCGACAAAGAGACTGCCTCCAGCCTGGAAGGCGGCGAGAAAAGTCTGACGCGCAACGAAATGCCCGGGAAGGTTGACCTGCTCGTCGTCCTGGGAGGCGACGGGACGTTGCTGGCCACGGCGCGCGCGCTGAACCGCAAGCCCGTGCCCATCCTGGCCGTCAACCTTGGCGGTCTGGGATTCCTGACGGTGATTACGCGTGAAGACCTCTATCGCACTTTGGAGAGCGTGCTTGCCGGAGACTACACGACTGAGAAGCGCGTGCAGATTGAAGGCGAACTGGTCCGCGCTGACGAGGTGATCTCGTCGTTCCTGGCGCTTAACGATGTCGTGCTCAACAAAGGCGCCATCGCCCGCATCCTGGACTTTGACGTAACAGTGGACGGGCGATTCGTTTCCACCTACAAGTCCGACGGGTTAATCGTTTCCACTCCCACGGGTTCGACGGCCTACTCGCTCGCCGCGGGCGGCCCGATTGTTGCCCCGGCAGTTGCCGCTTTCCTGGTCACGCCCATTTGCGCGCACACGCTCACCCATCGCCCCATCGTGCTTCCCGACACCGCGCACATCGAAGTTGTCGTCAAGAGTCTGCGCGAGGCGGCCTACCTCACGATTGACGGCCAGGTGGGGATTGCCGCGCACAGCGAGGACGTCGTCCGCCTGCGGAAAGCCGCATCCTATGTTGAAATCATCCAGCCCGCGGCCAAGAATTACTTCGAGATTCTGCGACAGAAGCTCAAGTGGGGTGAGAGGTAGGCAGAAGCAGTAGGCAGTAGGCAGGAAGCAGGAAGCAGAAGGCAGTCGCCAGTAGGCAGAACACAGTCGGTGGGGCAAAATCCAAAGCATGCACTGAGAATGAAAGTGAGCCGCAGGGCTATAATCCCCAAGCGGCCTCAGCTCGTTGATGCACTCTCTGTCTTCAGGAACACCGCTTCCAAATCTGGCCAGATATGCTCGCTGAAATCGTGTTCGTGATTGAAGTGGCATGACTTGCACAGGACAACGAGATTGGCAAGTTGATTTCCTCCCCCATGGACGACTGCCAGCTTGTGATGAAGTTCCAGTTCGCGTCCTGTGCCGCAGCGGGCGCACCGATGTTTCCAAAACTCCAACACTCGCTGCCTCGTGCGTGCGTTGATCGGTTTTCTCCTTGCCGGTCGGATTCCCATAAGTCGGTTGATCTGCGATGGCGTCAGCAATTGATGTCCGTGCTTACAGTGCGGGAGGTCGCCGAGATAGATCTTCCCATTAAGCACGCCAAAGGTTGTGTGGACCTTCCAGGAACCCACAGGTTCGATCCGTAGGCCGGTCCGGAAGCCATTGCCATGCCCGAGCAGGTACCGCGCCTCATCTTCATGAACTGCCCAGGTCCTAATAATCTGGTCCTTCTTCTGAAAGAGCTTTTTACGAAGCGAATAGAGTCTCTGGAATCCAGACCCACTTACCAACTGCGAAACCGTGATGGCCCTACCGCATCGGATACATCTCACGTGAGGTCGCACCCCCCTCAAAGCCCCTTTTCGCTGCCTCCTGCCTGCCGCTCTCTGCCATCTGCCTACTCGATCAACTCGCCGGCCATCAAGTCGTCCAGCCGTTCGCGGGGGCGAATCACTTCAACGCGCTCACCATCGATCATCACTTCTGCCGGGCGGGGGCGGGTGTTGTAGTTGGAGGCCAGCACATAGCCATAGGCGCCCGCGGTCAGAATTGCAAGCAGGTCGCCAGGCTGGACGTCGGGCAGTGCGCGGTCCTGGGCGAGGAAATCTCCCGACTCGCACAGCGGTCCGACCACATCCGCGGTCAGGGTTTCCGCCGGGCGCTTCACGACCGGGACAATCTCGTGATATGAGCCGTAAAGTGTCGGGCGCATCAAGTCGTTCATCCCCGCATCCACAACGATAAAATTCTTTTGCGGGTTGCGCTTCACATAGAGCACGCGCGAGAGCAGCACTCCCGCGTTGCCCACCAAGGCGCGGCCCGGCTCAACGATCAGGCGGTAGTTCGTGCCGCGGAGCCGCGCGGCGACGCCACGGGTCAAAAGGTCAAGGGCGAGAGGCTGCTCGTCCGCGTAGCGAATTCCGTATCCGCCGCCAAGATCCAGGAACTCTGTGGTGATGCCCACGGAGTTCAGTTCTTCCGTCACGCTCAGGATCTCATCAAGAGCTTTCAAAAACGGCTCGACCTCGAGGATTTGCGATCCGATATGACAGGCCACTCCGCGAACCTTCAGGAACTCGGAAGACGCGGCCCGGCGATAGAGTCCGAGGGCCTCCTCCTTGAGCACGCCGAATTTGTGAATGATCTGCCCGGTTGAGATATAGGGATGCGTTTCCGCGACGACGTCGGGATTGATGCGGATGGCGATGTTGGCGCGCCTGGCCGAGGCTCGGGCG
This sequence comes from Terriglobia bacterium, assembly GCA_041946825.1. Classification (GTDB taxonomy): domain Bacteria; phylum Acidobacteriota; class Terriglobia; order UBA7540; family UBA7540; genus CAZTHM01. Next base: position 325,616 of record JBHGBD010000003.1, on the reverse strand, counting down.
CGGGCTTCCACCATCTCCAACTCGCCCGCCGATTCCACGTTAAACATCAGGATGTCGGCCGCAAGGCCGGCGTCAATCTCGCCGGCGGTCTTGCCCACGCCCGAGAAGACAACGCGTGCAGAATCCGCGCCGACGCGCAGGACTCTCGCCAGTTCCCCGGCCGAGACAATATCGAATCCCGCTCCGGCTTCATGCAATATCCGCAGGATGCGGAGATTGGAATTAGCCTTGACGGAATAGCAGATCAGGCTGGGAAATTTCGAGAGCCCCGCCGCGAGCCCTCTGTAGTTTTCCAGGATGGCGGCCCGGCTATAAACGTAGGTGGGCGTTCCAAAGCGCTCGGAGATCGTTTGGAGTGAGACTTCGCCACAGTGAAGCCGATCGGAAAGGTAATGGAAAGCGGACATGAAAGTTGCCACTAAACAGTCGCCGGATAACGGTCAAAAACGCAACGCGCAGGAATAGATCGTCACGCATTCTTCCTACCGCACGCGGAAGAGCAAAAGAGTCTGGTCGTCTCGTCGCGGGCGGCCCTGCTCAAAGCGCGCCAGCTCGACAAAAACCGTTTCCAGGATTTCACCAAGGGGTTTGGCAGCGTTCTCACGCAGAACCTTCTCCAGGCGGCGAGTGCCGAATTCCTCGTGCTGGGGATCCGCGGCCTCGACCAACCCGTCGGAAAACATCGCAAGCAGGTCACCCTTTTCGAGGGTTACGGCAGTTTCCTGGTACTCGGCGTGTTCGAGCAAACCGATGGGAACCCCCTCCACACGGATGGGCTTCGCGTGTCCTTTCCGAACGAGGATGGGCAGAGGCATTCCAGCATTCGCCAAGTGCAGGGTCATCGCCTTGGGTTCCCAAATCCCGTAGGTCAATGTAATGAAATGCCCCTCGATCCGCCGTTCGAGCAACATGACGTTTAGCCGTTTGAGCATTTCCGGAGCCGGCAACCGCAGTGGCGCGAGGCTGCGCAGAATGCCGCTGGCCATGGCTCCATAGAGCGCCGCCGGCGCGCCCTTGCCGCTCACGTCGCCGATCGCCAGCACGTGGCGATCTTTCCCGTAGTTCAGAAAATCGTAAAGGTCGCCACCCAGCTCACGCGCCGGCTGAAAACGCGCGCTCACTTCCAGCCCCGGAATGTCCGGAGTCAATGCGGGCATCAGGTGGAGCTGGATTTCGCGCGCCCGTTCGAGGTCGCGCTCCATGCGCGCTTCGCTCCTTACGACGCGTTCATAGAGCAGGGCGTTCTCGATGGCGACGGCGATTTGCGGCGCCAGGGTGGAAAAGATGCGGACGTGCTCTTCGGTAAAGTAACCGAGCTGGGGGCTCTCCAGATCAACCACGCCAATCACCTTATCGTGGTAGATCAGCGGCACGGCCATCTCCGACCGAGTTTCGGGGTTGGTCATGATGTAGCGCGGATCCTTGGCGACGTCCGGAACGACAATCGTCTGCCGCGCGCGGGCTGCCGCCCCCACGACTCCGCGCCCCTCCGGGACGCTGCACTTGTCGGGAAGGCGCTCATCCTGACGAAGGGAGATGACGGCGTTGAACGTCTGTGTCTGCTCATCCAGAAGCATGATGCTGAATCGGTGGTAATCGATCAGCCTCTTGGTCAGGGCGCCGATCTTGCGCAGCAAATCGTTCAAAACCAGCACCGAACTCATCTCGCGACTAATCTCATTCAGGAGATGCAGGGTGCGCGACTGGCGCACGCTCCGCCGATAGAGCCGGGCGTTCTCAATCGAAATGGCAATCCGGCCGGCCAACAATTCGAGCAGATTCTGGTGCTGCTCGGTGAAGAAATCCGGCCACGGTGCTTCCAGATCGACAACCCCCACCAGGCGATTCTTGGCGATCAGGGGGACCGCCAGCTCGGACCGCACCGACGCCAGCGATTGGATGTAAGCGGGATCGCGGCGAACGTCGCCGACCCGCACCGACCGGCGCAACTGGGCGGCCCGCCCCACAATCCCCTCGCCCACCTTGATCCGCAGGTTGGTCACAATATCTTCAGGGTGGCCGAGGCTGAATCGCACGCTCAACTCCTGGGATTTCTCCTTGAGTAGAAAAATGGCAAAAACATCGTAATCAACAATTCGCTTCACCGTTTCCCCGATGCGAACCATCAGCTCGTCCAAATCGAGCGTGGAGTTGATGCGTTCGCCCACTTCGAGGAGCAAAGTGAGAAGCTCGGTCAATTCGAGCGGACGCGCAACGGGTTTGACAGCTTCGTGCATGGTTCAGACCAGTAAACTCGCGGCTTCTTGCAGGATGGCCACGCTGGAGCTCGTGCCCAGGCGGTTCGCGCCGGCATCGAGCATGCGCAAAGCGTCGGCAAGATTGCGGATTCCACCCGCAGCCTTGACGCCCACCGCCGAGCTGACGGATTCGCGCATCAGCCGAACGTCTGCCGGCGTCGCGCCCGAAGGCCCAAAACCCGTCGAGGTCTTGACAAAATCCCCGCCCGCTTTTTCGGCCACACGACACGCGGCAACCTTTTCGTCATCCGTGAGGCAGGCCGTCTCCAGGATGGCTTTCAAGGTGGCGCCGCCCTCGTGGCAGACCTCGGCAACGCCTCGAATATCGCATTCGACGCGGTCGAGGTCGCGCGACCTCATGGCGCCGATACTCATCACCATGTCGATTTCCTGCGCTCCGGCGCGGATGGCTGTCCAGGCCTCGGTCCGCTTTTGCACCGTCGTCGAGGCTCCGAGCGGGAACCCGGCAACGGTTCCGACCCTCACGCCTGATCCATGCAGCAATCTGAAGGCCAGGGGAACCCAAACCGGATTCACATACACCGCGCTGAAGCCGAACCGCAGCCCTTCGTGGCAGAGTCGCTCGATCTGGAACTGCGTCGCCTCCGGGCGAAGGAGTGTGTGGTCGATGAATCCCGCGAGTTTGCGCAGCGCCGGAGTCTCAAACCGCTCCTCAGGCGCAATGGCGACGCCCGCGCCTGAGACCCGGGCCAATGCCGCCGCAAGTTTCTCAAGCAGGTCACCAATCTCTTCCCGTGCTGTGATGATTGCCGCCATCGTTTTCTGCTCTTCAGGGAAGCCCCGGCCCGAGTAGTTTCCGCCTGATTAACTCCCCACGGGGCTGGCCACACGTACGACCAATGTCAGCGTTGAACATTCTATTGTAACATACGCGCCCGGGCGGCCCGCTTGCTGCCCCGCCGCAGGTTTCCGATGGAACGCGAGAGGTTTGAAAAGCTGGTCGAACAGTCGTTGGCGCGGCTGCCCAAAGTGTTTCGCAGCAAACTGACCAATATCGCGATCATCGTCGAGGACAAGCCTCCCCGTGAGGCCGGGCGCGACGATCTGCTCCTGGGCCTTTTTCATGGAGTTCCACTCACCGACAAAAGCACGTTTCAGATTTCCATGCCGGACCGGATCTTTCTCTATCAGAGGAACATCGAGGCCGTTTGCTCGAGTGATGAAGAAATCCGGCGCGAAATCCGCGCGACGCTGCTCCACGAACTGGGTCATTACTTCGGCTTGAGCGAGGAGGAATTGCGGGACGTCTGAGCCGTGGACAACCGGCGCGAGTTCCAGGAAATTCCCTTGCTCCCCCTCCGACAACGAGGGCGGGAAACCGCGTCCTACCGTATAATGACCACGGATGCTGGTTCTGGCGATCGATACCACAAGCGAGCATGGTGGCGCGGCGCTGTTTTGTGACGCCGAATGCCTGGCGCAAGAATTGAGCCGAAGCGCCGAAGGGTATTCGGTGACCCTTTTCGAGATGGTTGACCGGCTGATTGCCGCGGCCGGCCAGCGCGGTACGCCCATTCGAGGATTAGCCGATATCGACCTCTATGGAGTGGCGAACGGACCGGGATCTTTCACCGGCATCCGAGTCGGCTTGGCGGCGGTCCAGGCGTGGTCGCGGGCGTTTGGGCGGCCGGCGTTCGGAGTTTCCGTGCTTGAGGCGATGGTGGACGAAGCGCACCCCGAGACCAACCTCGCAGTCCCCATCCTCGATGCGCGCAGAAGCGAGATTTATCGCGGTGTTTTCCGGCGATCGTCTGCTGGAAACAATGCCTTCGTGGCGGAGGGTGATGGAGAAATCCTGAGGCCCGAGGACCTCTTCGCATCCCTCGCCCCCCTCGTCCGTTCGAGCGCTTCCATCACCTGTGTGGCCAGAGAGCACGACCGATTGGCGGCAGGCCTGCGCCAGAGCGCCTTGCCACCCATCAAATGGCAGACCATTTCGGGGCCCTTGCTCGCGGCGATCACACGCCAGGCGCTCGCCGCCCACAGTTCCGGGAAAACAGTTTCGCCCTCGGAACTCGATGCCTGCTATATTCGCCGCACGGATGCTGAGTTGCATTGGAAAGGGTGAATTGGCTGATCGTTCATAGTTGCCTGTCGCTTGCAGGACATACAGAAGTCGCGGTACCGCCCGAAGGGGTTGAGCAACTCTGCGCTCGCTCGGAAGTCACGAGAGAATCTGAGGAGTCATGCGAATCAGGCTGGCCGACAAAGATGACCTGCGCACGATTTTCACCTTGCAGGAAAAGAGCCCGGAAGCGGCCCACTGGACCCAGGATGATTACGAGCGACTTATGGACGACGCCGGAGGTAAGATCCTGGTCGCGGAATTGCCCACGATGGACCCACCGAAGATCCTGGGGTTTGCGGCGTTCCACCGCGTCATCGACGAGGTAGAAATCCGCAACATGGCCGTGGATCCCGAGCATCGCCACCAGGGTGTGGGCAAGGCGCTGCTCGAGACGGCTCGCGACCGCCTCTTACAAGCCGGCGCCAAACGGGTCTTTCTCGAAGTGCGCGCCTCGAACAAGCCTGCTCTGTCCCTTTACTATTCGATCGGGTTTGCGATCCACTCGCGCCGGGCCGACTATTACCGCGATCCTCAGGAAGACGCTTTGGTGCTCTCCATGGAACTCTATCCTCCGACGGTTCTCCCGAGGTTTTAAGAAGGGCCGTAATCCGCGTATCGACACGCCGCCGTCTTTCCACCGAAAAATCCGATCCGGAATAGCTGACAGCGCCGGCCGCCCCATTCCGCTTCAGGCCTGATCGCCACGCTGAAGCCCGATTGATATTTCTCCTGGATGGTGCATACTGTCGTAAAGCAATAAGGACTTCATGGAGGTTCCAAATCCGATGAAAAGATTCCTCATCTTCGTATGTGCTATCGCCGTGGCGTTGTCGCTGGCCATTCCAGGGGTCGCCAAGGAGAAGGACCAAGCCGCGCCCAAGAAGGCCGAAGCCGCCACTGCCGAAGGGCACGGAAAAGCACACCAAAAACCAGGCAAAAAGAAGGGCGCCGCCAAGGCGGAAGCCGCTGCTTCTGAGGAGCACGGGAAGGCTCACGAGCAGCACGCCAAAAAGAAGGGCGCAGAAAAAGGGGCGAAGGCAGGCCAGCAGGAAACCACGCCGACACCCCAGCAGTGACCTTTCCTCGGCCGTCTAACGGGCCCGTCGTTCGGCGTGCTTCGGATCCATCGCGCCAGGCGTCGGGATTCACAGCGCCTTCGGGCTCTGCACAGGGCGGGCGATCCGCGCTCGGCGTAACCCTGCTTGCGGCGCTATGAATTCGGCGGTTAAATGTGTGAAGCGTAATTCGAGGCGCTTCGATGCGCAGTCGAGCCTTTTTCGGTCCTACGCTCGGACTCATAATTCTGGCCGCTCCTGCGATTTTCCCGGCCCCTCAAGAAACTGCATGGGACCTGAACATAGAAGCGGGCCGTAAGGCCATCGCAAGCCGCCACTACGACGAAGCTGAAAGAAACCTCAAGGCAGCTCTCCAGGAAGCGGAAGGATTTGGGGCCGAGGATCCGCGGTTAATCACCAGCCTTGAGACCCTCGTGGGGCTTTATCAGCTCCAAGGAATGACCGCGCCACAAGAGCCCCTTAAGAGACGCATCCTGGAAATACGAGAAGGGCAACTGGGACCAACTCATCCCGAATTGGTCCCGGCCCTGCTGGGCCTGGCGTGGCTTTACGAGCAACGGGAGAAGCCGGACCAGGCGCTGCCGCTCGTGAAGAGAGTGCTCGAAATCCGCGAGACCGCTTTGGGTCCCGACAATCCCGAGACCATCAATACCGTCAATGAGCTTGGGCGAATCTACCGGGAACTCCGGAAGTTCTCGGATGCGGAAGAGATGTTCCGCCGATCACTGCTGGTCCACGAAAGCAGTGCTGGATCTAACCCGGCGGAGATAGCGAGAGACCTCGAGAACCTGTCGGCTGTGTTCACGAACCAGGGAACGTACGATCAGGCCGAGGCGCTCCACCAGCAAGCGCTCGCGATCCAGAACTCAACCTCCGGCGACAACGCCGAGAGGGCGGCGCATGCGGCATGGCGATTGGGCGAGCACTATGCGGCAAAATGGAGGTTTGCCGAAGCCGAGCCCCTGCTCCTGCGCGCGATTGAAATCGAGGAAAAGCAATCGGGAGGAAGAAGTCCAAACCTCATGTTCTACTATCAAGAAATGGTGCGAGTCTATCGCCTGCAAAAACGCGAGGAGGATGCTCAGGTATTTGTTCAGCGAGCCCTCGCCATCGCGGCCAAGCCCGGAAGAACCAAACCTGACGCCGCGGCGGGGATCGATCCGCTACTGAACATTCTCAACTCGGGGGCGCTCTACTTGACCGAAGGACGGTTTGCGGACGCCGAAAAGCTCTACCGGGATGCCCTGGAAATCCACAAAGGTACGGGAGGCCAAGACTACCCGATGGGAGCTTCGATTCTGGAGAGTCTGGGAAGATCCATCTGCGCGCAAGGCGACTTCGAGCGGGCGCTGCCGTTTCTCCGGAAGGCCATTGCGATTACCAAGAGAGCCGAAGGGGAGGACGAACCTGAGGTTGCCGCCAGGATGATGGGGCTGGCTCGATGTTATTGCGACCTTGACCGCGACGCGGAAGGGGAAGCGGTCCTGAAGCAAGCCCTCCGCATTCTCGAAAAACCTCGGCCCCAGATTCCCTTCCAGATATTCAACGTGCTTGAATTCTATGCTCGCCTTCTTCGCGCCACGGACCGGGAAGCCGAAGCCAAACAGGTGGAAGCTCGAATACAGGCCCTCGGCGAAAAGCTCCGCCAGCCGAATCCCGAACCCTGAAGCAAGGCAGCCCGCGGCCGCGCGGAGCCGAGTTCTCCGTGCCCGGGCGGAAGAGTCTCATCCGTCTCACTGGTCTCAAAATCCTCATCGGCCGGTCCGCAGTCAATTCCTTAACATGTTGATAATAAGCTATTTACGGAAACGAGGCGAGATCTTGAGGGCTTGCGCCGGGTGGGGCAAAATGCCACACCCTGGGGTTTTCCGGCTTCACGTAGCTTATCTAGTTAGCTTATGTCGGAGGAGGGTGCCGAGTCGATCGGTCGGGGCGCCAGCCGGCCCCTGCTTCGGCGGGGCGAAGGGTGGGGCGGCGGGCGGTGAGGGAATTCCATGCCCACCCTGGCATGAAGTGCCAGGAGTTTGTCCCGACCTGTCCCGAGGCTTTTTGTCGGGATGGGGTTGATCGGGAGGGGGCACCCCTTCGTCCTCGATGCTGGGCCAGCCGCCCACCGTTTCGCACACATCGCAAAGTTCGCGATGTATGCGCCACCCGCGGAGCACCCGCAGCTTGAGAGGTGGGCCACCCGGCCGAGGCGGTCCAAAAAGTCATCACAAGTCAGGACCGGGCTCGTCCTCAGATATCGTTGCCACCCGCCTCAAGCCGGGGCATGATAGCGTCAAAAAGCAATCGGAAGGCTCTTGCGCTCGACGAATCTGTTCGATCCCCGGTCCCACCTGTAGACTGTCAGCTCTTTTCCGGTTCTGTTCTTTATCCACACTTCCCCCTGCCCTGTAGGCAGCGTAACGTCAGCACCGCCGTTTTCGAATACAAGCTGAAGTTCACGACCTTTTTGGTGCAGGACCCGAATCATCTCGATGTGTCCGGCCTTGGATAGGAAAACGAGATCATCGGTTCTAGGGTCAGTCAACTTACACTGCGCTACTTCAATCAACTGTTCGGACACATCCCCTGAATAGGCCTTGTAGACTGGGAGATGCAGCTGATCGTCAGAGTAAGCGAAGATATTCACCCAGAGCTGCAACGGATCGTTGTCTTCGTTCCAGAACGCCAGGATGTATTTTTGTCCGTTCAGCGTAAGGAGCTGGATTGAGGTATAGTCTCGTACGTTCCCGTAGAGCTGCTTGAAACGTTCGACTGTGTCAATCCCGCCGTCTGCCAAGGCAGAAAAGGAAACAATCACGAGCGCAGTGGCGACAAGCCTGAGCAGGCGGCTAGTCGGAGCAAGAGCACGTTAGCTGGCAACCACGCTGATCGGATCAGGATCGGCCTGTTGAACGAAGGTTTTCGAGGTGCGGTTGCCCACGTTGTCGTAGGTGTACGTTGCCCCGTCCTTGGTGATGCTGCCATGCCTGTGGAGAACTGTTACCAACCTTGAGTAACGGCCAGCCGCTACGGAGAATACTCTGAACTGCTCGCCCTCATGGGGCTCCCGCCTTTTCTCGGGGCTGAAGGGATTGTTGATCGCGACTGAAAGGCCCCCACAACCAACCCCCCCAATGCGCTGGGAAGTGACAGCATGAGAGCAAGGAGCTTGACCTCGGATGGTCCTGTCCAGTATGGGAACGGTAGGAGCCACGCCCAGGTCCACGCGCACATCGAAGGGGCCAAAAGCCCAACTATCGACCCGACAAGCCAGCAGGCAGTCCGGGGGAGAAGGCGGCAAACGGGCCAACACAGGAGTACAACAACGATACCACAGCAAGCTGTCATGGCTAGCTTTCGTTCGTTCTCGGGATTAAGGGTCAGTCCCAGAAATACCATTACTCCTCCCAGACACGACAGAACAATTAGCTCCCACGCGAGAAAGGGGCCGATCAGATTCTTTTTCAATTGCTCCCTCCTTCGCAATCGCATTTCAAGCGTTTCCCGGTCATGAACTCGTACCAGCCACGAATGATTACACTTTCTTGCCTCTGGATATCGGGACGGGAGTTAAGCATATCAACACCCTCGAGGGTTGCATGATCCCTCAGGTTGCTGCACCTAAACGGATTGAAGCCGCACCAAGGAAGAGGTAATCCCTCTGCATCGTGGTGAGCGGGGCTTGTCATGTCCATAAGTGGATGCAAACCGGTGCCCAAGAGAAACATCGCTTGGCTCGTTCCGCCTGCAGCCAGTACGATGAAAGCATCGGTCATTTGCCGCCAGACGTACCCATTGGTGGAATTCATCGCTGCACCGGGCGATTGTTTGGCCGGCTGGCGCAGACTTGGCCGGCTGGCGCAGACTTCGTGTTGTGAAGTCTGCGGTCGCGCGCAGCGAGAGGGAGTCGGAACATCGAAACTTATCCAATGCAACATTAGGCCGAAAGCCTGTCCCTTCGGTACATCGCAGACCCCCTACAGCAGGGGTCTGCGCCAGCCCGCCCAGCCGTCCCCGCCGCGGCAACAGGCGGCAAGTGATGAAGAAGAATCGGTCACAAAGAACCATCCGGCGCAAGCGCGACATCGCGGCGATTATACGCCCGCACGGTTGCCGGATGACCGGCCGAAATGCCGCAGAGTCCGAAAGAGCCGGACTCTGCGCTACGCCGCTTTTGCTTGAATGCCAAAAGTTGGTGTGCTAGGCTGACCTTTGAGCCATCCTAACCGCAGGGGGTGAACCGCCCGTGAGCAGCCCAACCGAGGCCATCCGGGAGCAGTTGATGGCCAGCAGTGAAGAGTACCAGCGCCTCCGTGAAGAACACGCCCGTTACGCTTCCCAGTTAGACCAATTAGCCGCCAAAACTTACCTGAGCGAGCAGGAACAGATGGAAGAGGTGCGGCTGAAGAAGATGAAGCTGCGGGTGAAGGACCAGATGGAAATGCTGGTCCAGAGAGCTCGGGTCGCGTAGGGATCGGCGCCGAACGCCGCCCGACGAATCGAAACGTCGGTGGTGAGTGAGGCGGCAAACCTCTGAGGAGAGGTGCATCAGGCCTCCGGCCGCGCCCCTGTAACTCCCGCGCAAACAGACAACCCATGGTCAAGGAGGGTTATTGGTACGGGCTGCCGCTGGTCCTGACAACCGGCGGATTGATCGGGCTGAAACTGTTCTTCCCCGCCGCATTCTTTCTGGTTCTCGCCATCCTGGTTCTCAACTTCTTCCGCGACCCTGAACGCAGTGTAACCGCCGAGCCGGAAGCCGTGGTCTCTCCCGCCGACGGCCGCATCGTGCAAATCGTCGACGAAAGTTTCGACGGGCGGCCGGTGCGCCGCGTGAGCATCTTCATGTCGCCCCTCGACGTGCACGTGAACCGCTCGCCGATTGCCGGAACGGTTGGCGAGGTCTCCTACCACAAGGGCCGCTTCCTTGTGGCGTCGCGGCCGCTGGCGTCAATCGAGAACGAGCAGAACGTGTTTACAGTCCAGGGTGACCAGGGCACGGTGGTGGTGAAGCAGATTGCCGGCTTGCTGGCCAGGCGTATTGTCTTCTGGAAGCGCTCCGGGGACACACTCCAACGCGGCGAGCGCGTGGGTCTGATCAAGTTCGGCTCGCGGGTCGACGTTTTGCTCGAACCAGAGGTTGATTTGCGGGTTAAAGTGGGCGACCATATCCACGCTGGGAGCAGCATCCTTGGATACACCCGACCCAAAGCCTAAACCCCCGAAACGGGGGCCGTTTCGACGCGGCATTTACATCCTGCCCAGCCTCTTCACGGTAGGGACGCTGATCTGCGGCTATTTCGCCATCCTCTCGATCCTCAAAGGCACGCAAATGCTCGCCGCGGGCATTGGCGTCACGCTCTCGATGGTTCATTTCGACAGCGCGGCAAAGGCCATCGGGTGGGCGGTGCTCTTCGACGGGCTCGATGGGCGCATCGCCCGCCTCACCAATTCCACCTCCGATTTCGGGCGGGAGTTTGACTCCCTTGCGGACGTCGTCACCTTCGGAATTGCTCCGGCGTTTCTCGCCTACGCCTGGGGCGTCCGGTCGCTCGAGGAAGTTTACGGGTCACTTCTGGTCGAGCACCTCCGCTCGGCAGGTTGGATTGTGACCTTCGCGTTTGTCATCTGCGGCGCGGCGCGGCTGGCGCGGTTCAATATCGACAGCGTCAAGCCGGCAGGAGACCGTCGCTATTTCATCGGCCTTCCCATCCCCGCCGCGGCTGGGGTTGTCGCGGCTCTGGTTCACTGGGCCAAGTATCCCATCAACGAGTGGGTGTTCGGAATTGTGTGGCTGGGAATCGTCGGAGCCCTGGCCGTCCTGATGGTCAGCCGTGTACGGTATTACAGTTTCAAGGCGCTGGACCTGCGCCGGCGCCGCCCCTATGTCGCCATCATTGTGATTGGGATTGTCGTCTGGGCGATCTGGACATATTCCGAGATCGCCCTGCTCACCCTCGCTCTCACCTACGGCCTTTCCGGCCCCATCGGCCGCCTCGCCTCGAAGTTACGGCCTCCACCTCCCGCGCCCGAAGAGGTGCGCGCGGCATGAAGGCCCCAAGCTTGGGATTCCAGGTTGGCATCGCGGGCGCGTCATCGCTGCTGGGGCAGGAGCTCGTGCGCGTCCTGGATGAAAGAGCGTTTCCCGTTTCCCGCCTTCTGACCTTTGAAGCGGAGGAGGAAGAACCCGACCTCCCGGTTCTCGACCTCTCGGGGGGGCTTGAAACCCAGCCTGCGGTCACGGGAGAAAGCGCGGCGGAACTGGATTTCCTCTTTCTCGCCGACCGCCCGCGCGCGTCCTCCGGGCTGTCGCCGCTTCTCAGCCCGGTTCTGGAGGCGGCGCGGGCAAGCGCTCCCGGCCGGCCCGGACGTTGCGGGGTCATCGACATGGCCGACGCGCTGGGTGAGTCCGCAGGCCCGACGCCGGCGGCGATTTCGCGAATCCCATTCCTTGAGCGCGCCGCCCCAAACGCCCAACCGAGTCCGCACGCCCGCTTGTTCACGTCCATGCATCCTGCGGCCATCGCCCTCAGTGCGCTGGTTACGCGGCTTGCCGCGCGCCTGCCGCTGAAGAGCATCGTGGCGCAGATCTTCTCGCCCGTTTCAGAGATGGGCTCGCGCGCCATCGATGAGTTGCAAAAACAGACGACCAGCCTGCTGAGCTTTCAGCCAGTCCCGCAGAAAATGTTCGGCGCGCAGCTCGCTTTCAATCTGCTGCCGCACCTGGGGGGCAAGCGCGACTCGGAATTTGCAGCGCGTGAGCGCCTCATCTCCAGCCAGGTGCGGAATTACCTGGCGGGGAGATTTCCCGTTCCGGCTCTCAAGGTCACTCAGGTGCCGGTGTTCTATTCGCTGGCGCTTTCGGTTTACGTTGAGACCGCCGGGGCGGTCGCCCCCGAAGCAGCGGAAGCAGCCTTGGCAGGCGAACGGCTGCGGGTGCGCAGGCGCGGCGAGCCGGCGCCCTCCCCGGTGGGCGCGGCGGGGTCGGGCGATATTCTGGTGGACCACATCACGCCCGACGCGGGGTATCCCCAGGGTTTCTGGATCTGGGCGACCGTGGACAACGTCCGCCTGGCCGCGGAAAATGCCGTCGAAATCGCGCAGTACCTTTCCAAGCGCTGAACGAGGAATGATGAACGAGGAATGGCAGGGAGTTTTCCTTCTCCGTCGGATGATCAGACACGCAAGGGCCTCTTCCCTTTTTTCGCTGTTTCGGATTTCGCACTTTATCCTTTTACCTTATACCTTTTTCCTTTTCGCTTCCCTCTCCTGCGGTTACCGCGTGGCGGGTCGAGGCGAGCGCATCCCCCCCGATGTCAAAACCATCGCCATTCCAATCTTTGCCAACACAACGCCCAAATTCCGTATCGAGCAGCGGGTGTCAGGAGCGATTACCCGGGAGTTCATCGAGCGCACTAAATTCCAAATCACCCCCAACCCCGACGCGGCCGACGCCGTGCTGAAGGGCGAGATCAAGGACGTCCGGGCGGGGGTGGTGGCCTTCGACCTTTCGACGGGTCGCGCCACAACGCTCCAGGTCCAGGTCATCGCCAAAATCGATCTCATCGATCAGCACACCAAGAAACTGCTTTTTGCGAATTCGAACTACATTTTCCGCGAACAGTACCAGATCAACCAGAACCCTTCCGCGCTCTTCGAGGAACAGGATCCGGCGCTCGATCGGCTCTCGCGCGATCTGGCGCGCACCCTGGTTACGGACATCCTGGAAAACTTCTGAGCCGCGACGCGCGCGGAATGATTCCCGGGTACAAAATCAGGCGTTTGGAAGTAAACTGTCAGCACGGCGGCCGGTGATTCCCGGCGGGACGCCTCGGGGCTCGCGTGGGTGAGCCGGCACACAACCAATGAATCCCACTGAATTCATTGCCACGTTGCTCAAGGGAAAAGCCGGGCCGGCGTATTTCCTGCGCGGGCCGGACCGCTTCTTGCACGAGGAGTGTCGCGCCGCCATCGTCGCCTCCCTGCCCGCCGAAGCGCGCGCGTGGTGCCTGGCTGAAATCGAGTTCGAGCCGGGGCGCCTGGCCCGCGAACTGGAAGGCGCCACCCAGATGCCCATGCTGGGCGGGCACAGTTTCTTTGTCTTCTCCGACTCGGACGATTTCAAGCACGCCGGCGATCCCGATTTCGAGGCTCTCCAAGCGTACCTCGAGCGCCCGTCACCCTTTGCGACCGTGGTCTTCGCGGCGGTCGAGCCCGACCGGCGTCGACGCTTTATCCAACTTCTTGAGAAGAAAGCGGAAATTGTCGAGATGCGCCCGCTCACCGGGCGCGCGGCCGCCGAGTGGCTGGCTCATCACCTCGAAAAGTCCGGCGTGGAAATTGCGGCGGAGCTCGCCGCGGAGGTCGTCGCAAAATTCGAGAGCAGCCCGGACTCGCGCGGCGACGCCAAGGGCGCGGGCGTCAACCTTCTCTGGCTGCGCACCGAGATGGACAAGCTCCTCACGGCCCGGCCGGGGGCCAAGCGCCTGGAGCGCTCCGACCTCGACCTGCTGGTGGCCTTTCGCGAAGAGCACGAAATCGGCAGGCTGCTGGCGGCTATCGCGGACCGCAAATTCGGCGATGCGCTCGCTCAGCTTCGCGGCCTGCTGGCCAGCAAGGAACCTGAAACGCTCATCCTCTGGTGCATTGGCGACCTCGTGCGCCAGGCGTTGAAGGGCGGCGCGCAGCCGGCTTTCGGCCGCGGCGGCTGGGGCCGCCCGGCCAATCCCTTCTCCACTTTTGAAATCGCTCCCCGCATGCGAAGGAACTACCCGCGTCAGGAACTCGCCACCGCGCTGCGCCTCGTACGCCGCGCGGACCTGGGCATCAAGTCCTCGTGGAAGGATTCCAGAATTCTTCTCGAATTTCTGATTTGGCAGATGATTACGGGCAAGGAATCAGCAGGCCCGCTGGAATCCTTCACAGAAACTCCCAGCCTTACCGCTGAAGGCTAATGATTTTGGATTTTGGATTTTGGATTTTAGATTCTAGATTTCAGATTTTCGATTCTGTGATCTGGAATTCGGAATCTTGAATCCAGGAAACAGCCCTCGACAACACGCGGCGGCCCGCCCACCCGTAACTACGCCAGGGCGTTAAATCGCAGCGTCAGGCGCGACTTGTAGCGCGCAGCGGTGTTGGCGTGCAGGACGCCTTTGTGGATCGAGTGGTCGATGAGGGCGAACGTGGGTTTCAGCAGGGCCTGCGCCGACGCCTTGTCCTTGGCGTCTAGCGCGGTGCGCAGCCGCCGGATCTGGTGCCGCAGCAGCGTGCGATGCGTGCGGTTCAGCGCCGTGCGCTGGCGGGTTTGTTTGATGCGTTTCAGGGCGGACTTGTGACTTGCCACAGAATCTCCTTTTAAGCAGAATACAAACTACCAATTTACCAGATGCCTTCGGCACCGTCAACGCGATTGAACGGAGGATACTGTGCCAGTCTTGAACCGAAAGCAAAAAGTGAGCAACTTGCCCAAGGCGGTATAATCAGCCTAGGATCGATTGATGTTTCTCTGGACGTACCGCCAGGTCATCGCGTTCTTTTTGCTCCTCGTCATTTTCGGCATCGCGTTGGCGAGGGCCGACACACGCTTTGCGTTCTGGGTTAACCGGGCCTTTCCCTTTCTCTTCTTCGTCGTGGCACTCCTGGCCTTGAGGTACGTCGTGCGAAAGTGAAGGTCGCAGGCAAATCAGGACAACGCCGCCCATGGACTCGACCGGGGCAGACGCTAAACTCGAAATCCTCCTCAACGCGGAAAGCATCGCACGTCGCGTGCGCGATCTGGCGGCGCAGATTTCCGCCGATTATAGGGGCCGTCCGCTTTGCCTGGTCGGAATCCTGAAGGGCGCGTGGGTCTTCCTTGCCGACCTGGTCCGCCAGCTCACCATTGAGGTAACGGTCGATTTCATCAGCATCGAAAGTTATGGGAGCAACTCCACGACGTCAGGAGCCGTCAAGATTACCAAGGATCTCGACCGCAGCGTCGAAGGGCTCGACGTGCTGGTCGTCGAAGATATTCTCGATACGGGTCACACGTTCGAGTACCTGCGCGGCGTGCTGGAGGCGCACAAGCCCCGCAGCCTGAAAGTCGTGACTTTGCTCGACAAGCCCTCGCGGCGCGCCCGGCCGGTGCACGCCGACTACGTGGGCTTCACCATTCCCGACGTTTTCGTGGTGGGCTACGGCCTCGATTACGCGCAGCGATATCGGAATCTTCCCGACGTGCGAATTTTGCGTGAAAAATAGTCGTCAGCCGTCAGCTCTCAGCCTTCAGCAAGACCAGGCATGGTTCGACCCTCGTGGGAACTGAAGGCTGACTGCTGAGGGCTGACGGCTGACTGCTCTTCGACAATCGTGTTTACAAATCCTCCGGTCGCGCACGATAATGGCCTCGAATCCAACCGACCATGAGCGAGTTCTCCACGCCGCTAATGCGCCAGTACGGCGCCATCAAAGAGCGTCACCCGAACGCCCTCCTGCTGTTTCGTCTTGGCGATTTCTACGAGCTCTTCTTTGAAGATGCGATTGTCGCCTCCAAGGAACTTCAAATCACCCTCACCTCACGCAACAAGGAAAAGGGGCAGGCGATTCCGATGTGCGGCGTGCCCTACCACGCCGCCGAAGGTTACATTGCCCGGCTGATTCGCAAGGGATTCCGCGTGGCGATATGCGACCAGATGGAGGACCCGCGGCTCGCGAAGAAGCTTGTCAAGCGCGACGTGACGCGGGTGGTTACGCCCGGCACGGCTGTGGACGCCCAGGTGCTCGAAGCGCGTGAAAACAATTACCTGGCCGCGGTGGTCGAACGCGATGGCGCGCTGGGCCTGGCGCTCGCGGATCTCTCAACCGGCGATTTCCGCGCCACGGAATTGTCAGGCCCGGAAGCCTCGATGCGCCTCGCGGAAGAACTGGCGCGCATGCGCCCGCGCGAGATCCTCCTGCCGGGCTCGCCGCGCGATCGCGATTCCACCTGGCTTCCCTCTCCGTTTCAAATCTCAAATCTCAAATCTGAAATTCCCGAGCTGACGGAAACCCGCCTCGACCATTGGGCCTTCAGCGAAGAATACGGCGCGCGCCAGTTGCGCGAACAGTTTCGCGTGGCCACGCTGGCCGGCTACGGCCTGGAGGGCCGCGCGCTGGCCGTGGCCGCGGCGGGCGCGATTCTCCACTACGTCCGCGAAACGCAGCGCGGGTCACTCACGCATTTCGACGGCATCCGGTTTTACGAGCAGCAGGACGCGCTGGTGCTCGATCCGGCGACGCTGCGCAATCTGGAGCTGTTCGAGCCGGTGTTCGGCGGCACGCGCGATTCCACCCTTCTCGCCACGCTCGACCAGTGCGTGACGGCGCTGGGCGCGCGCATGCTGAAGAGCTGGCTGCTTCGTCCTTCGATCGCCCGCCCCGAGATCGAAGCGCGCTGGGAAGCGGTGGGCGAACTCGTCTCGAACACCATCGCTCGCGAGGAACTGCGCCGCGTGCTCGGAAAGATTCAGGACCTCGAGCGCCTGCTCAGCAAGGTGACGCTGGAAACGGCCAACGCACGCGAGATGCTGGCGCTCAAGCAGTCGCTGAGACATCTGCCGCTCGTCAGGGAATATCTTGGCCGCCTTCGGGCTCCGCGCCTGACGGAACTGCACGCCCGCCTGGACGAGCTCGCTGACGTTCACGAGTGGCTGGAGAAATCCATTCATCCCGAGCCACCGGTGCTCCTGACGGAAGGCAACCTGATCCGCGCCGGATACAACGCCGAACTCGACGAACTCCGCCATCTGAGCCAGAACAGCAAGCAACTCCTGGCGCAGATTGAATCCCGCGAGCGCGAGCGGACGCGCATCGCTTCGCTCAAAGTGCGCTTCAACAATGTCTTCGGTTATTACATCGAGGTCTCCAAGCCCAACCTGCCGCTCGTACCCGCCGAATACGAGCGCAAGCAGACGCTCGTGAATGCCGAGCGCTTCACGACTCCGGAGCTCAAAGACCTCGAAGCCAGAATTCTCGACGCCGAAGAGCGCATGCAAACCCTCGAGCGCGAGCTGTTCGTCGCCATCCGCCGTCAGGTGGCGGGCGAGTCGCGGCGCATCCGCCAGACGGCGCAGGCGCTGGCGGAACTGGACGTGCTCGCCTGCTTCGCCGCGCTCGCCGCGGAGCGCAACTACCGCCGCCCGGAATTCTCCGATGACGGCGATTTCGTGATCGAGCACGGGCGTCACCCGGTGATCGAACGCATCTGCGAAACCGAGCAAAGCGGCCGGTTCATCCCCAATGACCTCTTCCTCAATTCGACTTCCGACCGCATCCTCATCATCACCGGCCCGAATATGGGCGGGAAATCGACCTACTTGCGGCAGGCCGCGCTGGTCGCGCTGATGGCGCAGATGGGCGGCTTTGTCCCTGCGGAGCGCGCCAAGCTTCCCATCTTCGACCGCATCTTCACGCGCATCGGCGCATCCGACAACCTGGCCCGCGGACGCTCGACGTTTATGGTGGAGATGACGGAGGCGGCGGGGATTCTGAATATGGCGACGCCGCGCAGCCTGGTGCTGCTCGACGAAGTGGGGCGCGGCACGGCGACCTTCGACGGCCTCGCCATCGCCTGGGCGGTGGTCGAACACTTGCAGACGCACACGCAGGCCAAGACGCTCTTCGCCACCCATTATCACGAGCTGACGGAACTCGCGGACTTGCTGCCCGGCGTGAGGAACTATCACGTCTCGGTGAAGGAGTCGGGCTCGAACATCGTCTTCCTGCGCAAGGTCGAGCCGGGCAGCGCCGACAAGAGTTACGGCATCGAGGTCGCGCGCCTGGCGGGATTGCCTTCCAGCGTCATCGAGCGCGCGCGTGAAATCCTGGCGCGCCACGAGCAGAGCGAGCATACGCTCAGCGAGCGACTGGCGGCGCGACCCGCTTCGTCCGAGCCCGGCGCAGTGCAACTGACCATCTTCACTCCGCTCAACGCCGAGGTGGTTCGCGCCATCGAAAGCGCCGACCTCGACAACCTGAAGCCGCTTGAGGCGCTGAACCTTCTGGCGGAACTCAAGAAGCAAATCAAATCATGAAGGCACGATCGGAGGAACGTCTCGGCCAACTATTCCTCGTGCGGTTTGGGGATGGCCGCGTGGACGCGGCGCGCGTGCGGCGCCTGCGAGGCGCGGCGCCCGGAGGAATTCTGCTGCCTGCTCCCCTTCCTCAGTCGGCGGAGTTGACCGCCGAACTTCTTCGCAAGGTCGCGGGGGCGATTCCGCATCCCGCGTTCCTGGCCGTTCGGGAAGAGGGAGGAAGCGCGGACGCGCTCGAGGCATTTCTTCCGCCATTGCCTTCGCCTCGTGCGGTTGCCGGGAAGGGTTTACCGGCCGTCGCCCGGCTTGGCGAGTTGATTGGCGCGGCCCTCAGCCTTGTGGGATTCAATACGAACTTTGCCCCGCTTCTGGATCTGGCGACATCGTTCAACGAAAAGAAGGCCGGCGCGCGGACGTTTGGCGCGGACCCCCGGTCAGTGACCGAGTGTGGTAACGCCTTCCTGCGCGGGCAGCGAAAGGGAAAAATCCTTGCGGTGGGCAAGCATTTTCCCGGCCAAGGAAGCGTGCCAATTGGAAACCCTCGGACGTTGGCGGTGAGCGGCAAACCGATGGCCGATTTGTGGCGTGAGGACCTCCTGCCGTTTCGCCAACTGTCTCCGCAGCTTGACATGATGCTCATCAGCCCGGCGGCCTACAAGGCCTACGACTTCGACCACCCGAGGCCCGCTTGCCTTTCCCCGCTTATCGTCGAGGGGTTGCTGCGTGTCAAACTTGGTTATCGTGGCCTTGTCCTGGCGTATGAATTGGAATCAGAGGCGGTGCGCGGCGGGCTCAACGTGGGTGAGACGGCGGTGCGGGCGATCAACGCCGGTTGCGACATGCTGATTGTGGACGAAGGAAAACCTTTCGAAGAAGCTCTTGGCGCGATTGAGGCTGCGCTCGCTTCGGGGAATCTGAGCCCCCAGCGGGTTGAGGCGTCGCTCACAAGAATTAACACTGTCAAAAGTCGCATACCACCTGCGCCCATCAGGGTAAGCAAGAAGGAATTCCAACAACTCGTTCGACGCTTCGAAAGCTTCAACAGCGAGTTCCGATAGAAGGAGTGCCATTTGCCTCGACAGACCAGGAAGGGCGCGAGACTGGCCGTCGGATTGATATCCGGGACCTCGATGGACGGCGTGGATGCGGCGCTGGTCGAGATCCGCGGTCCGGCAGAAAGGCCGCGAGTCCGCTTGCTTGCCTTTCTAACGAACCCTTACAGCGCCGAACTGCGGGCGGCGGTCGCTCAAGTCGCTTCCGGATCTCCCGCGAGCGCGGGCGCGGTAAGCCAATTGAATTTTCTGCTTGGTGAGTTCTTCGCCGACGCGGCGCTGGAGGTCTGCCGTCGCGCGCGCGTATCTCCCCAGCGCCTCAGCGTGATCGGCTCGCACGGCCAGACGGTTTACCACCAGGGGATGCGATCGCGCGAAGCGGGCCGGGACATCTCCAGCACCTTGCAGATCGCGGAGGCCGCCGTGATCGCGGAGAGGACGAGCGCGCCGGTGGTCGCGGATTTCCGCGCCGCGGACATGGCCGCCGGCGGTCAGGGCGCGCCACTCGTGCCGATGGTGGATTACTTGTTGCTCCGGCACGCGCGCGAGGGCCGCGTGGCGTTGAACCTCGGCGGCATCGCCAATATCACGGTGATTCCGTCGGGCGCTGAGCCGGAAGACGTCTTCGGTTTCGACACCGGGCCGGGGAACATGGTGATCGACGCTCTCGTGCGGCGCTTCACGCATGGCAAGAAGGAGTTTGACGAAGCCGGCCGCCTTGCGTCCCGCGGCAGCGTGAGGGCGCCACTCGTGGAAGAGATTCTGCGACTCCCTTATTTCCGCCAGCGCCCGCCGAAGAGTTGCGGCCGCGAACAGTTTGGAGACGAATTCGTGCGGCGTTATTTTCTCCGCCGCCGATCAATGCGGCTTGAGGACCTTCTCCGCACGGCGGCCGAATTGACCGTCGCAGCCATCGCCGACGCGCTCGAGCGGTTCGTGTTCCCTCAACATAGAATTCATCGTCTGATCGTCTCGGGCGGCGGAGCGCGCAACCGCACTTTGCTGGCGGGACTCCAGGCATTTGTGCCGCGCCTGGCGATCGATCTCTCCGATCACTACGGCCTGCCTATTGACGCCAAGGAGGCGATCGCCTTCGCGATTCTGGCTGACCGCACGATGCACGGGCTTCCCGGCAACTTGCCCAGCGTCACGGGAGCAAAGCGCGCGGTCGTCCTCGGCAAGATCTCGATGCCGTAGGGGAGGGCTCCCCTACCCTCGAAAACCCAAATGCCAGAGGGTGGAGACAAACGTCTCGCGCATGGAGTGGACGGTTCGTTTGACGGGGTCGTTCTCGATGGGGCTCGCGGGAGCGGGCGAGGCATAGGCGGCCATTCCCTGGGAAGCGAACATCCGCTTGATGCGGTAGAGGTGGAAACCGTCGCTGACGGCGATGCAGTTGCGCGCGCCGCGCTGGCGCAGGAGCCGGCACGCGGCGAGAACATTTTCGTAGGTAGTCTGGCTCTCGGTTTCGGCGACGATCCTTTCCGCCGCGACGCCTTGCTGAATCAGATAGTCGCGTGCCACGCCGCCTTCGGTAAAGCGCGGGTCGCCGCCGCTGCCGCCGGTGGTGATGATCAGCGGCGCCAGCCCTCGCTCTTCCACCCGCATGGCATGATCGAGCCGCGCCCTGAAAACCGGCGAGGGCGCGCCGTTGTATTGGGCCGCGCCGAAGACCACGATGGCGTCAGCGGGGCGGGCTTCGTCCTGCGCGGCCTGCCGCCGAATGGCCCGGTAGATCGAGGCCTCCGCCCAGATGACCGCCGTCGCCACCAGAACGCACACTACGAGAATCCAGAAGCGAAGGGGCGGAAGCTTCAGCCGAGGTACTCCTTCAATTCAGATTCGGGGACACCCCCCGCCCGAAGGACGCGGGCGCGGGGGCCGGTCAGATCCACGACCGTAGACGGGACATGAGCGGGCGTGGGACCGCCGTCGAGGATCAGAGGAATCGAGTCGCCGATCTGTCGCTCCACATCCTCGGCGGTCGTACTGGCCGGGTGTTCAGTCAAGTTCGCGCTCGTGCCGATCAACGGCCGCGCGCAAGCCGCAATCAGCCCCGTTACCACGGGCGCCAGGGGCCAGCGCAAGCCCACCTTGCCGGTGTTTCCCGTGACTTTCAAGGGAAGTTGTCGCGAGGCGTTCACCACCAGAGTGAGCGGCCCGGGCCAGAATTTTTCCGCCAGCGTGAAGAAGACGCGCGGAGGATCGTGGCTGTAATCGGCCGCCTGGTCCACGGAATCGACGAGCAGGGGGAGCGGCCGCTCGGTGTTGCGGTGCTTGATGCGGTTCACCTCGCTCACCGCGGCAAGGTTCAACGGGTCGGCGGCGAGACCATAGAGTGTATCGGTGGGAACCGCCACCACTTTGCCCGCCATGAGCAGCCGGACGGTATACTCCACGACAAACTCCAATCGTGTCGGATCGACCTTGATGATTTCCGCCATGTCTTCGCCAGGTGAGTGGATTCGTCGGAGTGTCTGCCAGACCCTAACATAAGCCTCAAGGCCGGTCAAGGCGCGGCCGGGCTTTGGCGCCGTCACACCGGGCCCCGGTCATCTCCGAAGGTTTATCAAAAATACGCTTGACTTGCCCCAATTAACCGGGTAACAATCTCACTACCATTACAGCGAATGGGCTCTTATCAATCTTACGCGGAAATGGGGGTGTTTAGATTTTGGCTGAAGTACGACTTCAGGAAGGGGAATCTTTAGAAAACGCCCTGCGCCGCTTCAAGCGGAAGGTTCAACAGGAAGACATCATCAAGGAAATTAAGAAACACTCGTATTACCTGAAACCCGGGGAGAAACGGCGAGTCAAAGAAGCCTTGGCTCGCAAACGCAGCCGCAAGAAGGCCCGGCACGAGCAGGATTAAACCTGTTTCGCAAAAGCGCGAGGTGGGAACTCCAAGACCCTGCAACCGTTCCCACCTGGCGCGGCCGTGGCGCAGGTGGGCCCAGGTCGGGCAGGGGAGCCAGGCATGGAATACCGGGACAAGGTCCTCAAGTGCGTTGACTGCGGGAGTGACTTCGTCTTCACCGCAGGCGAGCAGATCTTTTACGCCGACAAGGGTTTCAAGAATGAACCCAAGCGGTGTAAAGCCTGTAAATCGAAACGGAGCCAGATGGTGAGCGGTCCGGGCCGCCAGCGCGCTGAAACCACCACCACTTGCTCGCAGTGCGGCAAGGAAACGACGGTTCCTTTCAGGCCCACCCAAGGTCGGCCCGTCTACTGTCGCGAATGCTTCCAGCAGCGGCGCTCCGCGCCCTCTCCAGCCTGATCCCGCCCGTTCCCGGGATTGCGCCTTCAGGCGTGCACGTGTGTCCGCTCTCCGCAGTTCTCCCCCCTCCAACTTAAAGTAGAGGCGGCTTGACGCCGCCAAGACGGCCGACGGATGGCGAGCTAAACTCGCCGCTACTTGGGCCGAGCGTCGAGTAGAATAGGGTTGAACCCGATGGCGACGTTTCATCTCATCAATTTCGGTTGCCGAGCCAGCCAGGCAGACGGCGCGGCACTCAAGCGTCAACTGCTCGATGCGGGCCTGGAAGAGGTTTCCGGCGCCGAACAGAGCCACGTCGCTGTCCTCAACACCTGCACCGTCACCGCCACTGCCGACGCGGAGGTTCGCCAGGTCATCCGCCGAATTCATCGCGCCAATCCGCAATGCCGGATTCTCGTCACCGGCTGCTACGCCCAGCGCTCGCCGGAAGAGATTGCCAAGCTGCCCGGCGTCGCGTGGGTGGTGGGGAATTCGCATAAGCGTTTCGTCGCGGATCTGCTGGGCGGCGCGGAGAAGTCAGAAGCCAGAAGCCAGAAGGCAGAAAAAGAGAATTCGGAACTCAGAATTTTGAATTCAGAATTGTCGACCCCGAGTCCCGAGTCCCGAGTCGCGAATCCCGAGTCACGAGTCACGAGTCCCGATTCCCCGGCCACCGTCCTCGTCGGGGAAATCTCCGAGGAATTTCACTTCGCCCCGGTCTTCCCCGACGATTGCACGCGGCCCACGCTCAAGATCCAGGACGGTTGCGACGCCCGTTGCTCGTTCTGTATCATTCCCGAAGTCCGTGGCGCGAGCCGAAGCCTGCCTCCCGAGAAAGTCATCGAGCAGGTTCGCCGGCTGGAGGACGAGGGATACCAGGAAATCGTCCTTTCCGGTATTAACCTCGGCGGCTACGGAAAGGATCTGCAGCCGCGCCTCAGCTTTCTCGGAATCCTCGAGCGCATTCTTACGGAAACTTCCCTCCCGCGCGTGCGAATCAGCTCGATCGAGCCCATGGATGTGAGCGCGCAGCTTATTGGCCTGGTAGCCGGCCAGCCGCGCCTGGCGCGCCATTTCCACGTTCCCTTGCAGAGCGGCTCCGACCGCATCCTGCGCCAGATGAACCGGCGCTATTGGGCGTCGCACTACGCGGAACGAATCCGCGCTATTCACGAACAGATTCCCAACTGCGGGATCGGCGCCGACGTGATGGTGGGCTTCCCCGGCGAGACCGATGCGGATCACGAGGCGAGTTTGCGATTCGTCGCTTCCCTCCCCTTCACCTATCTCCACGTTTTCCCCTATTCGTCCCGGCCAGGCACGCCCGCGGCGGCGCGCGACGGCCACCTGAATGGACGCATCATCCACGAGCGCGGGCGGGAGATGCGCGCCCTGGTAGCACCGAAGCGACAAGCCTTTTTGGAATCCCAGGTCGGACGGACGATCCCGGCGCTTACGCTCGATGAGGAACAGGACGGCGCGCGCGTCGCCCTCAGCTCGAACTACCTCAAGCTCCTCCTGCCCGGCAGCGGGCTTCCCGCCAACCGCCTCGTCGAAGCGCGCGTCGGCCGGATCCACGAGGGTTGGGTCTATGCCTACGCGGATGCCGCCCACCCGGCCATACCCGCCTAGGGGCAAAACGGGGAGGGGACCTTTTGTCTCTTGACTTCCTTCCCAAACTATGCTAGCGTCGTAGCCGACTCCGAAGCGAGACAGCCCGGACAGGAGCCCTCGGGGGAGGGAGAGGCAGAGCGCATGAGCGAAATTCTGATCGCCGGGTTCACTACTTTCGAAAGATGACAAAATGGCCGTGCAGCCATTGGGAATCGCGATGCACAGATATATTGTATTTTTTACACGATAACCGCACTTATCCTATTGAAAATAAAGCCTCGATGGACAAAATGACCTGCAAAACAAAGCTAGATTTCGAGGGGGATAATGACGCAATTCGGCCCGTTCCTCGAGTTATGGAAGGGCAATCGGCGGAGAGGGAGCGGAACTAGAGGCTGCCGCAACCGATTGAAAATACGGAGGCTATTTCAGTTGGGACCAAATGTCCGACATTGCGGCGCCTCTCACCCCGCCTCACCCCTCAGGGGTTCGCGGACGTTTCCCGGACCTTGGCGTTAACTATCCTTGAAATAGGGAGGGCGGTGACGAAACGCCGGCTCTGGCCGGCTCGGTTTCTTGGCGGCGCCTCACTGGGGCGTCGCGTTCTTGCCGACGGCCCGTCGGCCTTCGCTGTTTCCGGAAGCTCTCTGGACAGAAAGCGCTGAATCGCTCAGAATGAAAACGGTGGGGCATCGCTCCACTTCCGGTTTGAAACCCCATGAGCACACGACCCGCGCAACGCCGCGACCCCGTTCCCATCGGCGAGTACATTCAAGGTCCCTTCGTCCCCCTGTCGCGCCTCGCGCACGATTGGGAGATGCATTCCGCCGTGACTCTCACACCCGCCGAGGACCGCACCATGGTGCGCGAGCCGGCGGCGGCCGTGCCGGAAACGATCGCGCGGCGGCTGGGCAAGTTGCGCGCCCTGATCGTCCCTTACGTGGCATGTCTCGAGGCGGGTGACGCCGTCAGTTTTTCCAAGCCCGAGGGCGAGACGCACTCGGCCGTCTGGCTGGAATCCGAGGGCATCATCCACCTGGTTCTCCCCTGCCGCGAACTTAACGCGCACGACACGGGCTTCGAGTTCCTGGCCAGCGTGGCGGAGCTTCTCTGGCCGCGTCTGGCTCAGCCTGAGATCGACGAGTACGCGCGCCTGCTGGACGCGGAAAACGCCGCGGGGGTTTCAGGCGAAATCGACGAGGAGTCCCTGGCGGCGAAGCAGTCGCTCTCCACCGGGCGCGGGCGCTTGACCCGCAACCGCGAGAAGCTCGATCACTACTTGAACGTCTCATTCGTCAGCACGCTGGCGGAGTACATGCACGGCCTCTGGCACGACGTGCAAATCCGCCTCGGGCCTGAACACCTGCCCCTGCCGCAATTGCGCCGCCGCATGTCCTTGCTGGCCGAGTTGTTCCCGCCCAACGAAGGCTACAGCGTCTTTGCCGAAGAATTGGAAGAAGAATCGGAGAGTTCCGGCAGCTGAAGTCAGTACATCCTCAGTGGCCAGCCCGATTTCTTCGCCCCCCCGGTCAGGAGCCACATCGAGACAGAGGACGCTGGGAGTCCCGCGCTTGCTTAGTTGGCCGAGGCGGGCGACGCCGCGCGATCTTCCTCCAGCCGGAAGATGCTGCGCACGACGCTGAGGAACTGCGAGCGATCCGGGCGCGCCGCGGCCTGCTTGAGCTCGGTAAAAGGCGTGTGGAGGATTTTGTTGACCAGGCTCTGCGTGACGAGGTCGAGGGCTTCTTCCTGCTCGGGCGTCAGCTCGCCGAAGAGGGCGCGCGTCCGGGCAAGCTCACCGCGACGGATGGCTTCCACGCGCTGGCGCAGGGAGACGATGGTGGGGGCAACGCGCAGAGCTTCCTGTCGCTCGCGGAAGGCGGCCAATTCCTCCTCGACGATGCGGTCGGCCGCCGCGCCGGCTTCTTCGCGCTGGCGCAGGTTGTGCCGCGTGACTTCCTTCAAGGCGTCAATGTTCGCCAGCGTGCATCCGGGAATTTCACCGACGCCGGGATCGATATCGCGCGGGACGGCGATATCCACCAGGAACAGCGGGCGGTTGCCGCGCGAAGCCATCAAGCTCTCCATGTCGGCGCGCGTGATGATGGCGTGCGGGCAGCCGGTCGAGCTGATGACGATGTCGGCGCGCTTCATCGCTTCCCAGATTTCGCTGAAGCGGACGGCGAGACCTTTCAACTCCTCGGCCAGTTTCACCGCGTGATCGTACGTCCGGTTGCTGACCAGGACCGTCGCCGCTCCTTTCGAGACCAAGTGGCGCGCCGCCAGTTCGCCCATCTGCCCGGCGCCAATGATCATCACGGTCTTTCCGTGGAGGTCGCCAAAGACCTGCTCCGCCCATTCCACTGCCGCCGAGCTGACCGAGACCGAAGCCTCGGCCACGTGAGTCTCCGTGCGGATACGCTTGGCCACGTTGAAGACGCGGCTGAAGACCGCATCGAGCGTATGCCGCGCGGCGCCCCCTTCCTTCGCCAGCGAGTAAGCCTTCTTGACCTGTCCGAGCACCTGCGGCTCGCCGACGACCATCGAGTCCAAACCGGACGCGACACGAAACAGGTGCCGCACCGCTTCGTCGTTGCGATGCGTGTAGAAGCAATGGGCAAAATCGTCGTAACTCAGACTGTAGGTTTTCTGAAAGAATCGTCGAAAGACTGCGACGCCGTCTTCGCCGTCGTGCAGGCTCATGACGAACTCCACGCGGTTGCATGTGGAGATGATCAGCGCTTCGTCTACCTCGGGCTCGCCCGCGAGGATTTGGAGCGCGCCGGGGATTCTGCTTTCCGGGATTGCGAACCGCTCCCGCACTTCAAGCGGCGCGGTCTTGTGACTGATTCCAATCAGGAGCAGATCCATCAGCGCTTGCCTCGAACCTCTTCAAGGAGTCGCGGGGGCAGCCAGAAAGTCCGACTCTCACACCCCACATCAGCTGCGGCACGTCCGGTGCCAACGGTATTGCCAATCAGATATGACGGCTTGACCCGGCATCGCGAAACGGTGCTCCTTTGGCCTCAAGGGGATACGACCCTCATACTTTTTCAGACACAAAGTCGAAGCGTTGAATACTTCAACTGATGTTGAGTTATTTCCCGCAAAAGTGTCCGTCATTTCGCGCAAATGGTTTGATTGCAATCAGGTAGCGACGGACCCGTGCTGCTAAGTGCTGGTACAGCTATGCCATAGGAACTCGACCAGCGCCGCTTAGGCTGGTATGACGAATGCTCCGAGCCTTGGCGGAGGTCTCGATTGACCGAGTCGCTGCAATACTCGGAGACCTACCGAACATGGAGGCTATTTCGAATGAAGCTGTTACGGGCGTTCTTCCTTAGCACGATAGTTCTATTCCTACTCGTATCCTTCGGCGTGACCAAGCAGGAGTACGCGAAGAAGGAAGGCAAGACCTGTACCTTCTGCCACCCAGCGGGAAAGTTCAAGGAACTGACAGAAGCCGGCAAGTACTACAAGGAGCACAACAACTCGCTGGAAGGCTACAAAGCCAGTGCAGGGTCGAAGTAAGAGCGGGGCGGGCGGAGGGGTGTTTCCGTTCGCCGCCCGCTGCCTCTCTCTTCCGGCAGGCAGGGCATCATCGAGGTTGAAAGAGGAAGCAGGTTGAAATTAGACTGACCCTTTGGTCAGCCGCAGGGGGGAGTCTCCGGGCGTCCGGAGCGAAAGGAACGCAATGGCCGAGGGGCCAACAGAAGGCGAAGCACGGAACGGCGGCGGTCCGCCACGCTATCTCTTCAAGCTGCGCGGCCCGATCGTTTCCCACTATCTTCGCCCGCTGTTCTACCTCAGCCGCAACCTCATCAGCCGCGTCGGTGTGGTGGTGACGAGCACCGCGGCCATTACGCTGCTGGTGACCTTCGCCTTCAGCTCTGCCGCCAATCCCTACCTCGGCATTGTGATTTATCTCGTCCTGCCGGGCGTGTTCGTCCTCGGCCTTCTGCTCATTCCGGTTGGAGTGTTTTTGGAGTATCGGAAGGAGCGGCGGCTCGGACTGCTTCCCGCAACTTATCCCAAGATCGATTTCTCTCAACGCGAGTTGCGACGGACGGCGCTCTTCGTGGCGGTGATGACCGCGGTCAACGTCCCGATCTTCGCCATTGCCAGCTACCGTGGCGTGGTCCACATGGAAACCCAAGAATTCTGCGGGCAGACGTGCCATACCGTGATGGAGCCCGAGTTCACGGCCTACCAGCGTTCGCCGCACGCGCGCGTGGCTTGCGTTAATTGCCACATCGGAGCGGGTGCTTCGTGGTTCGTCAAATCGAAACTTTCCGGCAGCTATCAGGTGCTGGCGGTCACCTTCAATCTTTACCCGCGCCCCATTCCGACTCCTGTTCACAACCTCCGCCCGGCGCGCGAGACCTGCGAGGAGTGCCACTGGCCGGCGAAATTCTCCGGCGACAAATTCGTTGTGAAGACCAAGTACGGCGACGATGAGAAGAACTCGCCGGTCAAGACGGTCTTGCTGCTGCACATCGGAGGCAAGAGCGCTGACAACTCCTACGTGGGCATTCATGGCCGCCACCTGGGCGTCTCGACTTACGTCGCCACCGACGACAAGCGACAAGTCATTCCCTGGGTGGATTACCGGGACGAAAACGGAAAGGTCACGGAATTTATCACCAGCGAGAATCCGCCCAGCGCCGCGGACCTCGCCAAGGGCGAGCGGCGCGTGATGGACTGCATGGACTGTCACAACCGGCCGACCCACGCCTACGACCTCCCCGAAGATGCGGTTAACCGCGCCATGACTGCCGGCCGTATCAGTCCGTCGCTGCCCTTTGTTCACAAGGTCTCGATCGAACTGCTCCGGGCGAACTACCCCAGCCGCGTGGCGGCGGGAACTCAGCTTGCGGAGGGTTTGCGCGAATACTATCGGAAGAACCACTTCGACGTCTTCAACACCCAGCGCGCGCAGATTGAGCGCGCCGCTGAAGCGCTGGTCGAGATCTACCGCGGGAACATCTTTCCCGAGATGAATGTGACGTGGGGCACTTACCCGAGCAACCTCGGCCACGCGGATTTTCCCGGGTGCTTCCGCTGCCACGACGGCAATCACAAATCCCAAGACGGCCGGGTCATCACGCAGGACTGCAACGCCTGCCACAATCTCCTGGCCATGGAGGACCCGGACCCCAAGATTCTTCACGACCTCGCGGGTGGGAGCTGAGCCCGCGCGGCCTGTCGACCCATGGTCGGACTCGGCCGTTCCGTCCGATCGATGCCAGCTCAAGACTGAACTTGACGACACGGGTAGAATCTAACGGAGGAGAGAGAGTATGAGATTTCTTAAGTTATTTCTTGCCGCGGCGATGATCAGCGGGACCGTTCTAACCCTGGCCACGGCCAAACCGGAATACGCGAAGAAGGAAGGCAAGAGCTGCACCTTCTGTCACGTCAAAATGGGCTCCAAAGAACTGAACGACGCCGGGAAATACTACAAGGAACACAACCACTCGCTGGAAGGCTACAAGGCCCCCGCGAAGTAAGGCTCAGCTGCGCGAGCCGAACTCCGGGACGAAAGCGCCGGGTGGACTGCGGCATGGGCACAACCTGCTGTGCCACGTCGCACAAAGCAGTCATCGAGCGCGTCAGCCGCTTGGGGAGGGACGATGGAGAATCCTGACCGTCCACGGCCCGAAGATGTACAGTCCGGGCGCCGGTGGGTAAACCTTTTGTTGGGGAGCGGCGTGGTGGCGTCGATCGCCACGTTTCTCTACCCGGCGCTCCGCTACATTATTCCGCCCGCCGTCGGCGAGTCCACCAGCCGCTCGGTGGTAGCGGCCAAAGTCAACGACCTCAAGAACAACAGCGGAAAGATTTTCAAGTTCGGCTCCAAGCCTGCCCTGCTTGTGCGCACGACGGCGGGCGAATTCAAAGCCTTCTCCGCGGTCTGCACGCATCTGAACTGCACGGTGCAGTATCGGGATGACCTGCACCAGATCTGGTGCGCATGTCACAATGGGCTCTACGATCTGGAAGGCCGGAACGTCAGCGGGCCGCCGCCCCGCCCGCTGGAAAATTTTGAGGTACACGTGCAGGGCGACGACATTGTAGTGACCCGTGGCGCCTGACGATGAAGACCCTGCTCCGCCCCATCCTGACCTGGCTCGATGAGCGCTTTGGCGCCGGAAGCGTGGAGGAATTCCTCCGCCACAAGACCGTCCCCATCCACCGCCACACCATCTGGTACTACTTCGGCGGCATGACCCTGTTTCTCTTCATCGTGCAGGTCCTCACGGGCATTCTTTTGCTCCTCTACTACCGGCCCACGCCCGAGGACGCCTTCGAGAGCGTGCAGTACATCGTGACCCAGGTGCGTTTCGGCTGGCTGATCCGCTCCGTGCACAGTTGGTCGGCGAATCTGATGGTGTTCACGGCGATGGTGCACATGTTCAGCGTCTATTTCCTCAAGGCCTATCGCAAGCCGCGCGAGTTGACCTGGATTTCCGGAATGCTTCTTCTCTTCATCGTAATGGGCTTCGGCTTCAGCGGATATCTGCTCCCGTGGAATACTCTGGCGTTCTTTGCCACCAAGGTGGGGACGGAGATGGCCGGCGCCGTGCCTTTCGTCGGGAAATGGATGCTCACCTTCCTGCGTGGGGGAGAGGAAGTCACGGGCGCCACGCTCACGCGATTCTTCGGATTTCACGTGGCGGTGCTGCCGGGGCTGGCAACGGTTCTCCTTGCCATGCATCTGCTTCTCGTCCAGCAGCTCGGCATGAGCGTCCCTCCTTCGGTCGAGCATAAGGCGAAAGAGAGCGGCCAGCCGATTCGCGTCATGCCCTTCTTCCCCAACTTCCTGCTGCGCGACATCATCGGCTGGTATGCGGCGCTGGGAGTGCTGGGAGCGCTGGCGGCGATTTTCCCCTGGGAACTCGGCGCCAAGGCCGATCCCTTCGCCGCCGCGCCGGCCGGCATCCGGCCGGAATGGTATTTCCTCTTCATGTTCCAGACGCTCAAGTATCTCCCGCCCAAGATTTTGTTCCTGGAAGGCGAATTCGCCGGCCTGGTCGGTTTCAGCCTGGCGGGAGCGGTGTGGATTGCGGTGCCGTTTCTTGACTACCGCGCGGGGTTCGGACGCGTGACGCGTTTCTTCACCGGTCTGGGAATTTTCGCGCTGGTATTTATGGCGGTGATGTCCGCCCTGGCGTTGCGATAGGTTAGCGAGCTTTCGATGAGAATATCCGCAAGAACTTCGGCCGCAGTTCTCGTCCTCACCGGTTGGGCGATGGTAACGGCCGCTGCCGCGCCATCGAAAGACTCGTGCATCACCTGCCACTCCGAGCTGGAGGGGACGCAGAGCGAGCCCGCGAAGAAATTTGAGTCCGACATCCACCGTCAAGTCGGCCTGAGCTGCGCGGATTGTCACGGCGGGGATCCCGCCGATGATTCGATGAACGCCATGAGCCCCGCCAAAGGCTTTCGCGGCGCTCCCAAGAAGACCCAGGTCCCGGAGTTCTGCGGCCGCTGCCACTCCGACATCGCCTACATGCATCGCTTCAATCCCAAGATGCGCGCCGACCAGTTGAGCCAGTATCTGACCAGCATCCACGGAAAGCGGTTGAAGCAGGGCGACACCAAAGTGGCGGCCTGCGTGGACTGCCACAGCGTGCACGACATCCTGCCGGCGCGCGATACGCGTTCCCCCGTGCATCCCACCAACGTCGCGACAACGTGCGGCCACTGTCACGCCGATGCCGCGCACATGAAGGGCTACAACATACCGACCGACCAGGTTGACAAGTATCGCAAGAGCGTGCACGCGGAGATTCTGGCCAGCGGCGACACCTCCGCACCCACCTGCTCGACCTGCCACGGAAATCACGGCGCCACGCCGCCGGGTGTCAGTTCCGTCGCCAACGTCTGCGGTACATGTCACGTCTTCTTCGCGCAACTTTTCGAGAAGAGCCCGCACCAGCCGGCGTTTGCGAAAATGGGCTTGCCCGGCTGCGTGCAGTGCCACTCCAACCACGAGATCGTGAAGCCTTCCGATGACTGGGTGGGAGTTGGCCCGAATGCCGTGTGTGTCACCTGTCACGCCGAGGGGGACAAAGGCTATGTGGCGGCGCGGAAAATGGCGGGCGACCTGGCCAAGGTCAAAACTTTCCTGGGGCGGGCGGAGGAGATTCTTGGCGCCGCCGAGCGCTCCGGAATGGAAGTCTCCACACCCAAAGTGGAACTCGCCAGCGCGCACGAAGCGCTGATCAAAGCGCGCGTCAACGTCCATAGCTTTAACGACGCGGAAGTCCAGAAGCAGACCGACCAGGGCGTGGAAATTTCGCAGAAGGCCTACCAGGCAGGCGTCGCGGCGCTGCAGGAGCGCGACGTCCGGCGCAAAGGGCTCGGTGTCTCACTCATCTTCATCGTCCTCGCCATCGGCGGGCTCTACTGGAAAATCCGTCAGATGGAGTCCCCACCGCCATCGTGAGAGACTCTTGTACGTCCCCCACCATCTACTAGAGGCCGTTGCAAAACCCTCCGCAAGTATCGTCAGGGCCCCGATTAATCGGGGCCGAAACAGGTCGGACAAAGAGCGGGCTTTAGCCCCTGAGGTGCCTTGCTGGCCCTCAGCGGCTGAAGCCGTGCCCTGACAAGGGATTAAGCCGGGTTTTGCAACAACTTCTAGTAGACAGGCGAACTCTTCGAGCACGACCCGTCGCCGTAGCGGGCGAACGTCCGGCCATTGACGATCAGGTCCGACCCGGACTTTTGGTAAGGGTAGCGTTCGGTGCTCCCGTCCGGATTGGTGACGATGATCGCCCCTTGCGAACCGTCGCCCTCCGCCGTCCACTGCGCGCTCGCGCCGCCCTCGCCGTAGGCCGTGCCCGCGCCGCCCGTGCTGTAAGTCCCGCTGCGGCTGCTGAATCGGCCGTCGCTGCACATGTCGATATACCGCTCGCTCGAGCCGTAGCTGGAGGAACTGAAGTAGAAGTATTGACCGGCGATCTCTTCCAGGACCGGTGGCGCCTGGGGCTGAGTGAACTGGAAGGTCGGGGCGATGGACTCGACCCGTGGCTTCAGGCCCGCGTACTTCTCTTCCGTCGTCAGGCCGAGCACGACAACCGCGTCGCCGAAGGGGCTCTCCACCGCCACCGCGCGGGCGCGGATGCGCGCGCCGTCCTGAGCCATGCCGGCGAGCTCTCCGGCGACGGCGCGGTTCCGGCCCGCCGGAAATTCCTGCGCCTGCACGGTGGGCATCAACTGCAAGCCCTGCTCCTGCATTCCTTCGCCATAGTCCTGCACGAGTTGTTGCAGGCGTGTCCGCCGCGCCAAGCGGATGATGATCAGCCCGGGTTCGTTGTCCGAGCCCATCAGCAACAGCCCCTGGCGCTCTCCAACCTTCCAACCCGGCGGCGGCACAAAACTCAAACCCAACTTTTCGTTGCGATAGCGCGGACCGCGAGAAGGGGCTGAGTCCATCGGCGTGGCCGGTCCACGGCTGCCCGCCGCTCTGCGCTCGGCGGGGCCGGTCGGAGGGGCCGCCACGGCAACCTCACCGCCTCCCCGATCCTCGGCCTGCTGCAACGCGCCGATCAGCGCGTTCGTCGCGCCCTTGGCCTTGAGCCGCGAAACGGCCGCCGGACTGAGCGCGAAGGCGATGCCCCGCTCTTCAACCAGCTCGATGATTCTGCGGCTCGAAACGCTCGCATCGAGCAATCCCGCCACCTCCGCCTCTGACAGCGCGCGCTTGCCCGCCGTCGGGCCTGGAGCGGCTGCCGGGCCTCGCGCCGACGGCTGCGGAACAGCATCCGCATCTCCCTCTTCGCCGACCTCTGGAACCGCGACGGGCTCCGGAGTGCGGGCCATTCTCCCCCCGCCTCCGGCCCGAGTCATGACCATGGGCGCCATCAGGTCACCGCCCGAAAGCGTCAACTGCGCGCCCTGAAGCACGAAGTTGTATCCGACCGTTTCGCCCTCCTGCGTGAGCAGGAGCTTGTTGCCTTGCACACGCCACTTTCCCATTACGCCTTCGTAGTCGGCGCTGCCATCGGCATTGAGCGTCAACTTCATCTCCACGCCGTAACCTTGCACCTTCCCCACCCATGTCCCGACCAGATTTGATGATTGCTGTGCAGCGGCACAAGACCCGAGGGCGAGGAAGAGGATGACCGTGAAGAAAGAGCTCTTCATCATGCCTCCCCCTATCGAGCAGAGATGACAAAAAATTTCTCGTTTGCTGGGGGAAGTATAGTTGATGCGGGAGGAGACTTCCACTCCTCCCTGCATCTACGCAGAGGGGGAGAGCAGAAGGGCGGACTCATTTCGAGCCCGCCCAGTCTCTCCCCGACGTCTTCGGTTTGCGTTACTGCTTGTGGGCCTTCGTCTCAGACTGCGCCGCGACACGGAAGCGCATCTGCGTTCCGGAATCGAGCCGGAAGTTGCCGTGGCGCGAGGAGAGTACGGAAGCCGCGTCTGAGCTCTGATTTGCCCCGGCGCTCGTCCCGACCCGGATCTCCCTGGAGGGCGTTGAAAGGCCCGCCGCGGCGTTTCCCTGGCCCGTCGCGCGCGAGTCAACTCCGAGGGCGCCTCCCGCGCCGCCCAGCGTGGAGTTCGCGGCGCTCCCCGCAGCGCTTCCAACCCTGCCAGCAGCGGACGCTGCCGCATTCACAGTCGAACCAGCGGCTGAAGTCACTCCGCCCAACATCCCCCCGTTCGAGGAAGCGGAGCCAGCGGAACGAGCCTCCGCTTGAGGTGAGGCCATCATGGGTTCGCTGGGCATCATGGGTTCGTCCATCCCGCGCCGATCGCCCGAAGTGGAGACGATCGAGGAGACCGCAGTGTTCAAGCTGTAGCGCGCATCCCCTCGCGCGAGTTGGTCAAACATCACACTCACCTGCGAAGTTCCCTGACCCTGGGCGTTTCCCTCCACCGAATTGACGCGTCCGATCAAACGATCGCCCTTGCGAATGACTGCCTTGCCATGCTCCTTCACATCCTTGGTGACCTTCGCCACGACTTCGTCGCCCGGCTTGGCTTTGCTCGCGTCGAGCGCTGTCTCGAGCTCGGTCGAGATTTTGGTTCCGGCCCGAAGCTGGGCCACGTCCCGCTGCGCCTCGACATCCTGCTGGGAAGCCGCCGAGGTGGTCTGCGCCGCGCGAGCGGATGCCTCCGGGCCTCCCTTTGCGGAACTTGAGGCCGAGCCTTCGGCCTTTGAATCTGCTTTCTCTTGCGAGCTGGCGGAAGCCGTCTGGGCGGCCCCGTTTCTCCCGACGGCCACTACCAGCGCAACCAGAACCAGCCATGCCAGCAGCTTCATATTGCTCATACCTCACCTCCCCACACTCCTCGAGTGTGCAATGAATGACTCAATGGGTTTCTGCCCCACCTTATGAAATGCAAGTTGGAAACCGCCGCGCCGCTCTTCGGACCGATTGGCAGGAAAGGACTTAGTGGGCGAGCAGGCTTCTTACCGGCGGGAATTCTTTCCGGTCGCTTGAAGATTCTGCGTATTTGTCCATTGGTAACGCGAGTCCGCTGACTGGTGCTGCCAAAGGCATTCCGTGGCGCTTTGCCGCCGCTCGCGCCATGGCGCTAGCCGATCAACGTCACCCGCGCATCCACGGCGCGAAACTGACTCGCGTCGGGGAAAACCAGGAACGGATTAATTTCGATCTCCGCGATCTGCGGCAGGTCTTCGACGAGCTGCGAAAAGCGCTGCAAAATTCTCACCAGCGCCTTCAGATCAATCGCCGCTTCGCCACGCACGCCTTCCAGCAGTGGAAAGGCGCGAATGTCGCGGATCATTTCTTCCGCGTCAAGCTCGGTCAGCGGCGGCACGCGGAAGGTGACGTCCTTCAGGGTTTCAACGTAAACACCTCCCAGGCCGAACATCAGAAGGGGGCCGAAATTCGCGTCCTGGGTCATGCCGAGAATGACCTCGCGGCCTCCCTTCACAAATTCCTGGAGGAGAAAGGCGGGCGGTGGTCCATCCGGTTGTTGCCCAGCCAGCGCGCGATGGCGGGCGATGGATTGGAGCATCTTTTCGGCCGCGGCGGAAACTTCCTCGGGCGTGCGCAGATCGAGCGCCACGCCGCCCAGCTCGGTTTTGTGCACGATATCCGGCGAAATCGCTTTCAGCACGGCGGGATGCGGAAAATCCTTCGCGCGCGCGCTCAATTCGCGGAGGTCCGCCGCCATCATGGAGCGCGCGACCGGAATGCCATAGCTTGCGAGCAGGCGCAACGCCTCGTTCGCGGTAAGCTGGCAGCGTCCCTCGGCGCGGACGGACTCCAGCAGTTTCCCGGCAGCAGAGCGGTTCACCTCAAACTGCTCGACCTCGCCGAGCGGGCGCTCGCGCCACTGGCGATGCCGCTCCAAGGCCCACAGCGCGCGTACCGCCGACTCCGGAAAAAGATAGATCGCCATGTGCCCCGGATGCTTTTCGTTCAGCGCCTTGAAGAATTCCTCGGGAGCCATCATCACTGCGAGGATGGGCTTGGGAAATTGGCGGCGCAAGTCCTCCAGCCCCAGCACGATATCGAGCGCGCTGATCATCATGGGCGGTACGAAGACCACCAGGAGCGAATCCACGCCTTCGTCTTCCAGGATGACGCGCGCGCAAGCTTCGTAACGGCTGCGATCGGCCTTGGGAGTCATGTCCACGGGATTTCCGACGCTCGCTTCGGGGGGAAGCAGACGGCGCAATTCCGCCGCCGTGCGCTCCGAGAATTTGCTCATCGCGAGGCCGAGATTGATGGCCGTGTCGGTGGCCATGATCGCCGGGCCGCCCGCATTGGTAAGGATTCCCAGCCGGTTCCCGCGCGGGATGGGATTCTTGGTGAATCCCATGGCCAGGTCGAACAGATCTTCGACCGTATCCACGCGAATCACCCCGCATTGCTCGAGCAACGCATCGGCGGCGATGTCGAGTCCCTGCGCCGAAACCATCGCGCCGGTGTGCGACGACGCGGCGCGCGCGCCCGCGGGCGTCCGGCCGGATTTGACCGCGACGATGGGCTTGCGCTTCGAGACCCGCCGCGCGATCTGTACGAATCGCCGCGGGTTCCCGAACGATTCCAGATACATCAAGATCAAATCGGTGCTCGGATCGTCCTCCCAGTAGAGCAGCAAGTCGTTGCCGGATACATTCGCCTTGTTCCCCATGCTGACAAAATGAGAGAAGCCGATGTCGAGTTGGCGCGCGATGTTCAGGATCGCGACACCCAGCGCTCCCGACTGCGACATGAATCCCAGGCGCCCGGGCAGCGGCATGGCAGGCGCGAACGTCGCGTCCATGCGCACTTCCGGGTGAGTGTTGATGACGCCCATACAGTTCGGCCCGATCATGCGCATCCCGTAGCGATTGACACGTTCGCGCAACTCGTTCTCTATGTTGCGCCCCTCCTCGCCCGTCTCGCCAAAACCCGCCGTAATCACGATCAGGCCTTTCACGCCTTTCTTTCCGCAATCATCAACAACGCCCAGCACTTCATCGCGTGGGACAACGATGATGGCCAGGTCAATCGGGTCAGGGATCGCTGAAACGCTTGGGAACGCCTTGATGGAGTGAATGTAGTCC
Source organism: Terriglobia bacterium (assembly GCA_041946825.1). GTDB lineage: Bacteria > Acidobacteriota > Terriglobia > UBA7540 > UBA7540 > CAZTHM01. The sequence continues at coordinate 287,688 of JBHGBD010000003.1, read as the reverse complement.
GCTTTGGGATTTACGGGAAACACCTTGCCGTGGAAGTTGTACTCGATCAGGTTGTGCATGATTTCACGCCCGATCGAACCCGGGCGACGCGAGGCGCCGACCACGGCAATGGATTGAGGCTTGAAGATGGAATCGAGTGGATGCATGGCGTATCCTCGGGCGAGCGGGGGAGCGCGAGAGCGATGAGCCTCAATACAGCTCTCAACGTCAGAACCCGCGGCTTCCATTGAAAGCCGCCGCGCGCCGTAAGTCAATCGCCAGAATGTCCGGGTAAGATGGCGCCGTAACTCAGCGGCCCGCCCGAATCGGGTTCCCGTCGCCGCCACCAACTTCGGGTCTCGCGTTTTTGTGTTAAAGACCTCAGACTGTGATTTATAATCGGCGCGGTTGCAGCGGTCGTTTTGATGATGTGGACAAGCGTGTGATTCGCGAGGCAGCTGTCTGTAGAGAGGACGAGCGGCGTGGTTAATGAGCAAAGCATCCTCGAGCTCAGTCGGCGCATCGCTGAGGCATTTAAGCCCGACCGGATCATCCTGTTTGGGTCTTACGCTTACGGGAATCCCGCGCCAGACTCCGATGTGGATTTGCTGGTGGTCATGCCTTTTGAAGGCAAGAGCCTGAGAAAGTCGCTCGAGATCCTGAACCACGTCTCCCCTGAATTCCCGGTTGACCTTCTTGCGCGCCGCCCTGACGACACAACGCGGCGGTACACCGAAGGAGACCCTCTCATCCGGGAAGCGCTTGACCGGGGCAAAGTCCTATATGAACGCGACCGTCAAAGAGTGGATCGATAAGGCGGAGGGAGACTTCGCCACGGCCGGCCGCGAACTCCATGCCGCGGAATCGCCGAACTTCGACGCGGTCTGCTTCCATTCGCAACCGTGCGTCGAAAAACTCATGAAGGCGGCGCTTATTCACCTTGGCGTCCTCCCCCCAAAAACGCACGACCTCGTGACCCTGGACCGGCTGCTGGGTCCTGCGTGGCCAGGATGGTCGTGGCGCCCGGACGAGCTGCGATTCTTGTCCAACGCCGCCATCGCCTCCCGCTATCCGCGAGAATCTGCTGACAAGGACGAGGCCGCCGAGTCGTACAAGGTTGCCGGAAAGATTCGAGAAAAGTTGCGGACACTCATGGGAATTCGACTCTGACTTCCTTTCGAACGGGAGAAGTGTCCAGGGTTTATGTCCCGGCGCGCGAGCATGCGGGGTGAAAACTCAATGCCATCTCAAGGGCAGACCGCGACCAGATACCTGATGGGCACCGCGTGCGCGGGGCTGTTCACCTTCGGGATCATGACGTCGTTTCTCGGCGCGACGATGCCCGAGCTGAGCGCGCGTCTGCAATTCGACCTGGCGCGCGGCGGGACGCTCTTCAGTTTCCTCTATTTCCCTCAGATCCCCATGGTCTTCCTGGCGGGGCCGCTGATTGACCGCTTCGGTAAGAAGCCGGTCATGGCCGGAGGTTTCCTGCTCAGCGCCGCGGCACTACTGGGCATGGCTTACTCGCCGAGCTACGCCATGGTCGCCGCACTGCTGGTCGTGCTCGGGCTGGGCAGCAGCTCGGCGATGAGCGCTTCCAATACGCTCATCCCCGACTTGTATCCCGAGAACCCATCCTCGGCGTTGAATCTCGGCAACATCTTCTTTGGAGTCGGCGCAATCTTTTTCCCCTCGCTCGTCACCTTGATGACCGCGCGGGTGGGGCTGGTCGTCACGCTTTGGTTTATCGCGGCTATCGTGGCGGGCGTAGCGGTGGTTGCGCTCGTCGAGACATTTCCCCCGGCGCGCGCCGCCGGCGGGTTCCTCTGGGCGGAGGCGCGTCGCCTCGCCTTCGATCCCGCGATCATACTCCTCGCCTGGGTCCTGTTCTTTTACTCCGCCATTGAAATTTCGGGTGCGGGCTGGATTCGCACTTATTTCGAGCAGGCCTTTCAGACCTCGCCACAGACTTCCAAGGCGATCCTGACTTCTTTCTGGGTAGCGATGATGCTGGGCCGGCTGGCCGCCAGCCAGGTGGTGAAGAAAATCCCCGGGCCCCGACTGGTGTTGCTGGCGTCGCTGGGAGCGACCGTCGGGCTGGTCCTGATTGCCGTCGCGCCGAGCGTGCCGGTGGCGGCCGCAGCGGCAATTGTCTGCGGCTTGAGCTTCGCGCCTGTTTTCCCCACCACGGCCGGAACGGCGAGCACGCACTTTGCCAAGCTCTTCGGCACGGTCTTCGGCCAGCTCATGACGCTGGCGCTCTTGAGCGGAGTTGTCGTGCCGCCCGCCATCGGTTACGTCGCCCAACGCTTCGGCGTCCGCGCCGGCTTCTGGCTGCTCGCCGGATTCGCTCTCATGCTGTTCATCACTCAGGCGATCTTCGTCCGCTACGAACGCAGAAGGTTTGTTTCCCCCAGGGCTGACGCATAGCATTCACCACTTTTCGACGCCCCCAACTGGACGCATGGTCATTGCATCTCTATAATCGGCGATGCTCACTTGAAGGGGGAGCCATGCCACAGTTTGCGCATTCCGGCGCGCGGGCGCATCGTTTCAGCCTCGCCGCGAGCTGGGTGATATCGGCCGTCACGCTTTCGATCGCGGTCTCTCCCGCCCGCGGGCAGGCCGGATTCCAGGTTGTCACCGACAAGATCAGCTACAACGTGGGAGAGACCGTCAGGGTCCGCGTGATCCCTTCCCCCGGCGAAGAAACTCGCCCTCTGACGGACGTGGACGTCACGGTTCGTTACCTCGGCGATTCAAAGCCCGTGTTGGAGGCGACTCGAATCAAGCTGGGAGCCGACCGCGCAAATGCCGACGAATATCGTGAAGTCTGGCGAATCCCGGAACAGGCTCGAACCGGTCGATATATGGTCGTTCTAGCGGGTGCGGGCCCCAAACCCCTTCAACCTTCGCTGGCTCCTGCTGGCAACACGGCGTTCGTGGTTCACAAGAAACTGGTGCGGATCGAGCGCATCGAGCTCGACAAAACGTTCTATTCGCCGGGCGACCCTGTCTCGTGCCGCGCGATTCTTCGCAACCTGACGACGCGTCCGCTGACTGGGCTGCGCGTGGAGTTTTCCGAAAGGTATTGGCCCTGGATTGCGCAGCAAGTGAGTGGCGTGGGAACCGACGTTTTCCCCATCGTTAAATCGCTTACCCTCCGGCCCGGCATCGAGACCGAAGTGCGCTCGGCACGCGCGGCAATCGTCAAGCCGGTTCAGCAGCCGGCGGTCAAGCAATACGCCGTTGTTGTTTGGGATGAGGCCCGCAAGAATGTCTACGACATTGCGTTCAGCGCGCTCACGTTCGTTCAGCCGGTGAATAACCGCGTGCAGGAAATTTACCCGAATCAATACGTCCATCCCAGCCTGGAATCGATCGATACTACCAGCTACCGAGAGTTCCGTCGGCCGGAGTTCGGCTCAACGGCGATTCAATTCGACGGCGCGCACACGATGTACGAGCCCGGGGAGGAGGCTCGAGTTAAATTCGCCGTCACGAACTCCACCGACCGGCCGTGGCACGCCATGAAGATTCAGGCGAGTTTGCGCGCCTTGGGCAGCGCCGAGTTTGGCAAACAGGTTGTCAGCGAAGGCATCGACCTCAAGTCGCATGGGCGGATCGAGCAGGAGGTCACCTTCCGCCTGCCTTCTGACAAATCAGGAACCTATCGCGTGGTCGTGGAAGTCACCAGCAAGGCCGACGAACTTCTGGCCGCCGGACAGCTCGAACTGGCTGCCAATCCCTTGCCCGATTCGATCCTGCTTTTCTGCGCGCACGAGGACGATGACACAACGCTGGCGTGGATCATTCGCGCCGCCGCCGAGAATCGCGTCCCCATTCACGTGGTCTATTTCACCGGCGGCGATGCGGGGTCCTGCGACCGCTACTATCAGCACTCGTGCGATCCTGAGGAAGCGATGAATTTCGGCGCCCTGCGGATGGAGGAAGCGCGCGCCTCGCTGGGGCATCTCGGTGTGCCGCGCGAAAGCGTACATTTCCTGGGCCTGCCGGATGGCGGCTCGGGAGAAATCTGGTATCGCCACCACGACGCGTCGAATCCTTATCTCTCTGTTTTGCTCGCCAGCGATCACGCGCCGTATGACGGGTTGGAAACGCCGAACCTCCCTTACGCCCGCAACCCCGTCGTGGAAGCCACGAAGGAAATGATCAAAAGATTCCAGCCGCAAGTCGTGATCACCGCGCATCCGCCCGCGGAAGGGCATATCGACCATATTGTGAACAACTTTTTCGTGGTGAAGGCGTTGCAGGAGTTGGCGCGCGAGGCGCCGCTTGCGCCGGGATTCGAATTGTGGGTGAACCGCGTCTACGATCCCAAGGGACATCCCTCGACGCCCTACCACTACGAAGAGCGCTCCTTCTCCGTCACGGGCGAGGTTGCGGCGCGCGCCCAGGAAGCCGGCTGGTATTATCAATCGCAGACCGGAAACCGCGCGCAGGGCCACGTGCGAACCATGAGCGAACTTCCGCGCACGCAAAGCTATCGCGTGGTGCTAGATTGGAAAGAGCACGAAGGATGGAACGAGAAGGATTGAATCATCGGTTCATCGGGCCATTGATTCATTGAAGACCCAAAAAACGCCAAGGGGCTCGATCGGTCGCAGCAATGGATCAATGATTCAATGAACCAATTCTTGAATGCCTGATCAATACCCATCTCCGCTCACACCGCCGGAATCCTCCGGTACTAAGGAGGCATTCCCCTGCCCTGCTTGCGGGCAGATGCTTGGGCCGGGCTCGCGAGTCTGCGCCGTATGCAGAACGCCGGTGGATCCGGACGCCATCAGCAAACCCTCCCCGGCGGTCGAGGCGCTTCCGGCATTGAGCCCGCTCACTCTCCGCGAACGGGCAAGATTTCCGTGGATGTTGTTTGCGGTTCTGCTGCTGCTCCGTCTCTCTGCCGCCGCTTACCTGAATCAGCGCTACGGCCTGACCAAGGCTTTCCTCATCCTCGGAGTCTTCGAAATCAGTTGTGGAGCCTGGGTTGCCTTCGACGCCCTGCAACGCGGGGTTCCGAAAGCCTTCCGGTGGGGATTGGGTTCGGCTCTGTTGTGGGTGCTGGTGTTTCCCTGGTACCTGACGCGACGGCGGCAACCTCAAGCCGTCTGCCCATTCATCGAAGCGGAGGTCGGGCCTGTCACCCGTACGATCTTCTTCGCCCTCGTCGTTTTCTTCCTCATCAGCTTTTTCGCCTACATCATCAAAGGCCCTCCGCCGGGTTAGCGGGCACACACCCATCTGGAGTGCGTTACAGGGATTTAGGGGTCGGCGCCTCCCCGCGCAGCCATACCATGAAAGCCGGCTATTCGGACTCCCACGGGGCATCCGGGTCAAAAGCCCGCCGGATCATTTTGGACACCTGGCGCATGCGCGCGCTGCTGAGCGAGCGCGGGAGGCGCTCGACAAGCTGCGACTTTTTGATCGTCGTAATGAAATGGCCTTTGAGGTAGGAACCGCCAGGAAGACCGGTCTCGCCCGCTTCCAGACGGAGTGATGTGGGCCCAGGAACTCCGCTGCTTCCAAAAGGGACAATCAGAACCGACTCGATGTGATCCGAAGCGTTACGGCTGTCGAGTGAAACGATGAGAACCCAATGTCTCCGGGATGCGTCCCCCAATTGAGCTGTCCAGATTTCCCCTCGGCGGGGCCATATGTTACCAGGCATCAAAGTCCACTTCGCCCGAGCTCGCGGCTAGTGCTGTTTCCATACGTCGCTCCTCTTCCGCGACCTCCCGCGGCATCGACTCAAAATACGCCGCGGTATCACGCGCCAATCGAGCGCGGTTTTCAGCCCTCAAGAGTCCCCCCATACTCGCGTCGAGCGCCTCGGCGAGGTTCCGCGCCCTCCCACGTTCAATGAGCGATTGGAGATAGGCGTACGTCCTCGCTGAGACGGTTGTCGAAATCTTTCGTCTTTCAGCCATCTGTCGTCTCCCTGCTGTCATCCAATCTGACATATTCTCCTCATCCTGTCAAGCAGATGATTGTCGGGCAAACTGCCGGATCGGATCACACTCAAATCCTACGCCGTGAGTGCGCCGTCGGAAGCCTGGCAGACGTAAATCTCCGACTTGAGGCCGAGAGTTTCCTGATAGCCGCGGCTCACCGCTTCGACGAATGCCGGGGCGGCATCGGCGCGGACCAGATTGACGGTGCAGCCGCCAAAACCCGCTCCGGTCATCCGCGCGCCGAGCGTTCCGGGCTGCTTCCAGGCAAGCTCGACGAGCACATCAAGCTCTTTCGAGCTGACCTCATAATCGTCGCGCAGGCTTTCGTGCGAGGCGTTCATCAGTTCGCCAAATCGCTCGAGATCACCCTCTTCGAGGACTTTCACCGCTTCCAGTACTCGCGCATTTTCTGTCACCACGTGCCGGGCGCGGCGGAGCAAGATCTCGGAGAGTGCGTCGCCGGCAGTCTCCAGATCTTCCGGCTCGACGTCGCGGAGGTTCTTGATCGCCAGCCCCACGCTCTTCAGTTGCGCGACGGCCTGGTTGCATTGCCTGAGGCGCACTTCATATTCCGACTGTGCCAGCGCCCGCTTGATGCCGGTATTGCACACGACGACCTTGACATCGCCGCGCAGGGGGACGTGGCGATAGCTCAGGTCGCGGCAATCAAGGAAGAGCGCGTGTTCGCTGCGCCCCAGCGCGGAAATGAACTGGTCCATGATTCCGCACGGCACACCCACGAATTCGTTCTCAGCGCGCCGCGAGAGTTTGACGACGTAAACGGGATCGAGCTGGAGTCCCATCAACTGCTGCCAGAACGTCGTGGCCGCGACTTCGACGGCGGCGGAAGAACTCAAACCCGACTCACGCGGCACGTCGCCGCCGAACAGGATGTCGGCGCCGGTCAGCCGATGCCCGTCCGCTTCGAGAAACTTCGAAACACCGCGCAGGTAATTGCTCCAGCGATGCTCGCTGTCTTTCTGAATATCATCGAGGGAAAAATCGGCGGAATCATGGAAATCGGTCGAATGCACACGCACGGTGCGGTCGGCGCGCCGGCGGCCGGCAAACTCGATGAAACGGTCAATCGCCGCCGGCAGCACGAAGCCGTCGTTGTAGTCGGTGTGTTCTCCGATCAGGTTCACCCGTCCTGGAGCACGGACCACCACGTCGGGCGGCGCCCCGAAGTTCTTCTTGAAGGTTTCCTCAATCATCTGGCTCATCCGTTCCTGTAGCGTCGCCCTTCAGGGCGGCAGCAAACCGTGCCCGGCTGAAGCCGGGCGCTACTTCTGCGGCGGCACTTTCCGCAACTCCGCTGCTTTCTCCTCGGCTAGTGAATCATTAAGAAAACTCCCGCCGCCCGTCTCGACGCTGGCCAGGTATTTCAGTTTCTCCTTGCTGCGGTGCGGCGGGTAGAACTCGATATGGAAATGGAAGTACGGGTATCTCCCTTTCGCGGGTGACTGGTGCAGGAGCATCATGTAGGGAAACGAAAACTGGAAGAGATTGTCGTACTTGAGGGTGATCCACTTGAGCATTTCCGCCAGCGCCCGCTCTTCCGCGGGCCGGAAGGCATCGAGCGCGCCCAAGTGCCGCCGCGAGTAGATGTGCACCTCGTACGGCCAGCGCGCAAAGAAAGGAATGAAAGCCGTGAACGCGGCGTTCTCGGCGACGACGCGCCGGCCGTCGCGCCGCTCCTTTTTCAGGACATCGCAGAAGACGCAGCGCCGGTGCTTTCGAAAATGCGCCCGCGCCGCGGAAATTTCTTTCTCCAGGCGCGGCGGGACGAACGGGAAAGCGTAAATCTGCCCGTGCGGGTGGGGCATGGTCACGCCGATCACCTCGCCCTTATTTTCGAAGATCAGGACATAGCGAATCCCGCGCAACGCTTTCAGCTCGACGAAGCGCCGCCGCCACAGCCTGACAAGCTTCACAATATGGTTAACCGGCAGCTGGGGCAGCGAGGTGTTGTGGTCAGGGTGATAGAGGACGACATCGCACTTCCCAAGGGATTTCCGCACCCGATAGAAATCATCCCCGTCGATCGCCGGCTGGGGCGGGGGAATCGAGAAAGCGGGAAAGTCGTTGGCGTAGATGTGGACGTCGTAATGCTCCGGCACGCGCCCCGAGCCCGGGCAGAACGGGCACCAGCCGGTAGGCATTTGCGGGCGATGTTGTCGGTGGGAAGCGGTGGAGACCCACTCGCGGGCGGTGGGATTCCAACGCAGTTCCGTCATGGCTGGTTCTGGCGGGAGGCGCGAAAGGCCAGCGCGCCCATGAAGAGCCCAAACACCAGCATCGCCGCGCCCCACCAGACGTCGATGTTCACGCCCATCGAGCGTTCGGCGAAGATGCTCGGGTCGGCGATGGCGCCGTAGGCGATCATGATCACGCCGTAGACAGTGAAGATAATTCCAATCGGCCAGCGTATGTCCAGTCCCATAGTCGCTACCAGAAAATGATATTCAGAACCACACACATCCCCAGAATCCCGACGGCCAGATAACCCGGCCGCTCGTACCACGGCAGATGCTCCGTGCGCGGCTTCGGCGTGACCTGGTAGACCAGGCCGACGAGCTCCGCGTCCGGCTTGGGCTTGGTCATGGCGCTCACCGCCAGCGTCACCACAAAGCACACGCCGAAGGCCCACATAGCCTGGTAGAAGTTGTTCGCCATGTCCTTGGCGTTCGGATACGAGAACACGCCATAGTGAAGCAGCGTGTAGTGCGCCGCCGCGGTCAGGATTCCCGCCAGCAATCCGCAGAAACCGCCCGTGGGCGTCGCCTTGCGCGTAAACATGCCAAGCAGGAACGTGGCGAAGAGCGGCGCGTTGAAGAACGCGAACAGAAGCTGGAGGTAATCCATCAGGTTGTTGAAGCGCAGGACAATGAAGGCTGTCAGAATTCCGACCGCCACGGCGAACACCGTCGCGATCTTTCCCATCATCAGATAATGGTGGTCCGGTTTGCCCGGGTTGATGTGGGTCTGATAGATGTCGAAGGTCCAGACGGTATTGAAGGCGGTGACGTTGCCCGCCATCCCCGACATGAAGCTCGCCATCAGCGCCGTCAGGCCGATGCCGAGGAGGCCCGAGGGATAAAACTTTCCGAGCATCGCGGGCAGGGCGTTGTCGTACCGGCCGCCCAGCAATTCGTTGGTTGTGGGATCAAGCGAAATCGCCACCAGCCCGGGCAGGATCACCATTAAGGGGAAAAACATCTTGGGCACGGCGGCGATGAGCGGCGTGCGCTGCGCCGACGCCATGTCCTTCGCTGCCAGGCCGCGCTGCACCACGAGGAAGTCCGTGCACCAGTAACCGAACGAGAGCACGAATCCCAGTCCGAAGATCGTGCCGATCCAGTTCACCCCCATGGGGTTCATGTCGGAGTGCCAGATGTTCGCCCAGGTGTGCCCATAGCCGGGATAGGGAAGCGTGGCAAGCTTGGCCTCGAGGCCTGCCCAGCCGCCCACAGCCTTCAGCCCCAATATGGCCAGCGGAAGGAAACCAAATACGATCAGGAAGAATTGCAGGACTTCGTTATAAATCGAAGAGGTGAGCCCGCCAAGGTAGATGTAGATCGCCACCACCACCGCCGATGCGACGACGCTCGCCCAGAACGGCCAGTTGAGCAGCCGTTGGAAAAGGATGGCCATGGCGTAAAGGTCTACGCCCGAAACCAGCAGCGTCATGAAGGCAAACGACAGGGCGTTCAGCGTCCGCGTCTTCTCGTCGTAGCGTTTCTTGAGGAACTCCGGAACGCTGCGCACCTTGCTGCCGTAATAGAACGGCATCATGAAGACGCCGACAAAGCACATGGCGGGCATGGCCGCGAGCCAGTAGAAATGGTTCACGTACATGCCGTACTTGGCGGCGTTGGCGGCATGGCCCATCACTTCCAGCGCGCCGAGGTTCGCGGACATGAAAGCCAGCCCCGTGATCCAGCCGGGAATCGAGCGCCCGGAGAGGAAGAAGTCCTCGCTGGTCTTCATCCGCCCGCGCAAAGCAAAGCCGATCCCTAGAACGAATAAGAAGTAGATGGCGATAATCAGATAATCGACGAATTGTGGTTGCATAGATTCAGTCCGAAGCGCGCATACTTACCATATTCCAACCCAAAAGTAAACGTAAGCAAAAATGACCCGGGATTCTGTTCGCCAGGGAGAGCCAGGCAACTACTGCACCACGATGGTCAGGGTAGACGTATGAGTCAGTGGTCCACTCGTTGCCGTAATGGTGAGTTCGTACGTTCCGTGAGGAGTCCCTTCTCGCATCGCGGGTGGCGGCGCAACTCCGCCGCCACCACACGCGAGCCCAAACGCCGCGAGCGTCAGGGCGAGGGCGCTACGCAAGCGCCAGGACGCGTCCTCCCGGTGCCGAGAAAAAACTCCGAGGAGCTTTCCCCTGCCTGACAGGGTGAGCGTCGCAACGATGGCGAAGGAAAGGTAGAGGGCGGCGTTTGGGAAGTGTCCCCGCGGGCCCCTGCCCGAAGCGGGGAACGCGCGCGAACTGGCGGTCGTCGTGACCGTCACGGTCGCAGTGACCATGGCCACTCCATCAAGTGCCGTCGAGGAAGGGAGGATGGTGCAGCTTGCCGCTCTCGGTGCTCCGTCACAGCGGAGCGTCACAGTCTCGTGAAATCCGCCTGCCGGATTCAGGCTGAGTGTGAAAGTCGCCGCCTCACCCGCCGAAATGCTTCGCGTCTCAGGCGAGGAGGAAATCGAAAAGTCGCTCCCCGTTCCCGACAGTTCGACCACCGCGACATCAAGAGGCATGCTATTCGTGAAAGTCAGCGACCCCGTCCTCGCTCCGGAGGCCGTCGGGGTGAAACAAATGCGAACGGAGCAAGACTGGTTTGGCAAGAGACCATCCGCGCAATTATTGGTCTGTGAGAAGTCGCCGGTCGCCTGGACGCCGGAGAGCGCCAGGTAGGCATCGCCCCAGTTGGCCAGCGTTATCGTCTCCTCCGCGCTCATCGTCGAGACGACCTGGGGACCGAATTCGATCGCTGAATGCGAAAGGTTCATTTCCGGCGCGACGCCCTTCCCGGTCAGACTCACGGTCAGCGGCGTGGCGGGCGCTTCCGGGATGACGGTCAGCGCCCCCTCACAGAGATCGCGCTCACCTGGCGCGAAAATCACCTGGATGGCGCAACTGCTGGACGGGCCGACGCTCGCGCCGCATTCGTTCCTCAATTCGAAGTCGTCGCTCACCACAAGGCTGGAGATTGCCAGGGGCAGGTCGCCCGAATTGCTTAACAACACGGTCTGTGGCGCGCTCGAAGTCCCCACCAACTGGTCGGCAAAGGTGAGTTTCGATGGCGAAACCACCCCTGTTCCGGGAATGGCATCGCTATCGATGATTTTGGCGACGAAGCCATCAAATGCTCCGCCGCCATAGAGAGTCTGCAAGGCGTCCGAGGTGGTGGGAAAATTCTCGGAGAAGGTCTCGCCGGCCACGTAGGCGTTTCCCACCGCGTCCAACGCCAGGCCCCGAGCTTTCTCGTTGCCGCTTCCGCCCAGGTAGGTTGAGAACTCCCGCGCCGAACCCGCCGCGTTCAGCTTGGCGATGAACGCGTCATAGAAACCTCCGCTCGCCGCCTGCAGGGGATTCGTCAGAGGGAAACCCGCGCCGTAGGTGTAGCCCGCAATCGTGGCGTTTCCATCCGAATCCACCACCACTTCCTGGCCGGCATCCGCGCCGGCTCCCCCGAGGTAAGTTGAGTACACGGCTCTCGACCCGTCCGCCGCCAGCTTGACAACAAATGCGTCAACGCTGGTGCCGCCGCCGGCCGATTGCGGCGCTCCCGGCGTCACGGGGAAATCTGTGGAGGTTGTGAGGCCCGTCAGGTATGCGGAACCCTGGTCATCGACGGCGATGCCGTAGCCATAATCTCCGCCGCTTCCGCCCAGGTAAGTGGAATAGACGAGCGCCGCTCCATCGGCGCTCAGCTTCGCTGCAAAACCATCAAAGCACGGAGTCGTATTTTGCGCCGCTCCGCACGTTCCCCCCCCGGGTAGGCGCTGCAAGGCGTTGGCGACCGGGAAGTCCGGCGAGTCGGTGTATCCGGTCAGGTACGCCGCGCCCGCCGAGTCGAGCGCGACCTTGGACGCGAAATCCTCACCGCTGCCGCCCAAGAACGTCGAGTAGACGAGCGCCGACCCCGTCGCGTCGACCTTCACTAGAAACGCGTCGTAGGTTCCCTGCCGGTGGACGGCTTGCCACGCAGACTGCGTTGGAAAATCGGAGGAAGCCGTGAAGCCCGTCACGACCGCGTGGCCGGCCGCGTCCACCGCAATCCCCTGCCCGAAGTCCTCGCCGCTCCCGCCCAGATACGTCGCGTATTCGAGCCCTGCGCCCGACGCATCGAGGGTAACCACAAACGCGTCGAAGCACGGCGAACCTCCGCACGTTCCGCCGCCGGGCGCGGCTTGAACGGGATGGGCGGTTGGAAAATCCGGCGAGTTGGTGTAACCGGTGACGTGCACGCTGCCCGAGGAATCCACGGCAATGTCCGTGGCGTAATCATCTCCGCTGCCTCCGAACTGCGCGTAATACTCAAGTCTCCTTCCGGTGGGATCGAGCCTGGCCACGAATACGTCGAAGCACGGATATGTATCCAGCCCGCCCCCACACGTCCCTCCGCCGGCGAGCGCCAGTCCCGACGCCCAGGAATTGGCATCCGCCGAGTTCGTGTAACCGGCGACGTATACGGCGCCCTTCGCGTCCACCGCCACGTCCGTCGCGACATCGAATCCCCTTCCGCCAAGATAGGTGGAGAAGCCGAGCACGGGATTCACGAGAGGGCTTGCCGGAATCTCCTGCCCTTGGGCTGCGCAAGCCAAGACCACAGCGCATAAGAGAGCCGATACCGGGGAACGAATCTCGTGAAGTCGCGTCCGCATCCAGCCAGTTCATCGGCCGGAACACGGGCGAAGATGAGGCGAAGGCAATCGCGAACGGCGGGGACGGGGCAACGGCCTCCACGTGCGGGTAGTCCGGCGATTCCGCATCAAAAACGAAAACGGGGAATCCCGACTCTCGGGACTCCCCGCTTTCTTACTTTTTTGACGCCGTGACGGCCACGCGACGCCGTCACCGGTTCGCACCGCAAGAGCGGTGTGGTTCCATGGTCGTCAAATGCACCTCAGAGGAAGCCGAACTGTCCCTCCTCTTGCAGGCATGATTTCTTCTTACTCCTGCGTTGCGGGAATTTCAAGACTATTTTGTTGTCCTCCCTGCCCCGCTGACTGCGCCGCCAGGAAACTTGCCGCGTTGAGCCGGGCGCATCGCGCGCCAGCATTACAGGTATCGTTCGCGGAGGATCCGGAGGTGGTGCGCCACGTGGCCGGCGATGATGAACGCCAGGGCGCGCACCGTGAAAGGATTATCGCTGGCGATGCCGCGCCGCATCCAGGCGTCGGGTGGCAGGTTGCGAAAGAGCGAGATGGTCGCGAGCCGCACGCGCCGGAACTCCTCGATGTGCTCGGCCCAGGAAATCTTGTCGGCGTCCGCGCCCGCGGCCGCGATGTTCTGATCGAAACCCGGCAGCGGCGTCGCAAAGCCCCGCGCGAACCACAGCGCCCGAAACACAAACGCCCGCTCGGTGTCGGTGACGTGGTTCAGCACCTGCCGGATGCTCCACTTCTCCGGCGCGTAACGATGCAGCGACTTCGCCTCGGAAATCTTCGCAAGGAACGCGAGCGACTCTTCCAGTTGCGCCTCGATGGCGCGCAACGGATCGTCCCCCGTCACCTGGTTGATGTAAGTGAAATACGATGCCCCCGCCTCGTCACTCTTCGGCCGTCCGGTCACACAAATATTCTAACGCATTTCAGTCCAGGTGCGTCGATGGGCTGGACCCCCGCCTGCGCGGGGGTGACGATGCCAGCGCAGCGGGAATCTAGTGGAAATCGTCATTCCCGCGCAAGCTTGCCCCCACGGAGGTGGCGGGCGGGAATCCAGGGCTACGGCATATTCATCACGGTCCCGTACAAATCCTTCCACTCCGGATTGACCGACTCAATCAATCGCAGCTTCCACGCGCGGTTCCACTTCTTCAGGCGTTTTTCTCTTTGGATGGCGTCCTGCGGCCGTTGGAAGATTTCGGAATACACGAGCTGATGGACGGCGTACTTCTTAGTGAAACCCTCGACGAGGCCCTGCCGGTGCTGCCACACTCGCCGCGCCAGGTTGTTCGTCATTCCAATGTACAGCGTCCCATTGCGCTTGCTGGCCAGGATGTACACGTAATATTGACGGGCCATTTGGCTCCACCCCCGTCACCCGTCATTCCCGCGAACCTTGCCCCCACGCAAGTGGGGGGCGGGAATCCAGTCGCCGGCCCTAGCCCCCCGCCTTCGCGGGGGTGACGATGGACCAACACCGGGAATCGCCCGTATTCGTCATTCCCGCTCTCCGTTTCGTCATTCCCGCATTTTTCTTCGTCATTCCCGCGTAGGCGGGAATCCAGGAAGAATCTGCAGCATGAAGTCGGTGCCGTCGCTACTGGCTGTGCTGCAGACGCACTCCGCACTTTGGGCAAAAACTCGGGCCAAAGCCCTTGCCAAGATAGCGATTACAGGCGGGACAGCGCCAATTCCAAAGACTAAACGCCAGCAACGCGGCGATCGCGCCGAAGAAGACCACCAAGAATGCCGTTGTTCCAAAATTCATTGGCAGTCCACCCGGATGATCGCGAAGCCACAGGGCCCCGACGAAGATCCCCAGGAAGGGAACTGACACGAGTAATTGACGGTTCCGCCGCTTTTTGAACTCGTCCATGATGCGTTGGGCGTCTCTCGCTTTGTCTGCCATTTCTCATCTCCCTCTGGTCAGCGAAATAGGAATTCTGGTAGCCGGCCTCCTAGCATGCTCCGCCATGCGTGTGTGGCTACCGCTGCGCGGCGAGGGTATCGGTGGGGGAAACGCTACTTGGGGGAAAACAAGAAGTCAAGATGAGAGTTGAAAAGTTGAAAGTCGAAAGTTGAAAGAAAGGGGTTAGGGCTGAAGGGAGAATTCAGCATTCAGAATTCAGAACCTCCCTCCAGCCCGCCCCGGACATCCGCGGAATCTGCAGATTAGCGAATTTCCGGCAGGTCGAGGAGGATCAATTCGGAATCGGACGTCGCTTCGACCGACAGTTCAGGCTCGTCGGCGATGCGGGCCTGGTCGCCGGAGGCGAGCGCGGCGCCATTCGCCGCGACCGCGCCGGAAATCACGAACAAATACGCCTTGCGCCCGAAGCGGCTCTGGTGGCTGACGCTTTTCCCGGCGGGCAGGCGCGAGAGATAGATCTGCGCGTCCTGATCGATCGCGAGCGTCCCGGCGATCTCGCCGTCCGAGACCACGGGCAGCAACTTCGAGTCTCGCGCCGCCCGCGCAAAACTCCGCTGCTCCCAGCGCGGTTTGAGGCCGCGCGTGCGCGGGAAAATCCAGAGCTGCAGAAAGTGCACGGGCTCGTCCTGCGAGTGGTTGTATTCCGAGTGCATCACACCTTTGCCCGCCGACATCACCTGCACTTCGCCGGCGCGCAGCACGCCCGTATTGTCCATGCTGTCCTGATGTTCGAGCGCGCCCGAGAGCACCACGGTGACGATTTCCATGTCGCGATGGCCGTGGCGCGGGAATCCCTGGCCCGGCTGCACGACGTCGTCATTGAAAACGCGCAGCGCGCCCCAGTGGAGATTCGCGGGGTCGTGGTAGGTGTCGAAACTGAAATGCCAGCGCGTGTCGAGCCAGCCGAAATTCTCGTGATGACGGTCGGCGGATTTGATGGTCGTAATCATGGTCCCTCCGGTGGACAAACGGAAAGTGGAAATTGGAAACTGGAAAATCGAAATTGGAAATTCGAAATTCGAAAATCGAAACTCGAACATCGGCGGCGCGCTGTCATTCTGAGTCCCGGTAAGCTCGGGACGAAGAATCTCCGTATTTTCGAAATGCCGAGATCCTTCGTTGCCCCAAAAAGCGGGACTCCTCAGGATGACAAGAGCGGAAACTCGAAATTCGAAATTGGAAATTCGAAAATCGAAAATCGAAATTCGAAGATCGGCAATTTTCAATTTCCAATTTTCAATCTTCAATTCTTTGCCCCGAGTCGCGAGTCCCGAGTCCCGAATCCCGACAAATGCCGAGATCCTTCGTCGTCCCAAAGAACGGGACTCCTCAGGATGACAACGCCGGGCAATCGGCAATCTTCAATTTTCAATCATCAATTCTCTTTCCCCACTCTCCTTCGAACACAAACTCGCTTGTGGGGCGGCGCGTGCGCTCGGGCGGCCGGGTCGGGTCGTCCACGTAGCCGAGCGCGATGGCGGCGACCGGTTCGTACCCTTCGGGGATCGCCAGCACCTCGCGGGCGCGCGCGGCGTCGAAGCCCGCCATCTGGTGGACGGAGAGGCCCAGGGCCGTGGCCTGCAATGTCAGATAGGCTACGGCCTGGCCCACGTCGTGCCAGGCGTGGCGGTTGGGGCGGCCGGTGCGGTCGAAGTCGCGCTGGGCCACGCTGAGCGCCAGGACGGGCGCCGTGCGCGCCCACTCGGCGTTCTTCTCGGCCAGGACGCTGAGCAGCCGTGCGTAGTTGGCGGCGTCTTCGCGCCGGGCCAGGATGAAGCTCCAGGGCTGCTGGTTAAAGCTCGAAGGCGCCCAACGTGCTGCTTGGAAAAGAGTTAGCAACTTTTCCGGCTCGACGGGCCGGGAGCTGAACTGGCGCGGGCTCCAGCGCCGCGCAATTATGTCGAGCAGGGGATATTTGTTAACCTGTTTATTTTCAGCTAAATCCATCACTTTCACGGCCTGCCTCCCGGCTTGGGGTCGCAAGTTATGTGATCCCCCACAACCACGATAATCGTTATAACACCTATTGGATGCAGGAAGTCACTCGCCGGTTCCGCGCGCTACCTCCAGAAGTGTGGCGAGCGTCTTGAGGCGCTCCGGGCCGAGGTGCGAGAGCTGGCGCCGGTGCAGCTCGGCGACGGGCTCGTCGAGCTCGGCGAGCAGGCGCAGCCCGTCGTCGGTGATGCGGGCGATGATCACGCGGCGGTCGCGTTTCTCGCGCTGGCGCTGGATCAGGCCGCGGCGCTCCAGGCGGTCGAGGAGGCGGGTGACGTCCGGGTCGTGCGTAAGCATCCGCTCGCCCACCTCGCGGCAGGAAAGGCCGCCCGGCCCCGCCCCGCGCAGGATGCGGAGAACGTTGTATTGCGTGCGCGTCAGATCGAATTTCTTGAGGGCTTCCTCGACGCCACGGGCGAGAATGTCGGCGGTCCGCAGGATGCTCAGATAGACTCCCTGCTCGAGATTGGTGAATGGAACGCGCTGCTGGAGCTCCGCCTGGAGCCTGCGAGCGACCGGGCCGTCCGTGCCGGCGGAAGCTTTCGGCTCGTTCGGGATGGAGGGGTTCTTGCCCCGAGACTTCTCCGGATCGGACTCGGCCGGGAGTCTGCCGGCCTCGTGCGCTTCGGGCCGGGCATTCGGCAAGGGGGCTCCCAGGCGGCGTTTTCGCCGCTCCGGAACTGTTTTTGGGCGGTTGGTTGGAGAGTCCTCCGTCACCAGCCCAATATGTCTGTTACAACGACATTTGTCAATAGGAATGATTTGGCCCTGCGTCAGGTTTTCAGCAGAACCAGCCATCACGGAATTCAGTTCAGGAAGAACTTCCGATAGAGGGTGTCGCGCTTCACGGGCCGGAAGCCCGCGTCGGAAATCAGCCGCCGCAGTTCCTGCTCGTTCGTGGTGTTGGCGCAACCCGCCGCCCGCACGACGTTCTCCTCGATCAGGATACTGCCCACGTCGTTGCCGCCGAAGCGCAGCGCGACCTGGCAGATTTTCTGGCCGGGCGTGAGCCAGGAAGCCTGGACGTTCTGGATGTTGTCCAGATAAAGCCGCGAGACGGCGAGCGTCTTCAGGTAGTCCACCGCCGTCGCTTCCTCTTTGATGAAGTTGCCGAGCGACGTGTGCTCGCGCTGGAACATCCAGGGAATAAACGCCGTGAACCCGCCGGTTTCTTCCTGGAGCCTGCGCACGTGCTCGAAGTGATTGATGCGATGCTGGAGGGTCTCGCCGCAGCCGAACATCATCGTGGCCGTGGTGCGCAGGCCAAGCTGATGCGCCGTGCGGTGGACGGCGAGCCACTCGTCCGTGGTGCACTTCAGGCGCGCGATGCGCTGGCGGACCTCGTCATCGAGGATTTCTGCGCCCCCGCCGGGAATCGAGTCGAGCCCCGCATCCATCAGCCGCGCGATCGTGTCGCGGAGCGTCAAGCCGGAGACTTCCGCGATGTTGAGAATTTCCGGCGAGGAGAAACAATGGAGATGAATCTCCGGATACCGGAGTTTGATATTGGAGAGCAAGTTTTCGTAGTAGTCGATCTTGAGGTCAGGATGCAGCCCGCCTTGCATGAGGATTCCGGTGCCGCCGAGGGCAATCGTCTCATCAATCTTTTGAAAGACGGACTCCAGCGGTTGAATGTAGCCTTCCGGCGAGCCCACCGGCCGATAGAAGGCGCAGAAGGAACAGTACTCGGTGCAGAAGTTGGTGTAGTTGATGTTGCGGTCCACGATGTAGGTGACCACGCGTTCCGGATGCAGGCGCCGGCGGAGGGCGTCGGCCTCCATGCCGATGCCCAGCAGGTCATCCGAGCGCAACATGTCGAGCGCCTGCGATTGCGTGATTCCCATAACCGGATTCCAGATGCCCAGGAGACAAATCGCGCGTCGCACCTGGACAACTACACGAAGTTCAGATCCTTCTCGACCGGAATGATCCCCGTCTCGCGCGCCAGCTTATAAAAGAGGCGCAAGCCCTTGCGGTTCTCTTCGTCTAAAGAATAATCGATATTGCGGGTCAGGTAAACCTTCACGCCGGCGGGGCGCATGTTGACTTTCGGGGCGTACTCGGCGGCGATGTCGTCAACGTGCCCCAACCCGAAGTCCCGCGAGTCTTCGAAATCCTTGCGGAATTTCGCGGGCTTGGCTGCCTGGCGGCCGACCCACAAGGCAAAAACAAACGGCAGCCCCGTGAACTTCTTCCACTCGGCGCCGAGGTCGTACACCTCGGGGACCTGGCCGTCGAAGGAAAGGGCCGGGTCGCCGATGACCAGGGCCGCATCCGCGCGCTTCAACATATCCGCCGGTTTGGGCGCGGCGGGAGTGACATTGATGAAGCGCGAATAGAACTTGCGCATCAGAATCCTGAGCAAGGCTGCCGACGTCCGCGAAGAATTGTCGACCGCGACGGTCTTCACTTCCTCGATCGGCCGGTTGCTGAACAGCAAGACGCTCTTCGCTTCTTCTTTGGAAGCGATCGACAGGCCGCTCAGAATCTGAGCCTTCTCCATCCGCTGATATTCAATGGAAGGCACGATGCCGATTTCCGCCTTTCCCTGATGGATGGCCTCGGCGCAGGCGGCCGGCGTCGTGAAGTTCAGTTCATAGCGCCCCTGCTGCTCGCCCTTCAACATTCCCCAAATCAGCGGGACCGAATTGAGATACTGGACGACAGAAACTTTGGGCAGGTTCATGGTGGCCACTGGAGACTTCCAGATTCTATCCCACGCGGCAATCCTGTCAACAGTCAGAGCAAGGGAAAACGTACGCTTCCTCTAGCTCATGGTCCTTCAACTTTTGACTTTCGACTTTCGACTGCCTTCACGCCTTCGGGTGCGCCTTGTCGTAGACCTCGATCAGCTTTTGAATCGATACCTGGGTGTACTTCTGAGTCGTGGCCAGGCTCTTGTGGCCGAGCATTTCCTGGATGGCGCGCAGGTCCGCGCCCTCGGCGAGCAGGTGGGAGGCGAAAGCATGACGCAAGCCGTGCGGGCTGACCTTGACGTTCGGCCCGAATTGCCTCATGCGCTGCTTGAGCAGGCGGTCCACTGAGCGCGTGGTCAGCCTTCCGCCTCGCGCGTTCAGAAACAGCGCCGGACTACCGGTCTTGTGTTCGTGCAGGATCTTTTCGCGGGCGGGAAGGTAGGCGGTGATGGCTTCACGCGCCTTCGACCCGAACGGCACGATTCGCTCCTTGTCTCCCTTCCCACGCACCAGGACAATCCCATCGCCGAAGTTCACCTTGCGCAGGTCCAGCCCCACCAGTTCGCTCACACGCAGTCCCGAGGCATAGAGCAGCTCGAGGATGGCGCGGTCGCGCAACAGCGCCGGATCGCCGCCCTGAGCCGCCTGCCCAATTCGATTGAGGAAATCGTTGATCTCCTCTTCGCTTAGGATGCGGGGAAGCGTGCGCGCCTGCTTGGGGGTCGAGATGACGGCGGCGGGATTTTCCGCCAGCGCGCGCTCGCGGGTGAGGAACTTGAAGAAGGCCCGCACGGCCGCGAGCTTTCGGGCGATCGACGATTTCTTCTTTTCCTTCTCGAACAGATAGGCAAGAAAGCCGCGGATGCGCAGCGCATCGACGGATTTCAGGCTGACCTTTTCTTCCGTCTGGCCCCTTGCAAGGAAATCGCGGAACTGGAGGAGGTCGCTGCGATAGTTCCTCACCGTGTGCGGCGAAGCGTTGCGCTCGTACTGGAGGTATTGGATGTAACGTGCGATCAATTCGTCCATGGAGCCGTTGCCGGTAGTCAGTAGCCAGTAGTCAGTCGCCAGTTAAAAATACCGCCTCGCCATGACGCACCCCTTCCAGCCATTGAGCCAAATCCGCGAGCGCGCGATCACACTGAGCCATGCGGCGCGCGCGGCGGTCGCGGGCAGTGTGGCGTGGAACGTCCTCCCGCGGCGCCAGCAAATCGAAGGAGATATTCGCCGGCTGGTAGTCATGCGCGTCCGCATGAGTGATGTAATGAACCAGCGAGCCCAGAGCCGTCGTGCGCGGAGGCGGAGCGAATGGCTCAACGCGCGCGCCGTGGGCCATCGCCAATCCCGCCAGCAACCCCGTGGCGATGCACTCCACATACCCCTCGACCCCGGAAAGCTGGCCGGCAATAAACACCTTCTGGGAACCCCGCAAGCTCAGATCTGGCGCCAGCAGTCGCGGCGCGTTGAGGTACGTATTCCGGTGGATCTGGCCGTAACGGAGGAACTCCGCATTCTCCAGGCCGGGGATCATGCGCAGGACCCGTTTCTGCTCGGGGAATTTCAAATGGTTTTGGAAGCCCACCAGGTTGTAGCTGGAATGCCGCAGGTTCTCCGCCCGCAACTGAACAACCGCAAACGGCCTCTTGCCGGTGCGCGGATCAACCAGGCCTACGGGCTTCATCGGCCCGAAGCGCAGCGTGTCGCGCCCGCGTCGCGCCAATTCTTCGATGGGCAGGCAGGCTTCGAAGTAGTTCAGGTCTTCAAACTCGTGCGCCTGAACAGTCTCCGCCGCCATCAGCGCTTCGTAGAAGTCGCGATATTCGTTCTCCGTCATCGGGCAATTCAGATAGTCCTCAGTTCCCTTCCCGTAGCGCGAAGCGCGAAAGATCCGCTCCGTGTTGAGAGTTTCCGCGTCCACGATGGGGCTGATGGAATCGTAAAAGGAGAGGTTCTCCGAACCCGTGAGCTCCTGCAAACAAGCGGTCAGCGCGTCGGAAGTCAGCGGGCCTGAAGCGATCAGCGCCAGATTCGAAGCGGGGATTTCCCGCAATTCCTCGCGACGTAATTCGATGAGTGGATGCCGCGCGACGGCCGCGGTCACGGCCTCGCCAAAACGCTCGCGGTCAACCGCCAGGGCCGAGCCGCCCGGAACGGTGTTGGCATCCGCCAGCTTGAGGAGCAGCGACCCGGCCCGGCGCAACTCTTCCTTCAGCAGCCACGAGGCCGAACCGGGAGAGTTGGACTTGAGTGAATTGCTGCAGACAAGTTCCGCGAGGTTGCCGGTCTTGTGCGCGGGCGTCGAGCGCGCCGGCCGCATCTCGTAGAGCGTGACGGGAACTCCACGCTCGGCGAGCTGCCACGCCGCCTCGCTCCCCGCCAGTCCTCCGCCCGCAATGATGACCGGTCGCATTTGGCGCCCCTACTCGCGGTAATTATAACAGGCGCGCCGAGACAGCGTTCGAACTCACTGGCACACTGAAACGACCTTTCCGGGGTGCTATAATCCGCCCATGCGCATTTCCACGAAGTTCACCTACGAGGACTTGCAGCATTTTCCCTCCGACGGAAACCGCTACGAGATCGTGAACGGAGAACTGTTTGTGACACCCTCACCTATTCCCCTGCATCAGCGAGTTATCGGTAATCTTTTCGCCCAACTTTGGGAACATGTAAGAAAGCACGAGCTCGGTGAAGTCTACGTCGCCCCTCTCGATGTTGTGTTCACCGATTCCACGGTTTTGGAGCCCGACATCCTGTTCGTTTCCAAGGCGCGGCTACACATCATTGGAGAGAAGAATCTTTCCGGGCCGCCGGATCTTGTCGTGGAAGTCCTGTCGGAATCCTCATCCCGCCTTGACCGGGAAATCAAACCGAAGCAATACGCGCTCTATGGCGTGCCGGAATTCTGGCGGATTGACCCCTGGACCAAGATTGTGGAAGTGTTCCGTTTGCACGCGGGGAATTACGAGCTGGCATCCAGTCTCGCATTCGGCGACGAATTAGCCTCACCATTGTTTCCCGGCCTGAGCCTGCTTGTGTCCAGCCTGTGGGAGAGGTAGTTGAAAAGTCTAAAGTCGAAAGTTCAAAGTTGAAAGCAAGAGGAGCTGCTTCGACGTTGAACTTTCGACTTTCAACTTTTGACATTCAACTTCTGACTGTTTCTCACGCCACTGCGTGCTCGTACTTGCAGGCCTCGTTGGGACAGTAACGGACCGGTGGGCCGTTTTTGTTGAACTTCTCGAGGAGAATCGGCGAGCCGCAGTCGGGGCACGGCTCGGCAACAGGCTTATCCCAGGCCGTGAATTTGCATTCCGGATAGCGGCTGCAACCGTAAAAGGTCTTGCCCTTCCTGGTGCGGCGGACGACCAACTCGCCCGTGCAGCCTTTTTCCGGGCAGGCGATTCCGAGGGTTTGCCGCTTGACGTATTTGCACTTGGGATAGTTGCTGCAGGCGGTGAATTGCCCGTAGCGGCCGTGCTTGATGACAAGGTGATTGCCGCACTCCGGGCACTTCTCTTCGAGCGGCGTATCGCCCACCGCCGTCGCCGCGCCTTCCTTCATGACGATTTTCTTGGTATTGCGGCATTCCGGATATCCCGTGCAAGCGAGGAAGAACCCGAAGCGTCCGCGCTTGACGGCCATGGGTTTGCCGCACTTCTCGCAATTCTGCTCGGGAACTTCCGGCGCGGGCGGGCCGGGCGTTCCGTACTTGGCGGCGAGGTCGGGCGGCAGGTCGCTTGTGCCGTCGCAATCAGGGTAGCCCGTGCAGGCCAAGAACTGCCCGTTGCGGCCCAGGCGGATATTCATGGGTTTTCCGCACTTCTCGCACTTCACCTCGGTGGGAATGCCCTCACCCTTGATGTCATCCATCTCGCGCTCGGCCTGGCGAAGGTCTTTCTTGAACTTCTTGTAGAACTCGTCGAGGGCGTCCGTCCAGGTCATCTTGCCTTCCTCAACCTCGTCGAGTTCCTCCTCCATGCGCGCCGTATAGGCCACGTCGAAGATGTCGCTGAAGTTTTTCACCAGCATATCGGCGACGACCATCCCGAGCTCCGTCGGGTAAAAGCGTCCCGAATGCTTGTTGACGTAAGCGCGGTTCTGGATAACGGAAAGAATCGTGGCATAAGTGGACGGTCGCCCGATGCCCTTTTCTTCCAGCGCTTTTACGAGAGTTGCTTCGTTGAAACGCGGCGGCGGCTCGGTAAAATGTTGTTCGGGGTGGAGCCGGCGAAGCTTGAGGGCTTCACCCTCCGCCACGGCGGGAAGGCGGTGCTTCAGTTCTTCGTCCTCGAGCATCTCCGCTTTCTCATCCTTGCCCTCCTCATAGACCGCGCGGAAGCCGTTGAATTTCTCGACCGACCCCGTGGCGCGAAAGAGGTACTCGCCCGCCGCGATGTCGATTGTTGTCTGGTCGAAGACGGCGGGATTCATCTGCGACGCCACAAAACGTTGCCAGATGAGTTTGTACAACTTGAATTCGTCGGGACCAAGGTACGATCGCATCGCATCGGGCGTGCGCGTCACGTCCGTGGGACGGATGGCCTCATGGGCGTCCTGCGCATCCTTTTTGCTTTTGTAGCGGACGGCCTGCTCGGGCAGATAAGCGTTGCCGAATGTTTTGCCGATGTAGTCGCGCGCCGCGGCCAGCGCGCCTTCCGCCACGCGCGTGGAATCCGTGCGCATATACGTGATAAGTCCGACGGCGCCTTCCTCGCCCAGGTCGACGCCTTCATAGAGGCGCTGCGCCAGCATCATCGCCTTTTTGGCGGAAAAGTGCAGCTTGCGCACGGCCTCCTGCTGGAGCTTGCTGGTGATGAAGGGCGGCACAGGCCATTTGCGCTTCTCCTTCGTCGTAACCGATTGCACGACGAAGGGCGCGGCTTTGATCGCCGCGACGTGGGTGTCGGCGCTAGCCTGGTCGGGAATCTCCAGGTCGTCGCCCCGGAATTTCACGAGGCGGGCGTCAAACGGCGGCGGGTTCCTGCCTTCCACGTGCGCTTCGATCGTCCAGTATTCCTTCTTGACGAAGGCCTGGATTTCGCGCTCGCGCTCGACGATCAGGCGCAACGCCACCGTCTGCACGCGGCCCGCGGAGATGCCGCGCTTTACCTTGTCCCAAAGCAGCGGGCTGACCTGGTATCCCACCAACCGATCGAGAATCCGTCGCGCCTGCTGCGCGTCGACGAGTTTGGAGTCGATCTCGCCCGGGTGCTCGAACGCCTCGCGGACAGCGTCTTTTGTGATTTCGTTAAAAAGCACGCGATGGAATTTCCGCTTCTTCCCGTTCAGCAGCTCCTGGAGGTGCGCGCAGATGGCTTCGCCTTCGCGGTCCGGGTCGGCGGCCAGATAGACGGCGTCCGCCTTGGCGGCTGCCGTCTTCAACTCCTGAATGACATTCTTCTTTCCCGGAATGGTGATGTAGGTGGGCTTGAAGTCGTTCTTCAAATCCACCCCCAGGTCCTTCTTCGGCAAGTCCATGATGTGCCCCATGGACGCCTTGACGGTGTAGTCGGGCCCCAGGTACTTGTTGATAGTTTTCGCCTTGGCAGGCGATTCGACGATGACGAGCGATTTAGCCATAAAGACGGTATCCAGTTCCCAGTCGCCAGGTCTCAGTCAGAAGCTTCCGGCGCCATTCGATGCGTCCGCAGCCATTTTCGTTCCAGCCTGTGTGCCGCGCGCAACTGAAGACTGGGAACTGACAACTGGAGACTGACCACTGCCCTTCTCACAGTTTACGGATAAAGTTCTTTCCCGGCAACTGGCGAATGAGCCCGTTCATTTCCAATTCCAGGAGCGCCTGCAAGGTGCGCGCCTGGGGAAGCGCCACCGCGCCGAAGATTGCGTCCACGAAGAGCGCCTCATCCGCTCGCAAAGTTTCGAACACCGCCTTCTGGTCCGGGGTCAGCGATTGCTCGAAAAGCGACGCGGCTTCCGCAGCCAGCGGCGAACTTTCAGATGCGTCGGCAGGCGGCAAGAGTTGCACGCGGACTTCCGCGGGGAACTCCTCGATGACGTCCAGCCACTGATCCACGAGCTTGGCTCCCTGCTTGATAAGATGGTTGGGGCCAAAACTCTGTGCCGAGGTGATATTGCCCGGCACGGCGAAGACCTCGCGGTTCTGTTCGAGTGCCAGGCGCGCGGTAATCAACGAACCGCTGTATTCCGCCGCCTCGACGATCACCACGCCGAGCGAGAGGCCGCTGATGATGCGGTTGCGGATGGGAAAATTCTCCGGCGTCGGGCCCGTGCCAAGCGGGAACTCTGAGATGACAGCGCCGTTCTCGACGATCTTTTCCGCCAGGCGGCGATTTTCCGAGGGATAGATTTCATCCATCCCCCGACCTTGAACGGCGACGGTCTTTCCGCCCTTGCCCTCGAGGGCTCCGCGATGCGCGCAGGAATCGACCCCTCGCGCCAGGCCGCTGACGATCACCAGTTGCCGCTCCGCGAGGTCGCGCGCCAGGCGATGCGCCACCTGGCTGCCGTACGCCGAAGGGCGACGCGTCCCAACGACGGCGACCGCATGGCGGGAGAGCACCGTCACATCGCCGCGAACATAAAGCACCAGTGGGGCATCGGGGATCTGCCGGAGAAGCGGAGGATAATCGCGGCTGTCGTATACCAGCAACCGGCAGCCAGCCTTGGCCGCGGCTTCCATTTCCTTTTCGGCTTCTTTCAAGCCGGTTTGCGCAAAAATCGCTTGAGCCACGTGTGCCGGGATCCCGCAACTCTCGAGCTCTGTCAGCGAAGACATGTAGACGGCGCGCGGAGAGCCGTAATGTTCGATCAACCGGTGCGCGCCGCGCACTCCCAGGCCCTCGAGGCGCGTCAGTGCCAGCCAATAAGGTGCGTTCTCGTCCGTCAGGCTTGATTCGATCCTCGTCTGCTTTTCGGCGTCGTCTTTCATCTCGGCAATTCGCTCGGGCGGCGAACTCCATCGCGGTTGCGCGTCCGCGCACATAAAATCGCAGACCGGCGCCCGCAGCGCAAGGAGAAAAAGCACTCGGGCCGGCGGAACCCGTCTCGGGAATGTCAGGAATCAACGTCAGGGGCGCTTGATGGCGTACTTCTCGACGCGATACTGGAGGGTCCGAAAGGTCATGCCGAGCAACTGCGCCGCGCGCGTGATGTTCCAGTTGGTGCGCTGAAGAGCCTCACAGATTTTTGCTTTCTCATGTTCTTCCCACGAGGGCTCGGCAATTACCGGCTCGGCGGGGCCGGAAGAAGAAGCCGGAGCAGCAGCGCTCGCCGGCAATCCGGCCGCTTCCGAGGGGGCATGAAGGATTTCCGGCGGGAGGTCACGCCGCTCCACCCCATCGCTCTCGCCCAGCACGACGGCGCGCTCGATGGCCCACTCCAACTGCCGAATGTTCCCCGGCCAGCCGTAAGCTTCCAAGGCCGCCAGCGCTTCGTCGGAAATCCCGAGGACCTTCCGCCCGGCGGCTTGCGCGGCACGGCGCATGAAGTGGTCCGCCAGAACTCGAATGTCCTCTTTCCGTTCGCGAAGCGGAGGGCAAGTGATGGGAATCACTTTAAGGCGGTAATAAAGGTCTTCGCGAAATTTCCCCTCCTTCAACATTTGATCCAGGTTGCGGTTGGTGGCGGCAATGATGCGCACGTCCACCTTGATGGCCTCCGTTCCGCCCACGCGCAGGATCTCGCGCTCCTGGAGGGCGCGCAGGATTTTGGCCTGGAGGGCGAGGCTCGTATCGCCAATTTCGTCGAGGAAAAGCGTGGAACGGTGGGCGCGCTCGAAGAGGCCCTTCTTCTGCTGGTGAGCGTCGGTGAAGGCGCCCTTCTCATGTCCGAAAAGTTCGCTCTCGAGCAATGTCTCGGTCAGCGCCGCGCAGTTTACGGCCAGGAATGGATTTTCCCGCCGCGGGCTGTGGTGGTGAATCTGGCGGGCCACCAACTCCTTCCCGGTTCCGCTCTCGCCGAGAATCAGAACTGTGTGATTGCTCGGCGCAACCTTGAGAATCATCCGAACCATCGCCTTGGTGGCTGTTGAATCGCCCAGGATGCTCTGGCTGAGAGCCGCGAGGTGCTGGAACACTTCTTTGACAACTTCCAGCAATCGCTCTCGATCGACGGGCTTCTCCAGATACTGATATACGCCGCGCTTGGTGGCTTCGATGGCGGATTGAATCGACGGGTATCCGGTGATCAGGACGACGGCGACGGTGGGGTCGGCCCCCACGATTTCGCTTAACAACTGGACGCCCGTCATGCCGGTGAGGTTCAGGTCAGTCAGGACAAGGTCGAAGCGTTTCTGAGCAAGCAGGCGAAGGGCCGCTTCCCCGCTGGGCGCGGTTTCGGTGAGGTAGCCTTCATCCTGCAGAATCTCACTGTAGATTTCGCGCTGCCGCTCTTCGTCATCTACCACCAGGATGGAGCCACCGGGCATGACTGGGAGTCCTTAGACGGCGGGCGCCTTGGCGGCGACCACGGACGGTGCGAGAGGCGCCGCAGGGATTGGAAGTTCGATAACGATTCGGGTGCCAAGCTCTTCGCCCTCGGCAACGAAAATCCGGCCTCCGTGGTCGTCGACGATCTTACGCGTAATCGCCAGACCCAGGCCGAAGCCGGTGGTTTTCGTGGAATAGTAGGGAGCGAACACCCTTTCGCGATCTTCGGCCGGTATGCCGGGGCCCGTGTCGGCAAAACGAATTTGCAGCAGCTCAGAGTCGCCATGGGCTGCGTGATGACGCTGAACCGAAACCGTGATCCTGCCGCCTCGCGGCATGGCTTGCACAGCGTTGGTGAGGATATTGAGGAAGCAGGTTTTCATCTTGCTGCTGTCGGCACGGAGCTCGGGCAAATCCCGGGCAAGTTCCAGGGTTATATCGATTCCCTGCCGCGACGCCTGCTTATCCACCAACGCGACAGCCTCCTCCAGCGTCGCGCGCAGGTCGAACGGCGCCAGCTCAGGAGGAGCCTGACGGCCGGCGGCGAGGAAGTCGTTGACCAGCCGGTTCAGGCGGCTGATCTCGTCCTTGATGTTCCGCAGGTTGCGCTGCAACTCCCGCGCCGCTCGCTCCTCGCCCCCCGCATGCTTGGCGCGAATTTGATCGATGCTGAGGTTGATGAAGTTCAAAGAGTTGCGGACTTCGTGGGCGATCGTCGCGGCAAAGCGACCCAGCAGCGAGAGCTTCTCCGCTTCGTTCAACCGCTCCTGAAGCTGCCGGTTTTCTCGCAGCCGTTCGACCATGCGATTGAAGGTTTCCGCCAGGCGCGCCATTTCATCGGACCCCTTCACCGGAAGCGAAATAGCGAGATTTCCTTGCGCCACCTGCTCGGCCCCCGCGGCGAGTTTCTCAATGGGCTTGGTGAATCGAAAGGCCAGGTAAACGACAGCGACGAGGGCTGCCGACATGGTGACCAGAATCCAGTAGAGCCGCTCGGTGTAGTAGCGGCGCAGGAGCTCTTCGACTTCATCCGCCTCGCCGCGCACTTGGGCGTAACCGATGACATGCTCGCCTTGAACAATCGGAAACTGGATGAGGAAGGGTTTTTGTTCGATCCCCGATTCGGGATCGAGGTCCCTCAACTCCGCGGAAATGCGGATCGGTTTCTCCTGGGGCGCCAGCTTCCGCTTGCGAATGCTGATCTTTTTCCCCACCTGGCTGGGATTCGTGCTGGCGATGACTTCGCCGGTCGGGGTGGCCACGGCAATGGAGGAGAATCCCGCGTCATTCATCGCCTTCATGTAAGCATGGAGAGCCTGGTCGCGGTCCGCCTTGCCCGGGATCTGGGCCTGCGTGAGCTGGCTGATGGAGAGCAGGTAGGACGTCTCGGCCGCAACGTAAGCCATGATCTGCTCCCGGTGCTGAAAGTGCGTCCAGGTCAGCATGGCGCTGGTGAGCGCCATGGTCAGGAACATGATTAAGGCGAGGCGGGTGCGGAGGCGGAGATTCAGCAAGAAGCGTTTCAATGCCGGCCCTTCAGTAAATCGCGAAAACCTCTGTGGTCATTGCTACGATTCTATCGGAAGGGTTGAGCGCGGTCAACGAACCGGCAACTCAACCGCGAAAAAGAAAAACCCCCGGCCCACCACCGGGGGTTTTCATGGGTAAAGCTTTGGCCGGAAAGGGATACTCCCCGGCCAGCGTAACTCGGGCGAGGGTCCTTACTTCGTTCCTTCCTTCATTTCCTTCTTGGCTTCTTTCTTCGACTTCTTCGCAGCCTTCTTCGCCTTCTTCTCAGCCTTCTTCTCGGCCGCAGTCGGGGCCTCCTTGCCGGTGGTCTCCTGAGCGAAAACCGGTACGGCAAGCGTGAAGGCCAATACGGCGGTGAACAGCAGAGTGACAAGCTTCTTCATTGCAGGACGTTCCTCCTTGTGAATTGACATGCACGGGTCTTCAAGCATGCCGAGGGCCAAAGCCGCCGAAGAGTGAAACCGGCGCAAGTCGTTGCAACTTAGAGAGATAGAGGTCGGTCGGGCGCCGGCACTCCCCGTGCCGGCGCCCGGTGCGGTTGGCGCTACACGATCTCGTGTAGTGGCCGCACGAATTGGTGTATGGCACTTGAGATTGAATAGCTGGACCGCTGAAACAGGAAGCTCAGTCCTTGGCGGTAATTTGGAAAATCTTGGCGTCCAGGAAAAGTTGGAAGAGCACCGGGTCCAAAAGCTGTGACTTGACTTCCTGGCCGATGATGTCGAGCGCCCGATCAACCGGGACGGCTCGCTTGTAAGGCCGGTCGCGCGCCGTCAGCGCGTCAAAGATATCGGAGATGGTCATCATCTTTGACTGGAAGGGAATTTCGTCTGCCTTCATCTTATAGGGGTAGCCGCTGCCATCGAGTTTCTCGTGGTGGGCCTTGGCGATGAGGGGAATGTTCTTCAATTCCTTGGTCCACGGGATCTGGCTGAGGAAGCGGAAGCTGTGGATGACGTGCGATTCGATCTGCACGCGCTCTTCGGGATCCAGGCTGCCTTTGGGAATGGTCAGGAATCGCAGTTCCTCGGCAGATACCAAAGGCTCCGTCGGCCCTGAAGGGTCCTGGAAAGTCCAGCCCGCGATTTCCGCGAGCTTCTCCGACGTCTTCTCCGGAAGCACCGTGGGTTCGTTGGCCTGCATGATGTGAGCGAAGAACTCGTCCATCTGCTGGAGCTCATTCGCTTGCAGCCCATCGATCTCCGCAAACGTCCCTTCGTAGTTCTGATTACCGTTGGTAAGGACGTGATTCAACTTCCTGCGGACCGCGTCGAGTTCGATGACCTTCCTTATGTACTGGAAGCGCTTCTTGATCAAGTCCATCTGGGAAGGGTAGAGCTTCTTGGCCTTGACCAGGACCTCTTCCCGCACGCCTACTTTTCCGAAGTCGTGCAGGATCGAGGCGTAACGGATCTCCCGAATATCCTCGCGGGTGAAATGGATGTCGCGGTAGGGTCCGGCGTCGCTCCGATCCACCGCCTCCGCCAGCCCGACGGTCAATTTCGCCACGCGCTCCGAGTGGCCGAAGGTGGTGGGGTCGCGCGATTCAATGGCCGTCACCGACGCTTTCACAAATCCTTCGAACAGGTTCTGGATGTCGCGATAGAGCAGGTTGTTTTCGAGCGCCACACCCGCCTGGCCCGCCAGCGACGCCGCCAGCTCCTGGCTGCGTTCGGAAAACGGAATCACCTCGCGGTGAACGATCTTGGCGGAAGTCAGCTTGGCCGCTTTGTCGCGCTTGGCGTTGATGAGCTGCAGGACGCCAATCACCTCGTCCTTCTGGTTCTTCATCGGAACGACCAGCATGGACTTCGTCCGATATCCGAACTTCTGGTCGAAGTCGCGATTCAACCGGAAGGGGAGATTGCGAATCCGGTACGCGTCCTTGATGTTCAGGATCTTGCCTGTGGCCGCGGCGTACCCGGCGACACTCTTGGTATCAATGGGCAGCGTGAACTGGCGGAAGGGGACGGAGTGGCTGTCGCTCTGGGTGAGCTTGAAGACGAGATGGCGGTCGCCGTTGGGCCGCTCCTCGGTCAGATAGAGAGAGCCCGCGTCACACGACGTGACTTCGCGGCTTTTGGTCAGGATCAGCTCCAGGAGGGAATCGGTGTTGCGCTCGGTTGAAAGCGCGACGCCGATTTTGTTCAGGGTTTCGAGCTCCGTCGCAACCTCGTGCAGCTCCTGCCGGGTCTTGTGCCGTTCTTCTTCCAGGCGCAGGTTCTCGAAAGCGCTTTCGACGGTTTTGGCCAAAACCGCCGGGGGAGTCTGATGGGGCAGAAAGGCGAACAAGCGTCCGTCAACTTTCGCGCGGGGCGGCTTCTCACCCTTGAGAAGGTAGATCACGCGCCACGTGTCATCTTTGGGCGCGAGCTTCGTAACGCTCCGGAGATCATCTTCCTTTTCGTCGGCGAGGAGAACGGCCGGCAGGTCCCAGGTCGGTTCCTCGGAAGGGTGCCGGTCGAGAGGAATCGCGCGATACGACCCGCCCAGCCCGCGTACGATTTTATTGAGCGCGGCCGACCGAAAGTAGTAAAGGTTCTTCGCCATGAGATTACACACTCAAGGACGAGCGCCAGTATGGAACCAGCGGGCTCATTATACCTTTTTTCCCGAATGCGCCAATCGGTTCTTGGATTGAGGAGAACCGCCCGCCCCCGGCGCCCCGGCGCGTCGCGCCGTAACGCCCGGAGAGCGGAGGATGAGGTCGTTGGACCACCGCACAGTACCGCGGGAGCAGCACCCTGATTGCGGGGAACCGTAACGCCATGGGCCCGCGGCCGGCTAAGCTCCGGCCGCCTTCTCAAAGCTCGAGATCGCCTTCGCCTCGTTGTCGTGGACATCGAAGACGGTGTAAAGCTTGGTTATCTGCAAAAGGTCGTGGACCTTCTTGGTGAGATTCAGCAGCTTCAGTTGGCCCCCCTCGTTCGAGACCCGGGTGAAACCGCTCACCAGTTCGCCGATCCCGGAACTGTCGATGTAGGTGACGTCCGCGAGGTTGAGCAACAGGTTTTTGTTGCCCTTGCCAAGCTGCTCACGAATCAACTCGCGCAACTGCGTGCATCCCTCGCCCAGGGTAATCCTCCCGCTCATATCCACAACCGTGACGGAGTCAACCTGGCGTAACGTGGATTTCATGCTCACGGTGCTTCCCTCCTTGACTGGTCTGAATTGTTGGAGTTCATCCGCTTCACCAGAACCACTTCGGTTCCCCCTTCCGGAGGTTTCTCCACGCGGTACTCATCCATGAAGGTCCGGATCAGGAAAATGCCGCGGCCGGAAACGCTCAGCAGGTTCTCCTGCGAAAGCGGGTCCGGAATGGCGTTCGGGTCGTAGCCGTTGCCCTGGTCGCGCACGCGGATTTCCAGGCGGTCGTCGAAGATCTGGAAACGCACACGCACCTGCTTCGACGGGTCGTTCTTGTTCCCGTGCCAGATGGCGTTGATCACCGACTCGTGGACCGCCATGTCGATGCGGTGCTGGGCGTCTTCGTCAAATCCCGCCGTCGAAGACACGCGACGGGTGACTTCCTCGGCCATCTCAACATTCTTGAGATCGCTCTCAAAAACCACTTCCACGACGCTGCCTTCGGCTGTCATCTTATGGGGGGAATGAAACTCCCGATTTGAAGTTACAATAGGGGCGCAGGATTGTCAATCCAGCCGCTGATTCCGTGCGCGCGCCCGTCTTCTCAAATCTCGATAATCATCTCCTCGAGCCGTGTCGGATAACCATTCAGACTTTCGCCCCGGTCTTTCCTCACCACCACCGTGTCGGAATGCCGGAAACCGCCAAAGTCGGGATCGTACAACCCCGGCTCGCAACTGAACGTCATGCCCTCGCGCAGTACGGTCTTGTCGCCCTCGGCGATCCAGGGAGACTCGTGCCCCTCAAGCCCAATACCATGCCCCGTGCGATGGCGGAGGAACTTCTCAAACCCCGCCTTGCGTACCTGTTCGAGCGCCTGCCGGTCCACATCTTCGGCAATCGCCCCATCTTTCATGCCGCGCGTGCCCTCGTCAAATGCCGCGAGCATGGCCTGGTAAAGGTCGCGCGCGCGGTCGCTCGGCACGCCGACGGAAAAGGAGCGCTCGCACTCGACGACGTAGCCGCCCACTTGCGCGCCGAAACTCAGGATGAGCGCGTCGCCCCGGCTCAGCCGGTCTTTGCTCGGTACCGCGTGCGGGAAAGCGGAGCGCTTGCCAAAAGGCACCAGCCCTCCGAACGGGCTGTCGATCGAAATGCCGACAACGTCCTGAAGCTCTTTCGACATCTTGTCCGCAAGGGCGTCCGCCGTGGCTTTCAGAATCTGGTCTTCGGTCACCCGCCCGTGGCGGGCCACGAATTCGCGTCCCGCCTGCACTCCAAACTCCGCGAAGTACATCGCCCGGCGCATCATGGCGATTTCGTCCGCGTCTTTGATCCAGCGCAGGTGCTCGACAAGGTCGTCGGCGACCACGAAGCGCACTCTTGGCGCGCCCAGCTTCATCTGCCTCAGCCGGCTCGGCGTCGGCTCCTCGATGCCCAGGCGCGCTCGCCTGGGCAGCCGCCGCGAAGCGCGCTCGCAAATCCACCGAACCCGGTTCACCGGGCCGGGAAAGTCGAAATACGATTCGTAGTCCTTCACCCACCAGAGCTTGACTTGATCCGCTTCGAGCTCGGGGATGAAGAGCGACGGGTCGCCCGATCTGGGAATCAGCGCCGCGAGCGGCCGCTCCGTCGAGATGTGGAAATAGCCGGTGGTGTAGATGATGTTCGTGGCGTTGAAGAGCAGCAGGCCGTCGAGCTTGCGCTTTTCGAGCTCAGCTTGGACTTGGCCGATCTTTTTCCTGTACCATTCGGGCTGCAAGCGATCTCGCCCGCCCGGCCCGAGCACCGCCCCTTGAACGGTCAGCGCCGGCCCCCGCGCGAACGTGCCCGCCGACGACGCCAGCGTGACCGCCGCCGCTCCGCCCAGGCTCCTCAGGAATTGGCGTCGCTGGTGCATCGTCTTTTGCATCCTCATTACCCGGCAAGATGAGCGAAAGCCCTGATGCCCGACGGGCCCTGCAAGTCCCAAACCCCGAGTCACGAATCCCGAAAAAGCGCGGCAGAGAATAATCGAAAGGTCCCGTGCAGTCAATCATTTCCGCCGCCGGCAGGCTAAGAGCGCCAATCCGTCATCGCAGTGGAGGAGAGAGGATGCCGGCCAGTATTCCTGAAGCCGCAAACACAGGAACCAGTGAGTTCCTGCCGGGGTACTCTCTCCCCGACGGGGCTCCGACCGCAGATCCGGACTTCCTGTCACCCTCGGCGAGACGGCTCAGGTCCCTCGAGAACAGCGTTTGCGGAGCATGAAATCTAGCTTTGTTTTGGCACTTCCTTTTTTGGATTTTACTTTGTTTTCAACAGGATAGGCCACCGAACTATGAAAAAAATACACTATATTGCCCAGGGCACGCGTCGCTGATCTGTTCGGGCTTTTTGTCCGCTTTATCCACGAAGGTCCCCGCTTCCCTCTCGGGTCCTCCCTTGAGCCTAGCAACCCATGCAATCGGAACGTGGGCTCGCGAACCGAGGACGGGCAAAAGCAGTCAGTATCAGCTCACCTTCTTCTTGAGCGGCAACTGAATCAGGCAAAAGGCGATAAGGGCGAAGGCGGCGAGGGAAATCCATCCGCCCCAGTTGGCAAGGAATGGCAACTCGTCGAGTCCGGTGAAGACTTTGGTGAGGGACGGAATTCCGGCCAGGAAAATCGCGGCGAGCAGAATTCCGGTAATCGCTTCGCCGGCGATAAAGCCGGAGGCAATGAGCGTTCCGCGCTCGTCGGCTTTGACTTTTTCCTCGGGCGAGAGGGTCTGGCGCGCGGCCCACTGATCCGCCGCCCACTTGATCATCCCGCCGACAAAGATCGCGCCGGTGGTTTCGAGCGGAAGATACATCCCGACGGCAATGAGCATGGGCGCGGGGGCCTGAATCATGACGAGGATGATGCCGAGCACCGCGCCCATCATCACCAGCCCCCACGGCATCTGACCGCCTACGATGCCTTGCGAGAGCGTGGCCATGAGGCCGGCCTGTGGCGCGGGCAGCAGGCGCCCGCCGATTCCGCCGGTAGCCAGGTTCGCTTCATGCAGCGCGATGATCGGGAAGAAAAGAAAGAACGAGAGCACGATGACGCTGATGATTTCCACGACTTCCATCTTCCACGGCGTACCGCCGAGCAGGTGGCCGGCTTTCAGGTCCTGAATCAAGCTGCCCGAAACGCTGCAAGCCATGCCTACAATCGAGGCCACACCGAGCACCGCCGCCACGCCGCCCAGGCCTCTCACGCCGATCCCGACCATGACCAGCGCCGACAAGACCAGTGCCGAGAGAATCAAGCCGGAGATGGGTTGATTGGAAGTTCCCATCAGACCCACCAGGTACCCGCCGACGGCTCCGAGCAAGAACCCGCTCAAGGCCATCACCACCGCGGCCAGAATCGCCGCCGTCCAGCTTTGAGCAAAGTGGTAATAGATGAGCGTAATGGGCACAAACAGCCCGGCGATCGAAAAGATGACCCACTTCATCGGGATATCGATATCGAGGCGGGTGCGCGTAGCGCCACCGTGCGCCGCCGCGGCGGTCGATTCGAACGCCCCTTTGAGCGAACGTAGAATCGGGCCGCGCATACCGTAGAGCGTGTGCACGGCGGAAACGAGCATCGCGCCGACGGCAATCGGCCGTACGACGTTGTACCAGACCGTGTAGCTGAGCAGATCCCACGGCGCCGTGCCGCCCGTCGTCGCGCCCAGGCGGTGCGGCAGGTCAGGGTCGATGAAGAGGATGAGAGGAATCAGGATCAGCCAGGCCAGTACGCCCCCGGCGAAGTTGATTGAAGCCAGTGCCGGCCCGATGATGTACCCGATGCCGATCAGGGCCGGAGAGGCGGAGGGAGTCGAGTACGCCACCCCGCCGGTATAGGCCACGTTGCCGATGGGCTCCTTCTGGTATCCAAAGTAGCCAATCACCGACTTGGGGAATTGGACGAATCCCGTGACCGTATCCTGAAAAACCTGGAAGCCTTTGGCGTCCTTGAGAATCTGCAGGAGCGCGCCCAGGCCCAGCGCGCCGAAGACATATTTGGGGGCGTCGGTCGAGCCCGCCTGCCCCGCTTTCACCACTTCCGCGCTGGCGGTGCTTTCGGGAAACGGCAAGTCGGATTCAACGCAAAGCGGCCGGCGCAAGATGATGATGAAGAAGATGCCCAGCAGCCCGCCGGCCAGAAGAATGACCGTGGCTTCCCAGTAGTGACCGCGCAGCCCCGTCCACAGCCGCTCGCCCGCCACATTCACCATCATAAAAGCGGGAATGGTGAAGACCGCGCCCGCCACCAGCGCCTCGCCTACCGAGGCGGCAGTGCGCGTGATGTTCTGTTCCAGCACACCGCCGCGAAAGAACGGCAGGCGGAATAGCGCAATGGCGATGACCGCCGCGGGAATCGTTGCCGCCACGGTCTGCCCCGCCTTCATGCCCAGGTAGGCGTTGGCGGCGCCAAATACCGCTGCCATCGCCAGGCCCGCCAGCACAGCCTTGAGGGTGAATTCGGGTTCGTTGGAGTCGGGGGGGACGAAGGGTTTGAATTCGGGCATAGGCGGAGGTCAAGGGCGCAGCGTTCAAGGAGTCAAAAAAGTTGAAAAAGTCGAAACCAGAACCAAACCCATGTGGCAAGTTCGCCCGGGCTCCTGAGCCTCGGCCTAGGCTGCCTTCCTCAAAGGCGCGGAGTGTCCCCGGTCAACCTTGACGCGCAAATAGTGCAGCATGCGAGCTACTTCCTTGATTTCGCCGAGTACCGGTGCTGCCGCTGCTGGCGCCAAATATGCGAGGTCGCGTGCCAGCATGATGAGGTACTCAATCTCGACCAGGGAACCCTCGGCAATGTTCAAGAAGCGTGCGTAGTCCTGGCTCCCCTCCCGCTTTGATCCTTCCGCGATGTTCGTTGGGACTGACACAGCTGCACGACGCATTTGCGAGACAAGCCCATATTTCTCATCGGCCGGAAAGGTCGCCGTCACGCGGTACACTTGAAGCACCAACGCGTGGCTGCGTTGCCACACTCTCAGCTCAGTGAATCGCTGCATTGGGCGCCTCCCATGCTGTCACCAACCTGTCGAGTCCCGCCTCTTCGACTCTTCGACTCTTCAACTTTTCAACTCTTCGACTTCCTACTGTCCGAGCAACTCAAAGTACCGTGCCACCGCGTCGATGCCGCGGTAGAAATTCGGGAGGTGGAATTTCTCGTTGGGCGCGTGGAGGTGGTCGTCGGGCAGGCCGAATCCCATCATGACGCTGGGGATTCCGAGGTGGTCCTGGAATTCGCCGACGATGGGAATCGAGCCTCCGGAGCGCATATAGACGGTCTTCTTGCGGAAGACTTGTTCCATGGCCTCGGCCGCGGCGGCGATCCAGCGGCTGTCGGTGGGAACGACGGAAGCCGGCGCCGAACTCAGCACGCGCACCGTGGTCTGGATTCCTTTGGGCGTCAGCTTCTTGACGAAGGCGGTGTACTGGCGGATGACTTCCTTAGGCTCCATCTCCGGGACCAGGCGCATGCTCACCTTGGCCGCCGCCACGGCGGGAATGACGGTTTTGGCGCCCTCGGAGCTGAACCCGCCGCGGATGCCGTGGACCTCGAGGGTGGGGCGCGCCCACAGCCGCTCGAGCACGGGGATGCCCCGTTCGCCAACCAGGGCCGTGGCCCCGATCTCCTTCTTCATGAATTCCTTTTCGTTAAACGGCAGCCGCTTCCACGCGTCAAGTTCCTTGCGGGCGGGCTTCTTGACGCGCCGATAGAAGCCGGGAATGCGGATCTTGCCGTCCTTTCCCTTCAAGCCGGCGATAATTTCCGCCAGCCCCTGAATGGGGTTGGGCGCCGCCCCGCCGTACATGCCGGAATGGAGATCGTGCGCGGCGGCGCGGGCTTCGAGTTCGGTGTAAACCAGCCCACGGAGGCCGGTGGTGATGGTGGGTAATTCCGGCGCGAACATTTCGGTATCGCAGACCAGCGCGGCGTCGGCCTTCAAACGCTGCGGGTTCGCCGCGGTGTAAGCGGCGATGTGCTCACCGCCCATCTCCTCTTCGCCTTCGATCAGGAACTTGATGTTGATGGGCAGCTTCCCTTCCGATTTGAGAAATCCCTCCACAGTCTTGACGAGCAGATAAAGCTGGCCCTTGTCATCCACGGCGCCCCGAGCGTAGATATTGTCGTTGCGGATGGCGGGCTCAAAAGGCGGACTGATCCACTCCTCGAGCGGGTCGGGAGGCTGCACGTCGTAGTGTCCGTAAAGAAGCAGGGTCGGCTTCCCGGGCGCCTCCAGCCATTCGGCATAGAGCAGCGGGTGCAGCGGACCTTTGCCGGGAATAATCTCGACGTTCTTCATGCCCATTGAGCGAAGCTCGCCGGCCAGGAAATCCACCGCGCGCTTGATATCCGGCTTGTGCTCGGGCAGGGTCGAGATGCTCGGAATCCTCAGCAGGTTCTTCAAGCCCTCGAGAAACTTGTCGCGGTTCTGTTGGTAGTATTCATGAGTGGCAGTTCCCACGGTCGTCTCCTACGGATGGATTCAGCTGATCCTGCACCGCCCTAGCCTCAAGCTTTGATCGCGCCGGCGCAAAACACAAAGTATGGCAGTCTACACCGCCCCCGTCAGAGCGTCAATTTCACCGATTCCCGCGCGTGGCAAAACCCGGGCCCGCGGAGCGGCCTCAGGGGGCGCGAAGTTCCTGATGGTGAACCTGGCCGCCCAAGTTCGCGGTGTAAGCCATCAGGCCCCCCGATACGATGGAGAGAACGAGGACGACGCCCATCACCCAGACGGGCATCGCGGGGGCGCGCCGGAACACATACAACGCCGCCAGACAGCATACCCCCAGCACAATAAGGACGATGAGCGCCGCCAGCGCCGCTTCTTCGTGGCGCTCGATCATATCCCGCGAGACTCCGGGAAGGTCCTTCACGATTCCCTCGGCGGGCTCGCCGGTGAGAAAGGCCGGGACGGCTGCGGCTCCCATCAGCACGAAGAAGCCGAGGCTGATTTTTTTCAGCTCCTGGCTCTTCCTGAATAGAGCCAGCACGAGCAGGAGAATTCCCAAAGCCACGCCGATTACCGGAACGTGGTTCAAAATCAAATGGACATGCGCCGGATTGGGCATTGAGGTTGACCTCGCTTTCAGACGGGCGATCGCAGGGATCGCGGTCAGAAGTGGTAAAGATAGGAAAACTTCACGAACAATCCCGCCGCCGAAGAGATCAGCTCGGAGCGCGCCCTGGCCAGCAGAGTCTGGGCCAGCGCGTCGCGGTCGTAGTTCTCCAGGGTGTTGCTGTAACCGACATAAAGCGCGGTTCCGGGATGGAGAAGGTAAGTGAGCAGGACGTCGCCGATCAGGCTCTTGGAGTATTCGAGCGAGGTGTATTGCTCGGAGGGCAGGACGTTCGAATACTGTCCGATAACGCGCAATGAAAGCCGCGGCGAGAACTGGTAATTCCATTTGGAGCGGAAAATATTGTTGTTGAAGATGTTCTTGGAGCTGCTGGGCGTCAGGAACCGGTTTCCCAGTACCAGGCTCTCAACCGCCAGGCGCGTCGTGGGCCGGATGGTCATGCGGAATTCGACCTCGTTGCCCTGACCCAGAAAAGCGCCGGAACCGTCGGGAGGCGAGAAGTTGATCTGCTGGCCCCAACCGTAATTCATCCCCGCGCTGAACCACCGGCTGCGGCGGGTGAAAAATTCGAATTCGTAACTGCGCTCCAGGTAGTCCGTGCCCTCGTAGCGCTCGCGCTTGTAGCGATAGTTGCCGGAGGCGTACGACCCCTGGGCGAATTCAACCCAGAAGCCCGGGTAGGCGGAATAATCCTGGCGCGTATTGCGGTGATCGAGCAGAACGCTGCCGCTGAAGTAAGGCTGCCACGCCGTCACCCAGCGGCTCTCGGGGCGAAACGAGTGTCCCAGGAAGCCGCCCAGAGAGCGGTAATCGATGCGCGGAATGAACCCGGACGCGATCTCGAAGTCCGGCGAGCGCTCGTTGTAGCCGAGGAAGGAATTCCAGCGGCGGTCGTGACGGTCCAAGCTGAGATGAAACGCCCGCCCCTGTTTTGTGGTTCCCGCCAGATCGCGGCTGAAAGTCTTGATCGCCTGAAAGCCCAATCCCGAATTCCTCGCAAACTTCCAGCGCCCGTCGGCGCCGATCACGCGGTTGTAAGCCTGCCGGAATTCCCAGTCACTCCAGACCATGCCGAGCGCCGATTGGCGATGGATGTCGCGGCTGAAACGCAGAACGTTGAAGAAACTGCGTTGCCCGAAGGAGGGATCATCCGGTCCGACGATCTCCCCCGGGCTGCGGTCGTCGGCCGCCAAAGCGGCGATCGTGTAAGGCCCCGATTTTCCCGTCAGCTTCATGCCGAATTGCGGATCGACAACGCGGCGGGTGAAGACCGCCTGGATGGGCGTCTCGAAGTAATTGCTGTTCTCCATGAAGAAGGGGCGCTTCTCCGGGAAGAAAACCTCGAAGCGGCGGTTCACGGTGAGCTGCGGCTGGTCGGACTCGATCTGGCTGAAGTCAGGGTTGACCGTGGCGTCGAGGGTCAGGTTCGGGGCCAGAACCCACTTGGCGTCGAGCCCCAGCCGTTGGTCCAGTTGGTCGCGCTGGAACTGCGCCGTCTCGGTGTCAAGGTAACGGCGTGAGGAAAAATATCCGTAAGGATTGATCTGGAGGTTCTTGCCGGCGGAAATGTTCTCCAAGCCGCGGGCTTCCGCCTCCTGAATCAGCCAGCCGCTGATGTTACGCGAAACCGCCGGCCAGGTGCTGAACTCGCTCAGGTGCGGGACGGACCGCGTGAGCAGGATCCCCCACGTCTGC
The DNA here is from genome assembly GCA_041946825.1 of Terriglobia bacterium. Classification (GTDB taxonomy): domain Bacteria; phylum Acidobacteriota; class Terriglobia; order UBA7540; family UBA7540; genus CAZTHM01. Next base: position 246,395 of record JBHGBD010000003.1, on the reverse strand, counting down.
TGCTTTCCCGGCGCGAAGCGCAGGGTTCGGAATGGAATCACCATCAGCGCGGCGTAACCCTCGGAGGTAAGCCGGCCTTCCGAATGCCAGACCATGTCAAAACTACGGTCGTCGCCGCGCAACTCGTCCACCAGGGAGTCTTCCTGAATGCCCAGCGCGTTGACGCCAAAAGCGTAGCCGCGCCGATGGTCGTAATAGGTGTCGATCACGACGCCGACCCGGTCGTCTCCGCCAATGGCGTCACGGCGCGTGACGTTGGCGCGGATCTTGACGGGCTCGCTGTCCCGGCAGAGGAATCCCACGTAAAGATTCTTCCGGTCGTAAGCGAGAAAAGCTGTCGTCGCCTGGGTGGCGGGTTCGCCCTCGCGCGGATCGCGCTGGATGAAATCCTTCACCACCGCCGCCCGCTCGCCGGCCGTGCCGCTCACCATCTCCTCCATCGTCAGGGGACGTTCAATCTGGGGCAGCGACGCGAAAGGGGGAGGGGGCGCGTCATCGGCGGCCCGGGCCGGCGGCTGGAACAACACGCACAGGGCCGCTGCCGCGAGCAGGCGACTTGCGACACGTCTGCGTCGCGCTTTGGAAGCGCCGGTCATCATTCTGAATCTTGGTCTTGCTGAAAGTAGTTCGCGCAACCCGAATCAAGCTTGGCGAGGGGACCCAGGTAGAATTTTATCTTAACCCGCTTTCGCGGTCTCGGCAAGACTTCCCCACTCACGGTTGACGCGACTCGTCGAGCAGGCTACGATCCCGGATCTTTCGGAGCCGTCGCGGCCCTCCCCCCGCCCTCATGCTGCGCGTAGCGGTGCTGAACAACCAGCAGGTAGTGGACTCCCGAGGCCACAGTGATCGCCCCCGCCAGATAGGTGCAGATCCGTAACAGCAAGGCGCTGGCGAGCGGAACATGCGCCTGAAATCCCACCGCGACGAAAATCGTCGCCACCTGGATGGTCGTGGAGATTTTGCCCAGAATCGTGGGGCGGAAGGGTCGATAACCCGCCACCAAAATGATGAGCACTGCGGTCATGACAATCGCCACGTCGCGGCTCAGGACGAGGATGGTGAGCCACCAGGGCAGAGCCTCGCGAAAGGAAAGGATCAGATACGCCGTGGTCATCAGGATTTTGTCCGTGATCGGATCGAGGGCCACACCCAGCGGCGATTCCTGATGAAAGATACGCGCCACCGTACCGTCCACGACGTCGGAGATCGCCGCGCCCGCGAGCACCGCGAGCGCCCAGCCGTAGTCGCGCTCAATCACCAGGATGGCGAAGATGGGAACGAATACCAATCGCAAGATGGTGATCTGGTTGGCCGGAGTGAGGATGCGCGAAGGCATAGATCCGGAAAGACGATAACCGGCCGGTCACCGATTTGTCAAAACCGCCTCGCCACTCGGGGGGATCGCTTCAAGGACTCGTTCCGTGGTTGCTTCAATGGCTCGATGATTCAATGGCCCAATGGCTCAATCTCGAGATATTCCTGGATCGTCACTCCCACCGACTGGCGAAACCGGTCAGCGAGCGAGGGCAATGAGCCGCTCGGCTCGTCCCGCGAGACCCGTTCGACACGGTGCATCGGGAAGAAGGCGGTCGTCAGGCCCACCGTGGCTTCTTCATGCCCCAGAACCTGGCGCACGAAATCGTCGAAGGAATCGAGCTGGATGCCGCGCACTGTGATTCCCGCAGCGCTCAGCGCCAGGAGCTGCCCCCAGATCTTTTCCTTGGGCGCCGCCAGGCTGACGATCACGATGGAGTTGATTTCCATGATTCCGGGTCCCCTCGGGCCATGTCATTCTGAGCCCGCTGCGGCGGGCGAAGAGTCTGCAATCTTGTCAGAACTGCGGGCCCTTCTCCCGCTCACAGCGGGATCAGAGTGACGACACAAAGCGCATCTCAATCCTCAGTGCCCGTAGCGCATCTCGCCGGCCTCGATGCGGACGGGAAGCTGATTCTGCTTGGGAGGGAGCGGACACGTCGCATAGGGCGTGAAGGCGCAGGGCGGATTGACGGCCTTGTTGAAGTCCAGCATCACTTCTCCGTTCTTCGGCAAGTTCGCATACAGGAACCGCCCGGCGGGATACGTTTCCTTTCCCGCTGTCAAGTCTTTGAAGATGAGAAAGAGCAAGTCGCCTTCCTCGATCGGCTCCAGGCGATACTGGCGGCCGCGCAGCGCGAATTCCACATAGCCCGGACAAAGTTCTTCCTCGACATCGCCAAGGACATTGGGGATGGCGATTTTTCTCGGCGGGTCATACGGCACGTACTTTCCACGCACGCGATACTCGTCGTTCACAGGGAAGTACTTGAGGCCCCGGAAACTCTTTCGCGCCTCGCGGTTCTTGTCCTTGAGACGAATACCGAAGCGATTGCCGCGTTGAATGACGAACATCGTGAGGTCGCGAATGCGAAGCATATCGGGCGCCCCCGCGATGTCGGGTCTCAACCGGGCCGATGTCACGGGTTGGCCGTTAACAGTGGCCGGGACGCCGAGTGCCGGACGGAAAGTCGTCACGCCGTTGTCGAACTCGAACACGCCGACCTTCGCCGGCGCCGAATCCTTGGGCAACACGAACGCGTTATCCGCATCCGCTCCCACCGTGTTCACACCTTCCTTCAGCCAGTACAAGCCCGCGACGCTCAGCCAGCCGTCCTCGGCCTTCAGCCGCGCCTCGCGGGCGCGCCGCCACTGCTCGATCTCGTCCTGGTACGATGGCGTGCTGACTTGCAGCAACAAGACTGAGAGAAGGGATAGAAGGAAGCTTGATGAGAACACGAAGATGATTATCTTTCAGATTCGCTCCACGCGGCAACGGCTAGATCGAAATGGTTTTCAACTCCGGACTCACGCGCAGCGCGGGCTCCGTCGCCCGCTGAACCGCCTCGAGGGTCGTATCCGGCGCGATTTCCTTCAGCGCCAGTCCCTCGGCGGTGACGTCGATGACCGCGAGTTCGGTGATGATGGTGTGCACAACGCGGGCGCCGGTCAGCGGCAGCGTGCAGTGCTTCAGGATTTTCGGCTGGCCCTCGCGCGTCGTGTGTTCCATCGCCACGATAACGCGCTTGGCCGCGGCCACCAGGTCCATCGCGCCGCCCATGCCCTTCACCATTCTTCCCGGGATCATCCAGTTGGCAAGGTTGCCCTGCTCGTCCACTTCCATCGCGCCCAGCACCGTCAAGTCGATGTGCCCGCCGCGAATCATCGCGAAGGACTCGGCGCTTGAGAAATACGCGCAGCCGGGAATTTCCGAAATCGTTTCCTTGCCGGCGTTGACAAGGTCGGGATCCTCCTCGCCCTCGAACGGATACGGCCCCACTCCCAGCATCCCGTTCTCCGATTGCAGCACAACTTCCATGCCGGCGGGAATGTAATTCGCCACCAGCGTCGGCATGCCGATGCCGAGGTTGACATAGAAGCCGTCTTTCAGCTCCTGTGCCACGCGGCGAATGATGCGTTCGCGCTTGTCCATTACGCTCGCTTCCTGACGGTCCGGCGCTCGATGCGCTTGTCGAAATGCGCGCCCCGGATGATTCGGTCCACATAGATTCCGGGCGTGACGATGGCCTCCGGGTCGAGCGCGCCCAGCTCGACGACCTCCTCGACCTCGGCAATGGTGACGTTTGCCGCCGTGGCCATCATGGGATTGAAATTCCGCGCCGTCTTACGATAGATGAGATTCCCCCAGCGGTCGCCTTTCCAGGCCTTGACCAGCGCAAAATCGGCCTTCAACGCGTGCTCCAGCAAGTATGGTCGGCCGTCGAACTCACGCACTTCTTTTCCCTTCGCGACGACCGTGCCCACTCCGGTCGGCGTGTAAAAGGCCGGGATCCCGGCGCCGCCGGCGCGCATGCGCTCGGAAAAAGTTCCCTGCGGAATCAGGTCCGCCTCGAGCTCGCCTTTCATCACCAATTCTTCGTAGAGCTTGTTATCGCCGATGTAGGTGCCGATAATTTTCTTGATCTGCCGGTTCTCGAGCCAGCGGCCGGTGCCGAAGCCCTCGACGCCGGCGTTGTTGCTGATCACGGTGAGCTGGCGCGTGCCCCTGGCGCGCACGGCCTCGATCAGGTTTTCGGGAATGCCGCACAGCCCGAAGCCGCCCACCATAACTGTGGCGCCATCGAAGAAATCGAAGATCGCCGCTTCCGCGCTGGGATAGACCTTGTTCACTGCGAATTCCTGAGGGATTGATTGTAACCTTATCGTGGCGCGCGGCGCCCCGGGACGGATCGTCAAGTCAGCCGGTAGAACTGCCGCATGTTTCCCATACGCGGGAAGAGCCCGTAGCGTTTCACTTCCAGAATCTGCTTCAGGTGGCCGAGGTCGTGGAACGCCCACTCATAGATAAATTCCTCGGCGCTGATTCTGCCCACCTTCTCGTGCACGCCCCGGCGTTTCAGCTGCGCCGGTCGCAGCGTTTTCAGCCACCTCAAATTGGCGCGGCGCTGGCGGGTCCAGGAATCAAGCAGGCTCTTCGGATTTTTGCGGTCGTAACGGAGCGCACGCGCGCGGCCTTCCTGATCGATGGCCGCAAGTGTGGGGCGAACTTCCTCCAAGATGGCGCGGATGCGGTCGCGAAAACCAATCCCCTCGATATCTTCGAGGTGGGCAAGGATCTCGACCACCGACCACTTGTCCGGCGCCGGGCGCGTCCGAACCTCGCGCCGCGACATCGCCGCGACCTCGCGACGGACCTTGTCCGGAGTTGAATCGAGAATCTTAAACGCGTCTTTCAGCGTTGGCGTCGTCATGTCGTCTCTCAAGGCCGGCTGGCTTGGTGAATGAACAGCCGCCACTACGCCTTCGGCTTCAGCGCCTTGGTTTCCGCCGCGAAGCGGTCGGTAAGGCGGGGCGCGCCGACATCCTCCCAATGCTGGGCGCTGATGGTCTGCCCGATGCGCGCGTTGCGGGCTGGAACGGGGGGATGGGTGCGAGTCCAGAAGGATTGCCCGCCCTGCTCGGTGGCCTGATCGAGCCTGGTGAGGAAGCGCTGCAAGCCGTCGGCCGGGTATCCCGCGGCGTGCGCGTACTTGATGCCGCGCTGGTCGGCGTCAAATTCGTCGTTGGGCGCCAAACCCTGGTCGATCAATTTGACGAGGATGCCCTTGGACATTTTTTGCACATAGGCGCTGCCGGGAGTGTAAGCCTTCGTTTCGTCCATGCCGGCCCGCAACGCCTTGTCGCGCTCGACGATCTTCACGACGTGTTTGCCGGTGATGTGGCCGACCTCATGCGCAAGCACGCCCGCCAGTTCCGACTCGTCCTCGCAGATCGCCAGCGCGCCGCGCGTGATGAAGATATACCCGCCGGGCGCGGAGAAGGCATTGATGTTGTCCGAGTCGAGCACCGCGAAGTGATAGATGATGTCCTGCCGCTCGGACTGCGCGGCGACGGTGGCGCCAACCAGGTTCACATACCGCGTCAGCGCGTCGTCCTTGTAGAGGTGGAAAAAGGCGATCGCCTTGGCGGCGACCTCCCGGCCCACGGCGCGCTCTTCCTCGACGGTCATGGGCGCCATGGCCTTCTGCACCTTCCCGGCTTTTTCCGTGGCCTTCTTGAAGATGTCACCAAACTGCCCGCTGGCATCAGGCGCGGTCGCTGTCAACGCAAGGACGGCGAGAATTATCGCGGCCACGAGGCCTGCGCGAAATGGAATGCGTCGCTTCATGGTCTCCTCCCCGCTACTTAGACTTCAGCTTCCCGTCGTCTTGGAATTTCTTCACTTCCGGAGCGGGCACGGAATAGGACTCCATCGCCGAGACGGCCTGGCGGTCGGCGGCAGTGGGCTGAGCGTCGCCGATCTGTGCGCCCTCGCCAACGGTTTTGCTCCCCGCCGTGCGCGTGGCCTCCTGCTGCTCCGAACCCGTTCCGGCCACGGCCTTCAAGCCGCCGAAGAATCCCCCGCCTTTCTTCTTTTCCTTCTTCTGCTCCGTCTTCGATTGATCCGGCGCGGGCTGGTCTTGCGTGGACGGCTCCTGCGCGCGGGCGCTCACGGCGGCCATGCTCGCCAGCAGAATGCAGGAAATCAGAACCCTCATACCCAATCTCATGACGCTGCCTCCCTCATCGCGGCGGAGTCTTTCATTCCCAGCAATTCGTACACGACGATCTTGTGTTCCTTGCCCTTGACCGATATCGCTCCCAGCGGCCGGACTTCAGCCCGATCGCGGATCATCTGGTAAGTCGCGTCGCTGATGACAATGGTGGCGTGCAGTTCCTTCGTCGAGCTCTCCAGGCGTGAGCCGAGGTTGACGCTGTCCCCGATGACGGTGAAATCCATGCGCTGCTCGGAGCCGATGTTGCCGAAGAGCATATCGCCTGTGTTGATACCCACTCCGATTTGGAGTTGCGGTCGGCCCTCACTTTGCCACTTTTGATTGAGTTTTTCCAGCCCCGCGATCATCTCCAGCGCCGCGCGCGCCGCCAGTTCGGCGTGATTGGGCTGCGGGAGCGGCGCGCCCCAGAAGGCCATCACGCAGTCGCCCACGAATTTGTCGAGCGTGCCCTGATGCTTGAAAATGACCGAGACCATCATATTCAGGTGCTCGTTAAGCGTCTTGACGACGGCTTCCGGCGCGAGCTTTTCGGATATGCTCGTGAACCCTCGGATGTCGCTGAAGAGCACGGTAAGCGTGCGCTTCTCGGCGCGCAGGCTATCCCAACTGAAATCCTGCATGATGGTTTCAACCAGTTGCGGGGAGAGATATTTGGTGAGGGTGCGTCGGTAGCGGCGCTTCTCTCGGCCTTCGGTGGCATAGCGCGTGAGCGTCGCGCCGGTGAACGAGATGACTCCGGCGGCGAGCGGCGCAACCATCGGCGCCCAGAGATTCTCCCAGCGGAACAGGCCGCAGACCGAAGCGAAATAGGCGCCGCCCAGCAACATCGCGAGAATGGTGCTGGTCAGCGCCGAGCCCACCAGGTAAACCACGCCCGCCATCGCCAGCCCCAGGCCGAGCGTGCCCGCTGTCGTCCAACCCTCGCCGGCCGCGCGCAGGAAATCGCCGCGCAGCAGATTGTCGATCAGCGTGGCGTGGACTTCCACGCCCGGATAGGTTTCGGAATAGGGATTTGAAAGCAGGTCGGAGGCGCTCGCCGCGGTCGCTCCGATCAGGGCGATTTTGTCTTTGAAGGTCTCGGGCGGAATCTCGGGTTTTTCGCCATTCTCGTACGCAAGGGCGGAGTTGAAAACCTGCCAGACGGAGTAGTGTCTATAAGTTTTGTAGGCCGGGCCGTACCAGCGGATGAGCAATCGTCCTTGGCGGTCGATCGGCAATTCGCGGCCCGCGATTTTCAGGCGCGGAGGCGCAACGCTGACTTCCGGGTCCATACCGCGCGCGCGGGCGGCGACCGCCAGCGAAAACGACGGGTAGTATCGGTTGCGGAAAAAAAACAGGGGTGTTGCCGACCGCACCGGCCCGTCCGGATCGCTTTGCACGGTGATACAGCCGGCGCGTGGCGCGGCCTTCAGAAATTCGTCCTGCGAGAGGTCGACGCCGGAATAGGATTTCAACGCCAGCGGAACCGGCGAATCAAACGTGAGTGCAAAGGGATCGAGCCGCTCGCGAAGCTTGATGCTGGCCGACTCGTTTTTCTCGCGAAAAGCGCTCATGTTGAGCGCAAACGCCAGCACGGCGCTGGGACGCTCGGCGAGCGCCGCGGCGAGTAGCGCGTCGTCGCCTGCATGCGGGTCGGCGCCCTGGAAAATCAGGTCGAGCCCGACGACCTTCGCGCCCCACTCGTTCAGATAATGGACGAGCCCGCCATACAGCTTCCGCCGCCAGGGCCAGCGCCCGAAATTGTCAATCATGTCCTGGGAGCTGAAGCTCGTATCGTCGAGGGCGACGATCACAATATCGCGGCTGGCGAGTCCTTGGGGTGTGAGCGCGCGAACGCGCCAGTCGAGCGACTTGCGTTCAATGGTTTCCAGCCAGCCCAATCGGCCGGCGCCAAGAACCAGCAGTCCGCTCGCCAGGCCCAGCGCCAGGGCCTGAACCCATTTCGACTTGGCCCAAGGATGAAGGAACTTCATTCCGTAGCGTCGTCCCGCTTCGAGCGGGGCCGGGGCTACAATAGCGCATCGCGAGAAATTCGCAAGGGGAGTACCGACAGAGTTACTTCGCGTCTTTCAACCGCTCGCGCAGTTTCAGCGCCTGCTTGAAATCGCGCTCCAGTTCGCGATCACTCAAGTGCAGCCTCATCGTTTCCAGCTTGTCGATGAGCGATTCCAGCGCCGACTGAATATTTTCGATGTTGGTGAGGCAGATGTCACGCCAGACGTTGTAGGGACTTTCGGCCAGGCGCGTGACGTCTCGGAAGCCCGAGGCGGCGAGTTCGACGGGGAGAAAATCCTCCACGCTCTGCTCGGCAATCATGCTGGAAAGGCCCGTTGAAACCAACTGAGGAAGATGGGAGAGAAAGGCCACGGCGCGGTCGTGCGTGGAGGCCTCCGTGACAAAGGGCCGCGCCCCCACCGCTTCGAGCAGCGCCGAGAACGCTTTGACACGCGCATCGTCGAGATGATTCGGCAGGAGCGGCGTCAGCACATAGCGCGCGCCGTCGAGCAGCCTGGCGTCAGCATTCTCGAGCCCCGAGCGTTCCTTTCCGGCCAGCGGATGGCCGCCCAAGAAGAGCGGTTCCTCGCCGAACTGCTCGCGTGCGCGCTGGCAGATCAGACGCTTCGTGCTCCCTACATCGGTGATGAGCGCGTGCGGAGAGACCGCACCCTTGAGCTGCTGGATCAAATCGAGAATTGCGCCGACCGGCGTGGCGAGAATCACCAAATCCGCGTCGCGCGTCGCGGCAAGGGGGTCTGCAACGCCCTCGTCGATTACACCAGCAGCGAGCGCGCGGTCGAGGATTTCGGGCTTGTCGCAGCCCACGCGGCGCGCTTTCACTCCGCGCTCACGCAGCGCCAGCCCCCACGACCCGCCCATCAGGCCGAGACCGAAGATCGAGATATTCTGAAAAGGAGTATCCATGGAGAAGAGAATCCAGAATTCAGAAGCCAGAATAGAAATCCGAAATTCGAAACTCGAAATTCGAAACCCACACAACTAGACTTTCTGGATGTAATCCCAAGCGGCTTGTTTTCAATCGGCAATCTTCAATCATCAATTCTCAATTCCCCAGCCCCTAACACCTGGCCCCTAAATTGTCCTTCCCACCGCTGGGGCGATCATTCGCAATTCCTTCATCAACTGCTCGAATTGGTCGGGATAGAGCGACTGCGCGCCGTCGCTCAGGGCTTTCTCGGGATCGTGGTGCACTTCGATCAACAATCCATCCGCGCCCGCCGCCACCGCCGCGCGCGCCATAGGCGGCACCTTGTCGCGCCGGCCCGTGCCGTGGGAGGGGTCGGCAAGAATCGGAAGGTGCGAAAGTTTTTTGATGACCGGAATCGCCGAAACATCGAGCGTGTTGCGGGTATAACTCTCGAAGGTACGAATGCCGCGCTCGCAAAGCATGACGTTGTAGTTCCCGCCTGACATGATGTATTCCGCCGAAAGCAACAATTCCTCGATGGTCGCGGAAATGCCGCGCTTGAGCAAAATCGGCTTGGCGACTTTGCCGAGCTCCTTCAGCAGGTAGTAATTCTGCATGTTTCGCGCGCCCACCTGGAGCACGTCGACATACTCCAGCATCATGGAAATCTGCGTCTGGTCCATCACCTCAGAGACAACCAGCAGGCCGTACTTGTCGGCGGCGCGGCGCATCATCTCGAGCCCCTTCTGGCCGAGGCCCTGAAAGCTGTACGGCGAAGTCCGCGGTTTGAACGCGCCGCCGCGCAGCACTTTCGCACCCAGACTCGAGACGCGGGCGGCGACGGTATCGATCTGCTCGGCGGTCTCGATGCTGCACGGCCCGGCCATCACCACCACCTGGGCGCCGCCCACGGCGACGTCCTTGCCGAGTTTGACGACGGACCCTTCGGGCCGGAAATGCCGGCTGGCAAGCTTGTAAGGAGCCGAAATGCGCAGCACCTCGGCGACGCCGTCCAGCAACTCGATATCGCGCGTATCGAATTCCACCTTCGCGCCCACGGCTCCGAGCACCGTCTGCCGCGCCCCGGTAGAACGGTGGATATCAAACCCCATATCCATGAGCTTATTGATGACATACTGGATTTGATCTTCCGTAGCGCCTTCTTGCATGACAACCACCATAATGGCTTACTCCTTCCCTTTGACCGCTCCACCTTCCATGGAATGGCGCTCCAGGGCGCGAGCTTCGTCAATAATGCGTTCGAAGAGCCGCCGCATGGCCGCGTCGTCGAGCGGGCCGTGGTTGGACTTCACCACGTTGCGCAGGATTTCCGCCTCGCGCTGAGGCTGCCACGCTGGCAGGTTCAACTGCTTTTTGATGTGGCCGATTTCCACCGCGCATTGCGAGCGCTCGTTCAGGAGCTTCACGAGTTCCTGGTCAATCGCGTCAATGCGCTTGCGCCATCCGTCTAGATCGTTCATTGACCGCCTTCCTTGAGCCAGCGGACGAACTGCTCGATCGCGGCGGCTCCTCCGGATTGATAGCGTTCTTCGATGGCATGCACCACGGCGCTGCCCACTACCGCGGCTTCGGCCAAGTCCTGGACCCGCCGCACCTGCGCGGGCTGCGAAATGCCAAAACCCACGGCAAGCGGCAGCGACGTGACGCGCCGCGCGCGCTCGACGAGCGCCCCCACGCTGGCGGGAAGCTCGGCGCGCTCGCCGGTCGTTCCCGTGCGCGAAATCAGATAGAAGAAGCCCGTCGATTGTCGCGCCGCAAGCTTCAGGCGCTCGTCGGGAGAAGTGGGCGAGGCGAGAAAGACTGTGTCGAGGTTTCGCGCGCGCATTGCGCCGACGTAGGCTTCGGCTTCCTCCGGCGTCAAATCCACCACCAGGGCGCCGTCCGCTCCGGCGCGGCTCGAATCCACGGCGAACCGCTGCAGGCCGTAACGCAGCACGGGGTTGAAATATGTGAACAGAATAACGGGCACGCGCACCGTCTGGCGCCAGCGCGGCAGGTATTCGAGGATCCTGCCCAGCGTCGTGCCAGACTTGAGCGCGCGCTCCGAGGCGCGCTGGATCACCGGTCCGTCGGCCAGCGGATCGGAGAACGGCACGCCCAGTTCGATGATATCCGCGCCGCCGCGCTCGATGCCCTCGAGAATTCTCCCTGTATCCTCGAGCGACGGATCACCCGCGGTCAGGTACACAACAAGGCCCTTCGCGTTCCGTTCGCTCAGCTCGCGAAAGCGGGCCTCGATTCGAGATGGTGCCGTTGCCGTCATTTATTATTGTGGATTTTGGATTTGCGATTTGGGATTAAGAAAGCAGCCCGTGAACGGCAGGTTGTTGGGTGGCCAATCTAAAATCCAAAATCTAAAATCCAAAATCCTCCACTAGAGAATTCCTGCACTTTGGAAAATCCCGAGGTCCTTATCGCCGCGTCCAGAAAGGTTGACGAGGATGATTTGTTCGCGCTTCATGTGTGGCGCGCGCTTGACAACCTCCGCCAGGGCGTGGGCGGGCTCGAGCGCGGGAATGATGCCCTCGGTGCGGGACAACGTGCGCGCGGCGTCGAGCGCTTCGGCGTCGCTCACGTGCGCGTACTTTACCCGGCCCCGGCGATAGAGGGCGGCGTGCTCCGGCCCGACGGCGGGATAGTCGAGGCCCGCCGAAACCGAGTGCGTAGTCGCAATCAGACCGTCGTCAGTCTGGAGCACGTAAGTATAGGTTCCGTGCAGCACGCCCGGCTTCCCCCCCGCGAAGCGCGCCGCGTGCTCGCCGAGCGTCAGCGACCGCCCACCGGCCTCAACGCCCACCATGCGGACCTCAGGGTCGCCAAGAAAATCGAAGAACAACCCGATCGAGTTGCTGCCTCCGCCCACACAAGCCACAAGCAGGTCGGGCAGGCGCCGCACTGTTGTCAGGATTTGCTCGCGCGCCTCCCTTCCGATGACGCGCTGGAACTCCCGCACCATCAGCGGGTAAGGGTGCGGCCCCAGCACCGAACCCATCAGGTAATGCGTGTGCTCGACGTTAGTTACCCAGTCGCGTATGCCTTCGTTAATGGCATCCTTCAAGGTCTTACTGCCGCTCGAAACGGGCGCGACCTCGGCGCCCAGCAGCCTCATGCGGAAGACGTTGGGCGCTTGGCGCGCCATGTCTTCCTCGCCCATGTAGACCATGCACTGCAATCCCAACAGCGCCGCCACGGTCGCCGTCGCCACGCCATGCTGCCCCGCGCCGGTCTCCGCGATCACGCGTGTCTTGCCCATGCGCTGCGCCAGCAACCCCTGGCCAATACAATTATTGATTTTGTGCGCGCCGGTATGCAGCAAGTCTTCACGCTTGAGATAAATCTGCGCTCCGCCCAAATGCTCCGTCAGCCGGCGCGCGTGGAACAGCGGCGTGGGCCGCCCGGCGAAATGCCGCAGGAGGCGCTCGAGTTCCGCGTGAAATTGCGCGTCCTGCCGGGCCGCTTCAAATGCCGCCGTCAGCTCCTCGACGGCATGCATTAGGGTCTCGGGCACAAACCGCCCGCCGAATTCCCCGAAGCGGCCCCGGGCGTCAGGCCAAGTCTCCGTGCTGGCGATGTTTCTTTCCATCATGTCAGTAGTGCATGTTAAGAGGAGAATCGGTTGACCGGTTGATCGGAAAACTCAGGTGCACGTACAGATGGTTCGATCATCCAATCGCCAGATCGTCCGATGAGTCCGTTTGTCTGACCGCCGCAAAAAACGCCCGCAGCTTCGTCGCGTCTTTGATGCCGGGCGCGGACTCGACTCCGCTCGCAACATCCACCGCGAACGGCCGGACTTCGCGAATCGCCTTCTCAACGTTCTCCGGCGTCAGCCCGCCCGCCAGGATTATGTTGCCGTAATTCCTGGCTGCGCGCGCCAGGCTCCAATCAAAAGTCCTTCCGGTCCCGCCCAGCAAGTTCCTGTCAACGGTGTCGAGAAGAAACGCGCTCGCCTTCATCCTGCCAAGCTCCGCGGCCTGGAAGTTCTCTCCCACCGCCACGGCCAGAATCAGCGAGAAGGCCGCCAGCACGCCGTTTCTCGCCGGCAGCCTGGGTCCGTGAAGCTGAATTGCGTTGACCCCCGCCTCACGCGCCACCCCGGCGACGTGCCCGTCGTCATTCTCGTCCGCGAAGACACCCACGCTGGTCACGAGGGGCGGCAACCGCCGGATGATCTCCGCGGCGCGCCGCGGCTCAATAAAACGCGGCGACGGAGGATAGAAATTGAAGCCCAGCGCCGCCGCGCCCAGCTCGATCGCGAACTGAGCGTCCTCCGGCCGCGTGATACCACAGATTTTTATTCTCGTCGCCATCAGCGCGATTCAGCAATTCAGACTTCAGTTTCCGGAAGCCGGGGGAATGTGAAATTTCAAATTCGACATCTCAAATCCCCCTCGGAGCGGCTTTCTCCGCGGCGCCGGCGAGGAGCGCCGCCAATTCGGCCCCCGGATCCGGCATCGTCATCAGTCGCTCACCGATCAGAACGGCGTTGAAACCGGCTTCGGCGAGCCGGCACAAGTCCTCCGCCGTCTTGATGCCGCTTTCGCTCACGCTCACGCAACCGACGGGAATGCCGGGGCGCAAGCGCAAAGAGGTTTCGAGATTCACCTCCAGTGATTTCAGGTTGCGATTATTGATCCCGATAATCCGGGCGCCCGCCGCGAGCGCGCGGTCGAGCTCCCCCTCCGAGTGGATTTCCACCAGCGCCGCCAGGCGCAGAGCCCTCGACAGTTCAAGCAGTCTGCGGAGGTCGGCGTCGCCGAGCGCCGCAACGATGAGCAGAATCGCATCCGCCCCCGCCGCCGCGGACTCAAAAATCTGGTATTCGTCAAGGATGAAATCTTTGCGCAGCACGGGAAGCGCGGTGGCAGCGCGGGCGGCGCGCAGATGCTCGAGCGAACCCTTGAAAAAATCCTCTTCGGTCAAAACCGAAAGCGCTGCGGCGCCCGCAGTTTCATATCCGCTGGCGATTTCAGCGGGACGATAGTCGGCCCTCAGCAGGCCGCGCGAGGGCGAGGTTGACTTGAGCTCGGCAATCGCGCGCAAAGTCCTCCCGGCCAGCGCCGCTGCAAAATCGCGATGGTCAGAACGCGCTTCGGCCGCCCGCCGTAATCGGTCGAGCGGAACTTTCTTGCGCGCCTCCTCCAGCCGCTCGCGCCGTTGCGCGACGATGTCTTCCAGGACGCTTTTGGCTACTTCCGCCATTTTCCAATTCCGCCCGGCGCGGAGCCCCGGCTGCTTCAAAGATTGTCAGACCGCCAATGGGCTCCCGTCGATTCCCCGAAGTGCTTCGACGCAAAAGGGATAAACAGTCAATCTAATCGCGCCTCGCGAGCAAGTCAAGGTTGCAGCGCACGCGCCGTAAGTCGCCTGAGGGGTTTTTGGTCCGTCGCACCTAAAGGCCGAAGCCCCGATGCAGGAGGACAGGCAGCGCTGGGAGGGTCAGTAGTTGGATGCACGGAAGAACCAATCGGTGTGCCACTCGTAGACCTCATGCCACGCCGCTGGCTCGGTCCAGACTTCCTGGATCTTCCGCCAGTAGCGGGCTCGTGCGGCAGCCGGGCTCTCGCCTAAGCTGGGGTAGGATTTTGCGTCCACACTGAACCCGGGTGGAGGCTCTTCGGGCAGTCTTTGGCCAAAGACATATTGCCCACGCGAAAGGAGCACGGCGCACCGCCAGTAGGCTCGCGCCAGACGCTCTTCAGATGTGCGGCGCGGTGCCGACCAGTTGACGGGGAATTCCAGGTATTGCGGAGGTGGGTCGTCGCGAAGCCGCATGACCAAGCGGGTTGACTTGTAAACGAATAGTCCCGCTAGGATGACACTGACCAACCCAATAAAGAAACCGTATGTTGCCCCATACCCGACCTTGGCCATGGCACCCCTCGCGGAACCGCAGCCAGCATGACATCCACGCCATATGATACTCGCGCCATGCCCGGAACGCTATGTAACTTTGGTACCAGTCAGGTGAGAAGGCTTGGGATTTCGCCTACGTCTCGCCGTAAGCAAAAAATGATTTGGGTTCGGTCAACTCCCGGCGGGCCACGCCCTTGGAAACCGCCCGACCATAGGGCAGCAGGAGAAAGGCGCAAAATGCCATTTAAGCCCGACAATTTGTCTCTTGAGAAATTCCGTAGAGTACGCTATCACAGTAGTCTATATTGGTTGAGGTTGGCAAGGAGGCTCTCCGACGTGCCCTGGAAAGGCGGATTGCCATCGCCACTCGTGTAGCGGGGCGATTCTCGTCGCTCCCGCGGGCAGGCGCCTCCGCTGCGGTGTTTCACTTCGCTGGACTATCTGGTAAAAAGTATGACGGCCCAAAGGGCGTCAATCCAAAACTTGCGGAGGGAAGTCAACTATGGCAGACGATCTGACCTTGGAAGTCGCCGAGCGCATTGTCGGGGCGGCAAAGAAAAAAGCGGCGGAAATCAACACTAAGATGGATATTGCGGTGGTGGACGCAGGCGGGAATCTGAAAGCTTTTGCGCGCATGGACGGGGCTTGGCTGGGCAGCATCGACATCGCACAGCGCAAGGCGCGGACGGCGCGCTGGTTCGACATGAACACCGGCGAGATCGGCAAGCTCTCGCAGCCCGGCGGGCCGCTCTACGGCATCGAGCACTCGAACGGCGGCTTGATCACTTTCCCGGGCGGTGTGCCACTGAAGAACGCGAAGGGCGAGGTGGTGGGAGCCATCGGGGTAAGCGGCAGCACGGTCGAGAACGATCACACCGTGGCCGTGGCCGGCGCCGCAGCTCTGGGAAAGTAGCTTGCGACAAGCTGGGAAGGGGGCAATCGCGGCGATTTGGCCCTCACCGAGTGGCATTGACCGTGGGCCTTCACCCTCGAGAAGGCCCACGGTCGGGATTGCACTGACGGCAAGCGCTGACTCTCACCCGTTAGTTGTGTGGTTTGCCGGGATTGTGTTCATTTCCGTGGCCGCGATTTTCTTGCGGTCGAGGCTGCCTCTCCGGACGGGCCTGCTCAGCGTGTAGCGAAGGTTGGCGTTCCGTGCGCGGCTCGGGCTGTGACCGCTCCGCGGGTGCGCGCGGCGCGTTGGGGTGGGGCCGCGCAGGAGCAGGTTCGACGCGCTCGCGCTGCATCCGGGGGCGTTCCTCCTGTGCAGGCGCAGGGCGCTCCACCGACGGCGCCGGACGTTCCACTTCCGGGGCTTGCCGCTCGACGCGTCCGCGAGGTTCGGCGCGCGGGGGTTGGGCGGCTTTGGGAGCAGGGCGCGTGGCCGGGCTGGCACTCTCCACCGGCGCGGCTTGGGGAGCCGACCGGTTCGAGCGCACCGCCTTCAAATCCGGCGGCCGGTAAGGAGCGCCAGCGCGGCTGGCTCGAATCACCTCACCGCCCGAGAACTGACCCGGTTTGGGCGTGGCGGCAATCTCCGGGCGTCCCTTGTTTTCGGACGCCCGCAGCCTGGGGTTGCTTTGGGCAGTCCGGATTTGTTGGGTTTGCTCGGCCACCGGCCCGGAACGCCGCTGATTGACGGCAGCGAGCTGCGCTGTCGTCGGCTGCGCCTGGACGCCTCCCGGCCCACCACTGTAGCTAACTCGAGTGACGTTCGTGTTGTTGACCACTGTCTTTTGGTAGACCGTCGTAATGTTCGTTGTCTGGACGTTATTCACGGCGCGGTTGTAATAGAAACGTCCTCCATTCCAATACCCGCCGTAATAGCCGTATCCCGTGTAGCCGAAACCATAGTAAATGCCGCCGTAGTATCCGACCACTGGCCCCCAGTAGCCTTCGTGCCACCAGAAGAACCCGTCGTCATAGGCCCAGTAGCCGGGCGTCCAAAGGGCGCCCGGGAACGGCGCCAGCACCCACGTGCCGGGGACCCAGAAGTATCCGAAATCCGGGTCCCATGCCCAGTAGCCCGGCGTCCAGATGTAACCCATGCCAGGACAAGGGGGCTGGACGTACACGGGCAGCGCGGGCGGACCAAACGATACCGAAATGCCCACGGCGACATTTGCCGAAGCAGTCGCCGGCGATGCAAGCAGAGCAACAGCCATTACCAGCAATGTGGTCCAGCGAGATACAAAACGACCGCGAAGAATCCCTCGCAACATGGACTCGTCTTGTCCTCTCATCGGTCACCTCCCTTACGGCCCCGACACGCTCCGAGCATTCGAGCCACAGTCCCGCGAGTGGCCTTCAACCGGGACGCAGTAGCGGTGGAGTTCGCCCTGTATGGACCACAACATAGGCGCCGCCTCGAGATCGTGCGGGTGCCCCAGCCCGGAGCGCGCAAACGCCGCTCCGAACACACCCCCTATTGGGCAAATCGTTGTCCATTCTCCGAGTGGATTAGGTAATGCGCATGGAATCAGGCTGTTAGAGGGCGCAAGCGAAGCCTGCGGAAGTCGCCCCCTTCCCGAGGGGGGCGGGTAGAAATTACCGACTTCGGGGGTGCAGGTGCCGCCGTGATCGCCCCAGACAGATTAATACTAGCCTATATATATCACCAACACTGGCAAAGAAGGGCGGCGGCCTATCGGCCCGGGTCGAGCTGCTGGTATCATGGAAAAGCGGGACACAGGACGGTGTGACAGTCATGAAACCATCCGCTTACTGCCTGTTTGAAACGTCCCTCGGCTGGTGTGGAATCGCCTGGCGCGAGCAGAGTGGCCGGTGGGTTGTGAGCTCGCTTCACCTCCCCGACGCCACGGCGAATTTGACAGAGGCGCGCATCTCTCGAGCCGCGGGGGCGCGCCAAGCAAGCCCGCCTCCGGCCGACATCGTCCAGGTCATCGAGAGAATCCGCCGGCATTTCCAGGGTGAACTTCAGGACTTCCGCGACGTGGCAGTTGACCTCGAAGGCATCGGCTTGTTCGCGCGGCGAGTGTATGAGGCGGCGCGCCAGATTCTCGCCGGAGAAACGAGGACCTACGGCGAGATCGCCCAGGCGTTGAACTTGCCCGGCTCCGCGCCCGCCGTAGGGCAGGCCTTGGGGAGGAACCCCATCGGCATCATCGTCCCCTGCCATCGCGTGCTGGCGGCAGGGGGCAGGCCGGGCGGTTTTTCAGCCTACGGCGGGCGCACCACGAAGGCAAAACTCCTGGCGATCGAGGGGACGGATTTCCGCAGACCCGGCCAGCTTTCCTTGATTTCCGCGCTGGCTGTACGCCGGGACTAACTCAGGCCGGAGCGCACGCGCGCTCTCTAGAGGTACCGGTACCCGCAGGAGCCGTCCCGGTCTTGCGTATCCGCTGGAAGAGTATTACACTCCCGAACAATGGCCGAGCGTCGGAAGGTTCCGCGCTACGTATTTGGAACGAAAGGGCGGCTGCACCCCCCAGGTGGAGGTGTGGGCCGCAACGTTGAAATCGGCGTGCTCAGCACGCATGGCTGCTCGATCGTGGGCGACGAATCGCTGACCATCGGCGAGAAGTGTGAGATCTACCTCGACTGGCACGGGACGCAACTGGGCATGCAAGCCCAGGTCGTGAACCAGGAGCCGGGCGACACGTTTGGCTTGAGATTCCTCGATGTGGACCCCGACACCCAGCGACGTCTGAGTGAGGTTTGCACGTCACTTCGAATTCAGCCCCCGACGCGGCAGACGCCGGAAATCGAGCACGGTCCGCTTCCCACATTGCGCGTGCCGCAGCCAACGCCCGTGGCGGCCCCGCCGGCGCTCAAGCCGCCTCCGCGTGAACGGCGCAAGGTTCCCCGCTACGTCAGCGAGCTACGCGCACACATTTCGAGCGCGTCTTTGGAGGGCAACCGGAACGTCCGGGTGGTCACGCTCTCCGTTTTGGGCGGGTGCATCGAGGGCCGCGAGACGCCGGAACCCGGCGCGCGATTCGAGCTCAACACAGAATGGAACGGGAAGCCGTTGAAGGTCAGCGCCGATGTGGTCTGGAAGAATCCCCAGGGCCGAGTGGGCATGAAATTCGCCGCCGTTGACCCGGCAGCGGAACGCCTGGTACGCGAAATCTGCTCGAACCTCCGCCTCCAGCCGCTTGCCCCCGTCCCCTCTCCCGAATCATTCACTTAAGGACCGGTTCGCAACAAGCCCGCAAGAACCCGCCTGCCCCGGACGTCCCCCCTCAGGCTTTCTCGACGATGTCGTCCTTGTACATCTCGAAGAGCGCCAGAAAATCCACCTTCTCCTTCGGCCCCACGCCGAACTTTTCGAGCGCCGCGGCGGTATGATCCATGTTGATCTTCCACTCGGTTTCGCTAATGGCAAGACCGGCGTGCGAGGTCTTCATATCCCGGCCGATGTAAACGCACGGCCCTCCCGCCAGCGAACACATTTGATCGATGAGCAACTGCCGCGCCCGTTTCTGGGAGTCGAGACTGCGAGCCATGCCGAAACGGGCCATCCGGGGATCGGAACGCATACGGGCAAAGAGATCGTCAATGACCGCGGCAATGACGTCGTAGCCCCCCATGCGGCGGTAAAGCGAATTCGACGAAGAATCATCAGACGTAGGCATGCCAAATCCTCCTTGTGCTGTTGATACGGTGTAGCGGGCGATGCGGTAGAAGCGGCCGCTTCGCAAGTTATCGAGAACATGCGCAGGCCTCCGCTGCCCAGAGCCGCCCAAGTGCGCCGGGATGTGTTGCCTCGACTCGGCACCACTCTCGGTCGAAGCTCTCAAGGCATCCGGAATGGAAACTGGCCGCACGACTCGAAGACCGAGAGCAGCTTCGTCACCCCCAGAAGTTCCCTCACGCGGGGGCTGAGGTTGATGAGTTCCATCGGGCAACCGGCGGCTCGCGCCGATACGTACGAGCTCACGACCGCTCCCAGTCCCGCGCTGTCCAAATAGGAAACCTGCGATAGATCGAGTACCACGCGCCGGGCTTTTGGAATCAGTTCCCTCATCTCGGATTTGAAGGCGGGCGCTACGTCGGCGGTGAGCCGCCCGGCACAGGCGACGTGGGTGCAATCGTCGCGGATGCTGATTCGCAGCTTTGTTTCAGACGAGGGCCCAGAAGTGGGGGTCGTCGCCATATCTTCTCCACGGCGGCCGAGCGCTGGCTAGTGTTGGCTCTACCCTGAAGCTGAAGATTCTAACCGAATTGGCCCTATTCGCGGAGGCAAATTGGCCCGCTGCTCCGGGATGACGGTTGGAAATCGCCGCTAGGTTTTGAATTGTTCGTCGATCTCGACCTGGTAGCCGCTGGCGAGACGGTTGGTTTCGTTGGCCATGCCGACCACGCCCATCAGTTCGGCGAACATGGCATCCGTCATTCCCGCTTTGCGCGCCCCGGCGGTGTGTGAGGCAATGCAATATCCGCACTGGTTGGTCACGCTCACGGCGACGTAAATCATCTCTTTCACCAGCGGATCGAGGATGCCCGGCGCCATCACTTCCTTAACACTCTGCCAGGTCCGGCGCAGCAGGACGGGATCGTGAGCGAGAGCTTTCCAGAAGTTGTTGACGCAGTCGGTTTTCCGCGTCGCCATGATGTCGTCAAAGACGGCCCGCACTTCCGCCGTCGCTTGCTGATATTCGATCAAGCCACAAGTGGCCATCTTCCCTCCCGGCGTACAAGAATTCCGTATCACCTGAGTTTAGCGAAATGACCGGCTGGATGAAACGCCCGTCCGAGCGAGGGGCTGATTCGAACCTGTGACAACCCCAGCCAGGGTACCCCGCGCGTGGTGATGTCGCTTTCCTCGATGCAAGAGGCTCTCTTGGGTGAGGGAAGGAGAGGATTCCTTTCGCGCTCCCCAGCGCCCAAACGGAGGCGAAAAAATGCCCGGGGGCCCGTAGGCCAGGCCCCCCGGGTACAGAAGGTTGATAGCTTGAGCTAGGCGGGTTGAATATCTTTGACGTGGATGGTGCTTGTGGCGGCGTCGAGCGTGCCCGTGATCTTCACGTTTTTCCCGGCGAATTCCTTCGCTTTCTCCTGGTCGTCAAGGAGATAGACGGTGTTAGTGGATTTCTCCTGAAACGCTAATCTGCCATCGTCCAGTTTCCCGATCAACCCGACGAAGGTCTTCGTTTCCTGCGTTTCATCGCCGGCGCTCGAAGCGTTGATCGTCGTGAGTGTCGTGGCGTGGTTTGTGTTCGCAAGGTTGGCGAAACCTGGAGATCGTCCCGCAATCAGCCCCAACGCCAGAAGGCACACGACAAGCGTGAGATTCTTCATCCTGGCACCTCCGATCGTTTTTTGAGTTTCAGTTGTCGCAAGCTGAATCCCGGAAAGGGTTCAACCCGGACGCCGCTGATCCCTGCAATCGGATGGCAACCCTTGGCGCGAATCCTTAAGACACTTGCGCTCAGTCACTTCACCCGCACGATCGGCCAGGCGAGTTGAAAATTCCACCGGCGCGGAGAATTATTTTCACAGTCGAGTTTCCATGCGAGGCGCTGAAATAGCGGCGAGAATGGAACTTTGCGCTTCCAACGGATCTCGCACAGAGAAGTGATCCCCCAACACTAGGTCAGGCGGATTACCATTGCTGAGGAGCAAAGTGCAAGCGGGTTCACTTGCGGGACTTATCGCACCAGGACGGGAACGGATTGGACGAGATTGTTTCCCATGCCCTGGAGATTCCAAGGCGGTTCCAAGGGTTGGCGATTGCCGGCGGCGTCCGTGGCGCGGCAGGTGAGGACGTGCTCACCCGGCGTCGCATCCCACGCGGCTGACCATCGACACCAAGCGAAGGGGCCGAGCGGTTTCTCGTGTGTCGCTCGCTGCCAGACACCGTCTGCGCCGAATTCCACCTCGGCTATGGGAGCGAACCCCGACCACGCGCGCCCGGATACGTTGACCCGGCCGCGGTCAACGATTCTTCGGCGCGTGAGGAAATCAGGAAACCCGGGGGGAATCATCAGCGCGCGCGGCCGAATCCGCGCGACCGGCTCGCCCGGATCGTCGGCGTCGCGCTTGTACCAGTAAGCCACTCGCTGCTGGTAGCCGTCAAAAGGCTCGTTCACGGCCTCGATACGCGTGAGCCATTTCACGTGAGTCATGCCATACCAGCCGGGAACCAGCAGCCGCAGGGGGAAACCGTGCTGGGGCTCGAGGGGGCGGCCGTTCATTTCGTAGACGAGTAAAACCTCCGGGCGCGTGGCCTCGGCGACTGTCAGGCTGCGCGCATAATCGTGTTCAAATTCTTTTTCGACGCCGTGGTCGGCGCCCGTAAAGACCAGTTCGACCGTCTCGGGTCGCAGTCCCGCTTCGGCCAGCACGCCGGCGAGTGGGGTGCCAGTCCACTCCGCCGTGCCGATGGCTTCATTCAGCCACGGCTGGCTGACGGGGCGAGGCAGCAAACGCGCGCGCCCGTTGCCCGCGCACTCAAGGGTGACGGCAAGCGTCTTCCGCGGTCGCGCGCGCAGAGCGTCGAGGGTCAACGTCAGCTCGCGGTCGACGGTTCCCGCTACGCGCAACCGCCACGTCGAGGCGTCGAGCGCGGGAATGTCAAAATGGACGAGCAGGTAGTGCAAGCCCGTTGGTGTGACGTCATAACGCAGCGCTTCCAGCGGCATCCCGCGATTGCGCGTCGCGAGTTGGAGTTCTTCCGTCGTCAGCGGCCCTGTAGTGGGTTCCGGCCCGGGCATGAAGTCATACTAGCACAGGGTTTGCGATAGAGCCGCGCGTCTCTCAAGCAGCCATCGAACGCTGTCGATTCCGAATCCTACAAAGTTTCGGGAACCCTCTTGGCACCTGCGGTGTCAATCAGACCAGGAGGAGGACCCATGCTGCTCAATCGATACGCGAAATACATTGTGCTTTCATTCGTTCTACTCGTAGGGATGGGAGGGATGCTGGCACTGGCTCAAGAATCGAAGGATCTTCCTGAGGCGTCAGTGACCCTTTCAGATTCCTCCCACAAGAAGACCCAGATCGTCCACATGGTGAAGCCGGCGTATCCGCCGGAGGCGAAGAAGAAAGGCATCGAAGGCCTGGTGAAGATCGACGTCACCGTCAACACCAAGGGCGAGGTTATCAAGACCAAGGTGGTAAGCGGCCCGGAAGAACTCCGAGAAGCCGCGCTCACCGCCGTCCGACAATGGCGCTATAAGCCGCTCGACGCCGATTTCATCGTCACCGTGGACGTCAACTACCAGCTCGCCAAGAAACCGGCGACTCCCAAGTCTTAACCCCTGGTAAGATTCACTGCGCGTGACGGGGCAGGTCCTCCCTCCTGCCCCGTTTCTTTTGGAACGAATCTCAAGGCCCGTCGCTCAACCCATATAGAGTGTTGCGGTGTCCACGGGCAGGCCGAACAGCTTCAGATAAGTGAAGAGCTGCATCTTGTGATTCGTGAAGTGCTCGCGGAAGAGGACGGCCATGATCTCCAACTTTCCCTTCCAGCCCCAGGGCGCTGAAACCTGCTTCTGGGCGAAATCCTCTTCGCTGATGCCGTCGAGTACCTCGCGAATTCCCGCCTTGTCCTCTTCTAGTCTATTTAAAGCCTGCTCAACGCCGCAGGACGGGATGTTCTCCAGCTTCATGCCCGCTTCCATCTGCTCGGGAGTAAACGGCCATTGGTTGGTGATCAAACAGCGCAGGCCGTCGCCAATAGGTTCGGTCAGGTGGCAGATGAGCTGGCCGAAGCTCATGAACGTGAGACCAGGCCGCCAATGGAGTTTGTCGGGCGGAACCATGCGAATCAAATTCGCCGCGGGGCGATAGGCTTCCATTAGGCAGTCGTAGTAGTCGTTTTTAGTCATGAGAACACCTCAAGACTTTAGGGGAGGGACCGGGTGCCGCAAGTATAGCAGGCCGTCCGCCAACTTCCCGACAAAGTTGGGACGGGTAAGGGATCTTATGGTGCCGGTTGGATGAGGGCGTTCTCGAGGAAGGGATCGTCGAAATCGGTCCGCTCGCCCGCTTTCTTTCCGGCGACAGGCAGCAGGCGCGCGCTGAGCGGCTTGTGCCACTTGAATGCCAGCGAAGCCATGTCGCCGAGGATGCGTTCGAGCTGCTCCTCCGAGATATCGCCGGGCAGAGGAACAGTATCGAGTCCGGTGCCACACACCGCGGAATAGGCCAACAGCGAATCAATGTTGTATTTGCCCTCGGTCCAACGCTGAGCGAGCCGCGTGTCTTCAAGGATCGGCACCATCAGGCCGTTGTAGCCGATGCGCTTTCCGGGCAGCGCGCGCAGAGCCTGGGTGATGATGGCCGCGGCGGTCATCGTGCCGCTCGAACCGAAAGGCGCGCCGGTGAATTTCTCGATGGCGGCGCCGATGGAAACCTCTTTGAGCGGCGCGGGCGTCGAGTCGAGTCCCATGTACGTCCAGCCGGTCTGCTCCTCGACGCGCAGGGCAATCGCTTCGAGGGCGCGGGCGTTCTCGCTCATTACTTTTGTCAGCCGTTCTGTGGCGGCTGCGGCGTCGCCGTGCGTCTCGGCAAACACCGCCTCGACGACGTTGGCGCCTTCGGTACCTATGGCGAATCTCCGCCCAGCGCCCGTGTGGTAAGCCCCGGGATAAAAGGGCGTATAAGGCCCGACCATGGCCGTTGCAGCAAAACCGAAATTCCCCTGGCTGCGCAGGCTGTGGTCGGCAACGTATTTCAGCATTCGGGCGGCGGCGCGGATGCTTTTCCAATGGATTCCGTCATCGGCAGCAACGATGACGCTTCCCAGCACTTTTTTGTTGGTTGAAAGAATCTCCCCCAGGAGTTCCACCCCTGCCGGGTCGTCCGAATCGTGCGTCATCGCCGGGCCCAGGTTGGGCTCGAACCCTTCTATTTGCGCGAATTGGTCGAGTGCGCGGAAGAAGGCCAGCGCTTCCTGTTTGCCGGCCCCGCGGGGTTATTCCGGAAAGGGCTGAGTCACGATGCGGATGGATTGGACCTCGAAGCCGCCTTTCTCAAAGGCTCCGCGCGCGGTGCGCAGCATCTTGAGCGTTTCGCCGAGTTGGGTTTGATATTGGGCGCGGTCAATGTTCACAAAGGCGGTGATGGCGCGGACTTTGGGCCGGAGCGACGAGTCCGCTGCGTGCAGGCTCGGCTGCACACCCATCGCGTACAGCACCGCAAGCACCAGGATTCTTTTCCCCGCAGCCCACGTGCCTTTTCCCACGGCGCGATGTCGACGCAGCATGTCTCACCCTCCTCGTTACCCTGCCTCTAAAGTGGAGTTCTTCAGTCGCCCCAGAGATGTTCTGCGGTTAAACGGTAACGATTCACGCGAAGGATTGCAACCTCACTTCTGACCCGCAAGCGCGCGATCCGACTCGGCTCCCTTCCACAACACGCGGCATCTTGAATTCCCGCGGCGCTCAGGCGAGAATGAATGTGACGGGGCAACAGAATTATAGACGCGACCTCAAAGGGAGTTGAACCGATGGAAAAGGCGACTTTCGGAGCAGGGTGTTTCTGGGGTGTCGAGGCGATCTTTCGCCAGATCCCCGGCGTCACTGCCACGGCCGTGGGATACATGGGTGGAACGCTCAACGACCCGACTTACAAGGACGTATGCACGGACCGCACCGGTCACGCCGAGGTGGTCCAGGTGGAGTACGATCCCTCCAAAGTCAGTTACGAAGAACTCCTGCGCGTCTTCTGGGCAAACCACGATCCGACGCAGTTGAATCGTCAGGGCCCCGACGTGGGAACGCAATACCGCACCGTTATCTTCTTTCATAACCCCGAACAGGAGGTCGCCGCCAAGGCGTCCAAAGAGAAACTCCAGGCTTCGGGCGCCTACAAGCGGTCAATCGTAACGGCAATCGAGCCTGCCGCGGAATTCTGGCGGGCGGAAGAGTATCACCAGCAGTACCTCGAAAAGCGGGGCCTGGCTTCCTGCCACATTAAATAGCAGTGCCCCTCGCCTCTCCTGCGATCGTCGGCATCAGTTCGGTGCCGGATGCAATTTGATGCAGAGTGCCGTTTCAGCGCACGGCGTTCAGCCTTTCATCGGACCATGCTGTTCTATTGCATCAAGTTACGCTTGGCTGCTTTGTTTGGGGGTTATCGGCACAAGCCATCGGAGCATCAGAAGCAGCAGGCAGGCCATGATCCCTGCAAGGATGGATTGAAAAGCAAAGATGAAGGTCAGGTGGCTCGTGATGTGTTGCGTGTAAGTCATCCCGAAACTGAATTCCGTGGCGACGAATACATTGTGGGTGTGGGTTAATGCCGCGAAAGCGATCGCCAGGGCGACGAGAAGTTGCCCGTAACCCACCAGCATGAAGGCCGAGGTCACCAGGCTGCCATAGCTCCCGAAGCGTTTGAAGTGGAATAGAAAAGTCGCTCCAAGCACCGAAAGCGAGCCCGCCAGACCGACGCTGAAAACGCGCACCATTTGCAAGGGAGCCCCCGCGAGATCCAACACGATGCGCAGCGACCACACCGCGGTAATCAAGCCGAATAGCGGCGCGAGCAGCCTCAAGTGGTCGCGCAAAGTGTGCTCGCCAATTCTCATACCGCCTCCTTCCGGGGCACGGTGGCCCGCACGAGCAGAAGGGTCAGATCGTCCTCCAATTCCTGTCCCGCCCATTGATGGACGGAATCGAGGACGTGGTGCTGGATTTCCGCCAGTGGCTTGCACGCGTGTTCTGTAACGATGGCCGCCAGGCGCGTCTCGCCGTATTCCCGGCCGCGGTCGATGCCTGCCTCCGACAAGCCATCGGAGTAAAGCGCCATCACACTGCCCGGCTTTAACGTGCGCTCGCCTACCTGGAATTCACTTTCGAGAAACAGCCCGAGCGGCGGCGCGCAGGGGTCGATCTGCTCGACCGAACCTTCTTCGAGCAGGAGCGGAGCGTTGTGCCCGGCGTTAACGTAACGCAGGAGACGCGATTCGGGGTTCCACTCGGCGTAGAAGATCGTAGCGAAGCGCCCGCCGTCGGTGACCTGGTTCAAATGCAAGTTGAGCCGCGCGCAGACTTCGCCGGGAGAGTGGCCGGAATTCGCCAATATTCGCAGGACGGCCTGGAGATTCGACATCAGGATGGCCGCGGAGATTCCCTTCCCGCTGATGTCGGCGATGGCGAAAACCACGCAGCCGTTCGTGAGCGGGACGACGTCAAAGTAGTCGCCGCTGATGCCGCGGGCGGGTACGCAGACGCCCGAGAACTCCAGGCCGCGGTCGACAGGAAACTCGCGAGGGAACAACGCTCGCTGGACCTGCAAAGCAAAATTGAGCTCCGCCTGCTTCATCGCCAGCTCCTGACGGCTGGCGCGCAGCTCGAGCTGGACACGGTAGAGCGCCATCCCCAGCAACCCCGCCGCCGTCGTGCCTCCGAACGTCAGTCCCCACGTGACGAATTCGGACTCCCGGAATAGGTGACGGCCAAGGAAGAGAAGGATTCCCGCTCCGAGAAGAACCAGGAAGGGCTGGAGTTTACCGCGCATCCGGCCAACAGTCTCTATCAGGATTTGCCTTCGCGCAAGCAGTTGCAGTGAAGACAGGTCGAGTTCCCAAGTTGCGATCAAGGTAGTTCGGTCGGCAGAGGACCCGCATCAGGCGTTTTGTCAGCCTTGAAACCGTCGCATTCGAGCCGAGGCAGGCGAGGGTATGGCGGGAAGCGGGGATCGGTTGCGCCTAATTGGCACTGATAGAAGACCGAGCCGCGATCGTTGCGGATGATTCTCACGTGTGTGCACATGGCGCACAGACCCACACGAACGACCCCCTCAGATCCCGATTGCATGGAGAGAACTCGTCGTTGGAGTGTAGCCGTGACGCAAATGCGACAAGACACACCTCATTTTGCCGGGAAGAATGGGAACAATTTCCGGATTTCCGCCTCGTCCGGCTGGCGGCCGTATTCCGTGATCTCGAAGGCTTCGGCGTGATGGATGTTGGCGGCCTGAGCGCCGTACCATTTTTCCATCGCCGCTTTCCACGCCGCGGGCACGCCGCTCGGGCGCTGCGAGGCGAGCCAATTGCGCCGCGCGGCGGGATCGGCAGGGACGTCCGAGAGCTTGCCCGCCAGCCACGGCAGCCATTCGTACATCTGCGAGACGTGGGCATCGAGCATACCGATCTTCTTCTCGAACACGTCGTCGATACCGACGACGATGTCCGCCCGGAACGGCTGAGGCCGCTGGAAGTTGTCGGAGAAATAAAGGAAGACGGGGTTCTTCCGCAAAGCGGGCGTATCGCTCACGATGTTCGGGACAGTGACCATAAAGGATGCGTCCTGAAGCAGCACCCCTGTGTAGCGGTGGTCGGGGTGATAGTCGTTGGGGCGGGGAGCGAAGACGATGTCGGCCTTCCACTCGCGGATCTTGCGGATAATCTGCCGCCGCACCTCGAGCGAAGGAACGAGTTCGCCGTCGTGGTTGTCGAGCACTTCATACTCGATCCCGATACGCCGTCCGGCTTCGATGGCCTCCGCTCGACGACGCCGTGCCAAAGCGCCTCCGCCCTGGTCCTGGTGGCCCGCGTCGCCATTCGTCACCGCCACGAATTTCACTTTATGTCCGAGCGCCGCGTACTTGGCGGCAATGCCGCCCGCCTTTCCGTCACAATCGTCGGGGTGCGCGCCGAAAGCGATGATGCGCAAATTCGAATAGTCTTGCGCCCAAAGGGGCGTGGCAAGAATCAGAAATACCGTCCATATCCGGAGCACGATGCCCTCCTCTTCAATGTCTCTCTATTATGCGGGATCAGAACTTTTGGACTTTGGTGACCTTCCCATTGAGGAAGTCCACCACGACGCGGTTGCCGTCCTTCATATAGAACCAGGTTTCGGAAAGCTTGCCTTCGCCGCTGTCGTTGATTTTTTTCTGCTCCGGCTCGCCGTAGCTTAACAGGACCATCTGGTAAGTCATACCTTCCGCGACAGTCTTGGATTCGATGGCCTGGCGAATTTCCGGTGGGAGGCTCTGTCGCGCGGCCTCTTCGCGGATCAAGCTGACGTCCACCAGCCGGCCCAGGAAGTCCAGGAAAGCGTTTGGTGCGAGGTCGGCGTCGGTGATGTCACGCTTGTAACGAAAATTGATTCTCGAACCCCCGGCGCGCTGGAAGACCGGAGCCTTTTCCTGGGCGTTCTTGCTGCCGCGACGGCCCATCCCTCCCCCACCCAAATGAACTTCGATCATATCGCCGTGGATCTTGATGTTGGTGATGGTGACCACTTCATTCGAATCCACACCCACGCCGCGTTCCTTCAGCCACTTGGTCAGGTCTTTGAGATTCATCCCGCGCTGATCCCACTGCTTGCCCTGCGGCGGCGTGTAGTAGATGTCCACGCCTTCCTTGGTGGCGGGGAGCTGTGTCAGGACTCGGACGTCTTTCCCCAGCACCAGCCGCTCGAGTGACTTCTTGGCGGCGTCGGAAGCGCCGGCAAGAAGCGAAATGGGGCAACTGGCAATCAGCAGGAGAATCACAAGGGGAGACATCGGCCGTAAAAAGTTCTTCATGGGTCGTCCCTCTGGTTGGAATCCGTTTGCAGTCATGTCGCCCGCACAGGTGCGCGATCAGCCCTTCTGGCAAAGAACCACACGGTCTTCATTGTCCACTTCATGCAAGTGGACTTCAACCGACTCTTCCGCTGCCGTCTGCACGACTCGCCCGACGTAATTCGCCTGAATGGGCAGCTCGCGATGACCACGATCGATGAGCACGCAAAGCTCGACGCGCAGTGGCCGCCCGTGATCGACGAGTGCATCGAGCGCGGCGCGAGTCGAGCGGCCCGTATAGAGAACGTCGTCCACGAGAATGACGGTTTTATCTTCGACGCTGAACGGGATGGAAGTTTCCTGCACGCGCGCTTCCTGTGCCCCGCGCGAGCGGTCGTCACGGTAGAAGGTGATATCGATTGTCCCGACGGGCGGGCGGACTTTCTCGATGTCGGTAATTTTCTTCGCCAGGCGCTCAGCCAGCGGGAACCCTCGCCGGCGCACGCCTACCAGCACCAGGCTGGCCGCGCCGCTATTGCGCTCGACGATTTCGTGCGCCAGGCGCACCAGCGTGCGGTCAATCTCCGAGGAAGACATTAATTGCGCTTTTTCGCGGAGGGCGGCTTCCGTGGCCGCCGCCTTGCGCGCTGCGGGAGGCTTCATGCACGCAATTATAGCACCCAGCGCGCTATCGAAACGATTCTTCGACAGGAGAAAGGATTTTGGATTTTAGATTTTGGGCTGCGGCTGCCTAACCGACTTTCGCAGTTTCGGGTTTTCCATTTTCGAATTTCGAGTTTCGATTTTCGCATTTCAAGTTTCGGCTGCTCGACCCTTGCCTATTGCCCCTTTACTTCTTCCTTTTGATTTCCCTTCATATTCCCGCCGAAGCTCTCCGACGTAATGATCCGCCTCGCGCGTGGGCTTGGGGATTCGGAAGCCGTCGCAGCACAGCCTCACGAGTTCGACGGCGGAAGGGAGGGACACACGGTGGCCGACAGTGACGTAGATGGGTTTCGCGTTCTCGCGAGTACGCAGGGCTTCTCCCACGCGCTCGCCCCTGAACCACAAGGGCGCGGTTGATCCCGCTTTTCCCCCCGGCTCATCGTGCTCACCCACGAGAAGGGACTTGCCACAGCCAATGGTTGGCGAATCGAGAAGCACGCCCATGTGACACGCAATTCCGAATAAGCGCGGATGGGCGCGTCCGTGGCCGTCAATCAGAATCAGGTCAGGCTCCGCGCGAAGCCGCGCAAACGCCGCCAGCAGCACCGGCCCTTCGCGGAAGGAAAGGAGCCCGGGAACGTAGGGAAAACGCAGCTTGCGCCGCGCCATGCGCCGCTCGACTTCCTGCATCTCCGGAAAGCGATAGACAATTACGCCCGCGAAAGCGATCTTGGTCTCTGGGTCAAAGGCCAAGTCCGCCCCTGCCACAAGCCGCACAGCTTTGAAATCGTCGGTGAGGATGACGCGTTCGCGCAGGCGCTCCTGCTCACGCATCGCCTGGCGCGGAGTAAGGTTCCAGCGGGGAGTGATTCTCGGTTTCAACAACGTCACGCCGGGCGCTTGTGATTTTCGACTTCAATTCCGGCAAAGGGTTTGGTGCGTTCGAGCAGTGCGGTTTGAGTCGCTTCCGGCATCGGCGTGAAGGTCTTGGCCAGATAGACGTTATAGTTGAGCCGCTCGACCGTGTCGCAACCGGATACCAGCACGCTAATCGGCTGGCTCCAGACCCAGGGCAGCGCTTCCGCGACGCTCGCTACGCCCTTGGTGAGGACGTTGCCGAAGCTCAGCGTCTTCATGGCGATGACGCCGATTTTGCGCTTGACGGCTTCATCGACAACTGTCTTTCGGAAACTCTTGAAGTGATAATCAACGACATTGATGGGCATCTGCACGGTGTCGAAATCGTAGTGCTTGATGAAAGCCAGGTGGACTTCCGGATCGAAATGCCCGGTGACGCCGATGAAACGAATCTTGCCTTCCTGCCTGGCCTTCTGCGCCGTTTCCATCGCTCCGCCCGGACCGAAGATTTTTTCGAGGTCGTCCATTTTCGTGACGCCGTGAAATTGCCACAGGTCGAGATAATCGGTCCGCAGCCGGCGCAGGCTGCGCTCGAGCGTCGCGCGCGAACCTGCCGCGTCGCGCTGGTCAACTTTCGTCATCAAATAGATCTTGTCGCGGCGGCCCTCCAGCGCCTTGCCCATCCGCTCCTCGGCGCGCCCTTCCTGGTAGCAGTCGGCGTTGTCAAAGAAGTTGATGCCCAGGTCGAGGGCGCGATGGATGACGGCAATGGAATCTTCTTCCTTGTCCGGAAAGCCGGCATGATACCCGCCCAATCCGATCATGGTCACCTTGAGGCCGGTACGCCCCAGAATTCGCATGGGGATATCGCCCGCCAGTTCCGCCGCTCGGGCGAAGTTGCCCACACCCAGCGCCGCGCTCAGCGCGGTTGCCCCGGCGGTCTTCAAAAATGTTCTGCGGTTCAGATCGTCCTGGTGCATGCCGGCGTCCTCCTTCCCCTCGCCGGGCGATTCTCGCAGTTAGCGCGGGCAAAATCAACTCACCCCCCTGCGGGCGAGAGGCTCCGAGTTTGTTGACACATGGCGGATGAAAATGATGTAGGCTTTCGCAACCTGCGCAGGCGAAAGCTTGCCGGCGGCCCCTTTGGCCGTCTGCGAAATCCAGCAAGATGAAACACGTCAACTTCGAATTCAAAGCGCGTTTGGGAGACGAGCGAGCGATTCGCGCCGCGCTCAGGCGGGCCCGCGCGCGGTATGTGGGCACGGACCACCAGATCGACACCTATTTCCGCGTCCCCCGCGGCCGGCTCAAGGTGCGTGAGGGCCGAATCGAGAACGCGCTGATTTTCTACGAACGCGCCAATTCTCCGCGCGCCCGCCGAGCCAAGATCGAGATGACCCTGCTCCCGCGGCGCAACTCCGTGCGCGCCATCCTCGCCCGCGCCTTCCCCATCCTGACGGTCGTCGACAAGCGCCGCGAGATCTATCTCGTGGGCAACGTCAAGATCCACCTCGACCGCGTACGCGGCCTCGGCCGGTTCGTGGAAGTCGAAGCCATTTCCCGCTCCGGCAGCCTCGCCAAAGTCCGCAAGCAGGCGCGCAAATTCCAGAAGCTCTTCCGAATATCCCCTCGCGATTTGGTGGGAGAATCCTACTCGGATCTGACCGGTTTGACTCATTGATCCATTGCCCCGTTGCGTCATTGGAAGGGATAACGACAGGATGGGCGCGGGCTTGGGCCTGCTTTCAACCGGTCATGAATCAATCCCCTTGATTCCTGGGTGCAATTTCCATAGCTTTATTGCGGGTGAAATCGAAAGCCCATCATCCGGGTCGAGATTCGGGAACCCATGGCCAAAAGCGACACAGCCCTTCAGCGCATTTATCTTGAGATCGCGTCGAAAGGTGAAGCCTCGTTGCCCTCCCTTTCCCGCGCCGCGGGCCTGCGCCCTCCGGCACTTGAAAGCAAGCTCCACACCCTCGCTCGTCGAGGACTCGTGGAGTTCAGCAAGGACCGGAAGAAAGCGGGCGTCAATCCCCGATATGGCTACGTGGTCGGCATCGACCTGGGAGCGAGTCATCTTCACTTTGCCCTGGCGGATTTTCGCGGGGAGATTCTGCAGGATTCGACGATCAAGATCCGCCCCGAGGACGGTCCCAGGAAACTCATCGCCCAGATTCAGGAAGGCATTCGCGCGCTGGCAACGGAGGCGGGACGATCTCACCTGCGCGCGATATCGATCGGCGTTCCGAGCGCCGTGGATTCGGCCCGTGGCGTGGTGGGGTGGGCCAACAACCTTCCGGGATGGACGAATATTCATCTGGGGCGCGAACTGGAGAAGGCGTTTCGCGTTCCGATTTACCTCGAGAACGACGCCAACATGGCGGCCATCGGCGAGCATTGGCTGGGGGTCGCGAAGGGCGTCAGGAATTTTGTTTTCGTGGCCCTCGGAACCGGCATCGGCAGCGGGATCTTCATCAACGGGAAGCTCTACGCCGGGCGGACGGGCTGGGCCGGCGAACTCTTCCGCATGAACGTCGAGTGGCAGCGCTGGAACGAGGAATTTCCGGACACCGGCTATTTCGAAAGCTACGTGGCCGGATTGGGGATCGCCGCCGAGGGGCGAAAAGCGCTGGGAGCTCCGCCTGCGGGGGAAGCAGGCTTGCGCGAGGAGCGCGATGCCTACTTTGTTTTCCAGGCTCACCGCGAAGGAAATCCCAAGGCCACCGCGGCCCTCGAAAAGATCTTCACCATCCTGGGCGTTGGCATGTCCAATGTCGTCGCGGTGCTCGATCCCGATCTGATTGTCTTCGGCGGAGGCATTGCCAAAGGCGCACCCGACTTGATGCTTTCCATCGTCGAGAAAGTCGTGCGCCGCATCCAGGGCGAGATCACCCCGCCGTTTGCCATCAGCTCGCTAGGCGACAAGGCTCAGACTTACGGCGCCATTCGCTCGGCGCTCGACGTGGCCAGCACAAGAATCGCCACACGACTGCGCTGACCCCCGCGACGACCTTCCATGCCAACCGTGCCTCACCGCCTCGCTACTTCGCCCTTGGGAACCGCTCTCCTATCTCATTGATGGCGAATAAGATAAGTTGAAATAGTCCCGTTGTGGCCTCGGCAAAAATGTCCGAGATTAGTGAAATCAAATCGGACGAATAGTCCGATTGAATGATTGACCGCGCTTTGGCTTTCGGGCAATCTGACCGCTCCATTTGGCTCGGGTTCTCGGGCTTCCAAGAAACGAATACTGCGTCGGGCTTCAGGCACATTGAATCGAGGGGGTATCGGGATGAGGTTCCTTCGAGGGCATTGGACTACACCGCTGGTCCTTGCCATTGCGCTGACCCTTCAGGCGCGCATGGCCTGGGGGCAAGGCTGAATTGCCGCGCGCCAATGCGCGTCCGGTCTGGGCGCGCTTCGCAGTGCGGGGCTCGATTATTCGAAAGCCGGGCGCTTTGCGGCGCCGGGAAAGTGGCAACTCACCACCACCTACCGCAAGCAGTATTCCCACCGTCACTACATCGGCACCACCGAACAGGTGGAGCGCGCCTTGGAGCACAGCGAGGTCATCAACGACATCCACCTGATCGACTTCTCGCTCAATTATCAGCGGACTCCGCGCTGGAGCTTCAACGTCAGCGCGCCGGTGATGATCGCTTCCCGCACTTCGAGCCGGACCGGCGCGGTCGTCCATAGCAAGGGCCTCGGAGACACGGTGATTTCCGCCAAGACGTGGTTGTGGCGCCCTCCCACCGAGTCCCGGCAGAACATCGCTGTGGGCTTTGGTATCAAGCTGCCCACGGGAAAACCCGATGTGATGGACACGCGCTACACTTCCCAAGGCAACATCACGAGTGTCGTCGACCAGTCGATTCAGCTCGGCGACGGGGGCTGGGGCATTGTGGGCTCGACGGAAATGTACAAGGTGATCAAGAAGGCCACGTTTTTCGCGTCCGGCATTTACCTGGCTAATCCCCAGGGGACGAACGGAGTCAAGACCGGCCGGTCGCGGGCCTCGGAAGCTATTATGTCCATTCCGGACCA
Organism: Terriglobia bacterium; assembly: GCA_041946825.1. Taxonomy (GTDB): domain Bacteria; phylum Acidobacteriota; class Terriglobia; order UBA7540; family UBA7540; genus CAZTHM01. Next base: position 211,541 of record JBHGBD010000003.1, on the reverse strand, counting down.
GTATCTGGCGCAGGTGGGCCTTGCCTATCCCTTCCCGAAGTCACGCCACGTCGCGGTCAACTTCGGCGGGCGCATGGAAGGCGTGCCGGTGCGCGATATCTTCGGGTCGAGCTACGGGTTCCGGCGGCCCGGCTATGTCATCTCGCTGGAGCCCGGGGTCGTCGTCATGCAGGGCCGAAACACCTGGTCATTCAACTTGCCGGTGCCGCTGGAACGCAATCGGCGGCGCAGCGTTTCGGACATCCAGGACAACCGTCGCGGCGACGCGGCCTTTGCGGATTATCTGGTCATTGTTTCTTATACGCGGAGCTTTTAGGCGGGAACTCGTTACTCGAGCCCGAGGTTGTTGACCAGGGCCTTGGGCGCGTCTCCCTGGTGATTGCCGAGCAGCCACTCGACGCGGTGCCTCAGGTCTTTCTTTCGAAGCATGCCGAGGACGCGGCCGGTGATGCGGCCTTGCGGATCCAGAAACGCCGTGGCGGGGAGGGCCTCACCGAGGCCAAGGCGCTTCAAGTCCTCGGTGGTTCCGCCCACCCAGATGGGGAAGTTGACTTTCTTCTTGCGCGCAAACTCAGGCACCTTGGCCCGCGAAGTTGAATCATCAAGCGAAACCCCGACTACCATGACACCGCGATCACCGTACTCCTTCTGGACGTTCACGAGCATCGGCATTTCCTCGGTGCAGGGGCCGCACCACGTGGCCCAGAAGTTCAACACGACGATTTTTCCGCGGTAATCGCGCAGATTCCGCGTTGCACCCTCCAAATCTGAAAGGGTGAATTCCGGGGCGACGTCCTGAGCGGACAGGCAGGCCGCAAGCGCGAAGCCGAGAGGAAAAAGAATCCAACGCAATGCGCGCGGCGATTGCATACTCGACAACCTCATTTCAGAAGTTCAGCCCAATGGCGAATGACGACAGCCCTAATATACAGCAAGGCTGGCACAGCGGAAGCGGCGAGCAAGGGTTCCCGCAGTCACTAATAGAAAAAAACTGCCCTGCTAATGGGAAAATTGAAGCCTTGTGGCTCACAAGCGGATTGCGCGCCGGGCTCGCTTTCCGATAGTCTGATACTTCTTACCATTCGGCGGGCTTGGGTCAGGCAGGAGAATCCAACCGACTCATGAAAGAACCGGAGAACCAATCTCCAGTCCGAGGGGACAGGCGTCTGCTGGTTCTGACGCTCGTTCTGGTGGCGAACAGCGCTTACCTGGCGGCGTTTGGCGACGCCAATCTGTTTTACGTCACCAACGCGCTCTTGCATCCGTTTCTGGGAGTGCTGGTCGCGGCCCTCTGCGTCATTCTCCTTCGACGGAATCGCGGACTTCTCAGCGGCTCACGACTGAAGCTGGGGGCGTGGTCTCTGGGATTGTCAGCGGCGTTTGGTGGCTACCTCGCCATCTTCGGCATGACGCGCCCGAATAGCTGGGCGCTTTATGCGCACGTGGCGCTGGCGATTGCGGGACTGGCGTTCGTGCTTCTAGGTTGGCGGCGGCGCCTCGCTCGGGCCAATTTGAAATTTGAAATTGGAGATTCACGGAGTTTCCAATTTCCAGTTTCCAATTTCCAATTTCCAGTTTCCAGTTTCGAGCGCCCCGCGTGGCGCTGGGCCGCGGGCGTGATGCTGGGCTCGCTGGCCTTCTACGGCCTTGCCGCGGGTTATCAGAAGTTGCGCCCCAATCCGCAATTCATCATCAGGAATCCGTCCACAGCCCCGCTCAGCATGGAAGAGGAAGGCGCAGGCCCAAACGGCCTGATGTTCCCAAGCTCCGCTACGACGACCGACGGCAAGCCCATCACCTCGCAGTTCTTCATGGATTCCGAGTCATGTCGCGAGTGCCACGCCGACATCTACAACCAGTGGAACAGCTCCATGCACCACATGGCGTCGTTCAATAACCAGTGGTACCGCAAATCCATCGAGTACATGCAGGACACGATCGGGATCAAATCCTCGATGTGGTGCGCGGGCTGCCACGACCACGCCATCGCGTTCGCGGGCAAGATGCAGAAGCAGCACATCCGCGAGATCGTGCACACGCGCGAGGCGCAGAACGGTTTGGGCTGCATGTCCTGCCACTCCATCGTGCACGTCAAAAACACGATGGGCCAGGGCGGCTTCGTCATGGATTATCCGCCGCTCGACGAGCTGGCCTCGAGCAAGAATCCGCTGCTCCTGGCCACGCACAATTACGCCGTCAAGCTCAATCCCAAGCCGCACCGGAACGCGTTCTTGAAGCCTTTCCACAAGGACCCCGCACTCGTGCCGGAGTTCTGCTCGGCCTGCCACAAGGTTCACCTCGACGTGCCCGTGAACAATTACCGCTGGATTCGCGGCTTCAACGATTACGACAATTGGCAGGCGAGCGGCATTTCGGGCCAGGGCGCGCGCTCGTTCTACTATCCGCCGAAATCGCAGAACTGCGCCGATTGTCACATGCCACTTGTGCCGTCTAAGGATTTCGGAAACATCAATGGTTTCGTCCACTCGCACCGCTTCGCGGCGGCGAATACCGCAGTACCAACTTCCTATGGCGACACAGACCAAGTCCGGGAAGTTGAGAAATTCCTAAAAGGCGCGTTGAGCGTGGATATCTTTGCCCTCGCCGAGGCGCCGGCGGGGGAGGTTGCCAGCCCGGGAATTCGCCCTGGCGCCGAAGGACCACAACTGGCCAGCACTTTCGCGGTCGGTGAAGAATCCGCGACGGGTCTGGCGGGCGCCGGGGTTCAAGGCCTCGCGCCGCTCAAGTTGATGGCGCCGCTGGGGCGAGTCAAGGCGCAGGTTCGACGCGGCGACACGGTGCGCGTCGAGGTCGTAGCGCGCACCCGGCGGGTCGGCCACTTCTTCCCCGGCGGGACCGTCGACGCCTTTGATGTCTGGCTGGAGCTTCAGGCGAAAGATAACAAGGGCCGGATCATCTACTGGAGCGGCCAGGTGGAAGACAACGGCCGCGGGCCTGTCGAGCCCGGCGCGCATTTCTACCGCTCGCTCCAACTCGACGGCCACGGCAACCCCATCAACAAACGCAATGCCTGGTCAACCCGCGCAACAATGTACGCGCGCCTGATTCCACCAGGGGCCGCCGATACGGCCCACTTTCGGATCAAAACCCCCGAAGATTGTGGTGACTCGATCACCTTCACCGCTAAGCTCAATTACCGCAAGTTTTCCTGGTGGAATACGCAGTGGGCATTTGGCGGAATTGTCGATCCCGCTGACAAGACCGGCACGGTGGACAAAAGCTACGACGACCGGCGCTGGCTCTTTTCGGGAAAACTCTCGGATGTTTCGGCCAAGATTAAAGGGATTCCCAACGTGCCCATCGTTGTCATTGCCGAGAACACCGTCACCGTCCCGGTGGTCGCACGAAATGCACCGCCGTTTGCGGAGGCTCTCGCCGCTGACCCGGCCGACCGCGAACGCTGGAACGATTACGGTATCGGCTTATTGCTGCAAGGCGACTTGAAGGGAGCAGAACGGGCTTTCCTCAAGGTCACCGAGCTCGAGCCCACCTACGCCGACGGCTGGGTGAACGTCGCGCGCGCGCGCGTCCAGGAAGGCAACACCGAGGAAGCCAAGCCGTTCCTCAAGAAAGCTCTCGAGCTCAATCCGAATCTGGCGAGCGCGCACTATTTCTACGGGCTGGCGCTTAAGGCGGACGGCCAATACGCCGAGGCTTACGAGCAGTTCGCTGCCGCGGCGGCGCGCTACCCGCGCGACCGTGTGGTGCGCAATCAGATGGGGCGGATGCTTTTCCTGCAGCGCAAGTATCGCGATGCCGTCGCGGAATTTCAGAAGACCCTGGCCGTGGATCCGGAGGACCTGGAAGCGCACTACAACCTGATGCTCTGCTATCGCGGCCTGGGCGACGATAAGCTCTCCGCACGCGAAGAGAAGTTGTATCTGCGGTTCAAGGCCGACGAGTCCTCGCGCGCCATCACCGGCCCGTACAAATTGAGAAGCCCCGCCGACAACAACGAAGCGCAGCCGATCCATGAACATCTGTCGGTGGCGCTGGCGGAGCCAGCAGGCAGCAAGCAGAAAGCAGTAGGCAGAAAGCAGTATGCGGAAGGCACCGGGAGCGCCGCCAGTTCGGCCACTGGCGGCCAGAAGACCCTCACCCCCGGCCCCTCTCCCAAGAGGAGAGGGGAGAAAGAGTCGGTTTCAGGTTTACAGCCCTCTCCTTGGGGGAGAGGGCGGCCCCGCGATGCGGGGACGGGTGAGGGCGCGCGAATGCAAACAAGACTGCGAATCGGAGGCGGCTCTTCACGTTGAGAAAACCGATCCTGCGCGTGCTCATTCCACTTGTAGTTTTCGTCTGCGGCATGCTCTTCGCCGCCGACCGCAAGACGCCGCCGCCAAAACCCACACCTTCGCCAACCGCACCGCCCTCGGGGCCGCGCTTTGCGGACATCACGCGCCAGGCGGGCATCAGTTTCGTTCACAACACCGGTGCCTTCGGAAAGAAATTCCTGCCCGAGACGATGGGGCCAGGCTGCGCCTTCCTCGACTTCGACAACGATGGAAACACCGACGTCCTTCTCGTGAACGGCTCCGATTTTCCCGGCCACAAAACCAAGCGGACGACTCTCAAGCTTTATCGCAACAACGGCAATGGGACGTTTACCGACGTGACGGCGCGCGCGCACCTCGACGTGGAAATCTACGGCATGGGCGTGGCGGTTGGAGACTACGACAACGACGGCTGGGACGACATTTACCTGACGGCCCTGGGCGAATCGCGCCTCTTCCACAACGAACACAACGGGACCTTCAAAGACGTGACGAAGACAGCCGCCGTCAACAACACCGGGTACGGCGCCAGCGCCGCCTGGGTCGATTACGACAAAGACGGCAAGCTCGACCTCTTCGTCACCAATTACGTCAAGTGGTCGGAGAAGGATGACCTCTACTGCACGCTCGACGGGCGCAATAAATCCTATTGCACTCCCGAAGCCTACAAGGGAGACACGTGCCGCCTCTACCACAATCTGGGCGGCGGGCGCTTTGAGGACGCGACGCAGAAGGCGGGGGTCTTTGACCCCACTTCAAAGGCGCTGGGCGTAGCGGTGATTGATTACGACCAGGACGGCTGGCCGGACCTCGCCGTCGCCAACGATACGGAGCGCAACAAGCTTTATCACAACAACCGCAACGGAACGTTCACCGAACAGGCCGTGCAGGCGGGGATTGCCTTCAGCGAAGACGGCATCGCGCGTGGCGCCATGGGCATCGACCAGGGCGACTTCGATCATTCCGGCTATCCGTCTCTGGCCATCGGAAATTTCTCCAACCAGATGCTCGGGCTCTATCACAACGAAGGGAACCGGTTCTTCATTGACATCGCTCCGGCCTCGACGGTGGGCCGGGCAAGTTTGCTTTCACTCTCGTTTGGCCTTTTCTTTTTCGATTACGACCTCGACGGCCTGGAAGACATTTTCGTCGCCAACGGCCATATCGAGCCCGATATCGCGCGCATTCAGCCGCAGGTCACCTACGCGCAGACGCCGCTGCTCTTCCACAACCAGGGCGGTAGCCGCTTCCAGGAAACCGGCAGGCAACTCGGCTTTACGCGCAAGATCGTCGCGCGCGGCGCGGCGTACGGCGATATCGATAACGACGGCCGGCTGGATATCCTGCTCTCGACCAACGGAGGTCCCGCTTACCTTTTCCGCAATGCGACCGGCACGCCCAACAACGCCATCCGTATCAAAACCGTCGGCACGCGCTCGAATCGCGACGGCATCGGCACCGTCGTCAAGGTTAACGGCTCAAATTGGCAGATGGTCCGCTCCGGATCGAGCTATTGCTCGCAGAGTGAGCTTACCTTGACGTTTGGGTTGGGCAAAGCCGCGCAGGCTGATACCGTCGAGATCGCCTGGCCCAGCGGCCAGAAAGACACCCTCCGCAACCTCAAAGCCAACAATACCTACACCATCGAAGAAGGCGGAAAGATTCTCGCCACGAGGCCGCTGAAGAGGTAGTGGCACTTGTGCATACGCTCTTGCCGCCTCAGGTATCCGACTTTGGCATCCGCCGGCAACATCAGTAAGGGGGCCTCCAGGTGTCTGGCGACTCCAGAATTTGGCCGCGATTAGAGGCAGCCCCCTCGAAGGGCGTGATTTGACATAGGCATTAAACAAGTCTAAGCTAACAATGAAAGAGGCCAACAATATGCGGGGGGCAACCGTCTCGTACCTGGAAAGTGAAATCGAAAGAATTCTGACAAAATACGACACGCTCACGAGGCCGGACCTCGCTTTGGAGCTTCGCAGCTTTGACGAAAGCGCGGTAACTGCTGCGCTCGAACACCTTATTGAGGATAAGCGAGTCCTCGTGGAAGAAAATGAAGGAGGTCCGAAGAAATATCGGAGAGCATCAAACTTCCTGACATCCCTTTTGTACTACGGAACGAGCACCCCCTCTGGAATGTGAAACCACTCTTGGCTGCCGATGTTGCTCGCTGTCACAATAGCGCTCGCTCTCACAACATCCGAACTCCTGACTAAGTATCGCTCACACATTTTCAGGGATTTTCTCAATCTTTACTTTTTCGTCTATCTTTCGCTAAATGGCTTCTTCGCCGTCCTTGCGTACTTGGCGATCCCTCGCTTCAGCGATGCCGTAGTCAAGGGCAGCCTGGAGCATTCTTTGTTGGCTGGTTTCGGCTACGCACTTGTTCTCCGAACGAAACTCATTACGATAACTATTCGAGGCCAAGATTTTGCGGTGGGGCCAGAGCTTTTGTACACCGGGTTGATTAATTACATGGGCTTTCATTTGGCGAATAAGATCCAAGCAAGGCACGATCAATTGCGCCGGAAACTCCTGGACGCTTTTCCCGACCCGGTACTCTTCGAGACTGCATTGAACATAAAGGTTTCGGAAATCTCCGACGCACAGCTCCGTCGGGACACAGAGGCAGCAAGAGACGCTATTTTGAATAGCAAGTTGGGCCCCACCGAGAAAGTGTACGGAATAGTTAAATTGCTCCTAGATCTCGATCCAGATGAACGATCGTTGACAGACTTCCTACAGGGGATAAAAGGAAAAGAAGGAAAGTCGCCTTAGCATCTCCTTTCGTTGGCCAGGATCTTCATGACGAGACAGCGAGCGGGAAGACTTTCTCGGAGCGCAGGACTTCAGTCGCATACGCAAGACAGCCCCGAATGTCGTCGTGAGTTACCCCCGGATAATTCTTGATGATCTCCGCTTCGCTCCAGCCTTGGGCCAGCAAGTCGAGTACGAACTCGACAGCGAGGCGCGTCCCTTTGATGACAGGCTTTCCGGTAAGAATCTTGGGGTCGAGGATGATCCGGTCTTGCCAGCCCATTTGCTAACTCCTTCCGGAACGTCAGGGTCGGACGAGCTCTCTCCTCTCGATTCTACCACCGGCGCCGCCTGCGTCTGAAACGAAGAAGCCTCGCTGAACAGGACTGTTGATCCAGTGGACGCCATGGGCCTACTCCACCCTTGTCACATCTTCGGCGATCCAGAACTTGCCGGGCTCGAGGCCGGCGCGCTCGGCAAGTTCGTGAGTGAGGAGTTGGATATAGACACTGTCGACGAGCGTCCCGAGGCCCAGGCGCAAGGGCGCCACGGGGATCAGGCGGACGTTGGTAATGTCCTCAAAGGGCAGGTCGGAAATCAGCAGCACGCGGCCTCCGTTCGAGCGGATATCGTCGGCGAGCTGGAGAAGGAACTTCCCCGTCCGGCCCTGGCGGGCGAAAACCACGTAGCGGTGGGTGGGGCTGATGATTTCGATGGGCCCGTGGCGGAACTGCGCCGCGCTGATGGGTTCGGCGCCCATGCGCACGACCTCTTTGAACATCAGCGCGCCCTGATAGACGGAAGCCAGGTCGGCGCCGCGCGACATCAACGCGACGTAGGGCGGCAGCCCGAAAAACTCCGCCAGGGGGGGAATGATCACTTCCGCGCGGTCGAGGATTTTCTCCTCCGACTCGATGGCCTGTTTCAATTCCTGGGTGAGCGTCCGCGAATTCTTCCGCGCGATGGCGAACGCCAGGTACATCAGAACCGCCACCGTGCAGGTGTAGGTGCGCGTGCTCACGGAGCGCTGGCGGCCCGCCATCATGGGCAGGAAGATTTTCGCCTCGCGCGCCAGCATGCTCTCCTGGGCATTCACCACACCCACCACGCCGACTTTGGCGGGGAGATTCTCAAGCAGCCGCATAATTTCGACGGTCTCGCCCGATTGCGAAACCGCCACGAGCAACGTATCCGGGCCGAGGAACCCCATGTGATGGTGGAGCAGTTCCGCCGTCTCCCACACCAGCGTGCGGATCCCCAGCGAATTGAGATAGACCTGCGCGGGATAGGCGGCAAAGAGCGACGAGCCCATGCCCGTGAAGACCACGGTGGGCGGCCAATGCGCCACCAACTTTCGCAGCGCCTTGTAGGGAATCGCCCCGGGGCTCGAATAATATTTGCGCAGACCGGAAAGCGCCGCGGGCTGCTGGGTAACTTCTTCCATCATGGGGGTCATATTCATAGCCTAAGGGAAAAGCGCCGCGGAGGGAAGGCGCCCGGATTCATCCCGCTGCCTTACGGATTCTGGATTCTACCACTTCTCCCGCCCTATCGGACCGCCACGAGTGGGCTGGCCCTCCCCGGCGTGTGGAATTTCCGCGGCTTTTTGGGCTACCATACGGTTTCCTGGGCTCTGCCCCCGCACACGCTTTCTCCCGCGAGGTGTCTTCATTGATGAGATCAAGATTCCTGTTTGCGTTCGTCGCTGCGCTCATCTTCTCGATCACGACGCTTCCGTCCTCCCCTGCTCAAGACCGGATCCGCCAGGTGGTCGGCACGCCTAACAATCAGTTCCTGGTCGTCAACGGACACCCCGAATACTGGGTGGACGGCAAGCCGTTCTTCGAGCACGCCGCGGCGTTCTTCTATCACCGCATCCCTCGCGACCGTTGGGCGGAGGAGCTGAGCCGGCTTAAATCGATGGGCATCAATACGATTGATCTCTACCCGATGTGGAACTGGCACCAGCCGGAAGAAGGCGTACTGGATTTTGACGGCCACACCAGCCCGCGGCGCGATCTCATGTATCTTCTCCGCCTGATCGACGCGATGGGCTTCAAGCTCACCTTCCGCCCCGGACCGTTCTTCTGCAGCGAATGGCGCAATGGCGGCTACCCCGACTGGCTGCTCCGGCGGTCCGATTACGGAATGTCGGAGCAGGCGATTCTCGAGGGCCGCTATCCGCGCCTTTCCGCGCTGCAATACGACAAATCGGAAGAAGCCGCCACGGGTTTTCTGAAGAACGACACGCACCTGAAATACACGCGCCAGTGGTATCAGGACGTCCTGGGCCTGGTCCGCGCCATGCTCGCCGAGCACGGCGGTCCGCTCATCAACATTCAGCTCGATGACGACCAGGCTATCGGATTTGAAAACTACAACGGCCCCAACTTCTGGAAGTACATGGACAAGCTGCGCGAATTCGCCGAGGAAGCGACCGGGCGGAGCCCCATCCCCTACTACATCAACGGCCGCGATATGCGCGAGAACGCCGAAGCCAATGAGGTTCTCCCCGAACCGTTCTGGAACACCGGCCAAGACTATATGGATAACAGTCCATCGGGTATTTCATCTCTTCAGGAGGCTGCAAAGAATAAATTCCTGACCGAGATTCTCAAAACTCAGCCGCTGTTTGTTCCAATGCACATCGAATTCCAGGCAGGCTGGCTGGGCGATGAGAAAGACACCTACGCCATGGCTACCGACCCCTCGAACACCTTGATGGCCACGCGCGTGATGTTTCAGAACGGCATGAAGGGGCTGAATTATTATCCGCTTCACGACACACTTTACCCGGCGGGCTACGAGGCCCAGTGGGGAAACCACTTCTATACCTGGGAATCCGCGGTCAATTACGCGGGGCAGGAAACCGGGCGCGCCGTGCCCGTGCGGCGGAACGGCCGGCTGATCGCCGGAATGGGACCCCTTCTCGCGTCGTCGCATCTGGTCGCCGATGCCGGCCTCGTGTATCCCATCGGGACCTTCCCCCAGGCTGAGATGACACCCGAAGAGGCGCGTTACATCGCCGCGGTGTCGAGCCGCGTCCTCTGGTCGGGCGCGTACGACCATTTCAACTTTGAGCTTATCGATGCCGATCACATTCCCGCAGAAAATCTGAAGAAGTACCGAGTTCTGCTCCTGCCCAACATGGCGAGCACGAAGGAAGAGCTGAAGCGCTTCCCTCACCTCGAAAAATACTCCGAAAAGGCGCAGCGCCTGATCGCCGATTACGTCGAAGCCGGCGGGACGCTCGTGGTCTTCCCTTCCCTCCCCAAAGGAAAAGTCTTCGAAGAGATGCTGGCTCCGCTCGGCGAATCGCGTGTGCAGCCCGCCGACTCGGCCCTCAAGTTTTCCGACGGGACTGCGGGGCGGGCGTTAGGAGCGCGATCGACTCTGGCCTTGCCCAAGAAGCGCCATGTAGAAGTAAAGCCCTTTGCCACCGACGCGCGCGGCGGGATTGTCGGCGCGCGATTCAGTTACGGCCAAGGGCAGGTGTTATTTTTCGGTGCGGATTTTTCGCGCTGGTCCGCCGCTCCGGCAACCTCGCCCTCGTTTGGAGGGGGAGACTCGCCGGCCGGCCGCGATTATTCCGAGGAGAATCAAAAAGCCGGGCGCGCGGCGCTTGCGGCGCTGATGAAGGAAGCCGGCCTGCGCCGCGCCATCAGCGCCGAGATGGAGACCTCCAAGGCCCGCGATGTCGGCCTTTACGTGACCGAACTCGTTTCCGACCCGCGCGAGGAGCGCGACAAGAATCCATATGCCTTCGTCGGCGTCACCAACTTCAGCCCCGACGAATCACGCGCGGCGGAAATCGTGTTGACGGATCCGCGGGCGGCTGGCCCGTCGGAGTCAGCCCTCCGCCTGCCTCGCCTGACGCTGCCTCCGCGCGAGTCGCTCATGCTGCCCGTGCGCGTTCCGCTCAGCAATCCTTACTGGGAACTGGCTCCCGGACTCGCGCCAGATGACGAAGTCGTCTATGCCACCTCGGAATTGTCGCGAGTGGCTTACGACGGCGCGGCGCTGAAGCTGGAATTCACCGCGCCAAGTGACGGCGAAGTCGCGCTGAGGCTTTCCCAGCGGCCTCGCGGCGCAACGATTGACGGGGCCGACGCCACGGTTCAGGAGGACTCGCAGCGCGGCCTTTACGTCGTCAGAATCCCCCAGGGGGACGCGCCCCATTTTATGCGGACCGTCGAGCTTGCCTATCCCACCGAGGGGCCTCGCATCACCATCAACGCGCGCGGCCCGTGGATTGCCGGGGAAACCCTCGCCCTTCGAATGCGCCTCGAAAACCCCCGCCTGACGCCGTTGGAAGGCCAACTCGATCTGGTGGCGGGGGCGATTTACAAATCCGAGAACCCGCCCCTCTCCGTTCACATTCCCCCGCGTGCCTCGCGTGAGTTCAGCTTTCCCATCGAAGCCCCGCGCGAGGTCGCCGAGAACGAGCGCGTGGAATTGCGCGCCACGTTCCGCGAGCGCCGCTCCCCAACCACCTGGGGCTGGACCTCGGAAGTAACGCTCCACCATCCCTTCGAGTATTCGTTGACCCCGGTTGAGTCTTTTCCTCTCCGCGAAGACCAGAACATTCCGATCGTGCACCCGACGCTCGCCACTCTGAATCTGCCGGGCGAGGCGAAATTTCAATTGCAAGTCAAAAACTGGCTCGCTCACGAGCAGGTCGTCACGCTCACCGTGGAGGCCGCCGAAATGACCGTGACTCCGGCCTCCGCCCAACTGGTTCTTCCCGCGCAGGGCGAAGCGAACGTCGAGCTGCGCGCCGCGCCGTCCAAAGGCTCGGGGCTCTATCGCTTTGGGATTCGCCTGCACTCCGGGCCCTACGAAGTCCGCGAAGGCGTGGCGCTGGCCGCCGTCCGCGAGAATGAAGCCATCGCCTATTCGTTCGACTACGACCGCGACGGCTTTGACGACGTCATCCTGGAGAATCGCGCCGTGCGCTGCTACATCACGCCGGGCGCCGGCGGGCGCGCCTTCGCCTTCGTGCTCAAGGGGTCGAACCAGAACGCCTTCAATTCCGTCGGCGGCATGCGCGATTCCTTCACCACGCGCTTCGAGCCCGATGACATGAAGGACGTCGCCGACTGGACGCGCGTCAACTGGCTGGGGCTCTACAATCGCCCTTACTCGGCGCACATTGCCAGCGCATCGGGCGAGCAGGCCGAAGTTCGCATGGAATACGACGCCCCCGACATCTATCCCAAGGGCGTGAGCCTGGCGCGCACGCTGGTTCTGCGGGGCGACCAGAATATTGTCATGATGACGACCAACGTCACCCCGCGCGGCATCGAGAAGCCCCAGGCATATGTTCTCGAGAACTCTGTCTCCTTCCGCAGCTTTGACCAGGCGAATTACCGCCAGTGGTTCGCGCCCGGCCACCCGCAAGAGGATTTCGTTCCCCAGCGCAAAATCGACCTGGGAATGCGCGCCGGGTACTTCGGGACCATCCATAAGCAGACCGGCGAAACCTTTGCACTGATGATGTTGACCCCCGCCGAACGAAGCCAGCTCGCCATCGAGGGTCACTCGGCCCTTGTGCGGAGCATCTACCCGGCGTTCGCGGAGAAGAACAGAACCTATACCTACCGCGTCGGTTACTACCTCGGCAAAGAATCCCCCGACGAGATCGAGAAGCGCTTCGCGCAGTTGAAGTAATGGCGCGCCCGGCCCCGATGGGGCAAGCCTCGTGCCGGTCCCGCCCGGAGCGGGGCACGCACAAGGGGTGCCCCTACGATTCTTCGGGCGAGGGCGGGCTGGCCCCCCGACCTGTCGGGGCGATATCCCGAAGGGACAAGCTTCGGGTCTAATGTTGTGTTGGATGAGTTTCTTTGTTTCAACCACCACTGGCTGCGCGAGACCGCAGACTTCAAAACGGAGTCTGCACCTGCCAGCCCAGGCGGTGCCCTCGTTGATGTTCCATTCCCAGCCGGTAACTAGGCCACGCAGGAATCTTCGACGAGGATGGCGTGGAGCTCGCGCGGGCCGTGGACGCCGCGGATGAGGATCTGCTCGATGTCGGCGGTGCGGCTGACCCCGGTAACGAAAACGATTGAGCGCCCCGGCGACGCCGCGCCCGGCTCGCGCGCGATGGGCAAACGCTCCAGAACTTCTTCGAGGCTGGCCACCACCTGGCTCGAGCGATAGAGCGCTACATGCACAGGCGGCGCCAGCGAAGCGATTTGCGCCCCCTCCGTGAGACTGGTGAGAACCAGCGTCCCCGACTCCGCGAGGACCCAGTCGGCGCCGGTGATGCCGACTTCGGCGGAAAATGCTTCTTCGCGAAACCCCTGGCCCGATGGCGGATCGGGCGGCACGTCCCCGCCCGCCGGCCAGGCCGTCGAAGTGATTCCAAGTTCCTGCAACTTTTGGGGGATTCCCAACTGGGCCAGAAACGGGTTACGGGAGAGGACGATCTTCCTGGTTTGGTAGGACTTCAGGATGGCCTGGAGGGTCTCCGCCAACGCGGCCGGCGAAGCGACTCGATGGGCGTGGCCGTTGACTTTTTCAAGCTCTTCCTCGAATTTCGCGATCAGGCCGCCGGGAGGAATGGGGGGCATAACCGGCCCCATTTCAGGAACTTGGATTCCCTGGAGCGGGTTATTGACGGATTGTCCCGGCTGGCGGCCCAAGGCGCGGGCAATTCGAGCCAGAAAATCCTCCCGGCTGGACACGCTATCGGCCCTCCGGAATTCGGTGTATGTTATTGCAAACAAAGGTGCAAGTTGACAATCTCGAAAACCTCGCGGGTGGCGAAAGAAAAACTATACAAAAAACCGGAAATCTGGCAGAATCGTGCAACCTTCGCTCCCTTTCTTTCATCGGAAGATGCGGGAAACATTGTAGCGGGGCTCCCAAAACCAAACAAGGGTGTAGCATGGCAACATTGGTAAAAACACGAAAGTCTCCCTATCGCAACCTCTTGCTGAAGAAGCGCCAGGAGTTGCTGGGCACAGCTCGCACTGAGCCGGAGGCGCTGGCCGCCAGCCTGCGCACTCCCGACGAGGTGGAATTCGCCGTCAAGACGGCCCAACAGGATTTGACGGCGGCGACCGCGGAACTCCGCTCGCGCGAGCTCCGCGAGATCGAGGGCGCGCTGAAGCGCGTCGCCAGCGGAACCTACGGCGTCTGCGAAGGTTGTGGCGAAGAAATCTCCGCCAACCGACTCAAGGCCATCCCGTGGGCGAGGTACTGCCTCACCTGCCAGGAATTGCGTTCCAAGAACTAAGGGCGTCACCCCTGGACATCCTGAGAACGGACGGCGCCCGAGGGACCCGTTCCCTCGGGCTTCCGGCGCACGCGGCGCTGCCGGAGAAGTTCGCGCGGCCCGCCTCTCTCCGACCTATCGCGAGGCGCGCTTGGTGCCGGCGATCTGCGCCTCCAGCTCGGCCATGTCCAGCACGATGACCTTGCGGCGCTCCATCTTGATGATCCCTCGATCCACGAACTGTCGCAGGTTGCGCGAGACCAGATCGCGCACCGTGCCGATTTCGGCGCCGATTTCCTGGTTGGTTTCCTCCAGCGGGAATTCCACGCCGCGCCTGGTGCGCACGCCCGACATCAGCGCGCGGTCGCGCAGGAAACGCGCCAGACGATGGCTGACTTCCTTCAGCGAAAGTTCCTCCACCAGGCTGGTCATGTAGCGAAACCGCCAGGCCAGCGTGCGAATCACCGCGAAGGCCACCTTCGAGTTGTGCTGGCAGAGGTCGAGAAACTCGCGCCGGGGGAGGTAGAGGAGCGTCGAGTCCTCGATCGCCGCGGCGGAGGCGGGCAGGGTGCCGCCGTCAAAGAGAGCCAACTCGCCCACCGTCGACCCGGCGCGTTCGATGACCAGGACCTGCTCACGCCCGGTGTCGGCCATCTTGAAAAGCTTGAGCGCGCCCTGCTGGACGACGTACATGCCTTCGCAGGTATCGCCTTCGCCAAACAACATCTCGTCGCGAGCCAGGCGGCGCACCACACAATGGCTCGCCAGAGCCTTGAGTTCGTCCGTGGGCAGCACAGCGAAGAAGGGTACGCGGCGCAGCGTTTCGATTGGATCGAGAGCCGCCATGCTGTCATCCATCCTATGCTCACCGCCCCGGGACGACAAGGGGCAAGCGTCGAGCGGGGTCCCCCCCCGGCCAGGCGGCGGAAAGAAGCCGCCCATCCGCTGCGCAGAAGGACGACTTAAGTCGTCGCGCGCAGGTCGCGGCGAGGCTAAAGTGAAAGACGTTCGCGATCAGATTTGAGGAGGCAACTTCATGGCTTATGTCATAGCCGAGCCCTGCATCAACACCAAAGATACCGCGTGCGTGGACGTCTGCCCGGTGGATTGCATCCACCCGCGCAAGGACGAGGCCAATTTCGCCGACGTGCCGCAGCTCTATATCGATCCCGTCGAGTGCATCGACTGCGGAGCGTGCGTGCCCGTCTGCCCGGTCTCGGCCATCTTCCCCCTCGATGACCTGCCGGAGAAGTGGAAGAGCTTTACCGAAACTAACGCCGCGTACTACCAGAAGTAACCCTCTCGACCGCGCCCGCCGCCCGCCGCGGCGGGCGCTCTCCCGCCACGGCGGCCGCGGCGCTGCTGTGTACTCCTTACTTCTCGCTTCTGACTCTTGGATTCTCCCTTCTGAATTCTGGCTTCTGACTTCTGATTTTTCCCCTTGCCACACGCCACTCGTCACTTTTCTTGGACTCCTGAATCATGACTCCCGAAGCCCAAGCCCGCCTCGAATTCATCAATCCTTTCTTAAGGCGCTCGGCTGGGACGTGGAGAACGAAGCAGGTAGCGCACACCTCCGGGTTTGAGGTCTGCGGTCCTACCTGGTGAAGAACCGCGGACCTGAAGGACGCAGGGCCGCGCTACCTAGAAAAACCGGCCACAGCGGGGAGGCCGTGGCCGGAGATTTGCGGAGCGGTGGGATCTAGACGAAAGGGCGGCGCTACGTCATGGCGATATGAAATCGTCGCTACAGGAACGCCGGGCCGGGCGCGGGACCTAGCGACGCCCCGGCGGGGCGTCTGAGGCAGGAGATGGCCCACCGGGCCGTCTTTAATACCGGAACGTCTCAGGCAAAAGGAGACGGCCCATCGGGCCGTCTCTACTACGCGAGCAGTTTCTTGACGACGTTGCCGAAGACGTCGGTAAGGCGGAACTCGCGCCCCTGGAATTTGTAGGTGAGCTTGGTGTGGTCGAGGCCCATCAGATAGAGGATGGTGGCGTGGAGGTCGTGAACTTCGACGGGGTCTTCGGCTACGTTATATCCAAGTTCATCCGTTTGACCCACGGTAATACCTGGCTTGATGCCGCCTCCCGCCAGCCACATCGAGAAGGCGCGCGGGTGGTGGTCGCGCCCCAGGAACTTCGAGCGATTGCGCTCCTCGTTCATGGGGGTGCGGCCGAACTCCCCGCCCCAGACGACCAGGGTCGAGTCGAGCAAGCCACGCTGCTTCAAATCCGTCACCAGCGCCGCCGCGCCCTGGTCGGTCTCGCGGCAGAGGCTGCGCAGGCGGGTGACGATGTCGTCGTGGCTGGAGGTGCCGTGGTTGTCCCAGCCGCGGTGGTAGAGCTGCACGAAGCGCACTCCGCGCTCGACCAGACGCCTAGCTAACAGACAGTTGTTCGCGAACGATTTCTTCCCCGGCTCGGTGCCGTAGAGACGGTGGACCGACTCCGGCTCCTGGGAAATGTCGGTGAGTTCGGGGACGCTGGTCTGCATGCGGTAGGCCATCTCGTAGGCGGCGATGCGGGTGACGATTTCGGGGTCGCCCGTGGCCTTCAAGTGCTGTTCGTTCAAATCCTTGAGGACATCGAGCGACTGCCGCCGCGCCTCCGGCGAGACGCCTTCGGGGTTGGTGAGAAAGAGCACCGGGTCGCCCTTGGAGCGGAACTCGACGCCCTGGTAAACGGTGGGCAGGAAGCCGCTCCCCCAGCACGATTTCCCGCCGTCCGGCTGGTTCTCGCCCGAGATCAGGACGACGAATCCCGGCAGGTCTCTAGCCTCGCTCCCAAGGCCGTAGGTCAGCCACGAGCCCATGCTCGGCCGGCCGATGATCTGGTGGCCGGAGTTCATGAAGATCTGCGCCGGGGCGTGGTTGAACTGCGTCGTCTGCATCGAGCGCACGACGGCGATCTCGTCGGCGATCTTGCCGAGATGCGGCAGCAACTCCGAAACTTCGTTTCCCGATTGCCCCCACTTCTGAAATTGGTAGGGCGAGCCCAGGAGCTTCGGCGTACCGCGGATGAAGGCGAAGCGCTCGCCCTTGGTGAATTCCTCGGGAATCGCCTGGCCGTCAAGTTGCTGGAGCCTGGGCTTGAAGTCGAGCAGGTCGAGCTGCGACGGCGCGCCCGCCATGAAGAGATAAATGATGCTCTTGGCTTTCGCGGCGAAATGCGGCGGACGCGGCGCGAGCGGATTGACGGCGTTGATCGCCGCGTCGGCCGCGCTGGCCGCGAACAGGTCGCGGTTCAAAAGCGCCGCCAGCGCCGCCGAGCCAATCCCAAATCCCGCCTGGCGGAAGAAGTGCCGGCGCGTTACGGCGCGCAGCAGGTCTTGCATGGGGTCCCGGATCGTTTCGCGCATACAATTATTCCTTGGTGACGGCCTCGTCCAGGTTAATCAAAACGTTCGCGACCATCGTCCATGCCGCGAGTTCGGCGGCGTCAGGAGGAGGATTCTCGCCCGCCTGGATCGCGTCGCGCGCGGCTTTTTCGTCCCGCTTGAACCGCGCGAGTTGCTGGTCGTGAAACGCCACCAGCCGATCGACTTCCGGCTGCGTCGGGCGCCGCGCCAGCACCAGCCGGAAACCGCGCGTCACACGCGCGGCGGAATCGGGGGCGGACTCCTTTACGATGCGCCGCGCCAATGCCCGCGCCGCTTCCCAGAACACCGGATCGTTCAGCGTGTCGAGGGCCTGGAGCGGTGTGTTGGTGCGCACGCGGCGCACCGTGCAGAATTCGCGACTCGGTGCGTCGAAGTTGAGCATCATCGGGTAAGGCGTGGTGCGGCGCAGGAAGGTATAGATCGTGCGCCGGTAGCGGTCTTCGCCTTCGCTGATGACCCACTTGTCGTCGCTGTAGGGGCGGTCCCAGACGCCTTCGGGCTGATAGGGGAAGACGCTCGGCCCGCCGATCCTGGGGCTGAGAAGGCCGCTCACTGCCAGCGCCTGATCGCGCACCATCTCCGCTTCGAGGCGGAAGCGCGGCCCGCGCGCCAGCAGGCGGTTGTAAGGATCGCGCTCGACGAGCTCCGGCGCGGCGCGCGAAGACTGGCGATACGTGGCGGATGTGACGATCAGCCGATGCATGGCCTTCATGCTCCAACCCTGGCGCATGAATTCCGTCGCCAGCCAGTCGAGCAGTTCGGGATGACTGGCCCGCTGGCCCTGCGTGCCGAAGTCTTCGCTGGTCTCAACGATCCCGCGGCCGAAATATTGCTCCCAGAAGCGATTGACGGCCACGCGCGCGGTGAGCGGGTTATTTTCATCCACGAGCCAGTAAGCCAGTCCCAGGCGATTGGGCATCTGGTTTTCGGGCAGAGGATTAAGCGAAACAGGAACTCCGGCGTAAACCTTTTCGCCCTTGGCAAGGAAGCTGCCCCGAACGTGGATGTAAGTGGACGGCCGCTCGAACGACGAACGCTCCCGTAGAATCATCGCGGTAGCAATGCCCAGGTCGTCGAGTGATTTTTTGAGCTCGGCCATGCGATCGCGCGTGGGCTGGAGGAGCGGCGAAATCGCGCGATACGCCGCGGCAAGTTCGCTTTTCTGTTTGTCGGTGCGTTGCGCGGCGGGAGTCGAGAGCGCCGGCCGTAACTTGGCCGCGAGTTGGACAGAGCTCTTCGGGTCCGCCATCGAAGTCACAGACAATCGGAATCGCCCCAGGTTGCGCGCCGCGTGGAACATCTCGTGTTTCAGGCGAATAGTTAGCAGCGTCCCCGTTTCGAACCCAAAGGGCTTCTCGGGAATCAAGACCGCCTGCCGGCGCGGCGGCGCGGGCTCATCCGACGGTTCGATGGCCCAACCGGCAATTCCGTATTTTTTCTCGATCAGATTCTTGACGTTGTATCCGCCCTGCGACTCGTCGGCGGCAACTTCCTTGAAGACGACCTTTTCAGCGGCCCCGGGCTTGTCGGCGGGTGCGGCCACGGCTTCGAGCTCGCTCAGGAAGAAATTCCCTTCCGGGTCGCGCCCTGGGCCGCCGCGCGGCAGACTCTCGTCGCGCAAAACCTCCAGCCTTACTCCGGTGATGCCCTTCGCGCCTGTTGGCCCTTCGATTTCGTAAACGTCTTCCTGCGGATTCTTGCCGCCGGCGAGCACCGACTGGTCATCGAGCACCGTCAGCGTCGCGCCGCCTTTCGACGTCACGTGGCTCGGACGCAAGACGCTCCAATCATTCTCGGAAGCGAGCAAATCGCGCTCCCACTTTGTCTGCGCGCATTCGAGTTCGGGAGTGGAAGTGTCGAGCACCGCCTGGAGCTTCGCGATCTCCGCCTTCAGCTCCTTGCTTTTGGCTGCTTGCTCCGGCGTGGGGAGTTCGATCTCCGGCTCCTCCACCCAGCCTTCGCCCTGGCCGAGGTTCAGGTCGCGATACTCGGAGTTGTCGAAGAAGGCGAGCATCCGGTAGTAGTCCTTCTGCGTGAAGGGGTCGAACTTGTGATTGTGGCACTGCGCGCAGGCGAGCGTCGTCCCCAGCCAAACCGAGGCCGTGGTGTTGACGCGGTCCACCAGCGCGTACCAGTGGTACTCCTCGTGATCCACGCCGCCTTCCTGATTGAGCATCGTGTTGCGGTTGAAGCCCGTGGCGACAAGCTGGTCGGTGGTGGGATGGGGCAGCATATCGCCGGCAATCTGCTCGATGGTGAACTCGCGGAACGACATGTCCTGGTTGAGGGCGTTGATGACCCAGTCGCGGAATTTCCACGCGGTGCGGCGGTCGTCTTTCTCGTAGCCGTGCGTATCGGCATAGCGCGCCAGGTCCAACCACGGCCGCGCCCAGCGCTCGCCGTAGTGCGGCGAGGCGAGCAGGCGGTCCACGACTTTTTCGTAGGCGTCGGGGCTTTTGTCGGTGACAAATGCGTCGATTTCCTCGAGCGTCGGCGGCAGGCCGATCAGGTCGAGACTCACCCGGCGAATCAGCGTCTCACGGTCGGCTTCGGGAGAGGGCTGGAGGCCTTCCTTCTCGAGCCGCGCCAGCACAAAGTTGTCGATGGGATTACGGACCCAGGCGGAGTTCTTCACTTTGGGCGGGTCGGGGCGCACGGGTTTGACGTAGGCCCAATGCTTCTGCGTTGCGGGGGGCGCGGTCGCAATGGCGGACTCGGCGCCTTTCGCACCCTGATCGATCCAGGCGCGAATCAGCGCGATCTGTTTTGCCGGAAGCGGATCGCTGCCATAGGGCATCTGCGGCTTGTCGAGCCCAAGCAGGCGCCGCACGATCGGGCTCTTGGCGCTGCTCCCCGGAATGATGACCTTGCCGGAAGCGCCGCCTTGCAGGGCCGCCGCGAGCGAATCGAGCCGAAGCTGCGCCTGGGGCTGCTCCGCGCCGTGGCAGGCCGCGCAGGCGGATTTGAAGATCGGGGCGATGTCCCGCTCAAAGTCAACCCGAGCGCCCATCAGGCCTTTGGACGACTTAGCCGCCGGAGCCGCTGCCGGAGGTTTTTCGGCACGCTCACTGGCGAGAATCAGCGTGAACGTGCTGAGCAGGATCGCGCCGGCCCCCAAAACGAACGCCTGATTCGCCCTCTGACTCCTGAATCCCACAGGACGAGGTGGCAGGTTGTCGGCTTTCCCACTCATGGCAATAATGTCTGAAATAGTACTCCAATTGAGCAAAGAAAGTTAGGGCCTTGAGTCTTGTCATCGCGAAAATTGGCAACGGCTAATTCTTTCTGAAAGGGCCAGAGAACAAACTTAAGCGAATTTCGTGCTTCGGACACGAAATTGCGAGGCGAATCCTCCCAAGTCGCGAACCATCGCATGTGCGGACTTGGTGTCTGAAATAGCGGAACCTTGCAGTTCGCCCCAAGCCCAAAGGAGTGAAGCGCCATGGCCTATGTCATCACTGAGAAATGTACGAAGGACGAGAAATGCGTTGAGGTTTGTCCCGTAGATTGCATTCACCCGCGAAAGGATGAAGATAAGTTTGCGGAGGTCGCTCAGCTCTTCATCCATCCGGTGGACTGCATCGACTGCGGCGCCTGTGTGCCGGTTTGCGAAGCCAGCGCCGTCTTCGCCAAGGACGAAGTCCCGGAGGAGTTCCTGGCCGCCATTGAAGCCAACGCCAAGTATTACGCGTGATTGGCCCCGGCGAGCCCGTGGCGTTTGCCCCCGGACTGAACGAGCAAAGATTCGCCCCATGCAGCCTGCCATAAAGAGCGCTGCCCGCGCTGTTCTGGTGCTTGCGGCGGCGCTCGCGATGATGCTTTTCGGAATCCTGACCAGTCAAAGCGCTTTCCGAATTTTCGGGGAATGGGCGTCCATTTCAAGCAGTTTCGCCTCGGTGGGATTGCTGTTCGCCCTGGGTGGCCCCGCGATGATGATTGGCGGCATCTGGTTACTCGCCTCCCGCGGCCGTCATCGCATCCCCTGGTGGGTCGGAGGTGCAGCGGGATCGCCTCGATCTGACCCGCGTATCCAGCGTCGTGATTTGTGATCTACTAACCCTTGGCTTTTCAGTGTACACTCGCGATAGCCTGGCGGAAGGAATCCTTAGCCCCGGCCAAGCATCGGGGGACGCTGGGAGTGGCCGGCAGGCCGCGCTCGGAGGACACGAATGAAGTTTTACTCGTTTCAGATCGTTATCGAGAAGGAGCCCGAGGACGAGGGATATTTTGCTTATACACCTAACGTTCCCGGATGTTTCAGCAACGGCAAAACCATTGAAGAGGCGAAGCGCAACATCCGCCAAGCCATTGAGCAGCACTTCGCGTCCATGCTCGCTCATTCACAACCCGTTCCGCAGGCTGACCGGCTCGTGCACGTTGAGGAATTGACCCTGGCGGTTCCTGAATGAGCCGCCTGCCCCAAGTGACGGCGCGGGATTTGGTCCGCTTTCTGAAGGGTCAGGGGTTTGCTGAAGACCGCCAGTCAGGCAGCCACCTCACCCTGTGGCATCCCGAACGCAACCTATCCGTGACCATCCCCGTTCACACCGGCTGTGACATCGGTCGCGGCCTGGCGGTCCGTATTCTGAAAGACGCGGGGTTCAGCGTCGAGGATTTTCTCCGATTACGGTGAGGAAGGACCCTGCATGCGCCCGCCCACAACGAAACCGCGGCGCACTCGAACAGGCTGTGGGGTGGGGGTTGTTGTGACGCCTCGCTGCCCCCGACCCACCACAGACTAATTCTTGGAGGTCTTCAAATGAAAATCACCGCTGTTGAACCACTGGTTCTTGGCACTAGCTGGCGCAATCTTGTCTTCATCAAGGTCAAAACCGACGAAGGGTTGTACGGGATCGGCGAGTGCACGCTGCAGAACCGCGAAGAGGGCGTGCTCGGCTACCTGGGAGGCGTGGCGCGGCGGCACGTGATTGGCTCCGACCCGTTCAACGTTGAAGACCTGTGGTTGCGTATGTATCGCAACGAATTCTGGCGCGGCGGGGTGATTGCCACGACGGTGATGAGCGGCATCGAAATCGCCTGCTGGGACATCATTGGCAAGGCGACGAACCAGCCGGTGTGGCGGCTGCTGGGCGGGCGCTGCCACGAGAAGATCAAAGCCTACGCGAACGCCTGGTACACGGTCGAGCGCAAGCCCGAAGAATTCGCCAAGCGCGTAAAGGTGGTGACCGACAAAGGCTACAAGGCGCTGAAGGTCGACCCCTTCGGCCCCGGCACGCTCGAGCTGACCCACGCGGAAAAGAATCGTTCCGTGGAACTCGTTGCGGCAATCCGCGACGCGGTGGGTCCGGACGTCGAAATCTTCGTCGAGATGCACGGGCGCTTCAGCGCCGCCACGGCCATCGAGCTGGCGCGCATGCTCGATCCCTTCCTGCCCGGCTGGATCGAAGAGCCTTGCCCGCCTGAGGACATTCCCTCGCTCGTCAAAGTCGCCGAGCACGTCTCGTTGCCCGTGGCCACGGGCGAGCGCTACTTCACTCGTTATGGATTCCGCGAGCCCATCGAGTCAGGGGCTCCTGACATTCTCCAGCCGGATATTATCCATGCGGGTGGTTTGCTGGAAATGAAGAAGATCGCCGCCATGGCCGACGTGCGCTCGATGGTGATGGCACCGCACAACTCCAACGGGCCGGTGTGCACGACCGCAAGCGTGCACTTCGATTTCTGCACCACCAACTTCAAGATTCAGGAATGCTTTGACGATTTCTCGGAGACCTGGGTGCGCGATGCCGTGCCCGGCTGCCCCGTGCCGAAGGACGGATATTTCTCGCTGCCCGAGAAGCCCGGACTCGGCATCGACATCAACGAGGATGTCGTTAAGGCACACCCCTACAAGGAAGGCTTCTTCAACCTCTTCGCCCAAGACTGGCACATGCGCGATTTCGGCAAGACGTAGGGGCGAGTTTATCTCGCCACCTTGGCTTGGCGGCGTAAAGCCGCCCCTAGACTGTAGCCCAAGACTGGCACATGCGTGATTTTGGCAAGACGTAGCGGCAGGCAGAACTTGTCCCGACCGGGTCGGGAGCCTGGCCCTTAGTCATTCTGAGCGCAGCGAAGAATCCCTGCATTTTCGCATTTCACAAAATGCGGAGATCCTTCGTCGTCAAGTGCACTCCTCAGGATGACATTTGCTGACGGTTGTCCATCATCCCGCTAAGAGTTGCGCTCCCCCTACCACGTCACCCCGCCCGAAGGCGGCGGCCATGCGCCGAGCATCTGCCTCAACATGACCACCTGCCCCAGGTGATGGCTGTTGTGCGAGGCGATGGCGTGAAGCATTCCCAGTGGGGTGTGCTTTCCGCGCTGCGCCAGGAGGTCGGCTTTGCGCGCGCGGCGCTCCAAACCGTCCAGGCCGCGGCGGAAAGCTTTGACGGCTTTGTCCCACTCTCTCTTGCCCGCCGGCGCCGGGTCCTTTGGCCAGCTTCCTGCGGCGTGCTTGGGAACCTGTGGCTTGCCGCCGTCCAGCCACTCGACCACCCAGTCCTGCCAGAACGTCAGGTGGCCGACAATCTGGAAAATCGAATGCGGAGCGCCCTCAGGCCGCGCCCCCGCCAACTTCCAGTCGAGCCCTTGGAACATGTTCTTGCTCGCCGCGTGCGCGCCCTCGCCCGACAACGCCCGCGCAACGGTTTTCTGCAGAATCGTATGATCGGTCCTCATGGATGTTCTCCTGGCAAGTGGAGTCGCGAGGCCTCGTCCCGCAGACTAGGGGCAGGCCATTTCGCCATGCAGGCGCGACTCCAGAAGATGAATGAAAGGTTAAGCGCCATCTTGCTCGTGTGCGATCGCATCGAGTTCCAAGGGGGCATTTGCGTATCCGAATTTCACGATTTGAGCGAGGTAGACTGGCAGGAATGCGGCGATAGACCCGGCGGTCTCATACTGATAGACATGCCGAAACTCATGGGACAGCAAACGAGCGGCCTCATAACCACGACAGACATGAACCGAATAGCCGAGCGTGAGACCTGCCATGTGTGGACCAAGCAGGCCCGTCTCAAGGGCGGCTTCACGCAATTCGAGATCATCCGGGAGTGGAAGGTTGTCCACGACGTTCACACGAATCAGTTCAGGCCTTCTCACTTCGACCAACCGCGCGACCGAAATTTCGTTTTGACTCAGCAACCTCCCCGACTTCGCAGCTTCCTTAGAACAGTTCTCAGCCCACATGATTGCGTGGGGAAGCAGGAATGGCAATCGAGCCTGGAGGTGGAAAGGAATTCCCATTTCAACGACCCGCGTCTATTTCTCCGGTCGGCAAGGCTCTCGAGTACGGGCGATTAGAACGCTCCGCGCTGTTGGAGTCAAGTGACAAGCCAGTCGCCGGTTCCCACCCCTGACTCCGGACTCATCACTCTTCACTCGTCACTTGTCACTGTACTTGCCGGCGGGCAGCTTGACGCGCGCCTCGCCTCCCTCGATAATCCCCCGCGAGCGGAGTTTGAGGTCGCAAATTGCGACCTCGACTTTGGCGCCGCCGGAGTAATTACTTGAGGTTCCAAATCGGCACCTCAAGCCTAAGTTCACTGGCCAACTGTGCGGCAGCCTACGGGACGAGGATTGAAGAGAAAAGAATAAACTTGAAATCACAAATTGTGACTTCAAAAGCTATCATCCCGGCCGAGCGCATTGAGCGCCGCATCCTGCTGATTCGCGGGCAAAAGGTGATGCTCGATGCCCACCTCGCGGAGCTTTATGAAGTCGAAACGAAGGTCCTGAACCGGGCTGTTAGAAGGAACATCGAGCGTTTCCCTGAGGATTTTATGTTCCGTCTATCTGCTTCGGAGTTCCAAAACTTGAGGTTCCAATTTGGCACCTCAAGTTGGGGCGGCCGTCGCTTTCGACCCTACGCCTTCACCGAACAAGGCGTGGCAATGCTTTCAAGCGTGCTGCGGAGTGATCGCGCCGTGCAGGTAAACATCGCCATCATGCGGGCATTTGTGAAGCTCCACGAGATGCTTGCATCGCATCGCGATTTGGCGCGCAAACTGGAAGAGATGGAGAAGAAATATGACGCGCAATTCAAGGTTGTGTTCGATGCGATCCGCGAACTCATGAGCCCCAAGACGCCGCCGAGTCACCCAATTGGTTTCATGGCCGGGAAGGCGAAGCAGAGATGAAATCCACGCGACGATGTTTCCTCAAATCGACCCTGGGCGCTCCGCTGGTGGGGGCGCTGGGCATTCCGGGAGCACGCATTCTGCGCGCCCTGCCGCAGGCGCAGGAATTCGAAAACCCGCGCTTCATTCGCTACGACGCGAGTTGTTTCACCATCAACGATCGCGACACATTCATCTTCAGCGCGGCGTTTCATTATCCGCGCTGCCCCAAGCAGCTTTGGCGCGACCGCCTGGAGAAGTTGAAGCGCGCGGGGTTCAACACCATCGAAACCTACGTCTTCTGGAATTACCACGAGCGCGAAGAGGGGAAATGCGACCTCGGCGACTTCGAGGAGTTCATCAAGCTGGTCGGCGAGATGGGTTTCCTCATGATCGCGCGGCCCGGGCCGTACATCAGCGCCGAGTGGCATCGCGGCGGGATTCCCGACTGGGTGGCGGCGAAGCGTTTCCCGTTGCGCTCGAATCATCCCGAGAATCTCAAGTGGTCGCAGCACTGGTACGGCCAGGTGATGCCGGTCATCGCGCGCCATCAGATTTCCATGGGCGGGCCGATCTTCATGGTGCAGATCGAGAACGAATACGATTTCTGGCCACTGCCTGACTCTGACAAGCGCGAATACGTGCGGGCGCTCGCGAACCTCTGCGCCGGCATGGGAATCATCGTTCCGCTTTTCACTTGCTGGACGCGCCAGGCGCGCGAGAATTCTGATCCCGACATGGCGCGCATCTTCGACACGTGCAATTTCTATCCGCGCTGGGAGATTGCGAGCCAGGTCACGCCCGCGCTCGCCAAGCTTCGCCAGGAGGAACCCAATGCGCCGCTGGGGGTGAGCGAGCTGCAAGGCGGCTGGTTCAGCCAGTTCGGCGGCGAAGAAGGAAGAATCCCGCGCGAGGAAATCGCCGAGATCGTCGAGCACATGGAGGGTCCCCAGAAGCCGACCGTTGACGAGTTCATGGCGTCTTTCAACGCCTCCGCCGGAAAACTCTCCGTGGACCAGCCGGGCATCGACGCCGCGCAACTCAACGCGCTGACCAAGACGGTGATCGAACAGGGCGTGACCTATTCGAACTACTACATGGGCGCGGGCGGGACGAACTTCAACTGGGCGGCTCGCACGCAGACCACGACTTACGATTACGCGGCGCCACTCCGCGAGCCAGGCGGGCTGTGGGAGAAATATTACGCGGCGCGCGGCATCGGAGCCTCACTCGCGCTCTTCGGCAATGTGCTGACGCGCGCCAAGAGTGTCCCGAACATCCCGCAGTCCACGAACCCGAATGTCAGCGTCACCGAGCGCGCCGCGACGAAAGCCGGCGTGGTTTTCGTGCGTGAAAACGCCAACGCCGAGCAGCGCTTCAAGATGTATTTTCAAGACCCGTTCAGCCCCACCAAGCGCGTGATTGGCACGCCGCGCGAGGGCGAGCTCACCATCGGCCCGCGCGAAATGAAGATGCTTCCGGTAGGGATTCGGATTCCCGGCAGCGTGCTGCGCTACACGACGGCGGAGGTTCTCGCCGCGGGATTGCTCCTCGACCGGCATGTGCTGATCGTCTATGACGAGCCGGGCCGGCTGGTGGAAATCTCGGTGGCTTCCGAGGACGAACCGAAGATTGAAGGCGACTACGTTTACAACTACTGGGACCAGGAATATGAATCTGTGGTTTTGGGCGTGCGCGTCGACAAGGCCGATAAGACGCTGCTCGTCAACCATCATCTTCATATCGTGGTGGTATCGCGCGAGCGCGCGCTGCGAAGCTGGACCGCGGAATTCCCTCCCAAGGTTATCATTGGCGCGGAGGAAACCCGGCCCATGATGGTGCCGTTTATTACCGACAGTTACCAACTGGCGGGGAGCGGCTCGGATGCCAAACACATCTGGGCGGACCTGGACTTCCGGCCAGGCGAGCACGCGCTGACCGTCCTGCTGCCGCCGGCGCCCAGCAAGCTCCGTGTCGACGGTGTTCTCACCGGCCTCTCCTACGATCGCCCGTCGCGCATCACGCGACTGAACCTCACCACGCCGCCGCTCTCAGATCTCTCTGTTTCGATCCGTGAAGTGAAGACGTGGACGGAGAAGTTTGAGCCGTCATCCGGTGAATGGACCACGACAGTGTCCAAACCGCTCGAAGAGCTCGGCGCTGTGCCCTATGGCTACGTGAAGTATCGCGCCGAATTCAATTACTCCGGCGAACCCGTAATGTCGGTCACCAGCTTCGGGCGCGAGTTCAAGCAGGTCTTCCTGAACGGCAAAGCGGTGCCGGAAGCCGCCAATAACAAAATCAGCTTTGAGTTTCCACTCCGCGCCTACGCGAAGCCGGGCGCAAACCTCATCGAAATTT
This sequence comes from Terriglobia bacterium, assembly GCA_041946825.1. Taxonomy (GTDB): domain Bacteria; phylum Acidobacteriota; class Terriglobia; order UBA7540; family UBA7540; genus CAZTHM01. The sequence goes on along the minus strand of JBHGBD010000003.1, from coordinate 183,413 downwards.
CTTACGAATGCTTTGGCAGTTCGTCGGGCGGCCCGAGCCTGGGGGCGCTGCGCGGAATTGACTCCGTACGCTACGGCCGCAGCGCGCAGGATGTAACGGCAATTTCGACGTGGCAGATCCAGCGCTTTCCCGGATTCCTGCGAGGGCCGGAAATCGATCCGCAGATTGCGCAGGCGGCAGAGAAAAACTGGCAGGCCCAGGTTCTCGAGACCGTTTCGCCATCGAAAGATCTGGTGCCTGCGTTTACCTGGTGCTGGGCTGAGTTCGCGGTTCCCACGCTACCCGCTGGATGGATGGCGCCCTGGAAACTCACATTCGAGGCGGAACGCGACGCGCTGCTCTACCTGAACGGAAAATTCGTGGGGCGCTACGTGACCGCCGGGCCGCAAAAGGATTTCTACTTGCCGGAACCTTTTCTTCTCGCCGGGCAGAAGAATGAACTCATCGTGATCCTGGCATATGCCGATCATCCCGGCTCGATTCGCGCGCTGCGCGTGGAGCCATACGCCGAATTCGCCGCGCGCCGGACACGCATCGAATTCGAATATTAACCGGCGCGGCTGGAAACCATAACCCCTCGGCTCCCACGCGGAGACCATGACATCTCCACCAACCGGACAACTAGTCTGTTGACCTGCATTGCTATGGAATTCCTCAAACAATTGTGATTTACTTCCCGCTGCACGTAGATTCCCTATTCCCCGCAGCCCTCGGCGGACCTCGCCCGGAACCACAGTGGGCGGTTGATCCTTTCAGGAGGTGGAGCGATGATCCATCGACGGTTATTCCGAGTACTTCCCTTGGTAGCTCTAGCGGTATTAGTCGCTTATGTCCGACCCATGTCGGCGCAGACAGGCAAGATCCGCATTCGCGTCAGGCCTCATCAGGCGTTTGTATTCGTTGACACCCGCGCCATAGGCGACGGGGCGTTCTCGGGCTTTAACGAGCTCTATGTGGTGAAAGTCAGCCCGGGAGAACACACGGTGGGGATTTACAACTATGGTTACAAATCCCAGACTCATAAGGTCACGGTCGAGGCCGGCCGCACCGTCCCTTTGGATGTCGTCTTGGAAGCCCTTCCGGGATCAGTATCCGGTCCGTTTGGCCGGATCCAGATCGAAGGAGGAGACCACGCCGCGGTCCTGTTGAATGGCAAGACCCCGGACTTTCTCGTGGGACAGGCCGACGAGTTTAACCACGACATCGGCTGGAAGCAGGAATTGCTGGTTCCGCCCGGCACGCACCAGATGACGCTGGTGCGAGGCGACGACGTCGTTTGGTCAGGCCCCGTCACCGTGGAGGCCAACAAACGCGTCATCGTGGACATCCGCCAGTCGGGAGCGACCAGAACCACCGAGTGGCCGCGCGGCCAGAAGCTCAGCTCGGTTCCGCCGTTCCGGGCGGGCACCGCCAGCGCGACGGTGGCGATCAACCCCGTTTCGGCGCAGTTCTCGGCCGCTCCGGGGCAAATCGGATGTGGAGAATCGGCCAAATTGAATTGGTCAAGCACCGGCGCCGTCAAGAACGAAATCAACAACGGCGTGGGTGAGGTAGCAGCCTCTGGCGAGAAGACGGTGCAGCCAACGCAAACAACGACCTACACCCTGAACGCCGCGGGCCCGGGCGGAGTCGCCACGCCGAGCACCACGGTCAACGTCGCGTCCGCCGTGCAGGCATCCCTGGACGTTTCTCCGGCCGAGATTCGCTATCGGCGCCGGGGCGACACGGTCCTCGAACAAGGGACGGCGAAGGTGAATTGGGCCGTGACGGGCGCCAACACTGCCACGCTCGAACCCTTTGGCTCGGTTTCGCCGACCGACAGCCGGACCGTTCAAGCCGCGCCGCGCAAAACCGATCCGGGTCCGGTGGATGAAACCATCACTTACCGGCTGACCGCCTCGAACGGCTGCGGCGGGTCGGACACCAAGACCGCCACGCTGCACATTACCGGCAATATTGAACCAGCCTCGACGGTCACCGAATCGACGCTGGAAATCAAACTGGCCATGAACAGCGTGTACTTCCCGACGGCCCTGCCCCGCGCAGCGGATCCGGAGGGCGGGCTGGTTCAGAGCCAGCAGAATTCGCTCGCGGAACTGGCGGGCAATTTCAAGAAGTATCTCGAGTTCCGCCCGCAGGCGCACCTGATCATCCAGGCCCACGCGGACAAGCGCGGCTCGGCGGAATCCAACCAGGCGCTCTCCGAACGCCGCTCGAACCGCGTCAAGTCGTTCCTCATCGAGCAGGGCGTGCCGGCAGCCAATATCGAGACCACGGCGTTTGGCAGCTCGCAGAACCTGAGCGAAGCGGAAGTGAAGCAGTTGGTCGATCAGAACCCCAACATCACCGAGCAGGATCGAAAGAAGCTGATGAAAAACTGGCGTGCCATCGTGCTCGCCAACAACCGGCGCGTTGACATCACGCTGAGCACCACCAAGCAGACGTCGGCGCGTTACTTCCCGTTCAACGCCTCGGATTTTCAGGTGCTGCTGAAGGAGCAAGCCGCAGCCGTGAAAGCCCCGGCCAAAAAGAAATAGCGTCATCACGCGCCTCACAAATCGGGCCCTCGACGTTGGCGCTCGAGAACTTCCGGCCAACGTTCGGGGGCCGCGTTTTTTTGACGGCGGTTGTGCTGCCTTCGCATCAGTTCGCGCTTGCCAGAATCCCGCATTCAGTGTTAAACCAATTGGCTTCGAAGTTGCCACCCCTACGGGAAACTTATGCCCACTGAACGTCCCGCTCGAATCGTCTTCTCCGACGCGGCGCCGCGATCCCGCCGGCGGGTGATCCGCCTGGCGGTGGTGGGACTCGGCACCGTGGGAACGGGAACCATCAAGGTTCTTCAAGAGCACAAGCATGAAATCGAGCGCCGCCTGGGCTGCCGGCTCGAGCTCAAGACGGTTTGCGACATTCGGGTCAAGGATGCCGCGTGGCTGGGCCGCTCGGTCAGGATTGTCCGCGACTGGAAGCAGGTCATCGCCGACCCCGAAGTGGATATAGTGGTGGAGCTGATCGGCGGGACGACGGTCGCCCGCAGCGTGGCGTTCGGTGCGCTCGATGCCGGCAAAAACCTTGTCACCGCCAACAAGGCCCTCGTGGCGGAATACGGCGTCGAGCTTGCCGAGCATACGCGCAAGGCCGGCGTGCACCTCGGCATCGAGGCGTGCGTGATGGGCGGCACGCCGCTTCTCCACGCCATCCGCGAAGGCCTGGCGGGCGAGCATTTCACGGCCGTCTACGGCATCCTGAACGGCACCACCAATTACATCCTCACGGAAATGGAGCGGCGCGGTTGCAGCTTCCGCGAGGCCCTGTCGGAGGCGCAAAAAAAAGGCTACGCCGAAGCCGATCCGACTTTCGATGTCGAGGGCTACGATGCCCGGCACAAGATCACCATCCTGGCCATGCTCTGCTTTGGCCAGGCGGTGAAAGTGAAGGACATTCCCGCGGAAGGCATCACGCGCATCGATCAGGTGGACTTCGCCTACGCCCATCGCTTGCATCACACCATCCGGCTGATTGCCGGGGCGCGGCGGCGGCAGAACGGGCGGCTCGAGATTTTCGTGCGCCCGATGATGATCCCGCAGACCTCCCCGCTCGCTCACGTGCTGGGCTCAATCAACGGCGTGCTGCTGGTGGGCAATAAAGGCGGGAATACGACAATGACTGGGCGCGGGGCCGGAGGCGAGCCCACAGGCGTCGCTGTCCTCTCCGACGTCGTCGAGATTGCGCGCTCCATGCTGGCGGGCGGCGCGAGCCTGTCCCCGCTTGGCTACACGACCTGGCATCCCGCCAGGATTGCCCTGCCCGGGGCGAACGTCATTTCGGCTTACCTGCGCCTGGTGGTGCGCGACCGCCCCGGCATCCTGGCGCGCGTGTGCGCGCTCCTTGCCCGGCACCGCATCAATATCGATTCCGTGCTCCAGGAACCGGCCATGCCGAAGAAACATCTTCCCTTTGTTATGACCCTTGAGCCCACCAGAGAAAAGCACGTGGCGCGCGCTGTCGCCGAAATAGCGCGCCTGCCCTTCCTTGCCGAGCCTCCGGTCATGATGCCCTTCGCGGAATTGCCCTGAGGCGCTCGCCGGAAATTGCTGATCTTCCTACTTGAAGTGGACCATCCCTTGGAAATCAGACCAAAAACCCGAATCCTGGCAACCATCCTGGGAGCACTTGCATCTCACTGAAAGGAAATGATTTAGGGCGGTGAAGCGAAGGCGCTTTGCCGCCCTTTTTGACCTTTGGGAGTGCAAAAGGAGGAGTATGGGTCTATCCAAATGTGTTCCAACCATTCTGGCGGCGGCGCTGTTCCTGCCCGCGGGACTGCTCGCCGCCGACCACACCTGCGCGCCGGCGGCTCCAACCCCGGAGTCGTACACCCATGATTTCGTTCAAGAAGCCAATAAACTTCTGACTCAGGTGCGAGATCAGGCGAACGATGTCAAGCGAGAAGCCGACGGCCTCGCCACCCTCAGCCGTTTCAACGAAATCGACTGGCGCGACAATTCCGAGCGGATAAACGAAATCCGCGATCACGTCAACGCCATGGGAAGAGACCTCTGCCGGCTCGACCAAATTCGCGGCGCCGTGAGTCCCTGGCAGCAGCAGGAAATTGACCGGATCATGCCCACCCTTGTCGAACTCGCCGACAGCACGGAATCGGCAATCAAGGTGGTCAACGCTCACCAGACAACCTTCTGGGCCACGGACTATCCCAATGAGGCAGCGAATATCTACAATGAAGCCAGCCGGATTGACAACACCGTCAGTCTGAAACCCGAGTACGCCAAGGGCCCGGCGAATTCGACCGCGTCCACACCCTCAGGCATGTGACGACCCCCTAAGGAGAGGCCACCCCATCCTGGACGGGGTGACCCCTCCTCCATTTTTTCCACACCGCCCGGCGCAAGTTATTTCCCGAACATTTTCCCCCGAGGGCGCCAAGCCCAGACGACACAGAGTGACTTTCTGTCTCTTGGCACGGACACGACCCAATTGTCTCTCATGAAAACCGCTGGCGATTGAATTGCTCAACACCCTTGGCACACCGTGCTGATTGGGTGCGACTTATTGTCTAATGAGGGTTCATTTTGTCCGGGAGGTTCAAGCAGCTTGTTCTGGCCAGCGTCGTGATCCTGGCATTCGGCCACTTCGCGCTGATCCTTCACGCCCAGCAATCTGAAAAAGACAAGCTCCCCGGCTCCGACGACTGCCTGATGTGCCACCAGCCGGGTCGTGCCGCCAAGCGCGAGCCGGGAGTACCGCCACCGTTCGACGCCGCGGGTCTGCACGCCTCGCCTCACGCCGCGCTGGAGTGCGTGAGTTGCCACGACGATCTGGCCAAAAAGGAATTCCCGCATCCTGACAAACTCCAGCGTGTCAATTGCGGTAACTGCCACGCCTCCGAGCAGGAGCAGCACGCCGCGAGCCTGCACGGCCAGGCGGCGAAGCGCGGCGATAAGCTGGCGCCCAAATGCTCGGACTGCCATGGCACGCACAATGTGCTTCGCCCCTCCGATCCGAAGTCGCCCACCAGCGTCACGCAAGTTCCGGCCCTGTGCGGGCGCTGCCATCATGAAGGTTCGCCGGTACAACTCACGCACAACATCCCGCAGGATAAGATCCTTGAGAATTACACCGAGAGCATCCACGGCGAGGGCTTGTTCCGCCGCGGGCTGACGGTGACGGCGGTCTGCACCAGTTGTCACACGGCGCATTTTGCTCTGCCGCACACCGACCCGCGCTCATCCATTTCCAAGCGCAACATCGCCAAGACCTGCACCAAGTGCCACGCGCAAATCGAGGCCGTGCACCGCAAAGTGATTCGCGGCGAACTCTGGGAGAAGCAGCCGCACATGGTCCCGGCGTGCGTGGACTGTCATGAGCCGCACAAAATTCGTCGCGTCTTCTACCCCCAGGGGATGGCGGACCGCGATTGCCTGCGCTGTCACGAGCGGCCCGACATCCTCCCGGCCAGCGGGGTCCGCAAGGCCTCGCTGCACGTGAAGGAGAACGAACTGGCGGGCTCACGTCATGCGCGCATTGCCTGCGTGCAATGTCACACGGGCGGAACGCCTTCGCACGAGCGCCCTTGCGTCACGATGACCGCGAAGGTGGATTGTTCCGTCTGCCACGCCGACCAGGTGGAGCAGTACAACGAGGGGATCCACGGCCAGCTCGCCGCGCAGGGCAGCCCCGACGCGCCGACTTGCGTCCAGTGTCACGGCACGCACGGAGTGCTGGGCCACCTGGATCCCAAGTCCCCCACGTTCTCGCGCAGCGTCCCCGCGCTTTGCGCGCAATGCCATCGCACCGGCCAGAAAGCGGCTGTGCGCTACAACGGCAAACAGACCCAGATCGTCGAGCATTACACGGAGAGCATTCACGGCAAGGGACTGCTGCAGAGCGGCCTGACCGTCACGGCGAATTGCGCCGACTGCCACACACCGCATCGTGAACTGCCCAGCAAGGATCCCCGCTCGAGCGTCAATCCCGCAAACGTCGCGGCGACCTGCGGGCGTTGCCACCAGGGGATCTACGAACAGTTTGAGGCGAGCATTCACGCGCCGCAGATTGCCAGGACTTCGAAGCCGCTGCCCGTGTGCAGCAGTTGCCACACCGCGCACAGCATTCGCCGCACCGACGTCACCGATTTCCGGCTGCACATCATGGACCAGTGCGGCAACTGCCACCGGGCCATCGCCACAAGCTATTTCGACACCTATCACGGCAAGGTCTCGAAGCTCGGCTACGTCAAGACCGCGAAGTGCTACGACTGCCACGGCTCGCATGATATTCTTCCCGTGGCCGATCCCGCCTCGCACCTGAGCCGCGCCAACGTCGTCCAGACCTGCGGGCAGTGCCATCCCGGCTCGCATCGGCGCTTCGCCGGATATCTGACCCACGCCACGCACCACGACCCCGAGAAATATCCGTTCCTCTTTGTCACCTTCTGGGGCATGACGACGCTGCTGATGGGAACCCTGGTCGTCGCGGGGCTGCACACTCTGGCGTGGCTGCCGCGCTCGCTGCAATTCCGCCGTGAATTGAAGACCAGCGGCGCCAATCACGGCGAAGTTTACGTGCGGCGATTCCGCAACTTCGACCGCAACCTGCACCTGATGGTCATCACCAGTTTTATTGGCCTCGCGCTGACCGGCATGATGTTGAAGTTTTCCTATACCGCGTGGGCGCAGGTGCTTTCGCGCTTGCTGGGCGGATTCGAAGCGGCGGGCCTGATCCATCGCGTCTGCGCGCTGCTGACGTTTACCTATTTCGGGTTGCACATCTTCGACCTGGTGCGCAAGAAACGCGCCAGCGGGAAATCCTGGCGCGCCTACATCTTCAATCAAGAAAGCATGGTCTTCAACGGCCACGACTGGCGCGAATTTGTCGCTTCGCTCAAATGGTTCATCGGGCGAGGGACTCGCCCCGACTACGGCCGCTGGACGTATTGGGAAAAGTTCGATTACTTCGCGGTCTTCTGGGGCGTGGCGGTGATCGGCTCAACGGGACTTTTTCTCTGGTTTCCCGAGCATTTTACGCGAGTGTTTCCCGGCTGGATGATCAACGTCGCCACCATCATCCACAGCGACGAAGCCCTGCTCGCCGTGGGATTCATCTTTACCGTGCACTTCTTCAATACGCACTTCCGCCCGGAGAAATTCCCCATCGATACGGTGGTGTTCACGGGCGGCGTGCCGCTCGAGGAATTCAAGCGCGACCGTCCGCGCGAGTATCAGCAGATGGTCGAAGCGGGCGAACTCGACAAGAACCTCATGCCCGCGCCGCAGGCGTTGGTGGTCAAATTCTGGCGCCGCTTCGGCTTCACCGCCCTGACCATCGGCCTCTCCCTCATCGCGTTAATTGTTTACGCCGCGCTGTTTGTCTATCGGTAGGGGCGAGTTCATCTCGCCACGTGGCGGCATAAAGCCGCCTCTACATCGCGCTTGACATCGTGACACAACATGTGTCACAATCTGGTCATGCTGAAAGTCAACATTCGCCAGCTCAGGGAAACCCGGCGGCTCAAAGCCTGGCTGCGCGCCGGGAAGACCGTCCAACTGCGGGACCGGAACACGGTTATCGCCAAGATCGTTCCCGTCACCCCGCGGGGCAAGGCCCGCGAGTATCCCGACTTCGCCGCCCTGCGCCGGGAGATTTTTGGCGATCGCATCCTTCCTGGAACGAACATCGTAATTGAAGAGCGAGAGCGAGCCCGATATTGAGCACCTATGCCGACACCAGCTTCCTCGTGTCGCTCTATATCCCCGACCGGCACTCGCCCGAGGCCGAGCGCCGAATGGCTTCCCATCCGGTCATCTGGCTGACGCCCCTTCACGTGGCCGAGTGGGCCCACGCCGTCGAGCAGCACGTTTTTCGTAAAATGATTTCCCGAAGCGAAGCTGACCGCTGCCACCAGGGGTTTCAGCAACACCGGGAGAGCAGGCTGTGGATGGAAGTTGGGATGCCGGAGTCGGCCTTCGAGCGCTGCGCCGCACTCGCTCGCAGCCACGGGGCACGGCTGGGCTTGCGGACTCTCGACACACTGCACGTCGCCTCGGCGCTTGAACTGGGAGCCCAGCACTTCTGGACGTTCGACGAGCGACAAAAGCGCCTAGCCCGCGCCGTGGGGCTCAAAACCGCCTGACCAGGGTTCGCGGGTGGCGCATACACGCGCTTCTCTGCGTGTATGCGGTTGGCGGCCCTCACCCGGTCCGATCCGCCCGCTGACGGAGACCGCCCTCTCCCGGAGCGCGAGGGCCGGATTACGAGAGGGTTCCGCCCGCGGATTGTGCTTGACAAATCCGGAAAGTTGTGCTAGAATTGTAGTCTACATTTTGTCGCTTTCTTGCAAGAAGGAGCGGTGTCGGAATTGCAGCAGCCGAGTTCACTACTTTTGAAATAGGGGACAGAAAGCCTGAAGCACATGCAATACAGATTCGCTACAGAAAATCGTGTAGTTTTTACTCGGAGACGCCACGTAACATATTGAAAATAAAGTGTCGGGCCTCGAAATTGTGGTCAAAACAAAGCTGGATTCGGGGCGAACAAAGCTGAATCGTGGCTCGATCTGATCGAACCTGACAAGTCGGAGCCCACAATAGGATCTAAGTCCTTCTTCCCCATACAGCTACAATACACTCTTCAACTGCCGAAAAACAAAGCCGATATTGCAGTAGCGACAAACTGTCCGATATTCTGCCTCGCGGTCTGGCTCGCCCCAGCCTCGCGAGGGCAAGGCCAATTCCGCGCTTGGATGTTTACAAGTTTAGAAATGTGTGCCCGAGCGGTGCAAGGTTTGGCCCTCACCCGTCCGCCGCGGCGGACACCCTCTCCCAGGGGGAGAGGGCTTAAATCTCCAGACGAAGCTTGCCAACCTCAGGCTTCTTTCGCTTCGGTGGCAGGCTCGGACTCCGGTTCGGCTTCGGCCGGAGAGTTCGTGATAGGAGCAAGCTGAGAGTCGGATTCGCCGGCAAGCGCGGGTGCGGGCGCGATTTCCCGGACCTCATGTTCGGGCGCGCGGCCGGTGAAGAAGGTCCACTTGAGGGGATAAACGTCGGGATCGAAGATGACGGCGTAGAAGTGCCAGATGACGATGGCGAGCGTAGCCAGAATGGCTTCGTAGTAGTGGATGGCGGTCGAGACGTCGATCCACGCGGTCGACAGATACTTCAACACCGGATCGTGGGCCCACAACAGGATGCCCGTAATCGCCATCACGATCGTTCCCCAGACGAGCGCCCAATACTCGGCCTTCTCGGCGTAGTTGAACTTCGTGAAGCTCGGCATCTGGCGCCGATACCCGAGGTTGTAACCGACGTAGGCGACCGCGTCGCGCACATCGCGCACGCGGGGGAGCATCTCGCGCGCCCAGCGGCGGCCGCTCTTCCAGAAGAGCAGGTAAATCGCGTGGTAGATGGACGCGCCGATCAGCACCAGCCCGGCGATGCGGTGAATCCAGCCGCGCACGGGGTAGCTGCCTTCCCACTGCACGATGGGAGCGGCCCAGAAGCTCTCGGGAAATTTGAGCGCGAAGCCCGTGACGACGAGCGTGATGAAACTCCCAAGGAGAAGAACGTGCTGGATCCGCTCGCTGAAAGTCAGGCGCAACACAAGGTGCGACGCGCGATATTCGGCCAGCTTGCGCCGCGCCTTGCGCCACCAGTCGAGCAGGTTGTGAAGAAACATGAAGCCCAGAACGGTGGGAATCGTGAAGAGGTAAAACAGCCGGACAAAGTAAAGCAGGCGATTGCTCCCCGCCGCCGCGGCCACGACGTGCACGGGCCCGATGGCGAAACGCGTCCCAGCGTCGGGATGGCACTGGCCGCAGGTCTTGGGCAGGTTGGCCTTGGCGATGGTCGAGCGCGGGTCGCTCGAGGGCAGGATGTTGTGGACGCCGTGACAGCTCGCGCAGTTGGCGACCGTCTTCCGCCCGGACTTGGCAGCCAGGCCGTGGAAACTGTTTTCGTAGCTGGCCACGCGGCCGGCGGGCAAATCGAGCCGGGCCGTCAGGCGCGTGTCGCCATGGCAGTGGGAGCACGTCACGCTGGAGACATTCGACGCCGCAACGGGCGAGCCGGGGTCGCCCGGGCCGAGGATGCGGTGCTCGCCGTGGCAGTCCGTGCACGTCGGAGATTCCCGCACGCCCGCCGCCACCGCGCGACCGTGAATGCTCTCCTTGTAGACCTTAAAGACATCTTCATGGCACTTGGCGCAGGTGCTGCCCACACGAGCCTTGGCAATGGAGGAATGCGCGTCCGACGCCGGCAGGATATCGTGCACGCCGTGGCAATCGTTGCAGACCGCGGCGTTCATCTTGCCTTCGCGAATCGCCTTGCCGTGAACGCTGGCCTGGTAAGCCTCGACGGGCTTGGCGATCGCGAACATGTATTTGCGCGCGAATTCCGGATTCGAGTGGCAGCGGCCGCAGGTTTCGGGCAGCCGTGATTTGCTGACCATGGAGTTGCCGTCGCTGGCGGCGAGCGTCTGGTGAGCGGGGCCGTGGCAGTCATTGCAACGGGGCGCGTCGCCATTGCCGCGCCGCCCTTCGCGACCGTGGACGCTGGCGGCGAATTGCTTGACCTCCGATTCGTGGCACGTCGCGCAGAGTTGCGCGCCGCGCTCGCGCGGCCGCGCCACGTTGTGATCGCCATGACAACTGATGCAGGTCGAAGAACTGTCCGCGCTTCCGAGCGCCGCGTGCGCGCTCTTGGCGAGATCCGTTGACGCATCGGGATGGCAGGAGAGACAGGACGCCGACGCGGTCTTGGCCGTGTGACCGTCCTTCGCCGCACCGGGATGGCAATCCAGGCAGCTCAGCCCGCCGTGGACGCTTTTCTTGAGGGCGTCCCCGTTCACCGTAATGTTCTTGCCATGCGAGTTTGTGAGCCCTCCGCCGGGGATGTGGCAGGTGAGGCATTCCTCAGCCGCGCGGGCCGGGCCGACTGCGAACAGAATCATCAAGCCGAGTACCGAGAGCAGGGCGAGAAAGCGAAACTTGCCCTTGGACTTCCGGTTGGCTAGAGGAGAGTCATACAGGTTATGACTTTCTGTCCGATTGATGGGGCTGGAAGCTCGGGTTTCTGCCTGGGGGATTCCGCGCATTTCTTCTCACAAGCGCCGTCGATTCATGACAAAGCAACCGACTTTGGGCCGTAGCGGACAGAGTGTTGCAGTTCTCATGCCGGAAAGTGGAATCTTTCCACAGGCCTTGAGCGACATTGTGTCCGAGAAGGAGAGTCGGGTTGCCTGCAGTTGAGTGTGCGCCCTTGATCCTGGCAAGGCCGTTCGAGGTAGATCCTGGCGGAGGAAAGGCAAACTCGGCGCCTACTCGGAAATTTGAAAGGTGAAGACGGTGTCGGGCCCGATCTTGCTTCCCGCGGCAGGCGACTGGGTGAGGATGGTCCCCTTGGGCGCGGCGTCGGTGGCAACGGGAATGGTCTCACCGACTTTCATTCCAGCCTTCTCCAACTCTCGTCGAGCCCCGGTAATGCCCTGGCCTACAAAGTTGGGACACAGATAAGAGGGCGGGGGTGGGTTGGCGGCAACCAGGAAATTGACCACCGGGCTGTGGACGTCAGGGCTGGCGGGCGGAGGATCCTGGGCCAGGACCTGGTCGGGCTCGCCGCCCGGCAGCGGGAGCGCGGTCACGCTTCCAACGGTCAGGCCTCGTTGGACCGCCGTGATTTGTGCGGCGCGCAGGCTCGAGCCCACGAGATTCGGCACGACCACCCGGGGGGGCCCAAGGCCGACAATAACATGCACCAACTGCCCGGCCTTGATGGGCGTTCCCGGTAGCGGCTGCTGGGAGACGATCTGGTTGACGGGAAACTTGGCATTGAAAAGCTTGTCTTCCACTTTGAGCTCCAAGTCGAGCCCGCTGGCGGTGCTTTGCGCCGCCTCCAAGGCCTGACCCACGAGATTGGGCATTGTCTCCTGGCGGCCGTGGATCGTCAGCCGGATGGTCAGGACCGCGCTGATCAACGCCACCGCGACGAGCACGGTAAATAGCAGGAAGAACCGGAAAAGTGTCTGGACCCGTTGCAGCAGACCCATGGGATCTCTGGATGATGAATTAAGAATGCTGAATTATCAAGCCGAAAGGCCGGGCAAGTTGCGCGGCTGGGTCGCTCGGCCTCCGCATGGGGACTTCAGGATCGGGGTCACGGCTTGACCTGTCTCCAAATTTTCTGTAGCGTGTCCCTTCGACCCGGCCGTCATGACCTACTCAGTCGACGTTCTCAAGATGGGACAGTGTCAAGTCCGCGGCCCGGAGGTCTTCTGGATGGACCGCTGGGACGACTGGGAAGACCTTTACTTCTACATGGTCTTGATTCGGGGAGGCGGCAAGGTGGCGATCGTGAACACCGGGCCGCCTGCCGACCTCGGATCGCTTAACGCCCGGTGGACCTCGGCCTTTGGGCCACGCGGCGCGCTGGTCCGCCAAAAAAACGAATCTCCGGAGATGCAGCTCGGCCGGCACGATCTGACGCCCGCCGATGTGGATTTTGTTCTCATCACGCCGTTGCAGGCTTACGCGGTTGGCAACATCCCGCTGTTTCACAACGCCCGCATCTGTATTTCGCGCCGTGGGTGGATCGAGGATTTCCATGCTCCGCCGTACGAAATGCACGTGCCGCGCAAATTGCGTATTCCCGACGACGCGCTGACCTACCTGACCGTCGAATCTCCCGAAAAGCTGCAGTTGCTCGAGGATGAGGAAGAAATCCTTCCCGGCATTCGTGCCATCTGGGTCGGCGCGCACCATCGCTCGTCGATGGCCTACCTGATCGAAACGAGTGAGGGAGTCGTCGCCGTGACCGACTGCTGTTTCAAATACGGAAACATCGAACACAATCACCCGCTGGGAATCATGGAAAGCCTGCCGGAATGCCTTGCAGCCTACGAGCGCCTTCGCAGGGTGGCGGACGTGGTGATCCCGCTTTATGACCCCGAAGTGCTGAAGCGTTTTCCCGACGGGAAGGTGGCATGAGCGCGGCGCCGCCACAAAAGAGATTGCGCGTCGCGCTTTTCATTACCTGCCTGGGCGACCAATTCTTCCCGCACGTGGGCGAAGCGGCGGTGCGCGTGTTGCGGCGGCTGGGGGTCGAGGTTGCCTTCAACCCCGCGCAAACCTGTTGCGGCCAGCCGGCCTTCAACACCGGCTATCGCGATGAAGCGCGCGCCGTGGCCGCGCGCGTCCTCGATCTCTTTGACGGCTCGGACTACGTGGTCGCCCCCTCGGGTTCCTGCACGTCGATGGTTCGCGTTTTCTATCCGGAGCTTTTTGCCGAAGATCCGGAGCGCCGGAAAAAGGTTGAGAGCCTGCGAACCCGCTTCTTCGAGTTTTCGGAGTTTCTCGTCAAGGTGCTCAAGGTCGAGGACGTGGGCGCGCGGTTTCCTCATCGCGTCGCATATCACGATTCCTGCCACTTGCTGCGCGAGCTGGGCATCGAGAAAGAACCGCGGAGATTGCTCCGCGCGGTGCGCGACGTCGAACTGGTGGAACTTCAGGATAACCAGGTGTGCTGCGGGTTTGGCGGAACTTTTTCTGTGAAGTTCCCGGGAGTTTCAGTCGCCATGGGGGAGGACAAGGCGCGCGCCGCCGCGGCCACGGGCGCCGAGTACCTGGTCGCGAACGATTCCGGCTGCCTGATGCACCTCGCAGGCTTGATTCACCGCCAAGGGTTGCCGCTCAAGACGCTGCACTTGGCGGAGCTGCTGGCGATGCAGGAATGACGGGGCCGGCCGTCGCGCCACCCTCGGGTGATTATCGTGAGGGCTCTCAGCCGTCAGGATTCAGCCATCAGCAAGCACGGGTTCTGCTGAGAGCTGATGGCTGAGAGCTTTCGCCAGGCAGGGACTGTCGCCGGTCACTAAATCCATGAGCGAAGAACCCGTCACCAGCAACGCGATCCACGAGCACGCCGAGCAGGCGCTCGCCGACGCGCATCTTCAGGAGGCATACCGTTCCTCGACCCTGCGCCTCTACTCGCATCGCCTGCAGGCCATCACCGAAGTTCCAGGCTGGCAGCGCCTCCGCGATCGAGCCCAAGCCCTCAAGCGCGAGGTGATGCAGAACCTGGATTTCTACCTTATGCAGTTTGCCGACCGCGTCGAGCAGAACGGCGGCAAGGTGCATTGGGCCGCGACCGCCGAGGAAGCGTGCACCATCGTGCGGAAGATCGCGGAGCAATCGGGCGCGAATGAAATCGTGAAAGGCAAGACGATGGTCAGCGAGGAAATCGAGCTGAACCACGCGCTCGAAGCAGCCGGCATCCGGCCTTTCGAAACCGATCTCGGCGAGTTCATCGTGCAGATGGCGGGAGACCGTCCGGCGCACATCGTCGCGCCCGCTATCCACAAAACTCGGCACGACGTGTCGAACCTTTTCGAGAGGAACCTGCATTCCGAGCCCACTGAGGTTCCCGAACAATTGACCGCCATCGCGCGGCGCGCGCTGCGCGAAAAGTTTGCCAGCGCCAGCATGGGTCTCAGCGGCGCCAATTTCGCCGTGGCCGAGACCGGCACGATTGTGACCATCGAGAACGAGGGCAACATCCGCATGTGCACGACTTCGCCGCGCGTGCACGTGGCGCTTGCGGGCATCGAGAAACTGATCCCGCGCTTCGCCGACCTGGCGGTCTTTCTGCGCCTGCTGGGCCGGTCGGGGACCGGACAGAAGCTGACCGTCTATACTTCCCTGCTAACCGGTCCGCGTCGCCCGGGCGAAGACGGCCCGGAAGAGATGCATGTGGTGCTGGTAGATAACGGGCGCATCGCCACGCTGGCGGACGAAAAGATGCGCGAAGTTCTCCACTGCATCCGGTGCGGCGCCTGCCTCAATACCTGTCCGGTGTACCGCAAAATCGGCGGGCACGCTTACGGCTGGGTTTACAGCGGGCCGATCGGGGCGCTGGTCACGCCACAATTGGCGGGGATTGAGAAGGCGCGCGAACTGCCGTTTGCGTCGTCGCTCTGCGGGGCGTGCCGCGACGTTTGTCCGGTCAAGATCAACATACCCGATCTGCTCCTGCATCTGCGCAGCGAGGCACAGGAAAAAGCTCCCGTGTCGAAACCATCGGGCGCGCCGCTCAGCGAGCGGACTTCCATGCGCCTGTGGGCCTGGGCCATGCAACGGCCGTGGGCGTACGCGCTTGGCGCGCGCCTGGCGCGGCTCGGCCAACGCTTCGTCGCGCGCCAGGGATGGATCAGAAAAGCCCCGATGTTTCCGGCGTCCCGCTGGACCCAGGGGCGCGATTTACCGGGACTCGCGCCAAAGTCGTTTCGGGAAAGATGGAAGGAAATCAGTGACAAGTGATGAGTGACGAGTGACAAGCAAGGATCACCGGCCACTTGATCGCCCTTATTCAACCAACTGAGGTGCTTTATGGGTCAGCTGAAGAATACCTTCCGAATCTTCTGTTCACTCGCCTTCTTGTTTGCACTCAAGTCTCATGTTCTCCCGACAGTTCTTGCCGCTGACGGGCCGCTGCCGCCCGCCAATCTGCGGGTTGAATATCTCTCCGACCCGCTGGGCATTGATGTGAAGCAGCCGCGCTTTTTCTGGGTGCTCGATCACACTGAGCGCGGGCAGAAGCAATCCGCGTATCAAATCCTGGTTGCAACTCGCACCGAGTTGTTGGCCCAGGACAAGGGTGATCAGTGGGACACGGGCAAAGTCGCGTCTGACCAGTCCACACAGGTTGTGTATGCTGGAAAGTCGCTGGAAAGTGGCCGCACGTATTTCTGGAAGGTGCGCGCCTGGGACGCGCAGGGACGGGCCAGCGATTACTCCCGCACAGCGCAATTCGAGATGGGGCTGCTTGTCCCAGAGGAATGGAAGGCACACTGGATTGCCGGCGGCAACCAACTCCGCAAAGAATTCTCGCTGCCATCAAAAGTTGTCCGCGCGCGCGCTTACGTCACGGCTCTCGGTTACTATGAGTTGCGCCTGAATGGCCGGAAGGTTGGCGAAAACGTTCTTGACCCGGCGTGGACGACCTACGACAAACGCATTCTCTACGTCACCTACGACATTACGGAGCAACTTCACCAGGGCGCGAACGCCGTGGGCGCGATGCTCGGCAATGGCTGGGCCGTGCCGCCCCAGCATTACGGCCCGCCCATCGCTACGCCGTATTCTTCTCCTGCCCTGTTCCTGCAAATTCAGATTGAGATGGAGGGCGGCAAGCAACTCACCGTCGTCAGCGACACCTCGTGGAAGGCCACGCAGGGAGCCATCACGAGCGACAGCATCTACGACGGCGAGACCTACGACGCGCGCCGTGAAATGCCCGGCTGGGATTCGCCTGGGTTCAACGATTCCTCGTGGCAGGCGGCGCGGGAAGAAAAATCGCCGGGGGGCGTGCTCTCCGCGCAGATGATGCCGCCCATTCGCGTCATCGACACGCTGGTGCCGGTGAAGATGACCAATCCCCGCCCTGGGGTCTTCGTCTACGACATGGGGCAGAACTTCAGCGGCTGGGCCGAGTTGCGCGTGAGCGGCCCACGCGGCGCGGCCGTCACCATGCGTTTCGCGGAACTGGTTTACGACGATGGGATGATCAACCGCGAGACGATTCGCCGCGCCAAGGCTCGCGATACTTACATCCTGCGGGGCGAGGGGGTCGAAACCTGGGAACCGCGATTCACCTATCACGGGTTCCGCTACGTCGAAGTGACCGGGTTCCCCGGCACGCCCAGCCTCGACTCGCTGCGTGGGCGTCTGGTGCACTCGGCCGTCGAACCCATCGGAAGCTTCGCGGCGTCCAACCCCACGCTCAACGCAATTCAGAAGATTATCCGCTGGGGCCAGCGCACCAACCTGCACAGCGTTCCCACCGACTGTGACCAGCGCGACGAGCGCATGGGTTGGATGGGCGACGCCCACGTCACGGCGGAAGAGGCCATGCTCAATTTCGACATGGCGGCTTTCTATACCAATTTCGTGCGCGACATCCGCGACGTGCAAGGCGCCGACGGCACGATTACCGACACCGTTCCGCACAAATACGGCAGCCGCCCCGCCGACCCCGCGTGGGGCACGGCCTATCCGCTCATCTGCTGGTACATGTGGGAGCAATATGGCGACCGCAGAATCCTCGAAGAGAATTACGACGGTCTGAAGAAGTACGTCGAGTTTCTGCGCACCAAGGCTCCCGACAACGTCCTGCGCTATTCCTACTACGGCGATTGGGTGGCCATTGAGAAAACTCCCGGCGCGCTGGTATCCGATTTCTATTTTTATTACGACGTTCAGGTTCTCGCGAAAATCGCCAAGCTGCTGGGCAAGTCTGCGGATGAGCAGACTTACACGCAACTCGGCGCGCAAATCAAGGAGGCGTTCCACCGCGAGTTCTATGATCCCAAGCGCGGCGTGTACGCCAATGGCTCGCAGACGGCTAACGCGCTGCCCTTGTTTCTCGATATGGTGCCCAAAGACGCGCAAGGCGCGGTGAGCGGGAGTCTCTTTAACGACATTGTCTACGCCCATGACTCGCACGTAACCACGGGATTCATCGGCGTCAAATACCTGCTTCCACTCCTGACTCGCAACGGGGAGGCTGACTTGGCTTATGACCTGGCCGCGAAAACCACCTACCCGAGCTGGGGGTACATGATCGAAAACGGCGCCACGACGCTCTGGGAGCTTTGGCAGAAGCGCCTCGGCCCTTCGATGAATTCCCACAACCACCCCATGATGGGCAGCATCGGCGCATGGTTCTATCAGGCACTGGCAGGGATCAACGCCGAGACTCCGGGTTACGGACGGGTTCGGATTGAGCCCCATGCCGTGCGAGACCTTAAATGGGCCAGCGCTTCGACAGAGTCAGTCCGCGGAACGATTGCATCATCGTGGAAGCGCTCTCCGGGAACAATTACTGTCGATGTCGCAATTCCTGTGAATAGCGTCGCGACAGTGACCATCCCGAAGGAAGAGGAAATGACGGAAGTAACGGTGCAGGAAGGTGAGCGCATCGTTTGGGAGAACGGCAAGTTTGTTCCCGGCACCTCGGGCGTGACTGGCGGGCATACGGAAGGCAAGAACATCGTGCTCGAAGTCGGTTCGGGCCGTTACAGCTTCAGGCTCACGGGACAATAAGGTAACAGGGGGTAGTGTCTCAGTTCGGCTCCGGCGCGTGCTGGCGCTGGTCGGCGGGACGTGGCAGAATCAGCCCCATGGATAAGGAACCCAGTGGGCACGATTCCGCAGCCACAGCCTTGCGTGTCGTGGAAGCGGTTGGGGGAGCCGCTGGGTCGAACGCCGCTAGGCCCAAAGAAAGCCTGGTGAGCCGGTCGCGGTGCTCGCCTACTTCGCCGATTTGTCGTAAGTGACGGTACTCATCCATGAATGGACGCCAAGTGGTCGGCCTAATTGTCTTTATAGTGGCCTCTGGAACATTGGGCCTGTATTCCACCTCTCTTCATTTCAGAATGACGGATCAGGTCAACGCAAAGCTGCCCGTCGAACAGCAGTTCTCGGCGCTTGGATGGCACTACTTCAAATGGCGACGCTTACTCATCGAATACAGACGCTTGTATCCTTCAGGTAATCTCGACAGACGACTATTCTTCCTTGGTGGTATCGGCGTCTGCATAGCCGCGACAATGGCTTGGCAACTTGGCTTTCCGCCACTAGGGATCTTGTGGCTCGGTGTTGCGGGAGGATTCTCCCTGTGGCTAGGATTTCGACGCTGACATTTCAAACTGGGATACTACCCAACGGCCAGCCCGATTGGCAGTGACGCCAGCAGTGCTGTAAACTAGCAGGTTCCCAAAATGCTCCGGGCTTGTTCTGTGCTCACGCCCGGGCCCTGCGCGGGATGGAGGATTCAATGGCAGAACCGTGGAAAACCAAGAAGTGGTTTGTCAGCCCCTGGTGTTATCTCCCCAAGGTGCGCAAGAAATTCCATTTTCCCAAGAAAATCAAGATTCACGACGTCACGCTGCGCGACGGCGAGCAGCAGACCGCCGTGGTCTTCCGCAAAGAAGAGAAGATCGAGATCGCGAAGAAACTCGACGCCATGGGAGTGCACCGCATCGAGGCGGGCATGCCGGCGGTCTCGCCGCAGGACCGCGCCGCGGTGTGCGAGATTGCCAACCTGGGGCTGAAGGCGGAGATCTTCTCGTTCTCGCGCTGCCTGATCGCCGACATTCAAGCTGCCAAAGAGTGCGGCGTGAAAGGCGTGATCGTCGAGATCCCTTCGAGTGATCACATCATCAAAAACGCCTACGGCTGGACCGTGGACCGCGCCATGAAGTCTTCGATTGAGGCGACGCTGGCGGCCAAGGAAGCGGGGCTTTACACCGTTTTCTTCACCATCGACTCGACGCGCACGGAAGTCGATCGCCTGCTCGATATCGCCGAGACGGTCGCTTCCGAAGGTCACATGGATGCTTACACGATTGCCGACAGCTTCGGCGGGTGCACGCCCGAGGCCGTCTATCACGTCGTCAAGAAAGTCGTGAAGAGGCTGAAGAAGCCGGTGGAGATTCATTGCCATCAGGATTTCGGCTTGGGAGTCGCGAACACGATCGCGGCGCTCGCGGCCGGTGCTTCCGTCGCGCAGGTCA
The DNA here is from genome assembly GCA_041946825.1 of Terriglobia bacterium. Taxonomy (GTDB): domain Bacteria; phylum Acidobacteriota; class Terriglobia; order UBA7540; family UBA7540; genus CAZTHM01. The sequence continues at coordinate 163,334 of JBHGBD010000003.1, read as the reverse complement.
CCATGACCGGGCTCGGCGAGCGGGCCGGAAACGTGCCGCTGGAAGACACGGTTCTCGCGCTCAAGTGCCTTTACGGCGTGGACCTCGGGATCAAAACGGAAATGTTCTGCGACGTGTCACGCCATATCCTCGAACGCGCCAAAGTCACGATTCCCGGCAATCGCCCGATCGTCGGCGAGATGCTTTATCAAATCGAATCCGGCATCGTCGCGGGCTTCTTCCGCAAGGCGCGCGAGCACCATCCGCTCGAATATGTCCCGTTCGCTCCGGAACTGGTCGGGCAAAAGCCCGTGGGAATCGTGCTGGGCAAAAACAGCGGCCTGCCCTCGATGCAGGAGTGGTGCGAAAAGCTGAAGGTGAAGGCGAGCGAAGAGCAGATGATGGAGATGCTGCGCCTGACTAAAGAAAAATCCTTCGAGAAGAAAGATCTGCTGACCGAAGATGAATTCAAGGCCATCGTCGACCGCGTGATGAACAAAGCCGCGGCGGCCAGCTAGAGAATCTCGGGGACGGCGCCGAGATCACGCTTGGCGTGATGTCAGCGGTTCGCAATCCACAGATATGGCAGAGGGCGCCTTTTCCGCGCCACCCCGGCCACGAGAGGAATTCCCGTTTGATTCACAACCTCACCGAGCTTGTTGAACGCGGCAAACAACTGGGCCCGGCGCGCATCGCCGTGGTCGAGGGGCACGATCCCGACGTGCTCGAAAGCCTGGCGCAGGCCGAACCGCTCGGGCTGGCCAAGCCCATCCTGGTGGGCACGCCGGCGAAAATCGAGGCGGCTGCGAAAAAGGTTGGGTATCCACTCCGTCGCGAAGCGCTCATCGAAACCGCGGGAGAGGACGCCTCCATCCGCCAATCCATCGACCTGGTTCGCGAAGGCAAAGCCGACTTGCTCATGAAGGGCAAGGTCACGACGGCCAGCCTCATCCGCGGCATTCTCGACAAGGAGCGCGGTCTGCGCACGGGACGACTGCTGAGCCAGGTAATCGTTTTCGAGGTGCCGCACATCCCGCGCCTGATGCTGATGACCGACGGCGCCATCAACATTGCACCCACCCTTGAGCAGAAGGCCGGCATCACGCGCAACGCCATCCTGGTGGCGCATGCGCTGGGCATCGCCGAGCCCAAAGTCGTGCTGCTCACCGCCCTGGAATTCGTCAACCCCGATATGCCCGCGACCGTTGACGCCGCGGCGCTCGTACAGATGAACCGTCGCGGGCAGATTTCCGGAGCGTATCTCGAAGGCCCGCTGGCGATGGACGTGCCCCTCAGCCGCTTCGCCGCCGAACGCAAGAACATTCAGAGCCCTGTCGTGGAGGCGACCGACATCTTCATCGGTCCCGATATCGAGGCGGCGAATATTCTTTATCGCGCCATACTCTACTTTGCGAAAGGCGAGTCGGGTGGCATCGTGGTCGGCGCAAAGGTTCCGCTGGTTCTGCTGTCCCGCGCCGAAACGCCGGAGACAAAGATCCGGTCGATTGCGCTCGCGCTGGTCGTCAAAGATTATCAGCGGCGGGAGGCGTGAAAGAGCTGTCGAAAAGTTGAAAGTCGAAAGCCACAGATCCCATTTGCTTAACCTGCTCACAACAATGCCGCCAGGAGTCTCCGAGTGAAAGTCCTTGTTCCCAATCTCGGCTCAACGTCGCTTAAGTACCAGCTTCTCGACATGGAGAGCGAGCGGGTCCTGGCGCGCGGCAAAATCGAGCGTATCGGGAGCGCGCAAGCCGCCGTCACGAATTGGGATTCAGCAGAAAAGGTCACGCAAACCAGCGCCGCGATTCCCGACCATCGCGCGGCGATCGCCTTGCTTGTCCAACAACTGCAGGGAGGCGCACATTCCGCGGGCATTGACGCCGTGGGTTTCAAGGCCGTGCACGGCGGGCCGCGCTATCGCGGCAGCTTCAAAATCGACGATGCGCTGCTCCAAGCCATGCGGGAGTTTGTCCCCGTCGCGCCCATCCACAACCCTGTGTATATCCAGGCGATGAATATCTTTCGTGAGATTCTTCCCGGCGTGCCGATGGTGGCGGTGTTCGAGCCGGGCTTCCACACTACGATCCCGGACCACGCGGCAGTCTACGGGATTCCGTACGAGTGGACGGAAAAGCACGGGGTTCGCCGCTACGGATTTCACGGTTCTTCACACCGTTACATCGCGCAGCGTGTCCCGCAGTTGCTTGGGCGGCCCGCCGAGGGGCTGCGGATCGTCTCCTGCCACTTGGGAGGAAGCTCCTCAATCTGCGCCATTCGCGACGGAAAATCCGCGGATTCGAGTTTCGGCTTCTCCGCGCAGTCAGGAATGGAGCACGCCGCGCGCTCCGGCGAATTGGACCCGTTCGCGGTGCTTTACCTCATGGAGAAGGAGAAGCTCACGCCCGCACAGATCAGCGAAATCCTCTGCAAAAAGAGTGGGCTGCTGGGAATCTCCGGCGTGAGCAGCGACCTGCGCGATATCGAGGAAGCTGCCGCAGGAGGCAACAAACGCGCCGCGCTGGCTGTCGAAATTCTGATGTATGAAGTTAAGAAATACCTCGGGGCGTTCGCGGCGGCGATGGGCGGGCTGGACGCCGTGGCGTTTGCGGGCGGAATCGGCGAGAATTCCTGGCGCGTCCGCGAGGCCGTGTGCCGGGAGATGGAATTCCTGGGGATTTGGCTCGACGAGGAAAAAAACCGTCAGCCCGCGAGCGGCGACCGCGTGATCTCGCGTCCGGATTCCCAAGTAACCGCGCTGGTGGTCTATACCAACGAAGAGATCATCGTCGCCCGCGAGACTGTGCGTGTGCTGACCACGTAGCGCCGCGCTTTAGGTCGGCAGATGCCGGGCTAGAGTCCGGCCTACAACACAAATGAAACTCGTCAATTTCCAACTCGAAGGCGAGCCGTACCTCGGGATCGTAAAAGGCGATGCCATCGCCGAGATTCCGCTCGGACTCGAGGAAACCCTTAGCCGCGCCGCTGCACAATCTTACGAAAGCCTCGGGACGGGTCGCCGCTCCGTGCCGCATGCCCAGGGCCGGCTGCTCGCCCCCATCGCGCGGCCTGGCAAAATCGTGTGCGTCGGTCGCAACTACGCCGAGCACGCCCGCGAGCGTGGCGCGGAGGTTCCCACACAGCCCATCTTCTTTCTGAAATCCAATAACACCATCTGCGGGCCGGGCGACGCGATCGTCCTGCCGGAGCATTCGAGACAGGTTGACTATGAAGCCGAGCTCGCCGTGGTGATCGGTAAAAGCGGAAGAAACATTCCCGAGGAGAACGCCTACGAGCACGTCGCCGGTTACATGATCCTGAACGACGTCAGCGCGCGCGACATGCAGTCGGCGGACAAGCAATGGTTCCGCGGAAAAAGTTGCGACACCTTCGCGCCGACGGGCCCGTGGATTGTTACCAAGGATGAGATTCCCGACCCGCACCAACTCCGCATTTCGCTCGCGCTAAACGGCCAGACGATGCAGGATTCGAACACAGGCAATATGATCTTCAGAATTCCTTATCTGATCAGCTACCTCTCTCGGACGCTGACCTGGGAGCCGGGCGATATCCTCTCGACGGGAACTCCCGAAGGGATCGGCGCCAGCCGCACCCCGCCGGTGTTTCTCAAGCCCGGCGACAGCGTCAGCATCACCATCGAAAAGATCGGCACGCTTATCAACCCTGTGGTCGCTCACGGCTCGACCAACCGCTAGCCAAGTTATTGGGCAAAGCCTGCTCTCATGTCATCCTGAGCGAAGCGAAGGATCTTGGTCATTGCTCTTCGAACCCACTTGGAGATGCTTGACCCACTTTACCCAAGGCGCGAAATGAAAAGGATTCTTCGTCCCGATCGGATCGGGACTCAGAATGACAACTTGCGGTGCGGCCGCTTCCGGAGTGCGGCTATCCTTCCGAGGGGCAAACCGATATAATTCTTGCTTCGCAAATTCATAGTGGAGGCACTTTTCATGCCATTGCCCGAATTCAAGAACGAGCCCCTGAGCGACTTCAAAAACAACCCTGAACAATTCCGCAAGATGAAGGAAGCGGTCGAGGAAGTCGGCAAAGAACTGGGCCGCGAGTACGACCTGATTCTCGGCGGCGAGCGCATCAAGACCGATGACAAGCTGATTTCCTACGACCCGGGGCAGAAGGAACGCATCGTCGGAACATTTTCGAAGGCCAATAAGGACCTCGCGACCCGCGCCATCGAAGTTGCCGACAAAACTTTCAAAACCTGGAGCCGAGTGCCGGTCGAAGAGCGCGCGGAGCTGCTCCTCAAGACCGGCAAGATCATCCGCGAGCGAAAGTATTACTACTCTGCGTGGCTGGTTTACGAGGTGGGTAAGACCTGGCCGGAAGCCGACGCCGACGTGGCGGAAACGATTGATTTTTGCGAGTACTACAGCCGCGAGATGCTCCGCCTCTCGAAGCCCCAGCCGCTCACTCCCATTCCGGGCGAGAAGAACTACCTGAAGTACATCCCTCTCGGCGTGGGCGTGGTGATTCCGCCCTGGAATTTCCCCATGGCGATTCTGGCGGGAATGACGCTGGCCTCGATTGTGGCGGGAAACACCGTCGTGTTGAAGCCTTCGAGCGACTCGCCCGCCGTCGGCTACAAATTCGTGGAAGCGCTCGAGAAGGCGGGGATGCCGGCAGGCGTGGTGAATTTCTGCCCCTGCCCCGGCGGCTCGGTGGGCGACGTCCTGGTCGGGCACCCGCGCACGCGCTACATTGCCTTCACGGGCTCGAAGGACGTCGGCCTGCACATCAACGAGCTGGCGGCGAAGACCGCGCCGGGACAGGTCTGGATCAAGCGTGTGCTGGCGGAAATGGGCGGCAAGGATTCGATCATCGTCGACAGCGAGACCGACCTCGATCAGGCGGTCGAAGGCGTCGCGGTCTCGGCGTTCGGCTACCAGGGGCAGAAGTGCTCGGCCTGTTCGCGCGCCATCGTGGACGAAAAGGTTTACGACACCTTTCTTGCCAAGCTGAAAACGCGCGTGGAAAAGATCAAAGTCGGGCCGCAGACGGATCCCGAGAACTACATGGGGCCGGTGATCAACGCGGGGTCCAAGAAATCCATTCTGCAGTACATCGAGAAAGGGCTGAAGGAAGGCGGGCGGTTGATTACGGGGGGCGGTGAAGCGCCTGGACCGGGCAATTACCTTCAGCCGACGGTCATCGCCGACGTCGCGCCCAGAGCGACGATCTCTCAGGAGGAAATCTTCGGGCCGGTGCTGGCGGTCATCAAGGCGAAAAACTTCGACGACGCCATGGAAATCGCCAACAACACCGAGTATGGTCTGACCGGCGCCATCTATACCAAGAACCGGCAGAAGCTCGATCGCGCTGCGGAAGATTTCTTCGTCGGAAATCTATATCTGAACCGCAAGTGCACCGGGGCGCTGGTGGGCGCGCATCCCTTCGGTGGATTCAACATGTCGGGTACCGACTCGAAGGGCGGCGGGCAGGATTATCTCCTCATCTTTACGCAGGCCAAGGTGGTCGCCGAAAAGGTGGCGACGTAACGGGGTGGTGGCGGGACCGATTTTCTGACCACCGGAAAACCGCGCCCCTGAATTCGAACACCCGAAGGAGGCACGGCATGAAACTCAAGATAGGGATTGCGGTTGCCGGAGTGCTGGTCCTCGCTCTGGCAAGTTCGACCGCATTCGGCAAGGAGCACGGCCGCGGCAAGGGCAAAGAGAAGAAGAAGGCCGTCTCGGAGATGGAATTTCGCTACTCCGACCATGACCGCGAAGCGCTGCACAACTGGTATAGAGGGCGGGGGACGAATCTTCCCCGCGGGCTTGCCAAGCGCGATGAGTTGCCGCCCGGCCTGGAGCAGCAACTCGTAGTAAAGGGGACGCTCCCGCCGGGCTTGCGCAAGAAGATGCACCGCTGCCCGCGCGACCTGGCGCGGTTGCTGCCGCCGCCTCCGCCTGACTGCCGCCACGTCCTGATCGGTGGGCGCATCCTCCTGCTGAATCGCCGGACCAACGTGATCGTCGACATCTTCAGCTTCATCCAGTAGCGCGCGCGGGCAGTTCCGCTCCGGCGAGGAGTTGAGATTCTGCCGGGCTATCGTATAATGCCGCCGAGCCCGGTTGCGCCGCCCTGTGCATGGGCGGCCGATTCGCGCGAGTTGGACCGCCCCTCGAATGGATAATCGGCCAGAAGAAACCGAAAAGATCGGCCCGCACGCGCGCATCGAAACCGAGCTTGTCCAGATCGAATCCCACAACCGCGACATCTTGATCCTGGTGATTTTTGCCGCGGCGGTGCTGGTGCTGGGCGCGCTGTCGCTCCTGGCTCCCACAAGCTTCTGGCAACACAACACACTGGAAGTAAAAATCCCGCCCCAGCTCTTCTTCCTGGTGATGATGGTCGTAATGCTGGTGGCGCTGTACATGGTGCGGCGCGAGGTGGAATTGCGCAAGCTCCGCTTGCTCAATCTCCAACACACGCTGAAGGCGCAGTCGGAGCACTCCGCCAGCATGGTCGATTCGCTCACCAACGTTTTCAGCCGCAGCTTCCTGCGCGAACTCCTGCAGGGAGAAATCTCCCGCGCCGAGCGCAACCATCGCCCGCTGGGCCTCGTCATGTGCGACGTGGACAACTTCAAGGCGGTGAATGACCGCTTCGGACACCTGATGGGCGATTATGTGCTGGCGCAGATTGCGGGTATTCTCAAGTCTTGCGTACGCGGGTCCGACTACGTGGTTCGATACGGCGGAGACGAATTCCTGATTGTGCTTTCGGAAACGGACGGCGCAGGTTCGCAGGTGGTCGTCAACCGCATCCGGGAGAAGGTGGCGGAATGGGACCGCACCAGCCGGGTCGGCAATTTGCCGATCGGCCTCAGCATGGGCCTGCACCAGCACGTTACCGGGCAGACAGCGGAACAATGCGTCGCCGAGGCCGACACGCGCATGTACGCTGAGAAGCGGAGCAAAGGGGCGATGGCCCCCAGCCCCGCCGCGCAGCGCGCCTAGCTATCACCTGGACCGACCCCAGCGCCCCTTTACGACGCGTAGCCTTTCAGTTTTGCGCCAATGGAAGAGAATGCTTCGTTGATCGCCGTGGCCACGCTGCCCATGCCGACGGTTGCCGCCAGCGCGATCAGTGCGGCAATTAAGGCGTACTCGATCAAGTCCTGACCAGAATCCTCGCGATGCAGTTCCGCGAGCAACTTCAGAATCTGCTTGCTCATTGTGCTCCCTCCACCGCCCACTCGATTTGAGTCGGCGGGCTAATTGGGCTCAAAACTACAAAATATGGGGGCCTCTGACAATGGCACAATAGTCCCATCAAACTCGAAGCCCCGCCATCGCCTGCCTGTGCATCCGGACCCGCCACCCGAGCCGTCTTGAGCCCCAACCTGGACGGGCATGCGGCCCGGGCGAGCACCGCAATCCAGGTCCGTGCCGGGTAACCCGGAAACGCTCCCCCAGTTTCGGCTAGCTGGCGTAACCCTTCAGCTTTGCGCCAATCGAAGAGAATGCCTCGTTAATCGCCGTGGCCACACTGCCCATGCCCACGGTTGCCGCCAGCGCAATCAAAGCGGCAATCAACGCGTATTCGATCAGGTCCTGACCGGAATCCTCGCGGTGCAACCGACTCAGCGAACCTTTCACTCGTGAATACAATCTATTCATTTCAATCTCCTTGTCTTTTGCCTGAATCAGATCCTTGCCCATTTCGCCAACCAATCTACAGAACTCCCAAATCACCGTAAATGGCCCTTCGGTACTATTGGACCCGGCTATAGGTGCTGCCTCGGGCCCGGCCAAACGTCTGAGTCTAATAGACTAATCCACCTGGTTTGTGGCGCTTGCGTCCACCTGTGTCGCGTCTGAAGCACAACGGTCCCGAGCCAGTCGGACGCCCAACCCATACCCGCCCCCGACCCGGGCGAGGACAGGGCGATGGTGGTTTCGAACCCAGTTTCTATTTCCCAGTGTCGCTTCTATATTATTGATAACAAATGAGCTAGAGTGATGAGTCCGGGGAAGACTTGGCGAGGGCAACCAGTTGTTCTTGGGGGAGCGAGGAGCTGCCCCCGGTCGGTTGGGTGTGGGCAAGTTACTAGTTGCCTTGGCGCAAGGAGAGGGCACGCACGGCGCGGCCAAGGGCATTGGCGAGGGCGGCGGCTTGCTCGCGAGCGCGGGCAAGGTCCTTCGCCTCCAATGCCTCGCGCAGGCCGGGGAGCGTTTCGGCCTCGTAGCTCGGCAGCGGCGCGTAAATCAAGTGGCGGAACCACGGCCGGCCGGGAATGCCTCGGTCATCGAGCAAGGCGCGCTCCTGGGCCATCAGCGGGGCGTTGAATTCCATCGTGCCGCCGACCGTGCTCCGAGCGGGGCCAGCAGATTCTGGAGGCCTCAAGGGCGCCACTACACTGCCAGCCCGCAGCGCTTCCAAAACACGCGTCGAGTGTTCGGCTGCCTTTTGCCAAGCGCGTGATTTCTCAATCAGTGGGCGAATCGTCTCCACGAAGAAATCCGCTGGGGCCAGCCTCTCCAGGCCTTCGAGGTAAGCCGCGATCTCGCCCGCATAAATCGAGTAGTCGAGCGGCAGCAGGTCAGCGTTGGCAAAGCGCAGCGCCAGCAACCCCCACACCCGGCTCATCGCCGCGTGGTAGCGGAAACCGGGATCGCCGTAGCGGTCCATCCAGCGAAAGTCGTCGTACACCGAGTGGTAAACGCCGTAAGGGCCGTCGAAAATCATGTCGAGTGACGGCACTCCCAGGTGCTGGAGAAACACCATGTAGTCCGAGCCGCCGCCCAGCAGCCCGAACGGCACGGGCGCCGCGCCCGAGCCCGGCACGGCGTAGCTGCGCACGCTCGGTGCGGCCTTCTGCTCCTTCCAGCGCTCGTACACGCTGCGTCCGGTGGCCGGATCGCGCACGGTCTGCGTGGCCTCGATGACCGCGGGAATCAACGCCGGCACCGCGCTCACCGAAAAATCCTGCCCGCTCGCCGAAGCGTCGACATTAAGGCAAACCACGGCGTGCCGGCGCAATTCGTCGGCGAACTGCTCGCCCCATTCGCTCGAGCCGGTCAGCGTGTACTCTTCCGCGTCCCAGTTGCCCAGCACAATCGTGCGCCGCGGGCGGAAACCCTCCTTCACCAGTTGGCCCAGCGCACGCGCCGTTTCGAGCATCGTCGCCGTGCCGCTGGAAGGATCGACCGCGCCGTACACCCAGGCGTCGTGATGGTTGCCCAGAATCACCAGTTTCTCCGGCTCGACCGTGCCGGGAATCTTCGCGATGACGTTCCAGATGGGCGTCACGCGGTTTTCCATTTCGAGCCCGAGATGAACCTTGGCCGCTTCGCCACCTGTGCGATATTCGACCGGAAGCCCGCCGGTCCAACCCTTGGGTGCTTCCGGCCCCCCGAGGCGCTGAAGGATTTCCCGTGCGTCGGCGGCGGAAAGCGGCACCATCGGAATCTTGGGCAGGACCTTTGCTTCGCTTTCAGGTATGCGCCGCGCTGATTCGGTGGAAGGCCATCCCGGCGTCAGCGGATCGCCGGGCGTAAGAAAATCATAAACCACCGCGCCGCGCTGGAAATGTCCGAGTGGTCCCCACGGACCCAGAGGATAAACCGGGCCGCGCTGCGCGCCGTCCTCAGCGGGGTCGGAATAGACGATGATTCCGGCGGCGCCGCGGCGCTCCGCTTCGAGGGCTTTGCCCCCACGGTAACCGTGGAAATAGCGGGCCAGAACGATCTTGCCTCTCACGCTCACGCCGAGCTTTTCGAGCTGGTCGTAGTCCTCGGAGTTGCCGTAATTCACGTACACCACGGGCAGGGTCAAATCTGCCGAGGGCGAATAGCCGGTCCAGGGCATCCTGGCCATGGGATCGGAAACCCGCGTGTCCTTGTCGCCTTTGATCTCGGGCTCGGGGTTGGCCAGCCTGACTCGCTCGGGAGCGACTAGCTCGACGCCAATCTTTTTCGGATAGGAAAGCAGCACGCGGTATTCGACAATTTCGGGATTCAACCCGGCGCGTTTGAACTCGTCAAAGATGTATTGCGTTACCGCGCGGTCACCCGGAGTTCCCGCTACGTGCGGCTGGCGGGTGAGACGCCGCAGGTATTTCCGGCATCGCGCGGCGCTGGGAATTTGGAGGAATCGCTTCTCCCACCGCGCCTGCGCGGCGTAGCTTGAAGGGCTGAAACCAAGAGGAATTCCGGCGGCGCCTTTTGATTCGGACTCAGCCGGGACGACGACACGGCTCCTCGCGGCGAATTGCGTCGGGATGGCCAGGAAGACTGCGACCAAGATGATTCGCGTGCGCATCGATACCCCTGTGCGACAACCAAAGCGCTCGCGGATTATGCTGGGGTGCGATGGCGATGTCAATCTTTTGGCGGCTTGTCGGAGCGTCGGATGGTAGGTGGAGTTTCCTCTCCGGCGGTCGCAGCGGCAGGCGCGCCGGTGATGCTGAAGTCCCAGAGCTCGAGATTCAGCTTCTTCTGGATCAGCTCGCCGAGCGCGTATTCGCCCGGATCGAGCGGCTGGAGCGGCTTCAGCCTGTAGAGCCCCGGCGCGAGCTGGGTGCGCTCCAGGGGCACGGCGGCGCGGAGTTCCGCGGGCTTGGTGATGCCGCCGCGCCATTCGACTTTTTCGACTTGTCGCGAATCCTTGCGCGATTTCACCGTCACGAGTTCGAGCTTCGAGCCCAACTCATCTGACGATTGCACGTAGAACGTCGGCTGGAGTGATGGCACGCGCACCGCCGCCTGCGCGCCGGGCAAGACCACGAAGGCCCGATTTTTGACGAGCGGCCCCGGCAGCGCCAGGAGCAGCGCCGCGCGCTTCTTGTCGGTGACGACTTCAGCCGAAGACTGCATCATACGGATGACCCGCAAGCCGTCAAAGGCAAAGACGCCAAAATCTCCGGGCAAATGGATGCCGGGCGCGACCTCATAGCCGGTTTGCGCTGAGTGGTCAAAGCGTTCGCTGGCGAGGGCCCGCGCTTCCTCCATCTCTTTCTGCTTCGCGGCCTCATCCTCTTTGCGAGCGCGTTCCGTGGCCTCGAAATCCACCAGCGACTTCGGCACTTCTTCCCACGTCGAGCGCTCGACGCTGTAATACCGCACACGCTCGCCCTGGATTTCGTAACTCTTCACCAGTTGATAGCTGCCATCTTTCAAGTAGAGCTTAGTCTGGGCGTGGACGCGACGCGGGCAGCACAACAGCCCGATGATGACCGCGAGAGAGACGAGGACGATAATTCGCCGCGCGGGAAGATTCATAGCCGTCCTCTGGTTAGATGCTACTTCGCAGCAGGCGGAGGATTCAATCCCAAAAGCGTCTCGCTCGAATTCAAGCTATGATGAAGAGAATGGCTCTCAAAACGAGCCGGGATAGAAAGTCCCGGGAGTTCATGCATCTCGGTTTCTTAATTGCCGGCATTCTCGTGCCAGTTTTTCCGCCGATCGCCGCCGCGCAGGTCAGCTATGTCGCGCGCTTCGAACAGGAAAAGACTTCGTATCTTCAGGGCGAGCCGGTCTTCTGCAAATTTACGATTCGAAATACCGGCGCCGAACCCTTTGCGTTTTCGTATCGAACTCCCAGCCGCGCGCCGAACTCGGAGCTGGAAGGCGAGCCGCATTTTTCCGTCCGCGATCTGAAAGGCCGCCCGCTGTCCGATCCCGCGCCCAAACCGTGTGGCGGAGCCAAGGGAACGACCGTCTACGGTTCTGTGTCGCTCCCGCCCGGCCAGACGCATACCGAGCGCTGGCTGCTCAACCAGTGGGCCCGGTTTTCGAAGCCTGGGAGCTTCCGCGTGCGCGCCCGGCGGCGGCTGCCGTTGCTGGGGTTTAATCCCGCGCAGCAGGATTTTTCCGGCACGCCGGTGGCCTTCGCGCTGGCCGTCAATGAATTCACCTTCGAGATTTCGCCTTCGACGCCCGAGGAACTTCAGAAGGCATTTGAGCCGTATGTGACGGCGCTCGAAAAACCCGCCCGCCCCGAAGCCGCTGAGGCTCTGCTGGTGCTCTCGACGCTGCCTCAGCCGTTCGTGTCGGAGAAGCTCGCCACCATCGGTCGAGCTCCCGCCGGCGAACGCGGCCTGGACCGGCAGCAGGCGCTTCAGGGCCTGGCGCGGCTCGGCACACCGGAAGCATGGGCGGTCATCCTGGACATCGCGCGGGGAAGCGACGGCGCGGCATTGGAAGCCGCCGGAAAGACCGAAGACGACTCCCTGCGCGCCTACGCGGTTCTCCTCTTGGGAGAAAAGGACGACGCGAAGTTTGTGCCGCCGCTTCTCGAGATGCTTCGCGGCACATCGGATTCTTTGCGCGGCGAGGTTCTGCGAACCCTTGGGCTTTTTAACGACACTCGCGCCAACCAGGCGCTCTTCGACGCGCTGCGCTCGCCGAGCGTCAGCGATCGCGTTAACGCCATTTTGGGATTGAGAAATTTGGGGACCAGAGAAGTTGTTCCCGCCCTGATCGCCACGCTGAGCGATCCCGAGGGTCAGGTCCGGCGCGTGGGCCACTTCGCATTACTGGGCTTGACCCGGCAGATGATTTACCTCTCGCCGAAGGCCACGGCCGCCGAGTCCAGGCGCGCCGCCGACGAGTGGCACGCCTGGTGGCGCGATCACGGAGCCAGCTTCACGCCCACTCCGCAAGCCCCTTGCCGGGATTGGTAACGATTCACGGTGAAGTTCTGATCGCGGAGATGTCTCGTCACGAGCATATCGGCCTGACTCAGTACTCGGCTTGTTCGAATCCCACCCCCAGCGCTATATCTTCGTCCGATGGCGCCGATTCAACTCCCGAGCCGCCGACGGCGAGCGGAGCGGCTTGTTCCTGACAAGGTATTCACAACTTCGGCCAATGAATGCAGCGCCTTGTTGACCGCGGCAGAGTTGGGGAAGACTGCCGCATTCTCAGGATCGAGGACAACAACATTGGACCTCGATTTTACCCGCTCGTAGTATTTCCCACGCTCCAGTTTCTTGAAGTCAGCGCGCCTGTACGCTGGTCGGAGCTCGTCCGACGTCATTTTAGCCTTCTTCATAGATCTGCCTTTCAATCTGGGTTGCGGTGCGAGCACTTACGATGCGAATCGCTTCACCGCGCTCCGTATGCGATACAACAAGAAGCCGCCCCTTCACCGACATGCCAAAGGTGATGAGTCTTTCCTCTTCCTCGGAGTGGTCGGGGTCGGCGCCGGTTACCGCCAGGGGATCATAAAAGACGCTTGAACCTTCCTGAAACGAAACCCGATGCTTCCGCAGGTTTCCCGGTACCTTGGCAGCATTCCACTCGAACTGCGTTTTCCGATTTTAGGCTGCTGGTCGCCCGAGGTCTACCACTTGTTTTATGAGAGTCTCCTTCAGAGAACTCCAGTGCTCCCGAGAAAATTATTGCACCGTGTCAGCGTTCAAGGCAGAATAGAGCTTGGTTCCCGCTGGTTAGTTTGGGTTGAAGAGGCTCGGAGCGATTTGCCGATGCCGAGAGCAGCCTGAGAGGGCAGGAATCGAAGAACGGCAAGATCGCATCTAATAGTAGTGCGGGCTGAGTAAGCAGCTACCCATTCGTTCTATCTCCCACTCAGAGGCGCGGAGAAAACCTTTGCAGGCAGCTTCCAAGCTCTTCCCTTGCCACCCCCTTCCTGACGACAAATTCCACGACCATTGTGGGGTGTTCGCCGTCTACGGCCACCCGGAAGCCGCCAAGTTGGCTTATCTGGGGCTCTACGCACTCCAACACCGAGGACAGGAGAGCGCGGGCATCGTCTCGAGCGATGGCCAAAAGATGCTCACTCATCGCGGCATGGGGCACGTCGCGGAAGTCTTTACGCCCCAGGTGATTGAGGGCCTGCCCGGGCACTCCGCCATCGGGCACACGCGCTACTCGACGGCGGGGGACACCGACCTCAAGAACGCCCAGCCCATCATCGTGAGCTGCCAGAAGGGTCAAGTGGCGCTGGCCCACAACGGCAATCTGGTGAACGCGTCATCGATTCGCCGCGAACTGGAAAGCCGCGGCGACATCTTTCAAACCACCAGCGACAGCGAAGTCATCCTCCACCACTTCGCGCGCTCGAAGCAAACCGGGATCCCGGAATCCCTGGCCGACGCGCTGGACAAGGTTGTCGGAGCGTATTCGCTGGTGGTGCTGGTCAAAGACAGCGTATACGCCATTCGCGACCCGCGGGGATTCCGGCCGTTGAGCCTGGGCCGGCTGAACGGCTCCTACGTCGTGGCCTCGGAGACTTGTGCGTTCGATTTGATCAATGCCACCTATATTCGCGAGATCGAGCCGGGCGAGATGGTGATTCTGGACGGCCGCGGCATAACGTCGCTGCGCCTGAGTTCCCCCATCCCTCCCACGCAATGCATCTTCGAGCACGTTTATTTCTCGCGCCCCGACAGCCTGGTGTTCGGCCGCTCGGTGCAGACCAGCCGGGAAATGCTGGGCCGGTTGCTGGCGCGCGAGCATCCGGCGGACGCCGACATGGTGGTGCCCGTGCCCGACTCCGGCGTCGCCGCCGCCATCGGATTCTCAGAAGAGTCCGGCATCCCGCTCAAGTTCGGCCTCATCCGCAACCACTACGTGGGCCGCACCTTCATCGAACCCAGCCAGGCCATCCGCGACTTCGGCGTCAAGCTGAAGTTGAATCCCGTGCGCAGCCTGCTGGAAGGCAAGCGGGTCGTCCTGGTGGATGATTCCATCATCCGGGGGACAACCAGCCGCAAGATCGTGCGCATCGTACGAGAAGCCGGGGCGGCCGAGGTCCACATGCGGATCAGTTGCCCGCCGACCCTCTCGCCCTGCTACTACGGGATCGACACACCGACCCGGAAGGAGTTGATCGCCGCAACCCACAGCGTGGAGGAGATTCGGCAATACATCGGCGCCGACACCCTCGGCTACCTTTCCCTCGAAGGCTTGCGCCAGGCCGTGGGAGATACTCAGGGACGCTACTGCCTGGCTTGTTATACCGCCAGCTACCCCACAACGGTACAGGAGCCGCTCATCGCGTTGCGTCAGAGAGATTAGATGGACCCGGAAGCCAAACAATCCGACCCCGCAGCGACTCCTTCGGCCGCCTCTCCGGAGGCCGCCCCGGCTGCGGAGGCTCCCAACCCGCCCAAACACCGCCGCGAAAGCGCCTGGGAAACCGCGCGCTCTCTGATTGTGGTTCTGGTCGCGGTCTTCTTCATTCGCACGTTTATCGCCGAGGCCACGGTGATCCCCACCGGCTCAATGGAAAAGACCATCCTGATCGGCGATCACGTCTTTCTAAACAAGGTCCTGTACGGCCCCAGACTGCCGTACACTTCCGTTCGCGTTCCTCCGCTGAAGACGGCGCGGCGGCAGGAAATCGTGGCCTTCCGCTATCCCCGCAATCCTTCCGTGATGTTTGTGAAACGCGTGATTGGTGTGGGTGGGGACCTGATCCGGATCGAAAATAAGCGGGTCTTCGTCAACGGCAAGCCCCTCGACGAGCCTTACGTGCAATTCCAATTCACCAGCATCTTTCCGCTGCGGGACAATTTCCCTCCCCCCCTCGCTCAGATCGACACGTTGCCGGCGGCCTGGGGCCTGGACCCGGCCTGGGCCCATGAGATGCCGCAGTTCATCGAGAAGGATGGTCTGCGCGTGCCGCCCGGGTATCTCTTCATGATGGGGGACAATCGCGACAATTCTCTGGACAGCCGCTTCTGGGGTTTCGTGCCGGAAGTTAACGTGGTGGGTGAGCCCTTATTTGTCTACTGGTCCTACGACGCGCCCACCAAAGACTGGACCGCGGAAGATATCGTGGCGCGCTTGAAGTTTGATGCTTCCATTGTGTGGAACTTCCTCCGCAGGACCCGCTGGTCCCGCACCGGCAAAATCTTCTGAGGCGTTCCGATCACCGGTGTCCACGGTGGTCCGAAACGTGTTACCCTATCCGCCCGGAGTCTTCGTAACCCAACCATGCGCTATCGCGATGCGGGCGTCGATATCGACGCCGCCACTCGAGCCAAGTCTCGCATCAAGCAGCTAGCCCGGCAGACGTTCAGCGCCCGCGTGCTGAAAGACGTGGGAGCCTTCGGCGGATTCTTCTCGCTCGCGGGCTTGCCGCGGGATGCCGTGCTCATCGCCAGCGTGGATGGCGTGGGCACCAAGCTCAAGATCGCCTTCGCGCTCGATCGCCACACGACGGTCGGCGCCGACATCGTCAACCACTGCGTTAACGACATCGCCGTGCACGGCGCGGCGCCGCTTTTCTTCCTTGACTATCTCGCCACGGGGAAACTCCATCCGCGGGTCGTGGAGGAAATCATCAGCGGCCTGGCGAGCGCCTGCCACGAAGCTGGCTGCGCATTGATAGGCGGGGAGACCGCGGAAATGCCAGGGTTTTATCCCGCCAACGAATACGACCTCGCGGGCTGCATCGTCGGCTGGGTCCGCCGCAAGAAGATCATCGACGGGAGCGGGATTCGCCCGGGCGATGTTATCCTCGGCCTCCCCTCACTGGGCCTTCACACCAATGGCTACTCTCTGGCGCGCAAAGTGCTCCTTGAAAAAAGCAAGATGAAGCTTACGAAGGTTATCCCCGAGCTTGGCCGCACTTTGGGCGACGAATTGCTGGCCCCGCACCGGAGCTATTGGCGGGTTCTCCAGCCGTTGCTCGAGAAAAATCTGTTGAAAGGGATCGTGCACATTACGGGCGGCGGACTGACCGACAACACGCCGCGCATCCTTCCTCCCGGCTGTCAGGCGGAGATACGGCTGGGCTCGTGGCCCGTGCTGCCCATTTTTGACTTAATCGCACGACTCGGGCGGGTTCCGCAAGAAGACATGCTGCGGACGTTCAACATGGGAATCGGGATGGCGCTCATCGTTTCCAGGCGAAATCTGGCGCGAGTGACCGCCGCGCTCGAAAAGCGCGGAGAAGAATTCTGGAATATCGGTCGCATCGTCCGCGGCCGAGCAAGCGTGAAATACATCTAGACGCGGTTCCTCGCAGCGAATCCCCGGATTCGCCATCCTTGGCGCATTCATTCGAGAGATAAATCATGAAGAAACTGGGCATTCTGATTTCCGGCCGCGGGTCGAACTTCGAAGCCATCGCGCGCAATATTCAAGCAGGAAATATCCATGCCGAAATCGGCGCTGTCATCAGCAACAAGGAAGAGGCCGCGGGACTCGCCATCGCCCGTCAGATGGGCCTGAACGCTCTTTGCATTCCGTCGAAAGGAAAGGAGCGCGAGGCGTTCGAGCGCGAGTTGGTCGCCGCGCTTCGCCAGCACGACGTCGATCTGGTCTGCCTGGCCGGATTCATGCGCGTCCTGACGCCATACTTCATCCGCGAGTTCAAGGGCCGCATCCTGAATATCCATCCGGCAATTCTGCCTTCGTTCCCGGGCGTGGAAGCGCAGAAGCAGGCGCTCGATTACGGGGCGAAGTTCACGGGCTGCACGGTTCACTTTGTGGACGAAGGCGTGGACACCGGGCCCGTCGTGGCTCAGGCCGTCGTCCCCATCCTCGACGACGACACGGTGGAGACCCTGTCCGCGCGGATTCTCAAAGAAGAACACCGGACCTATACCGAGGCGATCAATCTGGTGCTCGAAGACAGAATCCGCATTGAGGGCCGGCGGGTGCTGCTGAAGTAATAACCTCCCCCCGCTGGCTATTCTCCTTCGCGAGTCTCCAGCCCTCGCCTTCGTCATGCAGAAAGCCGACGCATGCAAGGTCACAGTGTGATCGTCAGCAAGCGGTGGCTGGCCTCCGGAGAACTCCGCCCGATTTCGGTAGGTGGCGATTGCCTTGCAGGGAGAGCGCACAGACTGCGCCATTTGCGGATGGACAAAATGGTCAGATGTTTCTCTTGCTTGCTGGCGATCACAACTCTGACAGCACTCTCGATTTCCTGCGGAGGCGGAAGCGCATCATCACCGAACCCACCGAATAACCCGGCGCCTGCCCAAGTAGCCACCCACACGCTTGTTGCGTGGAGCGAGTTGGGAATGCACTGCATGGACGGAAAAGACTACTCGATCTTCGCTGTGCTACCTCCCTATAATACCGTGCGTGCGCAACTCATCAAGAACGGAAGCACCGCGCAGCTTGTAACAAGTGGCGTTACCCTCTCCTACGAAGCAGTTGCCGACACAGCGGGGTCGATCAACACTTCGAGTTCCGACAAGACCAATTTCTGGACTTACTCTTCGGCGCTGTTCCTCACCCCATTGAATCTCGACGAGGGGCTGGCCGGGAAGGTTGTACAGAGCAAGATACCGCAACCACTCGATTACAACTCCGCGGAAAGTGTTTGGGAAGCGGTCGGAATCCCGACGGTGCCTTACGATGACCAAGGAGTGACCAACCCCTATCCGATGGCCAAGATAGTTGCGAAGGACTCGGCAGGAAAGGTTCTCGCCGAGGCGACGGTCGTCCTTGCCGTCAGCGATGAAATGAGCTGCATGAACTGTCATGCCTCGGGCTCGAATCCTGCCGCACAGCCCGCGGGCGGCTGGGTGAACAATCCCGACCTCGCCAAAGACGTAAAGCTGAACATCCTCAAGCTGCACGATGAGAGGAACGACGTAAGTCCATATTTACCCGCTCTGGCGACGAAGGGCTATACCTACCAGGCGAGCCTTATGCAGACCGCCACCTCCGGGACGCCGATCCTCTGTGCTACCTGTCACGCTTCGAACGCCCTTTCAGCTCCGGGTGTGGCCGGGGTCCCGGCGTTGACGCAGTCGATGCACTCCTACCATGGGCCGGTCGTCAATCCGGGGTCGGGGACAACGCTGGACAATGCCACGTCGCCTTTCGGCTCCTGCTACCTCTGCCATCCGGGAGTCAACACGCGCTGCCAACGAGGCGCAATGAGCAGCATCGCCTGCATGAGTTGCCACGGAAACCTCACAGCGGTCGGCTCTTCATTGCGCAGGGGATGGCTGGACGTTCCCGCCTGCCAGAACTGCCACACCGATTCCGACCGGTACACGACGACCTTTGACGGGACGGGCGCATGGCGAACGACTACCGACGCGACTTTCGCCACCAACCCTAACACCCCGGTGCCGAATACCCACCTGTTCCGGCTGAGCAAAGGGCACGGCAATCTGGGTTGTCCGGGCTGCCACGGCGCTCCACACGCCGAGTATCCCACCTCCCAGCCGAATGACAATGTTTACCCGCAGGCGGCGCAGAGCTACGGCGGGGAAATCAGGGAGTGCACGCTCTGCCACGGCACTTCCGCCGCGCTGACGAACAGTGGCGGCCCGCACGGGATTCATTCGATCGGCCAGACGTGGGTTGACGGTCACCACGCCTACGCGGAGAATGGCCAATATACGGCCTGCGCCTATTGCCACGGCGCGGACTACCGCGGCTCGCCTCTTTCCGCCACTCCCACTGCCCGCAGCCTCAAAGCCGAGGAGACGACGAAGAACTTCCCGGCTGGCTATATGGTGGGCTGCTACGACTGCCACAACGGGCCGACAGGCGACTAGGGAATCTCCGCCCGAGTTACCAAGGGATCAGGCGTCTCGGTTGAAAGAGCTGGATTCCCCCCTTCTTGCCATTTTCCCCACCACAATCCCGCCTCGCGCTAGTATCATCTTCAATGCATAATTCCTCCGGCCTGCTGCAGGGACTATGACCATTGAAGAACAACTCGCTTACTTGACCAAAGGCGCGGCGGAAACGATTCGCGAGGAAGAGCTGCGCGCCAAGCTCGAGCGCTCGGCCAAAACGGGCAAGCCGCTGCGCGTGAAGGCGGGCTTTGATCCCACGGCGCCCGACATTCATCTCGGCCACACCGTTCTGATCCGCAAGCTGAAGCACTTTCAGGATCTCGGCCACACGGTGATCTTTCTGATTGGCGATTTCACGGGTCTGATCGGCGACCCCTCCGGCCAGAACGTGACGCGCAAGCCGATGACGCCGGAGGAAGTCGCCGCCAACGCCGAGACTTACAAGAAGCAGGTTTTCAAAATCCTCGACCCCGAGAAGACGGTCGTGGACTTCAACAGCCGCTGGCTGGGGAAACTCTCCAGCATCGACTGGGTCAAGCTCTGCTCGAAATACACCGTGGCGCGGATTCTCGAGCGAGACGATTTCTCCAAACGCATGAGTGAACAACGCCCCATCTCCGTCCACGAGCTGCTTTACCCGCTGGCGCAGGGTTACGACTCGGTGGCGCTCGAAGCCGACGTCGAGTTGGGCGGCACCGACCAGAAATTCAACCTGCTCGTCGGCCGCGTCCTTCAGCAGGAGTACGGGCAGGAATCACAGGTCATCATGACCATGCCCATCCTCGAAGGTTTGGACGGCGTGCAGAAAATGTCGAAGTCGCTCGGCAACTACGTCGGCATCAACGAGCCACCCGCCGAGATGTTCGGCAAAATCATGTCGATTTCCGACGAGCTGATGTGGCGGTACTACCTGCTGCTGACCGACGCAACAGCCGCCGACATCGAAAATATGAAAAGGGGCCATCCGCTCGAGACTAAGAAACACCTCGCGTACACAATAGTGAGCGACTTTTGCGGCCCGCTGAAGGCTGACCAAGCACAGCGTGATTGGGAGAGGCAATTCCAGCAAAAATCCGTTCCGTCGGAAATCGAAACTCAGCCTCACTTCCTCGTCGGGCCTGTGAAACTATTCCGGCTGCTCGCGCTCCTCAAACTGGTTGAGTCCAATGCCGAAGCCCAACGGAAAATAAAGGAAGGCGCCGTCTACATGAGCGCAGGCGTATCAGATCCACCCGACTGGCAAAAGCTCACCGACCCCACATGGGATTTCGATCCCCGCCAACACTCCGTCGTTATATTTCGCGTCGGCCGGCGAATACTCAAGGTGGATTTCACTACTGCGTAAATTAAGGGCGGGCGCAAGGCGCGCCCCTGCGCTTGACTTGCGCATTTCTCTTCTGCATCCTTCCGCCGTCCGGTGCGAATCATCATCCTTTTCAATCCTGCGGCGGGGCGAGGCAGCGCCGGGCGCAAGTTGGCGCGGGCGGTTGAGGTTTTGCGCCGCGGCGGCGTCGAACCCGAAATCCGCGAGAGCCGAAGCGCCGCGCATTTGTGCGAACTCGCGCGCCAAGCCCTCGACGAAAGGCCCAACCTCGTCGTTTCCGCAGGTGGCGACGGCACGCATCATCACGTTCTGAACGTTTTACGCGGCTCTGATGTGTCGCTGGGAATGATCCCGCTGGGAACGGGAAACGATCTTCCTGCCGGCTTGGGCTTGCCCAGTGATCCGCGCCGAGCCGCAGAAATCATCCTGAACGGCAAAACCCAGCGGATTGACCTGGGAGGCGTGGGCTCGAAGGCATACGGGGGCATGGCTGGAACCGGGCTCGACTCCATGGTTGCCCGTTACGTGAACGAGCGCGCGCAGAAGATCCGCGGCCGAAGCGCGTACGCCTGGGGAATCCTGTGCTGCCTGATCGACTTCCAGCCACAGCCCCTCGAAATCGAAGCGGAGGGTTTTCAGTTCAGCGGCGACGTCATCGCCGTCCTTGTGGGGAACCTGTCACTCTACGGGGGAGGGTTCCGCATCACACCACGCGCGCGGCCTGACGACGGCTTACTGGATGTCTGCCTGGTTCCGGCCATGAGCAAGCTACAGCTGCTTCGATGGATCCCGCGCATCTACCGCGGCACGCATCTCGCGCACCAGCGCATTCAGTACTTCCAGACACCGCAACTCACATTGTGCTCGCCGTCAAAACTCGATCTTTACGCCGACGGCGAGTTCGTTCAGCCGCTGCCGGTCACCATCGAGGCGCTCCCCAAAACCTTGAGCGTAATCGTACCCTGAAGCGACGAGGACTCGTCCCGGACCACTTATGGTTTCCAGCAAGTTATTCTTCTTCTTTGGGCGGGGGAATCCGGAGGTTGATGGTAATTCGGGAGCGTGGATCCACCGTGCTCACTTTGCGAAGCCGCGACGCCACGCCTTTGAAAGTGGCCTGCACATCGTAATCGCGCGTGACTTCCAGCCCCGCATACTGATAAGCGCCGTCGGCGCCGGTGTAGATCGCGGTCTTCTTTCCCGTTTGCAGGTCCGTCAAGGTTACGACGGCCCCCTGGATGGGGTTCTCATTCTCATCGGTCACCACGCCGAGCACGGTTCGCGAGGGTTTCGTCTCCTTGGCGTGAACGAGCGGGACGCAAGCCGAGAGGATTAGGAGCGAGGCGAGAATTGCGGCTGCGCCCACATTCCGGCAGGTAGATACCCTCCCCGTCCCGTCGCGAAACGCATCCAAGCAATCCCTTGATCCTGCCATAGGTTCACCAGTTTCCTGACTCTTCTTCGTTTTCATCGGCCTCCGAAATGACGCGAATCTCCACCGGGTTGGTGCTCACCACTTCCAGTTCGGCTCCACATTCGGGGCAATCCATCAACTGCCCTTCGTCAACATCATCCTCAATATCGAGCACGGCCTCACATTCCGGACAGACCGCCATCGCGCACCCCCGGCCGAAATCAACGTCCGATACTCCATCTGTAGTCATTTCTCGCGCTGATGTCAAGCGGCTCATGGGCCGTGCGGCCGGAAGACCGACCTGGCCCGGTCCGGCAAGTTCGACCCAGTGGAATCCGGGCGTCGTGTCAGATGTCCCGGTTGCCAGAACCCTCGAGCCGCAGGCTGCGGCGATGGCTCTTTACATTGGCGTCGAACTGGCACTTCCCCTCTTGACCCGCGCGCGATAGGCTTAGGTATTGGGCCGCCAATCAAGTCCCGACATGAAATTGAGGTGTTGAATGAAAAACCCAAGCCGATTTGAAACGCTCGCCGTCCACGCCGGAGAGATTCCCTGCCCCGCTACGGGGGCGCTTGACACGCCGATTTACCAATCAACTACCTTCGTCGCCGCCGATGCAGAAGAGATGGCCGCCGTGTACGACGAAAAGAAGTTCGGTTACATGTACACGCGCTACGGCAATCCCACCACTCGCGCGCTAGAGGAAAAAGTCGCGGCCCTCGAAGGCGCCGAGGCCGGGCTCGCCTTCTCCACGGGCATGGCGGCGATTTCGTCGGCGATTCTCGGCTATGTCAAATCCGGCGACCACGTCGTGGCGGCGCGCTCGCTCTACGGCGCGGCCTATAACTTCTTGAACACCAAGCTGCCACGCATGGGCGCCTCGACGACCTTCGTTCCTTCGTCAAAAATCGAGGATTTTGAGAAAGCCATTCAGCCCAACACGCGTTTGATCTATTTCGAATCACCCAGCAACCCGGTGCTCGAAATCGTGGACATCGCGGCGCTCGCGCGACTGGGCCGCTCGCGGGGCATTCCGACCATGATCGACAACACCTTTGCCTCGCCCGCGCTCCAGCAGCCCATCAGGCTGGGAGTGACGGTGGTCGTCCACTCGGCCACGAAATATCTCTGCGGCCACGGTGACGCGATGGGCGGTATCGTCGCCGGCCCCAGGGATTACATCTCGTTCCTGATCCACGAAGTCATCCGTGACTTCGGGGGCGTCATCAGCCCGTTCAATGCCTGGCTGATCTCAAGAGGGACTCGCACCCTCCATCTGCGCATGCCCGCGCACTGCTCGAACGCGCAGAAGGTTGCGGAGTTCCTGGTCCAGCACCCCAAAGTCGCGCACGTCAACTACCCCGGCCTGCCCAGCCATCCCGGCCACGAAATCGCGAAGCGGCAGATGAAGGGCTTCGGCGCGATGATCAGCTTCGAGGTCAAGGGTGGCTACGAAGGTGGAAAGCGGGTCATGGACGGCGTAAAGATTTTTGCGCGCGCCGCAAGCCTCGGCGACTCGCGCTCGCTGATTGTGCACTCGGCATCAACCAGCCACCGCGCCGTGCCGCGCGAGCAGCGCCTGGCGATTGGAATCACCGATGGCCTGGTGCGTTTGTCCGTCGGAATCGAAGCGGTCGAAGATTTGATCGACGATCTCGATCAGGCGCTGGCATACTGACGGACGGATTCCCGCGCCGCTCTGCCATCATTCCTCCACTGAGAACCATCCGTATCGCGGCGGACGGCGCACCTCGATCTCCGTCACCCGAGCGCGGTTTTCGCCATCCGAGGCCCCCGGCGAGATGATCGGCAACCGGTCGCCTTTTTCCGGATCGAACCACCCGACGCGCAGCTGATAGCGCCCGCCAGTGAGGCCGGCGGGCAATACAACGACGTACCGCTCGCGAACGACTTCGCCCTCTTTCCATCGTTTGACGTCGAAGTGGCCGGCGAGCAGCCAATGATCCTGGCTGGCGACCATCTGCCCCTCCGCTGTGGTGACATGGACGAAGACGCGCAGATTTCTTTCCACCTCCTTCAAGCACTGCCAGTAGTAAGTAATTTCAAATGCGGCGGGCCAGTTCAACAAAGGGCGCTGCGAGATGCCAAGCAATTCGATCTGATTGTCGAATATGACGGGATAAGGATTTTGAATTTCGCGGGTGGGGGCTTCCTCCAGGACTTCTCTCGGCTCATGGAGCGCGAAGATCGGCCAGGGCGAATCTGGATTTGTCAGGCGATAGAAACGTTCGTCGAGAGCCGCGAAGAAATCTCGGCGCGAGTCAGAACCGGCCGATGCGGCAGGGGCGTAATACCGTGCTCCCACGGCCGCGAGGTGTTCGAGGCGCGTCAAATTGTTCTCGGGGTCAATCCACCCGCGCCGGTCAGCGGCGTAAAGAACGTTCGGGCTGCCGCCGCTTTCGGTAACGATGAGGTCGGAGGGCCTGGTGAGATTCTTCAGCAGGATGCCGAGGTCGTAAGGCGACCGATCTTCTCGGTATAACGGGCGCGCGCAGCGGACCGCGTCGGCAGCGAGCAGGACCAGCAGCGCCAGTGCAACCATTCGCAGCTTCGGGGATTCCAGCCATCGAGCAACTGCGATTCCAGCCAGTGCGCTGCCTGCCGGGACTAGAAGCAGGAGATCGTAATAGTTTTGCGCCAACGTTTCGGGGATCAGGAAAAGGAACCCCGCGCCAGCCAGCAGCCACGCCCGGAACAGCCAGCCCACCCGCCCGCGCGCGAGACCGAATAAAGCCAGTGTGACCATCACGAGCCCGATCGGTGAGAAGGCTTCAACCGCCAGCCGCGAGCCAACTTCGCGGAGAAACGGCGGTTCGAGCCAGCGGGCCATATTCCGTCCGAGATCCCCAGCCGGCATGAAGTTGAAGCCACTCGCTCGCGCCAGAGCCGCGGAGTGCCAATACCAGAGCGCCGCAGGGACCCCGGCGATTGCCCCGTAGGCATAGATTTCCCAGCGTCGAATCGATCGCCAGCCAAACTCGTTCCAAAATAGAAGCAGAGCCGGAGCCGCAACAACCAACACGCTCAGCGTCTGCAAAAAGGCGAGTGAGGTGAGAACCGCCGCAAGCAATAGTGAAGTCTTCCTGTGCTCCTCTGTCCACTGGTCAAGCACGTTGAGCGCCCCGAGCGCCAGGGCCAGGGCAGGAACTTCAGGCGTAAGCACGCGGCCGAAGAAGAGCCAGTAGGGATTCACGGCCAGCAGCAGAGCCCCGCTGCGCGCCGCCGCAACTCCCGCTCGACGCCGGAGCAGAAGATACAGAAAGTAGATTCCCGCCAGCGAAAACGCGATGACCACGGATCGCCCCGCGGCGTGCGACTCGCCGAATGCCCTGTAGAGCAGCGCAGCGAAGATGCTCTCAATGGAAAACTCGCCGCAGAAGTAGCTGGGCTTTGAAGGCTGGTCCCCGCTGACCCACGCCACCTGCGGGTGCAGGGCGTCGAACCCGCGCCGCGCGAAGTCCCGCGCCACCATGAGCGTGTTTGTCTGCCGCCAGTTATGGTAATCCCACGGCGGATAGCCGAGATGATAGGTTCGCAGCGCGAGCGCCAGCAGCAGGATCGCATACAGCCAGCGGTCGCGGTGAGGTTCGGCGACAGGCATGGGGGTCGCGTTGTCAGCCATCAGGAGTGTGCCCCGGAAGCCCTGATTTCAACGGGGGACGATGTCTCACGTCGAAGCCTGGGTCATTCATGATACTCGATGGAGGAGAGAAGTCGTACCGCAGGCGGGAAGCCGATTGATTGGAGAGGCGCGCTATTCCGACCCTTCGACTTCGGCCTCGATGGCCTCGAGGTTGGGAATGACGACCGTCTTGCCGTCCAGCTTGATGAGGCCCTCGGCCTGGAACCGGCTGAGGTTGCGTGAGACCAGTTCGCGCACCGTGCCGATGTGCGCGGCCAGTTCCTGGTTGCTCGATTTTAATGTGAGCTCGATGCCGCGAGCGGTCTTCGTTCCCCGCCGTTTTGCCAAACGGATGAGCAGCAACGCCAGGCGGTGACGCACGGTGGTGAATGAAAGTTCTTCGATGACGCCCACCAGCTTGCGCAAACGTGCTCCCATCACTTTCAGGACTTTGAGGGCGACCTGGGGGTGTTCGACACACAACGCCTGAAAATCCCGCTTGCTGACGAACAAGACCGACGCAGCACTGATCGCGGCTGCGGAAGCCGGATAAGGGCCGCCGTCGAAAACCGGCAACTCCGCCACTGAGCCCCCGGGGCCTTCGATGGTCAACACCTGCTCGCGTCCGCTCGCGGAGGTTTTGAAGACTTTGATCGCTCCCGACTCCACCACGAATAGGCCTTCGCAGGGTTCGCTTTCCGAGAAGAGCAGTTCGCCCTCCTTAAATTGACGAGCGACGGCGCGCGCCGCGAGATATTCCAGCTCCTTCTCGGAGAGGTCGGCAAAGATCGCGACTTTCTTCAACGCCGCCGCGCGGCTGGCCTTCGGGTCCGCCATAGCCCCCAATTGTACGCGGGAATCGGGCGAGTGAACACCATGTAGCGCGGACCTGCGTTTTTCAGGTCGGCAACTCTTCGTGCGGGAAGCCCGCAGACTGCGCTTGGCGGCTCCTGCCTGCCGCAGGCAGGAACAGGTCCAAAAACAGATGTCTGCACTGCAAGGCTTGGCGGCGTGAAGCCGCCGCCGGAAGATGCGCGGAAACCTGCACCTTGCTAGAATAGTCTCTTGCCTTTCGGGCAGGATTCCCAATTATGGTTTCGAGCTTCACGGAAAAATACGATGTGGCGGTAGTCGGCGCGGGTCACGCGGGCGTCGAGGCGGCGATGGCGGCTGCGCGCATGGGTTTGAGGACCGCGCTTTACACCATCAATCTCGACCTGATTTGCCAGATGTCCTGCAACCCTGCCGTGGGCGGAATCGCCAAGGGGCATCTGGTGCGCGAGGTGGACGCTCTGGGCGGCATCATGGGCGAGGTGATTGACGCAGTAGGAATCCAGTTTCGCCTGCTGAACACCAGCCGCGGCCCGGCGGTGTGGTCTCCGCGCGCGCAAGCCGATAAGAAGCAGTACCGCGTGCGCATGCGCCAGGTGCTCGAAGAGGAACCGAACCTGCGCATCAAGCAGGCGGAGGTCGTTGATTTGGTACTTGAAAACGGTGGCACGGGCGTCTCGCCCGTGGGCATCGGCGGGACGCCGATGCCACGCGTCCGCGGCATCAAACTTCGCGACGGCCGCACGGTCGAGGCGGGTGCGGTCATTGTCACCACGGGCACATTCCTCAACGGCTTGATTCACTGCGGCGAGCAGCAATATCCTGCCGGGCGTTCGGGCGAGCCTCCGGCGGTGATGCTGGGCGAAGCGCTGCGCCGGCTGGGATTCGATGTCGGCCGGCTCAAAACCGGAACGCCGCCGCGCCTCGACGCGCGCACCATCGACTTCTCGCAATTCCAGGTGCAGCCGGGCGATCCGATTCCCACGCCGTTCAGTTTCCGCACCAAGGCCATCACGCAGCCGCAGCGCGTCTGCTGGATCGCTTATACGACCACCGAGACGCACAGCATCATCCGCGAGAACGTGCATCGCGCCCCGCTATACTCCGGCCAGATCAAAAGCATCGGGCCGCGCTACTGCCCGTCGATTGAAGACAAGATCGTCAAGTTTCCCGACAAGCCGCACCACCAGCTCTTCCTCGAGCCCGAGGGCGTGGACACGAACGAAATCTACGTGAACGGCATGTCCACCTCGATGCCCATCGACGTGCAGATAGCGATGGTGAAGTCCATTCCCGGCCTCGAGAACGCGGAACTGATCCGTCCCGGATACGCCATCGAGTACGACATGGTCCAGCCGACAGAGCTCTTTCCGTGGCTGGAGACGAAGAAGATCCAGAACCTCTTCCTCGCCGGGCAGATCAACGGAACGACTGGATACGAAGAAGCCGCGTGCCAGGGCATCATGGCGGGGATCAACGCCGGACTGCGCGTGCAGGGCAAGGAGCACGTCACGATTGATCGCACGCAAGGTTATACCGGAATTCTGATCGACGATCTGGTTAGCAAGGGCGTGGATGAACCTTACCGCATGTTCACTTCGCGTGCCGAGTTCCGCCTGCACCTGCGCATCGACAACGCCGACGAGCGACTGACGCCGCTTGGTTACCAAGTGGGGACGTTCAAGCAGAAGGATTACGACGCGTTTCTCGAAAAGCGGGAGCGTATTTCTGCCGCCACGAAATTCCTGCTCGAAACCGCGCTCGATCCCGCCTCGCGTGTGGGCCGTGAAGTCTACACCAAACTCGGATTGATGCAGGACGGACGCCTCACAGCGCCGGGCCCGCTCACCGGAGCACAGCTTCTGAAGCGGCCGGAAGTCTCGATCGAGGATCTGATGGGGTGGGTTGATGAGGGGGCTCGCGCTGTAGAGGCGGGTTTATCCCGCCACAGCGAAGGTGGCGGTGTGAAGCCGCCTCTACTTCGCGAAGAAGCGCGGCGTGTCGAGACCGACTTCAAATACCACGGCTACCTCCAGCAACAGGAGAAACAGATCGAGCGACTCCGCCGCGCCGAGGCTCGCCGCATTCCTGACTGGTTCGAATACGGCAAAGTTTCCGGCCTTTCGCGCGAGATGGTCGAGAAGCTCACTCGCGTCCGGCCGCTCACCCTCGGCCAGGCCGCGCGCATTCCCGGCGTCACCCCCGCCGCCGTCTCACTTGTCAACTGCTACATCGAAATCTTCCAGCGCCGCGCCGCCGAGGAGGCTCGCCTTTAATTACCTCACGATTCGACATTTGCCATGCCCCACTCCGGCCCCAATTCCCGATAGGACATCCACGGTATTTTTGGCGTGAGATAATGATGGGGATGTCCCTGGCCGGACGAATTGTCACCCTGGTTCTACTGATAGCTGGGCTGGCGAATCAAGCGAGCGGCGCGGCGCCCCGCAAAGTTCCGTTTGCGATTCGAGGTGTTTCTCAGGAACTCTACTTTTTCGATCCGGCCCAGCGCAAAGCTGATGCTCCGGCCTGTATCGTGGTCTCTGGTGACGGAGGATGGCACGGATTCATCGCCGAGGTTGCGCAGTATCTTGCGGACCGCGGGCATACAGCCATCGGTGTTGACGCCAAGGAATACCTGGCGTCTCTCTCCAAGTCGCGGGCTCTCGACCCTTCCCAGGTAACAGGGGATTTCGCAACGCTTGCGCGGTTCGCCGCGGAACAGGCAGGAGCGAAATCAATCGTTCTGGCCGGCTGGTCGGAAGGCGCGGGACTCGTGATACTGGCGGGCCTCGACCCCGGAATGCGCCCGGACTTGCACGGGGTCATCGCGATCGGGCTTCCGGAGTTGAATGAACTGGCCTGGCGATGGACCGATGCCGCCATCTACATTACGCACAAAGTTCCGAATGAGCCGACGTTCAACAGCAAAGACTACGTCGGCAAGCTGGCGCCCATCCCGCTGCTGATGATCCAGTCGACTCATGACGATTTCGTTCCCCTGGAAACGGCACGAGCGATTTTTGCCCGCGCCGGTGACCCGAAGCAATTGAACATCCTCGACTCGGCGAACCACCGTTTCGACGGCCAACGCCCGGCATTCTGGCAGGCTCTCGATCGCGCCCTGGCCTGGTTCGAATCCTTGTCGAAGTCTCCGCGCTGAACCTCCATGCCTCCGCGAATCCGCCCTCACATCGTTCATCGCATGGTCGCGGCGCTGGTCATGCTGGGCGGGCTGTTTGATATTCTCGACGGGCTCCGCATCCACCACCAGCTTCACGCCAGCCCCTGGACGGAATGGCTGCCGCTGGAAGTCCATCACGGCAGCCGCGCGCTCCTCGTCCTTTCCGGCATCTTGCTCATCGCGCTCGGGCGGGGTCTTGGGCGCGGTAAGCGGCGCGCCTGGCAGCTCGCCACCGTGGTCGTGAGTGTGTCGCTGCTCCTCCACCTGGTGAGGAATATCCATCTCATTTTCGTCATCCCCTCCGCAGGGCTGCTCGTCTATCTCGTCATCGCCCGCCGCTCGTTTATGGCTGGCAGCGACCCCGTCTTGACTCGCCGGTCGCTCGTGTTGGCCCCGGTGTTTCTGCTGGCTATTCTGACGTACGGCGTGCTGGGGCAATACCATTTGCGCCACATGATTGACCCGCCATTTGGCATCTTGCAGGCCGCTCGCGCCACCTTGCTGGCCGCGGTCCTGACCGACTCTGGGATCGAGGCCCGTTCGCCGCACGCGGCGGAATTTCTCGATTCCATTGCCTGGCTGTCGGTCGGCTCAGGGCTCGTACTGCTCTGGCTGCTGCTTCGCCCCGTCATCCTGCGGCGCCTCGATCCGGCGCTCCCTGAAGCCCTAGAAATCATTCAGCGCTCCGGCTGCAACTCCCTGGCCACCTTTGCCGCCGAACCCAACAACCATCACTTCGTAACGGCTGACCGTAACTCGACGGTGGCCTATCGCGTCTCCACGGGAGTCGCAATCACGATCGGCGATCCGATCGGCCCAGCCGAGGCCCGAGAGTCCGCGGTCAATGAGTTTGTGGCATTCTGCCGGAAGCACGATTGGCTCCCCTGCTTCTACGAAGTAGTGACACAAAACCTCGCCACCTATCGCGCCCGCGGATTACATACTCTGAAGATTGCTGAAGAAGCCGTGATACCTCTGGCGGAATTCGACCTGCGCACGCCCAAATTGAAGAAGGTACGGAATTCCGTTACCAAAGTGGAGCGCGAGAACCCGGGGATTCGGGCCGAGCTCATGAACTGGCCGATCCCGGCGGAAATCGAGGATCAACTCCAACTCATCTCTGAGCAGTGGCTTTCACGCAAGGGGTTGCCGGAAATGGGATTCACCATGGGGCGGTTTGATCCCGTCACTCTGGCGCGCCACAAGCTCTTTGTGTCGCGGCTCGGGGACCGGGTTCTGGGATTTGTTACCTGGCGGTCATTTGGCGGGGATGGGCTGGCGTTGGATTTGATGCGCTACGCCGCGGACGCCCCGAAGAGTCTGATGGACTACCTGATCGCCCGCTCACTTGTACACTTCCGGGAAGCGGGATTGGGCGCCGTGAGCCTTGCGAATGCGCCCCTCGCCAACGTCAGCCCCGAAGACGAGTTCACCCTTCTCGACCGGGGTGTGAAGTTGCTCTTTGAAAACGTGCGGGGCATCTACGAATACAAGTCTCTCTTCCAATTCAAGAAGAAATTCAACCCGGTCTGGGAAGGGCGTTATCTCGCGTTTCCGTCGCTGGAAGCGCTGCCCCGCATCGCCGTCGCTCTCCTGCGCGTCCACCGGCAACGGCCGCTGGAGCGGATGCTGCTGGGGCCAGGGTAGCTTGGCGCGCAGCCTCAATCGGAACGAGAATCGCCTGGTGGGAGCATCGACCGGGCTTAACCAAAAAAGCTGAGGACCCGCCGAGGCTTCAGCGCTTCGGCTTCCAACGCTCGAAAAACGCTTTGATGCCGTCGAAGCTCAAGTGCCGGGCGTCCTGAAACTCACCCTGGTCCTGCGCGTAGAGAAGCCTGCCGCGTGAATCGAGAACCGCCAGCGCGGGAATGCCTTTGACGAGGGGCACGCGATACTTTTCCGCTAAATCCAGGTTCTTGTCGTAGCGGCCCACATCGACCTTCACCACCACAAAGTTCTTTTCGATCAGCACCGCCAGTTCGGGCTTGCGCATCTGCTCTTCCAGCACGTGGCAGTCGAAACACCAGTTGGCTCCGAAATCGAGGACGATGTTTCTGGGGGAAGATCCCGAATTCGAAGCTCTCTTGATCGCCTCGGCAATCTGCTGGCGCGCGTCGGCCTGCTCGTCGTAGAGCGGCCCGCTCCCCGCGCTCCAAGCCGTAAGCGTCATCATGGAAACTGCGACAATTTTGATCATTCCTCGATACATTTCCCAACCCCTCCCCCTGTAACCATCTTATCCCAACCCCTGCTCCGCGTCGCGCCGGCGCTTAGGCCGGTGCTACAACCCAAGCGGCGCCTGTGATAGCATTTGCTCCTCCATGAAAAGCGTCTTCGTCCTCAGCGCGGTGCGCACGGCCATCGGCAAGTTCGGCGGCTCCCTGCGCGATTTCACCGCCCCCGACTTGGGTGTGATCGCCGCCCAGGCGGCACTCGCGCGGGCCGGCGTGGACGCGGCGGAAATTGAGGAAGTCATTTTCGGCCACGCGCGGCAGGCGGGAAACGGCCCGAACCCCGCGCGTCAAATCGCCGTTCGATCTGGCGTTCCGGTCACAGTTCCGGCGTACACGATCAACCAAGCCTGCGCCTCAGGAATGAAAGCTATCGCGCTTGGGTACCAGGAGGTTGTTCTGGGCAACGCCCAAGCGGTCCTGGTAGGCGGGACGGAAGCGATGAGCCGCGTTCCCTATTTTGTGGAAGGCGCGCGGTGGGGCGCGCGGCTCGGACACCAGACGCTCGTGGACGGCATGTATCAGGACGGTTTTCTTTGTCCCCTGTCTGGAATGATTATGGGCGAGACGGCGGAAGTGCTCGCCGAGCAATACCACATCTCGCGCGACGAGCAGGACGCCTATGCCCTCTCCAGCCAGCAGCGCGCCAGACGATCCATCGAGGGGAACCGTTTTGCCGAGGAGATCGTTCCTCTCACCGTGAAAGAAAAAAGAGGCGAACGGCTTTTCCAGACCGACGAGCACCCGCGCTTCGATGCGACCCCGGAAGCGCTGGCGAAATTACCTCCAGTGTTTTCAAAAAGCGGTACGATTACTGCAGGAAACTCTTCCGGCATTACCGACGGCGCGGCGGCGCTGGTTCTGGCTTCCGAAGAGCGCGCGAAGCGCTCGACTTCAAAACCTCTGGCTCGAATCGTGGATTTTACAAGCGTCGGAGTCGACCCGCGGACGATGGGGATTGGCCCTGTGCCCGCCGTGCGGAAACTGCTGAGGAAGACCGGACGCAAGCTTGAGGAGTACGATCTGATCGAGCTGAATGAAGCGTTTGCGGCCCAGGTGCTGGCGTGCGATCGCGAGCTGCATTTCGACCGCGACCGCTTGAACGTCAATGGCGGCGCGATCGCCCTCGGCCATCCCATCGGCTGTACTGGCGCGCGGATCACCGTGACGCTGCTCCATGAGATGCTCAAGCGGCAGGCGCGACGCGGGCTCGCCACGCTCTGCGTTTCGGGCGGAATGGGAATGGCGCTGGAATTGGAAGCCTGCGATTAGTGTCATTCTGAGCGAAGCGAAGAATCTGCATTTTCCCAAGGACAAATGCGGAGATCCTTCGTCGTCCCGATACAGAACATCGGGGCTCCTCAGGATCACATCGATTGCCGTCTTTCAGCATATTGTTTGAGTTGGTGATAATCCGTGGGCACAGGTCCCTCGACCAAATCGCGACTCGCCTTCGAGGAAATCCTTTACGAGAAGAAGGATGGAGTGGCGCGCGTCACGCTCAACCGGCCCGAGGTTTTCAACGCCTACTCCGCGCAGACGCTGCGCGAGATGAAAAAAGCGTTTCGCGACGCGGCGTGGGATGATGCCGTCGCCGTCGTGGTGCTGA
Organism: Terriglobia bacterium; assembly: GCA_041946825.1. Taxonomy (GTDB): domain Bacteria; phylum Acidobacteriota; class Terriglobia; order UBA7540; family UBA7540; genus CAZTHM01. The sequence continues at coordinate 129,611 of JBHGBD010000003.1, read as the reverse complement.
CGGGGGCCGGCGAGAAGGCCTTCTGCTCGGGCGGCGACGCCCAGGAATTCTCCGCCCAGTTCCTCAGGCGCCCGCGCGACTATTGGAAGTGGCAAGGTCTGCTGTTTGAAGCGCTGGATCTTTTCCGGCACCTCGGCAAGCCCACGATCGCGCGCATCAACGGCGTGGTGGCGGGAGGCGGAAACGACTGGAACCTCGCCGCTGACCTCGCCGTCGCCGCCGACCACGCGCGCTTCATGCAGGCCGGCACGCGCGTGGGCCTCGTGGACGCGCTGGGCTCGACGCAGTGGCTGACGCTGGCCATCGGCGAGCGCCGCGCGCGCGAACTCCTGCTCACTTGCGACGAGATCAGCGCCGAGCAGGCCCTCTCGTGGGGGCTGGTCAACGAGGTCGTGCCCTACCGGCAACTCGACCGCACCATGAATGCGCTGGCGCGCAAGCTCATCCAGAAGTTTCCTGAGTGCACGCGTTACACCCGGCAGCAGCTCGATTTCTGGAAAGACCTCGCCTGGTCGCTGACCGCCGGGCACGCGCGCGACTGGCTGGCCATCCATTCCACCTCGTGGGAGCCGTACGAGGGCGTGCAGGCGTTCGTAGAGAAGCGGCCCGCGGATTATCGCGGCATCCGCGAGCGCGCGGCCGCCGGCGGCTCGAGCGAGTTTCTCTGGGGGCCCCCCACGCGCACTTGTCGTGAGTGCGGGGCCAAGGGAATTCCGGAGGAGTTTACCTATTGCGGAAAGTGCGGGACTAAGTTGAAATAGCCCTCACCCGCCCTTGTGCCTCGGGCGCCCTCTCCCAAGGGGAGAGGGACGTGATGGATTGCGCGATTCTGACCCTCTCCCGGAGGGAGAGGGTGGCGATCCCGCCCTCCGCGGCGGGCGGGAGAGCCGGGTGAGGGAGAGAGCCCGAATTTCAAGGAGGAAGACATGGCCGACGAGAGTGCTGATTTCTTGACGGGTGCTGAGAAAGAGGAGGAGGACAAGCCATTCCAGTTCATCCACTGGGACGCCTCGACGAACGTGGCACACCTGACGATGGCGCGGCCCAAGCACAACGTCTTCAACATCGAAATGCTGAAGGAGATGACGCGTGCCATCGAGAGCCTGAACATCCGCGACGATGTGCGCCTGATCCTGCTCGACTCCGCGCCGGAATGCGAGGGCTACTTTTCCGCCGGCGTCGAGGCGGCCGGGTACAAAGCCGACACCGTCTTCCAGATGATGGACGCGTTCCATAGCGTTCTTCTGGCCATGGTGCAGGTGGCCAAGCCCGTCCTCGCCGTCGTCGATGGCATCGCGAGCGGCGCCGGGTGCGAACTGGCGGCTTTCTGCGACCTCGTCGTGGCCAGCGAAAACGCCCGCTTCCTCCAGCCGGAAATCAAGCTGGGCGTCTTTCCTCCCATGGGCGCCGTCGTCTATCCCCGCGTCATCGGGCCCAAGCGCGCCATGGAACTCCTCCTGACGGGCGAGCCGATCAGCGCCCAACAGGCTCTGGCGATGGGGCTGGCGAATCGCGTCGTCCCCAAGGCCGCGCTCAAGGAAAACGTGGACGCGCTGGTCAAACGCCTCGCCGACCAGAGTGGGCCGGTGCTTTCACTCATGAAGCGCGTTATCTTCGAGGGAACGTGGGCGCCGTTCGAGGAGGCCCTCAAACGCTCTCAGGATATCTACCTCAACCAATTATTCGAGCTGCAGGATTCGCAGGAAGGCTTGAGGGCGCTGGTCGAGAAACGAAAGCCGGTGTGGAAGAACAAGTAATGCAATTCGGGATTCGGATTTCGGGAGCGAGATCTGAAGATCATCGGCTTGCTGGAGTCCCGAATTGCGAGTCACGAGTCCCGCAACCCAGTACCAAGTCCCCAGGACCCAGCCCCTAAAGCTCTTTCAGCGCTTTTTCGATGTCGTCGAGCGTGTTCTTGGGAACTTCGCTGGCGCGGGCGTCGGTAGGCCGGCGCGCGTAGACGTGCTCGCCGACTTTGGCGGCCTCGACGGTTTCTGTTTCGTTCTTCTCCCCGAACTGCGCCTTGAAGCGATAGGCCGGCTTCTGCAAGCCGTAAGTCTCCATGTTATCGCCGGCGGGAAACGAATCGGCGCGCAGGTCGCGCAGGTGGTTAATCAGCGCCTCAACTTTGTCAGTTGGCTCGTCTTTCGCCCCCGGCGCCGTCTGTTTCCATTTGTTCTCTTTCTGGCGCTCGAACGTCCGCTTGCCGCCGGGCGTCTCGACCTCCAGTTTCTTCACATCGAAGGTGGAAAACGAAAACAGATTCTTGTCGCGCAGGTCGTCGGGGCTCTTCTCGAACTCGCCGGGGAAAGTCGATTCGAGTGTAAAGACCGGATCAAGCGCCGAATTCACGGCGTAATACTTTTCCTTCTCCTTCTTTCCCACCACGAGGGTCTGGGTCACCCCCGGCCCGATTACTTTCACGCTCAGTTCCGGAGCGCCAAAACCGTATTTCGACGTGTCTTTCTTGTCTTCGGCGGCGACGCTCTGCATGGTGGCGTTTTGCAGGCGGTTGACGATCCCTTCCACGGTGAACCGGTCGGCGCGCACGGCGGGAGGCAGCACCAGGTCCCAGACGCCTTCGGGGTTTTTGGCGATCGTCCAGCGCTTCCCTTTCGCGTCGACCTCGATGCGCTGGACCTCGCTGCTCGAAAGCGTGATGATTCGCTTGTCACGCAGGTCAAAGAGGTTTTTGACGAGGGAAGTTTTCAGGTAACTCGCCAGCGTCACCACGCGCGGGTTCCCCGCCACCTGCGCATAGACCTCGCCGCTGGTCGGAGTCTCATCGCCCAGCGAGAGGGTGAATTGCGCCGGCTTGGCGTCAGTCAGAACCTGGAGTGTGGCGCTGGGCGTGTCGAGTCCGAAATTCTTCAGGTTCGCGGGCTTGGCGTCCACCACCTGGCCGATCGTTGCTCCCGTCAGGCTGCTGAGCAGGCTTGAAACCGTATTCGAATCGGCGGGAACTTTCTTGGGCTCGACGATCACCCAGTTCCCGCCCTCGCGCCGGCAGGTGATGGCTTCGCCGTCGCGCGGCTTGATGGTCAACGATTGGATGTGGCTGCTTTCGACCGCCAGCAATTTCTCCTGGTTCGTGGTCGTATCCGACTTGGCAGGCTCGGACGACTTGTGTTTGTCCCAGTACGTGAAGCCCGCCCACATCAGGGCGAGTACAACTAACGCAATGAGCGTGTGAAGGTATTTCCTTTTCATGGCAGGTTAGGTGTCATTCTGAGCGCAGCGAAGAATCCGCATATTCCCCGCAGTCAGTCTCCCTCTCCCTGAGGGAGAGGGCTGGGGGTGAGGGCAAGGGCCCGACTCCGTTGTTGCACGGCTCGGTCTTTACCCCCGCCGTCGCCACCAGACCGCGAATCCCGCCGCGACGATCAGCAAGGGCAATCCGATGACTCCTCCGAAAAAGATCCGCCGCATTTGCGCGTTCGTGAGGTTGAGCTCCTGGGATTCCGGCGGCTTGGGCCGGACGGAAATCAGGTCTTCATCCGCCGAGAGCCAGTTGACCATGTTCATCACCAGGTCGCGGTTGCCCTGGAAACCCAGGAAGTTGTTCGTCGCCACGAGCGAGCTGCCCACGGCGACGAAGCGACCTTCCTTCTTGCTCTCGCCGTTACCGGTCGTCACACTGCCCGAGACCGCCACGGTCAGCGGCCCGCGGATGTCTTTGCCATTCCGAAAGGCGATTTCGCGCACCTTGGGGTTGAAGTCGGTATAGCTGTAGCTGGCGGAAGTTGTCTCGCACAGCGACTCGGTGGTGACGCCCGCCTTGGATTCCTTCCCCGTCTGGAAGGAGCGCGTCAAAGGAAACAGTGTCGCGGTGCGCGCCAGCGGCTGAACAATCGGGCTCGTCCCATAGTTGATGACCAGCGGCATCTCCGGCCGCGTGCCGAAGACCTGGGCGATGGGGTTCTCGTCGATGACCAGGTCGTTGCGGACCGTCACGTTCCAATCCGCCAGCAGCTTGGCGAGATTGGGAATCTCCATTCCCGGATCAACCAAAACCAGCGCGTGCCCGCCGCCCTCCAGATACTTCTTGATGACGTCGATTTCCTGCGGGAGGTAGTCGTTCTTCGGCCCGGCGATCACCAGGAGCGAGCAGTCAGCGGGAATCTCCATCTTCTGCATCAGCACTTGGGTCTTGGTGAGGTAGTTCTCGTTCTCGAGCGCTTTCTTGAAGTTGGCGTAGCCGAGCCGCTCGGAGCTCTCGACGTCCCGTTCCCCGTGCCCCTGGATGAAGTAGATCGTCTTTTGCCCCTTGAGCAGCCGGACGACGGCGTTGGTCACGCCCTCTTCCGTCTCGGTCTGCGCTTCGAACTGCTTTTCCGCGCTCGCCACGATGATCGTGCCGTCGCGCCGCACATTGAATTGCTTGGCCAGAACCGGATCGCGCGTGGGATCGACGTAGCGGACCGTAACCTTGGGGCTCACCACTTTGTAATTGTCGATCAAATCGCGCGTGCTCCGGTTGCCGCGCTCGCGATCGAAAACGTAAATCGTGATGTCGCGGGAAAGCCCCTTCAGGATCTTTTTGGTCTGCTCCGAGAGGCTGTATTTCTGGCTGGGGGTCAGATCCCAGCGATGGTTGTGGCGGTCCACAAACCAGTTCGCGACGACGACGATCGCGACCGCCACCGCCGTGTAAATCAGAGTGTTCGCGCCCTCGAGAACCTTCCGGCCGACGCCGCCGTCCTTCGTTGCCATTGTCATGCCCTCCCCTTCAGGGCCTCAACCGAGCGGGCCGTCAGAAAGATTCCCAGCGCCACCAGCGAAACGAAATACACCGTATCACCCAGATCGATTACACCTTTGGCGAAATTGTCCAGGTGGGTGCTCAGCGACATGTAGGACGCCACGCTGGCCACCTTGCCGGTCGAAAAGGACTGTGTCCAGTCGAGAATCCAGAGCACCAGAAAAGCCACCATCGAGACAACGCCGGCGATGATCTGGTTTTTGGTGAAGGTCGAGAACCACATCCCCAGCGCCAGCAGCGCCGCGCCAAACAGAAGCAGGCCCAGCGCGTTGGCGATCAGCGGCTTGGCATTGGGGTTTCCGTAGATAAACAGCACGCCGATATAGAGGAACGCGATCGCGACCAGAACCGCGTAAAGCGCCAGCGCGCCCAGGAACTTGCCGAGAATTATTTGCAGGTCCGTGAGCGGCGAGGTCACCAGCAGCTCGATCGTCCCCGAGCGCTTTTCCTCCGCATAGAGCCGCATCGTCACCAGCGGCAGAAGAAAGAGCAGAACCACCATCAGGATTCCCTGCAGCATGTTGCGGATGATGAACTCATTCAAGCTCATCGGAGGCGCCCCGCGCCCCATCATCTGCATTCGCAGGGTCTGCGCGACAAGGTTCCCGGTCAGCACGTAAAAGATGAACCCGCACAAGGCGGTCCACACCGTCATCACCAGGTAGGCGATGGGCGAGTGGAAATAGTGGCGAAGCTCCTTGCCCGCCACAGCCAGCACATTGCGCATAATCTAAATCCTCTCAGTTCCCAGTTGCCGGTTGCCAGTTCCCGGATGGCAAAGGTCCGAGAATTACTGAATCTTGATATCCGGCTCCTGACTCTCGACTCCTGACTCCTGACTCCCGCCTCCTGGCTGCGGACTCTTCGCTTCCGATTCCTCGCCAAGATCCCTGGTTGTCAGCTTCAAGAAGATCTCTTCCAGGCTGAGGCCGCTCGTCTTCAGTTCGAGCAGCTTCCACTGCGATTCCACCACGGCGCGCGCCAGCTCCGCTCGAACATCGTGGCCCTTTTCGGCGTGAACCTCAAACGTGACGCGCGCATCGGCGGCCTCGCGCGGCTCGACCAGATTGACCCCGCCGACCCGTTGCAGCCGCTCCATCATTTCCGCCGCCGGGCCCTCGGCGGTCAGCAGGACCGTCTCGTATCCCTGCAAGCGGTGCATCAGCTCGTCGGGCGTTCCGGAGGCCACGATTTTCCCCTGGCTGATGACCAGCACGCGCTGGCAGGTTTTCGAAACTTCCGGAAGGATGTGGGTGCTCAGAACGATGGTGTGCTGCCCCGCCAGGCCCTTGATCAGCTCGCGCGTCTCGATGATCTGTTTCGGATCGAGCCCCGCGGTCGGCTCGTCGAGAATCAAAACGTCGGGGTTGTGAATCAGCGCCTGCGCCAGGCCCACGCGCTGGCGATAGCCTTTGGAGAGCTTCCCGACCTGCCGGCGTTGCACGTCGGTGATGGCACACTTTTCGGCGATTTCGCCGATGCGGTTCTTGAGATCCCTTCGCGCCACTCCCTTGATCCGCCCCACGAAGGCCAGATACTCCGCGACCGTCATGTCGGGATAGACAGGCGGAGTCTCGGGGAGGTAGCCGGTCCGGCGCTTGGCCTCCAAAGGCTCCTCGAGGACATCGTAGCCCGCCACGCGTACCTTGCCTTCGCTGGGCGTGAGATAGCCGGTGATGACGCGCATCGTCGTCGTCTTCCCCGCGCCGTTCGGCCCGAGGAATCCCAGCACTTCGCCCTTTTGCACTTCGAAGCTGACGTCGGAAACCGCCAGCGTCGGCCCGTAGCGCTTCGTCAATCCGGCCACTTCAATCATGCTGATTAGTCCTCCTGCGGCTCGCCGCGGCGAGCGCCCGCCCGTCAACTCCATTTGCGGCCGCTGAACCGCGCCCGTAAGGATTGTCCTGTGCTTCCTACCCGAAATAGATACGAATACCAGAAAGACCAATAGGTTGCCAAGAGGTTTCGCGGGCAGGGTGGCGGGTCGGTTTGACGTAGAGGCGGCGTTACACCGCCATGCGGCGAGGTAAACTCGCTCCTCCAGTTCCCGCAACGCCCGGGATGCGCTAGGATGCTGGTTTCCAATTCGTGAGCCGAGCAAGGAGGAAACGATGATATTGAAGGGCCAGGTGGCGTTGATCACGGGCGCGTCGAGCGGGATTGGGCGGGCGACGGCGGAGGCGATGGCGCGCGAGGGCGCCCGCGTGGCCGTGAATTTCTTCAAGAACCAGCCAGGCGCCGAGCAGGCGGTTACAAAAATCAAGGGCGCAGGGGGCGAGGCGTTCGCCTTTCGCGCCGATGTGACCCGCGCCGCCGAGGTCGCGAGCATGGTCAGCGCCGTCCGCCAGCGCTGGGGGCGCGTCGATATCCTCGTCAACAATGCCGGCGACCTGCTCGCCCGCCGCACGCTCGCCGACATGACCGAGGAATACTGGGACCAGATCATGGCGCTCAATCTCAAGAGCGTTTTCCTCTGCGTCAAGGCCGTTTGGGAAGAGATGGCAACGCGCAAGAGCGGGTGCATTATCAATGTCACTTCAATCGCCGCGCGCAACGGTGGCGGGCCGGGCGCGGCCGCTTACGCGGCGGCGAAAGGCGGCCTGTCAACTTACACCAAGGGGCTCGCCAAGGAACTCGCGCCGCACGGCATCCGCGTGAACGGCATCGCGCCGGGCGTCATCGCCACGCCCTACCACGAGCGCTACAGCCCCGGCGAAGTCTTCCAGCGCTTTGTCGCCAGCATCCCCCTGGGCCGCGCCGGGAGTTCGGAAGAGGTCGCCGACACCATCGTCTTCCTGGCCTCGCCCGCCGCCCGCTACATCACCGGCGAAACGTTGGAGGTCAACGGCGGGATGCTGATGGATTGAAGAAAAGGCTTGACAAAACCAGAAATGTATGCTATGATGGTAGTCTACTATGGACAGAATGTCCAAGCCCGGCGTGAGGCGCGCACGCGTGATGTCGAGTCCCGATACGGAGTCGCGCGGCAGACTAGCTCGGCTTTCTGGCGTTGTCTATATACCCTCAAAAATCGGGAAGGTAGTTAGTCCTTTAGAATCAATAGAGCGATCTTGCGAAAGCCGACCCAGAGTTAGTAAGTCATTTGTTTTCAACGAGTGTAAAGTATTTCTACAAAGCTGACAAGCTGCTGTTAATAAAGGACTTGTCAGCTTCCCGATTCGCAAATGGTCGTTAATCGCCACTGAAAACCGCTCCCTCGCGGGGTGCACGGCGCGTGGCTCGATCCAGCAACAAGATCCCCTTGAACCCTACCAGCCCGACAACCGGTGTCCTGGCCTAGGCACTGAGTAACCATTCCGCAAGTCCGGAGACCGAAAGCGGTTCCTTGGAGGAGCGCAGGCGGTTGCCGGCGCCGCGCAAGCGGTAAGCTTCCTCGTACGCGGCAGCCAGTTCGCCTTGCTCGTTATGCAGGAGCAAGGGTGATGCGGGAGCAAGCAAGGCAGCGGTCCGAAAATCGCCGGCGCGCCGGAGCAGGGGGATGTGAAGCTTGTCAAGGTAGTCTTCATCCTTCGCGCTGTCGAATTCCGCGCTGTCCGCGGCGACGGTGTACTCCTTCTTGAAGTACGGGCGCGCCAGCAGGCACCAGAGTCCGGCGAGACCTTGACCGACGACCGAAATCTTCTCCGGCCGCCACACCGCTTCCAGATACGCCAGCGCCGTGAGGACGTCCTGCACGCGCTGCATGTCGTCGGTGCGATTGTAGGTCGGGAAGAATCCGGCCTTCATGGTGCGCGCCGCGTCGCGTGCCGCGCCGGTCTGGAAAGCGTCGATGGCCAGCACGCGGCTGCCGCGCCTGGTCAGTTCGCGCACGAGCGGCGAGGGCGACGAGCTGCTGCCCAGTGCGGCTTCGGCGCCGTCGGAGTGTACGAGCAACGTCGCCGAGTGCGCCTTGCCCGCCGGCTCAACGAGCGTGGCGGGAATACGATCGTCCGCGGAATAGCGACCGATGATCAACCGCTGCCGGTTTGCTGAAGGTCTTGTATCGCCCTCCGCTCTCCCCCAGCGCAGGTCTTCGGGCGAAGGCGCCTCCGCCATCAGCGCCGCGCGATAGACAGGGCCAAACTTCTTGCGAAAGTCCTCGATCTGCTCCGCGCGCTCGGGCCGCGCCTGGGTGAGTTGGTCGCGGCAGACCCTCAAGCGGTAGGCCGTGAGTTGCTCCGAGGTAACGGCATTGTCCGGCGGCAGGCGGCGCTCGAAGACCATCAGGCGTCCGGGCTCGATGTGGAATTCGCCGCGCTCCTCGACGCGCTCGGGAGCGGGTTTTGTCGGGTCCTTGGAGAGCCAGCGCGCGAAGAAGCGGTAGACTGCTTCGCGGCTGGGGCGGTTGTAGTTGTGGTCGTAGATGAACTGGTTGTGGCTGAGATGGTCGCGCGCGCCGAGCAGTTCGTACACGGCGGCGATGGCGGGATGTTCGATGCGCTCCGAATCGCGCGTCCAATCGCCGGCGGCGGAAATCATCTGCATGGGCCGCGGCGCGGCGAGCGCGCCGATTTCCATGTTGTCGGTGTCGATGCGCAGGTTGGGCGCGTTCTCGCAGATGCACCCGCCCTGCATGAAATGCGAAATCATGTTGACGGGCGCGCAGGCCTTGACCCGGTCGTCCACGGCGGTGGTGAGAAACGTCTGCGTGCCGCCGCCCGAAGCGCCGGTCATGGCCAGGCGCTCGGGATCGACGTCCGGGAGCGAGGCGAGAAAATCCAGCGCGCGAATGGAATTCCAGAGCTGCAGCCCGAGCTGGCTCACGCCCCAGAGCCACAGCCGCTGGCCATCGGCGGTCATCCCCCAGGGCGCCCGCTCGTCTTCATACTGGCGGTGCGGCAACTGGAAGCTGTCGTTATATCCGACCATGTCGTATGCGAAAGAGACGTAGCCCTGGAAGGCGAAGTTCATGCAGCGCGTGGGAATCGCGCCGCCGTTCAAATCGCCCGGAGCGTTCTCGAGCCGGCCGTAGTTCCAGTGACCGTGCGGATTGAGAATTCCGGGAAACGGCGGTTTGTGTTCGCCGCCCAGCGGACGGTAGAGGTTGCCGGTGCAAAAGAAGCCGGGGAAACTCTCGAAGTAGACTTTCTCAACCGAGAAGCCGTCTTGCTCGACCTTGTCGAAAATGTGGGCGCGCAGCGGCGTGCGCTCCGGCAGCGGCCACAGTCCTGCGGCGGAGAGGATCTGCTCGCGCAGTTTCCTGGCACGCTCATCCCATTCGGCGCGCGTCGAGTAGCGATGCGGCGTGCAGGGTGTGTCGAGGGTGCGAATTTCCAGGCGCTGATCGCGCCCCGGCAATTCGCGCGGATCCGATGGAGGAATGACTGCAGCGGTGGAGGCCGAAGGCGCGGTCTCCTTCACCGGCTGAGCGAGCAAACCGGCGGGGAGGCTGGCCCCGGCAGCGAGCATGAACCTGCGTCGAGACGGTTTTGACATGATGGCTCCTTACCTTATGAGTACTTGGAATAGATTGCTGTAGTTGTCCGTCCAGAGGCGAACCTCGGACGGCCCGGCCTGCCTCCCGGTGATGGCAGCAGCGATCTCCGGAACGTCCAGGACCGCGCGCCCTTTGGAAACCAGCATCCAGTCACTGGCGAATGCAACCCGGCCTTCGCGCGAGGAGTGCACCCACGCGGCCTGCAGGCCAAGGTCCCGGGCGGCCTTCCAAATGACGGGCTGGAGGTTGAGATAACGGTTCGTAATGTGGATGGCGAGAATCCCCTCCGGCTGGCGAAGGTGCCGCAGGTAAATACCAAACGCCTCCCGGGTCAGCAGATGAACAGGGATGGCATCGCCGGCAAAAGCATCCAAGGCCAGGACGTCAAACGCCTGTGGCCGGTTCTGTTCCAACTCGCGTTCCAGAGAGAGCCGCCCATCGCCCAGCACCGTGTCGATGCGGGCGGGCGAGTCCTTGAGAAAGGAGAAATAATCGCTGTTGGCCAGGCGGGCGACCTCTGGGTTGAGTTCGTAAAAGCGGTAATAATCGCATGGCTGGCCATAGGCCGCAATCGTTCCAATCCCCAGCCCGACAGCGCCGATGCGTAAGCAGCGGTCGCGTTCCTGTTCGGCCTTCCGGCGGGGATGGTGCTCGAGAACGAGGCCGACCCCGCTTCGCTGGGCATAATAGGCGGTGGGGAGACGCCGCCGGTCTTCGGCCAGGAACTGGAAGCCGTGGAGAGTATCGCCGTGATGTAGCGCGTAGGCTCGCCATTCCGGGTCCTTCATGTCGAACGCCGTGACGTTGAGAACCCCGTAGAAATTCCGCCGGCTCTCGATTCTGGGCTGCCGCACATCCATCAACAGGACGCTCCCCAGCATGAAGAGCACGGTGGCCGCACAAGTCCAGGCCCAACCCGGCGACGCTCCCTGCGGCGATCCCTGGCGGCGCGTTCGGTACAGGATTTTGGCAATCAAGGTCAGAGCAATGAGGCCCATCAGCCACAGTCGCCAGTCGCGGGGAAGTTGAGGCCCGATCAGGGCCACCGCGATTCCCACTGGAAGCAGGGCGGCCGCCACAACCATCAGCACGGGCACCCAGGCGGCGGAACGGTAGATCCAGGAGTCCCTCTGGCGCAGCAGGACGACGAACATCATCGCCATCGTCATCTCCAAGCCCGTATGGAACTCCCAGTACCCCTTGAAGACGATCGGGGCGAGCAAACTCACGAACACACCGCCGAGCGCTCCGCCCGCCGCGACCGTCAGGTAGAAGCCGGTCAGATAACGTGCAGCAGGCCGGAGACGAAAGAGTTCGCCGTGACACACCATGCAGCCGGCGAAGAGCGCAAACGAGTAGATGGCAATTTGCAGCAGAAGGGGCCGCTGCAGCACCTGGAACAACACGAGGCAAACCAGAACGGCCCCGGCGCCGAAAGCCGATTGGAAAACTCCCCGCACGTACCAGCGCTCGTCGTGAAAACAAATCATGAACGACAGCAGATAGAGTCCCAGCGGCAGGATCCAGAGCAAAGGAACGGCCGCGGTGCTGAGGCAGAGTTGATTGGTTGTCGCCAGCAACATCACGGACGCGCAGAAGGCCAAACCGAGCGTGAGCAGGCGGTCGGCGACGGACGGCCTGGGCAGGTTGTCCGCAGCATGCAGCGGCCTTTGTTCGCTCTCACGCGGGAGATCTGTTTCCGCCTCGGAGTCTGGCCGCGTCGCGCCGTAAGCGCAGGAAAGAGCGAAAACCACATAGCCGCCCGACCAAGCCCAGGCCTGCTGCGGAATCGTCAGGGTCCATTCGATCAAGAAAGGGTAGGCCAGCAGCGCCAGGAGCGAGCCGAAGTTCGAAAGGGCGTAGAGCCGGTAAGGTGAGGCGCGAAAAGCTCGGCGGCTGAACCACGCTTGCAGGAGCGGCCCGGTCGAGGCCAGGAGGAAGAACGGCAGCCCCACACTGATGAGGAGAAGAAGGAGCAACTGACCCGTCGGGCTGCCGGCGCTTTCCGGCCGCCACGCCGGACCCGGGGTGATGGGTGTGGCCCACGCTCGGCCCAGGAGCGCCAGCACCGCCAGCGATACGGCAAGAAGGGTCAGGTGAATCCTCCTACCTACCCCGCCCGCCCCATCCCTCGCCACGGTATGTGCGTAGGCGTAGCCGGCAAGGAGTAGGGCCTGGAAAAAGAGCAGGCAGGTTGTCCAGACAGCCGACGCTCCGCCAAACCACGGGAGGAGATATTTGCCCATCAGCGGCTCGACCAGAAAAAGGAGGAAGGCGCTTAGAAAGACCGTGAGCCCGTAAGGCCAGGCCTTGGAATTGAGGCGGTGTTGTGGGGGCAAGCCCATGAAGCCCTTGTGGCGTCCCGGCCTCCTGTTGAGGCCGGGCCGGTGGGCGCATAGTCTAGCATCACTCTCCCTCCCCAAGAACTGAAGGGTCGCAGCGGGTCCCGCCGGCCGCGCGATTCAGGATGCCAGGTATCGCCGGATGTCCGCCAGAACTGACTGAAACATTTCCCGGGTGAGCCGTCCGGTCTGGGTGTTCTGCTGGCTGGGATGATAAGCCGCGTAGAGGCGTGGCAGGCCGCCGGGCAACGCAAAGCTCGCGCCGTGAGAAAACTTGAACGACGAGCGCGGGGGAAAACCCGGCCGGTCGGCGACAACGCGCAGGTAGGTGTCGAATGCGATTTTGCCCAGGGCCAGCACGGCGCGGACGTTCATCAAGATCTGCATTTCGCGTTCGAGGAAGGGCTGGCAGTTTCGCAACTCGTTGGGCAGCGGCTTGTTTTGCGGCGGGGCGCAGCGCAGAGCCGCCGTGATGTAGCAATTGTGCAGCGTCAGCCCGTCGTCGCGATGCCGAGACTCCGGCTGGTTCGCGAAGCCCGCTTGGTAGAGAGCACGGTAGAGGAATTCGCCCGAGCGGTCGCCCGTGAACATGCGGCCCGTGCGGTTCGCTCCATGCGCGGCGGGCGCGAGCCCGAGAATAAGCAATTCAGCGTCGGGGTCGCCGAAACCCGGCACCGGCCTGCCCCAGTATTCCTGGTCACGAAACATGCGGCGCTTTTCGCGCGCCACTTGGCGGCAATGTCGAATCAGGCACGCGCAACGCGTGCATGCGATCACCCGTTTCTGGAGGGAAAGAATCTGGCGGGCGGAATCAGGCATAAAGCTGAGATCTACCGGCTAACCACTACCCGACCCCGAAAGCGAAAGCAGGAACCGGCGCAGTAGCTCCCGGTCGCGGGGCGAGATGTGGCTGAACTCGAATGCCGTCCCCACGCCCGGAATGTGCCGCTTGGCGACGGCGATCACCTGGCTGGTCTCCTTGCCCACCGAGATGGACATGGGGCGCATTTCCCCGATATCGAAATGTCGTTCGGTGTGCAGCAGCAGCCCGCTGATGCTGACATCGACGAGATCCCCGATATGATTCGAGTCGGCACCGAGGAACATGACCGGCTCGGCCGGGGAGGTTCTGAAGCGCTTGGCTTTTCGGCCTGCCATGGTGATTTAGGAAACTAGCTTAACCGTCGTCGGGGGAAGACTACCACTGTTCCTTCTCAATGTCACGGTGCGACTGCGCGCGCCGGGGAGCGCCGTATGCGGCTGGGAGCCAGTGGGTTGCGCGGGGCTCGGAACCAACCCTCCTCCTGCTTCATCTAACTCCTCGGAAGGCAAGTTAAAGGGAGATGAGGAATCTGATGGCGAACATCTTGCACGTTCAAAGCGGGGACTGGAAGGAAATCGAAAGCGGCGGAAGGCCGGCCCTGGTTGATTTCTGGGCCGAGTGGTGCGGCCCGTGCCACCGTCTGTCGCCGACCTTCGAGAGGCTGGCGGAGAAATATGGCAGCGACATCCAATTCGCCAAGCTCAACGTCGACGAGTTGCCGGACGTGGCGGCGCGGTGGGGAGTGAGGTCTATCCCCACGTTGTTATTGCTGAAGAGTGGAAACGAAATTGAGAGGCTGGTAGGGGTCAAATCCTACGAAGAGATCGCGGGCGTCCTGGAGCGGCACCTCGCCGTGCCCGTGCCGAAGTAAACCCTTTTTCCGCTGACAGCCAATACGCTCTACGCGCCCGGCCGCGCGGCCAGCACGTTCGGGGTGCCGGAGAAGAATCCCTTGGGTGTGCTGATGTAGCCCGAGACGGTGTCTTTCCCCAGCTTGTTGACCACCAGCTCCAGCGCGCTCGAGGCGCCCTGGACGTAGAAGTAGACGGGCTCGTTGATGGTCTTGTCTTTGCGCTCGATGCGCTTGTCGTCGGCGTAGAGATTCATGGTGAACTGGTTCTTCTTGGTATTCGTCTTGGTCAGCTCCAGGGTCACCGTTCCGACTTTCTGCTTGAGGTTCTTCTTGGCCAGGCTGAACTCAAAGTAGTCACGGTCGGTGCGATGGGCAAGCGCCACCAGTTCATCGTGAGTCCTGGCGATGGCCCCGCTCAGTTCACCCTTGGCGCCGGTCAACGCCTGCTTGGTGGCTTCGAGGTCCGCCTTCGTTCCAGCGATGTCGCCGGAGAGGGTGCCGAACTTGGCGTTGGCGTCCGACTGCAATTTGTTCACGTCCTCCGCGCTGGCTTTTCGCTCGATGGCCGCGTTCAACTGCTGGACGGCGGCCTGCTGCTGCTTCTGAACGTTGGCCGCAAGCGTCCGGGCGCGGGCGAGTTCCTGCTCCGTCAATCCCTGCTTTTCCATCGCCACCTGGAACTGGCCGCGCATTTGCGCGTAGCGCTCGTCGCTCGAGTCCATCCGGCGCGTCAGCAGGTTCAACTGGTCCGCCTGCTTGGCGGCGTGGTCGGTAAACTGCCGCCGCGTCGAGACCAGCATGTAGAGGTTGACACCGGAAATGACCACGAGGGCGATCACCAGCAGGACCAGAACCTGGCCGCCCGAAAAGCTGAAGGGCGAGGCTGCGGCCGGCGGCGTGTAAGCCGGCTGCGACGGGCCGGCCGCCGGCTTGCCCGGCGCGGCTCCCTGGCCTCCGGGCTCGTTCAGCCCGAACATCGCGTGCGAAGCATCATTCTCGTTGATTTTGTCGACCATGCAAACTCCTGTTCCTCCAGCCGGCATCCGAATCCACACGGGCCGCTTTCCTTACGATGCAGGGTCCTTCCAATTCGGTTGTCGTCGACTGGGCAATACCAAGATTAAGGACGTGCTCCCTAACAGGCTACGGCCAAAATAGTATCCCATCATCGGCTTAGAAGTTCAAGATTCGCGGGTAAAGGCACCGGCGTCGAGCGGCGAGGGGAGGGCTCCGTCCGGCGACGGCCCGCAAAATGTCACGCTGCCTTGGCCCGTTTAGAGGCCGCATCATTTGCTGGTGTAATGGTATCGTAGGGTGTATACTTAAATTGCTTGATCAGTTTTTGTGACCCCGGTCGAAGGAATGGAAGGCCACAGAATCATTGATTTTGTGGCTTTTTTTGTTTTGGCGAGTGGTTGCGAAGGCGGAACAAGAAAATTCAAACATCGAGGTTAAGAAGTAGAACATGGAAAAGGAACAAGGCAAAGTGAAGTGGTTCAACGACGCGAAGGGCTACGGGTTCATCCAACGCACTTCCGGCGAAGACGTTTTTGTGCACCACTCGGCCATCCAGGCGGAAGGATTCAAGTCGCTCGCCGAAGGCGAGTCGGTGGAATTCACCGTGACCAAGGGTCCCAAGGGCTGGCAGGCTGAGAACGTCGTGAAACTGTAATGGCAGACAGGCGGCTCCCGCTGTGGCGGGAGCCTCGCCGCCTGGAAAGACCTTTCAGCGAGTCATGCATATCGTCATTCAATACGTCGGGTTTCAGTTGAAGCCGCGCGGCCGGGACTACACCTACCGCGTCGTCGATCCCAAAACTGAACCTCGCGAGTTCATCCTGACCATCTCGAACCAGGCCTTTACGGAGTGCCACATCCCTTTCCAGGATGCCGCCGGCCTCTGCTATCAGAAGCTCCAAAAAGAACTCGCCGCGGAAACCCCTGGGAATCCCCTCCAGCGCCACTTCACCATCTCCGACCAGGAACTGGACGAGTACCGCGAAAAGAATCGTCCCTCCAAAAAGCGCAGTTGGTAACCAATCAGCCCGCAACCGCGGACTCCCGACCCCCGATTCGCTTGTCGCGTTTTCACCCCATCAGGTTTGATGTTATCCTCGCAATCCGCTAGAGCCGGGGAGCAAACCAAGATGCCCAAATACGTTCTGGCCCTGGACCAGGGCACGACGAGTTCACGCGCCATTCTCTTCGACCGCGAAGGCCGACCCTGCGCCTCGGCGAGTCAGGAGTTCAAGCAATACTACCCGCAGCCCGGATGGGTCGAGCACGACGCGGAGGAAATCTGGCGGTCGCAGCGCGCCGTGGCGGAAAAGGTTCTGACATCCGAGAAAGCCCGCGCCGAGGACATTGCCGCCATCGGCATTACCAACCAGCGCGAGACGGTGGTGATCTGGGACCGCGCGACGGGCAAGCCCATCCACCACGCCATCGTCTGGCAGTGCCGCCGCACCGCGGCGATGTGCGATCGCATCAAGGCCGAAGGGTTTGATAGCGTGCTCCGCGAAAAGACGGGCCTGGTGACGGACGCCTATTTCTCCGGCACCAAGATCGCGTGGCTGTTCGAAAATGTTCCCGGTGCGCGCGAGCGCGCGGAGCGCGGCGAACTCGCCTGCGGGACGATCGACACGTGGCTGGTGTGGAATCTGACCGGGGGCCGCGTTCACGCGATCGACGTCTCGAACGCCTCGCGGACCCTGCTCTTCAATCTCCGGTCCCTCGCCTGGGACGAGGAAATTCTCAAGTACTTCCGCATTCCCCGTGTTCTCCTCCCGGAAGTGCAATCCTCCAGCGAAATCCTGGGCCAAACGGAATTGTTCGGCGTGTCGCTTCCCATTGCCAGCGCCATCGGCGACCAGCAGGGTTCGCTCTTCGGCCACCAGTGCTTCACGCGCGGAGCCGTGAAGAACACTTACGGCACCGGCTGCTTCCTCTTGATGAACACCGGCGCCGAAATCCCGCACTCGGATTCGGGCCTGGTCGCCACGGTGGGCTGGCGGCGCAACGAGCGAACGACCTACGCGCTGGAAGGCAGCGTGTTCATTGCCGGCGCGGCCATTCAGTGGCTGCGCGATGAGCTGCAAATCATCCGCGACGCGGCGGAAACCGAAGCCCTGGCGCGCGCCGTCCCGGACGCCCACGGCGTTTACTTTGTCCCCGCATTCGTCGGTCTTGGCGCGCCGCACTGGGACGCCTACGCTCGCGGCACCATCGTCGGCATCACCCGAGGGACGAACCGCCATCACCTCGTCCGCGCGACGCTCGAATCCATCGCCTACCAGACACGCGCCGTCGTGGACGCGATGGCGCGCGATTCCGGAATTCGCCCGGAGGTTCTGCGCGTGGACGGTGGCGCGGCGCGCAACGATTTCCTCTGCCAGTTCCAGGCCGATATTCTGGGCCTTCCCGTCGAGCGCCCGGCGACGACGGAATCCACGGCGCTCGGCGCGGCTTATCTGGCGGGCCTGGCGACAGGATTTTGGAAAAACGAACAAGAACTTTCAACCCAACTCAAAATTGCCAAGCGCTTCGAGCCCATCATGCCCGCCACGCGCCGCGAAGAGCTTTACGCGGGCTTCCAGCGCGCCGTCGAGCGCGCTAAGGGCTGGGCAAGGTAGCGGCGCTGGCTGCCTCGATATGATAGGCTTACATCATGAGTGTGGCTGAGCTTCTCAAAGTCAAACGCGAGGAGGTGCTCCAAGTCGCCGCCCGCTATGGCGCGCGCAATGTCCGCATTTTCGGCTCGGCGGCGCGTGGTGAAGCGGGCCCATCCAGCGATGTGGATTTCCTGGTGGAATTGGAAGAAGGCAGAAGTCTCCTGGATTTGGTGGGACTCTGGCAGGATTTGGAGAAACTCCTTGACCGTCCCGTGGACGTGGTCGAGCCCGAAGGCCTTCACTGGTACATTCGCGACAAGGTGCTTAAAGAAGCCGTCCCCTTATGAAGGATGACCGGCTGTACCTCATTCACATCATCGAGTGCATCGGAAGGGTGGAAGAATACACCCGCGAGGGGAAAGAAGCCTTCACTCGTGACACGAAGACCCAGGATGCAGTCCTGCGTAATCTCCAGACGCTGGCGGAATCAACTCAGCATCTTTCGCCTGCCCTCAAAACGGCCCATCCCGAAATCGCTTGGGAGAGGCTCGCCGGTTTCCGCAACGTCCTCGTGCACGACTATCTGGGCATTAATCTCGTGCGTGTCTGGGAGATCATCGAGCACTATCTTCCCGAACTGAGGAAACAGGCTTCCGTGATCCTCAAAGAATCGGGCGAACCCACAAGCACATAAGTCTGAGCGCGCCAAGGGCTGGGCAGTGTAGCACCTGACTTTAGTCAGCAAAGATGAAATGAATCGCGGTCGCCTGATACTCGTCCTTGTCAGCCTGGCTGTGGGTCAAGCCGTGCCCTGTTATCCCGCCCCCCAGGACGGACAACAGCAGTCGCGGCCGTTCACGCCGGGGACTTGCGGGCGCGTCGATCCCACCTACATCCGCACGGCGGAGGCAACGGGCGGAATGCCGATGTTCCTTCAGCCCTCGGAAATGGCCGCGGCCGGGCACTTGATGCGCGCGACCGCCTCAAGCAGCTCCGACGCGTTGCTCTACGCCACCGCGCACCTGGGCGGACAGACGCGTACGTACACCGTGCCCATCGATTCGACGGTCCAGCGCGTGACGTTCTCACTTTCCTTCGACGCGCCGGGAACGAAGATGAGCCTCCAGCGGCCTTCCGGCTCGGCCATCGTTGCGGGGAGCGGCGTGGAGATTTCGGAATGGACCTGCGGGCGCATCGTCACCGTCGATTCGCCGGAAAAGGGTGCGTGGCGCATCGAGCTCTCCGGCACGGGACGATTCTGGCTGCGCGTCGAGGTCAAGAGCGAACTCTATCTGCTGACCGCGGGCTTCATGTATCTCGGTGGCCGCCCCGGCCATGAGGGATACTTCCGAATTCCCGGCCAGCCGCTTCTCGGGCGCCCACAACTCCTGCGTGTGACGATGAGCGGCAAGTTGCAGTCAGCAGATTTCCGTCTGGTTTCCCCGGCAGGCGAAACGATCCAGCCGATTCACCTGGAAAGCGGTTCCTCAAGCGACGACGATCGCGAATATATGGGAACCGTAGCGCTGCCCCCACAACCTTTCCGCGTTGCCATCAGCGGCCATGATGAAGACGGGCTGCCCTTTGAGCGCCGGTACCTGACGCAGTTCCACGCCACGACGGTCCAGATTCAGGCTCCTGACATCCCAGACGAAGTCGCGGCGGGCTCGACGACCCCGCTGACATTCATGGTGAACAACTACGGCCCGAGCGACACATTCCGGATTCTGGTGGTCTCAAGTACTGGCGCCATCCTGCCAACGCAGCCCGCGCAACTCACCATCGACGAGAACGCGTCGGCCCAATGCGCCGTCCCTCTCACGGCCCCGGCCGACCCCCGCGCCGGCACCCGCATCACCCTCACCGTCACCGCCACCAGCCTCACCAATCCCGATACGATGAACAGCATGGTGGTTGAACTTTCCGTCGTGAGCAAGTAAATGAGCATGGTCCAATCGGTTTATCGGCATTCGAGCGCGCCCCTACTCGGCTTGCTTGTGCTTGCGGTCTGGGCGCGCGCTTTTGCGCAGACCACAGAGCGGTCCATTCGCTCCGGCAATCGCGAGCGACGGTACCTGCTGCACGTCCCGCCAGGACTGGAAACGGGCGGGCAGGTTCCACTCGTCGTTGCGCTCCATGGCGGAGGCAGCTCACCCGAGATCATGGAACGGAGCACCGGGTACTCCGCGCTCGCGGATAGCGAGCGCTTCATCGTCGTATATCCCGCGGGAGTCAGTCATCACTGGAATGACGGGCGGCGGGCCAAGCGGCTGAACGGGGTCAAAGATGTGGACGACGTCCGGTTCATCCGCGACCTGGTGTTACGACTCGAGGTGGAATACCCCATCGCGCGCGACCGGGTGTTTGTAACCGGCATATCCAATGGCGGGATTTTCACGTACCGCCTGCTGGCTGAATTGTCCGAGGTGTTTGCCGCTGGCGTACCCGTCGCGGGCAGCATCCCGGTGGGCGCGGACGCGAGGGCCTTCGCCCCACGGGAGAGCTCCACTCCGGCAAGTGTGCTGGCGATTCATGGACTGGCGGACAAGTTCGTCCCCTTCGAAGGCGGCGAAGTCATTCGGCGAGGCGGTAAGGTACTACCGGTCGCAGAAGCAACCGAACTGTGGCGGCGGCATGACGGCTGCGAAAAAGTGCGGCACTGGACCGAAGGTATCGTTCACAGAACGGAGTGGACGAGCTGCCGCGCGGGGACGGAAGTCCAGTTGATCACTCTGGAGGGCGTGGGTCACGTGTGGCCAGGACACCACCAGCCGCGCTGGTACACGGCCATCGCAGGGAGGAATACGAACGCCCTCGACGCCATGCGCGCCGGATGGGAATTCATGAAGGCCCATCCCAAGGGCGCACACTAAAGAGATGACACGGAGGACAGAATGGCGTTGCGTCTGCGTCGTGCGAAAGGTCTGAGCACAGAAGAGGCGCAGAATTCCCTTCTGGTTTTCGATGACGTCTCGCCGCGCTACTTCGCTCCGCGCGCCTCGCGCAGGGCAGGATAGAACTGAGTGAAGACGTTGTCGGACGCGCCATGCTGGTTGTGGCAGGTCCAGCAGGCTTCCTTGGGAAAGGCTTCGGCTTGGGGCAGCGCTTCGTCCTTGTCGCCGATGAAGCTGAAGTAGGCCCACTTTTCCGCGAAGCGTTTCGAATCCTTCACCGAAGCTTCGATCCCCACGAGGGTGTTCTGATAGTGCCCGCCCTGATTGATGGATCCTTTGCTTTCCGAGCGCCGAATCTCCAGAACCATCACCGTGCCGTCAGGGAACTTCCCGGTCGAGATAAACTCGCGATAAGCTTCGGGGTTGATGTACACGTTGGTAAAACGCGGGGCCTCATGGGAGGCCGGGTCGGTATAGGTCATGCCGAAACCGGAACTGAGGAACACCCACTCGCGATAGCCCTCGGGGCGCACAAGCTGGTTGGCGGCGGTAAACTTCGGCGCGCGGGTCGTCGCCTCTGCCCCGAGCAGCGCCGCGCACGTCAGCATCGTAGTTAGAATCACGCCCCGCATCAGCCTACCAAGCTAAAGGAACTCCCGGACAAATTCAAGCCACCCGCCCCGAGGGTTGTGAATTCGCCTTCTTGCGGTCCCTCTGACCATTGTTACCGCGGATCCCGGAAGGCCCGCTCGCGTCGTTCGCCATGCGCGGGGCCGGCGGCGTCGCGAAAACTTCGGCTTGGGCGCGATGATCTTTGCACCGAACCCATCCTGACCCGCTGGCATCGTCATGAAGTATGCTAATTTGGAGAAGGGAGCAAATCGAATTGACGGGGATATCCAACCAGGATTCGGAGCCCGGCGAGGAAGTCAACAGGACAGGAGTTCCGGCCGCCGTGTCCAAGTGTCCGAGGTGCGGCGGGGAAATTCCTCCCGGAGTGGACGCATGTCCGGTGTGCAAAGCCCCCGTGGGTTTGCCACTTCCCAGCCGGGAGGGTGTCCTCGTTGTGAGTTTTGCGGGCCTGATCGTTCTGTTCGTGGTTACGGGGTTTGTCGCGCAGTTTTTCCACCGCAGGGAAGAAGCATTGGCGGAGAACTGGTTCCATCGCGGTGAGGAATCTCTCGCCCGAGGCGATTCAGGCAGCGCCATCGACGACTTGCGGAGCGCGATGTCCTACGCCCATGACAATCCCTTGTACCGCTTGCGTCTGGCCCAGGCCCTGATCGCCGCGCACCGCCCCGACGAAGCGCGCGCCCACCTGGTGACGCTATGGGAGCGCCAGCCCGGCGACGGAGTCGTTAATCTCGAACTCGCCCGTCTGGCGGCGGCCCGCGGCAGCGTGCAGGAAGCCGCCCGTTACTATCACAACTCCATTTTTGCCGTGTGGGATCGGGACCCCACGTTGCAACGGAGGCAGGCCCGATTTGAATTCTGCGAGTTTCTGCTGAGCCATCGGCTGTTGGCCGAGGCGCAAGCCGCGCTCATCGAAATGGCGGCGGATCTTCCCAACGATCCGGATTTGCATGAACGGGTTGGCGCGCTGATGCTCCGCGCCCAAGACCCTTCGAGGGCCCTCCAGCAGTTTGAAGAGGCGCTGCGCATCGATGGCCGTTCCCCGGCGGGACTGAGCGGGGCGGGGGAAGCGGCCTTCCGCGCGGGGCGCTATCCGGCGGCACGCCTCTACCTGGAACGGGCCGCCCGTCTTGGCCCTCTGGACGAAAAGAACACCGAGCGGCTGCAAGTCAGCCGGCTGATTCTCTCCCTGGACCCCTTCCAGAATAAGCTCCCGGCGCGGGAAAGGGCCGCGCGCACGATCCGCGTTTTTCAGCAGGCGCTCGATAGGTTGAAGGAGTGCGCAGCGCAGCGCGGTGAGAATCTCGAAACCCAGGAACCCGAGACAAGATTGCAGCGCGAATATGCCCGCGCCATGGAGTTTGTCCCCAGTGTCAACTCGCGCGAGCTAACTCGCAACCCCGACACTCAGGCGAACGTCGCCGAACTCGCCCTGGAGATCGAACGGCTGGCATCCGAAACCTGCGGGGCAGGAAAAGACATTGACCGTGCGCTCGTGCTCCTGGCTCGCCAGCGGGAAGGAGGGAACCACGACTAACGCTCCGTCCCACGCTGGTTCCGCCCCTTCCCGCAAGGCACTCTCGCGCCTGGCGGCTCTTCGTGCGCAAATGGCCCTCCCTTCATTTTCCCGCTGGCTGGGGGAAGAGCAGTTTTTTCTCCTGCTTGCGGTTCTGATTGGCCTCTACTCGGGCCTGGCCGTCGTCCTGTTCCGAGTCGCCATCGACTGGATGAGGCTGGAGCTTCTCGGCTCCGCGCTCACCCCCAAGGGCCCGCGGATTGTCCTCGTTCCCGTGGCCGTGGGGTTTGTGGTGGCTTTCCTGGCCGTGAAGGTCTTCCCGCGGGTGCGCGGCAGCGGCGTCAATCAAACTAAGTCCGCCATGTACGTTTACGACGGCTACATCCCATTCGGCACGGTCATCGGGAAATTCCTTACCTGTTCCCTGGCGATTGGGAGCGGACAATCGCTGGGGCCGGAAGACCCGTCTTTGCAGATGGGAGCAGGCATCGCCTCAGAATTGGGAAGGCGCTTGCGGCTGGCGCGTGAAAAACTGCGGCTGATTGCTCCCGTGGGAGCGGCGGCGGGATTGGCCGCAGCTTTCAATGCCCCCATCTCGGCGGTGCTCTTCGTCATTGAAGAAGTGATCGGCCGGTGGAGCGCCGGAGTTCTGGGCGCCATCGTGCTCTCGGCGGTCTCCAGCGTGGTCGTCGAGCGCGCCTTCCTGGGCGAAGCGCCGCTGTTTCGGGTCCCTCTCTACCATCTCGCCCATCCTGCCGAACTGCTGGCCTATTCGGCCCTGGGGGTGGCAGGCGGGCTGGCGTCGCTGCTCTTTGTGAAACTGATTTCCTGGGCGCGGCCGCGGCTGATCCGCCTCCCCCGCCGGTGGCGGTATTTTCTTCCCCCGCTGGCGGGCCTGCTGATAGGGGTCACCGGAATCTGGCTGCCGCAGGTGATGGGAGCCGGGTACGGATTCATTGATCAGGCCATGCACGACCAATACGTCTGGCAGGTGCTGGCGATCCTCGCCTTCGCCAAGATTCTCACCACCAGTCTCTCTTTTCTGAGCGGCACGCCGGGAGGCATGTTTGCCCCAACCCTCTTTGTGGGCGCCATGCTGGGTGCCGCTGTCGGCGGTGCAGAACACCGTCTTTTCCCGTGGGTCGCCAGTTCGGCGGGAGCCTTCGCGCTGGTCGGCATGGGAACCCTGTTTGCCGGTTTTCTCCGCGCGCCCTTCACCTCGGTGTTTATGGTTCTGGAGGTGAGCGGGAATTATTCCATCATCCTGCCGGTGATGATTTCCAACACGATCGCCTACTTGATTTCGCGCCGCTATCAACGCGTGCCGTTATTCGACCTGCTCTCTCGCCAGGACGGCCTGGACCTCCCTTCCATGGAAGAAGAGCGCGAGGAGGCCACCCTGCGGGTTGAGGACGCGATGCTTCCCTACCGCGGGCCGCTCCTCGACTCCGGTCATACGGTAACGGAGGCTCTCCGAGCCTTCGAGACCGCTCATCTGGAGGTTCTACTGGTGCGCGTCGGCGATGGCACTTGGACGACTACCGCTCGCACCGAACTGGCGAGGCGGGTTGAGGAGGGAAAAGGCGAATCCGCGCTGTCCAGCATCCTCCCCGGCCAACGCCTGCCCTGGGTGTATCCGGACCAGCCGCTGCAAGTGGCGCTGCGGCAGATCGGCGACTGGCCCCTTATTCCAGTTGTCCATCGTGCCGATTCGCGGAACCTGCAGGGAATTGTTTCGGTTGAGGCTATCCTCCAGGCGTTCCGCCGCGCTCGGCAGGCGACACCCCCCACGCCGTGACACCATCAGGTCTAACGAAGGGGTGCCTGCGCAGGTTCGGGCGCTGGCATCGTATCCGTGAGAGCGCGATTCTTCCGGAGAGCTCTGGTACTTTAATTCGCACGTGAATCCCGCAGATCTCGCCTTGGTTTTTGACTCACCTGCGCACCTGTGTGAAGATAGGCGCGGAGAATCACCGTGACCCAAGAACGCCGTGCCCGCTATTTTCTGGCTCTTCTACTCCTCCTCCTGGTAGTGGCCCCGCTCTTCACCGGCGGCGTCAACCTGCTGGTGGACTGGCTGTGGTTCAAGCAGGAAGGTTTCCGCATCCTCTTCACCAACATTCTCAAAGCCCAGATCACGCTGAGCGGCATCGCCGGCACCGGATTCATCCTGATTGTCAGTGCCAACCTGCTCGTCGCCCGCGCCCTTGCCCACCGCTCCGCCTACCGTGTTTACGGCGAAACCGTTGAGATGCCCGTGCTGGATCGCGTCAGCTCGGTCTTCAGCGGGCTGATCTGGATTGGCGTCCTGCTCGTGGGCTATATCCTGAGTCACTGGGCGATGACTTACTGGCAGGAATACATGCTCAACTCGCAGCCTTCGGTGATCGGGCAGCCCGATCCCATCTTCGGGATCGATCTGGGTTTCTACCTCTTTCAACTTCCCTTTCGCTGGTTCCTGTATTACCTCGCCATCATCATCCTGGCCGGCTGCCTCCTCAGCTCCGTTTTCCTCTACTTCGTGGAGGGAGGAGTCTGGGTAACGCCCCGCGGGCCGCGCCTGGCCCCCGCCGCGCGCGCCCACCTGATGACGCTCGGCGCGCTGCTCATGCTCATGATGGCCTACCGCGTCCGGCTGGGGATGTATGGGCTGCTCTTCTCAGGGCGCGGTTTCATCTTCGGCGCAGGCTACTCGGACGTGAACGCCACGCTGCCCGTTTTGCGAATCGTTCTGGTGCTGACGATCTTGAGCGCCCTGCTGTTCCTCTACGGCGCGGTGCGCGGCAGCCTGCGCCCGGGACTCTACGGAGCGGCAGCAACGTTGCTGATGGCGACCATCGGAGGCAGCGTTTATCCTGAGCTGGTCCAGCGCCTCATTGTTACGCCCAATGAGGTTGACAAAGAAGCGCCCTACATCGCGCGCGCCATCGCCTTCACCCGCAAAGCCTATGCGCTCGACCGGTTCGAGGAGCGCGAGTTTCCCGCCGTCGAGGACCTCAAGGCGCAGGACATCCAGGCCAACCAACCCACCATCCGCAATGTGCGCCTTTGGGACCACCGGCCGCTGCTCACGACTTTTGCGCAGTTGCAGGAAATCCGGACGTATTACGATTTCCGGAACGTGGACAATGACCGCTACTGGATCAACGGCGTGTATCGGCAGGTTTCGCTCTCGCCGCGCGAACTGAACTCGGCCAGCCTGCAAAGCCGCACCTGGATTAACGAGCACCTCGCCTTTACCCACGGCTACGGCGTGGCGCTCGGCCCTGTGAACGAGTTCACCGACGAAGGCTTGCCGGAGCTTTTTATCCGGGATATTCCTCCCGTTTCCACCACCAACATCCGCATCGAACGCCCGGAGATCTACTTTGGAGAGCTGGGGAACGAATACTGCCTCGTCAACACTCGCGCGCAAGAGCTCGATTATGCTGCCGGCGACAAGAACGTCTACACCGTTTACCGGGGCGATGGTGGGATCCCAATCGAAGGCATGCTGCGGCGGGTCCTGTTCGGATTGCGCTTCGGCGAGTGGAAGTTTCTCTTCTCGACTGACATCACCGCCGAAAGCCGCCTGATGATCTACCGCCGGGTGCTGGAGCGCGCGGCCCGCCTCACCCCGTTCCTCCGCTACGACGGTGACCCTTACCTGGTGATTACCGGCCAAGGGTCGCTTGTTTGGATGCTCGATGGTTACACGACTTCGGAATGGTACCCGTATTCCGACCCGACGCCGGGCATGGGGAATTTCATCCGCAATTCCGTCAAGGCCACCGTCAACGCCTATACCGGCCGGGTGAAGTTCTACATTGCTGATCCGAGCGACCCGCTTATCCAGGCCTACAGCCGCCTCTTCCCTGGCGTCTTCGAGCCGCTGGATGCCATGCCGAATGGCCTGCGCGCGCACATCCGCTATCCCGAAGATTTCTTCTCCGTGCAGGCGCGCAAGTACGCCCTCTTCCACATGACCGACCCCCGCGTCTTCTACAACAAGGAGGATTTATGGCGCGTGGCGGAAAGCGCGGTGCGGAGCGCGTCGGCTTCCTCGAACGCGTTTGCGGAGGATGAGGATATCGCCGGTGTGAGTCAAGGGGTGGACCGCGCAGCGCGGGGCGCTTCCGGCGGGCCCGGGGCGATGACTCCCTATTACACCATCATGAAACTCGCGGGCGTGGGCTCGAGCGAGGAGTTCATTCTCATGGTGCCCTTCGCCCCCGCGCGCAAGGACAACATGATTGCCTGGATGGCGGCGCGCTGCGACGGGCCCAACTACGGCAGAGTCCTCGTCTTCGCTTTTCCCAAGCAGAAGCTCGTCTACGGTCCGCAACAGATCGAATCGCGGATCAATCAGGATCCCACCATCTCTCAGCAAATCAGCCTTTGGGACCAGCGGGGATCGAATGTGATTCGCGGGACGCTGCTCGTGATTCCCGTGATGAATGCCATTCTGTATGTCCAACCGCTCTATCTCGCCGCTACAGCCGGCGGAGGGTTGCCGCAACTCACTCGCGTCATCGTCGCTTACTCCGACCACATCGTGATGGAAACGAGCCTGGAAGCCGCCCTGAATCGCATCTTCGGCAGTGGCGCTTCGGCGGCCGCTTCCGGCACAACCTCGGGCACAACACCCCCACCCGGCGCTAGCGCCACCACTGCCTCCGATGTCCAGTCCCTGATCCGCGAGGCCAACCAGCACTTCGAGCGAGCCCAGCAGCTCTTGCGCCAAGGCGATTTCGCCGGCTACGGCGAGGAGAATCGAAAACTGGGCGAAGTCCTGAAGCGCCTGGCCGCCGCGCCAGGGCAGAAGTAGGCAGTCGGCAGTACGCAGTACGCAGGGAAATCGCGGTGATCGATCACGACTCGGAGCGATTCCGACGAAGCTATAGGGCGCTGAGCGACGAAGAGCTCGCATCGCTTGCTCAAACTCCAGATTCACTGCTGCCGGAGGCAAGACTGGAACTTGAGGAGGAGTTGAATCGACGCGGCATCAGTCAAACCCAGAAGAATTAGTCCCGCCCAAGACAGAAAAAGTTCCGCCCACCACAGGAAGTATCTCGAAACCGCGAGCAGCAACTGCGGAGACGCGCTGCGTTGGTACGGAGACACAAAATCGAGGGTTGGTTCACATCAACCACCATCATCGTTATTGGCTGGGTGGTTGGTGGCCTTGTTTGGTTGGTCGCACGCCTCATCTTGGGCGTGCCCTATGGGCGAGCAGAGACGCTGGCCGCAAAAATTGGCGTTGCTGCCACGATCGTCTCTGGCTTAATCGGAGTTGTTATCCTCCACAGGAGGCAGCGTTGGAGAAAGCTGAAGTCACAAGATGGGCGGCAAAGACATACGTCGGAATACGCCCTCGGGAAATCCCCTCCTGCCTACTGGCTTCTGCTTTCTGCCTACTGCTTACCTAGAACTGCGCATGCCTGGTGTGCCCCGCTGGGGTCGATGGCTTCGCTGCCTTTGATGATCTGGCGAATCACGCCTTGCTTGTCGATCACGAAGGTGTAGCGGTTGGCAAGGCGGATGAGAGGAATGAGAACATCGTACCGGCGGGAGACGGATTTGTCTTCGTCGCTGAGGATGGGAAAGGTGACGCCGAGAGATGCGGCGAATTTCTTGTTCCTTTCTCGACTGTCCACGCTGATGCCGATCACCTGCGCTCCGGCCGCTTCGAACTTGGCGATATCAGCCTGATACGCCTTGAGCTCGCGCGTTCAACCGCTGGTGAAGGCCTTGACGTAAAAAGCCAGCACAACGCTCTTCTTGCCGCGAAAGTCGGAGAGGCGAATCGTCGCGCCCGTTTGATCGGCGAGCGAGAAGTCCGGCGCGGCGTCACCTACTCTGAGAGAACCCTGAGCCATGGCGCCGAATGTTAGCACCGTCCCAATGAGAAAACCGATCTGATCTGTGACACGCATCGGAAAGAAACGCCAAGGGCGGCCACGACAGCCGCCCCTGCGAAAATACCCTGTCTTTTGCTTACTGCCTACTGCCGACTGCCTACTGCTTCTTGTGCTCCAGCAGGCTACACGCGGCATGCGCGCCGCTGGGGTCGAGCGCCTCGGCGTCCTTCTCGATGTGCTGGATGATTCCCTGCTTGTCCACCACGAACGTCGTCCGGTTGGCGAACCCGTACTTTTCGTTCAAAATCCCATAGTCTTTGGAGACGATTCTTTGAAAGTCGCTCAATAGTGGGAACGTGAGGCCTTCCTGTTGTGCAAAGACCTTGTTGGCGGGAGAGCTGTCCACGCTGATGCCCAACACCTGCGTCCCTGTCTGCTCGAACTTGGCGATATCAGCCTGATACGCCTTGAGCTCCTTCGTTCAACCCCCCGTAAAGGCGAGAACGTAAAACGCCAGAACGACATTCTTCTTTCCCCTGAAATCGGACAGTTTGACCACTCGGCCGCCCTGGTCGGGCAGCGCGAAATCGGGCGCCCGGTCACCAACCTTCAACTCCGCGGCGTTGGCCAGCATCGGGACTAGAGTCGTTGCCAGCAGTCCCGCAGCCGCCTTGAGGGATTTCGGCACTGTGTCACCTCCTAAGTTGAACTAGAGTAATGCAGCCCTTCGAGCGACGCTGATTATACTCTGCTTCGAGCGAAACCGGGAATGGAATCATTGGTAGGTTGCCATCAGAGGCAGGCCACCGGATTCACATTTCGAGAGCGACTATTCGCTCATAGCACCGTCGCTTTGAATAAGAAATGGATAAGATTCGTGCTCGTATCTGTATAAGTCTTTGAAAACAATTGATAAATAATTCTTGACAGCAATGCACTCATATTTTATGATGTGAATCTAATAAGAGATAGGGAAAGTCAAATTAAGGAGGAGACAGACCATGGCGATCGTAAGATGGGAACCTTTCCGGGACCTAATGACCACACAGCGGGAGTTTGACCGCCTGTTCAAAGAGGCGTTCACGCCATTCTTTGGCGACAGCGAGTTGTCGACCCGCACTTGGGCGCCCCCCGTGGATATTTACGAAACTGAGAACGACATCGTCCTGAGGGCCGAGTTGCCTGGGGTGGATCCCAAAGACGTGGAAGTGAAGGTCGAGGACAGCACGTTATACCTGAAGGGCGAGCGCCGATTCGAGAAGGAAGTCAAGGACGAGAACTATCATCGGATCGAGCGTTCCTACGGTTCTTTCGCGCGCAGCTTCTCCCTGCCCAACTCCATCAACTCGGAGAAAGTAAAGGCAGAGTACAAGGACGGATTGCTGACACTCACCCTGCCCAAGCGGGAGGAAGCGAAGCCAAAGACCATCAAGATCGACGTCAGTAAGAACTAAATCCTTGGCGCGGCGCTGACTTTTGCTCCGACCGACTGCGCCAGCCGTAGCCAGACCGCGCCGTGGTCAAGCACAAGCGTGATCCGGCGCGGTTGTTTTTTGAATCCAAGACGTTGAAGCTAGCAGCGCAGTGAGGGGCGCGACGGAATTCGCCCCTGACGAAGCAGGGAATCAAGTTTCGATTCTCAAATTTCGAATTTCGAGTGCAACATGGCGACACGATTCGACAAGTTCACGGTGAAGGCGCAGGAAGCCCTGCAAGGGACGCAGGACATTGCCTCGCGTTTCGGCAATCAACAAATGGAGCCGGTGCATCTGCTCCTGGCGCTGGTCGAGCAGCCGGAAGGAATCGTTCCGGCCATACTGCAAAAGCTCGGTGCGCAGGCAGCGACGGTCGCGCAAGAAGCCGAGCGCGCCATCGAGGCGCTACCCAAGGTGGGCGGGACGTCGGACCACTATCTTTCGCCGGCGCTCAAGGAAGTCTTCGATCAAGCTTTCAAGGAGACCGAGCAATTCAAAGACGAGTTTGTTTCGACCGAACACCTGCTCCTGGCTCTATCCAAGAAGACGACCGACGGCGCCGGGCGGATTCTGAAGCGGCTCGGCGTGACGCACGACGCGATCCTCAAAGCCCTGGTGGCGGTGCGCGGCACGCAGCGCGTCACCGATCAGAATCCCGAGGCAAAGTACCAGGCCCTCGAACGCTATGCACGCGATCTCACAGAACTTGCCCGCCGCGGGAAACTTGACCCGGTGATCGGGCGGGACGACGAAGTCCGCCGCGTCATTCAGGTACTCTCACGGCGTACCAAAAACAACCCCGTGCTGATCGGCGAGCCGGGGGTGGGCAAGACGGCGATTGTCGAGGGCATCGCGCAGCGCATTGTTGCCGGGGACGTGCCAGAAGGCTTGAAGTCGAAGCGCATCGTGGCGCTCGATCTGGGCGCCATGGTGGCCGGCTCCAAGTACCGCGGTGAATTCGAAGACCGTCTGAAAGCCGTGCTCAAGGAGATCGAGGAGTCGAGCGGCCAGATCATCCTTTTCATTGATGAGCTGCACACGTTGGTGGGTGCGGGGGCGGCCGAGGGCGCCATCGACGCCTCGAACATGCTCAAGCCCGCGCTGGCACGCGGCGAGTTGCGCTGCATCGGCGCGACCACGCTCAATGAATACAAAAAGCATGTCGAGAAAGACGCGGCGCTCGAGCGCCGTTTTCAGCCTGTCCTCGTGGGCCAGCCGACGGTCGAAGACACCATTGCCATCCTGCGCGGCCTGAAGGAACGCTACGAAGTCCACCACGGTGTGCGCATCAAGGACTCGGCGATTGTCGCCGCCGCGGTGCTTTCGAACCGCTATATTTCCGATCGGTTCCTGCCCGACAAAGCCATCGACCTGATCGACGAGGCGGCGTCCAGCCTGCGCATCGAGATCGATTCGATGCCTTCCGAGATCGATCAAATCGAGCGCCGCATTGTCCAGCTCGAGATCGAACGCCAGGCGCTCCGCAAAGAGGATG
This sequence comes from Terriglobia bacterium, assembly GCA_041946825.1. GTDB lineage: Bacteria > Acidobacteriota > Terriglobia > UBA7540 > UBA7540 > CAZTHM01. Next base: position 97,930 of record JBHGBD010000003.1, on the reverse strand, counting down.
ACGCGGCGTCAAAAGAACGCCTCGATGCTCTCGAGCGGGAGCTCGCGGAGTTGCGCGAGGAGTCCGGCAAACTCAAGCTGCGCTGGAAAGCGGAAAAGGAAGCCATCGCGCGCATTCGCGGCCTGAAAGAAGAAATCGAGCAGTTGAAAATCGAGGAGCAGCGCGCTACCCGCGAGGGCGACCTGAACAAGGCGGCCGAGATTCATTACGGCAAGCTCGTAGCGCTTGAAAAGCGTCTCGCCGCGGCCAACGCCGAACTCGAAAAGCAAGGCTCCTCGGGCCGGATGCTCAAGGAAGAGGTGGACGAAGAAGACGTCGCCAAGATCGTCGCCAAGTGGACAGGCATCCCCGTCTCCAAGATGCTTGAAGGCGAGATGGCCAAGCTGGTCAAAATGGAAGACCGCCTGCGTCTGCGCGTCGTCGGCCAGGACGAAGCGCTGCAATTGGTCGCCAACGCCGTGCGTCGCAGCCGGGCCGGTCTGTCGGACCCGAAGCGGCCCATCGGCTCGTTCGTTTTCCTGGGACCGACAGGCGTTGGAAAGACCGAATTAGCCCGCGCGCTGGCGGAGTTCCTCTTTGACGACGAGCGCGCCATGGTCCGCATCGACATGTCCGAGTACATGGAAAAGCACGCCGTCGCGCGACTGATCGGCGCGCCGCCGGGGTATATCGGCTACGAAGAAGGCGGGCAGCTCACCGAGCAGGTACGCCGCCGGCCATATTCCGTGCTGCTCTTCGACGAGATCGAGAAGGCGCACCCGGACGTCTTCAACATCTTCCTCCAAATCCTCGACGAGGGCCGCCTGACCGACGGCAAGGGCCGCACCGTGGACTTCAAGAATGCGGTCATCATCATGACCTCAAACATCGCCAGCAGCCTGATCCATGAGGCGATGAACGGGCGTTCTGTACCGGCGGCGTCCTCACCGCCGCGGTCCAAGACAAACGACGGCACTGGGGACAGCGCCGCTACAGCAGGTCTCTCCGACGAGTTGAAGAAGCGCATCCACGAAACGCTGCTCGCGCACTTCCGCCCCGAGTTCTTGAACCGCGTGGACGAGGTCGTGGTCTTCAACGCGCTGGGCGAGGAGCAAATCGAGAAGATCATTGAAATCCAACTCGAACACTTGCGCCGGCTGCTTGCCGAGCGGAAGATTCAGATCGAATTGACCGACAAGGCGCGCGAGCTGCTGTTCCGCGAGGGCTACGACCCGCAGTTTGGCGCCCGGCCACTCAAGCGCGCCATCCAGCGCCTGATCCAGGACCCGCTCGCGATGAAGCTTCTCGACGGCGACGTGCTCCCCGGCGACACGCTCACCGTGGACGGTGATCTGAAGAAAGGCAGGATGACCTTCGAGCGCGCCGCAGCTAAAGCCGCGCGCTGAACTGCAGTCGTCTCAAACATCATGCCTGCGCCGCGCAACAAGCCGCATCAATTTGCCAATTCCGCTTGACGTAAGTCTCTCTTGACTTGCGGCTGGAGTATGGGAGTCTCATTCCCATCGTTCGGGTTAAGATGTTCGGCTGTCTGCCGCGGACACAAAGGAGTTCCCCGCGACGGAACCTGAGACATGAAAGACTTCCCCAACCTTCTTCGCCGAAACCGCAATTATCGCTACACCTGGGCGGGGCAGGTGGTGAGCGAGATTGGCGATCACTTTAACAACATCGCGGTGTTCAGCCTGGCGATGGAAACGACGGGCTCAGGGCTGGTGGTCAGCGGGGTGATGCTCTCGCGCGCGATTCCGGCGGTGATGGCGGGGCCGCTGGCGGGCGTGGTGCTCGACCGCTTCGACCGCAAGCGCATCATGATCGCGAGCGATCTGATCCGGGCGGTCGTGGCGTTAGGTTTCGTTGCCACGGTGTACTACCCCCGAGCCTGGCTCCTTTACGTTCTGAGCGGGCTGCTGATGTTTGCTTCGCCCTTCTTCACCAGCGGCCGGACTTCCATCCTTCCGACCATCACGAGCAAGGAGGAATTGCACACCGCCAATTCGCTGACGCAGACCACGCAGTGGACAACCATTACCATCGGCACGATGGCGGCCGGATTCAGCGCCGCCAGCCTCGGTTACCAATGGGCCTTCGTCATCAATTCCCTTTCCTTCCTCGTTTCCGCCTGGTGCGTTTCGCAGCTTCGCGTGGAAGGCAGTTTCCGGCCCAGGCGCCGTGAGCTGACGGAGAACGCCGTTGTCCGCCCGTGGCACGAATACAAAGAAGGCCTGGCGTATATGAAGTCATCGCCGCTCATTCTGGGCATTGCCCTGGTGGGGGTCGGATGGGCCTCGGGCGGCGGCGCGGCGCAGATTCTCTTCACGCTCTTTGGCGAGCAGGTCTTCAATCGCGGCCCAGCCGGCATCGGAATCATCTGGAGCTTCGCCGGAGTCGGCCTGCTCGTAGGTGGCACGGTGGGGCATTACCTTGGAAAGCGCATCAGCTTCAACAACTACAAGCGAACGATTTCAATCTGCTACGTCATCCACGGCGGTGCTTACGTCCTGTTCAGCCAGATGCGGCATTTCTGGGCGGCATTGTTCTTCATCGCGCTTTCGCGGGCGGGCGTGGCGGTCAGTTCCGTCTTGAACGTTTCGCAACTCCTCCGCCACGTCCCGGACGAATTCCGCGGCAGAGTCTTCGCCACCGCGGAATCGCTGGTCTGGTCAACGATGATGTTCTCGATGGCGCTGGCGGGTGTGGCGTCGCAATATCACGGGCCGAGGGACATTGGCTTCGTGGCTGGAATCCTGAGTTCGACGACGGCCATTTTCTGGGGCTGGGCAAACTGGACTGGCAGGCTGCCCGAGCTCGAGCCGCTGGGCGTCGAACCGGAAGAGGTGGAAGTCCACGGCGAGCCCACCGTCTGAAGCAGGACTCGCTACGCCGGTGGCGCGGCGAGCCTGCGATAGGAGATGACGAAGAGCGTAGCGAGGATCAGATCCACCATCGAGAACCCAAACGTGACGAGAGGGATGCGCTGCTGGACCAGCAGAATCACTGCGGCAATCGGGAAGCCGACCTTCTCCAGAATGGAAGGGATCAAGAGGAGCCGATAGCGAGTCGGGTCCCGGGCCATGAACAGGTAGAGGACTTGCCAGGCGAGGGTCACGCACAGAAATCCGTAGAAGTATTCCGGGTGAGTGATGGCGGGCGGGTAATCGCGCCCGATTTGGGTTTCCATAAAGAACATCGGAACGATTACGATCAAACCGTAAATTCCCGCCACCTGCAAAACTCGCCGCGCGAAGACCATGGAGCACCCCCTCTTGATCCGCGTCAGTCGCTCATTATGAACCGATTCCACCAGCGCGTGGAAGGGTTCAGTCCGGGGGACAAACGCTGGCGATTTTCCCTGCATCTAATACAATAGAAGAGGTAGGCGAGAGCCCATGGGAGCTGAAGATTATGTGGAATAACTTCAAGACAACGATCCTGCTGGCAGGTCTGACCGGTCTGCTGCTAGTCATCGGAGAGCTTTGGGGTGGACAGCAAGGCCTCATGTTCGCGCTGGTGTTGGCCGCCGTCATGAACCTGGGGAGCTACTTCTTCTCGGACAAACTCGCGATCGCGATGAGCGGCGCGCAACCCGTCTCGCGCGAGCAAGCTCCCCGCCTTTACGAGATCGTGGGGCGCCTCGCCGCTAAAGCCAATATCCCCGTCCCGAAGATTTACTTCATCCCAACCGACTCGCCCAACGCTTTTGCCACCGGTCGCAATCCCACCCACGCGTCGGTGGCGGTGACGCGCGGGATTCTGGATATCTGCACGGACGATGAGATCGAAGGCGTCTTGGCGCACGAACTGGGCCACGTGAAGAACCGCGACATCCTGATCAGCGCCGTCGCCGCGACCGTCGCGGGCGCCATCACTCTGGTGGCGCGCCTGGTCTTCTACGCGGAAATGTTCGGCTTCGGCGGCGGGCGCTCCGATGATCGCCGCGGCGGGGCATTATCAGCGCTCGCCATGATGATCGTGGCCCCGCTCGCCGCGATGCTGATCCAGCTCGCCATCTCGCGCTCGCGCGAATACGAAGCCGACCGGACGGGCGCCGAAATCACCGGCAACCCGCAGGGCCTGGCTCGAGCGCTCGACAAGATCGACAAGTACGCAAAACGCATCCCACTGCAGGCCTCGCCCTCGATGGCCCACATGTTCATCATCCAGCCTCTGACCGCGGGCGAAGTATTCTCCAGCCTCTTTTCCACGCACCCGCCCATCCGCAAACGCATCGAGCGGCTGATCGGCCGCGACTTCGTGTGATTGGCATTCAGTCAGAAGAGACGGAAATCGCGTTTCACCCATGATGGTCCGCCTCTTCTTCCGTCATTGGATGGGCAACACACCGCAGTTCGCTTTATAATCCACCATCATGCCGCCCACCCGGCCCAGCGATTTCGAACGCCGCATGGAAGATGTCGGGGATTCTCTCTCCGGCTTCGGCGGGAAGATCCAGGAATTCTGGCAGCGGGTGACCGACGGGATCGAGATCCAGGTCCTCTGGACACAGTTCGTCGCCGAGGCGCGGGCCAGCTACGCCCTCTACGAGCGGGAAGTCGATTGGGAAGCCCTGAGCCGCGAAACGCGCGGGCGGCGCTTCCTCAAAACCACCAAGGCGCTCTTCTGGGCAATGATCCTGAAGCTCTCTCCCGCGCGCCGCGTTTTCCTGCTTCTCGCGCTCTTCTTCGGGATTCTGGCGCTGATGTCAGCCCGCGTCAACGTGCAGGAAAAAGGCGGGGCGACGATCGGGTTTCCCGACAACTTCTCCTTTGTCCTTCTGGCACTGGGCGGGCTGGTTTTTCTCCTGGCGCTCGAACTCGCCGACCGCGTGACCATGAAACGCGATCTCGAGATCGCGCGCGAGATTCAGCGCTGGCTGGTTCCGGAGGTCCCGCCGCAGGTCCCCGGTGTGGATATCGCCTTCGCCACGCGCCCGGCGAATACCGTGGGCGGGGATTACTACGACGCCTTCATGCGAGAGATCGCCAGCGAGGACCAGTCAACCAGCCGCCTGCTCGTAGTGGTCGGCGACGTGGCAGGCAAGAGCGTTCCCGCGGCCTTGCTGATGGCAACCTTTCAGGCCAGCCTTCGCGCCCTGGCGACGGCGCGCACTCCGCTGCTCGATCTGGTGGGCGGAATGAATCGCTATGCCTGCGCGCACAGCCTCGGAGGGCGGCGATTCACCACGGCTTTCTTCGCCGAGATCGACCCCGCGACGCGGCAGATGGAGTATATCGGCGCCGGGCACAACGCCCCCATCCTGCGCCGCGCCTCCGGCGCAATCGAGCGCCTCGAAGCCGGCAACCTGCCGCTGGGAATCGACGCTGGGACTCGCTTCGAGTATGGGACGGCGACGCTCGCTCCGGGCGATCTGCTCGTGGCGTTTACGGATGGAGTGATTGAAGCCTTCAATGCCGCCGACCAGGATTACGGAGAGCCCCGCCTGTTAGAGGTTGTGAAGAATGCCCCTCCCGAAAGCGCCCAGACAACATTGAAGAGGATCATGGTCAGCGTGCAAACCTTCGTCGGCGCGACACGCCAGCACGATGACATTACGTGCCTGGTCTTGCGGGTCACTTGATGCCGTGGCGGGTAGAGAATCCGCCCAAGGAGGTTTGACGGGCAGGCGTGGCAACCCCGGCGTGTTATGTGTAGCGAACTTCGGTTCTAGCCCGCAGTGGGATGACGGTGTAGTCAAACTCCTCCTGCTCTTCGTCCCGTTCCTGGATAACCAGCAGGTAGTGGCCGATACGCGCCACGAGGCCAACCGTTGTCACCTTCTTGCCGATGTACTGGCCGCGCTGGCGCATCAGGTCAAAGTCCGGCAGCTTTTCGCGCGAAGAACTGAAGGCATCTTCCCAGTCCACTTCAGCATGCCGGAATCGGACCCCTCGGATTACGACCCCTTTGAATTTGGCCACCTTCATCCCCCTGATTTCACTACCGGAACGCTCGGGCAGGAATATTCCGCCGTGCCCTAGACTAGCGGCCATCGGCTCAGCTTTCAAGTAGTTTTGATGGGCTATCCGCGCCCGCCGGAGTGGGTGCACGGCCTGAGTCGCGGCAAGAGAGACGGCGCTAAGCGGCGGATGCTACTCCGTCGAGCCGCTGACGACTCGATAGGCTTTCTGGATGTTGCCCACAACATCCTGCGGGAAGGTCGCGGGCATGTTGGAGGAATACTTGGGCACGAGCACGCCTGAAACCCTTTTGACGGTCTCCGTCATCGAAGCCCCCTCGGCGTACGCGGAACCGGTTTCGGAAAGCAGGTCGCGGAAGTATTGCTCCCACATCTGGAACTGGCCTTTCCCTCTCATCACATCCCCGTGGCCACCCAGGGCGTAATCGAAGTCAAGTTTCTCCGCGGCTTCCAGGGTCTTGATCCAATCGTAGGGATAGCTGTCGCCCATGAAAGGGGTCCAGGCGTGCAACGCGTCGCCGGTGGCGAGGAATTTCTCCTTGGGAAGATAGACGAAAATGTCGCCGTCGGTGTGCGCCTTCCCCAGCCAGAAAATCAACACATCGCGTGTCCGATGATGAAGGAACAGCGTCCGGTCGAACGTCATCGAAGGAAGAATCATCGGTTTGGTCGTCAATTCGGCGAGATAGTTCTCCGCTTGTTGCAGGTTCTCCTGGATTTCCGCTTTCGCTTTGGCGTCGGTCGCCTTGGCGAGGTCCGCCTTCAGCTTTTCGATCTCTTTGGGCAGGGCGCGGATTTCGTGTTTGACGCGCGGGATGCCGCGATGCTCAATGCTCTCTCGCGTCACCTCCGAGGAAATAATTTCGACGCCCTGCGGCCACGAAGCCGGGTAGGCCTGGTTGCCCTGGTAGTGATCCCAGTGGAAATGAGTGTCGACGACGTATTTGACGGGATTGCTGGTGACGGACTTGATTTGCTCAATCAGCGCGCGCGCCGCCGAGGGTATCGAATGCGTGTCCACCACCAGCACGCTGTCTCCGAGGTCAATCACCGCGGCGTTGCAGTTCACTTTGTACTGTGGCTTGGCAATCGCCGCCCAGACGCCCGGCACGACCGGCTTCAAATCGAATAGTTGCTCCGCCGCCGGAAGGGTCGGCGGCGCAAGCAGCAAAAGGATGAGCAACAGTCGCGGGCGCGTCATGACAACCCTCCTCTAACTTTTTGCAGCAGGCCCTGCCTCGAGTGGAAGCGCATTCTATCAAAGGCCGCCGCGGTTATGAATTGTCGATTCTGAATTCTGCGGAGAGGCTCTTCACCTTTCAGAATTCACAATTCAGAACTCATAAATCTTCCTCAATCCTGCACCCCGCTCAGAAACCGGTATGCTGCCCGGACGTTGCCTGGCAGAGCTTGCGGGAATTCGGGCGGAAAGCGGTCTTTGAATCTTTCCATCAGGCGCGCGCTTACGCGCTTGACCGCGTCGTCGATTGGCAGCCCCTCGGAGTATGCCGTTTCTGCTTGCGCCATCAGCTCGTGAAAATAATCGCGCCAAAGCCGCAGCCCGTTCCTGCCGCGCATCACATCACCGTGGCCGGGGATGACGGTATCAAAGTCGAGTTGCTCGATGGCATCGAGCGTGTGCATCCACTCATACGGACTTACGTCGGCGATAAAGGGCGTGTCGCCGGCAATCAGGTCGCCGGCCATGATGACCTTACTCTTCGAAAGGTAAACCTCGACATCACCACTCGTGTGGCCGCGGCCAAGGTCCAGAATTTCGACTGGTTGCGTCGCCGAATGCAAAACCATCCGCCCCTCGAAAGTCATGGTTGGAAGTGCCAGCGGCATCTTCTTCAGTTCTTCGTCTGCTTTACTCCATTGTTCCATGCGATCGCGCAACAGCCGCATGCGCTGGAGATCAGTCTCCCTGGCGAGTTGAGCCTTCCACTGCTCGAAAGCTTCCGGCAGTTCGACCTTCGTCAGCCGCGCGACCCAAAGCGATCCCAGACCCATGCGCTGCATGTCCTGGCGCGTGTTTTCCGAAGCGATGATTTGGACCCCGGGAAATGCTTCGATGAAGGCGGCGTTTCCCCAGTAGTGGTCCCAATGAAAATGCGTGTTGACAAGATACTGAACAGGCTTCGACGTGAGCCTGCGAATCTGTTCGATCAGGGCCCGTGCCGAAGAGGGCGTCGACGCCGCATCGACGACCAGCACGCCGTCCTCCAGAATGACGATAGCGGAGTTGGCGTTTTCCGGACGATGCGGCCGGGCAATCGCCGCGTAGACGTCTTCGGCGACGGGCTTAATCTCATAGACATCGTCGGCAGCAAGGAGTGAACTGCTCGCAAGGCACACGACCAGGCAAACGTCGCGACCGAATCGCAATTTGGGCCTCCACCACATCCGGAGCAGTGGCGGCGGGGATTGTACCAGAACTCCGGAGGCCCGGCCGGTTGAGGAATGGCCGCGAATGGAGCGCCCTCCCGTGATATATTTCGGCGCGCAGGGTCCGCCGTTTTCGCAGTATGGGTTGAACAACCATGGGGATTCCCATGCGTTACCTTAAGAAACTAATCTGGGCTGGGATCGCGATCACCGGGGCGCTGGGTCTTGGGATGATTGCGGCGTCGCGTGGAGAGCCGCTCAACGCCGTCTGGCTGGTCGCCGCCGCCGGCTGCATCTACCTGCTGGGTTATCGCTTCTACAGCCGATTCATTGCCTATCGCATTCTCGAACTGAACGATCATCGCGCCACGCCCGCCGAACGACTCGAAGATGGCCGTGATTTTCTTCCCACCAACAAGTGGGTGGTGTTCGGTCATCACTTCGCCGCGATTGCCGGGCCTGGGCCTCTGGTCGGCCCGATTCTCGCGGCGCAATTCGGGTACCTGCCGGGAACGCTCTGGATCGTGATTGGCGGGGTGCTGGGCGGCGCGGTGCAGGATTTCATCACGCTCTTCTGCTCGCTCCGGCGCGACGGCAAATCCCTCGGCCAGATGGCCAAGGACGAAATCAGCGCGCTGGGGGGCTATACGGCGCTGTTCGGCGTGCTCTTCATCGTCATCATTCTGATTGCGGTGGTCGGGCTGGTGGTCGTCAACGCCCTCAAGCAGAGCCCCTGGGGATTGTTCACCATCGCCATGACGATTCCCATCGCTCTGCTGATGGGTGTCTATCTGCGCTGGCTGCGTCCGGGCAAAGTGCTCGAAACCTCACTCATCGGCTTTGTGCTGGTTTTCGCGGCGGTGCTCGGCGGGCGGTACGTCGCGGAATCTTTCCTTGCGCCTTACTTCACCTATGGCAGCCCCGCGCTCGCCTGGATGATCATCGGTTACGGATTTGCCGCCTCAGTATTACCCGTCTGGTTGCTGCTTGCGCCACGCGATTATTTGAGCACTTTCGTGAAGCTCGGCGTGGTACTGGCGCTGGCGCTCGGCATCCTGGCGGTGCGGCCGACCATGCTTCTACCGCCGTTCACGCGCTTTGTCGATGGAACGGGACCGATCTTCGCGGGGAAGATATTTCCCTTCTGCTTCATCACCATCGCCTGCGGCGCCATCAGCGGTTTCCATTCCCTCATCGCCTCCGGGACGACACCCAAGCTCCTGACGCGCGAGAGTCACGCGCGCATGGTGGGCTACGGGAGCATGCTGCTCGAATCGTTTGTGGGCATCATGGCAATGGTGGCGGCGACCGTCCTCCAGCCCGGAGTCTATTTCGCCATCAACAGTCCTGCGGGGATCGTGGGCACTTTGCCGGCCCACGCCGTCGCGACGATCTCCTCCTGGGGTTTCCCGGTCGCGCAACAGGAGATGGCCGAACTCGCGACGAAGATCGGCGAGGCGACACTGTTCAATCGCACGGGCGGCGCGCCGTCGCTCGCCGTGGGCATGGCGCACATCTTCTCAAACGTGTTGGGCGGCTCGGAGCTGATGGCCATCTGGTATCACTTCGCCATTATGTTTGAGGCGCTGTTCATCCTGACCGTGCTCGATGCCGGCACGCGCGTCGGGCGCTTCATGCTTCAGGACCTGCTCGGACATTTCTGGAAGCCGCTGGGCCGAACCGGCTGGTACCCGAGCATCATTCTCACCAGTTCGCTCGTCGTCGGCGCGTGGGGATATTTCCTCTATCAAGGGGTCGTCGACCCGCTGGGCGGAATCAACAGTCTATGGCCGCTGTTCGGGATTGCCAACCAACTCCTGGCCACCATCGCGCTGTGTGTGGTCACGACCATTCTGATCAAGATGGGCAAGGCGCGTTACATGTGGGTGACGCTCCTGCCGCTCGGGTGGCTCGCCGCGGTCACCATGACGGCAAGCGCGCAGAAGATCTTCCATCCCGACCCGCGAATCGGCTTCCTGGCGCACGCACGGTCGCTCGCGGAGCAACTGGCCTCGGGGGCGGTCGCCGCTGACAAGGTTGCGCTCACCGAGCGCCTGATGTTCAACGATCGGCTCGACGCCGTGGTCACCGCGGTCTTCGCGAGCCTGGTGCTGTTGATTCTGATCGAGTCCAGCCGGCATTGGTGGCTCTATCTCTGCGGGCGGAAGCAGCCGGTGCTGAATGAGGCGCCGGTGGTGATGTCGAAACTGCCGGCGGAAGCGTAAAGGCAGTAGGCAGTGAACAGTGGACAGTGAACAGCAGCAGACGTCGCCTGATTGAGGAGCGAAAAATGGCGTGGTTACAAACGATTCTCGAGAGGATCTGGGAAATCGCGCGCGAAGTGTTTGGCGACAAGGCGTATGATCGCTACGCCGAGCACATTCGCGGACAGGGCGGGACGCCGCTCACGCCCGCAGAATTCTATGTGTCGCAATTGCAGCGCAAATACTCGCGCCCGTCGCGATGCTGCTGATCGGAAGGAGGTCATGATGCGCTACTTCGTAATCTTGGTGTTCGCCGCCAGCTTGGCCGGGGCCGAGGAGCCGCCATTCTCCAAACAGTATCTGCCCGTCAAACAATACTCCCAGCAGGAGAACGAAGCCCTGGTGAAGAAGTTCCAGGAGCTTCGCGTCTCGGACGTGATCGACGGCCTGGATGTCGTGGGCTTGCAGGATGTCACGGTGATGGACCACGGCATCGCGCCGCTCTGGCGCGACGAGAAAGATTTTACGCATCGCATCTACGGCGTGGCCGTAACGCTACGCCTTGTTCCGCCGCAGGAACGCGCGCCGAATTTCCCTTCCCACGACGAATTCCGGAAGTGGGAGGGAAACTGGTACGAGACGAAGATCCCCGGTGATTTCGAGCAATACCTCAAGCCCGACACGGTGCTGGTGATTGACGCCTCGCGGACCCGGGACGTGGGTTTCTGCGGCTCGAACAACGCGCTGGGCTGGTTCACGCGCGGGATGCGCGGCATCGTGACCGACGGTGGCTGCCGAGACCTCGACGAGATGATCCTCGAACGCATCCCGCTCTATCAGCGCGGTCCAACCAACGGCATCGATCCGGGGCGCATTGAAATTGAGTCCTACAATAACCCGGTGAACGTCGGCGGGGTGCTGGTGATGCCGGGCGATATCATCGTGGGCGACGCGCAGGGAGTGGTGGTCGTGCCGCGCGCCAAGGCCGAAGCGGTCCTCGCCGCCGCGCACCGCATCCAGGATGAAGACAAGGTCGGCCGCCGGGAGCTCTACAAGAAACTGCATCGGCCCTCGGATTTCACCGTAAAGTGAGGCGCGACTTCAGCTCGCTATGGATTGGCTACGCCTTCTGCGGGAAGACTAAGCGGGGAAAGCCTGCTTGACCTTGGCGGATTTCTCCGCCACGCCGCGTGCGAGGTCTTCTTTATACTCCGCCAATTTCCTGGCGAGTGCCGCATCGGCCGTGGCGAGAATCTGAACGGCCAGGATGGCCGCGTTGACCGCCCCGGGCTTGCCGATGGAGACGCACGCTACCGGCACTCCGCCCGGCATCTGAACGATCGAAAGAAGCGAATCCAGTCCCGCGAGCGAAGTGCTCGGGATCGGGACGCCAATGACCGGCAGGATCGTCTCGGCCGCGATGACGCCACCCAGGTGGGCAGCTCCACCCGCCGCGATAATCATGACTTTCAGGCCACGCGCCATGGCCGTGCGCGCGTACTCGGCCGTGCGGACGGGGGAGCGGTGCGCGGAGCTGACCTCGATCTCGAACGGCACGCCGAACTTCTTGAGGGTCTCGGCGGCCTCCGACATCACCGCGAGATCCGAGTCGCTGCCCATGACGATGCCGACGACCGGCCGCGCTTTCTCGCTCATCTCTCTGTTCCTCCGCGCTGCTTGCTTGCCCTGACCTGCAAACCGCTAGATTTTGACCGAGCCCGGCGCGGGTCGCGCCACCCGGCCGTTCCGTCCGGGAGTTTTATCGATCCTGCGAATTCCCTTGGCGCCGATGTCGTGACGGAAGTGCATTCCCTCGAATCGGATTTTGTCGACAGCCGCGTAGGCTTGTTGGATGGCGCCGGGTAAGTCCGCCGCGGTCGCAGTCACACCCAGAACTCTCCCGCCGGAAGTCAGTAGCTGATGATCCCTCATCGCCGTTCCGGCGTGAAACACTTTGACCCCGCCCTGGGCTTCCGCGGCCTCGAGGCCTGTGATGACCTTCCCCACTTCCGGCTTGCCGGGGTATCCCTGCGAGGTAAGCACGACGCAGATTGACGGGCTCGGAGTCCACCGGGCATCGAGTGCGGCCAGCGTCCCTTCGCGGACGCCCTTGAACAATTCGACGATGTCGGAGCGCAGCCGCATCATGATGGGTTGTGCTTCGGGATCGCCCAGGCGGACGTTGTACTCGAGAACCTTCGGCCCGTCGCGGGTCATCATCAGCCCGACGTAGAGGAAGCCGCGAAACGCGCAGCCCTCCGACGCCATGCCCGCCAGCGTCGGCGCGACGATGGTGCGCAGGATGTAATCCCGAGTCGCCTCGTCGAGAATGGAGTCGGCGCTGTAGGCGCCCATGCCTCCGGTGTTCGGGCCCTGGTCGTTGTCGAACACCGCCTTGTGGTCCTGCGTCGGGACGAGCGGAAGGACTCCGCGGCCGTCGGTCAAAACAATAAACGACAACTCCTCGCCTTTCAGGCCCTCTTCGATAACGACACGCTCGCCGGCCGGCCCAAGGGTTTTCTCAGTCATGAACTGGATGAGGGTCATCTCAGCTTCTTCGAACGTGTGGGCCACCACCACGCCTTTGCCCGCCGCCAGGCCGTCGGCCTTCACGACGACCGGCAATCCGAATCCCGCCAGCGCCTTGATTGCGTCGTCAAATTTCTCCGCCACCACAAACCGCGCCGTCGCGATGCCGTGGCGCTGCATGAATTGTTTGGCGAAAATCTTGCTCGCTTCCAGACGCGCCGCAGCCTTCGAGGGTCCGATGGCCCACAACCCCGCGCGGTCAAATTCGTCGATGATGCCGCCGACCAGCGGCGCTTCCGGTCCAATCACCGTGAGGTCCGCTTTCAGCTGTTGGGCGAGCGCGACGATGTCCTGCGGGCGGGCGACATCGACCGAAATGCATTCCGCCTCCTGCGCGATGCCGGCATTTCCCGGCGCGCAGTAAATCTCCTCCATTTGCGGGCTCTCGCGAAGCTTCCACGTGAGGGAGTGCTCGCGTCCGCCGGAACCGATGACAAGGATCTTCATTGAGGCTGTAACAGTAGCGGCACCGACCGAGGTTTGTCAATCACCGGAATGTCAGAAATTGGTCACGCGGTCATTGCCCGTCTGGGTCCTCCGTGTTAGCCTCGCCGCAGCGTCCAACAAGGAGAAACTCCATGAGCCACATCCATCATCATCCGCGGCGGCAATTTCTCAGGAAGACTTTTGCGTTTCTGGGATTGCCGGCGTTTGCTTCCGCCGCAAGCTCGCGCGGGCACGAGCACGAAAACCCTGCCAACTCCGCGCAGGGAATTCCCGGCGCACCGCCTGAGCTGAAGCCCATCCGCCCCGGCGGCCCGAAGATGGTGCGGCGCGCGCCGCGTCAGGTCTTCGACGCGCACCTGCACTGCCCGAGCGAGAGCGGGAATGTCTGGCAGTGGTACCCCGTCACGAAGACCTTCGAGGAGTTCGCGAAGTACCTCGACCGCACCGGGGTGCAGCGTGGGATCATCAACTCCGTCCGCTGCCAGGAAGCCAAGACGCCCGCCGAGTTCATCGCCGGCAACCGCGAGGTGGCGCGATACGCGGAGAAATACAAAGGCCGCTTCCTTGGCGCGTGCGTCGTGAATCCCCTCTTCATTGACGAATCGCTGCGCGAGATCGAAGATTGCCACAAGCAGCTGGGCTTCGTCTGGGTGGGCGAACTGTGCAACTACATGGCGCCATTCGAATACACCATCAAGGAATTCGAGATGCTGGTCCAGCAGGTGGTGAAGATGAACATGATCCTCGACGTCCACACGGAGCTTGGCGAGATGGAATACATCATCCAGAAGTTTCCGCAGGCGACGATCGTCTTTCCGCATTTCGGCGACGACCACGAATACGACCACATCTTCAAGCGTATCGACGCGGTGGCGAAACACCCCAACACTTATCTCGACACTTCCGGCTACGGCCACGACCGCGTCGGCATGCTCGAGTACGCCGTGAAGACGATCGGCGACGACCGCGTGCTTTTTGGGTCCGACTTCTCGATCAACTGCCCCGCGACCGTGCTGGGGCGCATCGAAAACGCCTTCCTCAGCGACGAGCAGAAACGTAAGATCCTCGCGGGAAACTTGCAGGCGCTTCTGAAGAAGGTCGGCGCGTAAGGTCGCTGAGCGAACGCAACTCGGCCCTCGTCGAATTGACGACTGCCCCCGAGAGTGACCTTCTGTCTCTTGCCCTGAAGCGAATGGCGGGAGTAATCTGCGCCTGCCCTGCCCTCGCGCCAAGGAGCCCCCCATGGGCGCTCGATTCCTCCTCGTTCTGATTCCCATGATTTCCTTAATTCTTGCCGCCGGATCTTGCGGTGGAGGCGCTGAATCTTCGAATCCCCCGCCGCCGGCGATCGGCGTGACACTCTCCCCCGGGACGTTGACGATCTATCAGGATGGGACAACTCCTGCGTCCGTGGATGTCACGGTGACGCGGCCGTCGGGCACGACCCGCTCCGTTGATCTGAGCGTGGTTTCAGCGCCTCCGGGCGTTACGCCGGAAATCGATTCGCCGGGCGCAAGCACCACCGGCAAAGTCACCTTCACTGCCGCCCCGCAAAGTGGAGCCGCCGGAACTTACCCGGTGACGATCCGGGCGAGCGACGGAGCCTCCACCGGCAGCGCCAACCTTTCGCTGACTGTCGCTATCGTCGCGCGCGTTAGAGCTTCGCTTAGCTCAGAGTGGATCAACACGTTCATGTCCACGTCGTTCCAGCCGGCATCGTGGACCGACGATTTCTTTATCAATCACCCCGAAGCCACGCAGACGCTCGACGGTCTCGCGTCGCAGCACATCAACGTGCAGGTGCTCGAACGCGATATCCCGCAGAAGACCCGCGCCATGCCCACTTCCGCGGCATCCTGGGACTTCACCTACATCGATGGCATCTTGAATCCGATTTTCGAGGCCGGGGATCACAACCCGCTCTATCAGATCGCCATGGGGCCGGCATTCATGTACAACTCCAACAATCCTCAATTGGGATTCAATGATGTGACCTACCAGGAGTTCGCGGACTACTGCGCGAACCTGGTGAAGTACTACAACAAAGACGGCTTCATCGACGCCGACGGCCACACCCACGTCTCGAAGTACGCCTCGACCTGGCCTATCACCTACTGGGGCATCTACAACGAACCCAACATCAACGGCTTCACGGCCCAGGAGTACGTGGACATGTACAACGTTGTCGTGCCGGCGATGCAGGCCGAAGACCCGAACATCAAGTTCGTCGCCGTGGAGCTTTCGGATTGGGGAGACCAGCCGCAGCAATACATGCCTGCGTTTGTGGATAACGTCAGGGCGCCGGTGGATGTGCTCGCGACGCACTACTACTCATCCTGCAACCAGCAGGACTCCGACCAGCAAGTGCTCGACACGATTCCAACCTTCGTCGAGCATGTGAATTACATCCACTCGCAACTCAAGTCGAAGCCCGCGCTGGCCAACGTCCCTGTGTGGGTAACCGAGAACAACGTCAACGCCGACTGGTCTAGCGACGGCACGAGCGTCTGCAACGGCACGCCGTTCGTCAGCGACCCGCGCGGGTCGAGCGCCTTTTTCGCCGCCTGGCGCCCGCTGATCTTTTCGCGCCTGTCGCAGGCCGGTGCGCGTGCGCTGCATCACTGGGGCTTCAACGCCGACCGGCAGTTCGGCGAAGTGGATGGCGGCACCGCGCAGCCTTATCTCAGCTACTGGGTGGATTACTGGCTGGCGCGCTACTTTCCCTCGCCTGAGCGCTCCGATATCCTGGAACTGGATGTGTCGGACTCCACCACCGTCGAAATCCTCGCCACCCTGCGCGCCAGCGATAATCAGTACGTGGTCATGATCGCCAACCACGCCGTCCATGCCTCGACCGACAACAACGGCCCCGGCGATCCGCGCACCGTGCTTCTGGACGTCTCCGCGCTGGGCTCGATCACCTCGGCGACACAACTCACGCTCGACGCGCGCACCAATCCCGCCTTGCCGCCTACCCCACAAGCCATCACCCCCGCAGCGCAGATCGAAATCACCCTGCCGGGGTATGGGGTAACGTTTCTGGAACTGAAGTGAGGAAAGCAGGAGTCAGAAGCCAGAAGCAAAAAGGCAAGCTGGTCTGCGGATAACCGCGCAAGGCGTGGCCCTCTCCCTCCGGGAGAGGGTGGCCCCGATGAAATCGGGGGCGGGTGAGGGCGCTCTAGTTTCCGAGGGCGCTCACCACCGCCGCTGTGAATTCCTCCGTCGTATTCTTCCCGCCCAGATCCGGGGTGCGCACGCGGCCCTCGCCGGTGACGGCGCGCAGGGCGTTCATGATGCGCGCTCCTACCGCGGGTTCGCCGAGGTGTTCCATCATCAGCGCCCCGCTCCAGATCGCGGCGATGGGGTTCGCGATGCCGCGCCCTTCGATATCGGGCGCGCTGCCGTGCACCGGCTCGAACATGGGCGGGCCGAGCCGCTCGGTGGGATTCAAGTTGGCGCTCACCGCCAGCCCAAGGCTTCCCTGCAACGCGCCGCCGATATCGGTGAGAACATCGGCAAAAAGGTTTGAGCCCACCACAACGTCAAGCGATTGGGGATGGGTAATCATTCGCGCCGCCAGGGCGTCGACGTGGTAGTTGGCCACGGTCACGTCGGGGTATTCCCTCGCCACTGCGCGCAGAACTTCGTCCCAAAGCACCATCGTGTACTGCATGGCATTCGACTTCGTGGCGCTCGCCAGGCGCTTGCGCGGCCGCCGTCGCGCCCGCTCGAAGGCGTAACGAATGATGCGTTCCACTCCCTTGCGCGTAAAGACGGAGTGCTGGATCGCCACTTCGTCCGGGGTGCCGCGCTTGAAGCGCCCACCCAGGCCGCAGTATTCGCCCTCGGTGTTTTCGCGGATGAAGAGCATGTTAATGTCAGCGGCGGTGCGACCGCGCAGAGGCGTTTCGAGCCCAGGCAGAATTTCCACGGGCCGGAGATTCACGTAGAGGTCGAACCCGAAACGAATCTTGAGGAGGAGTTCGCGCAGCGAGACGTGGTCGGGCACCGTGGGATGCCCGATTGCCCCGAGATAGATCGCGTCAAACGGCCGCAATTGTTCGAGCCCGCCTTCGGGCATCATGCGGCCCGTCCGCAGGTAGTACTCGCATCCCCACGCGAACGATTCAAACGCCAGCGCGCACTCTTTCGCCGCTGCTTCCAGAACCTTCACTCCCGCCGGCACGACTTCCTTCCCAATCCCGTCACCGGGTATCAACGCAATGCGATAGGTTTTCATGATGCCGGGATTGTACACGTAAACCTGAAACTTGCGGCATGTGATGTCCGCAATCGCACAGAGGTGAGGTACAATCTCCCGCTCTAAAACCGGGGAGGAAGAATGGGCGAGAGAGTCAAGCGGCTTATTGTTGGGACGGTATTCTTCGCCACGTTGCTCGTGACGCACGTGGCCGTGGCGCAGACAGTGCAGTCAGGCGCGGCACCTGCGGCGGAGGCCGGCAAGGAAAGCGCATGGACGGCCGAAGACGTGATCGCGCCAGAGAGTGCCACGGACTTCCGCATCTCGCCCGACAGCCGCTGGGTGGTTTGCGTGAAGCACGTCCCCGACTCCGACAAGGATGAGATGGTCTCAAACCTCTTTCTCTCCAGCCTCACTGAGAAACTGGAAATCCAACTCACCCGCGGGCCGAACAAGGACACGGACCCGCGCTGGTCGCGCGACGGGAAGCTCCTGGCATTTCTCAGCGAACGTCCGCTGCCCAAGAAACCGGCGAAGGATGATGAGGAGGAGGAACCCGCCAAGGAACAGCCCAAGACTCAAATCTGGCTCATCAATCCGCGCGGCGGCGAGCCCTGGCCGCTGACTCGCCTGGAGCGCAACGTCAAGTCGTTCGACTGGATCGATGGCGAGAACATCCTGATGGCCGCCGAGGAAGACTTGACGCTCTACGAACGCGAGCTAAAGGAGAAGAAGGACGACTCGGTCGCCGTCGAGGACCGGCCGCACACGCCGCCCGTGCGGCTCTTCAAGGTTAACGCCAAAAGCGGCGACGTGACGCGCTTCTCGAACAACAACGATTGGATCGACAGCGTCGAGGTTTCCCCCGACGGCAAGCACGCCGTGACCGTGCAGCAGCAAAGCCTGAGCTTTGAATTCGACCAGAAAGTGCGCCCTGCGACATTTCTCTACGACCTCGCGACGGGCCAGGCGAAACGGATTCTTCCCGAAGGCGTCGTTCCCGTCGAGATTCATTGGACACTCGCCGGCGACGGCTTTTACGCGGTTGCGCCGTATTCGACGCACCCGGTCTATCTGCAGGCGACGGCGAACCGTCTCTACTACTACGATTTCGCCGCCAAGAAAGCGGAACGCGTGAACCTCGACTGGGAGAGCGATCTCGCGTCCGACTCCCAGGCCACGTTTGCGCCAACCTCGGATGGTTTCATCGCCCTGCTTGCTGCGGGAGTGCGCTACAAGTTCGCGCGTTACACACGCTCGGGGGAAAGCTGGTCCCGCGCGTGGATCGAGGGCGACGACATCAACAACATTTTCGCCATCGAACTGGGCAGGGATGGGAGAACGCTCATCTATCAATCGAGCGCCGCCAGCCGGCCCGAGCAGTGGTACCGCGCGTCGCTTGACGGCGCCCGACTCTCCGGCCGCGCGCCAGTCACCGAGCTGAATCCGAAATTCCAGAAGAAGCCCGCCGCACGCACCGAGGTTGTGCGCTGGAAAGGCGCTCTCGGCGAGGACGTCGAGGGAATGCTCTATTATCCGCAGAACTATAACTCTGCAAAGAAATATCCGCTCGTGCTAATGATCCACGGCGGGCCGCTGGGCGCGGATTTCGACGCCTGGGACGATAATTACGCCTACCCGATGAATCTCTACACGCAGCGCGGGGCCTTCGTGCTCCGGCCGAATTATCACGGCAGCTCGAACTACGGCCTCAAGTTCGCCGAGTCGATCGGCGGCGGAAGATACTACGACCTGGAAGTTCCCGACATCGAGAAGGGGGTCGATTACCTGATTTCGCGCGGGCTCGTGGACCCCGAGCGCCTGGCGACGATGGGCTGGTCGAACGGCGCCATCCTCACCATCGCCCTGACCGTCGCCAACACGCGCTACAAGGTCGCCGCAGCCGGCGCCGGCGACGTCGAGCAGGTCAGCGATTGGGCGTACACCACCTTCGGTGCGGCGTTCGACAACTACTACTTCGGTGCGGCGCCGTACGACGATCCCGAGCTCTACATCCGCAAGTCACCAATGTATGAGTTCAGGAAGGTTCGAACGCCGACCATCATTTTTTCCGGCACGGAAGACCGCGCCGTCGGCCACGCGCAGGCCTGGATGCACTTCCGCGTGCTCCAACAGCTCGGGCGGCCCGACGTGCGCTTCATCGTTTTCCCCGGCGAGCCGCACGGCTTGAAGAAGATCTCCCACCGCAGGCGCAAAGTGGAGGAAGAACTCGCGTGGTTCGACAAGTACCTCTTCAAACCCGCGGGCGAAACCGACGAAGCGTTGAAAGATGATTCGCCGCTCGCCATGGCGTTGAAGCGCGCCAAGGCCGGGAAGGTGGGGACAAAATACGGCCTGCTTTTCAAAGGCGTCCTGATTCCCGAGGTGGTGAAATACGAAGGCAAGGAGATCGGACGCTTCGAGGTGACGCGCGCGCAGTACGCCGCCTTCGATCCGAAATACCGATTCGAGCCGGGCACGGAGAACTTTCCCGCCAACAGCATCCCCTTCGCCAACGCCCAGGCCTATTGTGCGTGGCTCAGCAAACTGACGGGCGAGAAGTACGCCTTGGGCAGGGCTGAAGAATTTGAATCCATCTACAAGGCCGCCCACGATGGCGAAAACACGCTTGACTACTGGGCGGGCTATAGCGTCAATCCGGAAGACGCGGCGCGGCTCGCAGCGAAAATCCAGGAACTGGGCAGCGCGGCGCCGCTCGTCAAAGAGGTCGGCAGCTTCAAGGGCCGCGGTGAAGACGAACCTGTCTTCGACCTGGGCGGCAACATCGCCGAATGGGCGGTGGATAAGGACGGCCAGGGCAAACCGCTCGGCGGCAGCGCCGACCGGCCGGCGGATCCGAAAGCAGGCGAGACCGCGCCGAGCGCGGCCTACATCGGCTTTCGCGTGACGAAGGTGCAGTAGCGGCGCCCGGAACTTGTCCCGATGTTCTTGATCGGGAGGGCGGCATGCTACAAATGCCGGGCTCCCGATGGCATCGGGACAAGTTCCGCCCGGCGCTACAAACAGGAACAAACATGAAACGATCCACTCTCGATGCCATCCTCACCGACAGCCACTTCTGGGTCCCGGTCGTGGTATTGGCTTTGGGCATCGCGCTGCTCGCCGTGTTGAAGTAGCGCCACCCTTGAGGCCGGCATGCTTGGCTGAAGTGCACCGCTGAAGGAGAACTCAACTGCCCCAAACTCTCGAACCCGATTCCCGCGCCATCGCGAAGTCGCTGCACGTACTGGGCGTGGTGTCGGGCCTGGCGGCGGGCGCGTGGCTGGGCGTCGCAGAAGCGCCGGTCAAGCTGGTCACCCTCGGCCTCTCACCGTTCCTGGTTTCGCTCGCCATGGTCGCGGGCGTTTTCGTCGCGCGCTGGACCGTGCCGACCATCATGAAAGGCACCGGCTATGTCTTCGTCGATCTCCGCGAGAAGCCGCACCTGATCGTTTGGGCGGTGCTCGCCGGCGCGCTCTGGGCGGTCGCCAACACGCTGACGGTTTTTGCCATCCGCGACGTCGGTATCTCCGTCGCCTTCCCCATCTGGAACACCAACAGCCTGGTGGGCGTTTTCTGGGGATGGTTCTTCTTCCGAGAACTGCGCGGCGCGGGCTGGCAAGGCTGGTTGAAGGTCGTGGGCGGCGCGGCGGCAATCGTGGCGGGCGCGACGCTGCTCGGGTACGCGACTGCGCACCCCTCGGGTGCGGTCTCCTCACGCGCCACGGCGGGAATTCTTGCCGCGCTGGCCGCCGGGCTTCTCTGGGGGACAATGTACATTCCCTACCGCAAGGCCTACTTGAGCGGGATGAATCCGCTTTCGTTCGTCACGGTGTTCACGATCGGCGAACTCGTCACCATCATCACGCTGGCGCTGGTGTTCCGCGGCGGCGTCGCTCCGCTTGTTGATGAAATCTCCCGCGCGCGCCCGGCGCTCTTCTGGCTTTTCCTCGGAGGCTTCTGCTGGGTACTTGGTGATTTATTCCAGCAGTACGCCGCCAAGTACATTGGCATTGGGCGCGGCATCCCGCTCTCGAACACCAATCAGCTCTGGGGCCTCGCGTGGGGCGCGCTGGTTTTCGGCGAGTTGGCCAGCCACGGCCGCTCGGCGCAGACGATGATTGTTGCCGGGTCGGTCATCATGATTCTCGGCGCGTTGGGCATCAGCACTTCCGTTGCGCCGATCGCCGAGCAGGAATCGCGCCGCCTGGCGATGGTGCGCGAGCGCGACCGCTACGGGCTCGACCTCGGCGACCTCGAAGCCGCGCAGGCCGGAGAAGATCCGCTGGCCGCGCGGGTGGCGGCACGGCGCTGGTGGGACGGGCTGATCGTCGCCGCGGCCCTCGGCGTCTTCGTCTGGCTGGCCGTCGGAACCGAACGTCCTCCTCTAGCCATGAACCTGAGGTGGGCGGCAGCGCTCATGCTCCCAACGCTCGGGATGCTTGTCGCTTGCGGGCTGCTGCTCTGGAAGCGGACGCGGTTTTCGTAAGGTATTCTTAGAACTTGTATTTTCGAGGGAGAGTTGCTGCTCAGAAGGGTGGCGTTAACTGCCACTCGCGCCTAGCTGATCCTGATAAAACGCTGAAAACAAATCACTAATCAGCTTTGTAGAAGAACGCAACATTCGCTGATTCTAAATGACTTATCAGCTTTGGGTCGCTTTTCCAAAAATCAACCTGTTGATTCGAAACCACTAACCAGCTTCCCGAATTCTCAGGGTATAGGGACGTTCCCTCCGACCATCCCTTTCCGCGCAGGAAGGGAAACCGACCAACGCATTGCTCCATCGCTGAGCTTGGTTCGTTCGATTCGCGGTGGGGACAAATCGCCCGGTTCATAGACTATGACCATAGCATACATTTCTGGTTTTGTCAAGTCTTTTCTTCAGGTGCGGCGAAAGCGCGAATAGGCCAGGAACATTGCCTGCAGTGCAAACCCTACCAGGAAGCCCCAGGTCAAATTGGTCGTCGCCAGGGCCACCAGGCCGACAGCGACGGCGATGAAGAGGTAAGCGCGGTTGCGCACGATGTCGCGCAGGAAGGCGGCGTGCTGGATCCCGACGTAAAGCAGGAACACGCCGAGGATGGTCACAGGAATCAGCTTCAGGAGTCCCACCGCCGAGGCTCCGAGCAGGGCGAGCAGGAGGCAGACGCCGCCGATGATGTAATTGGATTTCTGCGAGCGCGCGCCGAACTTGTAGTGCGCGGTAATTCCGCCCGAGCCGTGGCACATGGGCGCGGCGAGGATCGCTCCGCTCGCCAGGTTCATTACGCCGATACTCAGGCTGAGGGCGCGCGTCGACACGCGGTGCGCCTGCGGGCCGAAGAGAAGCTGAGCGGTATTCTCCGACGCCACGATGGAGTTCCCGAATGTGAGCGCGAACTGCGGCAGCACCAGCGTCACCAGGGCACGTTTCAGCTCACTCGAGTCGGGTCGGATCAATTCCAGCGGCAGCGGCCCCGGCGCGAAGGAAGGCAGGGCACTCCAGTGCGACAATATCCCCAGAACGACCCCGGCAAAGAGCAGAACCAGCGCCGCCGGAAAGCGCTGCGACCGGCGTAAAGCAAGAAGGAGCGCCGTGGCGCCCAGGGCGATCAGCAGCGAGGAGACGGCAACGAATCCGCCCAGCGCCAGGCCCTCGCGCCGCTGGAGGATGAGGCGTAAACCCTCGCGCACCAGCAGCAGGCCGAGCCCCAGCTGGATTCCGCGCACGATGGGCAGCGTGAAGAGCCGCGCCAAAAGTGGCGCGAGATTGGTGATGCCAATCAGCAGCAGCACCACGCCCATCAGCAACCCGGCGCTGGCGATCGTCGAAGCGGGAAGGTGCAGCGCCAGAGCGATGGCGGCGACCGCTTTGAGCGGCTGCACGGGAACGGGCACCTTGAAATAGGCGCCGCTCAAAATGTAGGCGAGCCCCGCGGCCAGGAAGACCGCCGTAGGGTTCAGCCGGTTCAGCGAGATCAGCGCGATGGCGATGGGAAATAAGACTCCGATGTCGCCAAACGCTCCCGCAATGTCCAGCCGGGTAATCGGCCAGCGCGCGACTTTCACTTCGGTAACGGTGGCAGTGCCCATGAATCTCGTCCGTGAACGACCCCAGCATTGTCCTTCGATTGTCGATTGGAAGGCAAGGTGTAGCGCTGGCCCAGATGCCGGCTCGCCTTAATTGAAGAAAAAGGCCTGACACTGAGCACACACAGAATTGCCCGCCGAGAACACGGAGAAAACTCAGTGCCCTTTGTGCTGAATCTCCGTGCCCTCCGGGTTGAGGGCCTTAGATGGAGCTTTCCCGCGTGGCGCGCAACGGCGACAGCACGGCAAAGCTCAGGAGAATCAGCGCCAGCGCGTGGCCGTAAGTGTAGTCAAACATCCCGGCAGTAAGAAATCCCGCGAGGGCGAGGAGCGCCGTCTGGCAAGAGAAACGCGCGGCCGGGTCATGCGCGGATTTCCAGGCGCGCACCAGGCTGCCAAAGAGGGCCAGCAGGAAAACCATCGCCGTGCCGACCACCGGCAGTCCGAAGTCCGCCGCGAGTTGTACAAGGTTGTTATGCAGATGGCCGTGCCAGGCCGGGACGGGGTCGTGCGGGCCGAGATAACTTCGATAGAGCTGATTGACGCGCCCGGGGCCGGCGCCCGTAAGGGGGCGCTCGCGAACAATTTGCCAGCCCACACGCAGCATCTGGATGCGCTCGAGGTTCGAGTAATGACTGGGCTTGAGGGATTCGTTGATGCGCGCGCGAACGGCGCCCGGAGCGAGGAAATAAAGCGCCAGGGGAAGCGCCGGCAGCGCCACGAGCCACTTGGACCGTCGCCAGATCAGGTCGATCGCCAGAATCAGAAAGCAGGCCACCCAGATCATGCGGGTGAGGCTCAAGACGATGGCCGCCGCATGGATGGCGTACACCGGCAGCCAGCGGCGCCGCTCAGCGGGATAAAGTCGCCAGAATGCCACGAGCCCCGCCACCACCATAATCTCGATGGTGCCGTAAACCATCCAGTGGTTGAGCAAGCCTCCGGTGCGCAGGTAGAGGCTGGGATCCGGCGTGACGGAGAGCTCACGGCGATAGAGGATGAGCCGGCCCACAAAATCGCCAATCAGGAAGAGACCGCCGAGCGAGGAAGTCACAAAAATGCCGCGCCAGACCAGCCCGCGATCGCTCGCGCGGTCGAGCGCGGGGAGGACCAGGAACATCGCGGCAACCAGTAGGAGGTGGCGGATTTCGCTCCAGCCCGCGGCGCGGTCGGGAGAGAAAGCCCAGAAAGCCGTTTCCAACCCTGCCCAGGGCAACCAGTACCAGAGTACGCGCGGGAGGCGCAGCGTCACCCGGCCCCGCGCGAGGAGGGCCACTCGCGCCGCCAGCGCCACCGCGATGAATGTTTCCGCAACCGCGATAGACAGCGGGACGGCGCAGAGTCCGAGAGCGAGGGCGGCGCGGTCGATTCGCCGCTCCGCCGCCAGGGCGCGCCAGCCCTCGAAAATCCCGACGGGCGTTTCCGCCCTGGCCGGAACCGGCGGGCTGGCCGCAAGGGTGCTCAATGACTTCCTCAATAGACCTGGCGTGTCAGGTCGAAGCCGATAAACAAGCCGCTCGGCGTGTCAGCCGAAGGATCGTTCAGGTAGGCGGCATTCGTGCCCGAGCGCTGCGCGGTCGTCGTTCCCGGGCTGTTCGTAAACCCGAAGGTGAACGCGTGGCGCCAGATCTTCTTTTGAATTCCAAAAGCGTACGCGGGGCGGTGAATTCCCAGCGCGCGCCCGCCCACTAGGGTGGGGTTGACTTCGGCGATCAGCGCCACCGTGGGCCGGATGTCGAGCGCGCCCGCCACGCCCAGCGCGAAGCTGTTATACCCCGGCAGGTCGGGGATGGCGCTTCCGCGGATATTGGTAGGAAAGAACAAGCGCCGATTGTTCAGCGAAACCGTCGGCACGAGGTAGATCTGCGCCCGGGATGTAATGCTTCTGGAAAAGATTCCCTCGAAGTTGAAGGTGAAGTTTTTGGCGAAATTGTTCTGTCCATCCACCGAAAAGCGGAAGGCGGCATTCAGCGGAAGTCCATCGCGCTCGTCGGCAAAGTTGTAGGCCGCGCCGAGCTCGATCGGCCGGGCGAGAAATGTTGGCGAGCGGTAGATTCCCACCGAAAGCTTGTCCGTCACGCCGTAGCGGAAACCGAGGGAAGGAAGCGCGAATCCGTCCAGACCGAAGAGCGTCGCGCCACGAGCCGCTCCGGAAAATGCCGGGTCGAATGCGAAGCGGTGATTGAAATTCACGTAGAAGCCGTGTCGAGCAAGGCGCCGGCCGCTGGGCAGCGTGAAGACGTAATCATCCCCAGGCTCATAAACGCCGGACTTCTCCTCTTTCTTGGGGGCGGGTTGAGCGGAGGCCGCCCTCGGCTGCAAATTCTGCGGTGGCGCGGGCGCCGGGGAGGCAGGTTGAGCGGACGGGGTATTCGGGGAAACTTCCGTGATCGTCCGCGCGGAAACATCCACGAGATACTTTTTCCCTTCCCGCTCGACGATGAGCGTGGATGCCGAGCCCTCCACAAACGAAACGCCCAGCGCGGCCGCCAGCGGAGCTGGCTGAGCGGCGGCCGGTGTGGCCGAGTTCGCCGCGGCTTCAGCCGTCGCCGAATCACCAGCGAACACTGCCGACGCCGCCAGGCACGCGACCAATGCCGGAATGATCAGATGCTCTTTCGCGAAACAATCCCTCATAAGCCTTTGACTCCTTGATGGGCCTAACTTCCTTGTGCGCCCGGGACAAACGTCCTTCCGGGGCAAATCCGCGTCCAGATTCGCCGCGATCCGCCCCTTAACCCTGATAACACGCCGCGGCGAGGGACGTATCCCCGGCGTGTTGAGGATTTGTAAAGGTTTGGTTGGCTGCGGAAAGGCAGCCATAGTGGCAGGGGCTCATCCCGGCTGGCCGTTGAGGAGGAAATGGTATAATCTATCAATACGATTAAACGAAACGGGGTTTCCCGGCAGTCCCGCGCAGGAGGCGCTCCGGCGGTGGGACAGTCGACAGGGGCTTCCACATGGAAAAGATCCTGGTCATCGAAGATGACCGCGCCATCCAAAAGGCGCTGAAGCGGCTGTTTGAATCGGAGGGCTATGCGATCGAGATCGCCGGCACGGGGACGGCGGGGCTGGAAGCGTATCGTGCCGCCGCGCCGCGTCTCGTCGTGCTCGATTTGAAGCTGCCGGGCATGCCGGGGCGCGAGGTGTGCCGCGAAATCAAGAAGGAAGCGCCGTCGATTCCCATCATCATTGTCAGCGCCACCGCGGAGGAGGTGGACAAGGTCCTCCTGCTCGAGTTGGGCGCTGATGACTACGTGACCAAACCTTTCAGCCCGCGCGAGTTGCTGGCGCGCGTTCGAGCCGTGCTGCGGCGAACGACCCGGCCGTCCGTCGCGGAACAATATTCCTTCGACGATGTGGCCGTGGACTTCGCCAAGATGGAAGTGGTCCGGTCGGGGAAGCTGGTGACGCTCACGCCGCAGGAATTCAAAATCCTCAAATACTTCGCCCAGAACACCGAGCGGGTCATTTCGCGCGACGAGCTTCTGAATGAGGTTTGGGGCTACCAGTGCTACCCCTCGACGCGCACGGTGGACAATCACCTGCTGAAGCTTCGCCAGAAACTCGAACGCGATCCCGCGCATCCAACCCATTTCAGGACGATCCACGGGGCGGGGTATAAGTTCGTTCCGTAAGTCGGAGCGCTCAGAAAACCACTCTACGCGTTTTGGAATCCACAAACCTGGTCAACTTATGATCAGACTGCGGCTGCGAACCAAATTCCTCCTTTCGCTGATCCTCATATCGGCGGTGCTGACCGGCGTCGCGCTCCTGATTGTGCAGCGCCGCGCGCGGCAGCAAGCGAGTGACGTGACCTACGCGGCCATGCACAACTCGCTGACCACTTTCCAGAATTTCCAGCGCCATCGCGAGCAGGGTCTGGAACGCTCCGCGGAACTGCTGGCCGACCTCCCCACGCTGCGCGCCTTGATGACCACGCACGACGAAGCCACGATTCAGGACGGCTCCGCCGCCCCATGGCGGCTGGCGGGAAGCGATTTGCTGGTGCTGGCCGATCGGACGGGCAAGCTGATGGCGGTGCAGACTTCGACGGCGGGGTTCACGCGCGCGGCGGCGCGCGAATCGCTCGAGCGGACGCTCAAGAAAGGCGAGTCGCGCGACTGGTGGTTCGGCGGCGGGCACCTCTACGAAGTTTTTCTCCGGCCCATCTATTTCGGCCCGGCCGCCAACGACACGATGCTGGGCGTGCTGGCCGTGGGCTATGAAATCGACGACCGCCTGGCGGGCGACATCGGGCGCATCGCCTCCAGCCACGTCGCCTTCCGCTACGGGAACGAGGTGGTCGTCAGCACGCTTTCCCCCGGCCAGCAGACGGCGTTGGCGAGGGTGGCGCCGGACCTCACCGCCCCGGCCGACTCGCAGCCGGTGATTATCCAGCTCGGGCGGGAACGATTCCTGGCCGCCTCGGTGGCCGTCCCGCCGGCAGGAACGCCGGCGGTCGGCCTGACGGTGCTCGAATCCTACGATCAAGCCACGGCGTTTCTGGCCAGCCTGAACCGCCTGCTCCTGGGTGTGGGGATTGCCGCCGTTCTGCTGGGCAGCATCTTCATCTTTTTCATCTCGCGCACTTTTACGCGCCCCCTGGAGGAACTGGTCTCAGGCGTGCGCGCTTTGGAGAAGGGTGATTTCGACTACCCGCTTCATCCCCGCGGCGGCGACGAGGCCGCAGAATTGACCCGCGCCTTCGATCGCATGCGCCACAGCCTGAAGAGGAGCCAGGAAGAACTGCTGCACGCCGAGCGCCTGGCCACCATCGGGCGCATGGCCAGCTCGATTTCGCACGACCTGCGCCATCCGCTGACCGCCATCCTGGCGTATGCCGAGTTCCTCTCCGAAGGCCGACTCGATGAGGCGCAACGCAAAGACCTCTACGATGAAATACGCGGGGCTGTAAATCAGATGACCGACTTGATCGCATCGCTCCTGGAGTTTTCCCGCGCGCGCGACGCCCTACAGATGGTTTATGGCAACGTCGAAAACACGCTCAAGAATGCCATCCAAATCGTTCAGGCGCAGCCGGATTTTCGACGGGTCAACGTCACCCTGAAGTGCGAAGGCTCGACCGAGGGCTGGTTCGATCCAAAGAAACTGCAGCGCGTTCTCCAGAACCTGCTCCTGAACGCTTGCGAAGCCGTTTCGCCCGATACGGGCAAAATCGAAGTGCAGACGCGGCAGACGTCTCACGGGCTGGAAATCCGTGTCCTGGATAACGGCCCCGGAATACCCGAACCCATCCGCGACAACCTCTTTCGCCCCTTCGTGAGTTATGGAAAGACGCATGGCACGGGCCTCGGACTCGCCGTGGTGCAAAAGATCGTGCAGGACCACGGCGGCCGCGTCCGCGTCGAAAGCTCGAGCGAAGGCACGTCGTTCGAACTGACCCTCCCGCTCACCGTCCCTGCGGGGAGCGCCCCTTCAGAATAGCCGCGGGCCAACATTCGCTGGCTCCATCATTTTTTACAAATCCTCAACAGGGGTCTGACACGGCCGCCGTCCCGCGCCGCTAGTCTCAATGATGAGATTCTCGAAGCGGCCGACGAAAGCATGGAGGCCCGCCTCGAGATCTCGTGTGCGGGGCGAAGCAATCGATGGACTTTGCCGGGACTTTCAATTCGCTGGCGCAGATGCCGCTACGGGAACGTTTTCTCGTGGCAGGAGCGGCGTGCGAAATCGCGACGAATTCCGGTCCTTTGCTGGAAATCTTCCGCCGGGCCCTTGCGTCACTGGACGATGGCGCGTTGCCGGAACTCCGAATCTCCTTCTACGTCGACCCCGCGGGGGAGAGCAATCCGGGCTTGTCGATGCCCTGCCTGCGGGGCCTGGGTCACCTGGTTTTTGCAGGGTTCGATTCCGAGAACGCGCTGCTGGTCGATCTGCGCGCGCGGCAGGTCGTCGGACGATTTTCGCGCCGGGCCGCGGCGGACCGCGAGTACTGGATGCGAATGGTCTTCCCGCTCGTGCTCGGCGTCGCCGGGGGGTCGGTGGGAGTTACGGCATTGCATTGCGGGTGCGTGGCGCGCGACGGCGACGGGCTGATCCTGGCAGGCGATTCGGGTGCCGGCAAGTCCACGCTCTCGCTGGCCCTCGCGCAGCGCGGATTCGCATTCCTTTCCGACGAGTGGACATACTTCTCGCGACGCAACGGGCAATCGCAGGCCTGGGGCCTGCCGAATCCGCTCAAACTCTTGCCCGATGCCGCCGCATTCTTTCCGGAACTGGGCGCGCTTGAGCCAGCCCCGGCCATGAATGGCGAACTGGCATTCGAAGTTGACCCGGCCGGAGTCTTCGGCGTGCGCCGCGCGTGCTCCTGTCAACCGCGCTGGCTGATTTGGCTCGAACGCGAGGGTGGCCAGGGATTCAAGTTGGCAGAGATCGCTCCCGCCGAGACGGCGCCAAGGTTTGAAGATGGTTTGCTGGCGGAAGAGCCGACGGTCATGAACGCCCAGCGCGAGACCATTCGCAGCCTGCTGGGATTGCCCGGCGCGCTTCTCCGCTACGGGGGGAACCCGCAAGCGATCGCGCTGGCGCTTGAGCATTTCTGTGAGACCGGATGAGTTTGACAGCCGATACCGAACGGGTGACTGAAAGTATGCAAAGCGCCCCTGCGCGTGAAGATCGTCTCGGCCGGTTCGCGCCGACTCCGCTCAGTGCGGCCCTGTGGGTGATGGGCCGAAGCCTGACCCTGGAGACCAACAGCGAAACGGTGCTTCGCCAGGTGCGGCGCGCCTTTACGCCCTATGGCGCGGGATCGCACGGACAGCCGGAGTTTCGCTGGCGAATCGTCAGCGAGACGCGCCCAACGGACCTGGAAGCGTGGCCGGAGGCGGCAGCTTTGGCAAGTGAGAGTCTCCGGTTCGTCCACTTCGGCCGGAATTGCTTTTTTGCCGCCGACCTTGTCTCACGAGAGGCGGTCGGAGCCATCCCGGAGTTTTTGGCCCCGGATGAATCGACCTTCTGCGGCATGTATCTCGCTGCGGCGTTTCAGTGCACGGCTCCCGCGCTGGGTTTGACGCAACTCTCGGCGGCGTGCCTGGCTCTGGACAGGAAAGGCCTGCTCCTCCTCGCCCCCACACGCCCCGCGAAATCGGCTGTCAGCCGACTCGCTGCGAAATTGGGGATGGAGTTCAACTCCGAGCAGGCAACGTTCATCGAATCGAATGCGAACGGCATGGCGGCCTGGGGATGGTGCTGGCCGCCTTCCCCTCAACCTGACGCGCTCATGCCGGAGTCAGCTGCGCTCGACGCCTCGCGCCCCGTCGAGGGGACCTTCCGCTCGATCTCCGCGCACAGCGTCACGCCCGTCATTTGCATATATCTCGAGCCGGCAACTTCCGAGGTTCCTCGCCTGAGCCCGATCCACAGCCGCGCTTCGTTGCAGCGGTTGCAGGAAGAAGGCTTGGCCGCAGCCGTCGACCGACAGGCCGGAGAAGCGGTGGCGCGCGCGCTCAGCCGACTGCCGGCTTATCGCCTCGCCTACGGCCGCGATCCCGCCGCGGCGGCGGTGTTTTTGCACAACATGCTGAGGACCCACAACCTTCTGGAGGCGCATTCGTGAACCGCAGATTGGCGCTCCAGATCGTCGATTGCCTGGGGGCCCCGGGGCCGGACGCCCTCGGTGTATGGAGCCGGCGGGATTGGACCCGCACACTGCCCTGGCTGCATGCGAGCGGGCTCGCGCTTCCCTTCTTACGAATCCTTGGCGCGCATGGCGGCGAAAGTCTGCCGCCCTCCGACGTCTTGGAGCGATTGGAGCGCAATCAAGCCGACAATCGCGAGCGCGTTGCTTGCATGGCGGAAGAATTTGCCGTGCTAAACCGCTGTTTCGAACGAAGCGGCATCCCCTTTGCGGCATTGAAAGGCATCACGCTGATTCCCGACTATTCGCCTGACGCGACGCTGCGGGCTCAGGCCGACTTCGATTATCTGATCGCCCCGGAATCGCTTCCCCGTGCGGAGGCAGCGCTGCGCGCCGCGGGCTACCTCCGCCGCTCGTGCGATGAAAACGCCCATGTGTACTTCCACTCGGCCCGACCTCTCCGCATTCCCGTGTCGGAGGATGAGTTGTACTCCGCCGCGCTGCCGCGCCGCGTGGAGTTGCACACCGCGCTTTGGGAAGGCGGCCCTGAGTCAATCCATCCGACGACATTGGCGACAGCGCTTGACCGCGTGCGCCTGCGGGAGTGGCGGGGGTTGCGATTCCCCGCGCTGGCCCCCGAGGACGCGCTGGCTTTTCAGATCCTCCATGCGCTGCGGCACGTGTTCGGTTTCTGGTGCCGCCTGTCGCTGCTGCTTGAGGTCGCGCACTTCCTCAATGGCCGCAAGCACGATGAAGAATTCTGGCGGCGATTTATCGCCCACATCGCTTGCACCACGGGATTGCCGGAAGCGACGGGAGTTGTCATCACACTCGCGGTGAGGGTTTTCGGCGCGGAAGTTCCAGCCCCTCTGGCCGCCTGGCTGCGCGCGACCACGCCTCCCACGATGAAGCTCTGGGTTGAGCGTTACGGGCGCGATAGCGCGCTGGGGAATTTCATGGAGGACAAGTTCAGCCTGTTTCTGCTGCGCGAATTCATCCCGGACGATGCAGCGTGGCGCACGGTGTGCCGGCGGCGGATTCTTCCGCTTCACCGCCCCAACCGGGCCGCAGAACCGCGCGGCCCGCGCGTGAGCTCGCGAGTGGGGGCCAGTGTCAAGCAGTCACTCCACATCGCGCGGAGGGTGAAGTTTCATGTCACATCCGCGTTAAGACTGGGTTTGGAGTTCCCGCGATGGAAGTGGTCGCGCCGGGCCGCCGGGGCGCCGGAGGAAAGCAGCGCGGCTCGGACTGCGGAACCGATTCCTGCGGCCGCTTCCGTGCCTGTCGGTGAGCGCTGAGTTGAAAAGGCTAATTGAGGACGAGCATGTTTGACGTTCGCACGATTCTGATTGATGCCTACCTTGCGTTGTTCGACTTGGCCGTCGCCGCCTGCTGCTACCTGGCGCTTCTCTACGTCGAAGGGGCGGGAGGGGGGAGCCCCAACTGGCTTGGCTCGGACCGAATTCTTTCTCTCGGTTGGGTGCTGGGAGTCTGGCTTTTTCTGCTTTGGTACTTTCGCATGTACCACTCGCGCCGGATGGCGACGCTGTTCGCCGACGTCGGTATCGTACTCAGGGTGAGTGTGGCGGGGCTGATCGTTCTCGAAGCGCTGGCGCATCTGGTGCCTGCGCTTCGGCCCACGCCCCTCTTTCTAGCCAAATTCGCGGCCCTCACGTGCGTGGCGATGGCCGGGGCGCGTGTCGCCGTTCGAATGCTTCTTCGGGAACTCCGCCGGCGGGGACACAACCTCAAGAATCTGGTTCTGGTGACAGGCGCGCAAAACGGCGAGCGCATCGCGCAGAAAATCTCGCGACGGACTCACTACGGCTACCGCATCGTGAGGCGATTGGAGTTTGGTGAGAGCGGCCAGACCGCCGAGGAAGAACTCTTCGAACAATTCTGCGCCGCGGTCGCGGCGATGCGCGTCGATGACGTGATTCTGGCTTTGCCGGGAGATGCGCGCGCTTTGACTTCGCGCCTCGTCGAGGTGTGCGAGTCGCGGGGGATCAACGTCCGCATTGTGCCCGACCTCTTCCCGCTCGTTCAGACCGAGACGCAGGTGTACAACCTCGATGGCATCCCTCTTATCAACGTCCACCTCTACCCCACCGAACTGATGGGTTACGTGATCCTGAAGCGGGCGTTCGATATTCTCGCCTCGCTCGCGGTCCTGATTGTTCTTGCGCCCCTGTTGCTGGTGATCGCCCTGCTCGTCAAGCTGACTTCGCGCGGTCCCGTCTTCTTCGTGCAGGAACGCGTGGGGCTGAACGGCAAGAAATTCAAGATGCTCAAGTTCCGCACTATGCGCGCCGATCCCTCGCTGGATCCCGAGACTCACTGGACCACGGCGCACGCCTCGCACGTCACGCCGCTTGGACGCTGGCTGCGCCGCAGCAATCTGGACGAACTCCCGCAATTCTTGAATGTGCTCACGGGAGACATGAGCGTGGTCGGACCACGGCCGGAGCGCCCTTATTTCATCGAGCGCTTCCGCCAGGAGATCCCCGATTACATGTTGCGCCATTACGTGAAATGCGGGATCACCGGGTGGGCGCAGGTGAACGGGTGGCGGGGCGATACCTCGATTCGGGAGCGGGTCGCCCACGACCTTTACTACTTGCGGAACTGGGGCATTGCCCTGGACATCAAAATCCTGGTGTGGACCGTGACGAAATCGTTCTTTCACCCTAACGCCTATTGAGGGAGGGAAGCCGCCTGAGGCTTCGATCTCGACCATGATGGAATACGACGACGATCGAAAACTCGCCAGACGAATCGGCAGGTTGCGCCGGCACGCGCGATGGATTCTGATCGGAACGGCGCTCGGCGGGCTCGCGGCGCTGGTCATCAGCCTGATCCTGCCCAAGACCTATCGCGCCACCACGTACCTGCTGGTTTCCGATTCTAAAATCGCGCCCGTGACGCAGGTCCAGGGTTGGTCGTACGCGATGCCGACGTTTGTACCGTTCGTGGAAAACGACGAGCTGATCGCTAAGGCCATCCGGCAATTCCACCTCGATCAAGCGCCGTACAGCCTGACGCCGGAGTCGTTTCGCCGCCGGAACTACCTGGATGTCAGCATTCCCAAAGCCACACGCTTGCTTGAAGTAACCGTGGAGTTTCCGGACCCGCGGCTGGCCGCGAGCCTCGCCAACTTCCTGGCCCAGACCGCGGTTGAATACAACAACCAGATGAACGTCAGCGATACGGAAGCGACGCAGAGCTTTCTCAAGCAGCGGCTTGACCAGTCGTCAGCGCACATGGAGGAAGCCGCCACCGCGCGGCTCCGGGTCCGCGAGAAGGCGCGAATCGAGGACCGCGAGAAGGAGCTCACCATCCGGCTCGGGCAGAAGGAACAGATTTCGAATCAGCTCGAGCAGCTTCGCCTGACGCTGGCGCAAAATCTGGACCGAGCGAAATCTCTCCGGGCGGCCCTGCGCGATGAGCCGCGCACCTACCAGCTCAAAAAGAGCATCACCGCGGATCGGTCTTTGGAGCGCGCCAGCGAGAAGCTGGGCCTGGATTCCCAGGGCCTGCTCTCGACGACGGAAGAAACGCTGAACACCACCAACGACGAGCTGCGCCGGCAGCTCGCGGAAACCTCCGCCAGCGTCGCCGGCGCGCAGGCCGGAATCAAAGCGGCGACGACGCGGCTGGCCGAGATCGACGCGGAAATCAATCAACTGCTCGCCATCACGACGCGGTTGCGAAATGAAATCGACCAGGCGGACCACGACAACGCCCTGGCGCGTGAAGCCTATGAAGCCGCGAGCCGCGACTACCGCAACGCCTCGGTGACGGTGAGCGCCAAATCTCAGGATATGAAACAGGTCTCCCCGGCGCTAATTCCCGAGCGGCCTGCGCGCCCGAAGACTGTGCTGAACACCTTGCTCGGGCTGCTGGCGAGTTTCGCCCTGCTGACCACCACGGCTCTCGCCTTCGAAAGTCTGCGTGAAATGCAGCCGGAAGTTTTACGTTTCATGCCGGAGGAAGAGACCGTGGACTTGCACCGAACGTAAAAGGACCCGATGGCCACACTCTCCCAAACGCTCCCACGACAGAGTACATCGGGGCGCAGTCCGCGCCGAACGCTTCTGAACACCGCCGCCATTTTCAGCGGGGAGGCGGTTTCGCGGCTCGCCACGGCGCTCATGGCACTTCTCGTCGCGCGGCGCTTTGGCGCCGAAGCGCTCGGACAGTACGGCTACGCCCTGTCGCTTGCCAGCGTGCTGGTCATCGTGCCGGACCTGGGGCTGCACCTGCTCACGACGCGCAGCCTGGCCGCCGAGCCCCAGCGGCTCGCGCGCACTTTCTGGAATCTCCACGTGTTGAAGATCCCTTTGGCGTCCGCCGTCGTCCTGTTTACGGTTTTCTTCGGCGAGTGGACGATTCGCGACGATGGCCGGCGGTTGCTGCTCTACGTGCTTGTAGCACGCGCCATGCTCCAGACGTTCTCGCTGGCATACATGGCGATCTTCAAAGCCTTTGAGCGGATGCACTACATCGCGATGGCGCAGATCGTCAATGCGCTTTTCGTGATCGCGTGCGTGGGAGCGGCGATGGGGCTCAGCCTGGCCGCGCCGCTCGTCGTCGCCTCGTTTCTCGCCGGGCAGGCGGCGGAAACCTGGTTCTGCTGGCGCATCCTGCACCGGGAATTTTCGCCCGGTGGTTTTACGGGATTGGACCGCCGCCTTCTCCGGAGCATGATGCTCGGCGCTCTCCCCATCGGAATCACCGCCGTGCTGCAGGCTCTGAACCTGCGACTCGACGTCCTGATCCTCGGCATCTTCACATCCAATGAGGGACTGGGGCATTTCCAGGCCGCTGCGTGGTTCGTCATCGGACCATTTCTCGGCGCTTCGCTCCTGATGACGGTGCTTTTTCCCAGACTGTCGCGGCTGCTTCGCGCCCCGTCGGCGCAGGGAAGCGCCTACGTCGAAAGCCTCGTCAAACTTGCCTTCCTTTCGATGGCCCTTGTCGCGCTGATGATCTGGCTGGTTGCGCCGCATCTGCTCAACCTAACCTTTGGCCGCGACCTCGCACCGGCGGCGAGCCTGCTTCGCATTCTCGCCCCCGCGCTGCCGTGCGTTTTCCTCAATACGGTCCTTTTCTATGTCTTCGTGGCAGCGCGCCGGCGCACGGCCTACCTGGCAACCCTGCTGCTGGGCTTGATGGTTGGAACCGCCCTCGCGTTCTTTCTTGCCCCCCGGTTCGGCCCCGCCGGCAGCGCCGCAGCGGACGTGGTTCGCGAAATCATCATGACCGCGTCATTCCTCTACTTCCTTTGCCGCGAGGGTTTGGCTCCCGAAGCAGGCAAGACACTGCTGAAGCTCCTGGTTGGCGCTTCGATGCTTTGTGTCGCTGGAGCGGCGTGCGCTGGCAACTCGGTGGGAGAGTCATGGCCCGCGGTCTGGATCCTTTTGTTGATTGCCGGGACGCTGGCTCTTTCCGGAATCCCGCGCCGCCATGATCTACGATTGGTTTTGAATGAGGAACCGTGAGGAGCGTCGTTCGAAGCGAATCCCGCACTACCACGGGCCTGTGGCTGGCTCTCGTCCCCGCCGCGATCTTCGCCGGGTGGGCGGCGACGGTTGCGGCCGCAAGTCCGATACTGATCGCGCTCATGGCCTGCGGAATTCTGCTGGCCGTGTTCGCCGCGGCGTCGATTCGGCAGCCACTGCTCTTTGTCATCGTATTCCTGGTGGTTATCATCGTGCTTCCGCCGTTCTTCTTCACGCGCTTCGGGGAGACGCCCATTTACGCCTCGTATTTCCTCGCTCCGCTCGGCCTGACCATCATCGTGGCGCGATTCCCCGATTTCCACTTTCAATTCGACCCGGTTGCGGTGGGCCTGGCGCTATTCCTCATCGCCACCGGGCTGTCGCTTCCTTTTGCCTACTGGTTATCGGGAGTGGCGGTCGGAAACGCCAGTTCCTTTCGCTGGCTGCTGCTGGCCCAGACCGCGATGCTTTACCTGCTGGTCCGTGGCGGCGCGCCAAAGCACGAGGGAACCTCCGAGCGCTGGTTCCTTCCCATCCTGCTGCTCGTGGCAACGCTGTCGGCGCTTTACGGCATTGTTGATTTCTACAGACCTATTCCGCTGCCGCACCCTTCCGCCGACCAATTTATCTGGCTGGGATCGGGAATCCTACGGCGCGCCCAGGGGGTGATCTACGAGGCGTCCAGCTTCGCGAACCTCTGCGGATTCTTCCTCCTGATCGCCGCCGCCGCGTTCCTGACATGCCAGGAACGGGTAATAGGGCTTCGCCGCTTGTGGGTTCTGTTGCTGATTCCGATCTTGAGCCTGGCCGTCTTCGTATCCTTTTCCCGTAGCGCCTGGGGAAGCATCGCTGTCGGCATGCTGGCCTTTGCCGTTGTGTCCGAAAAAGCGCGCTTGCGCCGGTGCGTGATTCTGTTGTTGGCGCTGGCGATTCCACTCTGCGCCCTCTGGTACTACACGCCGGAACTATGGAGTTATCTCGTCAACGCCCGCCTTGGGAACCTCGCGCAGATTTTCACAGACCCGAGCCTCGCCTCGAGCGGGCGTTCCGACACCTGGACACGCGTGCTGGCGATCATTGAGGATCACCCGCAGTATCTGCTCTTCGGAGTCGGATACAAGACCCTTCCCTATACGCATCTCTTCCACGAAGAAATCATCACTGACAATGGTTATCTGAGTCTGCTCCTCGAATCGGGGGTGGTCGGTCTGGGGGGTTGGTTGTTTCTGAGCGGCGCTATTCTCAGGATGTTCCACAGACTCGCGCGGCGGAGCGAAGGCGCGCTGCGCTTCTGGAGCACGCTGTTGTTTTCCTTCTGGTGGGGCGAGCTGGTTCAAATGTTGGCCACCGATGCCCACACTTATTGGCGCAACATGATCCTCTTCGTCGCCCTGATGGCGTTTACTCTGAATCGCGCGGAACGCGAGGGATTCCTCTTCGGACCCTACGCACCGGCGCCAGCGCAGGGGCAACCATGAAGCCGCGAGTCCTCTTTCTCGACCAGCAGGCGTGGCGTGCGGGCGGGCAGCGTGTCCTTGAGGACGTCCTGGACGCGTTGCGTGACGACGTGGATCCGATCGTGGCTCTTCCTGAAGACGGGCCCTTCGCGGCCGCGCTGCGCGAAAAGGACATCCCGACGATGACCTGCCCGCTGGGCAGTTACCGCCCCGGCCGGAAGTCGCTGGGCGAAATGCTGGCCTTTCCCATCCGCAGCCTGCTGTGCGGTCTGAGGTTGGCGCGCGTAATCGAACG
This sequence comes from Terriglobia bacterium, assembly GCA_041946825.1. Taxonomy (GTDB): domain Bacteria; phylum Acidobacteriota; class Terriglobia; order UBA7540; family UBA7540; genus CAZTHM01. The sequence goes on along the minus strand of JBHGBD010000003.1, from coordinate 59,262 downwards.
GCAGGGAATTCAACTGGTCTACATCAACGGGCCTCGCTGCCTTCCCGCCGGAGTGCTCGCGGCGTGGCTTACAGGTCGTCTCTCCATCTTCCACCTCCATCGGACCTTGACACGGAAATCGGAATTGGCAATCACGTCGCTTGCGGCGAACTCTGTTGATTGCATCGTGTCCTGCTCACAAGCCTCTGCCGACGCGTTGGTGGAGGCAGGCCTCAAGCTCGCCTCCAAGGTGCAGGTCGTTTACAACCCCGCTCCATCAGTCTCGCCGGAGGTGCGGCGGCGCGCCGAACTTGAGGCTCAAGACTTGCCCCGCGCCGGCGCGCCGATCGTCGGTTTTGTGGGGCGTGTCACGCCGGGAAAGGGACTGCATGTCTTGATTGAGGCCGCAGCGAGGATTCGAGCCCGGTGGCCGGAGATTTTGATCGAGGTCGTCGGCGCGCCGGAGGGTCGGAGCCCGGATGATCTCGTTTACATGCGCCGACTTGAAACGCGAGCCACGGAGTTGGGCTTGGGTAGCAACGTGCGCTGGGTGGGGTATCGCTCCGACCCGATGCCCTATTTCACGCGCTTCGATGTGCTGGCATTGCCCTCGGTGGATAACGGTGATGGCGTGCCCATGGTCGCGCTGGAGGCCGCTCAATGGGGGGTCCCGGTTGTCGCCTCGCGAGCCGGCGGGATTCCGGAAGTTGTCCGGCACGGCATCAATGGCTTGTTGGTCCCGCCGGGAAATGAAGAAGCCCTGGCAAGGGAGCTGGAGCGCGTGCTGGCCGATTCACAACTGCGTGCCTGGCTGGCGGCAGCCGCACGCACGACCCTCGACCCTCGCTTTTCACTGGGGCTTTTCCGGTCCAGGATTCGCGAGATTGTCTGCGGCCTTCTTCCAGCCTGCCCCCGCGTCGCGCACGAGGAAGAAGAAATCGAGGCGCGAGTATGAGCGTGCTTGCCGAACCCCGGACCGCTCTCGCGCATCACTGGATGGTCACGATGCGGGGCGGCGAACGTGTGCTGGAGTCATTGGCGGAGCTGTTCCCGTCCGCAGATATTTTCACGCTGGTTTGTGACTTCCGGCGCATGCGGTCGGCCTTCGGCGGACATCACATTCACACTTCATTTCTTCAGCGCCTGCCGCGCGCGACGCGATGGTATCCGCAATTCCTTCCGCTTTTTCCGTCGGCGACCGAAAGGCTCGACCTGCGAGGGTATCCGCTGGTCATCACCTCCGACGCGGCGACGATGAAAGGCGTGCGCGTCGACCCGGACGCCATTCATATCTGCTATTGCCACACTCCGATGCGTTACGTCTGGAGCGGATTCGAGACGTACTCTCGCTCCGGCGGCCCGCTCGCGCGGCTGGCTCTCCCGCCCGTCGCGGCGTGGCTCCGGCGCTGGGATTATCGCGCGGCGCAGAAAGTAACGCATTTTGTGGCGAATTCGCAGACGGTGGCAGAACGCATTCGCCGCTACTACGGGCGCGAATCCATAGTCGTCTACCCGCCCGTGGACACGGAGTACTTCACACCGTCCATTTCTTCCGGGAAGCGGGCCGACTTCTTCCTCGTCGCGTCGCAACTTGTCACCTACAAGCGCGTCGACTTGGCCATTGAAGCTTTCAACCGGAACGGCCGGCGGCTGGTGGTGATCGGCGAAGGGCCGGAATCCGGTAAGCTGAAACGCCGGGCGCGCTCGAACATTCAGTTCCTTGGCTTCAAAACCCGCGAAGTCTTGCGCCAAAACATGCAACGTGCCCGAGCCCTGGTTTTCCCCGGTGAGGAAGATTTTGGTATCGTCATGGCGGAGGCGCAGGCCTGCGGAACTCCCGTGATCGCGTTTCGGAGTGGCGGCGCATCGGAAATTGTGACGGACGGCGCGACGGGAATCCTTTTCAGCGAGCAGACAACAGCTTCTCTTGAAAGCGCCCTTGAAAGTTTCGACACACAGCAATTCGATCCCGCAACGATTCACGAGTCCGCAAGACGCTTTTCGCGAGAGAGGTTTACACGCGAGTTCAAGAGGTTCCTTGCGGGCGTTGCCCCTTCCGCAAAGCCTCTTCATGCGTCGGAAGTCCGCTCCGAGCAAGAGGCTCTCTCCTTCAACACAAGTTCTTGAAATCGACAACACTCGGGCGCCGCGAAAATAAAGCGGATGGCCACCGCACCGACCTCTGGGGGATAATTCACTTCCCCCATCCGCTTGCGGGATTTCACACCCTGTCATGTCCTTTATCAGGTCGTCAAATGGACGGGAGAGGCTTGGTTGGCACCAAATTCCATGGGAATTCACTCTAGTTCCTGGGTCTAAGTTCTTTCATTACAACAGATCACGATTTCTATCGGGCGTGGCTGCACGGCCCGTTCTTTTGGCATCGGGCTTGCCATAGGGTAGGGTGCGAGGGACTTCGGGTCCTAGGAACCCGCCGAGAGGCGGGTTAGGGAATGGGGCTAATGGAATCGGACGAAACCATTAGCCCCATCCTGATTCAGAGCCTGAAATCCTCCTCCGCGACCAGGGCGAACCGAACCAAGGGTTAGTGCTTCGAGTATGTCAGGGATTTATGCTTTGTCGCATTCCAATTCGGTCAAGCCCGATCGCGAGCGGGCCATCCGGTCGGCGAAGAATCGACGGACAAAATGGCCAAACTCTTGCTGTAAAGAAAAGTGACTGCGTGAAGCAGCGCCGAAACATTTTTGAGTCAATTCGAGCTGATGAAAACGTCCGAGTACAAACCGCGACTCATCTTTTGGGAGGTGACAAAAGGCTGCAACCTGCGTTGCATTCATTGTCGCGCCACCGCTACAGAACTTACCTCGCCGTTAGACCTACCTACTACCAAAGCCCTGAACTTAATAGAGCAAGTCTCTCAGTATGCCCTACCAATCCTTGTTCTGAGCGGTGGCGAACCTCTCTTTCGTACGGACATTTTTCAACTGGCTCGTTTTGCGACCGACCGCGGCCTGCGCGTAGCACTGGCCACCAACGGCACTCTGGTCTCTAAAGAAATCGCCCAAAAAATTGTCGATTCCGGCGTACGCCGCGTCTCCATCAGCCTGGACGGAGCCGACGCCGCGACGCATGACGCTTTTCGCGGGATCCCGGGGGCTTTTGACGCTGCCCTGCGGGGATTCCGGAATCTGAAAGAGCTGGGCATGTCGGTGCAGATCAACACGACCATCGCCCGGCACAACGCCCATCAATTGCCCGCGGTGCTGGATCTCGCGCGGACGATTGGCGCCGACGCGCTCCACACTTTTCTCCTTGTCCCGGTCGGCTGCGGAGTCGATATCGCCGCCGAGCAGATGGTTCCTCCGCAGCAATACGAGGAGATGTTGAATTGGTTCTACGATCGCTCGCTCGACGGCGACATTGAACTGAAGGCTACCTGCGCGCCGCACTATTTCCGTGTGATGAGGCAGCGTCGCGCGGCGGAGCGGCGAGCCGCGACGGCGACCGCGCATCCAGCCTCGGCCCCGAAGGAAAGTGAAATCGGCCCGACCGAAATGACCATGCCGGGCTCAACGGGGATCGCGCTGCATCCGCACCCCGCTCGGAGCGGGGGCGGCCCCCACGGTCACCCCGACGGCATGAGCGCCGTCACCAAGGGCTGCCTCGCCGGAACCGGCGTCTGCTTCATTTCGCACGTGGGCGAGGTTTACCCCTGCGGGTATCTGCCCGTCCTGGCCGGGGATCTGCGCCGGCAATCGTTCGCCGAGATCTGGGAGAATGCCGCGGTTTTCCAGATGCTCCGCGACACGGACAACCTGAAGGGAAAGTGCGGGCAGTGCGAGTTCCGCAACGTCTGCATGGGTTGCCGGGCGCGCGCCTACGCCGCGACGGGAGACTATCTCGACGAGGAACCTTTCTGCGTTTACGAACCGCGCAGCGCGGATCGCCATACCCATTCCGAGGAGGCGGGCCATGTTCCGGTTCACTGACCTCGTGCGCGGCAACGAAATCGTTCGCGACGTCAAGCAAAAGTACCCCGAGACGGAACCCGTGCTCGAGCGTTTCGGTTTGCGGCCCTCCTGCTACGACTGCTCCATCCAGCAGGCGGCGCGCAAAGTGGGCGTGGAGGCCGGCGACGTTGTCGCCGCGCTGAACGAGGTCATCGCCAAAGGGCGCGAAGTTGGGGTGTAGGAAGTAAGGTCATGTCCAGCATGGCGTCGGAGTTTCATCCGTTACATCACGAACGCCTGCGGTCGTTTGTTTTCCCGCGCGAGCATGGCGCCTGGGGCATGCTGTTGGTGCCGTTTATGACCGGGGCCTGGATCGGGTTTGCGGGGGGACGCGGATTTTATCCTCTCATACTTTTTCTTGCCGCGTCCCTCGCGCTCTTCTGCCTGCGCACGCCGCTGGAAATCTGGCTGCAAACTTCTCCGCTCCGTGCCCAAACTCCTGTCGAACGGCAGGCGGTTGCCTACTCCATCTTCGCGTATGCGGCACTCGCCACGGCCGCCGTGGGAATTCTGTTGGGCTACGAGCGCGCTTACGGATTGCTGGCCCTGGGAGCGGTGGTCGGCGTCTTATTCGGTGCGCAGGCAATCTTGAAGAAGCTGGGGCGGCAAACGCGCATGACGGCGCAGTTGATCGGCTCGCTCGGACTCACCTCGACCGCGGCGGGAGCCTACTACGTCGTCGCCGGACAGTTTGATTCAAGAGCCCTCGTTCTCTGGGGTGCGAACTGGCTTTTCGCCGCAAATCAAATTCATTCGGTGCAGGTTCGCATTCATTCCGCTCGCGCCGCGAGCCGCGCGGAGAAGTTTGCTCGCGGAAACGGCTTCCTCGCCGCTCAAGTTCTTACGATCCTTTTGCTCGCTGCGGCGTGGCGCCTTGGCGGCTTGCCGGGCGCGGCGGCCCTGGCGTTTGCCCCGAGCCTGATTCGCGGGTTCCTGTGGTTCCTGAGACGGCCCGCGCCGCTCGAGATCTACCGGCTTGGTTACGGAGAGTTGGCCAACGCCCTGATATTCGGTGTCTTGTTTATCCTCGGATTCCAACTCGGGGTCTGAGGACTGGGGCCTGGTATGCCTGATAACGGGAGCAATCACAATCAACCGAAGTGGCTGGAACCCTTTCTTCACGTGCGCCAGAATTACGGCCGCTTCAGCGCGCAGCCCATTCCTTCGGAATGCCTGGATCGAATTTTGGAGATCGCTCGGATCTCTCCCACCGAATGGTATTTCCAGCCCTGGCGATGGATCGTGGTGCGCAGCGAGGCGGGCAAACGTCAGATCGAGGCCTCGACGCACGTTGAAGCGCCCCTCGTCTCCGCGCCGGTCGTTTTGATCTGCCTGGCCGATACCAACGCCTGGAAAACCGCCCCTCAACAACTCCAGGAAATGGTGATCAAGAAGAGGATTTCAGGCGAGCGCGCTCAAGAGATCCTGCGCAAGATCCGCGAACATTACACGGCCTCTCCCGGCATGGCCCAGCGCACGGCGCTGGCGCACGCTTTTGTGGCCCTCCACCAGATTCTGATGGCCGCCGCCGAGTGCGATCTCTCCGCGTATTGGCTGAGCGTGTTCGACGAACAGAAGATCAAGACTCACTTCCACATTCCCGAGCAGTTCCTGGTGGCCGCGCTGCTTGCCATTGGCTATGGCGAGAAACCGCTGCCGCTCGCCCCGAACTTCCCTTTGCAATCTCTGGTGTATCAGGAAAAATTCGGCGAGGCGTTTTCAGAATAGGAAAGAGATTACTGGGAACCGGCCCGGCCCCGGGGATTCGATCGTCCCGTGAGGGCGCTCAACGCCTCTCCGCAATCTCGGGCGGCATCACGCTCGTTGCGTACACGAGTCGACCCGACTCCGAATTCCCACCCTCCGGCGTAGCGCCATCGTAATTCGTAAACGTGCCGCCACCGATCTTCGCCAATACTGCGGGAACGTACTGCCGTGTCTCCTCGGGCAGGGCGCCCCGGCGGCTGAGCGTCCAGAAATCACCCGCGCCGTTCCGGTCGAGCGCGCGCTCCACGCGGGTTTCCCCCGCGTTGTAGGCAGCGAACACGAGCGGCCAATCGCGGAACTGCGCGAAAAGGTCCTGGATGTATCGTGCCGCCGCGTGTGTGGACTTCAGGGTGTCCAACCGGTCGTCACGCCCCGGCTCGACCGTCAGGCCGTACCGCCGCGCCGTCTCCGGCATCAACTGCCACAAACCGCGCGCGCCCTTAGGCGACAACGCCGCGGGATTGAATCCACTCTCGACCGCCGCCACACCCATGAGTGACAAGGGCAGGCCGTGCTCACCCAGAATATTGGCCACCGCCGGCAGCCAAGGCTCGCGCCGCACCGGCATGAATGAGCCAGGCTGGTTAGGCCGCGCCGTAGAGGTTTCCTCGTGGTTGTGCATCGCCGTCGCCGCGGGCGGATTTTCCGCCGGGGCCGTGAGTGCCGCCAGTTGTTGGTCGAGCCGCGCGTCGATTCGGTCGCGCCAGTCGCCCGACAACCCTTCAGACTGCGCCGGCGAAACTGCCGGGGACAGAAGAGACAACGCGATTCCACCCAGCAACCATACGATTGGCGGCACTTTGCCCGGAAATTTGACAAGGAGACTCATCGGATCCTCACGCTTTCCATTGCCTGCTCATAATTCAAAACGCGTCCCCCGTGCTGCCTTTGGTAGGCTTCGGCTTCCTGGGTGGTTCGAAAGGCGACGAGCGTGGGCAGGCAGCGGTCGTATTCGCGGACGCGCACGCCCTGCGGCTCGCGCTCGACCGGCGTCGAGTGCATGGTGCAGTACTCCACGTCACCGCCTTCCACGTAGCTCGCCTGTTCGGCCGGAATCTCTTTACCCGTCGGGAGATCGGTGGCGACGGCGCGCGCCACCGCCCCGGGCCGCTGGATCTGCAGGTGCATTCCACAGCGCGGGCAGCAGGCGCGTTCAAGGCGTCCGTCCTTCATTTCCAGCCGGTAAGTCACGCCCGCGTGTAAGGCGCGCTGGCAGACCTGGCACAAATCCTCGCGCGGGCGTGCTTCACGGCGGTAAGCAACGATGCTCACTAGCGCAATCGCCGCCAGCGCGATCAACGTTATTGCTGCATCCTTCCATCTCATTGTTTCACCCTTGCGCGCTATCAGCGCTCAGCCGTCAGCTCTCAGAGAACCGAAAATGGAACCGCAAAATGTGATGTGCTTGGCTTTCATAATTCAGAATTCACAATTCACCATTCACTATTCACCATTCGCAGTTCGACTTGCGAACGCGGGTTTGAGTTCAAAGTTCCACTTCCAGATCGCGTAGATTGCCGGATAAACGATGAGCTCCATGACAAACGAGGTGAAGATCCCGCCGATCATGGGCGCGGCGATGCGCTTCATCACATCGGCGCCCGTCCCGGTGGACCACATGATGGGAAACAGGCCCATAAACATGCACGCCACGGTCATGACCTTCGGCCGCACGCGCTTCACCGCCCCGTGCAGGATGGCTTCCTTCAGCCCTTCCCAGCCGGTGAGCAGGCCTTTCTTCTTCCACTCCTCGTACGCGAGGTCGAGATAGAGGAGCATGAAGACACCGGTCTCCGCGTCCACGCCCATCAGCGCAATCAAGCCCACCCACACCGCGATGCTCATATTGTATCCCAGCCAGTGGAGCAGCCACACCGCGCCCACGGCGGAAAACGGCACGGCCAGAAACACGATCAGCGTCTTCACCACCGACTTCGTATTGAGATAGAGCAATACGAAGATAATGAACACAGTCAACGGCAATACCAGCGTCAGCTTCTCGCGCACGCGCTGGAGGTACTCGTACTGTCCGCTCCAGGCGAGGCTGTAACCGACCGGCAAGCTCGGTTCGATCTTCTCTCGCACCACGCGACGCGCTTCCGCGACGTAACTGCCCAGGTCGCGCCCCGCGACGTCCACGTACACGTAGCCGGAGAGCAGCCCGTTTTCGTCGCGAATCATCGCCGGGCCTTCGACCAGCCGCACGGTCGCGAGTTGTTCGATAGGCACTTGCGCGCCTGAGGGCGTCGCTACCAGCACGCGGTTGAGCTTGGCGAGATCACTTCGGTAGTCGCGCGCGTAGCGGACGTTCACGGAGTAGCGCTCGCGCCCCTCGACGGTGGTGGTCACGCCCTCGCCTCCCACCGCTGACATCAGGGTGTCCTGGACGTCATCGATGGCGAGGCCGTAGCGCGCCAGTTCTTCGCGCTTCAAATCGAAATCCAAGAAGTATCCCCCCGTCGTCCGCTCCGCGTAGACGCTGCGGGTGCCAGGAACCTGAGCGAGCACCGGCTCGATCTCACGCCCGATGCGCTCAATCTCTTTCAGGTCGGAACCGTAAATCTTGATGCCCACGGGAGTCCGCACTCCGGTGGTAAGCATGTCGATGCGGTTGCGAATCGGCATCGTCCAGGCGTTCGTGGTGCCGGGGATTTTCAGCGCCCGGTCCATTTCGTCAATCAATTCGTCCTGGCTGATGCGGTCGGGCCAGATGTGGCGGAAAATCCTTTGCGCCCATTCCGGGGCGCGGTTGGAATACCATTGCGGCTTCTTCCGCCACTGGTCGTGGGGCTTCAAGACCACGGTCGTCTCCATCATCGAAAACGGCGCAGGGTCGGTGGAGGTTTCGGCGCGCCCCGCCTTGCCAAACACGCGCTCGACCTCGGGAAAGGTTTTCAGGACGCGATCTTGGATCTGGAGCAGGCGCTCCGCCTCGGTCACCGAAATGCCGGGCAGAGTTGTCGGCATGTAGAGCACGACACCTTCGTCGAGCGGCGGCATGAATTCCGAGCCCAGCCGCTGGAACACCGGAACCGTCACCGCCACGATCGCGACCGCGGCCACTACCACCGTCCAGCGCAGCCGTAGCGCCCAGTCCGCCACCGGATGATAGAGGCGCATCAGGATGCGGCTGATGGGATGCTTTTCCTCACTATGGATCTTCCCCACCAGTACCGCGTTAGCCATCCAGCTCAGGAAGCGCGGCCGGAAGGTGTACGGTTTGAGGTGCGTGAAGAGCAACCGCATCGCCGGATCAAGCGTGATGGCCAGCAGAGCGGCGATGGCCATGGCGAAATTCTTGGTGAAGGCCAGCGGTTTGAAGAGGCGGCCTTCCTGCGACTCCAGCGTGAAGATGGGCATGAAACTGACGGCGATCACCAGCAGCGAGAAGAAACTTGCCGGGCCGACTTCTTTCACCGCGTCGATCACCACTTCGTGGTAGTCGCGCGGGCGGCCTTCCGCCTCCCACTGCTCGAGTTTCTTGTGCGTCTGCTCCACCACCACAATCGCCGCGTCCACCATCGCGCCGATAGCAATCGCAATTCCGCCCAGCGACATGATGTTGGAGGTAACGCCGATGGCTTTCATGGGAATGAACGAAATCAGGACAGTAATAGGAATGGTGAGAATAGGTATCAAGGCGCTGGGGATGTGCCACAGGAAGAGCAGGATGACCATGCTCACGATGCTGATTTCTTCGATGAGCGTGCGCTTGAGTGTTTCGATGGAGCGCAGGATGAGCTCCGAACGGTCGTAAGTGCTGACGACCTTTACGCCGGGGGGAAGCGAAGGCCGTATCTCTTCGAGTCTTGCTTTGACGCGGTCGATGACTTTCAGGGCGTTCTCGCCCGAGCGCATGATGACCACGCCGCCGACCACGTCCCCTTCACCGTTGAGGTCGGCGATCCCGCGCCGGATGTCCGGGCCGAGTTCCACACGGCCGACGTCGCGAACCCGGATCGGTGTGCCGCGCGCGCTGTCCACGCCTACCGCAATCTCCTCGAGGTCGGCAATCGAGCGCGCATAGCCGCGACCGCGCACCATGTACTCGCGCCCGCTGAATTCCACCAGCCGCCCGCCCACGTCGTTATTGCCGCGGCGCACGGCTTCCACTACCTTTGCGAGCGGAATCCGGTATCCGGCCAGGGCGTTCGGATCAACGGTGATCTGGTATTGCCGCACCAAACCGCCGATCGGGGCAACCTCCGCGACGCCCGGAACACCTTGCAGGTAGTAGCGCAGGTACCAATCCTGATAGGAACGCAGCGCGTCGAGGCTGTGGCGGCCCGACGTGTCCACGAGCGCGTACTGAAAGACCCAGCCGATCGAGGTCGCGTCGGGGCCCAACTCGACCCGCACGCCTTCCGGCAGGCGGGGCGTGATTTTCGAGAGATACTCCAGCGTGCGCGAGCGCGCCCAATAGATGTCCGTGCCTTCTTCGAAGATGACGTACACGTACGAATAACCGAAGTCCGAAAAGCCACGAATGTCTTTTACCTTCGGCGCGCCGAGCATTGCGGTGATGATCGGATAAGTGACCTGGTCTTCGACGATGTCCGGGCTGCGATCCCACCGGGAATAGATGATGACCTGCGTGTCAGAAAGGTCGGGGATGGCATCGAGCGGGACATTCTTGAGCGACCACCAGCCGCCTACACACGCCGCCGCCACGAACAGGAAGACGACGAATTTGTTTTTCGCACTGAATTCAATGATGCGATGAATCATGATTCTCTACTCCTGCTGTAGCGCCGTCCCGCTCAGAGCGGGATGCGGCGCCGCCGGTCCCCGCCCTGCGAGGCAGGCTCCGACCGGCGTTACAGCGATGCTTAGTGGCGGTGCTCCACGGGTTTCTTCTCCGCCGGCTGGGCCATGTCATGTCCTTCGTGCCCCGAAGGCGCGGCCTGCGGCGCTGGCGAGGCCGGTTTCATCCCCGGCATTTCCGCCATCCCGGCAATAGCCTGGCGCAGATTGCTTTCGGAATCGACAAGGAAGTTGGCGCGTGTCACAACTTTTTCGCCGGCGCGCAGGCCCTTCACAATGGCCACATAGTCTTCCGTCCGCTCGCCGAGCTTGACCTCGCGGGGCTCGAAAACGCCGTCCGCGCGCGCCACGAAGACGCGCTGCCGCTCGCCGGAATCGAGCACTGCGTCCACGGGCACGGTCAACTGCCGTCCCAGCGCACGCCGGATTTCCACATTCACAAACATCCCGGGCTTCAGCTTCAAATCAGGATTGGGGAACTCGACGCGAACCGGCAGGGTGCGTGTCTGGTCCATCAAATGAGGTTGAATGAAGGCGATGTGACCAACAAGTTCCTGGCCGGGAAGCGACTCCGCCGTGAGGGTGGCCTCCTGTCCGAGTTCAATCAGCGGCAGCTCGGCTTCGTAAATATCGGCATAAACCCAGACTTCACTGTGGTCGGCGATTTTGTAGAGCTCGGTGTCGGGCGTGATGTATTGGTTGGGGAACGCCTTGCGTTCCAGCACGTGGCCCGAGGCGGGCGCGTAGAAGGTGATTTCGCGCTGCGGCTTGCCGGTTTGTTCCAGTTCCCGAATCTGTTCGTCGGTCAGGTCCCAGAGCTCGAGCCGCCGCCGCGCCGCTTCTTTCAGCGACTTCCCTCCCGCCGAAACATCTGCTAACGAACTTGCGCCCAATTCCTTCTCCGCCTTCAGCGCCAGCAGATATTCCTGCTCGCTCGCCAGCAACTCAGGGCTGTACAGCGTGAAAAGCGGGTCGCCCTTCATCACGTGCTGGAAGGTGTAATCGACAAAGACTTTCTGGATCCAGCCGCTCACCTTGATGTGAACGTTGGCGATGCGCTCTTCATCCAGCGCCACGCGGCCCACGGTCCGGATGACTTTCTCGAGCGGGCGGTATTCCGCCTGCGCCGTGGTCAGACCGAGAAGCTGCTGCCGCGCGGCGCTGATTTGCACGCCGCCGGGAATGGTCGGCGCAGTGCCCGATCCCGGCTGCTCGGCATAGACCGGCACGAGCTTCATCCCGCAGTCAGGCGCAATCCCCGGCTTGTCGGAGCGATACCAGGGATGCATAGGATCTTCGTAGTAGAGAATCTTGCGTTCGCCGGAGGCCGCCTGAGCCGAAGGTGCCGCCGCGACGGGCTTGACCAGAGTCGCGAGCGACTCCCGTGCCGGCTGCCAAAACCACGCCATCGCCACAAGAGTCAAGGTGGCGGTCGTCGTCGCCACGAATTTCCAACTTTTCGGCAGGTTCGTCTTCATTTCTCACCTCATATCAGTCAAGGCGTAGGGCCACACCATCATGTGCCCCTACGGAATCAAGGTCAGGCCCGTCAATTCTTCCAGCCGGGCCAGGGCTTTCTCGTGGACGGCTACTTGTTCGTGGTAACCCAGTTCGTAGTCGAGCACGGTCGTAAGGTTGGTCAGTACGCTCAAGAAATCTGTCGCGCCCGTTTCGTAGCTGGCCAGCGATGACTCGAGCGCCAGAGTGGACTGCGGCACGATCCCCTGCGAGTAGAGCTCGAGGAGCCGCTGAGCAGCTCCCAATTGGAGATATTCCTGCTTCACGCGATACCGGAGAATTGTCAGTTCGTTGGCCTCCATGCGCCGCGCGGACTCGAGGTTGAGCGCCGCCTCGCGAATCGCCTGGTCCTGCTTGGAGCGGCGGAAGATCGGGAGGCTGGTCGAGAATGTGATGCCGTACATGTCGCCCATTCCGGCGCGTTGCATGTACGTGTACCCCACACTGAAATTCGGCCGGACCTCTTTGCGCGCCAAATCGACGGCGAGGCGGTTGCCCTCGATCATCGTCTGCTGGCGCTTGAGTGATGGGAAACTCGCTTCCGCTGCCGCCTGAAGTTCCTCAAGCGACTGCGCGACGGCGCTCGGGCGAACCTCTCCCGTCGCGCCGAGGGGCGCATCCACGGGCAGGTCGCGAAGGCTGTTGATCTGGGCTTCGAGCGTGTGCCGCGTCTGTTCGAGCAGCGTCTGCCGCTCGACGAGCCGCGTCAGCTCGACCTGGGCGCGGATGGCGTCCTGCTGGGCGCCCTTTCCCGTCGAGTAGCGAATCTCCGCCACTTTGGCGAGCTTCGAAAAAAGCTCGCGGTCCTTGCGCAACGTGGCCAGCGACTGGTCGGTGAAGACGAGGTCGAAATAGGCCTGCCTGACTTCCGCCGCCACTCGCCGCGCCAAGCCCTCATAGCTGAGCTCTTCGGCGTCGGCTTCGCGCGCCGCGATTTGCCCGCGCAGGCGCGTTTTGCCGGGATAAGGAATCTCCTGCTCGGCCATGAACTGCCGCGCGCTTGACGGGTCGCCGCTCATCAGCGTGTAAGGCGGAAGCAGGTTTCCTCCGTAGCCGAGGGTGACCATCGGATCGGGCCACGCCTTCGCTTGCGGGATGCGCGCGCGCCGTGCCTCAACGCCGCGCCGCGCCGCCTGGAGCTCCGGGTTGCGCTCCAGCGCTTCGCGAACGAGCGTCGAGAGTTCGACCCTTCCGCCCGTTGCGGCAGGGGGCGATGGTTCCTGGCCCGCCACCGGCAACGGCACGGCAAGGATCAAGACCAAAATTGTTGATGCAATGCCTTTTGATGCTGACATCTTGAATCTCCATGCGCACTTACCGCGGTTAATAGGATTCGCCGCGGCAGACCACTTCAAGGCGTCTCGATACGGAAAAGCAGCGCTTCGCGCCATCATCGAGACAGATTTCGACTGTGCGGATGGAAACTCAGATCAGCAAGAGGCAGGTTCGAAGCAGCGGAGAGATAGGCGGAGAGATCGCGAACGAGATTCCCGGGATGCCAAAGCTTGGTGAGGCGGCCGGGAGTACAAGCTTGGCGTCAATACGGTTCTCAACCATCAGAACCGTTCCCACTGACACCTGTTCGGTGCGTGGCTGAGCCACTCCTCCCTGGTCGCGCGCGACAGTTGCCACGCAGCAATCAGGCAATGGCGTCGAAGCCTGCGCCGGCATCTCCTGGCCGGGAGGACAGCAATCGTGTGAGGCCGGAACGGCCGGAGCACACCACCCCTTGAGGCCCAGGAACTGGGTCAAGAGGACAACCAGCAAGAAATAGGAGATCCGTTTCACGCGCCGTAACCCAGGAAGCGAGTATATCCCACTCCGACCAAATACGGCAACATCCGTGCCGTTGTGACATGTCGTTGGATGCTTTCTGGCCTGCCGAGGTTTGCCTCAATAGTTGACTCTTATCAAACTGACTTTTTGTCAATACCCAAAGTTGTTAAACAATCCGCCAAAGGTGCAGCGCGCATCGCCCCCTAAGTTGAGGAAATTCACGCAGGGCGCTTAATTTCTTTATATAGCCACCCATCTGATAAGCGTCATCTCGTCCAAGCGTTGAATTTTGAAGGACATCCCGCTTAGCTTTTCAGCAGCCTGCTTCGAAGATGGCGACAACATTGCTCTGACGTGTTCCCCGATGCTGGTCCCTGGGTGGTCAGACAGAATGGTCCCGATTCAGAAAACAGGAAGCTTGGCCGACACCGCCTTCGTGGCAACGTTCCTTTCGGCATTGATGGTAATCGGATCTGATCGCAAGGCCTCGGCTGCCCAACTCACCGAGCACCCCTTCATCGCCCCCGACGACATTAAGTCTGAAACATGTTTGACCTGCCATCCCAACAAGGCAGAGGGCAGATTCGTTCACACCGTGCTCAAGGCAGGCTGTGAGAACTGCCACCATACAGTATCTGAGAACGACAGGCGCAAGACGACGGTTACACTGGTCGCGGTCGGTGGCGACCTGTGCTCAGAGTGTCACGCGGCCTCGCGTGCTCCCGTGCAACACGGGCCATACAAAGCGCGGCTGTGCCTGATCTGCCACGAGCCTCACTCGAGCGATTTCGCCAAGCAGACTCGCGCCGAAACGAACATCCTTTGCTCGAGCTGCCACGATGCCCGCCCACCCGACGTAAGGATTGACGCGGCGAACAAGAGCGTAACCCTCCTCGGCGGTCGGACGTTTGATTTGGCGGCCTATGAGAAAGCTCCGAAAATCAAAGTCACCCACGCGAAGGCGAACGCCGCCTATGCAGCCGGACAGGCGATACGCGTCGAGGAAGCAAAGAGGCATGACGGCGAACCCGGTTGTTTGGACTGTCACGTTCCGCATGCAGGGCAGGCGGAGCATCTCCTCCGCGGCGCGGCGAAAAGGCGCGGCGGGGACGAGGGTCCCTCTTCGCACCAAAGTGCGGGGGCCTCTTTCATTGGAGGGCGCCAATGAAGAAGGCCCTTGTTTATTGCTTCATGGTGGGATTGGCGATGCCGGGCGTCTGGGCCGCCAAGCATCCTGTGCCTCTGGAATCTCCGCTGGACGCTGCCAAATGCGTGGATTGTCACGCCGCCAAGACCAAAGGAGGTTCGACGCACACCGCGATGGCGAGTGGCTGCCTGAGCTGCCATGAGGTTCGGGTGAGCAAGGACGTCACGCGGATGAAGTTGACGACCGCGACGCCTGTTGCTCTCTGCCAGAGCTGCCATGCCGACAAGAAAGCCTCCGACATCCAGGGGAAGGTCCACAAGCCCGCGGTGCGTGACTGCCTGGAATGCCACGATCCTCATACGTCAGAAAACAAGTATCAACTGGTGAAGGCGGAAGCGGGAGCGACAAAGGACGAGAACCTCTGCCTCTCTTGCCATAGCACCGGCCTGAATGTACCGCAGGGCGGTAGCCGGCATCCCGCGCTCGACATGGGATGCGATACATGCCACGTCAACCACAAGACCGGCGACCCGCTGCGCCGCGAATTCGCATTCCACCTGACCAAGGACGCTCCGCAGCTTTGCCTCGACTGCCACGACGCCAAGGACGAGGCGCTCGTCAAGGCGCATCGCGGCCAGCCGTTTGCCACGGCGGACTGCATCGCCTGCCACAATCCGCATCAGTCGAACACGCCCAAGTTGATGCAGAAGTTCCCTCATCCACCCTTTGCAGAGAGAAGCTGCGAAATCTGCCATGAGCAGCCGAAGGACGGAAAAGTGGTGTTGACGCAGGCAGACTCCAAGTCCCTCTGCGTTATGTGCCACGAGGAACAGGCGAAGAAGATCGAGACGGCCAAGGTAAAGCATCCGGGGGCCGCGGCCCAGTGTATTGATTGCCACAATCCGCACGCCGGCAAACTTCCGGGACAACCCAAGCCCACTTCGGAGGCGGCGTGCCTGGTCTGCCACACCGAGCAGGTAAAGCAAGGCAAGAAGGCGTCACCGCATCAGCCGTTTATCGAGCAGGGGTGCGCGATCTGTCACGAACCACACGGCGGAGATAACCGGCGGCTCTTGCGGGCGAGCAGCGTCAATTCGCTCTGCCTCGAGTGCCACGGCCCGGACGCCAAGCCTGTGAGACTGGAATCGGCTCATCTGGTGACGATCTTTGGCGGCAAGGTACGGCTGCCGGAGGATTACCTTAACAAGGTTGTCCGGCTGCCGCTGAAATACGGGCGCGGCCACCCGGTCGAGCATCACCCCGTCGTGGATCAAATGCAGCCTGACGACGTCACGAAGGTCAGAGTTCCCATCAACTGTCTGACCTGCCACCAGAACCATGCTTCGACACAGCCCGGGCTGCTGGTCCATGACCAGGCCAACGGGCTGGTCTTCTGCGCGAGCTGTCACAAAGACCTGGGACAGCAGGGATCGTCGGGGGGGAAGTAAAGATGCCCAAAGCACTTCAAAGTTCAAGGCGCCACTTCCGAAGGCTGGCTGCAATCTCCATTACGCTCGCGATACTGCTGGCGGGTGCGGGTTCCCTTTACGCCGGCAAGAAGAAGAAGGAGCAAGCCGCCCCAAAACCCAAGCCCAACATTCTGGATTTGCTCGATTACTCCAAAATCGTCTGGCCCAATCCTCCTGCCATCACGCGGGTCAGGTACCTGAGTTACTTTTCCGCCGAAAAACTCCAGGCGACACCGCAGCAAAAACCCAAGATCGCATGGATGGACCGGCTCTCTGGAGTCGTGACGGGGGAAACCAAAGCTGAGAAGCCACGATTCCAGTTGGTGTTGCCCTACGGGCTGGCGGTCGACTCCAAAGGCCGAGTCTACGTCGCCGACAGCAAGGTTCTGGCGGTGTTCATTTTTGACACGCAGACGAAGGATGTCACGCTCATCAAGAACGGCACGGACGCGCGTTTTGGGTGGATTACCGGTCTGACCATTGACGACAGCGATCGCCTGTTTGTTTCCGACAGCAAAATGCGGCGCATTTTGGTCTTCGATTCGCAGCATCGCGCCGAGGGCACCATCAGCGAAGGGCTGTCCAGTCCCGGCGGCATGGCCATCGATGAGGAGAATCGGTTCCTCTACGTGGCCGACCCGGAATTGGACCAGGTATTGGTTTACGACGCCGACCCCCCGTACAAGTTGCTGCGGAAGATGGGGACCGGAGGGAAGGAGCACACCCTCACCACACCGGGTGACTTTGCCCAGCCGACGAACGTCGCCGTAGATCAGGACGGCAATCTGTACGTCTCGGACACGCTGAATGACCGCATCGAGGTTTTCGACGCCGAGGGCAACTTTATCCGCGCGTTCGGGAAGCCGGGCGACGGCCCCGGATATTTCGCACGGCCGAAAGGGATCGCCATTGACGGCGACGGACACGTGTGGGTCGCCGACGCGATGCAAAATCGTGTTCAGGTCTTCACGCCGGATGGCAACTTGCTCATCTGGATGGGTGAGGCTGGACAGTTGCCAGGTCAATTTCGCGGACTCGCCGGTCTTTTCATCGATAAGAACAATCGCGTCTTCACTTCCGAGCAGTATCCCGGACGAGTGCAGATGTTCCAATACGTGAGCAATGCCGAAGCGAGAGCGGAAAGGGATCGTCGAATCGCGGAGTCGCAAAAGAAGAAGGAAGGCGCGCCTGCAGAAAATGTGGTGGCGGGCAAGGTTCAGCCACCGGCGAAATAGCCAACAGGTTCTGGCCGTCCGCGGGCGGCCAAGGACAGGGCCGGAAAGGTTCGGCCCTGAGTTCGAAACAAGCAGTGACCTTAATTAGGAGGATTTCCTCATGAGAAAGCTATTGATGCTGCTAGCCATCATGGCCTTTGCCGGTTTTGCGATGGCGCAGACATACACAGAAGGATCCGGGATCACGGGAATTGACAAGCTGGGCGCCCACCAGAACGGCGGACGGGGTTGCGTCGGCTGTCACGCTCCGCACAGTGGTGCTTACGGCAACGGCGGCAACGCCGCAGCCGGGGGCGCCGTCAGCGGCCCGGAGGCCGGTAATCTGGCTTTGTGGGGACAGGACCTGGGTCCGCTCTACGGCCAGTTGCTGACCTTCGCGGGTGAAACCGAATTCGATCTTCCGAGTCTCGGGGTCGGGGGCCTCGGCGGCCTTTCCCCCGAGCAAGAGGAAGAAGTACTGGGTGTCATGACGTGCTTAAGTTGCCACGACGGCAACATCGCCAAAGGCGCCATGATGACGAACCAGTCTTACGAACAGTCGATGGGCCTGCTCCCGGCCGGTTACGGCACCCGGGCAATCCCAACGCTGCTCGGGCTGGACGGCACCGGCAACGGCAACTACAAAAACGACCACCCGATCGGGCCGAACGCCAACCTGGGCGCGGTGGGAGTTGCTTCCAAGCTGGAGTGGGTGGTCGGCGGATGCGGATCAACCACCTCCCCAAGTGACTGCATCCTGCCCAAGACAAGTAACAATGCTCAATTCCTGGCCTTCTACAACCACTACGGGGCCTTCAATATTACTGGAAAGGGCAGGACCAATTACTACTCCGGGGGCCGAGCCAACGTCGTAACCGTCGGTACCGACGTGACTAAAGCGTATCTGGTATGCACCACTTGCCATACACCCCATACCATGTACACCTTTTCCGGCTCCGTCAAGAACGTGCCTGTGCCTTCGGGCGAAACCCGGACCTATCCGAGCTACTTCTTTATCTCCGCTCCCTACAATCCGGGCGCACCCGTCACCGCGGGGAAGGCTTCGTCGGCAACGCAGTTCTGCCGGCAGTGCCACTTCTCCGGGGCGGGCGGCTCGAATGAAAGCGCCGGCATCCTGGGCGTCGACACGCAGTTCTAACCGCATGGTTCGCGGCTTTAGGGGGAGGGGGAAATCCCCTCCCCACCATGCTGGAAGGTCTGAAGGAAATCATGCGATTGAAGATTCGAAGTCTCGTGCCAGTCGTCTTCGCGGTATCCGTCGCGAATGCCCAGGTTGCTTCCCATGCTCCCACAACAGTCAAGGCGGCTCGGGGCGACACAGGCGTCCAGATCGCTGACCGAGCGGTGGCGCGAGTGAACGGCGCGGCCCTGACGGATCGTGACCTCGTCCGGGAAATGTACTCCATCTTTCCCTATGCGCGACAGCACAACGGCTTTCCCAAGGAACTGGAACCGGAAATCCGCCGCGGCGCCCTGAAGATGATCATCTTCGACGAACTCGTGTACCAGGAGGCGAAGCGACGCGGCATGACGATCTCGCCGGCGCGGCTGGCGCAGGCCGAGACGCAGTTCCGCCAACAGTTCCCCAGCCGGGATGTATACGATCAGTATCTCAAGGTGGAAGTGAACGGGTCACGGCAGTTGATGCGCGAGCGGATCCGGCGGTCGCTCCTGATCGAGGCTCTCTTGAAGTCCGAAATCGACGACAAGGCCGCCACCTCCGTGTCGCAGGCGAAAGCCTATTACGATAAGAACCCAGGACGCTTCGAGCGCGGCGAGACCTTCAACCTCCAAACCATCTCCATCATTCCGCCCCTCAATGCCAGTCCGGAAATCCGCCTCGAGGCTCGCAAGCGGGCGGAAGAGGCATTTCGCCAGGCGAAACTCACGAAGAGCTACCGGGAATTCGGTCTTCTGGCGGAAAAAATCTCCGACGACGACTGGCACGTGAACATGGGCGACCGCAAGCAGGTGGACCGTTCCCAGTTACCGCCTCCACTCGTCGAGGCCGCGCAGAAATTGAAGCCCGGCGAAGTAAGCGATCTGATTCAACTCGGACCGAATTACACCTTGTTCCGGCTGAATGGTCACACTCCGGCGGGGAAGCAGCCCTTTGCGGAAGTCAAGTCGCAGATTATTTCGGAGCTCCAGAAATCCAAGTCCGAAGAACTTCGAGCCGAACTCCATAAAAGGCTGCGGCGAAATGCAAAAGTCGAGGTGCGGTAGTTCAGCAGGCAGCGAATTCAGGAATGTTCAGATGGCTCCAAACCGGGGGATGGATACTTGCCGTGCTGGTGATTGCGCAGCCGCCGGCGGCCGCGCAGGTCTCCGTGGGACAAAACGTGGAACTCAGTTCCGGGGGAGACCTCTCGTTCGGATACAGCGGCTTCAACGGGAACCGCGATGTATCCAGCCATTCTCTCGACCTGGGCGGTCATGGCTGGCTGCGCGGCTTCTACTATAAACCTCAATTCCTGTCGTTCGATTTCCAGCCGTATTACCGCCGGTCGCAAAACACTTCCATCTTCCAAACGATTACAAACGGCAGCGGAATCACGGCCAACACTTCGATTTTCAGCGGCAGCCGCTTCCCCGGAACCGTCTCGTTTGGCAAGACCTATGACAGCAGCGGGCAGTTCGGAGTCCCGGGCATCACCGGCATCACGTCACACGGCAATGGAGAGAGTTTCAGTATCGGTTGGAGCGCACTCCTGCCGGACATGCCCACCCTCTCGGCGATCTACTCGACAAGCTCCGGAGACTCCACGGTGTTCGGGGCGAATGCGGAGAGCAGCTCCAACTCTCGCAATTTCACCCTCCAGTCCACGTATCAATTGGGGGGGTTCGACCTGATGGGCCAGTATTTCCGCCTGTCCACGCGCTCGACCTTTCCGGCGTTCCTGGAGAACGGTGAGACTCAGGAATCCCGCAACCGCTCCAACGCCTTCTTATTCAGCGCCGGCCACCGGCTTCCCCTGACGGGACATTGGAACCTGGTCTGGAATCATTCCAACTTTCAGGGGACATACCGGAATGGCAATGCCGAAGGATCGAACAACGGCGTTGTGAACGACCTGAACTCCACGGTCTCGCTCAACCCCACACGCAAGATGGGATTAATGTTCGGCGGCACCTTCAATGACAACGCCTTCGGAACGTTGCAGGAACGCATTCTGGAGTCAGGCGGCATTCCGTTCCCGTCGCTCAGCACATCCTTGCAGACGCTCTCCGTAAACAGCCAGGCCAGCTATGCCGTGCTGTCGCGCCTTTCGGTGTACGGGCGAGTGAACCACTACGAGCGATGGTTTGGGGACGACCGCCGTGGGATGACGCAGCTAAGCGGTAACGGCGCCTTCAGCTTCGCGCGCCCGCTCTTCGGGTCGCTCACCTTTTCGCTCGGGCTCGTTGATACCTTCACACAGGAAGGAAATTCCGGCGCCAGCATCGTCGGCAACGTGACCTATCTTCGGCGTCTTCGCGCCTGGGAGCTTGGCGCGGACTTCAGCTATACCCAGCAGGTCCAGACTCTCTTCGACGTGTACACGACTTCGACCTACCGGTACGGTGCAAGTGTCAAACGCCGATTCCACAGTCTCCAATGGGTTGGCAGCTTCAACGGCAGCCACAGCGGGATGACACAGTTCGAGGGTTATCGCAGCCGCAGCGAGGGGATTTCGACCAGCGTCATCTTCAGCCGGTTTTCGGTGAACGGCCATTACACGCAGTCGGGAGGATCATCAATTCTCACCTCCGCCGGGCTGATCGAAGTTCCTCCGGATGTTCCCCCGCCGCTGCTCCGGTTGCCCGTTCTATACGACGCCAAAAGCTACGGAGGCGGCGCAAGTTTCAGACCCTTCCGCCGCGCGACCATCAGCGCCGGGTATAACCGGGCTCGCAGCGCAACTGCCGGGCCGGTCCTCTCGACGGGATTTCAGTCGACCATCTTCAACTCCCGCTTTCAGTACCGGCTGCGGAAGCTCGATGTCGAGGGCAACTACACGAGGTTCAAGCAGGACATCACCACAGCGGCGTTGCCCGCGGTCATCAACTCGTATTACATAAGATTTTCGCGATGGTTCAACCTCTTCTGATTGACATTCCGATGGGCTCGAGACTCCGGGCTGCAGCCATCGCCCTGGCAGTCGTCCTGCTGGCAACTCCGACGGGCGTCTCGAAAAGTCGAAAGGATCCCGCGCCCCCATCCCCGCCTCCCCCTGATCTGCTCCTGGAAGGTGGCCGAAAACTCACCTATGAGCGCAGCTTCGGCTCGGAACGCGAAGTGCGCGGCAAGCCGGGCTTTTGGGGGCGGGTGATGAACTTTGTTGCCGGCGAAGCGGAAACTCGCACCCTGGTCCGGCCCTATAGCATCGCCGTGGATTCGCGCGGCCGCGCGATTGTTACCGACCCCGGGGCGCGCGGCATCCACATCTTCGATTTCGCTCGGAACAAGTACAAATTTATCGAGCGCCAGGAGAAGGGCAAAGATCCGATGCTGGCGCCTCAGTGTCTCACGCTCGATGATCAGGACAACCTCTACGTCACCGACTCTGAATCGGGCAAGATTTTCGTCTTCAATTCAGAGGGCAAATTCCGGCGAGCCATCGGCAGCCTGAGGGGCGGCGAGGGTTATTTCAAGCGGCCCACAGGTATCGCCGTGGATTCCGCCGCACAGCGAATCTACGTGACCGACACCCTGCGATTCAAGATTGTTGTGCTCGACCTCAGCGGGAAGGTGCTGCAAACCATCGGCCAGCGGGGCGCGAATGCGGGCGAGTTCAATTATCCGACTGAACTGCTCCTGCATGGCCAGGACCTGGCGGTGGTGGACGCCATGAATTTCCGCGTGCAGTTTCTCAATCGGAGCAGCGGCGTCTGGAATACGCTCGGCCGCAGCGGAGATTCCAGCGGCGACCTGTTCCGGCCCAAGGGAATTGGAGTCGACTCGGAAGGCCACTACTACATCGTCGACGCCCTGTGGGGCGTCGTGCAGGTTTTCGATCGCGAGGGCCGGTTGCTTTATTACTTCGGGAAACGGGGCATGGCCGCCGGGGATTTCCAATTACCCACCGGACTCTTCATCGACCGCAATGATCGTGTGTTCGTGGTGGATTCGCTCAATCGCCGGATCCAGGTCTTTCGATATTTCGGACTTCGAACGGGGAGCGCGACTCAGTGAGGCGGCGAGTTGTTTTCATTTCGGTAGTCATCCTGCTCTGGCGCGGCAGTCTGTGCGCCCAAATGCAGGTCGACGTTCTCGGGTCGCATAACCTGTCGCCCGCGGGAACATCTCCGGTGCAAGGCCAATCGTCGGCGGCCTGCCTCTACTGCCACGCCCCCCATTCGGGCATTGGAGGCAACACCCCCCTTTGGGCACAGACTCTTTCAACGCGGTCTTACACGCTTTACTCCAGCACGACGCTTCAGAATGTCGCGACCCAGCCGACGGTAGGCAATTCCAGCAGCCTCTGCCTCAGTTGTCATGACGGAACCGTCGCCGTCGGGACGACCGTTCCCTACGGCACCCTGACGATGACCGGCTCCATGCACACTCAGGATGTGCTGGGCACGCAACTTCAAAGCTCTCATCCTTTCAGCCTGAAGATCCCGCTCGCGGACTCGCCCGATCTGGTCGCCAGCCTCGCTGCGACCCAGACTACCGCCGATCCCCTCAACAAGGTGAAGTTAGTCAACGGGACGGTAGAATGCTCGAGTTGCCACGAGCCCCACGCCCAGAACCTCGACCCCATTTCGCTGAAGTTTCTGGTGAGAGATAGCATTAACGGGCAGCTTTGTCTGGCATGCCATACTGGCACAGCGCGATCGGTGAATGGCAAGACCAATCCGCTTTCGCAGTGGTCGTCGAGCATTCACGCCGTCTCCGGCAACGTTGTCAATCCTGCGGCGGGTCTGGGCGAGTACAGTACGGTGGCGCAGTTTGCCTGCCTTTCGTGCCACAAACCCCACAACGCCAACGGCGCCGCCGGATTGCTCCGTGCCCCGGTCCCGCCCGCGACCGGCGTGGATGCGCCAACGCAGAGCTGCATGGCCTGCCACAGCGGAGGGCCGAACCTCCAACAGCCGATAGCGAATGTCTATGGCGAATTTGCGAAGAAGGGACATCCGCTTCCCGCGGGAAGTAGTTCGCACGATGCCAACGAGCCCGTTGCGCTCATCAACAATCGCCATGCCACCTGTGCGGATTGCCACAATGGCCATGCGTCGTTTCAAGTCGCGTCGTTCGACGCGCCGCCCACGATCCGGGTGTCGCAGACAGGAATCACGGGCATCAGCGCAACGGACGGGACCACGGTGTTGAACCCCGCCATCAATCAATATGAAAACTGTCTGCGCTGCCACGGAAACAGCCCGGGCAAACAGGCCCTGCAGGTCTTCGGCTACTTCCCGTTGCGGGCGGTCAACGCGCCTGATCCCTTGAATGTCATTCCACAACTGGCTCCTACCGCCACGTCAAGTCACCCCGTCCTCCACACAGCCAGCAGTCCGTGGCCGCAGATTAGCTTGCGCGCGTACATCCTGAACCTCGACGGGACCACCAACAGCCCACGCCAACTGGGTTCCGGCGCGCGCATCTTCTGCACCGATTGCCACAACAGCGACGACAACCGGGAATTCGGCGGCCCCGGCCCCAACGGCCCCCACGGTTCGCAATACGATCACATTCTGGAGCGACGATACGAGTTCAGCCAGGTCGCCATCGGCGCTGGCCCTGGCAGCCCGATCCAAAACCTTTTCCCCAATCCGGACCTCAGCGCCGGCGGGGCAAGTCCGGGTCCCTACGCCCTCTGCGCGAAATGCCATGACCTCGCGAACGTCATGACGAGCGCCAGCTTCGCCCTTCCCAAGGCCCCCGGACATGACCTCCACGTCGTGCAACAAGGAGTTTCCTGCTCCGTCTGCCACACGGCGCACGGGATGGGCTCACTCTCCGCCGATATCACCGGCGAGCGCATGGTGAACTTCGACCTAAATGTCGTGGCGCCAAACGGCGCTTCACCCGCGTCCTACAGCCATCCGACGAATACCTGCGTGCTGGCGTGCCACGGCTTCAACCACAACCCGGACGGCTCTGTCTCGGCTATAGGAGCGGTCGCCACGGGACCGCTGCAGAAGGTGGTGAGATCAAGATAACCCTATGGGCTCTGTCTCGCACTCTCCGACGTCACGCGTGAGATGGATGACTCCGCGCAACTTTCTCCTCGCCGGAATCTGCCTCGTCTTGGGAGCGGCATTCGGGATGTTCGCGGCCCGAGGATCTCGCGGGCCAGATTCGCGAGTCGCCACCGGCAGCACGCGTCAGCCCGTTCCTCCAATGACCAATGTTTCAGGACTGACGCCCGACCGGCTCAAAATCATGGCGGACAAGCAGGCCGGGCCGCTTTTGGCTCAGTTGAAGTCCTCGCCACAGGATCCCGAACTTCTGGCCAAGCTTGGATATATCTACTACGCCGGACGCAGCTTTCGGGCAGCGGCCACCTACTTCAAAAGATCGGCCGAGGCGAGAGACGATGTGATCGTTCGCACCGAACTCGGGCGCGCCCTCTATTACGCCGGTGACCCGGCCAACGCGCTCGCGGAATTCGAGCGTGTGCTGAAGTCCGACCCCGACAATGTCAACGCGCTCTTCAACCAGGGCATTGTCAAGTGGCAAAGCGAAGGCGATGCGGATGGTGCCGTCGCGGCGTGGCAACATATTTTGGATAAGCATCCCAACCATCCCCGCCGAATGGAAGTCGAGCGCCTGATCACGACCGCCAGACAGCACCCCGTCCTGACACGACGGAAGAACTGACTCTGTCTGCCATCATCGGCATCAATCATCTCCGGCCCCTCCCAACTTCCCAACACTCTTCCCCGCGGATTGCCTTGCTGTTCACCGGTGGCTCGTGACGATGAACATTGACGTAGGTGCTGCGCTCAACTATTATCAGCATCTTTCTCCGTCGCCTTTGTCGAGCGACGACCCGCAAAGGGAAAAGGCGACCTTCGGCTCGTGTTGAACTGACAAGGCTTGTTGCTGCTGAATCTATGGTAGGGACCCCGACCGAACGACGACACTTCCGACGCATGCCCGTCCAGATTCCAGTCGTACTCCGCGGGAAGGACTCCTCCGGCAGGGATTTCTTCGATCGCACCGAAGTTGTCTCCATTGATGAGCGAGGAGCAAGAGTCCAAGCCCGTTTCCTGCTCGACGTTGGGGCGGAAGTATCGATCGAATTGGCCGGAGAAAAATCACTGAAACGCATGCGGGTGGTATGGCGAGGGGAAGCTGACGGCTTTTACGCTGGAATGCTCGGCCTCGAATTCGCCAACCCGCAGGACACGTGGGATGTCGAAAACTTGAAAGTCCGCTGGGGGGCTCGAAATTATTAGGACCGGATCCCGACGCCCCAACGGGCCACCCCAATCAGGAGACAAGACAATGCGGCGCAAAATGACCCGAAGAAACTTCATGCAGTCGGCCCTCGCGCTGCCGGCGTCGGCGGCGGTGTGGCGGGCGAGCGCCGGGCCGGAACGCCAGCTCCCCTTCAGGTTGGGAGTGATTACGGACGAGATCTCCGAAGACCTGGATCAGGCTCTCGACTTCCTGGCATCGTACAAGCTGAACTATTGCGAGCTCCGTGAAATCGGGAACAAGAACATCATGAATTTATCCAAGGAACAATTGACTCGCGCTCGCGACCTGATCCGGAAACGCGGGTTCCACGTCAGCGATATCGCTTCGCCGCTATTCAAATACAACCTGCCGGAGATGCCGGCGCAGCCCAACGAAAAGCGGGATACCTTCAGCGCCAGTTTCACGCACCAGGACACGGACGACCTCCTGCGCCGCGCGTTTGAAATCGCCCGGCTCTTTGGCACGAACAAGATCCGCATCTTCAGCTATTGGCGCGTCGATGAACCGGAAAAGGCCTTTCCTCACGTTCGGACCCGGCTGGCCCGGGCCGCAGCAATGGCGGGGAAAGAGAAAATGCTGCTCGTGCTCGAAAACGAGCCCGCCTGCAATGTCGGAACCGGCAAGGAGCTCGGGCGGATTCTTCGCGAGGTGAACTCACCTCACCTGCGGGGCGTCTGGGATCCCGGCAACGTAACCATGCTCGGCGAAGTTCCTTACCCCGATGGCTACCGCGAAGTTCGCGGCATGTTCAACCACATGCACGTCAAGGATGCGAAGAAAGATCCGACGACGGGCAAACTGGCGTGGGTTCCGGTGGGAGACGGCATGGTGGACTTTCGCGGCCAGTTCAAAGCGCTGCGTGAGGACAAGTACGTCGGAACGATGTCACTCGAAACTCACTACCGGCGCCCTGACGGCAATCGAATGGAGAGCACG
This sequence comes from Terriglobia bacterium, assembly GCA_041946825.1. Lineage (GTDB taxonomy): Bacteria > Acidobacteriota > Terriglobia > UBA7540 > UBA7540 > CAZTHM01. Next base: position 32,284 of record JBHGBD010000003.1, on the reverse strand, counting down.
CGCGAGTCGCTGCTCGGGTTGCTGAAACTCCTACGCGAACTCGAGTAATAACCATCCGGAAGCCCGGCCTGCAAACCTAATTCCCAAGGATGGCCAGCGCATTTTCCGCTGCCGCTCTGCCGGTCCGTATACAGTCGGATATTCCAATCCCTGAAAAAGCGTTGCCTGCCAGGAATAACCCGGGAAGTTTTGCCGTCTCAGCTTGGATGGCCTTCACTCGCTCCGCGTGTCCCACCACGTACTGCGCCATCGAGCACGGCCAACGATGGACACGATAGAAAAGGGGTTCCGCGTTGAAACTTAGAATCGCGCGGATTTCCTGACGCACTCGCGCCACCGCCTCTTCGTCGGAAAGGCCGAGTACTTCCGGATCGCGCGCCCCGCCCAGAAAACAACGTAGAAGCGCCTTGCTCTCCGGCGCGCGATGCTTGAACTTGCCGTGGACGAACGTGCAGGCGAGCATTCTCCGCTTCTCGTGGCGTGGCACGAGGAAGCCAAAACCTTGCGGCAGTTGCGTGACGGTCCCGGCGTCGTAGGCGAGTGAGACGGTCATTGAGGAACTGTACGGAATATCTCCAAGCAGCGTCGCGAGCGCGGGATTCAGAGTTGCGAGCAGCCGCCGGGCTTCATGCGTCGGCGTGGCGAGGATGACCGCTCCGGCCTCCAGCGCTTCTCCGCCCTCCAAGCGGACCACGAATCCTCTTCCGCCTCCTGCGGACGGCTCGACGCTCAAGACCCGCCGGCCCACCGAGATGCGGGGCGGCTCCAGTCGGGCGATTATCTGGGTAGTTAACTGCTCAAGCCCCTGTTTCAAAGTCATGAATAGGGGCCTCGCGGGCCGTCGAAAAGGCTTCGATTCGGCCCCCACTTCCGAGCCGTTGGTCAGCGCTTCACGGCGCCGACGCATCGCTTGCAGGGTGGCGCGTGTCAGGCTGCCGTGTTCGCGCTCCATCTCCCAGAAACGCGGCAGGACGGAGCGAACGCTCAGCCTGTCCGAGTCCCCTCCGTAAACTCCGGCCAGCAGCGGGTCGGCGATGTTCTCGAGCATCGCCGCTCCAAAATGCCGCGTCACAAAACTCGCCACCGATTCGTCCGCGGGCTGGCGCTCACCCGGCGGAGAAGTGAACCATTCCCGGGCCATCGCCAGCTTGCTGCTCAGGGGCAGGAGCGAGGTCGTCACCATCGGCCAGATGCGCGTGGGAACCAGCAACATCAGTCCGTCGGGCAGCGGAGCCAGCCGGCCGCGATGAAGAATGTAGGTGCGCCGCTCGCTGTCATTCGAGCCAAGAAGCGAATTGCCGAGGCCCAGCTCGCGAGCCAGGGCCGCGGCCTCGGGCTTTTCCGCCAGAAAACTGTCCGGGCCCGCTTCAATTACGAACCCTTCTACTTTCTCGGTACGAATAACGCCGCCCAGCCGCTCCTTCGACTCCATCAGCGACTCCTCGACCGGCGCCCCGGCGTGTCGCGCACGCGCCAGCGTGTAGGCCGCGGCGAGGCCGGAAATGCCCCCACCCACAACGACGACCCGAGTGCGACGCTGGCCGTCGCTCAACGCGCGCCTCCTGCCTGATTCCCCATACATTCTGAGACGATCGCCGCCAGGGCTCGGATAAAGAGTGGGCTGTCGTTTAGCGACTCCGACCGATGGACCGTAACGCCTTTCTCCTGCCCGTAACGGCGGAAGAGCACGTCGATGTCGTAGAGGATCTCTACGTGATCCGAGACAAATCCAATGGGGGCGAGCAGCACATGCGTCTCGCCCGCCGCGGCGAGTTCATCAATCTGCGATTCCACCGTCGGGCCGATCCAAGGTTCGGCGGTCATCCCTTGACTCTGAAATGCCATTCGGTAATTCGCGAGTCCAAGGCCGCGGGCCACGAGCGCCGCCGTCTCGCGCGCCTGCTGTTCGTACGGGTCTCCCTCGACAATGGTCTTCTGTGGCACGCTGTGCGCCGTGAAGATAACAGGGACCCGGCCGTGTACTTCGGCTTCAACCCGGACGCGCGCCGCGGCCACCTTCTCGCAAAACGCTTCGATCAGGAGCGGGTGATCGTGCCAGCTCTCAATAAAGACCAACGGGAGGCGGGGCGCATGCTTCTCGATCGCGTCGAGCACGTGCCGGCGGTAGAGTCCGATGCTGGTCCGCGAATTCTGCGGCGCAAGGCACAACCCGACGATTTTCTTGACCCCGTCCAGGTTCATCTGCCGGACCGTTTCCGCGATGAAAGGGCGCCAGTTGCGCATGCCGACATAAACACGATGGGCAAGGGATCTGGCTAACGCTTGCGCCTGAAGATTTGTCAAGCTTAAGAGCGGGGAGCCTCCTCCAATCAGACTGTACCGATGGGCGATTTCCTTCACAACCGCTTCCGGCAGGGGCCTCCCGCCTCGGACATTGAGCAGGAATTCGGGGACATCCTCAATGCGGTCGGGTGCGCCATGAGCCAGGAGCAGAACTCCCCAGCCATTCTGGTTTTCTTGTGAGATGGGTTGATTGGCTAAGGCCATAGCGCGCGGAGTCTCAATATTTGGGAGAGACTGCAACCAATGTTCTTTCCAAAACTTGGCGGCTTACGAGACTCAATCCGCCGGGATCAGGTTCCGGGTACGATTCTGGTATCATTTCGTCGTCCTGTTTTCAATGAGTTAGCGGCTCCAGTCTTTCATTCTTCTGAACTCTACATGGTCCTCGTCGGCATCGGGTAACGCATGTTCCCGCAGCCCGGATCTCTCTGCGGGCGGGTTGATCAAGTAGATAGTCTAGCATTCTTGTCTTAGCTGGTCAAGTCCGCTGGAGAAGAGCAAGGTCGAGAATCCTGACTCCTTGATCCTGCGACCTCACTACTTCCGCCCACTCATCTCGTGCACCATCTTCACCAGCTCGATCACATTTTCGACCGGCGTGTCGGGCAGGATGCCGTGGCCGAGGTTGAAGATGTGGCCGGGCCGCCCGCCGGCTTGATCGAGGATGCGCTTCACACGCCGGCGGATGTACTCCACGTCAGCATAGAGTACGACGGGATCGAGGTTACCCTGCACGCCCACGCGGTCACCCAGGCGGGCCCATGCCTCATCCAATTCGACACGCGAATCCACACCGATGATATCTCCGCCCGCGTCACGCATGGCCTCCAGCAATTCAGGATTACCCGTTCCAAAGTGGATAACGGGGATTCCAGGCGTAATGGCGTGCATCATCATGCGCGTATAGGAAAGGACCGATTCCCGATAGTCCTCGGGCCCCAGGCAGCCGACCCAGGTATCGAAAACCTGGATCGCTTGCACGCCCGCCGCGATCTGGCCGTTGATGTACTTGGCCAGGCTGCGCGCCAGATGTTCCATCAACGCGCGCCAAGCCTCAGGGTCGCGGTACATGAGACCCTTGGTGCGAACGTAATTCCGTGAACCGCCGCCCTCGATAATGTACGACGCCAGCGTGAACGGGCAGGCGGCAAAACCGATTAGCGGCGTTTTAGAATCGAGGTCGGCGCGCGTACGGCGAATGGCGTCGAAGAGGTACCCCAGCGATTCCTCGGGATTCACTTCGCGGAGTTGACGCACGTCCGCAGAACTCTGCAGCCCCGGCGAGATGACAGGCCCTTCCCCCTTGTCGTATTCCAAATGATAACCCAGCGGCTCAACGATGAGCAGGAGGTCGGCGAAAATGATGGCCGCGTCAACGCCCAGCCGCTCGGCGGCCGTAACCGTAACCTCCGAAACGAGCGTGGGATTCTTGCAGAGCTCCAAAAAGGGCACGCGGGCGCGGACTTCTCGATATTCTTTCATGTAGCGACCCGCCTGGCGCATCAGCCAGACGGGCGTGGCGTCCACGGCCTCGCGCCGGCAGGCTTTCATGAACCGTGAGTCCTTCCACGGCGCGGAGGCGGGCGCGGGTTTTTCCCGACCAACAACCTCGACTGACCCGGCGCTCCGTCCTTCCGGCGTCCGGCCTCTGACTTCTACCTTCTTTGCGAGCAGGGCAGGCGAATGTTTGGCCGCTTCGTGCACGAGCGCTCCCATTTTGGGGGGCACGGGCTCGAGATCCACTGAAATGCCATTCGCCACGAGAGCTTCCGTGCATGTTGGCCCGACGGAACAAACCGCGCACCTGCGCAGCGCTTCGAGAAGCCGCTCTTTATCGCCGCGTCGCGATGCGACGTCGAGAACGTGATAGACCTGCGTGGCGTTGGTGAACAGGACAATGCTCACCTTTCCGCCCAAGAGCACGTCCAGCGCCCGATGCAGCGGCGCGAGATCTTCCGGCAGGGTCCACCGATAGACCGGAACGCGCAGCACCTCGACACCGCGGTCCCTCAGTCCTTGCAGGAAGGCCTCATTCGAGATGCCATATTCTTGCACCGCGACGCGGCTTCCTGGCAGCGTGAACCCGCGGGGATTCACGTCCAGTTCCTGCAGGATCTCCCGCCAGGTGTTGGGCTCGGAAACCACGATTGTCACAGGAACGTTGAATTCCTGGAGGACTTTGGCGGGTTTCGGTCCGCGGGCGATGACCGTGGTTCTTGCCAGCGCCTCGACAATCCTGGCGCGCTCGTAGCGTGTCTCCAGGATTTCGATCAGCGTCCGCGCCCCAACCCCGGTCATAAAGATGACGCCGTCGAGTTTCCGCGCGAAGAGCCTTTCGGCGAGCTCGAACGCCTGGCGATTATCTTCGAGCGGAACTTCGCGCACCGAGGGCGCCACCAGCGGAACGCCGCCGAGGTTCGAAATCAGCGTGGCCAATTCCTTGGCACGCCGGCTTTCGAACGCGGCCACTTCCAGGCCCGCGAAGCCCGGCTTCTTCGATGTGTCGTTGTCCATCGGAAAGGTCTCGGTATCCCGCCGAGCGCACGCGCAGATTCCCACCCACGCGGCCCGCCACGTTTCAAGTATAACCGATTTGCTCAGGCGTCATGTTTGGCGTGCTTGCGCCAAGCGGCAAGCCGCGTCGGCAGGTTTTTGGGCTTGACTAACATGCTGCTGGTTGATAAAGGGAAACCTCGCCTCGTGAGCCGAGACTCTGGCAGGGAGGTTGAAGAGCGTGAACCCACAACCGCGTTTGAAGGGCTTATGCCGTCCCACGATGTCCCGTGCCAATTTGCTCGGAACCGCGCTCTTCGGCATCGTCATTCTGACGGCGCTCCGGCAATCTCCCCGGGCGGCGCAGGAACCCCTGGTTTCTCACGCCCAAGAGACCAAGATTTGTTGGAATAAGCCGCCGCTTTCTCCGAACGCCTTTGCGCCCCTGCCGCTCGGCTCGATCAAGCCGCGAGGGTGGCTGCTTAGGCAATTACAGATCCAGGCCAACGGCCTTTCGGGCCACCTCGACGATTTCTGGCCGGACCTGCGCGACAGCGGGTGGATCGGCGGGCCGGGCGAAAGCTGGGAACGTGGGCCGTACTATCTCGATGGCCTCGTGCCGCTGGCGTTTTCGCTCAATGACCCGCGCCTGATCTCCAAAGCCAAAAAATGGGTTGATTGGACGATCGATCATCAGCAGGCCGACGGACGCATCGGCGCCGAACTGGGACGCGGAAACTACCGCACCGCCCGCCAGGAAAGTGATACCTGGTGGCCGAACATGATCATGCTGAAGGTCCTGACGCAATATCAGGAAGCTACGGGCGATCCGCGCGTCATTCCGCTCATGGAAAAGTACTTCGAATATCAAATGAAAATGCTCGACCAGGCTCCCCTGCGCGAGTGGGCCGAGCATCGCTGGGCGGATGAGGTTCTCAGCATCGTCTGGCTCTACAACCGTACCGGCAACGCGAAGCTGCTGGACTTAGCTCGCAAAATCCACGCGCAGGCGTTTGACTGGAAAGCGAACTTTGCGAACTTCAAGTACAAAGAGAAAACCACAAAGGAGCGCATGAACCTGCGCTCGCACGGCGTCAACAACGCCATGGCCATCAAGACCTCGGCGGTGTGGTGGCAGATTTCCGGCGACCCGAGCGACCGCGAGGCGATACACCAACTGTACGCTCAACTCGACCGCTACCACGGCCAGCCGACCGGTGTACATAGTTGCGACGAGCACCTGGCGGGACTCGATCCCACGCAAGGAACGGAGTTGTGCACGGTCGTCGAGTCAATGTTCTCGCTCGAAGAGGACGTCGCGATTCTTGGCGACCCGCAACTCGCCGACCGCCTGGAGCGCATTACCTTCAACGCTCTGCCCGCCACATTCAAGAAGGACATGTGGGCGCACCAGTATGACCAGCAGGTCAACCAGGTGATGTGCAGCGTCACAAAGCGGCATTGGACGGATAACGGGCCGGAAGCGAACATTTTCGGCCTGGAGCCGAATTTCGGTTGCTGTACTGCGAACATGCACCAGGGCTGGCCAAAATTCACTTCGCATCTCTGGATGGCGACGCGCGAGGGTGGCCTTGCCGCGGTCGCGTACGCGCCAAGCGAGGTCAGTGCCAAGGTCGCAGACGGCGTAAATGTGGCGATCGTCGAAGATACCGACTATCCTTTTCGCGACACCATCCGGTTTACAATCAATTCATCGAAGCTGGCAAGGTTCCCTCTCACACTGCGCATTCCGGCATGGGCCGAGGGAGCAACGATCAGCGTCGATGGCACCAACCAGCCAGGTGTCAAGCCCGGGTCATTCCACATCGTGAACCGCGAATGGAAGTCCGGAGATCTTGTCGAAGTCAAATTCCCCATGCGATTAAGCTCGTCCCGCTGGTATCACGACGGTGTGGTCATCAATCGCGGGCCGCTGATCTATTCGTTGCCAATTGGCGAGCAATGGAAAAAGATCAAAGGCGAGGAACCTCACGCGGACTGGGAAGTTCTGCCGACGACGCGCTGGAACTACGCGCTCGCGAAGTTGCCGGCGCCGGGTCAATCGGTCGAGGAGCGGTCCATCGGTGACTTGCCGTTTTCACCTGAAGGCGCGCCTCTCCGGTTGAAAGTAAGGGGGCGACGAGTTCCGGGCTGGATACTCGTCGACGGCTCTGCCGGCCCGCTGCCATTGAGCCCGGTGGGCACCCGCGGCCCAGAAGAAGAGCTGACGTTGATTCCGTATGGATGCACAAATTTGCGGATAACTGTGTTTCCTACCGCCGAGTCCGCAACGAGGCAAGCTCGCTGATGGGCGTCATGCGAAGCTTATTTCTCGCCGGCTCGCAGAATGCCTGGCTGCGCGAACGCCTGCCGCACTGCGGCTTCATGCGCAAGGCCGTGGCGCGCTTTATGCCCGGCGAAGAAGTCTCCGACGCGATTGCGGCGGCGCGCAAGTTGCAGGAGCTCGGACTCGCGACGGTGTTCACGCGCCTGGGAGAGAACGTCACCGACTCCAAAGAAGCCGCGAGTGTGACCGAGCATTATCTCGACGTACTTGACCAGATCAAGTCTCTGGGATTGCCCACGGAAGTTTCCGTTAAACTGACGCAGCTCGGCCTCGACCTCGATAAAGACCTCTGTTACGAAAATCTCCTGAGCATCAACGAGCGCGCGGGACCGACCAGCACAGTCTGGATCGACATGGAAGCCAGCCATTATGTTGATGTAACGCTCGAACTGTTTCGCCGGGTGCAAAAGTCATGTCCGCAGGCGGGCGTGTGTTTACAGGCTTATCTTCACCGGACGGCGCAGGATCTCGCCGCGCTCCTTCCGCTGGGCGGGGGGATTCGGCTCGTCAAGGGCGCGTACAACGAGTCGCCCGACATCGCGTTTCAGAGAAAAAGGGATGTCGATGAAAACTTCTTTGGCTTGGCCAAAGCAATGTTAAGTGACGAGGCGCGGCGAGCGAGGGTGCGCGCCGCGATCGCTACCCACGATACGAAATTGATAAGGAAGATTGCGGAATACACGGCGGCACAGGGCTTGGGCAGCGAGTGCTGCGAATTCCAGATGCTGTACGGAATTCAGCGCGCCGAGCAGATCCGCCTAGCTCAGGACGGATGGAGATCCGTCGTGCTGGTGGCGTACGGGTCATACTGGTTTCCATGGTACATGCGCCGGCTTGCGGAACGACCCGCGAACGTCCTCTTCGTCGCACGCAATATCTTTACTGGCTGAATGCCGGCATGATCCGCAACTCTCCGCTCAAACAGACTTCTGATTCACCTTCCAGTACACGGCGTACCTTTCGCCAAACAACCTGTAAAGAGGAATCAAGATGAGGCTTTGCGATTGTCCGACGGTGCAGAAAGTGAGAGGGCGGTTGGGCACAGGCTCGATCCAGCCGAGCGGATCTCTCGAGTCCACTGTGATGGCGGGTGCCCCTGTCGGCTCGCCTTGGGGCGCCGGGCTGTATCCGCCGTAGAACTCTTCCTTGGTCAGGCCTTCGGCTCCCAGGCGACCGGCCAGAACGAGCGGCCCATACATGATCGCTTGTTGTGACTCATCGCCGGGGAGCGGGCTGACGTGGATCCCCATCGGCAGGCTGACCTCAACCTTGTCGCCGGTTTTCCAAACACGCGACAGCCTCAGATAACTGCTCGGATTGGAAAAAACCGGAAGCGTTGCGCCGTTCAACTTCACCGTGCCGCCCCGTGTTGCCCAGTAGGGGATTCGAATGTGCAGATCCATTTCCACCGGCCTGTCAACCTCGACCGTGAGCGTCGTACCTTCCTGCTCAGGAAATGCCGTTTCCTGCCGCAACCGAATCCCTTTCTCCGGCCAGTTCACTCGCGAGGCAACAAAGAGGTTGACGAACAGGCCGCGCTCGTCGTGGAAGTAGATGCTATCGCCGAGTTTGGCGAATTCTTCGACTCCCGTTCCTGTGCAGCACCAGAAGGAATCGACAGGTGAGTTGAAGAACTTCCACAGTCCTGAAACCAGCGGCAGGAAATACATCATCATCCCATCCTCGGGATTCTGCGTGCCGAGGCGGTGATTGAAGAGCACGCGTTCGAAGTAATCCGCCAGATGCGGATCGGCCGTCCAGCCGATCAGGTGCCGCGTGAGCTTGAGCATGTTGTACGCGCAGCAGCATTCTTCCGTCTCGCTGTTGATTTCCGCCGCCAGCCTGCCCGGATCGCAAGTCCAATGCTCGCCGCTGCTCGTGCCGCCCGTACAATAGGCCCGCGCGCTCGTGACCGCGTGCCAGAAGAATTCCGCAATCTCGCGATAGCGTCGCTCGCCGGTCAGCTCATAGGCGCGCGCGGCGCCTGTAATCTTAGGAATCGTTGTGTTGGCATGCAGTCCCTTCAGCTCGTCTCGGCGGGACGCGAGCGGCCCGAAGATCCGCTCGTCATCGAACCGCCGGCCCAGCTCCAGATACTCTTCCTTTCCGGTCGCAGCGAAGAGGTTGTAGAGCACCTCGTTCATTCCCCCGAATTCCGTTAACTTCACGCGCGCCATATGCTCATCGCTCAGCGACTGCGCCCACTGGCGGATCCAGCGTGCCATTCCTTCCGCCACCGAAAGAGCTTCCTCATTGCCGCAGTGAGTGTACATATCCAGGTGGCCCGCCATAATCTTGTGCAGTGTATAGAACGGAGCCCACACGGCGACGCCGTTGCGCAAGCGGTCAAAGAATTCCTCAGGAAAGGCGCTGAGGTAGCCGTTGCGCAAGGCCTTCTGACACTTCGCGAGCTCAGCCACAAGGGCGTCGCCCTTGGCCTTGAGCTCGGTGTCGCCGCAGCTCGCGTACATCAGCGCGCAGGCAGTCAGGAAATGGCCCCCTGTAAAGTGCCCACGCAGTTCGCAGTCGGGCTTTTCCCAGCCGCCGAAGGAAGGAGCGGATGAGGGCATGCCTGCGTTGATGCGGAAATTGTGTAACAGACGATCAGAGGCAAGCGAATGCAGGTAGCGACGGTCAAGCTCCATGGCGTCTTTGCACGGGCCCGTGCCGAGCCGAACCTGAGAGAGAGGGAACGGGCGAATTCTGAATTTAATTCTCTGCCAGCGTTCGCCGTGATTGAGGTCGGCCAGGTTCGTTTGCGGCCTGAGCATCCCCCCAACAAGAGTTGGGGGCTTCAGCACTGCCGCGCCAGCGGCGCCCGCCGCGGCTGAAACAAACTGTCGTCGAGTGAGAGGATGGAGAGTGTCCATGGCTGGCAACCTCGTTACCATGTCCGGGCTTTTGGCCTTCATAGCTGCCTTCGAATGGCTCTGTCAAGCGCTTCCTTGGTATTCTGTGGTCCGCATTCCGGGAGGCCCTTTCATGAAGATTGATGCTCACCAGCACTTCTGGATTTTCAACGCGAAGGAATACGGTTGGATTGGGCCAGGTATGGAAATATTGAAGAGAGATTACCTGCCGGAAGATCTGGCCCCGCTGCTCGAGCCGGAAGGAATCGGAGGCACCGTGGCTGTGCAAGCGCGCCAGTGTCTGGAAGAGAGCCGGTGGCTGCTGAAATTGGCTGATGAGAACACTTTCATCAAGGGTGTGGTCGGCTGGGTGGACCTGTGCAGTTCGCGCGTTGAGGAGCAACTCGCCTTGCTGGCGCAACATCGGAGGTTCCGCGGCATTCGTCACATCGTCCACGACGAGCCCGACGACCGATTCATGCTGCGCGAGGATTTCATGCGCGGCATCGGCTTCTTGGCAAAATACAAACTAACTTACGATTTGCTGCTCTTTCCTCGCCATCTCACCGTCGCCCGCGAATTCGTCAGTCGATTCCCCGATCAACCCTTTGTCGTGGATCACCTCGCGAAGCCGCGCATTAGGGCGCACGAATTTGACTCGTGGGCAGGCGACATTCGCCGGTTGGCAGGCTTCCCGAACGTCTTCTGCAAAATCTCCGGCTTGGTGACGGAGGCTGATTGGAAGAGTTGGAAGCCGGGCGACTTCACTCCTTATCTCGATACCGTATTGGAGTGCTTCGGGACGAAGCGCCTGATGGTGGGATCGGACTGGCCTGTCTGCGCCCTGGCTGGGGAATACGCGGCCGTTCTGCGGATACCCAAGGACTACGTGAATGGACTTTCAGCCGATGAGCAACAAGCCGTGTGCGGCGACAACGCCGCGCGATTTTACGCATTACCGGATTGACGAGGCAAGCGGCGCCGCCGTGTTACCCTTCCACGTCAAACTCCAGCCATGAAACCGAGTGACGCGGGAAGCGATAATCCCAGCGGTTTCCTGTCTCCGTAAACTTGAGTTCCTGGGTGGCCACGGCCCGCGGACTTTCGAAAGTGTTCTGCGCGTCGGGGCTCGCGCCGGTAATGATGAACGCCCGGCCGCCGGGCTTGGCCCGCACGCCGGCGAGGTCGACGGTTCCGACCACATCGCCCTCTTTGCGGCGATTGACAACGGCCAGCGTCACGCGTCGCTTCTCCTCATCGAGGGTGGCAGAAACATCGAGAAACTTCTGCGGCCCGAAATTTCGGGTTTCGAAGTCGGGCGAGACCGCGAATACGTCGAGCGCAATGCTGCCGGAACGATTGGCGTAAAGCTCCAGCGGGAAATAAGTCGTCCGCAAAAGCAGGCCGTCGGGAGTGGTGTACATCGGCGCGATGACATTGACGAGTTGTGCCAGGTTCGCCATGCGCACCATGCGGCAGTTGCGCTGCAGCGCGTTCAGCGCACCCGCGACCCACAGCGCGTCACGCAGGTTGTAGGGAACTTCGAATTTGTGCACATCGTCGCGTTTCCCGCCGTCGCTCCAATTATGGAGGATATTCCACTCGTCGAAGGCGACGTAAACCGGAGTCTTTTTCTTCGCGGCCACCGAAACTGTCTCCGCGGTCATCGCGGAACTCTTGATCGTGGCTTCCATCTGCGCCACGGCGCCGACGATCTCGTAGTAGTCCTTTAACTCGTCGGTCACGGTGTAGTGGTGAGCGGAGATGTAATCGACATAGCGGACCGTGGCCTCGAGCGCCGGCCGGTCCCAATTGGGCTCGCCGTTTCCGCAAGCGACCAGTTTGATGGAAGGATCCATCCACTTCATAACTTTGCAGAATTCCACCGCTGCCTTCGCGTAGTCGTGGACATTCTTGTGGCCGATTTGCCATTCGCCATAGATTTCGTTCCCCACGCCCCAGTACTTGACGTTGTAAGGCTCGGCGTGACCATACTTCCTCCGCAAGTCGGAGTAGTAGGTTCCACCGGAATGATTGCAGTACTCCACCCAGTGCATCGCTTCGTCGAGAGTTCCGTTGCCAACATTCACGCAGATATAAGGTTCGGTGCCGAGCTTTCGGCAATAAGTGATGAACTCGTCGGTTCCGAAGCGATTCGACTCCGTCTCCTGCCACGCCAGCGCGTAACGCGCCGGACGCGATTCGCGCGGGCCGATGCCGTCGGTCCAGTGATAGCCGGAAACGAAGTTCCCGCCGGGCCAGCGCAGTTGAGTAATTCTCAATCGCTTCGCCGCTTCCAGAACATCCTTGCGAATTCCAGCCGGGTCCGCGAGTTTCGAGCCTTCGTCAAACACGCCCCCGTATATGCACCGGCCGAGGTGCTCGATGAAATTGCCGTAGAGCATCGGGTCGATCGTTCCCAACCGCCGGTCGAGATCGATCTTGATCTGCGCCTTCAGCGGCGGCTCGGCTGCGGACTGCCCATACAGCAACCTTGCCGTCCGACACGCCACCAACCCGGCGGCCAGCGCCCCAAAACTCTTCACAAACTTTCGTCGCGGCCATAACTGCGAAGTCTCAGGCTTTTTGAGGATGCGAGATTTCATGACCACTCCATTGATGCCGCAACCTCTTCAGGCGTCATTTGGTCTGCGGCGCAAACTTAACACATGCGTAATCGAGCGACAAGCCGCGGGCGTCTCGCTTGTGAGAGCGGGTTGCCTCGATGGAGCCCTTTGACGCGGCCCGTTGCCGGTCCCGTGATTCCGACATATAATCATTTCCGGCTCTGTCCGTTTGGTCCACTTGCCGCCCATCCTGTGATGTATCTTGTTTACAGTGTCCTATTCAGTCTCGGCATCGTTCTGACGGCGCCTTATTACCTGTGGCGCTTGAGGGGAAAGATTTTCTCGGCCGCTGATTGGCGCGAACGATTCGGCTTCCTCCCCACATCCTTTCAGCATGACGGCCGACCGGCAATCTGGATTCACGCCGTCTCGGTTGGCGAGACCCTGGCGGTGGCGGGCCTGACGCTCGAATTGCAACAGCGTTATCCTGAGCACAAGATTTTCCTCAGTCACGTTACGCCGACGGGCCGCGGGGCCGGCGAGTCCCGATTGCCAGGGATTTCCGGCCGCTTTTATCTTCCGCTCGATTGGGGATTCTGCATTCGCCGGGCGGTGGAGCGCATCCGGCCGGCAATGCTGGTGATTGCCGAGACGGAGTTGTGGCCCAATTTGCTGCGCGCGGTGCACGAATCCGGCGCGAAAATCATCCTCGTCAACGCCAGGCTCTCCGACCGGTCCTTCCGTCGATATCGATGGGTCGGTCCTTTCATCCGGCGGGTTCTGGAAAATGTGGACCGCATCTGCGCCCAGTCCCCAACTGACGGCGAACGGTTCGCCAGCCTGGGCGCGAAGCGTGAGCGTGTCGTGTTCGCGGGCAACCTCAAGTTCGACAGCGTGCCTCCGCGCGCCGGCGAGATCACCCATGTGCTGGAGAATGCGCTCAAGCTGAGGCAGCGTTGTCCGATCCTGGTCGCCGCCAGTACCATGCCCGGCGAAGAAGCCCTGCTGTTACCGGCGTGGAAAGAGATTCGCCGAACGCACAATCGGGCCCTGTTCATTCTCGCGCCACGCCATCCGAATCGATGCGAAGAGGTCATTCACCTCCTCACACAAAACAACATTTCTCTCCTTCGCCGTACTAAACTGGAATTTGAAGAGGGCAAGCTCGACTCGGCGGAAGTTTTTCTGCTTGATACGATTGGTGAGTTGGCGGGTCTCTTTGCGCTGGCGGATGTCGTTTACATCGGGGGCAGCCTGGTACCGACCGGCGGGCATAATGTGCTCGAGCCGGCCTACTGGGCCAAGCCCATCGTGTTCGGGCCGCACATGCACAACTTCCGTGACATCGCCCGGCAGTTTGTGGATGGACACGCGGCAATGCAGGTTCCAGACGCCCTGGCGCTGTCGAAGGCATTATTGGAGCTCCTCGGCGACCCCGAGCGTAGCCGCCAATTGGGCGAGGCCGCAAAGAATCTGCTCGCGCGGGAGTCTGGAGCGACGAAGCGCACGCTCGAGCACATCGCGGAATTGCTCGAACCCAGTGTTCACACGCGCGCCCGGGATGAGGGATAGGCGAAAGTGAAGCGACTTCTGGCGCCGCTCGGAGCGGGATTCAAACTCGGCGTGGCGATCCGCCGCGCGGCTTATCGCCGTGGATGGCTCAAGACCCGCCGACTGCTTCGCCCCGTGGTGAGCGTTGGGAACCTGACCACCGGCGGTACCGGAAAAACCCCGCTGGTCCGGTACATCACCGGGATATTGCTGAGACGCGGTGGGAAGCCGAGCATACTCACGCGCGGATATGGCCGTCGAGATCACCGTGAGCTGATTGTTCTCGAACCTGCCGCGGAGCGAAAACCTGACGCCCGCGACGTCGGAGACGAACCCGCGATGGTGGCACGATCGCTGCCGGAAGTCCCCATCGTCGTCTGTGCTGACCGCTACCGCGCGGGTCGCGTGGCCGAGGAACGTTTCGACGTCGACGTTCACATTCTCGACGATGGGTTTCAACATTGGTCGCTGGCGCGCGAAGTTGATATTGTCTTGCTGGATGTGACCCGGGAACTCTCCGATCAAGCACTTCTCCCCGCCGGACATCAGCGCGAGACTTGCACTGCGCTTGAGCGCGCGCACATTGTCGTGCTGACGCGCACCGAACTCGGCGACCCCGGGCCCCTGACGAAACTCGTCCGGCGAATTAATCCCAAGGTCGAGATATTTCAGGAAAGAACCAAGCTCTGCGGCTTTGTTGACATCAAAACGGAAAAAACCTATCCACCGACGGCGCTCGAGGGATCGTCAGTTCACGCCTTCTGTGGAATTGGCAATCCCCGAGCGTTCTTTGCAAACTTGAGGAAATGGGGATTGACCCTCACCGGCGTTGACACGTTTCACGACCATCACGTATATGGTCATGGCGAGATTGGGCCTATCATGGCGCGTGCCGCGGCATCCGGTGCGAAGGCTATTGTTACCACAGAGAAGGACGCTATGAACTTCATGCCAATAGAACGCGGAACCATCCCGTTTCTCGCGTGTGTTATCACGGCTGAGATCCTGGAGGCCCAGGACTTCGAGAACGCACTGTTCTCGCGCCTGGAAACAGCAAGGGGAGAGAATTGATTCAACGATCGAGCCTGCTCACCGACCCGCAGAAGATCATGGTCCGCGCCACCAACTGGATTGGTGACGGCGTGATGTCGCTGCCCGCTCTCGAAGCTCTTCGAGCGCGTTTCCCCACTGCGGAAATCGTTCTCGTCACCAAGCCCTGGGTAAACGAGCTCTACTGGCGGCTCCCCTGCGTGAGCAGGCAAATTGTTTACAAACCGGAGAGCGAGCACCGGGGGGCGAGCGGGTTCTGGAAGTTCGTCCGCGAGCTTCGCGACGAGAATTTCGACGCCGCCATACTTTTCCAGAACGCTTTTCACGCCGCTTGGATGGCCTGGTGTGCACGCGTGCCGGTGCGGGTCGGCTATGCGCGCGACGGGCGCAGCGCCCTTCTGACCGATGCGATTGGAATGCCTTCGCCCGCCGCGTACGGCCACCAGACGTATTACTATCTGCAACTGTTATTCCGGGGCGGCTTGATCGATGCTCCCGAACCTGTAAGCGAGATCCGCCTGGTGCTGGACAACACGGAAAGAGCCTGGGCAACAAAGCATCTTGAGAGGCTGGGTCTCAGCGGCCCGCGATTCTTTGTGGGGTTGAATCCCGGGGCGTTCTACGGCCCCGCGAAGCGCTGGCTTCTCAGCCGCTACGCGCAACTGGCCGACCGGCTGATTGGTGCATTGCACGCCGATGTGCTAATCTTCGGCTCCGCCGCCGAGCGGCCACTGGCCGACGAAATCGCGCGGGCCATGCGCCACACGCCGCTGATCCTGGCGGGCGAGACGAGTCTGCGGCAATTGATGGCATTGCTCGCTCAGTGCCACCTGGTGGTGACAAATGACTCCGGCCCCATGCACTTGGCGACGGCGCTGGGTTTGCCCGTCGTCGCCATTTTCGGATCGACGGACGAGTCCGCCACGGGGCCGGTGGGCCTGCGCGCGCGGGTCGTCAAGCAGGCGGTGGCGTGCAGCCCGTGCGGCCTGCGAGAGTGTCCCATCGATCTCCGTTGCATGCAGAGCGTCAGCGTCGACGACGTTTACATGGCGGCGCTCGAACTGGTGAGAGAACTGAAGATTACCCATGAATCCTAGACGGAAGCCCAGGGTCACGCCACGGCTCGACACCACGGCCGAGCTGCTCCTGACTTGTTTCGCCCTTCGTTCGCAATGATCATCAGCCGGACAGACCGACTCAGCCTGCTTTCAATTGCCGAGAAGTTCTCTCGCCAGCGCATCGTTCTGCTTGGGGACCTGGTGGCCGACGAGTTCATCTATGGGGAGATCGCCCGCGTTTCGCGCGAAGCTCCCGTGCTGATTCTGAAGCAGCGCGAGAAAAAGGTCGTCCCCGGGGGGGGCGCCAACGCCGTCAACAATCTGGCCGCTTTGGGGGCCAAGGCGATACCCGTAGGCGTGGTGGGAGACGATGAGACAGGTCAGGCGTTGCTCCGGTATTTCCAATCCAGGGAAATATCGACTCGCTCCATCCTGCAGCTACGCAACTACGTGACGCCGACGAAATCCCGCATTCTTGGCGGCCTGGCCCACTGGCAGCGCCAGCAGATCGTTCGACTTGATCGTGAGCCCGCTCACCCGCTTTCGCGGGAAATCAGGAAAAAGCTGAGCCGGAGGGTCGCACCATTATTGCGCAGCGCATCTGCGGTGCTGATTTCGGATTATGGTTACGGCTCCACTGATGCTCGGGAGGTCGGGTTTGTCCGTCGTCGCGCGCGCGGGTTGCCTGTGACCCTGGACTCGCGATTCGATTTGTCGACCTATACGAACCTGACCGCGGCAACGCCCAACGAGCCGGAACTCGAAGAGGCATTCGGAGAGAAGGTTGGAAACAACCTCGCTGTTTTGCACCGGCTGGGGAAGAAACTGCTTCGACGGCAATCGCTCGAGGCGCTCCTGGTAACTCGCGGCCGCGATGGCATGGTGCTGCTTGAGCCGCGGCGCGCGCCTCATCACATGGCCGTGTTCGGATCCGACCAGGCCGTGGATGTGACGGGAGCCGGGGACACGGTCATTGCCACCTTCACGCTGGCGCTCGCGTCGGGCGCAAGTTTTCTTCATGCCGCGCAACTTGCCAATGTCGCCGGCGGACTGGTTGTGATGAAGCGCGGGACGGCGACGGTTACGGCCTCGGAACTCAAGGAGGCGATTCGCAACGCGTGAGTAATAAGATCGTCCCCCGCGCTCGGCTGGCTGCTCTCGGCGAACGCTTGCGCCGCGAAGGTCGGCGAATTGTTCTGGCCAATGGATGTTTCGACCTGCTCCACGTGGGTCATGTGCGCTACCTGCAGGGCGCCCGGGCTGAGGGAGAGGTCCTGGTAGTGGCCGTTAATTCCGACCGCGCGGTTACCGCGCTCAAGGGCCCGGGAAGGCCGCTTCTGCCCCAGAAAGCGCGGGCGGAACTGGTGGCCGCGTTCGAATGCGTGGATTACGTCGTCATCTTTGACGACCTGACGGCGGAAGGCGTGCTGCGAGACCTGCGACCCCACGTGCACTGCAAAGGAACCGATTACACACCCGAGACGGTGCCCGAGCGCGCGGTAATGAAAGAGCTCGGAGGGAGCGTCCGCATCGTCGGCGACGCCAAGAGTCATTCGACCCGCGATATTCTGGCGGAGATTCGTAAACGATCCTCTTCGCTCCCTGCTCCAAAGTGACGAGAGACGGGGACATGGTGGGGATAGTCGTTCCGTTAATGACGTTCGGGCAGAAGCGGAATGTCATTCCGGATTCTGAAATCCCAATTCTGAATCCTTCCGGGCCGGGCACTCAAACATGCCAGCGTCCACCTCGAGATTCCTGGTTATCCGCCTGAGTTCGATCGGTGACATCGTGCACGCGCTGCCCGCGGTTGCCGCCCTGGCGGAGGCTTATCCCCATGCTGAAATCGACTGGGTGGTCGAAGCGCGCCTCATGGAACTCCTGGCGGGAAATCCCCACACCCATCGGCTGATCAAACTCGACACGCTCCAGTGGCGGAAGGAATTGACGGCTCGAAACACCCTCGACGCCATCGCGCGGGGCATCAGGGAGCTCCGCGAGGTTGAATACGACGCAGCCGTTGATTTCCAAGGACTCTACAAGTCGGCGTTCATTGCCCGGGTCAGCCGGTCACGCGTTCGAGTGGGGTTTGCGGAGGCGTGGTTGCGCGAGCCCGCTGCCGCCGTTTTCTACACGGATCGTGTCGCGCCGCCCGAGGGCCAGCACGTCATCGAGATGAACCTCGCTCTGGTCAACCGCCTGGGAGCGCGGCGGCCGGCACGCGAGTGCTGGCAGTTCCCTCTGCCTTGCACGGAGTCGGACGTTCAATATGTCGAAGAGCAGTTGGCGGCCCTCGGTTCGGATGATTTTATTGTTATCAATCCCGGCGGCGGCTGGAAAAGCAAATGCTGGGCGCCGGAAAATTATGCTGGGCTGATTCGCATTCTCGCCGGGGACATCCGAAGCGACTTCTTTCTGACCGGCTCGCGCGCGGATGAGCCGGTGATTCGCGAAATCATCAATAAGTCCGGTTCTTCGCGGGCCAAATACTTCCCTTCCACCATCACGCAATTCATATTGGTCGTGCGACGCGCACAGTTATTCGTCGGAGGCGACACGGGGCCGATGCACCTGGCAGCCGCCGTACGAACTCCGATTGTTGCCCTTTACGGTCCAACCGACCCGGCGCGGAACGGGCCATTCTGCCAGGCCGACATTACGCTCTGGAACCAGGGACCTATCGACTACACGCGTCGCGCGGCCCAAGCAGGGTACCTCCCGGGAATCGCCGTGGAGTCTGTAAGGACGGCGATTCACGAACGACTCGCGAGGGTGCATGGATAGCGGCTACGCGGCGTGGGCGGCGCGCTGGAGAGTCCCTATGGGATTCGCCCTGGGAGTTGCTTTCCTGGTGTTTTCCCAGCCGGACTCCCGCTCCCTGGCGGCGGGCGCAGGGGTCGCATTGGTGGGGCTTGTTGTGCGCGCTTATGCCGCCGGCTGCCTCGACAAGAATCGCAGTCTCGCCTCGAGTGGCCCGTACGCCTACACTCGCAATCCTCTCTACCTCGGCAGTACCATCATGGGCTGTGGATTCGCCCTGGCTGGGCGTTCCTGGTTGCTGGGGGTCGGGTTCATCGGTCTGTTTACAGCGGTCTATTGGCCGGTGATGCGACGCGAGGCTGAATTCCTCACGAACCAGTTCGGCGAGGTCTACGTCCGCTATGCGCGGGCCGTCCCGTTTTTCCTGCCGACGGGACGCCATGCGTCAGCGCCAGGAGGCACTTTCCAGTGGCGGTTGTACCGCCAAAATCGCGAATACCAGGCAGGGCTGGGATTTGCAGCGGCCATCGCCTTTCTTGCGGCTAAGATGATATTGCGATAACAACCGCCAGGTTGCTTTTCGGGGAATCGGCGCGTCTAACTTCCATATGAGAATTCCCATTCTTGCGGCGGCGATTTTTGGATGGGCCGCGATATTTGTAGCGATCTTGACTCCGCGAGTCTCGGCTCAGCCTGGATCAACACCCTTCGCCCCGGGCGAGACGCTTACCTTCGATGTAACGTGGTCCGTATTCCCGGCGGGTCAGGTAACCGCCACGCTGGCACGCGCGGAAGGTCACGTGCCCGATCTTTATGAAGTCACGACCACGGCGCGCTCCCAGGGTTTTGTTTCGGTTCTCTACCCTGTCGACAATGAGTTTCACTCTCTCTTCAACCCCCAGACACTCTGCTCGATCCAGATTCAGAAGAAGATCAACGAAGGCCGCAGGCACCGAGACACGCGGATCATCTTCGATCCCCAGAAAAAGCTGGCCATCCTTGACGAGCGGGATCCCCGTGACTCCAACGCTCCTCCCAAGCACGCCGAAAACGAAATCCCGGAGTGCGTCTTGGACGTCGTGACGGCGTTCTACTACGTGCGAAACCAGCCGATGCGCGTCGGCGGACAAATCCGCCTTCCGATCAACGACGGCGCGAAAACCTACGACGTCAGCGTGGACGTTCAGGCGCGCGAGCAGATCGACACTCCACTCGGCCGACGCGCGGCATTCCGAGTTGAACCCAAAGTGTTTCGCGGACTCTACAAGCGGCCGGGGAAGATGCTCATCTGGTTCAGCGACGACGAGCAACGCCTCCCCTTGCGAATCAAGGCCTCGGTCTCGATGGGAACGATTACGGGAACGCTGAAGTCGTTTTCTCCCGCCCCGCCCGGCGCAACCCCCGCCCGCTAGCGCCCCTCACAGGTCCACAGCGGCTTGCTAAACCAGCCTGTACTTTTCAGAGAGCAGCCGGCGGAATCGCGATTGGTAGATAAGGTCGTAGACAAGCTCCTTGTCGGGAAAGAGCTGGAGCGCATACCGGCGAGTGTTGGCGATGAGCTCCTGGGCTTCTTCGAGTGGGAGGTCGGTCTGGGAAATCACGTTCATAACGAGACCCACGACTATCTGCAAACGCCGCACCTTGCGGCTTTCGTCCAGGATTTCAGCTTCTGTTGCCACTCATGCCCCGCGAGGCAAGTCCGCCTCAGAGAATACTTTTCCGCCACCCCTTCAGATATTATAAGCTAAGGCCCGCTGGGGAGCGTTGGGATCGCGACGGAGATACGAGTACCGTACGCGCACCCTGCCGACAAATTTCTTGCCGAAGGAACCGAAAGCTCGCATCCGACGATGGCACCAGGCTCGCCAAGTTCTGTCCGAATCGCTCCGGAAATTCCTTCATGAAGATTCCATGGCCGTCTCCGCGTCGATCGCCTACCACTGCCTGCTCTGCACCTTTCCGTTTCTTCTGTTGATGACGGGGCTGGGCGGCTACTACGTGAAGCACCGCGAGCTGGCGGGGCGTTTGACGTTGATCCTCGGACGTTATCTCCCCATGAATCCCGATTTCATCCTGCACAACCTGGAGAGCATTTCGCGGGCTTACGGTCGGGTGGGATTTTTCTCCTTCTTGCTTCTGCTGTGGGGTTCCTCCGGAATATTCTTGCCGCTCGAAAAAGCCCTGAACCGCGCATGGGAGGCGGAAAAGCAGCGCACCTGGTTCCGGCGCCAACTTCTGGCTCTGGGGATGGCCGTCGTGGTCGGCTTGTTGGTGATGATTTCGTCCGGGGTCGTGGGAGTCAACGTCTACGTTGATGACTGGGCACGTCGAGGAGGGCACGCCTTTCCCTCCCCGATCATTGCGTTCCTATACCGCTTCCTCGTGGTGGTTTCCACCTTCAGCCTGACGCTTCTCATGTTCATCGTGCTCTTCAAAGTCCTCCCGAATCGGCCAATGCATTTCCGCGAAGTCCTCCCGAGCGCGCTGCTGACGGCGGTCTTCTGGGAAGGCGTGCGCTCGCTCCTGACACTGCTCTTTCCCCTCTTTAACTTCAGCCATATCTATGGCTCCATCGGCGCCGTAGTGGCTCTGATGACTTGGGCGTACTTCTCCTCCGCCGTGATGCTCTTCGGAGCCCAGGTCTCGCGGGCTCTCTACCGCACTTTGAAGGTCAACGGCGTGGCCGGCAGCCCGTGATGGTCATTCCCCTGCTTGGCCGTAAACGTGAGTAGCCATCCTCGATCTCGACATGCTCACGGTGATCGCTCCCTGGAGATCGGTTTGCATTGGCTGCAAGCCTGCCGCTTTCAGTCGGCCAAGTGTTTCCAGGGAAGGCAGGCTTGCGTCGGTCCCTCCCTCGCTGCCGATCAATGCCACTGAGGCGCCGACCCGCGCCAGAAATTCGGCACCCGAGGAGCCTCTTGCTCCGTGATGCGCCACCTTCAGTACCCTGCTTTCCAGCCGCACTCCCGAGCGCAGAAGCTCTTGTTCGACCTCACGGCTGATATCTCCGGTCAGGAGGACCCCTGCCTCTCCCGCCGAAACGCGCATCACCAGTGAGTCGTCGTTCGCAGGTCCGGCGGCGAGCGGACGGTTACCCGGCGGCCAGAGAACCTCGACCAACGCTCCCCCTAGAGGGTTCCGGTCTCCCGCAACCTTCTGCCGGGCTGGTATCCTCTGTCTCGCCATTTGATTCCTCAGTGCATCAAATGCCGCCACGGACGGGGTCGGCGAGTGCCAGAACTCGCCAATCTGGAAATTCCTGATCACGGCGGGAAGTCCTCCCAGGTGATCGGAGTGGGCGTGACTCAACGCGACGATATCGACCTTCTTGATTCCGCGTGACCAGAGATAGGGCGAAATGATGTCCTCCCCAGGGTCCCAGCGTCGAGTCCGAAATGCCCCCTCGCGGCCCGAGCCCATCCGGCTTCCGCCAGCATCGACTAACATCGTGGTGCGATCCGGCAGGACCAGAAAGATCGCGTCGCCTCCACCGCAGTCAAGAACGGTTACTTCGATTGCACCTTTGGGAAGCCGTGGCGGAAAGGGGTGCCAGGAAATCAGCCCACCCATGACGGCCAAGCCAGTTAGTGAGATCCAGAAGGCTCGTCGATGGCGGCCTAGCGTCCATGCCGACGCCACGATCAAAAATGCAAATCCCAATGAAACCCAGAGAGGCGGCTCCGGAATGCGGTAAGAGAGCCAGGCGGGCATCGCGGGGAGATCGGTCAGCGCAAAAAGTCCATGCATGATGAGGGCGAGGATTTTGCCCGGCCATGCCGCCAACCAAGGGGAAACCGCCCCTAACAGGACCACAGGGACCGCCAAGCCCAGCAGCAGCGTCATGAGTGGAATGGCCAGCGCATTCAGCCCGATGCCCGCGTACGTGACGCGATGAAAAGTCTCGGCCATGGGAAGCAGCAGGCCCAACTGGAGAACTGCCGAGAAGATCAACAGGCCGGCAGCCCACAGAGCAAGGCGCAAAGGCCCGGTGACCACGGCCATGGCCATGGTCGGGTGGCGATCGAGAAATGGAATTCGGGATTTGAGAGCTGTGACCGCCCTTCGAACGTCCAAGCGAATCTGGGCGATCCGTGCCGGAATGTTGATGTCACGATCCGGATCTTGCAGTTGCCAGAAGGCGCGGCGGAGAGGTTCTGTGGTGCGCTGGAGGATGGGTACCGCGAGGGCGGCGATAATCAACGCGGCCGCGAAAGAGAGTTGAAATCCCGATTCGAAGAGCCACGCGGGCCGATAAACAAGCAGGATGAGGCCCGCAAGCCCGACCGCATTGAGCAGAGAGTGCTCCCGGTAGAGAAACCGGCCCAGGAGATAGCCGGTGATCATGAGTGTGGCGCGAAGCGTGGGCGCGCGCTGTTCCACCAGACCGGCATACACGAGCAGCAGTGAGAGCAGAATCCCTGCTCTCCATGCCTCACGCAGTCGCGTCCGGCGGAGAATTGCTCCTGCAATCATCGCCAGCAGGCCCACGTGAAGGCCCGAGATCACGAGCAGGTGATAGAGCCCGGTCTTCCGGAAATTCTCGATGACTTCGGAGTCGAGCGCCGACCGGTCGCCCAGGAGGACCGCCTTGAGAACGGCCCCGGTTTTCCCTTCCGCCGACCACGGCGGATACATCCGGTCAATCCCTTCCAACAACCGCTTCCGCGCCCGTTGAAACACGAGTGATAGGTTGGGAGATTCGCCGCTCTCCAGCCTTTCGACCAAGCGAGGGTCCTTGATCGCACCAACGTAAGCGATGTCCTCGACAGACTCCATCCATCGCCGGAAATCGAAGCTTCCAGGGTTTTGATAAATGCGTGGACGCCGGAGCTTGACGAGGACTCGAATTCGGTCGCCGTACCGAAGGCGCAACGATTCGGCGAGAGCGAGAGTCTCCGGATCGTCGCTTGTTTGCAGACGCAGCCGAACCTTACCGGTCAGTGAGCGCGCCCGTCCCCGGCTTTCGAGAGAGTCAACGCTCAAATCGAACTGATACCCGTCGGCAGTGCGGGTTGCATTCGAGGACAGACGCCCCGCCAGGCGCACGGGGTCCTCAAGGTCGATCCCGAACCCTGTGAGGCGGCTGATGTGGTTGGGGGGAAAGCGCTGTTCGAAGAGTTGCGCCGCAAGGCCGCCCGCAGCGACGAACCCGGCCAGCGCCAGAATCGACGACGCGGTCCGCCACCCCAACCGCAGGGC
Source organism: Terriglobia bacterium (assembly GCA_041946825.1). Classification (GTDB taxonomy): domain Bacteria; phylum Acidobacteriota; class Terriglobia; order UBA7540; family UBA7540; genus CAZTHM01. The sequence goes on along the minus strand of JBHGBD010000003.1, from coordinate 8,103 downwards.
GAGGAGGCCGGAGAGAAGGCAACCGCAGGCCGCCAGGAAAGTCAGCGGGATCCCCGCCGTCCCCGAATCGACAAGGCGCGCCAACAGAATTCCGAAGGAAAAGGAGCTCGCCAAAACCAGCAGAGGACTCTTCATGCACCCGCGAGGTCGCTTCGGGCGAGCTTCACAAGGCTCTCGATGTGGTAAGTTTGAGGAAAGAGGTCGAACATTTCAATCGAAATAATCTGATAGCCGCGCGGGAGGAGAACGCCGAGATCCCGCGCCAGCGTGGGCGGGCTGCAGGATAAATAGTGGATACGTTTCGGCCGGAAATCCGCCAGGAGCTTCAGGGCGCCCTTGTCAACCCCGGCGCGGGGCGGATCCAGGACCACCAAATCAGGCTCGGCGTGGGCGAACCTCCTGAGGAAGTCGAAAACCGTCGCCCCCTTGACCCGCACATTGGCGAGCGAGTGAGCCCGCACGTTCACCTCAAGATCCAAAGCCGACTCTGGGGCTGATTCAACCCCTATCACCGTGGCGAAATGGCGCGAGAGGGGGAGCGTGAATAGCCCGACGCCTGCGAACAAGTCCAGCGCCAGTTCGCCTGGCGGCGCCTCTGTGACCGCCGCAGTCAGCTGGGGCAGCAGGAAGCGCGAAACCTGGAAAAACGAGCCGTGACTGACGCGGTAGGAATATTCCCCGACACGATAGGCCAGTCCGGGTTCACCCAGCACTTGCCTGCCGGCCTCGGCCGCGATGGCAGCGCTTACCACTTCCGGAAGCTTCCCGAGCAAGTCGCGAGCGATCGCCGTCCCGGCATCGTGGCCGATGTTGCCGCGCAGGGTCACGGCGACCCGGTCGTCACGATCGTCGGTCAACAAATCAATTTCGCGGAACGAGCCCAAACGCCGGGCCCATTCCGCGCTTCTCAGCGCAGCAAGAATCGCATTCAACCGCGGTGAAAGGATCCTGCACGCGTCCACGGGAAAAACGCGATGTGACTCGCTTTCGAAGAAGCCCAGAGCGGCCTGACCATCCGCTCGACGTGCGACCTTCAGTTGCGCCTGATTGCGGTAGTTCCAGGGGGAGGCAGTGTGGAGAATGATTTCAGAGTCCCAGGCAACTTTCCCGATACGACGAAGAGTCTCGCGGAGGATTTCTCGCTTGATTTCAGGCTGGAGTTCGGTCCGCAGGTGCTGGTACTGGCATCCGCCGCAACGGCCAAAATACGGGCAAGGAGGCTCGGCACGCTCCGGCGACGCCTCGATGATCCGCAGCGGGCGGGCGTGGAGGACGCCTTTGGCGGCGCGCACAATCTCCACCTCCGCGCGCTCGCCGGCGAGCACCAAAGGGACAAACACCGGGCGCCCATCATGGTGTCCGAGCGCTTCACCTCCGTAAACCAGCTTCTGCGCGTTGAATTCAAAGGTCACAGATTGGCCATCTCGTGCTGGAGATTTCAGAGAAAGAAAAGGCTCAGCCGGGGAATATGGTAATGATCAAAGAGCCTCTTCTTCAAAAACTGGCGTTCGAGTGATTCCACCTGCGGGGGCATCATACTCCTTCGGTAAGGGACAAGGCCTTTTTCGACTTCGCGGCGAAGGGCCGTCAGAAGTTCAAGTTCGGAGGCGCGAGTCAGCGCGGCGCCAAGTTTCTCCTCGAGCGCCGTCATGCGACGTTCGAGTTCCTCCAAATCAGGAGTTGCCAATTCGGCGACTTGGGTGGCGGCTTCTCGGAGGGCCACGGCTGCCCCGGTAAGATCTTCATCAAGGACCGACTGCTGACGATGTCGCGCCTCACTGGCAGCCTGCTCCAGAGCCGCGGCATTGCGCCGCAGGTAATCAATGATTTCACCGGCCCCAAAGGGAGGAGCGATCTCTTGTGTTCGCTTCGCGGAAGTCCCGCCCTCGCCGGCGGTTCCCGACTTTCCCAGTTCCTGCGCGGCAGCCAGAACAAGTTGTGAGCAATACGCCAGGCTGTTGACCTTCTGGATTCGTGCCGGCCGCTTCCGGAATTTCTCGAACGCGCGCTCGATCCCCAGCAAGACCGCCTCGAGCGGAACGCCGGCCTCCTTCCACGATTCGATAAGGGCCCAGTCGAGAGGCGAAAGAAGAGTGCGGGTTCCGCGCGCGCGCTGGTAACACTCTTCGATTTCCGTGAAGTAGTTGAAATAGTTTTCCAACGGCGAGATCCCCGAGCAGTCAGTGGGGCCGCGAACCCGCCACGTTACGCTCATAGATGATGCGCAACCCTTCCAGCGTCAGGGCGGAGTCGACGGGGGGTTTATGTTTGGAAGCCGCGGCGACCAACGGGGCCTGCCCGCCGGTGGCCACCACTTTAGTTTTTTGTCCGAGGACGCCAAGCAGGCGATCGAGGATTCCATCCACCAATCCCACTGAGCCGTAAAAGAGGCCGGACTGCATGCTGCCAACCGTGTTGGTTCCAATGACGCGGCTGGGCTCGCGAATCTCCACCCGCGGCAGGCGTGCCGCCTGCTGGAAGAGCGCCTCCGCCGCCACGCCGATTCCCGGCGCGATCACTCCTCCCAGGTATTCGCCCTTTTCGGAAATTGCGTCGAAGGTAATCGCCGTGCCGAAATCCACGACGATACACGGCCCGCCGTACTTCTCGAACGCCGCCACGGCGTCGGCGATGCGGTCCGCGCCGACTTCCTGGGGATTATCGTAGTGGATGGCCATTCCCGTGCGCATCCCCGGCCCCAGAAAAACAGCCTTCAAGTGGAAGTATTTCTCCGCCATCTCCTCCAGTAACGAATTCAGCGGCGGGACCACGCTCGCGACCATCACCCCCTTGATTTGCCCCGGCTGAATACCGTCAAGGGTAAACAGATTGCGAATCAGGATGCCATACTCGTCGGCGGTCTGGCGGCGGTCTGTCGAAAGCCGCCATTGCGCGCGCAGGGTCTTCTCCTCAAAAACCCCCAGTACGGTGTTCGTGTTGCCGACGTCGATGACAAGGAGCATTGATAAGCTTTCAGCAATCAGCCATCAGCGGTCAGCGCGTAGCGCCTGGTTGATCGCTGACGGCTTCTTCATTTTACTTCCACAATTTCTCCGGAGACCAATAACTCTTCCTGGCCATCCTCCCGGCGCACGCGCAGGGCGCCATTCGATTCCAGGCCGAGGGTGGTGGCGAAAAATTCCCCCGTGCCGGTGAGAACCCGAATGTGTTTTCCCTGCGCGAAAGTCGAAGCCGCCGCCCATCGGCGCGCGATGGCGCCGCTCCCCTCGTCGAGAAGGAGATGATACTTCCGCTCCAGCTCTTTGAGCAGCGCCACCAGAATTTGCGCGCGCGAAAGAGGCTTACCCGTCTCGATCCGCAAGGAAGTGGCAATATTCTTCAGCTCCGAGGGCATTTCGCGGTGGTTCACGTTAATGCCGATGCCGAGCACGACGGCGTGCAGGCGGTCAACTTCCGCGCTCATTTCCGTCAGGATTCCGCTCACCTTCTTCCCGTTCACCAGCACGTCGTTCGGCCAGCGAATGTCCGCCGGCAAGCCCGTCAGAGTGCTGATGGCCTGATGCGCCGCCACTGCGGCCATCAGGGTTAACACCGGCGCCATGGCGGGGGGCAGGGGTGGCCGGAGAAGTATCGAGCTGTAAATCCCGCTGGATCTCTCGGAGTACCAGGTCCGACCGAAGCGTCCTCGCCCGGCGGTTTGCTCCTCTGCCACCACGACCGTTCCGTGGGCCGCCCCTTTCGCCGCCAACTCAAGCGCCGCGGTGTTGGTTGAATCGACGCGGAAATAGTGGACGATCCGGTGGCCGACCTGATTTTCGCCGATTTCCTGGCGAATCAGGCTGGGCGCAAGAATATCGGGCAATTTCTGGAGTTGGTAGCCGCTGGACTGATGCCCCTTGATCTCCACGCCCAGGGAGCGGAGTTTCTCGATATACATCCAGACCGTGGAGCGCGTCACCCCGATCTCGCTGGCGATTTTGGGGCCGGGAACGACCACGGTGGCATTCTTCACCAGCAGGTGAATGAGCTTGTCGATCCTGCGGTCAGTGCTTGCCGTCGCCATGAAATTCGTGGAGGGCAACGCCCTTCCGCGGAGCGGGGGTTGCCGCCCCTACAGGGGTTCAATCAAGAAGTGAATACTCGCCGCCGGAGCGGAGTGCGTCAGGGCTCCGACGGAAATCGCGTTCACGCCCGTCTCGGCGTATGCGCGAATGTTGTCGATGTTGACGCCGCCAGAAACCTCCAGGCGGATGCGGCCACCGGCGCGCGCCACGCAGTCTCCGACTTCCGCCGGGGTCATATTATCCAGCAAAACGGCTTCGGCGCCGGCCGCAATCGCTTCGTCCAGCTCCGCGAGGTTCGAAACTTCCACTTCGATTGGCAGATTCGCCGCCTCCGGCGGCCGCTCCCGTCGCGCCCTCGCCACGGCCGCGCGAATACCTCCCGCCAGGCGCAGGTGATTGTTCTTGATGAGAATCCCATCGTCGAGCCGCAGGCGATGATTCTTCCCGCCCCCCGCGCGGACAGCGTATTTCTCGAGTGTTCGCAGTCCCGGCGTGGTTTTGCGCGTATCGAGCAGTTCGGTCTTGAGGCCTGTCAATCGCGCCACCATCTGTCCTGTGAATGTTGCGATGCCACTCAAATGCTGGAGAAAGTTCAGGGCCACGCGCTCGCCGGCCAGTAGAGAAGCCGCCGTCCCCGTGATCAGGGCCAGTTGGGCGCCGGCTGCCACTTCCCCGCCGTCTTCGACACATGGCTCGAAGCGAATCTCCGGATCAAGCTCACGAAACACCGCCTCCGCCACCGGCAAGCCCGCCACGACCATTTCCTGCTGGCTGAGGAGAGCGCCGCGGGCCTTCCTGGCGGGCTCGAGGGTCAGCCGCGTGGTCAGATCGCCGCTGCCGAAGTCCTCCTTCAGCGCCAGTCCCACCAGCGCCCGGAGCTCCGCGCCCGATAGCCCGAGCGGAATGCTCAATGAAGATGGGCCGGCGGGATTCGCCATGGTTCAGCCAAGCCTCTCCATGGATTCCTGCAACCTCCGCAATTGGGCGGTCAATTCCGCGCCACGCTTCTCAACGCCACGCACCACATCGCGCGGAGCGCGACTCATGAACTCCTGGTTCTCCAACTGCTTTTGGACCTGCGCCAGAGCTTTCTCAGCCTTCTCCGTCTCTTTACGCAGGCGAACGCGCTCTGCCTCGTGGTCGATTTGCGTTTCGTGAAACAGGCGCACATCGAACCCCGGCGTCGCCCGCACGCCTCCGGCATCGGTGGCCAGCCGCCCGCGAGTGAAGTTCAGGGCCTGCAAACCCGCCAGCCGTTGAATGGTTTCCTGGTGGGTGCGGAAAAGTTCGAGGACGCGCAAATCCTCGCTTGCCACCTGCGCGCTGGGTTTGGCATTCTGCAGGCCCATCTCCGCCTTGGCATTCCGAGCCGTGACGACCAGCTCCTGGAGCGTTTCAAAGTGCTTTTCCGAGACGGGGTCGGCAACCCGCTCCCCGGTCATGCTGAATGCTGCCAGCGACAGGGATTGCCTGCCGGTTGCATGCGGAAGCTGATGCCACAATTCCTCCGTGATGAAGGGCATGAACGGATGGAGCAGGTGGAGCGAGGCCTCAAAAACCCGTGTCAGGTTCACCCACGCGGGGGGCGGCGTGATCGTGGATTCGCCGTCCACGCTCTGGGTGATCGCCGGCTTCAGCCATTCGACATACCAGTCGCAGAACTCATGCCAGAAGAAGTGATAGATCGTGTAAGCCGCTTCGTGAAAGCGGTAAGTGGCGAGAGCGTCGTTCATCTCGCGCGTTACCGTCGCCAGGCGTGAGAAGATCCACCGGTCGGCAATCTCCATCGTTTCGTGATTGGCGACGGGCTCGAGCCCCGCGCCGGGAATCGGCGCAAGCGCGCGGCCGAGATTCTCCCGCATCTGATCCGGCAGTTTCTCAAGGTTCATCAGAACGAACCGGGCGGCGTTCCAGATCTTGTTGGCGAAGGCGCGATAGGATTCGATCTTCTCCTCGCTGAAGGCGATGTCGGTTCCCGGGGCGGCGCTGATGGCCAGCCCGAAGCGTACCGCGTCGGTCCCGAACCGCTCCGTGACCTGGAGCGGGTCGATCACGTTCCCCTTGGTTTTCGACATCTTCTGTTTTTCCGCGTCGCGCACCAGAGCGTGAATATAGAGCTCGCGAAACGGCACATCCTTCATGAACTTCAGCCCCAGCATGATCATGCGCGCTCCCCAGAAGAAAAGGATATCGAAACCCATGATCATCAGGTCGTTGGGGTAGAAGCGCCTCAGATCGTCGGTCTGCTCGGGCCAGCCGAGGGTGGCGAACGGCCAAAGGCCGGAGCTGAACCAGGTGTCGAGCGTGTCGCCTTCGGGGCGAAGCGGGGCTCGCCTGGGCGAGCGGCATTTCGGGCAGGCCTCCGGAGTCTCGCGCGCCGCGATGATCTCGCCGCAGGCATCGCAGTACCAAACCGGAATTCGGTGCCCCCACCAGAGCTGCCGCGAGATACACCAGTCGTGGAGGTTGTTCATCCAGTCGAGATAGATTTTCCGATAGTTGTCGGGGACGATGCGAACCCGGCCTTCCTCGACGGCGCGGATAGCGGGCGCGGCGAGCGGCTGCATTTTCATGAACCATTGCGTCGACAGGCGCGGCTCAATGACCGTTTTGCAGCGCTGGCAGGTGCCGACGCTCAGCGCGTAATCCTCGATCTTTTCGAGCAGGCCTTGCTCACGCAAATCCTGCACCACTGCGGCGCGCGCCTCGAAGCGGTCCATCCCCTGGTAAGGGCCGGCCGCGGCGGTCATGCGGGCTTCCTCGTCGATGACCTCGATGCGGGGCAGCCGGTGGCGTTCGGCGATCTCGAAGTCGTTGGCATCGTGCGCGGGGGTTACCTTGACGGCGCCGGAACCGAATTTCGGATCGACAAACTCATCCGCCACGACGGGGATCACGCGCTTGATCAGGGGCAGGACAATCTTGCGTCCCACGGCGGAGCGATAGCGCTCGTCGCCGGGATGGACGGCCACCGCCGTGTCGCCCAGCATGCTTTCCGGCCGCGTAGTCGCCACGGTGATGTGCCCGGAACCATCTTCGAAGGGATAGCGAATATGCCAGAGCTTTCCCTGCCGCTCTTCGTGGACGACCTCTAAATCCGAAACTGCTGTTCCGCAGCGCGGGCACCAGTTGACAATGTATTTGCCGCGATAAATCAGGCCTTCTTCGTAGAGCCGCACGAAGACTTCGATCACAGCCCGCGCGTAAGCTGGGTCCATCGTGAAGCGGTCGCGCGTCCAATCGCACGAGGCGCCCAGCCGCTCCATCTGCTTGCGAATCGTTCCGCCACTTTCCTCTTTCCATTTCCAGCAGCGCTCGACAAATTTCTCGACTCCCATCTCGCGCCGCAGGCGCTGCCCTTCGCGCCGCCAGGTGCTCTCGGTTTCGGGGCCCGGCTCGAGGTCGGGAAACGCTTCGCGGCCCAATTCGCGTTCGACGATCATCTGCGTGGCAATCGAAGCGTGGTCGGAACCGGGAAGCCACAGGACGTTTTCGCCCCTCATGCGATGCCAGCGCATGAGGACGTCGATTTCCGTGTGCTCCAGCATATGACCCATGTGAAGCGAACCCGTAATGTTGGGGGGCGGAATCACCAGGCAGAATCGCGGGCCGGCCGCGTCGTCGGCAGGGCGATAGAGCTTGCGCTCCACCCACTCGCGCGCCCAGCGCGGCTCGATGGCTTCCGGGGCATAGACCTTGGGGATCTCTCGCTGCAAGCGCACACACTCCCAGACGCGTCTTGAATCACTTTGAAATCAAATAACTATAACGGCAGGCCCGAAACCAGTCAAACGCATCTGTGCGTTGGCGGGCGCCGACCCCAGCCATGTGCCGTAGCGCAGAGTCTCGTCTTACCAGAGACTCTGCGGCTTTTCGGTCGGTCGTACGGAAGGTCGGCGGCGTATAATCGGCGGCGATGTCGCATCTGCACTGGCTGGCGCCCCGACCTGTCGGGGCGATGTCCGGAAGGGGCAGATGAGGAAATACCGCGGGCTGGCGCAGACCCCGGCTTTGTGGGATCTGCGGTGCCCCGAAGGGGCAGACCATTCTGGCGATAAAATGAGCCATGGTGTGCCCA
>JBHGBD010000029.1:0-60271 GCA_041946825.1 Terriglobia bacterium | reverse complement strand
CGCTGCGGTCGCCGCCCTCACCCACCCCGATGGACTGCATCGGGGTCCCCCCTCTCCCTGAGGGCGAGGGCGATTTAACCATAGTCTCCAGCCCTCTCCCCCTGGGGGAGAGGGTGTCCGTCAGCCGACGGACAGGTGAGGGGGAGTTCGTCACTTTGTTTCGCAATATTCAGTAGGAGGCAACATGGAACACCAGCGATTCGAGGGCGAGCGCACCTTGATGCGAATTCATATCGGCGAGTCCGACCGCTGGGAGCACAAACCGCTTCACGAGGCGATTGTCGAGATGTTCCGCCGTGAAGGCTTTAGCGGCGTTACCGTGTTGCGCGGCGTGGGCGGCTACGGCTCCGCCAGTCGCCTCCATTCCGACAAGATCCTGCGGCTTTCGCAGGATTTGCCCATCGTCATCGAAGCGGTCGAATACACCGAGCGAATCGAGAAAATCCTCCCGCGCCTCGACGAAATGGTCGGCGGCGGGTTGATCACACTGGAGAAAGTCCGCGTGATCCTCTATCGCTCCAGCAAGTGAAGGCTACTTTCTGCGCGCGATGAAAATGAGTTCCCCGGGATATTTCGAGCCATAAGGGCTCTTGTCGTAGTCGCCGTACACGGCCTCCACCTTGAATCCCGAGCGCGCCAGCAGGTGCTCCGCTTCATAACGGAACAGGTAGCGCATCGTGAAGCGCGACACGAGGCGTTCCTCGTGGCCATCCTGGTAAGTAACTCGGTAGATGAGTTCCACGTCCTGGGTCTGCTTGAAGAGATCGCGCGCCAGGATGTGATGCCGCCGCAGCACCTTGCGACCGTCGGGCATGGTGAAGGGCGGCTCGCGGTTGAATTCTTCGAGCAGCAGGCGATCGTCGACCAGATACGGAAGGGAGGGATTGAATAGATCAAGCACCAGTCTCCCGCTCGGGATTAAATGCCGCCGAATGGTCGCGAGGCAGGTGACCTGGTCGTCGACAGAAACCAAATGTTGAAACGGCCGGAAGGGAACCGTCGCTAACGGGAACTCGCGTCCCAAATCGAATTGCCGCATGTCGGCTTCGACGAGCTTGACCCTGGAACGCACCTCGGCGGTTTCTTGCGCCAGCTTCTCGCGGCAGATCCCCAGCATCGAGCCGGAGGAATCGATGCCCACAATCTCGATGCCCGCTCGGGCCGTGGGAATCAGCACGCGTCCGGTGCCGCACCCGATTTCGAGGACGGGGCCGCCAGCACCGCGCGCCAGTTCCACGAAAAATTTTACGTCCTGCCGCTCCCGGTAGGGCACGACATAGTCGTAGAATTCCGCCATCGAGGAATAGGCGTCATAACCTTCAGGATTCGTCATTCTCGATTCCCCCGCTCTTGCGTCAACTTCTCGTCCGCCGGGCTGGCTTTCCCGCCACGAAGTATCTCATAATCGGGCGGGTCTCCGACCGACGCAAGACTTCGACAAATCCCGCCTTGAGATAGGCCGAGGGAAGCCCCGTGTAAGCGAACACGTCGGGCATGCGCCCTTTCTTGGGTTCGACCGGGTACCCTTCGACGATTCTGGCGCCCTTCTTTCGCGCGAACTCTGCGGCGGCCTTGAGCAGCTGGACTGTGATTCCTTGTCGGCGAAAAGGCTTCGCGACGAAAAAACAGGTTACCGACCACGTGGGTTCTCCGTCCACGCGCGCCAATACGCGGGTGCGATCCAGAGTCGCGTAAGCCTCGCGCGGAGCGACCGCGCACCAGGCCACCGGTTTGCCTCCAGCGTAGGCGAGCAATCCCGGCGGCGGGCCCGACTGAACCAGACGTTTGAACGCGCGCTTGTTTCCCGCGCCCTTCTTCTTCTCGTACTCGGATCGAGTCTGCCGCCAAAACATGCACCAACACCCGCCGCACGCTCCTCGCTCGCCAAAGAGCACTTCGAGGTCGCGCCAGCGTGCCGGTGTCAGTGGGTGAATCTGCACGTTTGAAACCGCCGCGCTTCCGGCATTGACGGAGTTCTTCCGGGTAGTCTCTGCTCGGGTCACGCCTTACCTCTCATAACCATAGACGTATACTCCGCCCAGGCGCACGCGGACGTGGATATCCTGTTCGCCGGCGTGATTGAAATAGGATACCTGCCGGCCCCAGCCAGCGCTGTCCTCGCCGTGCAAATCGCTCTGAACGTAACCCAGGAACGACCGGGCGTCGAGGGAATGCAGGCGACCGAGCGAAGGGACGGTGACCTCGACATCGCCGTAGCTGACGCGGATGGTCTGGTTTCCCGAAATGCCGCGTACGCGAATATCTCCGTCCACGCACTTGAGCGCGAGCCTCGCCTGGCGCGGCATCCGAACGAGGAAGTTAACCGAAAGCTTCGTGGCGCCGCGAAACAACCGCCACGGACGGCGGGGAGGAAAGATGGCCCGCAGCATCAGCTCTTCGCCGTTTTCGCTCATCTGAATTTTGATCTGCTCGAATGACTTCTGCGCCCCCTTTGGCGAGCCGGCTTGCACAACTTTCTCCGCCTCGATTTCCACGTCGGACTTATCCCAGCCCTCAATCTTGACGTCGCCGATGCGCGTATCCACGTAAAGGGTCCCGCGCCAGAAGAGCGTGGATTTGAAATGAGAGATTTGTCTGTATTCCTCGGCCCGAATCGCCGCGGGAAAAGCCAACGCACACACGACGGCGAGGAAGGTTGAAGTATGAAGGATAAAGGACGAAAAACAGAACGCGGATTGGTTGTTGTTTTCAGCCTTCATCCTTTAACCTTTACACTTTACCCTTTACCCTTCGTCATCATCGCGCCGGTCGTTTCTTGAACGGCTTGCTCTCCACGAGCCCGCTGCCCTCCTTAACGATCAATAGCGAGTCGATGGGCGGGCTTTCAACGCTTTCCTTCAGTCCACTCGGCCACTTTAGCTCCAGCCGGTCGACTCGCTGGGCGGAGCCAAGCCCGAAATGTAGACGCAGGTCGCTCGAAGAAAGATAGCTTCCTCCACTGCGCACCTCGTCGTATTGAACGAGCCCGCCAGCTTTCACGGTGACCTTCGTTCCGATGCCGTCGCGGTTGCTTCGCGTCCCAATAGTCTTTACGAGAATCGAGTGGTTCAAGTTCTTTCGCGCGTGGCGCAGCAGGTCCGGCGAGCCGTTCATGTTGCTGACCATGATCTCGACGTCACCGTCGTTGTCGTAGTCAGCCGTGGCCAGGCCGCGGCTGACTTTCTGGATCGCCATCCCCGGTCCGGAGCGCTGCCCCACTTCCTCGAACTTTCCATTGTGCCGGTTGTGAAACAGCAGGTTGCGCTCGGCGTAGGTGATGCCCGTCGAGTAGCGGTCGATCTGGGGAAACGTCTGCCCGTTGGCCAGCAGTATATCTTTCCAGCCGTCGTTATCGAAGTCGAGAAACTTCGCGCCGAAAGTCGTGAACAGCCAACCGACATCGCCAATCCCGGCTTGATACGTCAGATCGGTAAACGTCCCATCGTGATTGTTGTGATAGAGATTCTTTGTGTCGTCGGAAAAATTCCCCTTCACAAGGTCCAGCCAGCCGTCGTTGTCAAAATCGCCGAAGTCGGCACCCATGCCTGCCTGTTCCTGACCCTCGGCGCTGTAGGCGACGCCCGCCTGGGGACCGACGTCGGAGAACGTCCCGTCGCCGTTATTGTGATAGAGCGAGCTCGGGGTCGAATCGTTGGCGACGTAGATGTCCAGGCGGCCGTCGCGGTCGTAATCGCCCATCACCACGCCGAGGCCGAAATACGAGCCGGGATCGATTCCCGCCTTTTCCGTGATATCTGAAAATGTCCCATCGCCATTGTTGTGGAAGAGGATGTCGCGGCTGCCGGTCAGGCCGCGCGGCCCACAAAACGTCATGATGCCGCGATACGTGCAGTTGGGCGCGCTGCCGGGGTCACCTAAATGGTTAATATCCACATCAAGATAGTCAGCGACATAAAGGTCCAGGCGACCGTCGTTGTCGAGGTCGCCAAACGCGCAGCCCATGCCCCAGCCGTGCCCGCGCGCGCCGGTCCGCTCGGTGACATTGCTGAAGCTGCCGTTGCCGTTGTTTCGATACAGAACGTTCCCGCCGTAGTAGGTGACGTAGAGGTCGTCGAAGCCGTCGTTATCATAGTCTCCGGCGCAGACGCCCATCCCCCAGCCCGTGTGATCGAGCCCGGAGCTTGCCGAAACGTCCGTAAAGGTTCCGTCGCGGTTGTTGTGATAGAGGCGCGAACGCGGGCTCGTGCCGCGCTTCCAGAGCTCAAACGATGACCCGTTCACGAGGAAAAGATCAGGGAAGCCGTCGTTGTCGTAATCAATCCAGGCGATTCCTCCTCCGCCCTTGGCTTCAATGATGTAGCGTTTTTCCGGCCCGCCACTCGTCAGCGTGAAGTGGATTCCGGCCTTTGCCGAGACCTCGACAAACTGATCGAGGCCCGTCGGCGCGCGCGGCGCGGTGAGCTTCGGCGTCCCACGCTTCTGCAAGGGACCGGCGGGGTGCTGCGCCATGACGGCCGCGGTGAGCAGCGTCAGTACGACGAGCGTTTTGAGAATTTGCGGCCTCAATTGGATTCTGTGTCCTTGGCTGCGGGGGCTCCTTATTGCATCTGGGTACCGGCAATCCCCGACTTCCGACTGGCATCGCGCCCATGTAGTTCGGCTACGGCTTTGAGTTCCCGAGCCGCATCGTCCCGCCTCCCCAACTGCTGATAGACGCGCGCCAGGGCGTAATGAGCCTCGACTTGGTCGGGCTTGAGCTCGATGACCCTGCGCAGCGCTGCCTCGGCGGCGTCAAACTGTTTGCGCGCCACGAGCACCCGCGCCAGACCATAGTTCGCCTCGTAGGCCTGCGGCTTGAGGGCGACACCTTGGCGGAACAAATTATGCGCGGCGTCCAGGTTGCCGCGCCCCAACTCGATGTTCCCCGCCAGCCAATACGGCTCATAGAAATTCGGTGTCTGCCGGATTTCTTTTTCGTATTCCTCAAGCGCCTCCGCGAATTTTCCCTGGCTCTGGTAGGCAAAGCCCAGGTGATAGTGGGCCATCGGAAGTTGCGGGGAAATTTCCAGCGCCTTCTTGAATTGTTCGATGGCAGGGATCGTCCGGTTCAGGTTGTGATAGGCACGCCCCAGCAGCACGCGCGCCTGGGCGTTGGAAGGTTCAGCCTTCAGGAAGACCTCCAGTGCTTTCGCCGCCTCGGCGGTCTGCTTTTCTGCCAGCTCGACAAGAGCCAGGTTGAAATAACTCTGCGGATCCCTCGGGTCGAGCTGGATGGCGCGCTGGAATGCCGCGCGCGCTTCGGCATTCGTGCCTCTCTTGAACAGCGCCGCGCCGAGCAATTGCTGGAGCTGCGCGGAAGCTGGAAATTGCCCGACGGCCTTACGGGCGTTGCCGATTGCCTCGTCAAGCCGCCCGGCCTGGATCTGCGCGCCGATTCGATCAGCCAACTCTGCCTCGTTCGACTGGCCAAACCCCGGCGTCCCCGAGGCGTAGAAAAGACCGCACGCCAGGGAGAGCAGGGCGAGGCGTCTGACTGTAGAGGCCACGGACCGATGGTAATCGCCGTCACGCAGTCTAGTCAAATTCCTGGCCGAGACGCTTAGAGTTGTAAGACCCGACTCAGGGAGGCACAGACAATCCCCCCTGTGATATTAGTCATAGTATCGGCTGCCGTTGCCAATCTATGATTTCATTGTGACTCAGGAAAGCGGGTCTCCATTTGAATTTGAGGTGAACAATGCTAGCCGACCAATTTTCGCAGATATTCCGGCAAGAACACCGCATCGTGCGGGACACTCTTCTGGACCTGATTCAGGCGTTTGTGTCTCGCGACAAAAGCAGGATTCAGGAATTGATCGGGCAGGTGGCCGAACACACCGGCCCGCATTTTCGTTACGAGGAAGAGTCTCTATATCCCGAACTTGTCCCGATCTTCGGCGCCGAGTACGTCGAGCGGCTCTTCTCGGACCACGACCGGGCTATTGGAACCGCAAAACAACTCGCCGCGCTCGGAGCCAGGGAATCGCTTAGCGACCAGGATGTCGCCCAGGCCGTGGTGTGGGTCAGGAGCATCCTCCCGCACGTCAGCGACTGCGACGGGCTTTCTATCATGGTGGAACGATTGGACGAGGACAAAGTCCAGGCGATCTTCGACTCGCGCGAGCGCTCGAATGCCGCTGGCCTGAACCTCCTGGTGTGGGCGGAGCAAGTCAGGAAGCGGCCTCTCCCGGCCGTGATTTGAGTTCAGCCCATGAGGCTGGTCGGCAAAATGCCGCCGGCCTTCCGCGGAGCCCTATGGAAGGTCTAAAATGGATGCCGGTCATCGATGTTGAGGCGTGTACGGGGTGCGGCCTGTGCGTGGAAGCCTGCGGCCCGAGGAGTCTCGACATTGTCGATGGCAAAGCGGTGCTGGCCCGCCCCGATACTTGCGGGAGCGAGGAGCATTGCATCGAGCCGTGCCGGGACGACGCAATCCATATGGCTTGGGTGCCCATGAGAGGCGACGGCACGCGCGGCCGCTGGGCCAGCTCGTGGGAGGGCAAAGATGCCTCTGAAGCTTCGGGTGAAACGAGTCTATGATCCGCCGGCGCCGGGCGATGGGGCCCGAATCCTTGTGGACCGTCTCTGGCCGCGCGGCCTGAAGAAAGAGGCGGCGCGCTTAGACGCCTGGTTGAAGGATACGTCGCCGAGCGACGCGCTGCGGAAATGGTTCGGCCACGACCCGGCGCGCTGGCAGGAATTTCAGGAACGATATTTCGCCGAGCTCGACGCCAACCCTGAAGCGTGGCGCGAGCTTCTAGGGCGCGCTCGGAAAGAAACTGTCACTCTGCTCTACGCCAAACGCGATTCGGAACGCAACAATGCGGTCGCCCTCAAGCTCTACCTTGAGAAAAGCCGAACGCCGACGCGGGCAAAGCGGCCAGTCAAGAAGCGCTGACCCACATTCCTTTCGGGACGACGAGTCGCGCGCTCATTCAATAATCTTCAATTTCTTCCCAACGATTCCCAGGATCTGAAGTGCGCGCGACAATTCATCTTCGGTATGCGTGGCGGTGACGATGGTGCGGATGCGAGCCTTGCCGACGGGAACCGTCGGGAAGCCAACGCTCATCGCGAACACGCCTTCGGCGAACAATTCGCGTGAGAACTGGTGCGCCAGCGCCGCGTCGCCGACGATCACCGGCGTTATGGGAGTCTCGCTGACACCGGTATTGAACCCGAGCTTCTTCAAACCTTCCTTGAAGAAGCGCGTGTTGGCCCAGAGTTTGTCGATACGTTCCGGCTCGTCTTCCAGCACCTCGAACGCCGCCAGGCAGGTGGCGGCTACCGAAGGCGGGTGAGAGGTCGAGAACAGGAACGGTCTCGCGCGATGATAGAGGAACTCGATCGTATCGCGGGTCGAGCAGACGTATCCGCCCAGCGCGCCAATGGCCTTCGAGAGTGTTCCCACCTGGATGTCAACCCGCCCGTGAAGTTTGAAGTGGTCCACGGTCCCGCGGCCGTTCTGGCCGAGCACCCCCGAGGCGTGGGCGTCGTCAATCATCATGATGCAGCCGTACTTTTCCGCCAGCCCCACCAGTCCGGGAAGCGGCGCGATGTCGCCGTCCATTGAAAATACGCCGTCGGTGATGAGGAGCTTGCGGCATTTGCGCACGGCGAGGTCTTTCAGAATCTTCTCGCAGGCGTCGAGGTCTTTGTGGGGAAAAACCTTGATTTCGGCGCGCGAGAGCCGGCAGCCGTCGATGATCGAGGCGTGGTTGAGCTCGTCGGAAATGATGACGTCTTCCTTGCCCAGAATCGCCTGGACCGTTCCGGCGTTGGCCGTAAAGCCGGACTGAAACACCACCGACGCGTCGGAATGCTTGAACTTTGCGATCTTTTCTTCGAGCGCCATGTGAATCGTCATGGTGCCGGCAATCGTCCGCACCGCCCCTGAACCCACGCCGAAGTTCACGAGCGCTTCGATCGCCCGCAGCTTGAGCAACGGGTGCGTCGTCAGCCCGAGGTAATTGTTCGAGGAAAGGTTGATGACCTCGCGCCCGTCGAAGCGCGAGACGGCTTTCTGCTCGGTTTCCAATATCCGCAGCTTCTGGTAGAGCTTCTGCTCGCGAAGCTTGTTCAACTCATCGCTTAAATACTGTAAGGAGGCGCCAGGCATGGTGAGCTCCGGAGAATAGGGAATGGTGAAGATCGAATAGTGAATTGTGAATAGTGAACTGTGAAAGCCAGAGCCAACCCCCTAGCCCGCAAAAGGCGGTAATCCGCACTGAATTCACAATTCAGCATTCACGATTCACCATTTTCGCTTTCATCATAACACACGGCATCGGCGTGAATTGGCGGCCTCGAAGTTCAAAGTGGATGGGGATTATTGCAGTTTTCGCCGCAGTTTTTCCAAAGCTTCCTTGGCGAGGGCGTAATCGGGTGAGAGCTTGAGCGCCTGCTCGAAATGCTGGCGCGCTTTGCCGAAACGCTCCTTGGCCACGTAAACGCGGCCGAGGTTGTAGTGAGGGTAGTGATAGGACTCGTACCGTTTGGACTGCAGGGCACGAAGAAGCCAGGATTCCGCCTCGTCGTACTCGCCCTTCTCGATCAAGTAAGCGCCGATATCGTTGTACGGGTTGCCAAACTCCGGGTCGAGCTGGATGGCTTTCTTGCACTCGGCAATGGCGTCGTCGATCTTCCCCTGGAAACGGTAAGTCCAGCCCAGGAACGTGTAAGCTTCGGCGGTGGGGTGCAAGTCGAGCGAGCGCTTGTAGAGTTCGACGGCCATGTCATAGTCGCCGCCCATCTGATATTGATAGGCCTCTTTCAGGAGTTCCCACGCGGACTGAAGTTCTTCGGCGCCCATGGCTTCTGATTGTCTCTATATTCGTAGGTAGCATATGACCCCGGTTGATGTCAATTACACCGACGTACGGGGGGCTGCGCAGAGGCAGGTTCATCTCGCCGCACGGCGGCATCAAGGCGCCGCTCGGTGGAACAGTGGTTGCGTGCCCCGAAGGTCTGCTGATATGCTCCGTGGCTCGCGCGGGGCTGTAGCAACAATAGAAGGAAGAGCATGGCCACAACAGAACAGCCGGCGAATGTGTTGAGCGGAGTTGACGCCCGCCCGACGCGCATGCGCCATGTGGTGCTGGGCGTTCTCTGTTCGCTCTCTGTGGTCAACTATCTCGACCGGGTCTGCATTTCGAAAAGCGCCCCCTTCATCATGACCGACCTCGGCCTCACCAAGGTCGAGATGGGTCTGGTGTTCAGCGCCTTTACACTGGCGTACGCGCTTTTCGAAGTTCCCGGCGGCTGGCTGGGCGACATGATCGGCCCGCGCAAGGTGATTACGCGCATCGTCGTCTGGTGGTCGATGTTCACGACCTTCACGGGAGTGGCCAATCACCTCTGGACCATGATCACCGTGCGATTCCTGTTTGGCGCGGGCGAGGCGGGCACTTACCCCAATTCTTCAAAAATCATCGCCCGCTGGATGCCGCGCACGGAACGCGGCTCGGCGCAGGGTCTGATGTGGATGTGCGGTCGCTGGGGAGGGGCGTTCGCCCCGGGCCTGGTTGCCTACATGCTCCTGCACATGCACTGGCGCACGACTTTCTGGGTGTTTGGAGTCGTCGGCATCGTCTGGGCGACGTTCTTCTGGATTTGGTTCCGCGACTGGCCGCACGAGAAGAAAGGCGTGAACGCCGCGGAAATCGAACTCATCCGGCGCGGCCAGCCGCCGCCCGTGCCTCGCCCCGAGGTTCCGTGGCTGCGCCTGATGAAGAGCGGTAACCTTTGGGCGATCTGCTGGATGTATTTCTGCATGTCCTACGGCTGGTATTTCTACATCACCTGGCTGCCCACTTATCTTGAAGCGCGGGGAGTCAGCATGATTCAATCCGGGATCCTGGGAGGACTGCCGCTATTCTTCGGCGGCATCGGGTGCGTGCTGGGCGGATTGCTGACCGACTACGTCGTGCGCCGCACGGGTAGCCTGCGCAACCGGCGCTACATCGGCGCAGCGGGTTTCTTCTGTGGCTCGCTCTGCATGGCCTCGAGCGTGCTCATCTCCGACCCGACCTGGGCGGTCGTGGTGATTTCGATGGCGTCGTTCTTTGGCGACATGACGATGGGCTCGGCGTGGGCGGTCTGCCTCGACGTTGGACACGAGCTCGCCGGCACGGTCTCCGGATGCATGAATACCTGGGGAAACCTGGGCGGCGCGCTCGCCAACGTCGTGACCGGATTCCTTGTTCAGACCTTCGGAAACTGGAACCTGCCCATTGTGGTTTCAGGAAGCATCTTCTTTTTCGGCGCGATTCTCTGGCTGCTCATCGACCCCACGCGCTCGGTCATCGACGACCGGCGGACGCATAGCTGATCCATGCTCCGAAAAATCTTCCGCTACCTCTCTCTCGCGTCGCTCATTCTCGGCGTCATAATGGTATGGCTTGTCTTGCGCAAACCGGTTATTCCACCTATCGAAACAAGCGCCGAGGCTGCGCGGTCGTTCAATGAAAAATTGAATCAGCTCACCCAGGCCAAAGAGCAGGGAGCGCCGGGAGAAATCCGCCTGACCGCGGCGGAGATCAATTCCGAAATTCAGGAGGGATTGAAGGCGCACCCTCCGCCGGCGGGGCCGGCGGTGCTGAAAAATGCTGTCGTCCAGCTCGAAGGTGACCGGATGACAGCGTTCCTCACCGCCACGGTCAAAGGCGTCGAGCTCCACCTGACCGTCGGCGGGAATCTGCGGTTTGAGAATCACACCGTCCGGCTGGTTCCCACCGATGTTCACGTCGGCAGCCTCCCCGTGCCCGTCTCCTGGCTCGAAGACAAACTCGATATGCACCTGGAAGTCCCGCCCGCCATCACCGCCATACGCGTTGAAAACAGTGAACTGGTTGTCCAGGCCCAGTAGCTCGTGGTACAGTTCCCGCACTTCAAGAAACCCTGGGAGGCAACTGATATGGGAGACCTGCTGCCACTCGTTCTCCGAGTTGTGCACATTTTTTGCGGTGCGTTCTGGGTGGGCGCCGCGCTGATGCTGGCGGGCTTTATCGAGCCGGCCATCGCCGCGCTGGGCCCGGACGGAGGCAAGTTCATGCAGCGCATGATGGGACCCGGCCGCTTCGCGCTTTTCATGACCGCCGGGGGCGTGCTCACAGCGTTGTCCGGACTGGGGATGTTGTGGCTAGGCGGAAGTGTGGCGTCGTGGCTGGATTCAGGCTACGGCAAGGCCATCGTCGTGGGCGGCGTCGCCGGGCTCGTCGGATTGGTTTGGGGGCTGAGCGTGAACGCGCCGACGGCAGCGCGCCTGAGCCGCATCGGTCAGGAAATCCAGGCCGCGGGCGGGCCACCTCCCGCTGACAAGCTGGCGCAAATTCCCTCGCTGCAGAAGCGCCTCCACATTGGCGGGCTGGTTTCGGCGCTGCTGCTGGGTTTTTCGCTCCTCGCCATGGCCGCCGCAAGGTATATGTAGGCCCCGGCGGTCGCACCCCCCGATTTTCTAAATCGGGTACTTTCCTGTCCGACCCTCGGACCGATTGAAAGAGCTAATCCAAGTGCCCCTTACTACACCACCGCCACGGCGCGGATGGGCGAGCCGGAGCCAGCGCGGATTTTGAGGGGCAGGGCGAGGAACAGAAAGAAATCGGGAAGCTCGTCGAGGTTACACAGGTTCTCGATGATGAGCATCTGTTTTTCGAGCACCACGGGATGGATGGGCTTGGACGCCAGCGCCGCGGGCGGATCGGGTGAGAGGGTATCGACGCCGAGGGCCGCAACTTTCTTTTCGAGCAGATATTCCGCCGCTTCCATGCTGATGCCGGGCCAGTTCTCGATGTAGCGTTTATCCGCGGGGCGCGGCTTCCAGTGCGCCGCCCAGCCGAAATCGAACACCACGATATCACCCGCGGCGAGCGCGCCGTGGCGGGCCTCCCACGCGGTCACAAAGCTCTTCGGCACGTAATCGTTTTCTTTGAACTCGCGGCACTGGAGGCGCGCGCCGCGGCCGATGAGGGTCGCGAGCGGAACGTTCTCGATGGTGACGTGCGCCTGCTGCTTCGCGTCGCTGATGAAGTGTGCGGGCGCGTCCACGTGCGTGCCGTTGTGCTCATTCATCACCAGTTGGTAGGTCAGCGACCTCCCGCCGTGCCAGTACGATCCCCACAGGCAATGGAAATATTTGGAGTGCGTCGGGTAGGCGGGCATGTGCTCTTCGAGCGTCCGGCTCAGGTCGATCAGGCGCGCGTTGCGCAGCGTCGAGACGAGATTCGAAACGTCCATGGATTCGGGTCCTCCGTGGTGAAGGGAAAAGTATAAAGGGTAAAGGGTGAAGGGTGAAGTACGAATGACGAATCACGAATGACGAAGGGCCAAGGACTACTCCGCGGCGGCGAAGTAGCCGGGCTTGGCGCGCACGGTGACGCCTTTGCGGCGGGCCTCGACGCGGATGGCGCGGAACGTCCCGTCGAGCTTATCATTAGTCGGGGTATATCCGATACTGTATTGCTCGTTCAGTTCACGGCCGATTGCTTCCAGCGAGTCGGCGAGCTGCATCAGGCGCGTGGCGGAATAGATGCCCGTGGCCGCGCCCAGTCCCTTGTTCTGGGAGGTTTCGCCGATCTGGCCGTGGGAAAGGTAGCCGGTTCCGAGGTCGCTGCCGGGCGTGATCTCGAGGGGATCCTGGGCGGCGCCGCCCGTCTCATCCGCCAACTGCATCAGAATCTTCTGGGCGGGATTGGCGTAGCCATAGGACGTGTTGTCGATGGTGTAGATCAGCGTCTCGGCCTTGCGGGCCATCGAAATCGCCTCTTCGATGGTGTGCTCGCTTGCCACGTCGCGCCCGTCGCTGAACAGCACCAGGATGCGGCGGGTGTTCGAGGGCGGGCCGGATTTCACCATCTTTTCCTTGCAGGCGAAATAGATCGCGTCGTAGAGCGCCTTGCCGCCTCCCGCCTTCAGCCCGCGGATCTTTTCGTTCAAAACTTCGGGGTCGTTGGTGAAATCCTGAATGATGGAACTGGTGGCGTCGAAGGTCTGAAGGAAGATCTGATTGCGGCTGCTCCGCCCCTGCAGCATGTTGAAGACGAATTCGCTCGCCGCGTCCTTTTCGAACTGCAACGCCGGTCGCGCGCTGTTGCTGGTGTCGAGCACCAGCCCGATGCGCAGCGGTTGGCGCATTTCGCGGCTGAAGTAGCGGATCGTCTGCGGCTTGCCGTCTTCGTAGACTTCGAAATCCTCTTTGTTCAGGTCGATCACCGGGCGCCCGCGCCGGTCGAGCACGGTGACGGGAACGTTGACGACCTCGACGCGCTGAATAATCTTGCTTTCGGGAGGAGCGGTCTCGTCAGACGCGGGGCCGGATTTCGCGATGGCGGCGGACTGAGTCGCCGCCGGCTGAGCGGCGTCCTGCGAGAGCCCTGCCAGGGCAGAGAACGCCGGCAGGAGCGCCGCCAGGAAAAGGAATCTCATCACCGCGTCACTCGATGAGAGACGCCGCCAAGCCCTTCGCGATTGACTGCGTGAAATATTCACGGGCAGTTCTCCTCCGCCCCGACGTGCCTCCACTATCTTACCGCAAACACGGGCCGGGTAGTACCGCCGGGCGGAACTTGTCCCGATGTTCTTCGTCGGGAGCCCGGCAAGCCGCTCTGAAAAGCGGCCCTGCACTGGAACGCTCCTTGCCAACTGGCGTGCCTGCCGTCCCGAGGGGCGGCACCAAGCAGTGAGACGCAGGATTCCGCGCGGTCGTTGCGTGGCCGTTTGGACGTGGACTAGAATCTCCTCTGAGGGCTTCGTGCACGTTCACATGCAATCGCGCTCGGCCAGCCGCGCGGTGAAGCTGGCACTGGTGGCGACTGCCGTCTTGGTAGCGGGCGAATTCACCGCCGGATTTCTGGCGCGCAGTCTGGCGCTGGTCAGCGACGCCTGGCACAACTTTTCCGATCTCCCCGCCCTGGTCCTCTCCTGGATCGCTCTCTATCTCGAGCGAAAGCCGCCCGACCATCAGAAAACTTTCGGCTATCATCGCGCCGGCGTGCTGGCGGCGTTTGTCAACGCTCTGATTCTGGTGGGTGTGGCGCTGGTGATCTGCTACGAAGGCTACGAGCGTATTTTCCGGCCGTCACCGGTGGAGAGCGGCCTGATGTTGGGGATGGGAGGGGTGGCGCTCGTCATCAATGGCGCGATCGCCTGGGGGCTGGCGCGCGAACGGCGCGACCTGAACCTGCGCGCGGTTTTCATTCACAACCTCGGCGACGCACTCTCGAACGTCGCCATCATCGCCGGCGCTTGGCTGATCCGCGCCACCGGCCGGACGATCGTCGATCCTATCCTCGCCCTTCTGATTGCCCTGTTGATTCTCTGGACGGCGATTGGAATCCTGCGCGAGTCGGCCAATATCCTGCTCGAAGGCCTGCCCAGAGGAATCAGCCTGGAGCGTGTGGCGGGGGCGATGCTCGCCGTTGCAGGCGTGCGCGAGGTGCACGACGTGCACATCTGGAGCCTGGGCTCGGAGTCGCGCGCCCTTTCCTGCCACATCCAGATTCTCGACATGCCCACCTCCGAAAGCGAGCGCATCGCGCACCGGGTCCGAGAGGTCCTGGCCCGCGAGTTCGGCATCCACCACACCACCATCCAATTCGAGCACACGCACGAGGAAGGCGACTTCCACCGCTACATGCCCGAGCCGGCGCGGAGCGAATCCGAGAAATAGCGGCGGAGGTCAGCGGTCAAGAGTTTAGGGTTGAAGGTTGAGAGTCAGACTACAGCACGCTCGACTCTGAACCCTGAACTCTCAACCGCGCTACTATGCCGTTCAATCGAAATCCAAGCTGTTCAGCGGGTGACGCTTGCGTTCGATCGGCAAGGTCGGACATTATGTCAGGGGATGGAGAATGGCCACAAACCGCCGTCGGGAATGGCGCTGCTGCGCGGCCTGGTGCGGCAGTATCCGTTTGTCTTCAAGAATTTCAAACACTATTTCCAGAACCTCTACCGCCGCGAGGTCCTGGACACCGATATCGTCGCTCCTTACGCGGCGGTCTTTTACGCCACGCACCGCTGCAACCTCGATTGCACCTACTGCACACAGAAGGAGCCGGATGTCTTCAGCGATGAGTTGTCCACCGACCTGACAATCGCCCTGCTGCGCATCATCCGCCGCGAAACCGATTCCATTCTCTTCACCGGCGGAGAGCCGACGCTGCGCAACGACATCGAAGAGCTGACGCGCGCCGCTCGCTACGATGTGAAATTCCGGTCCGTGCTGATGGTGACCAACGGCACGCTACTGCACAAGCGGCAGAAGCTTCTGGAAAACCTCCACGGCCTCATCGTCAGCCTCGATTCGCTCACCGCCGACTCGACGCGGCCCACCTCGAAGCCCGCCGTCGTCGAGCGCGTGCTCGACAACTTGCAGCTTGCCCGCGCCCGGATGCCGCGCCCGACCGACATCACCATCAGCACCGTGATCGAGGAGTGGAACATCCCGGAGATCGAGCGCATCCTCGATTACTGCGGCGAGCAGGGATTTGTCTTCGCGACCCAATCGGCGCTCCATGAGAAGCTGCCCAACCTGCGCCTGCGCCGGAACCCGCGCTATCAGGCGCTGGTCGAGAAACTCATCGCGCGCCGCCGCGCCCGCTCGCAGCCCATCAACGGCACGCCCAAGCTGATTCGCACCCTGCTCGAATTCGGCGATTTCCAGTGTTTCCCGACCATGTTTCCGCGCGTCTACCCCAACGGCGACGTCTTCTATCCCTGCGAGCCACTGAAGAAAATCGGCGGGAACCTGCTCGCGGAGGGCTCGTTCAAGGAAGTCTTCGCGCGCGGTCGCCGGCTCTATGGCGACATCCCGCAGTGCCGCGCCATCTGCCACCTCTTCGGCAACGTGCTGTCGTCCTATTACGTGAAGGATTTCTGGGGCCTGGCAGGGGACAGCATTCGGTAGAACGCCGTAGCGGCGGGTTTCAGCTCGCCATGTATTTTGACCACCTGATAGTCGCCGTTACATTTCTCTCTCTGTGTTTTCCGTGTCCAAAGAGCTTCAACGCTGAGGCTACATAGCCCCGCTGTGTTCTCTGTGTTTAATCTTTTCCAAAACAGAGAGCGCACAGAGTTGTTACGCGAAGACGCTACTTCAGCACCGGCAATTCCTGCGCGCGCAGATTCCGCAGCGTCGTTTCCGCCACGCGCGCCAGGTGCTCGGCGAAGAAACCTTCGTAGCGAAACCGGGCGCTCGCCGGTTCCGCCACGATTTCCAATTCCCACGCTTCCACTTCTTCAGTCAAGTTTGTGTGAACTGGCCGCACGGAGAATTGCCTGAGGCCTGACAGAGCGATCTCGGTCACTTCCTTGTCGCGGGGGTCGAAGATCAACAGGCGCTCGGCAAACACCAAGACGCGCGCATCGGGATGCCCCTCGCCGTCCGGCCCAAAAAACGTTCCCCCGTTGAGCACCACGAGCGCGCCCAGTTCACGCGCCTTTTCTTCGACGCTCTTCACCTGCGGCTTGGCTCGAACCAGGACCCCAAGGACCACGAGGATCACCCCGCCGACCAGCCATCCTACGCCTTTGGAATGCCAGATCAGCGTGCAGCCCAAAACCGCGCCGGCGATGCGCACCAGCGTCCACGCCCACACGCGGCGTCGCAGGCGCCGGATACGCGGAATGAAAAGGATGAGGAAAAACAGCGCGCCCATCGCCGCGCGCTTGACCGTCTTGCGAGCGCTTTTCGCCTGAGGCGGATTGGCTTTCGGCTCGGGCATGATTATTTCTGCGGCGCGATGCGGTCCAGGCCGTCGAGGTAAGGCCGCAGAACTTCAGGGATGAGGACGGATCCGTCGGCTTGCTGATAGTTTTCGAGCAGCGCCAGCCAGGTGCGGCCGACCGCCAGGCCGCTGCCATTCAGCGTGTGAAGGTGTTCCGTTTTGCCGCTCTTCCCGCGGCGGAAACGCAGGTTGGCGCGCCGCGCCTGGAAAGCTTCGAAGTTTGAGCAGGAGGAGATTTCCTTGTACTCGCGGCTCGAGGGCAGCCAAACCTCGAGGTCGTAAGTCTTCGCCGAGGCGAACCCGAGGTCGGCGGTACAGAGCGCCACGACGCGGTAGGGAAGGCTGAGCCGCTGGAGAATCACTTCGGCGTCGTGCGTCAGCGACTCAAGTTCGTTATACGAAGTTTCAGGAGTACAGAACTTGACGAGTTCCACCTTTTGAAACTGGTGCTGGCGGATGATGCCCCGCGTGTCCTTGCCGTAAGAACCCGCCTCGCTGCGGAAACACGCCGTCCAGGCGCAGTGCTTGACCGGCAGGCGCTCGAGCTCCAGCACCTCGTCGCGGTAGAGGTTGGTGACCGGAACTTCGGCGGTGGGAATCAGGTAATACTTCTTATCCTCCAAATTGATCTTGAAGAGGTCCTGCTCGAACTTCGGCAGTTGTCCGGTGCCGAACAGGCTCTCCGCATTGACGATGAACGGCGGAAGAATTTCTGTGTAGCCGTGCTCTCGCGTGTGCACGTCGAGCATGAAGTTGGCGAGCGCCCGCTCGAGTTTGGCTCCCACGCCCCTATAGACCGCGAAGCGAGCGCCGGCGATCTTCGCCGCCCGCTCGAAATCCAGAATGCCAAGCTGCGGGCCAAGGTCCCAGTGGGCTTTGGGTTCGAAGTCGAATTCCCGCGGCCTGCCCCAGCGGCGGATTTCCTGGTTGTCCGCGGCGCTGCGCCCGACGGGAACGCTCGCATGGGGGACGTTGGGAATGTTGCGCAGGAGTTCGCGCAACTGCTCGTCAAGATTCTTCGCCTTCTCGTCCAGCCCGGCGATCTCTCCGCCGAGCTCCTTCATCTCCGCGATCAGGCTGGAGGCATCCTGCTGGTTCTTCTTGAGAGCCGCGATCTCCTCGGAGACTTTATTCTTTCGCGCCTTGCCGCGCTCGGCTTCGACCAGGAGTTTGCGCCGCTCGCGGTCGAGGTTCTCGAAATCCGCAAGGGAGTCCGCCATGCCGCGCTCGCGCAGCTTCTGCTTGACCAGCTCGAGATTTTCGCGGACGAAAGCCAGATCGAGCATGAAGCCTTCCTCGGGATCCCCCCGCCGCGGCGGGCGAGGATGACCGGCAACTTCACAGGGCCGCTTCGCCTGGGGGAGCGGGGTGGCGTTGAGGCCGCCAGCCAATCTAAACCAGCCTCGCTCAAAGTGTCAAATTGCGGAGAGCTGGAGTCTTTGCGCTGCCAGAAATTATTTTTGCCAACGGACCTTTTGTCTCTTGACATTTCTATTGCAATATGATAGCCTATCAACCTTAGTTAGTATGGTGCCTATATGTCGAGGCGAGGTAACGCACAGGAGGCAGGCGGGGCAGCCCATTCCGCCACCGCAAGGAACTCTTCGGCAGGTTGCCGGGGCGATAGCGAATCGGGCGGCCAGCCCCGCTTGCCCTATACCCTTGAAAATCGGGAAGCTGC
Source organism: Terriglobia bacterium (assembly GCA_041946825.1). Taxonomy (GTDB): domain Bacteria; phylum Acidobacteriota; class Terriglobia; order UBA7540; family UBA7540; genus CAZTHM01. The sequence goes on along the minus strand of JBHGBD010000029.1, from coordinate 41,869 downwards.
TAAGCCTTTTAGGTTCAGCATGAAAGTCTTTCACAAAACCACCCGAAGCTGGTAAGTTATTTAGAATCAATGGGTGATTAGTTCTTCTACAAAGCTGCTTAATGTCCTGGAATCAGATACTTATCAGGATCCCCCTTCCGGTGATGGCCGATTGTGACTCTCGCGCGGAAGGCCTTTAGCGAATCTGCGGGGACTAACGATCAAGTCCTACCCCTGTAACGGACCACCCCAGCTTCGCATGGCTTGGCGGGCGTCAGGCGGTTCATCGCGCCGCGCTGGTCATCCGATCCCCAGGGCGATTGGCAGTCGGAGGCAGTCTGCGCAAGGGCCGCGAGACTTGTCGCAAGCGCCGCGGCGATCGCGAAGCTGGACATGCGAAGAATTCGGGTTGGCATGTGATTTCCTCGGAGTGAAATTTGGAAAGCGCGGATTTCAGTCGCAGGGAATTTGTGAATCAAGCGCCGCGCGGTTTTTGACACGCCACGCGCCCTTGGAGTAACGTGAGGCTTCGATCGGAGGCCCTCATGCGTTTCCTCATGGCAATGCTTGCCGCCGCGATGCTCGTCACCGTCGGCTGCAGCAAGACGGTAAGCGAAGATCCCAAGCCGGCCATTCAGGCGGCCGTCGAGGCTTACCTGAAGCAGCAGCAAAACCTGATGCTGGCCAACATGACGCTGGAAGTGAAGGATGTGAAGGTGACCGGCGACAAGGCGGAGGCCGAGGTCCAGTTCCGCAGCAAGCAGGGCGCCGGCCCGACGGTCGCCGTGCGCTACGCCCTCAAGCGCGCCGGCAGCGGCTGGCAGGTGGAATCGCGACTGTCGACCGGCGGCATGGGCGGCTCGCCCCATGGCGGAGCTGAGACGGCTCCTCCCGCTCCCAGTGCGACTCCAGGAGAGTCGGAGTTGAAGTCCAGCCACTGAGGAAGAATCCGGAATTCAGAAGTCAGAATTCAGAAGCCAGAAGCAAGAAGGAAGAATCGAGGTGCCTCTATTCTGAACTCTGGATTCTGAATTCCGGCTGCCAACTCCTATTCTTTCCGTGCGAGATCCTTCGCTGCGGGAATTCCGCCCAGACTTTTCGCCGCACTGACCGCCCGGACGATGGCGCGCGCGGTCGCTTCCGCGGCGGCGGTGCCGAGGGTGTTGAGGTCGGCGCGCTTCGTGCCGAGGGAGAGGGCAAAGACCAGGTCGCCATCGAACTGCGTATGAACCGGGCGGATCGAGCGCGCCAGGCCGTCGTGCGCCATCTCCGCGATCTTGGTCGCTTGCACCTTGGTCAGCGCGACGTTGGTCATCACCGCAACGAGCGTCGTATTCGTCGCGCCGAAACGTTTGCTGATTTTTCCTTTGAACATCTGCTCACTGGTGACGGCGAACTGCCGTGAATCCGGTGCAGCGCGCGCGCCAGCGAGAACCTGGCCGGTTGAGGGATCGATGACGTCGCCGAAAGCGTTGACGACGGCGAGCGCCTGAATCGCCACGCCGCCGGCGATCGCCAGGCTCGCGAATCCCACGCCGCCCTTGGTCGCCTGCTCGACGCCGAAGAGTTTGCCGACCGTCGCTCCCGTACCCGCCCCGATCGAGCCTTCAACGACTTCGACGCTGGCGTTGCGGCACGCCCACTTGGCCATGCCCGGGTCAGGCCGCGACTTGGCCGAGCCGACGTTCAGATCGAAGATCACCGCGCCGGGCACGATGGGGACACGGCTCCGTCCGGCGGGAAAACCCACGCCGCGCGATTCCAGATACTGCATGACACCCGCCGCGGCATCCAGTCCGAAGGCGCTTCCGCCGGTGAGGAAGATAGCGTGGACGCGCTCGACGAGATGGCCGGGAAGACAGGGCGCGAGCTCACGCGTCCCCGCCGCCGAGCCGCGAATGTCCGCGCCGCAAACCGCGCCGCCTTCGCAGAGGACCACTGTGCAGCCGGTCAAGCCGCGAAAGTCGCTGGCGTGTCCGACGCGGATGCCAGGAAGAGTTTTCGGCTTGCTGCCGGCTTCGGCCATGGCGTCCTCCGATCTTCGCTTGAATTCGCCGAAAACAGAAAGGCCGGTCGCCCGCCGAGGCGCGCGACCGGCCGTTGACGTCACGGGCGCTCACGCCCTTACATGTTCTTGAGCGCCGTCTTGATGTCGTCTTGAAGTTTCTTGGCCGCCTTCTCCTTGTCCTTATCAGGAGCCTCCTTCAGCTGCGCCAGGACGGCCTTGGCGGACTCATCGGCTTCCTGGCAGAGCGTGCGGAACTTCATCGAATCACGCATGTGTTTGCGGTCAAAGAAGGCGGCCGCCTCCAGGAGTTGCCTGCCGAGGAAGACCCCGAAATCCACGCCGCTGATTTTGACGGGACCTGCAGCCAACGCGGTGCGGGCTTTCGAGCGGTCGCCGCCGACCATTTCCGCCAGCGCATCATCGATGCCCTTCATCTGCGCGTCACGCGCGGCGGACTCCTGCTCCTCCGGCTCGATCCAGCCGCCTTCGATTACCCGCGCCAGAGCCGGAAGGGTTTGAGGCCCTTCGACCGTGGGGTAGGGCGCCTCCAGGGTCAGCTCTTTGGCGAGCTGACTTCCTTCCGTCAGCCGGTGCGCCGCGTCTCCCAGACCCAGGGCGAGCCGGGAGCCGTACTGGAGATAGTCGTGTCGCAGGCGCTCGTAATCGGATTTGAAGCGCGTGTTCTTCGTGGCGTCGGCGCCCTTCTTATAAGCGTCCACCAGTTCCTTATAGCCCTTGGCCTGCCCGCTGTAGATGGCCACGCGAAGCAGCAGGGCGCGCTCGGTGAAGGCGTTGGGGGGTGAAGCGTTCGCCGGCCCGTCGGTGAAATCCAGAGCCTTGTCGAAGCGCCCCTTCTTGAACATGTCTTTGGCGCTGTCGAATTCGTAGGCGACTCCCGTGGGCCTTGGCACCGGCGCCGAGCAGGCCAGCGCCAGGACCAGCGTGAACAGGACGGGAGCCAGCATACGGCCCGTCCGGGATAGTGAACAATGAATTGAAAGCATCATGAATCCTCCCGCGAGGTTTCGCGGCGGCGATCCGAGTCAACTCATCCCGCTGGCGAAGCGGCACAGAACTTGGCACTCGCCGCAGCTCGATTGGCCCGCTGCTCCCTGCCTCGGGATGGAATCAGGGTGACGAGCGGGACTGGAATGTTTTGCGGCGCACACTATATGCCAAGGCCAACGTGATTTCAACGCCGCGCCAGGACGCTTTGGAGGAGTGCGGAAATAATGTCCCCGGCGAAGGACTGAAAGGATAGGGGGCGGAAACGAATCCGCTCCGTGATCACCCCGGCTCCCTCTGCAATCGGAAGTCAGGCGTGGGTGGCGCCACGCTAGGCTTCCCGCCTCCGGGGTCCGCTTGCGACGATGGGAGGCGAGAAGTTCCGAGAAACCCGCGCGCGGCCGCGTGGGGCCTACATCCCCTGCTTGACGTCGAGATTAAGGACGTAGCTCTTGCCCGCAAACCGGATCTCGGTCATGTGCTGCTTCTTGTCCGAGCTCTCGACGTAACGAACCTCATTGTAGCGATTGACTCGCTTGACTTCAGTGGATTGGCAGGGATGCTTTGCGACCACTTTGCCTTTCTTCAGGAATTGGACTTCCTTTTCGCTTTCGCTGACAACGACTTGATATTCACCGGCCTTCAAAACTTGGCCGTCGGGGAGAACCGCGTCGGTGAACACGTCGACCGTCTTCCCTTTGTCAGCCAGTGCTACAGCAGCAAAGAGGATGATTGTCGCTCCCAGCGCCAGGACATTTTTGATGAGCCTGTTGAACATTCTGTTCCTCCTGCGAATCACTCGGTCCGGAACTCCGTCACCCAAGGCGTGGGCCGCACGCCAGCACGAGCTTACTGCCTGTGTCCTGAGTTCGGACAAATTCGCGCAAGCCGACGGCGGCTCCGACCCGCCTGGGGTCTTGCACCCCAAGTGCCACGGAGCTTCCCGCCAGGGACCTGCACTCGCAGGGCTAAGTCCTTGATCGGCAATCGGCTATTGAGGTGCTACCGAGGAACAGCGACAGCATGGCTCACATCGATGAACAAAGCGTCCATCTCACAATGCGAGAAATCGCGCCGCGACTACTTGTCCGGTGAAATCACGCCGAGGGGCACGTTACGGCGCGAAGAGGATCTTGAGGCTGGATTCGGCGTCGCGCATGTTCTCGAAGCCCCTGGCAACTTCGGAGAGCGCAAGGCGGTCTGTGATGAGCGGTATGACATCTACTGCCCCGCGTTCCAGAAGCGCGATCGCCGCCCGGTAATCCTTGAGCGTGTAGACACGCGCGCCGGTCGTCTGGATTTCCTTGAAGACCAGATTCAGCACGTCCACTTCGGGGAGAGTCTTGGGAAGACCCACGAGGACGATTTCTCCGCGGACCTTGCAGACTGCCACGGCATCACGGTAGGCGACGGCCGCGCCGCTCGCCTCAAATACGAGGTCCACAAACCGCGCGCCGGTAATCCGCTCGACCGCGCCGCGAAGATTTTCCTCGGTAGGGTTCACGGTCGTCAGACGGAGCTGTTCGGCTAGGGCGCGACGTTGAGTTTTCACCTCGGTGAGAACCACGGCGCCGGCGCCGGAAGCACGCAAAACCTGGGCGATCAGGTTTCCAATCGGGCCGCCGCCCATCACCAGCGTTATGTCTCCGGGCCGGAAGCCCGAGCGGCGCACGACGTGCACGGCCACGGAAAGGGGTTCGATCAGCGCCGCCTGCTCGTCGCTGACGGCGTCAGGGACCGTGACGATTTGGTTCGGCAAGACCTTGACGTAATCAGCGATGCCGCCGTCGGTGTCGATGCCGATCAGGCCGAGCTTGTCGCAAACATGCGCGTTGCCCTCGCGGCAGGGGGCGCAGCGTCCGCAGGAAATGAGCGGGTAGACAGCCACACGCGTCCCGGCTTTCCATGCGGCATCGGCGGGCGGGCGCGCGTCCGCGACCGTTCCGAAAATCTCGTGCCCCAGGACCCGTGGAGGGACCACGCGCGGATGCCTGCCGCTATGGATCAGCAGGTCGCTGCCGCAGATGCCCGCATAGCGCACGCGCACCAGCACTTCGCCCGCGGCCGTTTCGGGGACTGGCCACTCCCGCGCCTCGATTTCGTGCGGGCCCGTGTAAACTCCGGCTTGCATCGCTCCTGACCCCTGGCGAGTGGATTCAATCGATGATTGAGGATTGAGAATTGATGGTTGCCAGTATCGCCCTTCAACTGAACGGTGTCGCTCCTCCGCCATGGCAATCATCAATCGACAATCGCCAATCTTCAAATTACCTTGCCATCCACCCTCCATCCACCACGAGAATGTGCCCGTGGACGTAATCCGACGCCCGTGAGGCGAGAAATACGACCGGGCCCTTCAAGTCGTCCGTGCTGCCCCAGTGTCCGACGGGGATTCGCTCGGTGATCTGGGGGCCCCGGACCGGGTCTTCGTAGAGGACTCGGGTGAAATCCGTCAGAATGTAACCGGGCGCGATGGCGTTGACATTGACGCCCAGCTTCGCCCACTCATTGGCGAGCCCCTTGGTGATCTGAGCCACGCCGCCCTTGCTCGCCGCGTAGGAAATGACGTTGATGCCTCCCGAGAAGCTCAACAGCGACGCCAGGTTGATGATCTTGCCGCGCTTCTGCTCGATCATGACGCGGCCCACGCGCTGGCACATGCGGAACATCGTCGTGAGATTCAACTGGATGACTCGATCCCACTCCGATTCGTCGGCGTCAGCCGCCGGCCCGCGAGCGATCGTTCCCGCGTTGTTCACCAGGATGTCGATGTGCCCCCAGCGGCGGAGAATGTCGTCCACCACCAGGTTGCGGAAAACCGCTTTGGTCAAGTCGCCCTGGAAGCTGAGCGTGCGCCGGCCCAGCGCCTCGATGGCCCGCCGAGCTTCCGCGGGGTCGTGCGTGTGCCCGAGGACGGCCACGTCGGCCCCCGCCTCTGCCAGGGCAAGCGCCGCGGCGCGTCCGATTCCCGTCGCGCCGCCGGTGACCAGCGCCGTACAACCATCCAACCTGAATGCATCCCGCACGGAATCTTCACCTCACGATTGAGACACGTGGCTCACGATACTAATCCGCCCAGCCCTTCGACTTCAACAGCGCGCTGCTTAGAGAGTGAACGTCAATGTCAGGAAGAGTCCTGGATACGAGGACACGGACGCGGCGAATTCTGCCTTTGTAGCAAGTGCGAGGAGTTGGCAGGCAAGCGTCTTAGGTCTTCTGGCCCTTGATCCAGACACAGCTGGCGGTAGCGATCGCCGCCAGAAAGAAAATCAGCGCTCCCTTGTACGCGGTCATGTAGCTCAGGCCCAGAACCTTTTCGGGCACTCCGGCAATAATCAGGACGCGCCAGACCAAGGCAACGGCTGCGGCAGCCACACCCAGCCAATGGGTGTAATTGATGAGGTGCTTTTCCATTCCGGATCTCCTTCCGCGGGGAAGTCGGGATTCGCGAAAATTCTTGATGGCGACACTACGCCATCGGCCAAGGCGTGTCAAACCGTCGCGGGATTGGGGCCTCGTCCGTCTTTGGACTCCTGACTCCCGACTCCTGCTTCAGTGCTTGATCCCATGCTGATGCATGCGCAGATGCACAGCCTCGCGGGCGTCCGAGAAAGTCTTGAGCACGCGCGCCAGGCGCTCGGGGTCGGGGCGGGTGGCCAACTGCTTGACCCACGTCTCGGCTCCGTCGATGAGGGTCAGCATGTACGCCGCCGCGGGCGGGGAGAAAAGCTCCTGCCCCGCGACCTTGAAATAGACCGGCGATGTGTGCGCCTGGATGCTCAGCCCCCAGACACTCGTGGGACCCAGGCGGGAAGCACAGCGCGCGGCGACCCAGCCTGGCGTGTCGACGTGGATCTTCTCGGCCAGAACGAAGTCGCGCCGCCCTCCGCGGTCGTCATGCGACGCCATGACTTTACCGTTCCAGATGAATTCGACGCGGTGAAATGGCACGTAGCTCCGGACATCCACCTGGAGTTCGATGGTGGCGCCCCCCGGCCCGATTTCGATCTCCTCACCGGGGGCGTGGCCGTCGGCGGTGAAGTTGAGCAGTGGTCCCGTGGTCATGAAAGTGTTTCCGCTGCGGACTGCTTTGGCCCAGTTCTCGAAATTGAATTCCTGTTGTCCCAGGAAGGCGTAGGTGCGGTTCGCTCCCACAGGCATGTACGCTCCCATCTTGTCGGTGCCGCCGACGGCGGGAAGTCGATATCCGCAATTCAGGTATCGATACCAGTCGTAGAACCGCAGGGTGCTGAAGTTCTCGCCGTAGGGATAGAGCTCGACCGCGTCGATCTTGCCAAGCGCGATATCGGCGGCGAGCTCTGCCGTGGGATACGGAAAATGCACGGCGACAACCAACCCGCCGCGTTCGTGCTGCGCGTCGGTCCAGTGGGCGAGGCTGTTCCATAGCGGGTCGCCGAGGTAGCTTTCGCTCAGCCCGCTCGCCGACATCGGAAACGCCGGCGCCCCATGCCCACCCACGAGGCCAAGGTGGCCGAGGATATGCTGGCGGTTCTCGGTGTTGATTTCGACGCGGGTCTCGCCATCCTTCGAAACCAGCGGGCCGTAGGGAAGGTCTCCGACGTTCGTGAACAGATCTCCCCACTGCGCCGCCAGCAGGCTCACGAGGTTCAATCCCTCGGCCTGTCCTTCCAGCACGGCGGTTGAGGGTGAGAGGAAATGAGTGTGCGTGTCCGCCGTCACCCAGCCTTTGGAGCGCCAATCGACGTGGCGCATGATTTCGAGTTTCAGTTCGCGTTGGCCGGGTTCAATGGTGAGCCTCTGGCGCGCGGCTTCGTATTCGAATCCCTTCGTCATCTCGACGAACACTTCCCCGACGGGCAGCTCCACCTGAAACGTTCCGTCAACGTAAGCAAAGGATGTGTCCATCAACTTGAGGTCCGCGCCGTAGTCCTGGAACCACGCGTCGTTGATTTCGGTGCGATGTCCGTAGGGCGGAATGTAGCGGCCATCCTTCGAGCGGAAGGCCAGGCGAACCGGCGTAGGTTTGCCCGTGGACGAATCGACGACTTGACCGTGCAGCCAGGTCTTCTGCGACTCGAGAAACTCGATGCGCGCCCCGCTGGGCCGGGCTTCGGTTTCTTTACCGGGTGTCACGCTTCCCAGATCGAATTCATAACGCCTGCCGGTTCTGGTGTTAGTGAGAGCGAGCGTGGCTTCACGGCTCGCCGTGACTTCGGCGTAGAGATACTTGGCGCCCTTGACGGGATTGTTGCGCTCGCCCAACCCTTTTCCGGGCGCGGCCAGCCACTCCGCTGGCGTAAAATCCGGCAACACGTATTGCCGCGCTACCACGCCCATATCAACCTGGACTTTCCAGCGGTTCTTCTGCTCCGCAGTAGGCTCGGGCAACGCCAGGCGGTACAGATTAAGCCGCTCGTAGCGCAGCGGATTTTCCTTTCCGCGGAAGAACGTCAGCCCGCAGATGAGCAGAGGGTCCTCGGATTTCGCCTCGAGGCGCACGGCCTTGAGCTTCTTCTCCGGCTGGGGATTCTCCAACGCCGAAACCCAGAAAAGCGCGGGAGGACGGCCGTCGGGCGAGGCCGGCTCGGCATTATCATCGGCGGCGGTTTGAAGCTGGCCCCAATCCATTCCGTTGCGAAGCGGGTCGGAGAGCTTGCGCGGAGCATCCTTCAGGTGAGGCTCGGCCGCGAATGCCGAATGCCCCCAGAAAATCGCCGGGGAATTGACCTCGAACCGCCTTCGGATGGGGACGGCCTTCTCGCTGCCGTCGGCGTAGACAAACACGAGTTCGCCAAGAACCTGTCCGACCTGTTCGACGACGTCGGTGGCGGGCGGAGGGGTCTCGTTCGGATCCCAGTCGCAGAACGACATCAGGCAGGCAAACCGCGTCGGCTGCGTCACAGGAAGCGAGAGAGTCCGAGTCGTCCACGCCGCGGGCTTGGTGCTTAAGGCCACCCAGGACTTCCTTTCAAGTCCCCCCGGACCCAGCCAAAATGGCATTCCGTGGAGATTCTGCCTTCCCGCGAGAGGGCGAATCAGCCCATCGCCCAAAGCGTCGCCGGTCAACTCTCTCGCGCGCGCCCGCGGGCCGAAGTCCCGGGGAGAGCAGTTGAAGAATGTGGTCAGGTCAACCGGCGTGAACTTCGTCGAATGTCGAGGAGTTCCCGCCGCGCCGGTGGGCGGCGCCTGGCCGCCCTGGGCATTCTTCAGAACCAGCGAAATGGTGGGAACTCCGGTGCCCACTTTCTTCAGGAATGAGCGGCGAGACCGATTCACTTTTTTGGAGCGCATGTTTTGATCCCTCCTTACAGGGCGGCAACGGGCGCGCGGCTGCGAAGCCATTACCGGGCCTTAATTTCCGTCCAGTACTGATCGTAAAGCGCGACGATGGGGCCGATGTCGCGCATAAATTCGCAATGGATTAACCAATCCTCGGGCGGGAAGATTGCCGGCTCCTTGAGAATCCACGGTTCCACGCCCCGGGCCGCAAACAGGTTTGGCGAGTTGAACCCGGAATCGTTGACAAACAGCGCCGCCGATTCCGGACGGTTTGCGTATTTAATGAACTCGTGCGCCAGTTCCTTGTGGGGCGCGTTGCGCGGGATGCAGGCGCTGTCCACGGAAATTGTGCAGCCTTCTCTCGGGATGACGTAGCGGATGCGCGGCTCGTCGCGCATCGCAAACGTCAGGTTGCCGTTATAGGCTTGGGCAATCCACGCGTCGGCGGCCACCAGGTCCTGCTCGAAGTTCGAGCTGTTGTAGCCCTTCACCAACGGCTTCTGCGCCAGCAGCAGGTCGCGCGCTCTCCGGATCTCCTGGGGATTCGTCGTGTTCATCGAATAGCCCAGTTTCTTCAGGGCCATGCCAAAGACTTCGCGCATGTCGTCGAGCAGCAGGATGTGCCCCGCGTAGCGAGGGTCGAACATGACGTCCCAGCTCTCCACGTTTCCCTTCACGAAGTCGGAGCGATAGGCGAGGCCCGTCGTGCCCCAGGCGTAGGGGACCGAGTACTCGTTCCGCGGGTCGCATGACAGTCCCAGAAATCGGGGATTGATGCACTTGAGCGTCGAGCCGAGCTGGGCCGTATCGAGCTTGGCAAGCAGACCCTGCTGAATGAGAATCTCCACCATGTAGTCGGTGGGCGTGACGATATCGAAGTTGACGTTGCCGGCTTGCAGCTTGGCGAGCAGGGCTTCGTTGGAATCGTAGAGGTCGTAATTGACTTTGCAGTGGTATTCGCGCTCGAAGCCGCGCACCACGCGGGGCGACAGATAGGTGGTCCAGGTGTAAATGTTGAGCTGCGGAAGGTTCCTTTCGGTGGGCCAGGTGCGTGCCACCAGCGGAACCGACATGAACACCCATACGCCTGCGACGCCGGCGATCGCCGCGCGGACTTTCAGCGCGCCGCGCTCCAGCCGCTGCGCGATGTACACCAGCGGCACGGTCGCGAAAAGAATGGCGGTGGAAAGGGCGTTAATTTCCGGCGTGATGCCGCGCTTGAGCATGGAATAGATTTGCAGCGGCAACGTGGTCGAGCCCACGCCCGAGACGAACGAGGTGATCAGATAATCGTCGAAGGAAGTCGTAAAGACCAGCAGCGCGGCGGAAAGGATCCCGGGCGCGGCGACGGGCAGGGTGACGCGGAAGAACGCCGTCCATTCGTTTGCGCCGAGATCGAGGGCCGCTTCTTCCAGAGAGCGATCCATGCCCGCCAGCCGCGCGCCTACCACAATGATGACGTAGGAAATACAGAAGGTGATGTGCGCGATGATGATCGTCCACAGGCTCAGGTCAAGGTGGAGCAGCGCGAAGAAGGCCACCAGCGCCACGGCCATCACGATTTCGGGGATGACCAGAGGGAGATAGACGAGTCCGTCGAGCCAGGCGCGGCCCCGCAGCCGCGCCCGCGCCGTCACCAGCGCCGCCAGCGTCCCGAAACAAACACAAACGACCGTAACGGCAACGGCGACGATCAAGCTATTCGAGAGGCTCTGGAAGATCTGGTCGTTCTGCCAAAGCGCCGCGTACCATTCGGTGGTGAATCCCAGCCACCGCGCTGAAAGACGGGATCGGTTGAAAGAGAAGATCACGAGCACGGCGATGGGGGCGTAGAGAAAAAGATAGACAGCCAGCGTCGTCGCGCCTAGTCCCCAATCGGCGCGCTTGGGTCGGGCCATCAGAGAAACTCCCGCGTGGCGCGCTGGGCGCTTCGCAGCGAACTGAGCAGCACCCCCAGCACGGCGAACGTCAGCAGAAACGCCACCGCGGAGCCGAAGGGCTGATCTCGGACCAGCGCAAACTGGTTTTGAATCAGGTTGCCCACCATCATCGTGCGGGCCCCGCCGAGCAAGTCCGGCGTGACGAACGCGCCGACGGAGGGAATGAAAACCAATACCGCCCCCGCCACCAGTCCCGGCAGGGAAAGTGGCAGCGTCACCTTCAGAAAAGTCGCGACACGGCTCGCGCCGAGGTCCTGCGCCGCCTCGAGCAGCGCCGGGTCGATCTTTTGCAGCACGGCATATAGGGGCAAAATCATGAAGGGCAATTCGCCGTACACCAGGCCGACGAATACTGCCAGCGGGGTGTAGAGGAGCCGCAGCGGTTCGTTCGTCAAGTGCAATCCCATCAAAATCGTGTTGATGACGCCCTCGGTGCGGAAGATTACCATCCAGGCGTAGGTTCGAATCAGGAAGCTCGTCCAGAAGGGGATGACCACCAGGAGCAGCAGCGCCGACTTCCACCGTGGGGGAACTCGCAGAGCGATGGCGTAGGCGACGGGGAATCCGAGCACGACACAAAGGGCGGTAGTGAGAAAGGCCATCCAGATGGACAACCAGTAGATCTCAAGATAGGCCGGCTGAAATGCGCGCGCATAATTATGGATCCCGAGTACCCAGGCGATCGTACCGTAGGGCGAGCGCTCCGCGAAGCTCACGGCGAGCAGATAGAATATGGGGATCAGGAAAAAGCACACCAACCAAAACAGACTTCCGGCAAGCAGCGAGGTGGCGCGCAGCGCGGGTCGACGGCGGAAATATGGGAGGAGTCGCTCCATCCGGATACTCAGTCCCGAATGACTCGCGGCGCGGGCGGACGGATGGACTGGCCGCTGGAACGAGGCGAGAATAACGAAACCCTGCGGGCCTGTCAACGTTTCGAGGAGGCGCCGCCGGGTGTATTCTATAAGAGGGGGGAAACCGATGGGGGGCGCATGGCGCAAGGTGTTGCTGGCGGTGCTGTTGCTCCCCGTCCTTGTACGCGCCCAGCAGAGCGACCCACCCACCGCCGACGAGCTCTTCCAACAGGGCAACGAGTTTTCCCGCCGCGGCCAGTGGAAGGACGCGATCCGCGCTTACCGCAGGGCGATTGAACTCCGCCCCGTCTATCCCGAAGCCCGGTACAACCTCGCCAACGCTTTCGTTGCCGAGCAGCAGGTCAACGACGCCATCCGCGAGTATCAGGAAGTTCTCCGCCTGAAACCGGAATTCCCCGGCGTTCACTTGAATCTGGGAGCGGCCTACGAGTCGCAGGGCAACCTGGCGCAGGCCATCGAGGAGTACCGCGCCGAGCTTCGCCTGCATCCCTCGAACGCCGACGCGCACTCGAACCTGGCCAATGCGCTGGCGGGTCGCCGTGAGTTCGACGAAGCCAAGAAAGAATTCAAGGAAGCGCTGGCGCTCAAGCCCCGGGACGCGGAGATTCGCATGTCGTACGCGGGGGCGTTGCTTCAGGCGGGAGATCCCGCGGGCGCCGTTGCGGAGTACCGACAAGCGGTGGGCCTCGAACCCAACAATCCCCATGCTCACTCGGGCCTCGGAAACGCCTTTACTCAGGGCGGGAAGTATGCCGAGGGCATCGAGGAGTTTCGCGCCGCCACGCGGCTCAAACCCAATGATCCCGAAATGCATTACGCGCTGGCGGGCGCCCTGCGCGCCAACGAAGATCTTATCCACGCCATCCAGGAATACCGCCGGGCTGTCGAATTGCTTCCCCAGCAGACGGACTATCGGTTTCAACTTGCCTTGGCGCTCCGCCAGGCGGGAGATTATGCCGGGGCGATCCAGGAACTCCGCCAGGTGATCCGCCAGCGTCCGGACCTGGTCGCGGCCCACGCCGAGCTTGCGGCAACCTACCTTTCCACCTCCAATCATGCGGCGGCGGCGGCCTCCTACCGCGAGGCGTTGCGCCTGAAGCCAGCCGATCCGGAGCTGCATTCGAACCTCGGGCTGGTGCTGAGGAGGACAGGGGATTTGATGGGCGCGATCCCCGAACTGAGGAAGGCCGTGGAGCTGGTGCCCGATTCCGCCGACTACCACCGTAATCTGGCGGAAGCCTACCAGGCTTCCGGCGATGTGGCGGGCTTTATCCAGGAGTATCGCGAAGAAGTTCGTTTGCGCCCCGAAGATCCCGACGCTCACCTGCACCTGGCGAACGCTTACCAGGCGGGCGGTGACATGGAAAAGGCGCTGGGTGAATTTCGAGTGGCATCGGGTCTCCGCCCGCAGAGTCCCGATCTGCATTACCTCGTGGGTGGAGCGTTGAAGTCGTCGGGCAGAATCAAGGAAGCGCAGGCCGAACTCGAGCGTGCCATCGAATTGCGGGCCGACTATCCTGAGGCTCTGGTCGCGCTCGGGGACGTGCTCGCAGAGCAGAAGAACTACGAGCTGGCCATCCCGACGTTTCGCGACGCGCTCCGCTTGCGGCCTGATGACGCGGCGTTGCATATCCGATTCGCCACCGTCTTGCGGGAAAGCGGGGATTTCCAGGGGGCCGTCGCGGAATGCCGCGAGGCTGTCCAACTGGCCCCCAACAACGCCGAATACCAGCGCGAACTGGGCAACGCACTCTTTCGTGTGGGGGACCTGCAAGGCGCCCAGGAAGCCTATCGCGCGGGCATCGCGCAATCGGGTGATCTGACCACGCAGGAAAATCTCGGGCTCACTCTGATGCGCTCTGGGGACTGGAAGGGCGCGGCGGCGGCGTTCCGTGCCGTGCTTGAGAAACGGCCCGACTCAGCCGAAACACACGCCAACCTGGCCAACGTGCTGAACCAGATGGGCGAACCCGTCGGCGCTGCGGATGAGGCGCATGCGGCGCTTCGTCTGATGCCCAACCTTCCCGAAGCGCACTACCACTTGGGCGTCGCGCTATTGCATCAGAATCAATTGGACAACGCGCTGGAGCAGTTTCGCGAGGCATTGCGTGGCAAGAGCGACTTCGCTGAAGCGCGCTTGAGCCTCGCGAACGCCCTCCGGCAGAAGGGATTGCTCGACGACGCGGTCGCCAACTATCGCGAATACCTGCGGATCCGGCCCATGGAGGCGGGGGCCCGCTTGAATCTGGCCAATACGCTGCGGAGCAAAGGCGACCGCGAGGGTGCTATCTGGGAATATGAGGAGGCGATTCGCACCCGCCCCGACCTTGCCAGCGCCCACTATAATCTCGCGGTCTCCCTCGAAAGCGCCGGGAAGCTCGACCGCGCCCGCGAGGAGTTTCAGCTTTACCTTCAGCACGCCCCTGACGCCCGCGACGCCGACGAAGTCCGCGCCCACTTGAGAAAACTGGAAGCCGCCAAGCACTGAGGCGACTGGGCACGGCTTCTACTTCCTCTGCTTACCCGGCTGCTCCGCCGACCACAGAATTGCGTTGTGAACCAGCCGACGGTAGGCGCGATTCTTGTGCGCGGCCTCCCCGTGGCCGAGCTGGATGTAAACCACCCGGGACTTCTCGAAAGGGCTGACCCAGGCGACGACCGGGTCGCTCGTGGGATTGTTGGTTCTGAGCAGAGCAGTGATTCTGGGCGAAATCCACATCCCCTTGTAGGTTTCGTCGAGGATGCGGAACTGCTTGATACCCTCGAGAATCGGATGACGATCCGCCGGCTCGACGAGCATGTCCTGGTCGTGCAGATAAGTTGACGCTGGCATTCCGCCTTCAGGCTTGCTCAAGTACTTCCCGCCCACAACTTCGCGCCACCACCATTCCCAATCCGGATAGTCGAGAATCGCATGATGGAGCACCACCAGTCCCCGGCTGCTTCTCAGGAATTCGACAAGGCTCTTCTTCTCCGCTTCCGTGATTTCTGTCGACATGTCGTAGAGGACGAGGACGTCGAACTTGTCGCGAAGCGGCGATTTGAGCGCTTCATGGTTTGACGTGGCGTGACTCCACTCGATGTCGTCGTACCCCTCGAAGAGCGTGTAGAACGATGTCGGATAATCGTGGCCGCCCGTCACCACCAACAATCGAAAGGGAGTTGTCGCCGCGACTTGGGGCAGCGCTGCCGGACAGCGCGCAGCGGCCGCCCATATCGTTAGGGCGCCTGCACCGTAGACGAGTCCCACCGCAAAACGAGGCACGGCATTTCGGGGGATACCTGTGAACAGAGTGCTCATGAACCATTGCCTCTAATTCCACCCATTGATCGACGGTCCGCCATTTCAATGAACCGTAACAAGGAAAACCCACATAGCGAGGCCCAAGAATGCGCTAGCTATAACGCCGATAGAAGCAACCGATCTTGAAGAGTCGGCAAGAGCAAATGCGATCGCCGCGATGCAGCACGGAACAGCCACTGCGGCAAACCTGACTGAGTAGTCGAGAGTAATCAGCCCCACGCTAAGGCAGGCTATGAATGTCAACTGCGTCAGCGCGCTCAACGTAACGGCAACCTCAGCCCTCTTGAGCCTGGACCACAGTTTCCGATTCCAGATTATCGGGACCCAGGCTGGAACAGTGAATGCCACGATGACGGAGGCAAGTAGAATTTCCACTTCAAAGTCCCAGGATCAGTTTGGCGATGGTCTGAAGCTGCATGAACGAAGTCCCCTCGTAAATCTTCCCGATCTTGGCGTCGCGCAGGTATTTCTCCACGGGATAATCCTTCGTGTATCCGTAGCCGCCGTAAACCTCGATCGCCTCCGAAGCCACGCGCTCCGCCACTTGCGAGCAAAAGTACTTGGTCATCGCGGCTTCTTTGAGAAAGGGTCGGCCCGCTTCTTTCAGCCGCGCAGTGTTGTAGGTCATCAAGCGCGCCGCCTCGACGTCGGTGGCCAGGCGCGCAAGCTGAAACTGCACGGCCTGAAAATCGGCGATGGGCTTTCCGAACTGCTTCCGCTCCTTCGAATATCGAACTGCGCATTCCAGCGCGCCGCGCGCCACGCCCACCATCTGCGCGCCAATCCCGATGCGGCCTTCGTTGAGGGTTTCGATGGCCACCCTGTAACCCCTGCCGACCTCGCCCAGCACATTCGCTTTCGGTATGCGGCAATCCTCCAGAATCAATTCGCAGGTGGACGAAGCCCGGATGCCCAGCTTGTTTTCCTTCTTTCCGACTGTGAAGCCCGGCGTCCCCCCCTCGACCAGGAACGCCGTGATGCCCTTGTAGCCGAGCTCGCGATTGACCGTGGCGAACAGAATGAACAGCCCCGCTTCCTTGGCGTTGGTGATCCAGAGCTTGCGGCCGTTCAGCACGAAGTTATCGCCTTCCTCGCGGGCGCGCGTCTCCAGTCCGAAGGCGTCGCTTCCGGAGTTGGGTTCGGAGAGCGCGTACGCGCCCACCATGTTCCGTGCCAGGCGCGGCAAGTAAGTTTCTCTTTGCGCTGGAGTTCCCCAGCGAAGGAGCGCGTTGTTCACTAATGTGTTCTGGACATCGATGACGACCGCGGCAGAGGCGTCCACACGCGAGAATTCTTCGATGGCCAGGATCGACATGAAGAAACTCCCGCCGCTCCCACCGTAGGTTTCCGGCACTTCGATGGACATGAAGCCCTGGGCGAAGAACTTGTCGATTAATTCGTGCTTGAAGACTCCGTCGCGGTCCATCTCGACGACGTGCGGTCGGATTTCGTTTTCCGCAAATTCTCGCGCCGCGGCCTGAAACATCTCCTCTTCTTCGTTGAGCTGAGTCAGCGGCGGAACCGCGGGGAACTGCGTGGCGGCGACTTCGGCCATGACGCTCCTCCAATTCTCGGGGCAGGGCAAATCAAATCCTACTGTTGAAGGCGGACGATTTCAACGCCCTGTCGGGTGCGTTGGGGTGGGACGTGCTCGGTTGGTCCGGCGGATTTCGACTTCGACCTCTTCACCCTCGTCGAGAGGGAGCAAGGACTGAAATCTGAGCGCGCCTTGGGAGTACATCGCCCGGGCGCGCAGCGGTTGCGCCGACGCGGCAGGCGACCCTTCCCGACTGGCCTTCGCCGGCTCCGACTCGGCGCTGTCCAGTGCTTCGTTTACCAGGCGGTCAGCCTCGCGGTTCTGCTCGCGCCGGACGTGTGCGATGGAAAATCCCTCGATCTTGCGAGCCAATCCCTGAGCCCGCTCGAACAAAGGCTTGAGGTCTCCGCTCTTCACTTTGTAGCGGCCCTGCATCTGCCGCACGAGCAATTCCGAATCCGAAATGACCCTGACCTGCGAGAGCTTGTGGCGTGTCGCATAATCGAGCGCGGCAAGCAGCGCTTCGTACTCGGCCACATTGTTCGTGGTTTCCCCCAGCAGCTTGGAGAAGCAGTCGAGTCGCGCGCCGGCAGCGTCATCCACGACCACGGCGAAGGCGGCGGGGCCGGGATTGCCGCGCGAGCCGCCGTCGATGTGTATGACAATGGTCTGCGGATTTGTGGGCATGCAGTTTGCTGGTCGTTCGGAACGCGAGGAAGGCGCGTTCCTCGTCAGTTCGGCACCACGGGTTGGTCCGCCGGGCCTTGGGGTTTCCCGGCGGCCGCGGCTTCTCCGGGCGGTGGCTCGACATAGTAGAGAATCCGCCCGCAACTCTCGCAGGTGAGCACGGCCTCGTTGGCGCGCACCTCGTTGAACACCTGAGGGCGCAGGCGGACGTTGCAGCCCGTGCAGGATCCGTCGCGCGCTTCCGCGATGGCCACGCCCCGCCGCGCTTTCCGCACACGCTCGTAGAGGTCGACAACTTCCGGGCCGAGCGCCTTGACGTCCTCCGCCCGCTGGGCCGCCAGGCGGTCGCGCTCATCCACATCCGCCTGGCGAAGCGCCTTCAGGCGCGTCGTTTCAGCCGCCACGCGGGATTTTTCTCCTTCCAGCCGAGCCGCTGCCTCGTGAATCAGCTTGTCGAGCTGTTCGGCCTCGATCATCTTTTCCAACAGGCGGTCTTCCACCTGGCGGATCTTCTTTTCTTCGCCTTCGATTTCCTTCAGCATCGCCCGGTACTGCTCGTTGGTCTTGACCTGGTAGAGCTGATCTTTGTGCTTGGTGATGCGCGCTTGGATTTCCTGGATTTCTCCTTCCAGGTCTCGCCGCTCTTTCTGGCTCTGAGCGAGGCGGTGCTGGCGCTCCTGGTGAGCGTGGATGAATTCGTTGAGCTGGGATTCGATCTTCTGAATCTCGGAAGGCAGGGAGTCGATCTGTTCGCTCAACTCCGCAATCTTCTGATCCAACTGCTGGAGTTCGATGACCGTCTTGAGTTCCGGATGCAACTCTTCTCCTGAGACCCGTGCGCTCCCCGGCCGCCCCGGGTGCGGTTTCGAAAGTGCCCCTGGTATTTTGATTCTGTCACAAACCGGCGTGCCCGGCAAGGAATTGCGGCGGTAACGGACTGGCTTGCACGGTAGCGCCGCCCTTCAGGGCGGCATACTACAGCGTGACGCGCGTCACGGCGCCCTCGGCGGCGGAGGACACCAGCGCGGCGTACTTGGCGAATACGCCGGTGGTATAGCGCGGCGCCGGCTCCTTCCAGCTCGCGAGCCGTTGCTTGATTTCCGCGTCGCTCAGCTCGACGTTGAGTTGCCGGGCGCTCACGTCGAAAACGATCGTGTCCCCGTCGGCGAGCGCGGCGATGGGCCCGCCGCGGGCCGCTTCCGGAGCCACGTGGCCCACCATCAGGCCGCGCGTCGCGCCGCTGAATCGCCCGTCGGTCAGGAGCGCCACCGACTCGCCCAGCCCCTGGCCCACCAGCGCGCCTGTGACGGCCAGCATCTCGCGCATGCCAGGCCCGCCGCGCGGACCTTCATAGCGGATCACGACCACGTCGCCGGGCTTGATGCTCTTGCTGGTTACCGCTTGCATCGCCGCTTCTTCGCCATTGAAGACGCGTGCCGGGCCGCGATGGGTCAACCGTTCATGGCCGGTGATCTTCGCCACACAGCCTTGCGGCGCGATGTTGCCCTTCAGAATGACCAGCCCGCCGGTGGCTTTGAGGGGGTTCGAAACGGGATGCACGACGTCCTGCCCCGGAGTTTCCTTGACGGCGCGCGCTTCCTCGCCAATCGTCCGCCCGCTCACGGTCATCGCCGATTCGTGAAGGAACTTATTGCCGCCTTCGATGAGCTTCTTGGCGATGACGGGAATCCCGCCGGCGCGGTGAACGTCGGTCGCGACGTAGCGTCCCGCGGGCTTCAAATCGGCCAGCAGCGGCGTGCGCGCGCTGATCGCGTCGAAATCCTCGATGGCCAGCGTCACGCCCGCCTCGCGCGCCATGGCCAGCAGGTGCAGCACGGAATTCGTCGAGCCGCCGGTGGCCGCGACGCTCGCGATGGCGTTCTCAAACGCCTGGCGCGTCAGGATGTCTCGTGGCCGGACGCCGCGCCGCAGCAGGTCCATCACCATCTCACCTGTGCGATAGCTGATTTCGTCTTTGAGCGGGTCCATGGCGGGAACGCCGTTGAAGCCCATGGGCGAGATGCCGATGAACTCCATGACTGTGGACATGGTGTTGGCGGTGAACTGCCCGCCGCAGGCGCCCGCGCCAGGACAGGCGGCATCTTCCAGCTTCTTGAGATCGGCGTCGGAAATGAGTCCGGCGGATTGCGCGCCGATCGCTTCGTAGACGTCCTGAATGGTGACGTCGTGGCCGTCAACGCTCCCCGGCGCAATCGAGCCGCCGTACAGGAGGATGCTCGGCACGTTCAGCCGCAGCAGCGCCATGGCCGCTCCGGGAATCGTTTTGTCGCAGGCGACGAGCGCCACCATGGCATCGAACATATGGCCGCGCCCCACCAGCTCGATCGAATCGGCAATCACCTCGCGGCTGATGAGCGAGGCCTTCATGCCTTCGGTGCCCATCGTCACGCCGTCGGAGATGGCGATGGTGTTGAACTCCATGGGAGTCCCGCCCGCCGCGCGGATCCCCTCCTTCACCTTCGCGGCCAGGCGACGCAAGTGAAAGTTGCAGGGCATCGTCTCAATCCAGGTGTTGGCGATGCCAACGATAGGCCGCGCCAGGTCGGTGTCGGTGAAGCCGATGGCCTTCAGCATCGAGCGCGCGCCCGCGCGTGACCGGCCGTCGGTGATGATGCGACTCCAGTGTTTGGGATCAAAGGGCATAAGGCCTCCGAATAAGGGCGAATAAGATTTGAGCTTCCCACTGCGTCGAATCGAGAATCTTCGCAGATTTGGCGCGAGGGAGCAAGAGGCGGTGAAGGGAAAACGAAACTCAGAGCTCCGCGATCTTGACGAGTTGCTTCCCGATGTTTTCGCCCTTCAGCATGCCGATAAAGGCGCGAGGGGCGTTTTCGAGCCCTTCGACGATGTTCTCGCGGTACTTGAGCTTGCCGGTTTTCACCCACTGTCCCAGGCGGCGCAGCGCGCCGTCGAAGCGATCGCGAAACTGGTAAACCAGGAAGCCTTCCGCGCGCGCCTGCTTGACGATCAGCGCCCACAGCCAGCGCGGCCCCATCTCGGGTCTCTCCAGGTTGTACTGCGAGATCTGCCCGCAGATCACCAGCCGCGCGCCGACGTTGATGTGGCGCACGACTGCGTCCGTAATCTCTCCGCCCACATTGTCGAAGTAGACGTCGATGCCCTGGGGGCATAGCGATACCAGCTTGCGGTAGGCGTTGGACGAAGTTTTGTAGTTGAACGCACTGTCGAATCCCAGGTCTTCGGTAACGTAGCGGACCTTTTCATCCGAGCCCGCGATGCCCACGACACGGCAGCGCCGTATCTTCGCGATCTGTCCCGCAATGGAGCCCACCGCGCCCGCCGCGCCGGAAACCACTACCGTCTCCCCGTGTTTCGGTTTGCCGAGGGTGATCAGGCCGAAGTAAGCTGTCAGGCCCGGCATGCCGAGCACGCCAAGCGCCGTGGAAACCGGCGCCAGGGCGGGGTTGACTTTCCTTACCTCCGTGCCGTCGGAAACTGCGTACTCCTGCCACCCAAAGTCGCCGACAACAAGGGTGCCCTTGGCGAAGCCCGGGTGGCTCGACTCGATGACTTCCCCGACCACGCCCCCTACCATGACCTCGCCGACTTCCACCGCGCGGGCGTAAGACTTTCCCCCGCCGATGCGCGGGCGCATGTATGGGTCAACCGAAAGAAAAAGCGACCGCAGGAGGAAATGTCCCGGGCCTGGCTCGCCGGTCGGTGACTCAACGAGTCTGAAGTCCGACTCTTTAGGGAAGCCGGCGGGACGGGCGGCCAGAATGACCTGCTTATTCAGCCTTGTCACACGTACTCCCCCATGATACGAAGAATCCGCCCGGTGGCAGCGTCGAGGAGTGTTTGAGGCTCCGCAATCTTCGGCGCCCACGCTTCGAGTTTCGCTTTCGGTTACCGCAAGAGTTATCATAGCAGGCGTGAAGGTGCGCTGACTATGATGCAATCATCTCTTCCTATTTACGTGCTCGGTTTGTCGCTAGTCTTCACGGCCCCGCAGGAGCCGGAACTCTTAAGTGCGGACTTGACCCCGGAGAAAGTGGAAGGCTTCGAGCGTTACGTGAAGGCCACGGAGGCGCGGATCGACGCCGAACTGAAGCGCCCGGGCGCCTTTCTCTATATGGAGGGACTGCCGGAGCCAAAACGCGCGGCAGCGCTGGCAACGCTCAAGCGCGGCGAAATCTACATGGAGCGGCTGCGCACTCGCGACGCCGCGGGCCGCGAGATGGAAGCGCCCAGCGCGCTCATCCATCACTGGACGGGCGCGGTGTTTGTCCCCTGCGTGACACTCAAGCAGGCACTCGGGCTGGTGCAAAACTACGACCGTCACCAGGATATCTACCAGCCCGAAGTCGTGCGATCCAAGCTCGTGCAGCGCAACGGTAACGACTTCAAAATCTTCTATCGCCTGCGCAAAAAGAAAGTCATCACCGTAACGCTTTCGACCGACCATGACGTTCACTACTTTCCCGTGGACGCCACGCACTGCTACAGCCGCTCCTACACCACGCGCATCCAGGAAGTGGCCGACGCTGACAAGCCCACTGAGAAAGAGAAGCCGGTCGGACACGACAGCGGATTTCTCTGGCGGCTTTACTCCTACTGGCGATTCGAGGAGAAGGATGGCGGGGTTTACATCGAGTGCGAGTCGATCTCGCTCACCCGCGACATTCCCTGGATCGCCCGGTGGATTGTCGGGCCGATGGTGACGGACATCCCCAAAGAGTCTCTCCAGATGACCATGGGCTCAACCCGCAGGGCCCTCATGGCCGATGCGCCCGCGTCGTGCCGCCAATAGGTTTTCAAATCGGAAGCAAGAGCGAAGAGTTTATTGCTGCTGCGATGACCAGGTATTTCCGCCATCGCTGGTCGAGTAGAGGATGTTCCGTCGGGTAATCACGCGCGCTGCGAGTTCGCTGGTGGCGCTAACGTGGATGAGATCTTCGGTGGTGGGGCTGGGGGTCTTCGCCCAGGTGTCTCCGCCGTCGGTTGTGCGCAGAACGAGCCCTCCGTGACCTACCGCCCAGCCGGCTTTCGATCCGGCAAAGGAGATGTCGAAGAGATCCGTATCGACTCCGCTCCCCACGGTGATCCAATTTCCATCCGGATCAGCTTTCTGGATCACGCCGCGCCGGCCAACCCGCCATTTGGGTGCATAGCGCGGTGCGACACCTTGGATCATTAGCTTGGGCGCGCCAGATGCAGCCTCAGCCGCAGCCTGGTCGGTTCTGGCCGTCATATTGGCGGGAGCGGGCGCAGTCGGGGGAGGGGCGACTGAGAGATTCGTGCCTGATGCGCCGCTGTCCCCCAATTGAAGGTTGGGCTTCTCGGGTTTTAGTTCGATTGACCGGCCGCTTGGGAGCACGACCGCGCCCAGACCCGCGCGCTCGCTGGGAGTCGCCATTGCTCCTCGTTCGGCGCCAGCATTGACTTCCGCCACGGCCCGAGGTTCTTGCTGCGAGGTGATTCGAGCCATCGTCGCGGGCTGGGCCGCTGACTTGGGCTTCGCCAACTGATCAGCAGACGGGGCATGCTTTTCCCAGGAAGATTCTCTCGCCACGCTCGTGGCGGTACCCGCCCGAACCGGCGCGGACCCCGGAGTTTCACGCTTCGCGGCCTGAATAGACACCCCGTTCTTTTTCAGCAGAGCCCCAGGGGATTCGGGGACCGGCGTAACCGTGTTCTGAGCGGTTTCGCTGGGCGGCTTGAGATACGGGGCGATATTTGGCCATTGCCAGACGCCCGCCACCACGATGAGCCCGAGCGCCAGGCCCGCCCACGCAAGGTTGAAGTGCCAGCCGGCTGAGGGTTTCTCTTCCGCCGGGGCTGGCGCTTCATCCGCGTGAATGAGGGTCTGAGGGTCGTCGGCCTCGCTCAGCCTGGCGAGTTCCGCGAGATGGTCCTGGCAACGCGGGCATCCCAGAAGATGAGTGTCAAAGGCGTCCCGCTCTGCCTCGGAAAGGGTTTGGTCGAAATAGCACGCCAAGGTCTCCGCGGTTGGGCATTCTCCCGTCGACCGGGACGGGTCCCCCATCTGCTTGCGGAGCTTGGCGGCAATCAATTGCCCCAGCCCTTTTTCTTCAGCCGTTTCTTCGTTCACGTCCCATCCTCAGTCCCGGGCAAGCCAGCCGCGCGGCGCGTCTTGCTCGCCCTGCGGACCCTCCTCAATGAGAACGATCAGCCCGCCCCTTCTTGCGGAACATTATCGGTCTTTAACGCTTGATCAAGATCGATGCTCACCCCCCGCGCGGCAAAATCGAAGCAACGATCAACATCGTAAGCGGGCAGCTTCTTGGTCCTTCGCAAATAGGCCTCGAGGCGCTTGCGGATTTTCTTTCGCAATGCCTCCAAATTGCGGGAGACGGTTGCCTCGTGTTCGCCTCGCAATCGGCCGATTTGCTTCAGCGTCAGCTGCTGGACGTAATAGAAGCCGAGTAGCATCTTCTCCGCCGGCGTGAGTTCGCGCAGAGTAATGTTCAATGCCTCGCTCAGGAGATCACTATAGCGCTGGTCGTCTTGCGCGGAGACGGAGCCCGTCCCGGTTGAAGGCAGTTCTTCCTTCTCGGGCAGGGGCTCGAGCCGCCTCGTGCGGCGGTACTCATCCACGAACTTCTGGTAAACCAGAGCGCGCAGCCAGGTTTTCAGGCTGCTCCGGCCATGGAAGTAGGCGAGGCGGGATTTGCGCCCCGGGGTCTCGGCGTCGAGCCCGTAGAGTTCTGCGGCAAGAGAATCGGAAATCTCGCGCGCCAATGACAGGTCAGAAGCGATGGCGCATGCCGCCTCATAAATGACCGTGCGATAACCGAAGCTGAAGGCTTCCCAGGCGCGCTCGTTGCCTTTCACGCAAGCCATCGCGAGCACGAGTTCGTCGGCGCGAACATTCTTCAGGAGTTCCGGAACGCGATCGGGGTTCGCCACCGCCGCCGGGCCGAACCCTTCCCAGACGGCCCTCGTGAACTCGTCGTAGGAGATCAGCCAGTTCTCTGCTCCCGAGGCCTCGTAGAGGGGCCCCAAGCGCTTGAAATGATCAGAACAGAACTTTTCGTAAGTGAGGATTGCCATCCTCGGTAGCTCGCCTTCGGCGGTCGGAATGTCCGTGCGGCGTGTCGCGCTCGCGCCGACAATAACTTGCAGCTTTGAGCTATGAAAGTCAAGGCACGAATGGGCCAGTTTATTGTGGGACTAATGCTCAGGGAAGACATTTCGCCAGCCGCTGTCGGCGGGGCGCAGCGGAGGCTCGCACGCCCCCAGTTCGGCCGCTTGGAGAGGTGGAAACGCCCGCCGGGATTCGAATCCGAGCGCCCCCAGGCGTTCCCGCACGGACTGACTTGTCCGGCACTTCAAATCCTCAAAATGCCACAGCGCCGCAGAGCCGATTCCATCGCTCCAATCCAATACGAAGCTGACCTTCTCATGGCGGGGCAGTGGGGCGGCACGGCGCGCCGCCTCCACCAGACATTGGTTGAAGCAGACGAGATGCGGATCGTCCGGCCGGCCACCGGTCAGCGATTCGCGGTCGGCAACGGACAGAGCCTCGAACTCATCAAGGGGGAGCGCCGACCCAACCGGTTCCAGGCCGCTCTCCCGGAGGACCGCGGTCAACCGCTGGAGCAATCCGGCCCTTTCGCTGGCCGCCCAGCCCGCCAACGCTCCTTGGCCGCGCTCGCACGCCGCCTCGAAGGCCCCGACCCCGGCGGCGCTCAAAACAGTTTGCCAGCGCGGGATGAACTTCAACCACTGGGCCTCGCTCCCTAGATAGCCGGCGACCACACACGTGCGCCCCCCCTGCGAATTCGCCCCGCCCGGCAGACGCGTGGCGAGCGCTACCAGCATCCGGACCGTGTTCGAAATCGGATACAGAATCTCGAACGGACCCGCGGAGGAGAGTTCGCAAATGCCGGCCTCGACCCTCGGCCCGACGCTCCTCTCAGGCCGAAAATCCTCCACCCGGCGCGCGCGCCCATCCGCGCCCAAATCCCTTCGCCCCCCAAGGATATTCGGCATCCTCCACCTCTCCATTCGGGTATCGGCTGAGATGCGAAGAAGCTTGAGCGGTTTTTCAGCGAAGGGGTGATAGAAAGCCTGCGGGCCTTGCAGGCTCCCAAAAAAACGCTTGACAAGCTTCCGGAAGCGTGTTACACAATGTAACGTTACGGAGGTTAACGTTCTGATGCAGCGGCCTAAAAATCTCGGACAGCTCGAACAACGGGTAATGGATTTGATCTGGTCGAAGGGCCCGGTCACGGCGGAAGCCTGCCGCGAGGCGCTGGCGACCCGCCGCCCGCTCAAGGACTCAACGGTGAGGACCATTCTGCGCCGCCTGGAAGAAAAGGGCTATCTCTCGCACGAAATCGACCGTCGTACTTTTGTGTACCGCGCCACGCAACCGCGCCGGAGCGTGGCGGCGCTTTCGGTGCAGAGCATTATCGACCGCTTCTGCGGCGGCTCGGTCGAACAACTGCTGGTGGGCATGGTCGAGAACGATGTCGTCGATCGCCGCCAGCTTCGGGAGCTGGCCCGCAAGATCGCGGAGCGGAAGGAGCAGAAGTCATGAGCGGCGAATTCACGGCTGCTTTTCATTCGGCCCTGCTGGGTCACTTGGTCGACCCGGCGCTGCGTTCACTTTTGTTCGCCGGCCTCGCGGCGCTGGCGCTGAGGCTGGGGCGGATTCACGCCGCCGCCGCCCGCCTCGCCATCTGGCGAGGGGTTCTCTTCACGGCCTTGGCGATGCCGGTGCTCGTGGCATTGCTGCCCGGACTCTCCCTCCCCGTACCTCCATGGCCCTCGCCGCGGCGTGCCGAGAATGCGCTGCCGGTTCGGCGTGTTGCTCCCGCCCCCGCGGAGATTATCGAAACGGCCGAAGTCCTGGTGGTTCCCGCGGCTCCCGCCGCACAGCCGCGGCGCACCTGGTTCTCCTGGCCCGTGATTTCGGCGGCGGCGTATTTTCTTGTGGCAGGGTTCCTGCTGGCGCGCCTGAGCCTGGGGATTTTGCTGAGCCGCCGACTGCGGCGCCGCAGCCGTCGAATCGTCGACGCGCCCGCAAAGCTTCTATTGATGCGGCTCTCGGCCACGGCTTCGCTTAGCGCGGCGCCGGAACTGGCGGAATCGCCGGAGGTTGCGGTGCCGGTGACCCTGGGAATTCGCCGTCCCGTCATCCTTCTTCCGACAACGTGGCGCGAGTGGGAAGAGGCGAAGTTGCGCGCCGTACTCGCCCACGAAATTTCCCATGTGGCGCGGAAGGATGCGCGTACGCAGATGCTCGCGGGGCTGCATCGCTCCGTCTTCTGGTTCAGCCCGCTGAGTTGGTGGCTGGAGCGGCATCTGGCGGAGCTGGCCGAGCAGGCGAGCGACGATGCCGCGCTCGCTACTGTTTCCGACCGAACTTACTACGCTGAAATCCTAATCGGCTTCCTCGCTGCGGTCGAAGGCGCGCGAGGGAGAATCCATCTCCAGGGGGTTTCCATGGCCAAGAATTCAAAAGTCGAGCGACGAGTTGAGCGGATTCTGAGCGCGCCGGCGGGTTTGCTGCGCGGAGCGAAGAGCCGGGCCGGCGTGGGCTTGCTTCTGGCGGCGATGCCGGTCACGTTGCTAGTGGCGGCGGTACGCCCGCAGGCGAACGCCCCGGCGCCACCCGCTGCCCCGGCGGCTCCGGCTGTCGCCGCGCTTCCACAGCCACCCCAGCCTGCGCCGGCGGCACATCCGCCGCGAGTAGCCCAGGCTCCGCAGGCGCCCCAAGCTCCGCAAAAGCCCTTCCGCTGGAACCGTTACGACAACGAGGCCGAGGATGGCGAGGCATTCGTTATTGTCTCAGGCGATTCCATGACGATGAGTGGCGGCCGAGCGGACATGAGGCATGCCAAGTCGCTTCAACAGAAGATTTCTGGGGACTACATATGGTTCCGCCGAGACGGCAAAGGCCACGTGATTCGCGACGCGGCGACCGTCCGCCAGGCGAAGGAATTCTTCGCGCCCCAGGAAGCGCTCGGGCAGCAGCAAGAGGAGTTGGGGAAGAGACAGGAGGAACTTGGCCGCCAGCAGGAAGCTCTGGGCAAAAAAATGCAAGTGGTCCGCGTCAAGGTCCCGGACCTGGCCGCCGAGCTCAAACAGTTGGAAGCGCAGCTTGCCAAGTTGCGCGAAGGTGGCACGCAGGAGGAGATCGGGAAGGCCCAGGAGGCGATTGGCCAGCTGCAGGAGCGGCTGGGAGATTTGCAGGGCCAAGCCGGAGCCGAGCAGGGCAAACTGGGCGAGCAGATGGGAGAGCTGGGACGTCAGCAAGGCGAGCTGGGCGAGCAGCAAGGCAAACTTGGGGAAAAACAGGGCCGTCTCGCCCAGGAAGCGAACGGCAAAATGCGGGCCCTTCTCGACGACGCGGTCAAGAAGGGCCTGGCGCAGCCGGAGTAATCGCAGTCTGCGGAGAGCTGTTCCCACTGTGCTCTCCCGGGGTCGGCCCCTCACCCTGACCCGCTTCGCGGGTCCACCCTCTCCCAGAGGGAGAGGGATAACGAAACGACGCCGTATTGGTCTCCATGATTCGCTTGGCCCTCTCCCGCCGGCAGAGGGTGCCCTTGATGCAGTCTGTCGGGGACGGGTGAGTGCCCACGGGGTACTTAGGTCGTCGTTCTGTACTCTCTCGCCAACCTCTATTCGATAAATTTCCAGTGACAATCTTCGCGTTTCAGTGCATCCTCTGGGAGGTCGCGAACATTTCCAGTTGAGGATACATGGCGCTGAAACTCCTGATTGTTGACGACGACCCCGACGTTTTGAGAGTACTGAAAGAGATGCTGCAGGCGTTGAGTTACGAGGTGCTGGCCCTCACGAGCGGGCAGGAGGCGGCGGAGCGTCTCGACCGCCAGAAATTCGACGGCGTCTTTCTCGACGCGCGAATGCCGGGCATGGACGGCTTCGCGCTGGTGCGGCACATTCGCGCCTCGTCGACCAACAGCAGCGCGCCGGTCATCATGCTGACAGGCTATGACGACGTGGAGACGATGCGCGCGGGATTCAAAGCGGGCATCACCTTCTTCCTCGGCAAGCCGCCGGATTTGTCGCGACTGAGCGGCCTGCTTCGGAGTTTCCACGCAGCCATGCTGCGCGAGAAACGGAGCTACATCCGCCTCCCCCTGCGCAACGTCGTCACCTGTACGAAGGGGGAGCACCGATTCACCTCCACGAGCCTGAACATCAGCGAGGGCGGGATCCTGCTCGAAACATCCGGCGGGCTTGACTTGGGCGACGATGTGAATCTGACCTTTTCTCTTCCCCAATCGAGCGGAATGCTGAATCCGCGCGGCGTCGTGGTCCGCAAAGGAGCTCCCGACAAAATCGCGGTTCACTTTTCAGACCTTTCTTCGGAAGACCGGAAAGCTATCCAGGATTACATCGCGGGGCGCGTGAAGGAATAACGTCAGCGCGTTTTAGCCGGCCTGGGCACCGCGCTAGCCGACGTAGCGCAAGGCGTCGGCGATATTCAGCCGCGACGCGTGGAGGGCGGGCGCCAGAGTGCTCACGAGCCCGATGACCGTGGCGCAGGCAGCCGAAAACGCCGCGCCGGGCACACCCACCTCAAGGTTGACGAGCAGTCCGCCCCCGATCGTGTATCCTGCAAAGGCGCGACAAATCCCCCACGCGCCCAGCGATCCGGCCACGGCGCCCACCATTGAAATGGCCAGGCTTTCGGCGGCGAGCATTGCCAACACCTGGCCGGTGCGAAATCCCAGGGCGCGCAGCACGGCGAGCTCGGACGTGCGCTCGCGAATTGACATCGCCATGGAGTTCGCCACGATGAGCAGCACGGCAAACGCCACGGCCCCCGACATGCCGGCCAGGATCAGCTTGACGTTCCCGAACCACGACACGAAATTCAGCGTCATCTGCTTTACGGTCTGGGTCAGTGTCTGAACGGTTTCGTTCCGGAACTCTTCGTCGATGCGCTTCATGAGACTGGGAATCACTTCGGGCGGATCGGCCAGAACCCAGAACTGCAGGGTCACGTTCGGCCTGCCCAGGACTTCGTCGAGATATTCCCAATGGAACACCAGGTAGGAT
Organism: Terriglobia bacterium; assembly: GCA_041946825.1. Classification (GTDB taxonomy): domain Bacteria; phylum Acidobacteriota; class Terriglobia; order UBA7540; family UBA7540; genus CAZTHM01. The sequence goes on along the minus strand of JBHGBD010000029.1, from coordinate 12,231 downwards.
TGCTCCTCCTTGCCCTCGTAGATGCCGCGCAGCGTGAGATCGACACCGCGGCCGAAATAGCTGGGGCTGCTGACGTAGATATGGTCGCCGAGTTTCCATCCGTACTTCGTCGCAAGCTGGCGCGAGGCGATGGCGGCGGTGCGCTCGCTGAGGAATTGGTTCCACTGGACCTCGTGAAGTTTCCAATCAGGGAAAAACGTTCGGACGATCTTCGGATCGAGGCTCAGCGAGGCGATGACATTGTCTTCGTTCTTGTAGCGCGCGTCGAACCAGAAGACTTGCGTGACGGCCCGGACTCCCGGCATGCGCGCGATCCGCTGGCGGTAACTGAGGGGCATGGGCTGGATCAGGGAAGTGCGCGCCATCACGATCAGCACGAGGTGCGAGCGGTCGCTTTCGGCCGCGGGCGGCGCTTGGAGGAATCGATAGACCGCCCAGAAGACGACGAGGAGAAGGATCGACACGGCCACGCTTCCCGATGTCAGCAGCGAACGACGGCGGTTGCGAAAGAGGTTTCGAGTGACCAGAGGCAGTAGCTCCACAATGGACTATTCTACCTTGAGTGGTGCGGTTGGCTTTGCGTCCAGGCGGAGACCGAAACCTGGATCGACGCTGCGCCTCCGCTGAGGTGGCGCATCCCGGCCCCGCACGTTCCCGACTTGACTTCTCTCCCTGAACAGTCCCCCAAGGCGCCCGTCCCTGCTTGGGAAAAGCGCGGCTGAGGATTAGCTTACGATCTGAGACTCTCCTTACGAAACAAAGGGGAGGCGGACAGTTTGACCTAGGTCAAATACGCCGCAATTGAGCCCTGGTGAGCTGTTGAAGAGGACCGAGCTTCTGCACCGCTAGTACGTAAATAAGAAATATCCCCCATACGCCTAAACCTATTACATAGCAGTAAATTGCCATAAATAACGATTTTCTTAACATATTGAAATTTTTGGGGATAACCAGACTATTCGATTGCTGCTTTACTTAGTCTGCTATGGTAAATTGTTTGAAAACTGGGGCCCGATTAGGCAAGCCACTGAATGGCCCACCGCTGGCAATCGGGCCAGACATCTGTGGCGAGGGGCCAGCAGATCAGCCCCGGGGCTCCGTGGATTGGGGTGTTTCATTTATGAAGCGATTGGAGAGGATTAAAATAGGCCTCGTCTATACATCCGCGCTTCTCCTCCTTCTCCTTATCGCCGTTCTGATTTACCGCAGCACGAGTAACCTCATCCAGACTATCCAATCCGTGACGCACACCCAAAAAGCTCTGATTGAAATCGAAGCGACACAAGCGGCGGTGACTGACGCCGAGACGGGGCGGCGGGGTTTTGTTATCACGGGAGGAATCCGGCATCTTGACGCGTACCACGCCGCCTTGCAGGAAATTCCACAGCGGATGCGAAGCCTCCGCGGAATCACCTCTGACAATCCCAACCAACAGCGCCGCCTCGACCGGCTCGATACGCTGATTGCGACGAAGCTTGCTCACTTGAAGGAATCAATCGAGCTGCGCAAGGCCCAGGGGCTTGACGCCGCGCGCCAGAGCGAACTGACGGATCAGGGGAAAGAGGTGATGGACGAGATTCGCGCCGTGACTGGCGAAATGGAACGGGAGGAACGTCAACTTCTCTCGCGGCGCGTGGAAGATGCGGAGGCCAGCACGCGTGCGGCGCTCCGGATTTTTACCCTGGGGACGCTTGCGGGTCTCGGGCTGATCTTGGTTGCGTTCTACCGTCTGAATCTCGAAATCTCACAACGCATGCGGATGGAAGAGGAAGTGCGAAAGCTGAATGATGAACTCGAGCAGCGTGTCGCCAAGCGGACCGGGGAACTGGAGTCTGCCAACCGGAAGTTGCGGGATGCCAACCGCGCACTGAAGACGCTCAGTGAGTGCAACCAGGCGCTGGTACGCGCCACGGACGAGTCCAAACTCGTCCAGCAGATCTGTGACCTCGTCGTAAATGTCGGGGGGTATCGCTTGGCCTGGGTTGGGTACAGCGAGGGGAATGACGCACAGACGATCCGGCCGGTGGCGGTGGCAGGAACGCCAAGGGAATATGTGGAGTCGGCGAGGGCAGCCTATGGCGTTACGGACCGGGGAGTCCGGCCGTCGAGAATCGCGATGCAGACGGGAACGACCTCCGTGGTCAATGACACCCAATCCGACCCTGCCTTTTCTCCCTGGAGGACGGACGCTCTGAAATATGGATTCAACTCCTGTATCGCGATTCCGCTGATGAATGCCAGCAAGCCCAGTGGCGTGTTTTGCCTTTACTCGGCGGAGTCGGGAGCATTTCACGCGGAGGAGGTCCAACTTCTCGAGGAGTTGGGCCGGGACCTGGCATTCGGCATCGCGTCGTTGCGGACTCGCGAATCGCATCGGCGGGCGGAAGAGGCGCTCCGCCGGAGCGAGGCCGACTTGAGAGAAGCCCAGCGCGTCGCACGCGTCGGAAGCTGGTCGTTGGAGGCCAACGCAGGAATCCCCACCTGGTCGGAGGAAATCTACCGCATTTTCGGCCTTGACCCGAAGCTCCCCCCGCCAAGCGTGAAGGAACATCCGCAATACTTCACTCCTGAGAGTTGGGCCCGACTGCAGGAGGCCCTCGAGAGAGCTCTGCAATCCGCCGCGCCCTACGAAATTGAGTTGGAAGTGGTCCGAAGGGATCAGACGAAAAGGTGGATGATTGCCCGCGGCGAGGCGGAGCGGGACGCAACCGGCCGGGTGACACGGCTTCTCGGCACCGTGCAGGATGTTACGGAGCGCAGGAACCTCGAGGAGCAATACCGGCAAGCCCAGAAGATGGAATCAATCGGACGCATGGCGGGCGGGATCGCACACGACTTTAACAATCTCCTCACCATCATCAACGGCTACGGCCAGCTCATGCTCGAGCGGCTCGCCGCGGATGACCCGCTGCGGACTTCGGTGGAGGCCGTGTGCATGGCGGGCGAACGTGCCGCTTCCCTCACCCGGCAACTATTGGCCTTCAGCCGCCAGCAGATCCTTTCCCCGCGAGTGCTGGATCTGAACGAGCTTGTGGCAGGGATCAAAAAGATGCTGGGACGCGTCATTGGCGAAGACATTGACCTGGTGGCCCGACTGGATCCCAAGCTGGGGCGAGTGAAAGCCGACCCCGGGCAGATCGAGCAGGTCATCATGAACCTCGTGGTGAATGCGCGCGATGCCATGCCCAAAGGCGGCAAACTCACCATCCAGACAGGCAACGCCGAACTCGACAATTCCTACGTTCGCAGCCACTCGACGGTGGTTCCGGGGCGATACGTGATGCTCGCGATCAGCGACACCGGAGTAGGTATGGACGCGGGAATCCAGGCGCGCATCTTTGAACCCTTCTTCACGACCAAGGAACGGGGCAAAGGCACCGGCCTGGGGCTGGCGACGGTTTACGGGATCGTCAAACAGAGTGGCGGCCACATTTGGGTCTATAGCGAGCCGGACCGCGGCACGTCGTTCAAAGTCTACCTGCCCTGCTTCGACGAAGTTCCCGCTGAGGGCGCCGAAGTTCGCGCGCAGTTGCCGCGCGGGTCTGAAACCGTTCTGGTGGTGGAAGATGAAGAGGGCGTGCGCATGCTCATTCGGAGCGTGCTTGAATCGAACGGCTACAGAGTCCTGGAGGCTGAGGGGGCGGCGAAGGCGCTCGAGCTGGGCGAGAGAAGCAACGGCAAGATCCACCTGGTGCTCACCGATGTGGTGATGCCGGAAATGGGGGGAAGCGAACTGGCGGAGCGGCTGGCGCGTCTGCACCCGGAGACCAAGGTCTTATTCATGTCCGGCTATACGGATGACGCGATTGTCCGGCATGGTGTTTTGAAGTCGGAACTTGCGTTCCTTGAAAAGCCATTCACCCCCGAAGCGTTGGTCCGAAAAGTGCGCGAGGTGCTCGACGGAGTCGAGCTCCGTGGAACCTGACGGATTCATCTCCCCAGCCGCCTTGGAAGAATTCTCTGTAGCGAAGGGGACTTCCGAACTTCCTATCCCCCGCGAACTTATTTCAGTTTCTTTGTGCGCGCGGCGAAGGCGGCGAAGTACTTGGGCAAGCCACTCGAGGGGTCCTTGGGAGGTTCCAGTTCGTCGTGTGGAAGCGGTGTTCCGGGAAAGGGTGAGGTGAGCGGGTCGCCAATCACCACGGTTTGCCAGCTCAAGAACGGCAAGGCCGCGTAAAAGCTCTCCGCCAGGTTTAACCCACTCAGGTAAGCGGGAAAAAGAATCTGCGGCCGGGCGCAGGCGCGCAAATAGGGCTCGTACACATTGCCCGCGACGCCGGTCACGCCTTCATGGATGTAATCGCCGATAAGCGATTGCGGCGAGCCCGCAAAGAAGCTGTTCGGCGGATCGCTCCATTTGCCGATCGTCCAGTTCTTCGGGGGGGGCTCGAAGGTGCGGGCATCCGTGGAGACGAACTCCACCATCAGCGCGCCGTTCACCCAGGTATTGTTCATACCGCGGGAGTGATTGGACCGATCGTTCGATCCCCAGCCGGCATAGCCCAATACGTCCCGCTCTCCCGTATGGAAAGCCTGGGTGGTTTCGAGGCGAATTCGCGACTCAGGAATTCCCGCCGCCTGCAGTTTCGCCGCCGCTTGGCGCAGCCAGTCGTTGCCCATGGCGTTGTCGTCTCCGCTGAGGTCCAGGACGAACCGGCCATCGCGCGAGGGCACGAGCCCGCGGTCAATCAGCGCGCGAATATCATCAAGGCTATACCCGTCCAGCCGCGTGACAAGATAGATGGGGAAATCGCGGTGGCTGAAACGCAGGAATTTCCCACGGGAATTCGCAGCGAAGTAGGGGTTGGGGCTTCCCCCCACCAGTTGGCGCGGGATGCCGAGCAGGTCCGGGTACGCCATGGCCAACTCGGAATCCACGCTTGCCTGGTCGTTCTTTTCAGCGGGCTTGATCTTGAGTGGAACTCCCTTGGTCAGGACGATGTAGAGGACGCGATCCTGGAGCGCGCCCTTCCTGAGGCAATTGAGGATGGGCTTGCGGATTTCATCTTCGAAACTGACGCGGTCGATTTCGTCCTGGTCGAGCGTGCTGATGAAACAAACCTGTGACGACGGCACGTTGCGGCGACGAAGATAGTATTGGGCCACGGCCTTGGAAAGCTTCGAATCCTTGTTGACGACGAGGAGGATGTTCTCCGGGCCTTGGGCGAAGGCGGAGACACAGGTGATACATCCCAGGAAAGCCACCGTAAGGCGCATCGCTCCCATCTTACCAGCCATTATTAGGGGAAACTTGTCTATCGGAGCTACCGCCGCCGGCGGACCAGCCAAAACGACAATAGGGGCCCCGATCAAGTCCATCGGGGCCCCTACTCCTCTCCGGCGCTATGGGGTGACGCAAATTACCCCGCTTGGAGCGGGGTCGAGCAAAACTCTCAGCAGACTCTGGGCTGGTCCCGCTCTGAGCGGGACCGCGTGCCGCGATCCCTTCCAAATCCGGGAGCCATTTTGCTTCACGACTCAGCCTCTGGCAATGGTACGGGGGTACCGGTACTTAGGTACTGGGCAACCGCCAAAGCCGTGCCCCGGACTTCCACGCCGGGAGCAGCGGCGTGAGCGGCCGATGCCGTGGCATAATCACGGCTTTGTTTTCGAGGAGGTTTGACTATGGCGGAATCAAGACCGCTGGCGGTGGTGACGGGCGCCTCGGCCGGAATTGGGTCCGTGTATGCGCAGCGGCTGGCCGCGAGAGGATTCGACTTGGTGCTGGTGGCGCGACGCGGGGACCGCCTGGAACAGTTGGCTGGCGAAATCCACCGTCGGCAAGGTGTCGACGTTGAGCCGCTCGCCGCCGACCTTGTCCGGGACGATGGCATGAAGGCCGTCGAGGAACGCATCGCGCGGGCCGAGAATCTCGAGTTCCTGGTCAACAACGCCGGCTTTGGGAGCAAGGATCGGTTCTCCAACGGCTCTGTCGAAAGCCACGACGCCATGCATCGACTTCACATCCTGGCGACGATGCGTCTGACTCACGCGGCGCTGGGGAAGATGCAGGCGCGAGGCAAGGGCGCCATTGTAAATGTCTCTTCCGTGGCAGGGTTTGTCTGCCGGCCTGGCAATACCAGCTATTACGCCACGAAGGCGTGGATGATCTGTTTTACCGAGGGGCTCCATGTGGAGTTGGCGGCTGCGCGTTCGCCGGTGCGTATGCAAGCGCTCTGCCCGGGATTCACCCTCACGGAGTTTCACGATGTCATAGGGTTCGACCGCAGGCAGGTTCCGTCCAGCTGGTGGATGTCAGCGGAGGATGTCGTGGACGCCTCGCTGCGCGGTCTGGAACGCAACCAACTCATCGTCGTTCCTGGCTGGCGCTACAAGCTGCTTGTCGGGTTGCTGCGCATCATGCCGCGGTCTGTCATGCACGCCGCTTCAGGAATCCGCTACAGGGGGATGGAACCGGAATGAAAGGCTGAGAATCGAAGATCGAAACTCGAAAATCGAAATCCGCACTACCCACAAGCAGCAACTCACAACCAACGCCTCCCGCTTGCAAATCCTCCACCATCGCGCTAGTGTGACTTGCGCTCAAGGACAACTACCAAACAACAGAAGGAAGGGAGAGAGCTATGGCGAAGTATCTCATTCAAGCGTCGTACACGGCGGAGGGAGTTAAAGGGTTGCTGGCGGAGGGCGGCTCCAAGCGCCGCGAGGCGGCAACGAAGGCCATCAAGGCCGCGGGCGGCAAAGTGGAAGCTTTCTATTTCGCTTTCGGAGAGCACGACGCCTACGTCATCGTGGACATGCCGGATAACGCCAGCGCGGCCGCGACCTCACTGGCTATCAACGCCAGCGGCGCGGTGACAACGCGCACGACGGTGCTTCTTACACCGGAAGAAGTGGACAGCGCCGTGAAAAAGAGCGTTGGCTATCGCGCGCCCGGCAAGTAGCGTTTGTGCCGGCGGCGCGGGCGCGTCTACCAGAAAACCACGGCGTGGTGGCGAACGCGGCGGCCGTGGGCGGCGAGGGCTGCGAAATTTTCGGGACTCGGCGCGCGCCAGTCGTCGAGGAGTTGCAGGTTCTCCTCGAGCTCTTGGCGGTTGGCGGGCGCCATCAGGACCACGCCCGCTCGTGGGTGCGCGAGCGCCCAGCGGTACCATTCCCGCGCGTGAGGAGGCTTGAAGCCTTCCGGGTCGCCAGGAGTGCGCTTCTTCAAGGCGCCCCAGCGCTGCGCGGTGTAAGTGACGACTGGAATTCCGAGCCGCTCGGCGGCGGGGAAAACGTCTTCCTCGGCGCCGCGGTGCGCGGCGTTGTAGCGGATCATCAGCAGGTCGAGCTTGCCCGACTCGGCCCACCGCGCGGCGAACTTCCTTTGGTGCGAGGTCAGCCCGATCATCCGGATCTGCCCGCTGTTTCGCGCTTCCTCGAGCGTTTCCATCGCGCCAGCAGGCTCGATGATCTCTTTCCATTCGCTTTCTTCTTCCACATAATAAAGCGTCACAACGTCACAAGAATTGCCGCCTATCAGTTCGAGAAACCGGTCGAGCGACTTCCGCATGCTGCGCGCCGTCCGCCCGCCAAGCTGCGTGGCGACGACCACTTTGCCGCGGTCGATCAATCCTCCGCGCAGGGCGCGCGCGATGCCATCGTCATAGCCGCAGGAGTTGAGATAGTTCACGCCGCGCTCGACGGCAAAGGCGACGTCTTCCGGCGTCAGATGGGTATTCCCCCGCGCCGCCAACCCCAGCCGCATCACCGGCCGCAGGCCGTGGCCCAGGTCCGTATGGCGTGCTAATTCCCGATCGGCGCTCGTGAGCGCTGCCTCAGTCCGCATTTTCATCAGGCGCTCCGACCGATCATTTTATGCCAGAAGGCAGGTGGATTGAAGAATCACTCCGGCAGGTTCAGGGACTTCCAGACGGGATAGCGGAGCAGCTTGCCTTCGCAGACGTTGGCGACGTAGCGGCGGTTGACGCTGAACTGCATGATGCGCTTGCCTTCGCGTGCGAGCTCCGCCCAGCGGGAGCCGGTCTGCGGATTCTGCTCGATGCCGTCCAGGCGGTGGCCCCCGAATTCGAACTCGACCGTGCGCAGTTTCTTGGCTCGCGTGCGGCCGACACGGAAACGCTCGCCTTCAAGCTCGACTGTATCCGAGCCTTCCCCGAGCGCCTGCCGCCAGACGGAGATTAGCGCTTCACCGAGAGTCATCGTTGCAATTGGGGGCCGACTCAGAGCCGTGAACCAAACGGGTTCTTAATTCATCACGTAAGTGAATTGCTGCTTTGTACGATGGTTGTATTTCGACTGCGCGATCAAGTTTCTCAATCGCGTCGGAAAACGCCCCCCGCATTGAGAGTGCCTTGGCCAGCAAGAAGAGCGGTCGCGGTTGCTTGCCTCCCAGTCCGACTGCCGCTGACAACGTCACAATTGCGTCGGAGGAGGCCCCGTGTGATTCTAGAAGTATTTCTCCCAGTAGTTCGAGGGTTTTGAAGTGAGGATCCAGTTCGGCCGAACAACGAAGCAACACCAATGCGCGCGCAAGATCCCTGTGATCCAAGGCTTCGCGCCCCAGACGATAAAGGTCGCTTGAAAGTTGACTTAAGTCTGCCATTTAACCCCCCATTCAGGAGCGCCATACCAGATGCGTTGGGCGTGAAGTCAATTCGTCACCTCCTGAAGAGTCCCACGAGCTGCGCCTCAACGAGGATGTGCCCCTTCATGGCTTTCTCCAAATCGGCCTTGGTGGCTCCGGCGGCGAGGCCGAGCTTGGCATCGAGGGCATAGAGCTTGAAGTGATAGTGGTGCACGGGGCCGGGCGGCGGGCAGGGACCTTCGTAGCCGATTTTGGGTTCGCCGTTGACGCCGTTTCGCGCGCCGCTTGCGAGGTCTTTCTGCTTCGGAACGTTTTCCGGCAAGCTATTCGCCGTCGCCGGCAGATCGTAGAGCACCCAATGCACCCAGGTGTCAGGCCGCGCGTCGGGATCGTCCATAATCAGCGCAAAGCTCTTCGTGCCGGCAGGAGCGCCGCTCCAGGCGAGCGGCGGGGAAATATCCTGCCCGTCGCAACTGTACTTCTTCGGAATCGTGCCATTCGGTTGGAACGCACTCGACATGATTTTGAGCGAGCCTTCCGGTGCAGGGTCAGCGGGCAGCGCTCCCACCGGCGAAATTAGAAGAAACCCGGCCATTACAATAACCCCCGACGCGGGGGCCTTGCGAAGACTGTAGGGCATGGCGTTGCCTCCGGGTGACTTCTGTCGAATGGCGGAATTATGTCCGTTTCCATACGGAAATCAAGGGCGGAAGTTCCTGGGGCATGCGGCTTCAACGGTCAAAGAATTGCTCTGGATTGAGCACCTGAGGCCGCCTACCATAGAAGGGCGAGCGAAGTCATTTTGTCTTTGCGGCATTTATACTCTCATACAGGAGCAAAGTCTGATGAAGCCCTCCAAACCCCCCAAGCTCGAAACCGCCCACGACATTTTGCGCGGCCGCCAACACCCGCTTGATGTGTTCTTCGCCCCCGAGCGTGTCGCCGTCATCGGGGCGACCGAAAACCCCGGCAGCGTCGGCAGGACACTCTTCTGGAACCTGATCAGCAACCCGTTCGGCGGGGTGGTCTTTCCGGTCAATCCCAAGCGCTCTCACGTTTTGGGCGTGAAGGCTTACCCAAATATCCGCGCCATTCCCGAGCAGATCGACTTGGCAGTGATCGTTACGCCCGCCGTTTCTGTCCCCAAGGTTGTGCGCGATTGCGTGGACGCAAAAATCAAGTCGGCAATCGTCATTTCGGCGGGGTTTAAGGAGTTAGGTCCGGAAGGCGCCAAACTCGAGCAGGATACTCTGGCCGAAGCTCGGCGCGGGAAAATCCGCATCATTGGGCCAAATTGTCTGGGCGTGATGAGCCCGACCACAGGACTAAATGCCACCTTCGCTGCGGCCATGGCCCGGCCCGGAAACATCGGCTTCATCAGTCAAAGCGGCGCGCTGTGCACGGCGGTGCTCGACTGGAGCTTGCGCGAAATGGTGGGGTTCAGCGCGTTCGTTTCCATCGGCGCGATGGCCGATGTCGGCTGGGGCGACCTGATTGATTATCTTGGCGATGACCCGCGCACGCGCAGCATCATCCTCTACATGGAATCGATCGGTGACGCGCGCGGATTTCTATCCGCCGCGCGCGATGTGGCCCTCTCAAAACCTATCATCGTCATCAAAGCAGGGCGCAGCGAGGCGGCGGCCAAAGCCGCGGCGTCACATACCGGAACACTCGCCGGCAGCGACGAAGTCCTGGCCGCGGCGTTCCGGCGATCCGGGGTGCTGCGCGTGCAGACGATGGGCCAACTCTTTTATGTGGCGGAAGTGCTGGGGAAACAGCCGCGCCCCATGGGGTCGCGTCTTGCCATCCTGACCAACGCGGGCGGCCCGGGCGTGCTCGCGACCGACACGCTGGTGGGGGTCGGCGGGGAACTCGCCCAACTTGCACCCGAGACCATGGAAGCCCTGAACGGCATCCTGCCGCGCGAGTGGAGCCACAACAATCCCATCGACATCCTGGGCGACGCGACGCCGGAGCGTTATGCCAAGGCGGTCGAGATCGTCTCCAAAGACCCGAACACCGACGGTTTGTTGACCATTCTCACTCCCCAGGCAATGACCGATCCCACTCAGATTGCCGAGCAACTGAAGCCCTTCGCAAAGTTGGAAGGCAAGCCGATTCTGGCGAGCTGGATGGGTGGAAGCGGGGTGGCCGCGGGAGAACATATCCTCAACCAAGCGGGCATTCCCACGTTCGCGTATCCCGACACGGCGGCGCGGATCTTCCATTACATGTGGCAGTACACCTACAACCTGCGCGGGCTCTATGAAACCCCGGCGATGCCCGTCGACTTCGAGCAGACGGCCGCTCGACACGCGGAGGCCGCGAAGACGATCGACGAAGCTCGCAAGGCCGGACGGACCATCCTCACGGAAGTTGAATCCAAGAAAGTCCTCGCCGCCTACGGCATTCCCACGGTCGAAACGCAAATCGCCAAGACCGCCGACGAGGCCGCGACCATCGCCAAGAAAATCGGCTATCCGGTGGTGGTCAAGCTCTATTCCGAAACCATCACCCACAAGACCGACGTCGGCGGGGTCAAACTCAACCTGACCGACGCCGAGGCCGTGCGCAAGGCCTTCCGCGCCATCGAAACGTCAGTCACTGAGAAAGCCGGGGCACAGCACTTCCAGGGCGTAACCGTACAGGCGATGATCAAGCTCGACGGCTACGAAATCATCATTGGCTCGAGCCTCGATGTGCAATTCGGTCCCGTGCTGCTCTTCGGGACAGGCGGACAACTTGTGGAAGTGTTCAAAGATCGCGCGCTTGCTTTGCCGCCGCTCAACACCACGCTGGCGCGGCGCATGATGGAGCAGACAAAGATCTACACTGCGCTCAAAGGCGTGCGTGGGCGCAAGGCCGTGAACCTGGCGGAACTCGAACAAATCCTGGTGCGCTTCAGCCATCTTGTGGTCGAGCAGCGCTGGGTCAAGGAGATCGATATCAACCCGCTGCTGGCTTCGGAAGACCGCCTGATCGCGCTTGATGCGCGCGTCGTCGTGCACGGCCCGGAAGTCTCCGAAGACAAGCTGCCCAAGCTCGCTGTCCGTCCTTACCCCACGCAATACGTGGCGACTTGGACGATGAAGGACGGCTCGGAAGTCATGATCCGCCCCATCATGCCGGAAGACGAGCCGATGCTGGTCAAATTTCACGAGTCGCTTTCCGAGCAAAGCGTTTACATGCGTTATTTCCACATGATCGCGCTCAGCCAGCGCATCGCGCATGAGCGCCTGACGCGCATCTGCTTTGTGGACTACGACCGCGAGATCGCCCTCGTCGCCGAACAGAAGAATTCTGCGACGGGTGAACGGGAACTGTTGGCGGTGGCGCGGCTTGCCAAAGAGCCCGGGACCGAGGAAGCGCAATTCGCGGTCCTGGTTGCTGATCCCGTGCAGGGCCGCGGATTAGGCAGTGAACTTCTCAAAAGAATCATCGACATCGGACGGAAAGAAGGGGTGCGGCGCATCACCGCCGAGATCTTAATGGACAATTACGGCATGCAGAAACTCTGCGAGCGCGTCGGCTTCCGTATGGAACGCGACACGGAAGAAGGCGTCGTCAAGGCGTCGATCGAATTGTAGAGACGGCCCGGTGGGCCGTCTGGGAACGGAAAATCAAAAGGCAAAAGGCAAAAGGCAAAAGGCAAAAGGCAAAAGGCAAAAGGCAAAAGGCAA
>JBHGBD010000028.1:0-67379 GCA_041946825.1 Terriglobia bacterium | reverse complement strand
GAACCCGCGTTACCGCCGTGAAAGGGCGATGTCCTAGGCCGGGCTAGACGACGGGGACGGAGGGAGAGCAGTCTCAAGTCCGAAGTGAAATTCTGAGCGCAGGCGGACCGACAGGTTTCCCCGCCCGCAATCCCCTGGCTTTGATGACGTTAGAAACGCGGCACTCGAACTCCACTCTTTCCAGTCGCTCATGAGCCGCGAAGGGTGTCACTCGGGCTTGACGGCGGTGCTTACTGCCGACTAATTCCCCTGCCGTGCAACTCACCATGCTAGCAGGCACAGCCCAGGACTGTCAAACGCCCCGCAGGCTTGGAATAGTCCTGGTACATCGTATCCCCCCTGTGGTTCTGAGGTGTGGGAGTGAAAAGAGGATGAGTGAGATAGCTGACTTGGTGAAGGGGAATCAAGGCAGTCGGCGGCGGGCAAAGAGCATGGCAGTCGGGGACTGAGCCCCACCTGTCACTGACGGCGATTACTGCATGGTCTGAGGTGTATCCAGCACTTCCCGGACGCGATGCGTCAGCTTCTCGGGAGTGAAGGGCTTCTGAAGGTAAGCGACTCCGGGCGAAATCAATCCTCGAATCTGAACGGCGTCCTCCGTGTAGCCGGACATGTAGAGAATCTTAAGGTCTGGCTTCAAGGGAGCGAGTTGGGCCACGAGTTCCGGTCCGCTCATTTCCGGCAGGACCACGTCGGTCACGACAAGCTGGACCGGCTTGGGGTGTTCTTTCATGACCGCCAGCGCCTCCTGCCCGTGCTTGGCGGCGAGAACGACATACCCACTGGCTTCCAGCACGCTGTGGACGAGCGAGCGCACGCGCTCCTCGTCTTCGACGAGCAGGATGGTTTCTGATCCCCGTGACAGAACCCTCCGGGATTCAACGGCCTCCTCGAGTACGGCACTCTCTCCAGCGTGCGGGAAATAGATAGTGAACGTTGTCCCCTTCCCTTCCTCACTGGCGACTGATACGGAACCGCCGCTTTGCTTGACAACCCCATAAACGATCGCCAGTCCCAAACCTGTTCCTTTCCCTTGCTCTTTGGTCGTAAAGAACGGCTCGAAAAGGTGGGCCTCTGTCTCCGCATTCATCCCGCAGCCTGTGTCGCTGACTTCCAGCACAGCATAATTGCCTGGAGGCAACTCGCCGTGGCGGTGCCCGAACGGCTCCCTCAGAAGGCAATTGGAGGTTCTGATGGTCAGTTTACCGCCCCGGGGCATTGCGTCACGCGAGTTGACGGCCAGGTTAAGGAGCACTTGTTCGAGCTGGGAAGGATCGGCCTTGATGGCCCCGAGGTCGGGAGCGAGAACGGTCGCCAGTTCGATATCTTCCCCAATCACCCGCCGCAGCATCTTTTCGATGTTGGCTACGATGCCGTTCAAATCAAGGACGCGCGGCTCGAGAACCTGCTGGCGACTGAAGGTCAGCAGTTGACGAGTAAGTGAGGCCGCCCGATCTCCGGCCTTGCAGACCTCCTCCACGTACCGGCGGAAGCTGGAACCCTCCTCCAGCCGGTTGAGCAAGAGACCTCCGTAGCCGTTAATGACCGTCAAGAGGTTATTGAAGTCGTGCGCGACCCCACCGGCCAAGCGGCCCACGGCCTCCATCTTCTGGGCCTGGCGGAGTTGGTCTTCGAGTTGTTTTCGATCCGTGACGTCGGTGTTGGACCCGAACCACTTCGCGGTTCGGCCCGCGGCATCGCACACGCGAACGGCTCGCGTGTCGAACCATCGGAACGCACCGTCTTTGCGCCGAATCCGAAATTCCGCATGGAAATCCGAACCCGCGGCGACGGCGGTATTCCACGCCGTCATGGCACGCTCCCGGTCTTCGGGGTGGAGTTGCTCAAGCCAAGCAAAACCCAACTGGGATTGCTCAGGAATGCCCGTGTAATCGACCCATTGTTGACTGAGGAAATCGCACGGACCATCCGGCGCGCAACTCCAGACGAGTTGCGGGAGAGAGTTGGCCAATTGCCGGAAGCGCCGCTCGCTCTCTCGCAGCGCCTTTTCCGCCTGTTGCTGGTCCTCTACCACACTCAGTAATGCCCGTCGCGAGCGATTAGCCTCTTCGAGCAGGCGCCGCAACTCGGCTTGGTCAGCCAGTATTTGCGCCGCCATCCGTTTAAGCGCCGTCACGTCGGTGAGGGTCAGCAGGTAACCAAGGTTCTGGTTCAGAGGTCCCTCAAGCGGCCCGGCGCTGAGAAGCCAGTGGGCCGCTTCCCCTTGGCGCTCGAATCGCACCTCCACCTCTTGGAATCGTTCGCCACGCCGCGCAGCGGCCGGCGAAAGCCGGCTCCCGTCCGCAAAGAGGATTGAGAACTTGTCCGCAAAAACCTGGCCGAGCACGTCGGGGCCAAAAAGGGCGAAGCTTTTCGCGTTGGCCCGAATCACCTCGCCGTTCTCGTCGCAGATCAGGACGGCTTCGCTTGCCTGTTCCAGAACCGCCCGCGATAAGGTCTCGCAGGCCGCTACCGCCTCGTTGCGCTTTTGCTCGGTCAAATCCGTCGCCACCAGGCAGAAGGCCGCGGCATCGGCGTGCGACTGAAACGAACTGACCGAGAGATAAGCGGGCACGTTTCTTCCGTCTGACGCGCACAGCCGGACCCCTTCGCGCCGGCTTCCTTGGTCGCCGGATCTCAGCAGACCCTCGAACGTCATCCGGTCGGCGGGGGCGATCCAGGCGTGGATGGAAGACCCGATCACTTGTTCCAGCGGTGTCCGGAGCATCTCGGCAAAGCGGCGATTACAGTACAGAATCATGCCCTCCGCGGTCAGGGTGACGGCTCCCTCATTGAGATCCTCAATCAGGAGCCGGTAGACGCTTTCGGCTCCTTGCAGGGTGAAGATCCTCTCTCCCTGGTCGGTAGCGACCACGACCGCGTCCACCTCGCGTGTGAGCAGGGCGCGCAGGTTTCCTTCCGCCTCCGCCAGTCGCGCCCGCAGGTCGGAATTTTCACGCGCCAATTGTTCCGGAATGCTGGGAGTGCGTTGCTTCATCCGGGTCTCCGCAGGTCAAGCCCCGTCAGGACGCGCTCCGTCTCCGACATATCTCCGATAATCTGGCGCAGCGGAGGCGGAAGCTTGCGGATCAGCGTGGGCACGGCGACGATCTGCTCTCCTTTGGCGAGTTGAGGCTGCTGGTAGAGGTCGATGACTTCAAGAATGTAGCGGCCGTGCAGGTGCTCCTCGCAGATTCCTTTCACATTGGAGATCGCACGCATGGATTTCGGCGTTGTGCCCGTCACATAAAGGCGCAAGATGTATTTGTCTCCCCCCATTTCATGGCGCTTCGATCCCGGAGCCCAGGCCGATTTTCGTGCACCGGTCATACCTGATGGCATCGCAGTCTCCCCTCCGCGCGAGGCGCAGCGGTCTCAATCCGTCACTTCTGGTGCGTCAGCGCCAACCCAAGTCCAGCGACCCCTTTCTTCAGAACCCTATCGGAACGCGTTGCAGGATGCTGGACCTCATCTGACATCTCACGCGGGGCGGAGTTGACATCGCACAGCCTCACTCCGTGATTGGTGAGCATGAATTCCCTGACTTGACACGAGTGCGCCATTCCGCGCGATTTCAGAATTTGCAAGGTGCGACTGGGCTCGCCACGCAGTGGGGCGTTTTGAAGAACCAGCCAGGTATCGATCAAGGACGAAATGCCAACTTCGGCCTGGTCGTGTCCGCTTCCCGACGGCGTCAGGTGGCTGAAAAGCGCCGTAATCTGATTGACTTTCAAGAAATCCACCAGCCTCACGAGCATGGCCTTCACCCCGGCGTGGTTGCTCTCGACCCCGAAGCTGGTAACGGGATCCACAATCACCACCCGGGGTTTCATGGCCTCGACGGCGCTGTGCATCGCCACCAGATGCATCTCCAATCCATAGAAGGTCGGCCGGATGGCATGGAACTGCAGCAAACCCGTTCGCGTCCAGGGCTCGAGGTCAATCCCGATGGACCGCATGTTGCGCATAATCTGACTGGGCGACTCTTCCAGCGCCTGGTAGAGAACGGGTTCGTCGCGCCGGCAGGCGGCGTCGGCAAAATGCGCGGCGAGGCTCGTCTTGCCGCTGCCCGCCACCCCCGAAACCAGAACCGTGCTCCCGCGATAGAAACCGCTGTCGCCGAGCATGCCGTCGAGTGCCGGGATGCCCGTCGAGATGCGCTCGGTCGACGCACTGTGCTTCAACACCAGGGAAGTAATGGGCAGGACGGAGAGACCGGTTTCAGCCACGAGGAATGGAAACTCGTTGGTGCCGTGCGTCGAACCACGGTATTTCACCACTCGTAGCCGGCGCGTGGATATTTGTTCGGTAACCCGGTGGTCAAGCAGGATGACGCAGTCGGAAACATATTCTTCCAGGCCCTGGCGCGTCAGCGCGCCCTCTCCGCGCTCGCTGGTGATGATGGTTGTGACGGATTTCGCTTTGAGCCAGCCGAAAAGGCGGCGCAACTCGGCGCGGAGGATCGCCTGGTTCGGCAGGCCGCTGAACAGCGATTCGATCGTATCCAGCACGACGCGTTGGGCACCGATCGAATCAATCGCCTGCCCCAGCCGGATGAAAAGTCCTTCCAGATCGTATTCGCCGGTTTCGGCAATTTCGCTTCGCTCCACGTGCACGTAATCGAGAGAAATCTTTTTCCGCCTGACCAAGCCGTTCAAATCGAAGCCCAGCGCGGAGAAGTTCTGAGCAAGCTCCGTGGCGTTTTCTTCGAACGTCATGAACACACCCGGCTCGTTAAACTCCGTCGCGCCGCGGACCAGGCACTCCATCGCCAGAAGGGTTTTGCCGGAGCCCGCGCCTCCGCAAACCAGAGTCGGCCTGCCCCGGGGCAGGCCGCCGCCCAAGATCTCATCCAGCCCCGGAATGCCCGTCGCTGTCTTCGGGAGTTGGGGGTTCTCTTTCTTCGACATGATCCGTTCCTCTCTCACGCCGCTTCACGTTCGGCGTTGGCATAACGCGGCGGCTGGCCGCTCAGGCGGAGCGCCTCGTTGACTTCCCGCTTCAGGTCCAGGATGCGGTCCTCGCGATTCAACGTTGCCTTGTGCCAGCGGCGCAGTTCCTCGAGCTGGTCGGCGAGTTGCGACTCCGCCTTCTTCCGCGCGGTGATGTCGGCAGCGAAACCCACAAAGCGCCGCACATGACCCTGGTCGTCCTTGACGGCAAACGAACGGTCCCAGATCCAGCGCTCCGTGCCGTCCGGTCGGCGGATGCGGAACTCGCAGTCTATGGGCTCGCCCGTGCGGATCCTGCCTTCGAACAACTTCCGCAGGCGGGACAGGTCATCGGGGTGCACAGATTCCAGCCACGATAAGGGCTCCGAGTAGACACTCTCTCGCGGGCGCCCCCACACCTTTTCGTAGGCCGGGCTGACATATTCGATGAGAGACCCTTCCGGCCCCTCGATGTAGAAGACCTCCTCGATGTTCTCCGCCAGCTGGCGAAATCGCTCTTCGCTTTCTCGCAGATCCTGTTCGGCCTGCTTGCGCTCCGTGATGTCCCGCCCCATGAAGAGCACGCACCTTTCGCCGGAGACCTCGATCACCTCGCCGGCGAGCATCGACCACCGGACCTCGCCGTTCTTGCCTCGAACCTGAACCTCCTGGTCGCGGATGGGCTGGCCGGATTGGAGCTGCCGAATCAGCCCGGTGCGCAGGAGGGAATCAACCCAGATCCCCAACTCGGCGCCCGTATGGCCCATCACTTCCTCGCGGGTGAAACCCACGGAGGAAAGGAAGGCCTCGTTGACGTCCACATATCGTCCATCGTCAAGGCGCGCGATGGTTAGCGGCTCCGGGCTGGCGTGAAAGGCGGTGCGAAAGCGTTCTTCGGACTGGCGCAGTTCTTCCTCGGCGCGCCGGCGCTCCGTCAGGTCATGCAGAACGACGACGCTTCCGCTCAAGTTCCCTTCCGGGTCGCGCAGCGGGTTTGCCGTGCATTCGAACGACTGGCCCTTGACGCGGACCAGCGTGTCCCGCCGGGTAAACGCGCCCGATTCCATCGTCTTCAGGTGCGGGCATCTCTCGGGGCCTTGTTCCCCGCACGGCATCACGTCCCAGCACGCGCGGCCGATGATTTCCGGAAACTGCTTCTGCGCCAGCTCGACCACCGACCGGTTGGCCCGAATGATCCCGCCGCTGGGGCTGAGGAGCAGAATGGGGTCGGGCACGGAATCAAACGTCAACTCCCACTCCCGCTTGCCCGCTAAGATCTGCTCATGCAACCGCGTCGCCTCGTCCCGATGCGCTTTGTCGCGCAGAGCCTGACGGACCGCCACAGGCAAGCGCTGCAAGCGGTGCTTCAAGACATAATCGGCGGCGCCCTGCTTGACATAGTCCACTGCCGCCTCATCGCCCAGGGTGGCCGTGACGACAATGAAAGGGGGAGCCTTCCCGGACTTCCTCACGATTTCAAGGGCCTCGAAGCCCTGCCAGGTTCCCAAGTTATGGTCGCAGAGGATCAGGTCGTAATTCGTTCGCGCCAGGGCTTGATGAAAGTCGGCGCACTGGCCCACCACGTCAAACGTCAGCGGGAAGCCCGCCCGCTTCAGCGTCGCGACCATGAGCTCGGCATCGGCGGGGCTATCCTCGACGATGAGCAGTCGCAACAGACGACGTACCGGCTCGGGTGAAGAAAGCGTGGTCGCCATAAATCCGCCTCCTAGGCGGCGCGGAAAGCGGTGGCCGGAGGGGGCTGATTCACCACCAGCCAGAACAGGCCGAGGTCCTTGACCATTTTCCGGAAGCTCTCAAAATCGACAGGTTTCTGGATATAGGCGTTGGTTCCCAGTCGGTACCCGCTCACCAAGTCCTTCTCCTCTTTCGAGGCGGTGAGAATCACCACGGGAATCGCGTGCGTCCGCGGGTCGGACTTGACCGCGCGGAGGACTTCCATGCCATCCACCTTGGGGAGCTTCAGGTCCAGGAGCACGAGGCGGGGTGGGCGGTCGAAGCTGCGGTTGGAGAACCGGTTGCGGCAGAAAAGAAAATCCAGCGCCTCTTCCCCGTCCGCCACAACCTCGATGTTGTTAGCAAGCTTCTCCTTGCGCAGCGCGTGGAGGGTCAACTCGATGTCGGCGGGATTGTCTTCGACAAGGAGAATTTCCACGATGTGTTCAGGCATGATGTTCCTCCTGGAGTTTTCCTGCCCGTGGTCTCGTCTGGCCTGCCTCTTCGAGCGAGAAGTAAAACGTCGCCCCCTGGTCGAGCCCCGCCTCCGCCCAGACGCGCCCGTGGTGCTTGGTGATGATCCGCTGGACGGTGGCCAGGCCGACGCCCGTCCCCTCGAATTCCTCCGGGCGGTGCAGGCGCTGGAAGACGCCAAAAAGCTTATCGGCATATTTCATGCTGAACCCGACCCCGTTATCGCGCACGAAGACCACCGGCGAGCCTTCCCCTCGTTCGGCGCCCACTTCGATAACCGCGCTCTTCCGTGGCCGAGTGAACTTCACGGCATTGGAGAGCAGATTCGCGAAGACCTGCTTCATCAGGCTTGGGTCGCACTCGACGAATGGCAGCGAGGCAACCTTCCATTCGATCTGGCGTCCCCGATTCTCGTTCTTGAGCTCACCAATCACTTCGTCTGCCAGCGAGCCCAGGCCCGTGATTTGCAACCTCAGCTCCTGGCGGCCGATGCGCGAAAGGTTCAGCAGATCATCGACAAGCTGGCCCATCTGCCGCGTCCCGCTTTGTATGCGCTCGAGGTAGTGGCGGGCTTCGGGGGGAAGCTGGGCGCCGAAGTCTTCGACTAAAAGCCTCGAGAAGCCGTCCACGTGGCGCAGGGGCGAACGCAAATCATGAGAGACGGAGTAGGTAAAGGCTTCGAGGTCCTTGTTGGTGGCTTCGAGTTCGGCGGTTCGTTCGCGCACCCGCTTCTCGAGCGTTTCGTTCAGCTTCCGCAAGGCTTCCTCGGCCCGTTTGCGGTCGGTGATGTCCACGTTGATGCCGATCATCCGCGTCGGCCGGCCGGCTCCGTCAAAGAAGACCTTGCCCCGCGCTGTGAGCCAGCGGATTTCCCCGTCGCTGGCGCGCCGCACGCGCCACTCGCCGATGAGTTCCCCGCTCTGGAGGGCCGCCACCGCCATACGCCTCGCTGCCTCCATGTCTTCGGGGAGCACCAGCTTTTCCCAAGCCTCAAATGTCCCGCCGAATTCCCCCGGCGCGACGCCGTAGAGTTCCTCGATTTCGGGCGACCAGACGTTCGCGTTCTTCTGAATATCCCACTCGAAACTCCCCGACTGTCCGGCTCGAAACGCCAGGACAAGGCGCTCGCGGCTGAGCCGCAGTTCCTCCTCAACCCGCTTGCGCTCGGCAATGTCGCGGGCAGCGGCAAATACCCCCATTACTTCGCCCGCATCGTCCCGATAGACCGTGGCGTTGTAGAGCACCGGCGTCGTATGTCCGTCGCGGTGGCGGATGTCCAACTCGTAGTCCTCGACCGAGCCTTCGCGGAAAACCTGCTCGTAGCCCGCGCGCGCCCGCGTGGGGTGGGTGAAGTAATTGGAGAAATCCGTGCCGATCAGTTCTGTTCGGGAGCACCCTGTCGCCCTTTCGGTGCCGCTATTCACGTCCGTGATTTTCCCTTCCGGGCTGATCGTAACCAGCGGGTCCAGGCTGGCCTCAATCAGGCTGCGGTTGTAGGCGTTAGCCCGCTGGAGTTCGTCCTGGGCGCGTGCGCGCTCGGCGCGCGTCCGCAGGGCCTGGATGCCGTACTCCAGATCGCGCGCCAGTTCGGTGAGAAGCCGAACCTCCTCATCATCGAAGGCATTCACCGTGGGCGAGTAAAGCATCAGCGCCCCGAACGGCTGACCGTTCTGAACGAGCGGGAGCGCGATCGACGAGGCGTAACCGCGGCGAATCGCTTCTTCCCGCCAGGGGGCGAACTGCGGATCTTCACGAAGGTTCCGAGCCACCTGCGTCTGGCCACTCCGAATGGCCGTTCCGGTTGGGCCCTGGCCGCGGTCGTTATCTGCCCAACTAGCATTGACCAAGGCGAGATAGCCGTCTTCGTGGCCGGCCCATCCCATGGGACGAACTGACTTTTCCTCGTCGTGCTCCACATAGCCGACCCAGGCCAGACGGTATCCGCCGTCGTCCACCAGAATGCGGCAGACGCTCGCGAGCAGTTCCGACTCCTCCCGCGCCCGCACCATGGCCTGATTGCATTCGCTCAGCGTGCGCAGAGCGCGGTTCAGCCGGCGCAGTTCTTGCTCCGCCATCTTCCGATCATGAATGTCGGCGCAGAATCCTACCCACTCGCGGATGCCGCCATCAGGTTCCAGAACCGGAACTCCGCGCGCGCTGAAGTAACGGTACTCGCCATCCTTACGCCGGATGCGGTATTCCGTGTCATAGAGCGAGCGGGCCTCGAGCGCCTCCCTCCAGATTGCCGTGGTTGGTTCGCGATCGTCGGGATGCAAGGCGGTCGCCCAGCCCCACCCGCGCACTTCCTCGACGGTCTGCCCGGTAAACGCCCTCCAGGCGGGCATATCCTCAACTTCACCCTGCGGGTTGGTGGTCCAGACAACTTGTGCGCTGGCCTGCACCAACGCCCGGAATCTCTCTTGTTCCCCCTTGCTTGCCAGAGCGGCGGCGTAACGCTGGTGGGCGACGAGCAGCCCGCCCAAGGCAGCGATTACCAGCAAAGCCGTCAAACCCTCGACCCATGCCATGCGATAAAAGTCCCCCAGGGCCTCGTCGCGATCAACCTTGCAGACCAATCCCCATCCGGTGGCGGGGATACGCCGGGTGGCGGCCAGGACGGAAACACCGCGATAGTCCCGAAACTCCCCAAAGGCTTCCCGGCCATCGAATGCCGCGGCGGAAGCCAGAGCCTCGTGATATGGGCGCCGCAGGCCTGTCGCCCCTATCGCGATGTGGCGCAGCGGAGCGATGTACTCGACTTCGCTCCCTGCACGCCGCACGAGCATCACCTCCCCCGTGCGCGTGGGGACGGTTTCGGTCATCAGTTGGGGAAAGAGGGTGCGGGCGGGGTTCGCGAGGATCGCAACAACTCCCAAAATATGCGGAGCCCGTGGCATGGGGGAGGCGATTGCCTCTTTCGCGGATACGGGGTAAGTGAAAAAAAAGCGCCGGCGGTCCGGAACATCGCCCAGCAATTCACTCTGAGGTTCGCCGCTGCGCGCGGTGATCCGGCAAGCCTCGGTTGCCTGGGCGTCGAGTTCGGGCGCCCGGCTGGATCGCCCCACAACTCGACCCTGAAGGTCGAGCACATAAACGCCCGGGTACTCGTAGGCATGCGCGAAGCCATCGAGGCTGAGGGTGAGTTCCCGCGTCAACTTCGAGGTTGTTGGCGGCCCGCCGGGTCGCGCCCGAAGCGCCACGACCACGGAGACCCGGCTTGCCAGCGCTTCGGTGTCAGCTTGCCGTTCCTTCAGCCAGTCGGACACCATGCGGGCGCGATCGTCGGCGATGCTGGATTGCCGGGCTTCCCAGTGGGCCAACGTGGCGCGGTAACGACTCCGGAGGGAAAGGAGTTCCACGGCCACCGCCGTAACCAGCAGAAGGCCGAAGACCAGCGCATAGCCCCTCCTCCCCGTCATCATCGGCCTTATTCTCTTCAACGAAACGGCTGGCACTTATCTCCCCCCACCCGCGCTGGTATGGAAATAGCGCGCGGGGTTCTCACTACTGGCCGGTTGATTCCCCCCGCTGATGTACTATCGGCGGTAAGAAGCAGAAAGATTAGGTCCGGAATCCACTCCGGCCCGAGTTGGGATCCCGGGCGCGGAGTGTTTGGACTGCGGAATGCTGTCCACGCGAAGCGACTTCGAAGTTCAACCCAGGGACGGAAAGTCCCAGGCGCGGTTGACAGTCTGCAGTTGACAGTTGGCAGGAGAACGTTGAGAGTTGAGGGTCAAGAGTCCAGGCCGGTCAGCGTTGTCTGGCTTTCTGGACCCGAAACTCTGAACCCTGAACTTTTGACCCGCATCGTCGAAGGAGGAGTACCCCTTGAGCCTTCATCATGTCATCGAAGCCCAGCAGTTTGATGTCCCGACCATGCAGAAGCTCTTTGAAGTCGCCGAGGAGATGGAACAGGTCGTCGCGCGCGGAGGAATCACCGATTATCACAACCGCATCATGGCCACGCTTTTTTACGAGCCCTCGACGCGCACGCGCTTCTCATTCGAGACGGCGATGCGCCGGCTGGGCGGGAATGTGATCTCCACCGAGAACGCCGGGGAATTCTCCTCTGCCGCCAAGGGCGAGACTCTTGAAGACACCATCCGCATCCTCAATGGCTACGCCGATGTGATCGTCATCCGGCACAAGGAAGTGGGGTCGGCGCGGCGCGCCGCGGCGGTCAGCCGCGTCCCCATCATCAACGCCGGAGACGGCGCCGGCCAGCATCCTACCCAGGCGCTGCTCGACCTTTACACGATTCGCAAAGAGATCGGAGCGATCGACGGCCTGCGCATCGCCATGGTCGGCGACCTGGCCAACGGCCGCACCGTCCGCTCGCTCGCCTATTTGCTGAGCAAGTTCCGTGACGTGAAGATGTACTTTGTCGCCCCGCCGCCCCTGAAGATGAAGGAAGATATCCTGGAGCACCTGCGCGAGCGGAATGTCTGGTTTGTCGAAGAATCGGTTCTTGACAAGGTCCTTCCGGAAGTCGAGGTCGTGTACCAAACGCGCGTCCAGAAGGAGCGCTTCGGGGACCGGATCGCCGACTACGAAAAATGCCGGGGAGTGTACGTCATCAACGCGCAGACCCTGCAGTTGATGAAGCCGAAATCCATCATCATGCACCCGCTGCCTCGCCTCGATGAAATCACCATGGAAGTCGACGCGGACCCGCGCGCCGCCTACTTCCGCCAGGCCCAAAACGGGCTGTACGTCCGCATGGCGCTTCTCAGTATGGTGCTGGGAAAATAGGCAGACCCTCTTCCCGCCTGCTCCCGTAACAGATCATCCAGGTCACCCCCTCCGCGCGCCATTTTGACGGGCGGAAGTATTAACCCTTTGGAGAATTCCCCCTCCTAGCTCGATTACTAATATTCAACTGACACCAAAGTGCCGGGGCGGTGGAACCAAAGTGCCGTTGCGCTCTCCGTTCATCACGAAGAGAATCAGGCCCACCATGACGACGTTGACAACTCCAATGGGTAAACAAGAAAACAAGGGAGCAAACAATATGGCTATCGGCGCTCGTATCCGGCAACTCCGCGAACAGAAGGGGCTTTCCCAGGGAGACGTTGAAAAACTGACAGGATTGCTCAGGTGCTACACCTCCCGGGTGGAAAACGGGCATACCGTCCCTTCGCTCGACACCTTGGAAAAGTACGCTACCGCTCTAAGCCTACCCCTCTACCAGCTCTTTTATAACGGCGATGAACCGCCCCCGACACCTAACTTGGGTTCACGCCGGACTTTGGAAGAGTTGGCCCAGGATGAAGGCAAGGACGGTGCTGACGCCCGCTTTCTGCTCAAACTGAGGACCCATCTGGATCGGATCGCGGAGTCCGATCGCCAGGTGCTGATTACGCTGGCCAAGAAACTCGCCACACGCTGAAGTGGGGGCTCGGCTCGGGCGGCGTTCCGGCGTGGAGGGGGTTGTGTCTGAGGACAGCCCTACCCTTAGCGACGCGTAGGGGCTACTTCTTCTCGTCCTGAGGGACCAGAATGATGTTTTCCTCAGGCTCCTTTCCCGTTGCCCTCTCCGGCGGTTTCCCGCTGAGTGACCTGAGGAAGTTCACCAGGTTCCACTTGTGCGTGTCCGTCATCCGTGTCCCTTGGCTGGGCATAACTTCGGATCCGGCTCCGATTAAGGCAAAGAGAGCCCCATCCGTCCGATCCTTGAGCGTTTCGGGTTTGGTGAAGTCAGGGGGACTCATCTTCATTTCCGCCACCATATCGCCTTTGCCGTCCCCCTTCTCTCCATGGCACATGGCACATTGAGTGCGATACAGCTTCGCCCCCCGTTCGACCGATAACGTAGTGAATTTAATGGGATTCTTGCGCGCTGCGTCCTCGGGAGTCACCCTGGGCGGATGGGGCGTCGCGGGTGGAGCCGCAGTTGCCGCCGGAGCACTCTTGTCCTCCGCTGGCGGCTTCTGCTCTTGCGCCCAGACGGCCCCCACCACAATTGCCAACGCTAGGAGCCAAAAGAGACATTTTGCTCGCATGACGCCTCCCCGATGGTTCGTCAATGGGGGGCGCACTGACACACATCCTCGCCCCCGGTGCTTTTGAACCACCTCAATCCTCTCATAGCAATTCCCGTGCCCGGAATGACATCCGTCATACAGCCGGGCTCAAAGCACAGTGTCAAGAGTCCCCGGACTCCGACAGTTTGTCGGTGGATTCCGGCCTTCCACTTCGGCGGGAGCGGCTGGTAGTAGGTCGTAGAGGGTGATGTATTGCCGGCCACCGTTTCGAGCTTCTATTCACTGAAGAGTCATCAGCCTTCAGCGTTCTTCCCTTCTTTTATCCACCTGAGTTAGAATCCCCTGCCTTTTCGAATTCCCGACCATGCGAAGGGGAGGCCGACAATGGCCCTGATCCAATTCACCAAGAATCACACTGATCACTCAACCGACAAAGGTTACCAGTTCGAGTTCTTCTGTGACCGGTGCGGTAATGGCTTCATGTCGGAATTTGACACGTCCATCGCCGGCTTCGCCACCGGAGCCTTGCGAACCGCCGGCAGCCTTCTGGGCGGGGTTCTCGGCCGTGTCGGGAGCAGTACTTACGAAATCGAACGGGCCGTCCGAGGCCCCGGACACGACAAGGCTTTCCGCGATGCCGTCGAGGCGGCCAAACCCAACTTCCGCCTCTGCCCGAAGTGTTCGCATTGGGTTTGCCTGACGACTTGCTGGAACCAGAAGCGCGGGCTGTGTTACGGCTGCGCGCCCAACGTCGAAACCGAGCTCGCCGCCGCCCAGGCGCAAGCCACCGTGGAACAACTCCAGGAGAAAGTCCGCAAGCAGGACTTTACCAAGGATATCGACGTGACCAGCGAGGCCGCCGCGCTTTGCCCGAGTTGCGGTGCTCGCACGCAAGGCGCGAAGTTTTGCCCCGAGTGTGGGAAGCCTCTCCGCCCCAAGAACGAATGCTCGCGCTGCGGCACGAAATTTGAAGCGGGAACCAAGTTCTGTCCGGAATGCGGCAACAAGGTGGGCTGAGAATGCCCCGCCGAACGCCTGTCGCCCTGAGCGAAGCGAAGAATCCCCGCATTTAGGGAGGCAACTACCGAGCTCCTTCGCTCCGCTCAGGATGACATGCCGTCTGTGAGAAACCATCGTCTATGCCTTCCTTTTCCGGCAAATTCCGGTACCTCAATACCGACGGCACCGCGACGCAGTCGGGGCCATGCCAGGTCAGCTTTGAAGCGGAGACCCTGACTCTGGTCCCGCAGGCCGGGGCACCCATCGTGTTCGACCTAGG
This sequence comes from Terriglobia bacterium, assembly GCA_041946825.1. Classification (GTDB taxonomy): domain Bacteria; phylum Acidobacteriota; class Terriglobia; order UBA7540; family UBA7540; genus CAZTHM01. The sequence goes on along the minus strand of JBHGBD010000028.1, from coordinate 52,977 downwards.
CGATATCGATTCCTTCGCGGCCGGGGAATACGAGCTGACCCTCACCCTCTACACTGGGAAGAAAATCCTGCTCCATCAGTTTGGCAAGTCCTTTCAGAATCTGACCCACGACCTTCTGGACGCCTACCGCGCGCGGCTGGTCCAATGCCTCCTGCTCGAAGACCTGGAGGAGTTGACCCGTTTCGAAGGCGTGGCGCAACTCGAATCGCCCGGGCGGGCGTTCACCAGCCCAGCGGAATTTCGCCTCTACAAATCGAACCTCGCGGTGCTGCCCGCTGCCGCAACCGGCTTCCAGTGGCGCCTGGCGGAAATTGACTCCCTCCGCTTTGATGAGGCAGGTTATGCGGTAATCCTCGAAGCCTCCGGGGAGCGCCTCTTGGTCACCAAACTCGCCAAGCGCACACGCGAATTCGTCGAGCGCCTGCGTGAAGCAACGGCCCAGTTGACGGAGAATTCCGCCCTGACGGTTCACAAACTCTTTCCGTTTCTCTCGCCTGACCAGTTCCAATCCGCGGCGGAGGTGATGAAAGAAGGACGCGCCGCCCCGCTCGCGAAACTCCAAGCCGTCCATCCCAGGATCGAGCAGGCGCTGACCGAGAATATCGTGGACGCAAAATTGAGGCCGTACTTTGACGCCTTGATGAAGCGCGTGCCGGCAGGCTTCCTCTATACAGGCTTCAAGCTGATTCGCAAGCAGGAGGAAGCCAGCGGGCCGGAAATAAAAGAACCGGCTGCAGCTGAAGAATCAGGGGCCAGCACGGAAGCCTTCGAACCGGAGGACTCAGCCGAAGAGGCTGCTGAAAAAACTGCGGGCGACCAAAACGAAGAACAGCCGATCCTCCATTGGTTCTTCTTCCCCTTGGCCACAACGGCTGGCGCGGCGCAACCCGGCAATCTTGTGGCCTGGGAGGCAACGTCGAAGTCCGGCCGAGCGACTTACTTCTTCCGACTGCTCCCGCCCGAGCAGGCGGGCAGCCTTGCGGATTCCGCAAAGGCCCCTGCCGCGGTGGAGGCGGCGATTCAGCAGCTCAATCGCGCGCTTGTCCTGCTGAACTTCCGCCGCGAGCCGATCTACCTCTCTGACGATAAACTGGAAATGCAGCCGCGCTATCGCCGCTACGCCATTGCCTGCCGCAAGCTCCCCGACCTGCGCCGCCTGCGCGCGTCGTTCCTCGGCCGCGCCCTCCATGCCTCCCCCGTCTCCTGGCAAAAGCAAGTGGATCAAATGCTTGCCGCCGCGAAGTAGCGTGCGGCACGGACCAGCCCCGCCGTTCGGGGCCCCAAATGCCATTGACGCTATTGGCACCCTCGCGTAGGATGGCGGTTCGGGGTTTTGCCAGCCGAGAAACTCGCCGGACGGCTTCTCGCATCAAAGCTCCAGGAGAAAAACCGAGCTTGCGCCGCAGCATCGTTTGCAGGGTTATCGTCCTACTGTTCATAGCCGCCGCTGTTGCTCCGGCGCAGGAGCAGAAGACTCCGCGCGTGCTCGAGGCGATGAAGGCCGAGCTCGCGCGTTCCATGCAGACCCTGAAGGGCCAGTCGACTCCTCCCTATTTCCTCAGCTACGAGATCACCGAAGACGCGGTTATCGCCGTAACCGGATCGTTCGGAAAGCTGGAATCGAGCGGTGAGAACCGGCATCGCCAGCTCGATATCGACCTGCGCGTGGGCGACTACAAGCTCGACAATACCCACAGCATTCGCGGGGATTTCGGCGGGGGCTTCGATCGCTTTTCCTACATCGAAGTGCCCATGGAGGACGACCCTGACGCTCTCCGCAGCGTGCTCTGGTATTACACCGACAAGAAATACAAGCGCGCCGTTGAGCAGCTCACCAAAGTCAAGACCAACGTCGAGGTCAAGGTCGAGCAGGAAGACAAATCGGATGACTTCTCGCGTGAAGCGGCGGAGAAGCAGCTCGATCCCATCCCGGCGATGGGCGTCGACCGCGGCGAATGGGAAGCAAAGATCCGCAAGTACACCGCCCCCTTCGCGCGCTACGGCAACATCTACGAAGGTCAGGCCAACTTCACCGCCGACCGCGAGACCCGGTGGTACACCAACAGCGACGGGTCCGAAATCCAAGTCTCGCAGGTCTTCTACCGCCTGATCATCTATGCCTTTACGAAGTCCGACGACGGCATGGAATTGCCGCGCTATGAGTCTTACGCGTCCTTCACGCCCCAGGGTTTGCCCGACGATGCCACGGTCCTCAAGGCCGTCGAGAAAATGATCCAGGATCTGCAGGCGCTCCGCTCCGCGCCCATCGTTGACCCGTATACGGGACCGGCGATCCTCTCGGGTCGAGCCAGCGCGGTCTTTTTCCACGAAGTCTTCGGCCACCGCATCGAGGGGCACCGGCAGAAGGAAGAGGAAGAAGGCCAGACGTTCAAGAAGAAGGTGGGCGAAAAGATGCTGCCCGATAACTTCACCGTCATCTCCGACCCCACCCTGCGCCACCTCGGCAAGACCGAATTGGTCGGCTCCTACCACTTTGACAACGAAGGTGTGCGGGCTCGCCCCGTGACGGTGGTCGAGCGCGGGGTATTCAAGAACTTCCTGATGTCGCGTTCGCCCATCGAAGGCTTTCCGCACTCGAACGGCCACGGCCGCCGCCAGCAGGGTTACCCGCCGGTAGCGCGGCAGTCGAACCTGATCGTTGAGGTCAGTAAACCTCTCACCCATGCGGCGCTCAAGCAGCGGCTAATCGAGGAGGTCAAGAAGGCCAACAAGCCGTTTGGACTCTACTTCGAGGATATCCAGGGCGGATTCACCATCACCCAGCGGACAATTCCCAATGCCTTCAACGTGCTGCCCATCATCGTGTACCGTATTTATCCCGACGGCCGCGAGGAGTTGGTCCGAGGCGTGGACCTGATCGGCACCCCGCTGACGGCCTTCAGCAAGATTGCGGCGGCAAGCGACCAGGTCGGGGTTTTCAATGGCATCTGCGGCGCTGAGTCGGGAAGCGTGCCGGTGGCCGCGGCGTCGCCGGAAATCCTGGTGGAGCAGATCGAAGTGCAGAAGAAGGAGAAGTCGCAGGAGCGGCCGCCCTTGCTGCCTCCGCCATTCCAGGAGGGCGGGCGATGAGGCTGGCTGCCGGCTGGTCCGCAAGGCTCCCAAGGCTCGTGCCGTTTTGCGCCGCCATGGTTCTGCTGGCCGCGGCCGCCCCGCTCGGAGCCGCCGACGACGTCATTCGCCAAGCGATGAAGGACGAGCTCGAGCGGTCGATGCAGAAGCTCCGACTGAACGATCTCGACCGGCCCTACTTCATCGCCTACACGGTGCAGGATGGCGAAACCGTGGCGGCCTCCGCGACTTTCGGCAGCCTTACCGCCAGCGAGGCGAATCACGTTCGCCTGCTCACGGTCGAGGTTCGCGTCGGCGACTACGCTCTGGATAACACCAATTTCTTTTCGATGCCCTCCGGCCCTGCCGGCGTGACCCGCCTCTTCGGCGGGACGCTGACCGTCCCTCTCGACGACGATTACCGGGAAATTCGCCGCCAGATCTGGCTGGCCACTGACAGCGCCTACAAGAAGGCTCTCGAGGATATCGCCCGCAAGCGCGCCGCGATGCGCAATCGGACACAATCCGAGCAACTGCCCGACTTCAGCAAGGAACAGCCCGGCAGCCTCACCGAGGACGAGCCCAACGTTGCCGTGACTCAGGACGAAGCCGACCGAACCGTCAAGCAACTCTCGGCGGCTTTCAGAGAGTTGCCCGCGGCCTATATTTCGACGGTGCGACTCCGCGCCGGTACCATCCACACCTACTACTTGAACAGCGAGGGAACTTCGTTCACACGCGTCACGCCCTCGATAAGCCTGATGGCGCTGGCGGGCACCCAGGCTGCGGATGGCGCTCCGATTCAGGAATTCATCAGCGTCTTCGGGCGCTCGCGAAGCGACCTTCCCTCCACCGCGGACTTCGCGGCTCGCATCCGCGAGATGGGCGAGCGCCTGGAGCGCCTGCGAAATGCGCCCAGACTCGACCGGTATACGGGACCCGTGCTTTTCGAGGGCCAGGCCGCTGCGGAGCTCTTCTGCCAGCTCTTCGCGCCGCGCCTTCTGGCGGCCCGTTTACCCATCGCGGATAATCCGCAGGTGGAAACCTTCCTGGCGAGCCTGGAAAATCCGTTCTTAGACAAGCTGGGTTCGCGCGTGCTTCCTGACGCGTTGAGCGTCGCAGACAACCCCACGCTGACCGAATACCGCAATGCTCCCTTGGCCGTGCACTACGTGGTGGACGACGAGGGCGTGCGCGCGAGAGAGAATATCCTGGTCGACCACGGCATTCTCAAGACCTTGCTGACCACTCGCAGCCCCGTTTCAGGAATCGAGCACAGCACGGGCAATCGACGCGGGGCTGGCATCCTTCCGAGCAACCTCATCGTGACCGCCACGGGCGGCCTGAGCGAGGCGGCGTTGCGAGAGCGCTTCATCCAAATGCTCAAGCAGCGCGGCAAGGAGTTCGGAATCGTCATCCGCCGGCTCGGGAACCCCGCGCTCAAGGCCTCACCGGAGGACGTGGGCGCCATGTTCATGCAGCGCGGGAGAAACGACGAGCGCGTCGACAATCCCACCGAGGCTTACAAGCTCTTCCTCGACGGCCACGAAGAACTGATTCGCAATCTTGAACTCACGCAGATCGGCGCCGCGACTTTCCGGGACATCGTGGCGGCGTCCGACACCCCCGCCGTCTATAGCGCCCCGTTCATTGCCCGCACCATGGGGATGTTCCAAACCATGGCGCTTTTCGAGATGGCGCAGGGCGAAGGCGGCGCTTCCATCGTCTCGGTCGCCGTCCCCTCGCTGCTCTTCGACGAGGTTTCGATCCGCAGGCCCGGCGGCCAGATTCCGCAGCTCCCGGTCTCATCTCCTCCCTACTTCGCAAAGTGAGAAGAACCGATTCCGGAAGCCCGAAGCCGGGACCCACGCTCAACAACGGGTGCCTTACCCGTCATCCAATCGAGAACACGGACTCGTCCCCAGTCCATGCCTTGGGAGCGCGCCCGAGTCGGGTCATATGGCGGGCTTGTGGAGCGCGTGCCGCAGAGCGGCTTCGAGCTCGGGGTAGCGGAATTGAAATCCGCTGGCAAGGAGGCGTGCCGGCGCGAGCCGTGCGCTGGAGAGGAGTAACGCGTCGCCCATCTCGCCGAAAAGGATTCGCACGGCAAGGGAAGGAACAGGAAAAATAGTTGGACGGTCGAGCACGCGGCCCAGGGCTGTTGTGAATTCGCGATTGGTGACCGGATTCGGGGCGGCGGCGTTCACGGCGCCCGCGAGCGAGTCGTGAGTGACGGCGTGCTCGATGACGGCAACAAGATCGTCGAGCGCGATCCAGCTCATGAATTGTCTTCCGCTCCCGAGCCTCCCGCCTACGCCGAAGCGGAACGGCGGAAGCATCTGCTTGAGCGCTCCGCCCTCCGCGCCCAGTACCAAGCCGATGCGCAGGCGCGTGACGCGAATTCCCTTCTCCGCCGCAGGTTCCGACGCCGCTTCCCACTCCTGACAGAGTTCGGCGAGAAAACCCGTTCCCGCGGAACTCTCTTCCGTCAGAATCTCGTCGCCTCGGTCTCCGTAGAAACCCATCGCGGATGCGCAAACCAGAACTTTGGGAGGGTGCGCCAAGCTGGCCAGGGTTTCGGCAAGCAGGCGGGTGCCCTTGACGCGACTGTGACGGAGGGTGGCCTTGCGAGTGAGCGTCCATCGCCCGGCTCCGATACTCTCTCCCGCCAGATGGACGACGACGTCAAATCCTTCCACCGCCCGAGGGTCCAGTGTCCCGCTCTGGATATCCCAGAGGATTCCTTTTTCTCCGGGGCGCACTCGCGTGCGCAAGAGCGGGACGACCGCATGCCCTTCTTCTCTCAGGTGCCGGACCAGGGCCGAGCCGATGAACCCGGTGGAACCAGTGATAAGGAACTTCATGACCCGACCTCACTGGGCGCGAAGGCGAAGGCATCATGCCGCAATTGTGGAGCGAATTCAATCCTGCCTGGGAAGGTACGACCCCGGGTCACGACGAAGCGCCGAAAGGGTCAAACCCGCAGACTCTTCCGTCCGCTGCCCTTTACAGGGCGGGCCGCCTCGCGTATAGTGAGGCCGCCGGTTCGCAAGCACCCATCGCCAAGGCCACGCTTCAGTCGAAAGGGAGTGCGATGCTCTACGCCATCGGACTTCTGCTGCTTCTCATCTTCGCCTACGTCGTCATCACCTATAACCGTCTGGTGAAGCTGCGCGTCCAGGGGGATGCCGCCTGGGCCGACATCGACGTCCAGCTCAAACGCCGGCACGACCTGATTCCCAATCTCGTGGAGACCGTGAAGGGCTATGCCGCGCACGAACGCACCACTTTCGAGCGCGTCACCGAGGCGCGGGCGCGTGCTGCTGCGGCAAGCGGCCCAGCCGCGGCCGCCCGCGCCGAAGACTCGCTGAACCAGGCGCTCCGCTCGCTCTTCGCGGTTGCCGAAAACTATCCCCAGCTCCGCGCCGCCGGGAATTTCCTCGAGCTCCAGAACGAGATCAGCCGCGTCGAGGACACAATCCAACTGGCGCGGCGGTACTACAACGCCGTGGTGCGCGACCTCAATACGCGCATCGCCCAGTTCCCCTCCAACCTCGTCGCCGGGCTGTTCAATTTCTACACCCGCGAGTATTTCGAGATGGCCGCCGAAGAACGCCAGACCCCCGACGTGCAATTCAGCTCCACGATTGAATAGCCTTACCCTCTGGCCTCCAGGGCGAGGTTGCGCCTCGGCCCGTGGCGGCGAGAGGACCGCAATGCGCAGGCGTGGTCAACCTCGCGGTTTCGAGCCGAAACCCTGGGTGCGATCATGGAGGTTTTGTGCGTAAGTTTCTTTGGTATCTGTAAGATTCCGGCTTTTTCTGCTAAGTGATTTATTATCTGTTACATTCCGGCATCGTTCCGGTCTTTTTGACGTAACCTTATTTTTCCCGCGTGCAGCCGTTTGTCGCGGGCAAAATGTCCCATCGGACTGCTCCCGCCGGCCCTCCGTTCCTGATGCGCGCGCCCCGCGGCCATTCGCCCCCAACCCTGAGCCTACAACTCTGCCACTACTATCACGATTCTAGCCTCTTGCCGAGGGAAAACTCTGCCCAAATCTGGCACATAGCTTGGATGTAAGGTCGGCGCTTGTCCGGCGCCATAGGCTCCCCATCCGACGCGCAGCGGCGGCGAGGCGGGAAGGTTCCCCACCCGCGCACCGGGCGTTGTACAATAATTCGGTGATGCGAAAAACCCTGCTCCTGGCGCTGAGCCTCGTCGGGCTGTTTGACTCCTCCTATCTTTGGTGGGTGTACGCGTCGCCTTCGCGGCCCATGGTGTGTCTGGGGAGCGGCTGCGACGAGGTGCGCGCCAGCGTCTTCGCCTACCCGGCGGGCATTCCCATGCCGGTGTTCGGCGTCGTGATGTACGCGGCGTTGCTGGTCCTGATTTTCGCCGAGCCCCTGCTCTCGGCCACCCTCGCACGCTGGGGGCGCTGGGCCGTCGCGGGGATCAGCGGCCTGGGTTTCTTGTTTTCGCTCTATTTGACGGGCGTCGAAGCGTTCGTGTTGCACGCCTGGTGCGCCTGGTGCGTCGTCTCGGCCATTGCCGTCACGCTCATCTTTGCTCTCGCCGTGTTTGACCTCCTGCGACCGGTTGCCTTGCCGGAGGCATCGGATGCACTGGCCACCTTGCGGCGGCACGCGGCGGTATGCGTTGCCTCCGTAGTGATTGGCACCCCGGCGTTCATTCTGCTGGCCCGCTCCGGAACTCCGCCTCCGCCGAACATCGCCGCCCCCGAGGTACTCCGGGAGCGCCTGGTTCGCCCCGACAGTCACATGACCGGCAATCTCGCGGCGCCGGTGACGGTGGTGGAGTTCGGCGACTTCGAGTGTCCGGCCTGCGGCCGCGCGGAAGAAGGTGTGCGGGAAATCCGCCAGCAATACGGCGACCAGGTACGTTTTGTTTTCCGGCAATTTCCTCTGGAGCGAATTCACATCTTCGCCTTGAAGGCCGCTCAGGCCAGTGAGTGCGCGGCCGACCAGGGCAAATTCTGGGAGGCCGTGGATAAGCTCTACGCCAAGCAACTGGACCTCAGCGAGCCGGCCCTGATTGACTATGCCGGGGAGTTGGGGCTCGACGTGCCCCGATTCACGCAATGCCTCCGGAGCGGCGCGACCCTGCCTCGCATCCAGCGCGACGTGGAGGATGCGCACGCGCTGGGCGTCGACCGTACGCCCACCTTCTTCGTCGGGCGGCAGAGAATTATTGGCGCCCTCGACCCGAAGCAATTTCCCCAGTTGCTCGAACAGGAGCGCGCCGCAGCCGCTGGTGCGCCGCGGGCGGTCGCCGCGAATTCCCAACCCTCCGGGGCCGCAGACCCTGGAGCAGGCTCTCTGGGAGCGGGAGGCTTCGGCAATCCCGGCGCCTTCGGACAGTTCCAGAGCGACGCCGCCGGATGCAGTGAGGCCGACGCCCTCAAGCAGCAACCCGCGCTCATTCATACGCCCGAGGTAAAACAACTCTTCGGTGATGGCGGCAAGACAGTTTTCGTGGACGTTCGCGACCCCAAGGAGTTTAAGACCGGACGTATTCCCAAAGCCGTCAATATTCCAGCGGACAAGATCGCGGCGCGCCTGAGCGAATTGCCGAAAGAACGCAACATTGTGCTTTACGAGAGTGGCCGGGCCTCGGGAAGCGACATTTGCGCGGCGGGGCGCGCCGCAGGGCGCACCCTGCTGAGCCACGGCTTCCCCTTCGACCACATCAAAGTCTACCAGGACGGCCTGGCAGCCTGGGAGAAGGCCGGCCTGCCTGTCGAGCGCTGAGACGGCGGCGCAGCCCAAGATTTTGTGGCATTCCGCCCGGGCTAGGAACATCCGCGTCCCTCCCGCAGCGACCAGGGGCGTCGCACAACTCCGTTATTTCGCTTGAAAACTGGCCGCCCGCTACTTCCTTCCGCGCGCAGAACGCGGCCGCTGCCGCCTCTCTAGATAACCGATACGTTACGCCAAAGATTTTATGGTGTTTTTCCGGCGTTCGGCTCTATAATCGGGCGCTTGGTTCTGGGTAGTCCCTGCGTTCGGCACTTGAAGGAAGCCTCATAGGAAACTGTTGCGGCAGCTTTGAGCGGTAGTGCGCTGTTCAAGCGGCGGCGAAGTCTGGCCGAAAAGTTCTTGGCGGGCCACGGTGCGGCGGTCGAGATGATACCCATGGTGCAGGGCCAGCATCCTTACCGGGTTCGCCCCGCCGAGGTTACTGTCACCGCCGAGAGGATGGCCGTGCATACCTCCCGCCGCGTTTAGGCAGGGGCAATTTCTATGCCCGTACTCATCGAACATATCTACGACATCGTTCTGGCGATTGTCATCGTCGTGCTGTTGGGGACGGGCGCGCTGATCATTTTGGCGGTGGCGCGGCGGCAGCGCCGGGACCGCTACTTCCGCCGCATGGACGACCTGCGCCAGCGCTACGGCCCGGTGATCGCTTCGATGCTTTCGCAGAAGCTCGAATACGAGCGCGGGCGCGAGGTGTTGAAAGGGATTTCGGGAGTCGACCGCGACCAGGTGCTGGAGCAGCTCTGTCTGGAAAAGAAGCCCACGCCCGACCAGGTGCCCATCCTGCGCCGCCTGTGCGAAGACCTGGGGCTGGTCAAAATCTGGCAGGGCCGACTGAGCGGGCAACTGGGACTTTCCGCGCTGCGCGACACCTTCGCCAGTCCGGAAGGGTTGCTTCACCGCTTCAGCCGGCTGCATTTCCTGCTGCGCGCCAAGGCCGCGGACAACCTTGGCATCACTCAACACAAGGCGAGCTGGCCGCTGCTCGTCAGGGCGCTCGAGGATCCACACCCCGACGTGCAAGCCGTGGCCGTGCGATCGCTGGCCGCTATCCAGGAGCCCGCGAGCTACAAGCCCCTGGTGGAGCGGCTGCAACAGGTTATCCTCAAGCCCTCGACGCGGCTCTCGCTGCGCTCGATCAAGACGGCGCTCATCAGTTTTCCGCTCAAGCACGCGGAAGGATTGAAATCGTCGCTCACCCACCAGCACCGGCGCATCCGGTTCCTGGCGACGGACATCATCCGGGAGATGGTTGAGCGGCAGGCAGCCTGGGAAGAGGATTTCGTTCTGGACGCCAAGGTGTTTTCGCCCGAGATCATCGACCTCTTCGTGGGCCAGCTCTGCTTTGACGAGAACCCCGACGTGCGGGCGCGCTCCGCCGCGGTGATTTCCTATCTGGCCGATCCGCGTTCGACTCCCGTGCTGCTGACGCTGCTCGAAGACGCGCAGTGGTTCGTCCGGCTGCACGCCGTGCGCGCCCTGGCGAAGCGCAAGTTTCTCTCCCAGGCCCCGCAGGTCGCCTTGCGGCTGACCGACCCGCATTGGATGGTGCGCGAAGCCGCGGCTCGCACCCTGCTGGTCTTCGGACGGGTGGGGAGCGACCAGCTCAACTCCCATTTCCTTTCCACCCAGGACCGCTACAGCCAGGAGCAGATCGCCGACGAGTTGCAACGCGCCGGGCTGATTCCCAACCTCCTGGTCCAGTACGGCGGCGAGGCGGAAGGCAACGAGGGAAGAGTTCTCGAACAACTGATCCAGATGGGAAAGACCAGCTACGTGGTTTCGGTGCTGCAGACCAGTTCCGACCAGCGGCTACGACGCAAATTCCTGATGAGCTACGGGCGGTATCTCGACCCGCAGATCCGGGCCTGGGTCCAGCAAGTGGCGACCGAGGAAACCGATCCCAATCTTCGCACCCTGGCCCAGACGGCGATCCGGCCGGCGATCAAACAAGGAGAATCCTGAGTCCATGGAAGAGTGGAGACAAGTTTTCTACCACGCCATGAATATGTTCAACGTGGTGATCGTGTCTTACTTTTTCATGGCGAACGGGATTTACACCATCCTGATGCTGATTTCGCTGGGCTCTGTGTGGCTGCACAACCGCAAGCTGACCTATCAAGGCCTGGACGAGTTGCGCGAGTCGGCGGTGACGCCGCCGGCCACGATCCTCGTCCCCGCCTGGAACGAGCAGGACGTGATTGTCGAGTCGGTGCGTTCCATCCTTCGCACCGACTACCCCGCCCTGGAAGTCATCGTCATTGATGACGGCTCGACCGACGAGAGCATGGAGCGGCTGATCTCTTCCTTCCGGCTGGTCAAGATGGATTTGATTTACCGTCCGCGGCTGGCCACGCGGGCCGTGAAGGGCTTTTACATGAACCCGCGGATCCCGAACCTGCTGGTCATCAGCAAGGAAAACGGCGGCAAACCCGACGCCCTGAACGTGGGCATCAATATGTGCCGCACGCCGTATTTCTGCACCCTCGATGCCGATTGCATCCTGGAACGCGACGCCCTGCTGCGCCTGATGCGCCCCATCGTCCGCTCGCCGGAGAATACCGTCGCCAGTGGCGGTATCGTGCGCATCCTGAACGGGTGCGAGGTCAAGGACGGCAAAGTGGTCTCGATCGGCTTGCCCAAGACCGCCGTCGAGCGCTTCCAGGTGGTCGAGTACCTGCGCAGCTTCCTGTTCGGGCGGACGGGGTGGGATATCCTGCGCGGCACGCTGATTGTCTCGGGCGCTTTTGCAGTCTTTCATCGCGAGACCGTCCTCGAAACCGGGGGGTTCTTGCATGACACGGTCACCGAGGATATGGACCTGATCGTCCAGATTCACCGCTGGGCGGCGCACCACAAGCGCAAAATCAAGATGGTTTTCACCTCCGACCCCGTCTGCTGGACGGAATGCCCGGCGAAGATCAAGATGCTGGGGCGCCAACGGCGGCGCTGGCAGATGGGACTTTGCCAGACCCTTTGGAAAAGTTCCGAGATGCTCTTCAACAGCAAGTACGGCGTGATCGGGATGGTGAGCTTTCCGTTTCACCTTTACGTCGAAGCCCTGGGCTCGGTCGTGGAGTTCCTTGGCTACTTCATGGTCCCGCTGGCGCTTCTGTTCGGGATGGTTCCGGTCCCGCTGGCCGTGCTTTTTGTAATCCTGAGCCTGGTCTATGGCTCCTTCCTTTCGGTCGGGTCGGTGTTGCTGGAAGAGCTGACCTACCGGCGCTATCCGGGGATCCGCGACCTGGCGATTCTTCTGATCTACGCGGTCCTGGAAAACATCGGGTACCGCCAGGTCGTGCTGCTCTATCGCGTCCAGGGCGTGATGCGGTTCATTACAGGGTTCCGCAGCTGGGAAAAGGTAACTCACGTGGGCGCAGGATAACGGGCCTCCATCAATGCGTTTACTAAGAAACCGGATCGTCATCTCGCTGCTCATCATCATCGTGGCGACGTTTCTCTGGGAGTTCTACGTAAAGCCCATCACCGGGCCGCTCTATACCGAGGCCGTCACCGAGTACAAAAACGGGAATTACCAGCGATCGCTGCGACTCCTGCAACAGGCGCACCAGATTGACCCCAATGACTCGGCGATCCTGGCCTTGATGGGCTGGAACTATCTGAAACTGGGAAACGCCGCGGTCGCCGAGGAGCCGAACTTCCGCCGCGCCCACGACCTTTCGCCCAATGTCGTGGATATTTCCCTCGGGTACGCCTACGCCGAAATCGAGCTGGGCAAGTACGTGGAGGCGAAAGCCCTGCTCGACCAGGTCCGCCAGGACGGCGTGGATAGCGCCGATTACCATGTCGCCCAGGGGTCGCTCTATCGTGAAACCGGGCAGTACCGCGAAGCGGCGCGGGAATTTCAGCTGGCCCTCGGAAAGGATGAGAAGAATGTCGTCGCGGCGAAGAATCTGAAGGAACTGCTCAACGCCTCAGGCGACGTCCGCAACATCAGTGTCGAGATTCCGCCCTTGCAGCGCGCCGCCACCCTCACTTACCCGGCGCGCGTGGAAGACGAGTATTTTGCCCTGCGCGGCAGCGCGGGTTGGAAGCGAACTTATCTCGCAGGCGTGGACCTGAGCGCGGCGCTCCCCGGTTATTTCGCCTCCGAAGCCGTGACGGACTCGGCCATATACACCGATTGGCTGAACCGGATCAGCGACCTGGGGGCAAACACCATCCGGACGTATACGATCCTTCCCCCGGCCTTCTACCGCGCCTTATACCAGTTCAATACCGCCGGAGGCCGTCCTCCGCTGTGGCTCCTGCAAGGAGTATCGTTCACCGACCCTCCGCGCGACGACATGTTCAACGTGGGCTTCTACCAGGCATGCCAGAAGGACCTGCGCGACGCCATCGACGTGATCCACGGGCAGGGCGATGTGGCGGCCCAGCGCGGGCGGTACTCGGGCGGCGTGTTCACTTACGACGTCTCGCCCTGGGTCGCGGGTTTCATGGTAGGCCAGCCCTGGTTGTCGCATTTCGTGACCGGCAACAATCAGCTCCATCCCGACATGCGTAGCTACGACGGGAAATACCTCGAGGTGCCCTCCGGCAGCCCCACGGAGATCTTCCTCGCGCAGATGATCAATTACGCCGTGGAATACGAAGAGGGAAAATACAACTGGCAGCATCCCGTCGCTTTCATCAACTGGCCCACGCTGGATCCCATGCGTCATCCCACGGAGAGCACGCTGCTCGAGGAAGTCTCGGTCCGCCGAGCGCAAGGCGAGCGGCTGCCGACACCGACCGGCCCCTACGACGACGATGATGGTGTTTCCGTTGATCCCACGCATCTGAAGGCGCGCCAGCCATTGGCCGCCGGATATTTCTCCGCCTACACCGTTCTGCCCTATTACCCCGACTTCATTAATCACGAGCCGCGCTACCAGGCGGTACGCGACAGCGAAGGCAGCAATCCCTTCCTCGGATACTTGCAGGACTTGAAGGCCAACCATCGCGGCATCCCCCTGGTCATTGCCGATTACGGAATGTCGACCAGCATCGGCATCGGGCACTTCAGTCCGGCGGGATTCGACGAGGGCGGGAAGACCGAAGAGCAGCAGGGCCAGTTGCTGGCCCGCTTTACGCGCAACGTCCGCGATGCCGGGGCCGCCGGCGGAATGGTTTTCGAGTGGCTGGACCAATGGTTCCGCCGCTCCTGGATTGAGGGCGATTACAAGAGCCCTCCCGAGCGTCGGGTTCTCTGGACCAACTTCATGAACCCCGCCGAGCATTTTGGGCTGATGGCAGCCGACCCGGGCCGGAGTTCGACGCATCTTCTGGGCGGCGCCGCCGGGGAGTGGGGGAACATCCCGCCCCTCTACTCCAAACCACAGCCCGGCCTGTCGCAGCCGCTGCACGACCGCTATGATCCGGCGCGGGAATTGAAGGCCCTCTATGTGGACGCCGACGAGGGATTTCTCTACCTTCGCCTGGTGGTCAGCAAGCTGGACAACGACAACGACGGGGTGGCCGATTGGAGGAACGTCAACTATCTCATCGGGCTGGGGACCTCGCCGAATACGGCGGGCAATACTTATCTGCCCTTTATTTCGCCGGTGCGGTTCCCCATGGGAATGACTTACGCAATCCAGTTGTCGGGTCCTGGCGCAAGCCGGATGTTGATTGCCTCCACTTACAATCCATTTCTGATCCTTCCCGTGCCGGGGATCCCCACGCAGACGACCCTGGGCCCGAGGCTCTCGTGGCGCCCGACGCTTTCAACCAACGGCAATTTCGAGGCGATGGTCATTGAACCCAACCGCCGCCGCTTCGGGCGCGACGGCCGCTACTTCCCGCCCCAACGCTATGAACGCGGGATCCTGCGATACGGCACCCTGAACCCCCAGGCCGCCGGGTACGACACGCTTGCTGAATGGAATGCCAACCTGCAGACGAACTGCATCGACCTGCGCATTCCCTGGAATCTGCTGAACGTCACTGACCCATCGAGCTTCCGGGTCTTTGCGGGGCTGCAACCCGACGGGACCGTCATCACAGCGCAGACGCCGGGTGTGGTGATCGCGGCTTTTTCCTACCGGCCGCTCGATGCCGCGCGCACGCGGCCGGTTATGGAACAGGGACATCCCATCGCGGACGCCTTGCCGCCCATGACGGGCCCCGCCACGCTGCCGATGGCGAGCTTGAAGCAGTATCGCTGGGTCGGCTGGGACACTCCCCACTACGGCCTGCGGCCGAAGGCCTCGTTCGCTATTTTGCGCAAAGCATTCCAGTCCCTGCCCGGCCCGCCCGCTGCCTCCGAGCGCCCCTCCGCTCCTGTCGCCTCGAGAGGCGGGGTCGGCCAACCTAAACCTGTCGGCGGCGAGACTTCCCCTGTCAGGTGAGGCATGGCTCTGAAGGACCGTCTCATCCCGGCGAAATTCCGAAAGAACAAGGTCCTTCTGCCCGCGTTGCTCGTCCTGCTGGCGGCGATCGGGGGAACTGGCTACCTCGCCTTGCTCTATCCGAACAGCGTCTTGACCCGCTGGGCTCTGGCCGCGTTGCCATCCCAGATTACAATGATCACCATGGGTCCGTACCCGGACGAGGCGGCGTTCGAGCGGCTGAAAAAAAATCATGTCAAGTACATCGTCAGTTTGCTCGACCCGCGCTTGCCCTTCGAAAAGGATCTGATCGCCCGCGAGCAGGCCCTGGCGGCGAAATACGGGATGACCGTCAAGCTCTTTCCCATGGCCAGTTCGCTGGACCGCCGGGCCTTTCCCGACGACGCCGTGAACCAGAAGAAGGCGGTGGAGTTCCTGAAGACCCTGGACGGCCCAGCCTACGTTCACTGCTATCTGGGGAAGTATCGCGTCAGCCGGGTACGAGAGGAACTGGCGAAGGCGGGCATCCCGAAGCGTTACTGGACCGCGTCAGCCGCGGGGCAGGAAGATTACTGGCAGACAGTGGCGCGCCTCGACGAAGCCTGGAAGGAATACAACGCCAAGAATTACGCTCGCGCGCTCGAAATCCTGGCTCCGCTCAACCGTAAAGACTCGGAGGTTGCCAACCTCCGAGGTTGGGCGCACTACCGCCTCGGCTTGATCGACTCGGCCGCGGAGGATTTCCAGCAGGGCCTGGAAAACGAGCCCAACAATGCGCGCAACCTGATCGGCAAAGGATATTGTTATCTTCGCAAGGAAGAGCCGATTATGGCGCAGAGACAGTTCGCGGCGGTCATGGAGCAGAACCCGGACGACCAGGGGGCGCTGACCGGCATGGGCCTGGCCCACCTCCGCCTGGGCAACAAGGCGGCGGCCGCCGACCTCTTCGCAAAGGTCCTGGCGAAGGACCCCGGGGATGAAGAAGCAAAGGAATACCTGGCCCTAGCCAAAACGCCATAGGCGCCGGTCAATGAAGATTCGATTGCAGAACAGGGGAGAGAGACATTGAGCGTTCGAATACCAGTGCTGTTCCGTATGGGAATGCGAGGTTCATTCCTGCGTCGCGCCGCCGGAGCCGTCCTGCTGTTGGCCGCGTTCGCCGCCGTGCCCCGCGCCATGGCGCAGGCGGCCGCGCAAAAACCCTCGGGCAAGCGTACGCCTATTGAACTCCTCCAGACTGCCCACACTCTCTTTCTGCAGAGGGATTACGAAGCCGCGCGCGAGTACTACCAGGAGGTTCTCCCCTCCTTCCCTGACAACTTCGACATCCTCAAAAACCTCGCCTACTGCTTCTACATGCGCGGTCCGCGTGGCTATGCCCAGGCCGCGAGTTACTACGAGATGGCCCACAAACTCAATCCCAACTCGCTGGAGGTGGCCGACTACCTGGCACTCTGCCTGGTCGGACTGGGCCGCCCCGCCGATGCCGGGGCGCTCTACCAGAAAATGGCCCAGCGACCCAACGGCCTCGCCATCGCCTGGAAGAAGGCCGGCGAAGCCTACGCTGCCGCCGACCGCATTCCGCAAGCCAAAGAGTCTTACGACGCCTACCTGCAACGCAATCCCGGAGACCTGGAAGCGCGGGCTCGCATGGGCGATCTGTACGTCCGCGAGAAGAATTACACCCAGGCTCAAGAGCAATATCGGATCGTGTTGACGTCCAATCCCGACTATTCCCTGGCGCTCCTCGGGCTGGCTCGGCTCTCCGCCTGGCAAAACCAAAGGGAGGAGGCCCTGCGCCTTTACGATCGCGTCCTCAAACAGGATGCGAACAATGGCGAGGCCTTGACGGGCAAAGCCTTCGTACTGCTTTGGATGGGCCGGCACCAGGAGGCGCGAGACCTGTTCCTGCAACTCAGCCAGCGCTTCCCGCGCGACGCCGACATCGCCCGCGGGCTTGGACAAGCGGAGGCCGCGCTACAAGAGAAGGAGTTGGCCGAGGCGCGCACCGCGGGCGAACCCGCCCGAGCCGAGGCGGTCTATCGCCAGCGTCTGCAGAGAGATCCCAAGGATGTGATGGCCCTGCGCGCCTTGACCGAGGCGACCGCCACGTCGGCCCGCTGCTCGGAAAGCGTTTCCTTTGGCCGCCGGCTGCTCGAAATTGATCCCAACGATAATGCGACGGAACTGCGCGTCGCCCGCTCGCTCGTCCTCTGCCAGCAGTTTTCCGAGGCCGCAACCCAGTACAACCATTTCCTTCAGCGGAACCCCAAATCGCAGGAGGCTCTGACGGAGCTGGGCTCGACACTGCTGCGCGCCAATCGAGCTTCCGAGGCCGTCGAGCCGTTCCAGAAGGCGTTTCAGTTGGACCCGCGCAGCTCAACCGCAGGAATCGGGCTGGCCGTGGCCCTGGCTGCCAACGGAAAATACGATGAGGCGGGCGCGCGGTACGACGACGTGCTGAAGACTTCGCCGGACAACTATGACGCGCTGCAAGGGAAAGCTTACGTCTTATTCTGGCAGGGGCAATTCGACGCCTCGCGCAGGATCTTCCAGGCCCTTGCGGCAAAACAGCCCAATGATTCTCAGAACCAGGTGGCGTTGAAAAACATCGCCGCCGCCGAGGAAGAGGCCAAGTGGGCGTCGCTACGCCCCGCGCCGAATGCTCCGCCGCAGGAGTTCCTGTCTTATTTCGACAAGCGCCTGGCCGTCCAGCCTGACGACCTCGTGGCGCTCAAGGGCCGCGCTTACATTCTGGCGCAGATGAACGATTTCCCCGCTGCCGTCCGCGCTTACCGGCAGGTCCTCGAGCAAGAGCCGGGCGACCGCGCCTCCAAGAAGGAATTGGCCAGGCTCTTGGCTCGCGAGACGCAGTACGACGAATCCATCAGGGTCTATCAGGAAATTCTCCGGGATTCGCCCGAAGACACCGACACGCTTGAGAACGTGGCGCGCGTGTACGTTTGGTCGGGACACGACAACCAGGCGCTGGCGTCTTATCAGAAGCTCTTGGCACAGAATCCCACAAACATGGACTATCAAATGGAGGCCGCGCGCATTCAAATCCGCCTGAAAGACGACGTCGGAGCAAGGCAGTCGCTCAATGCCGTCCTTGCGGCCCAGCCGCAGAATCGCGAAGCGCGCGCGGAGCTTGCGCAACTGGAGATGCGCGCCGGAAACCGGACCGGGGCGCTCAGCAATTACGAAGAGGTGTTAAAGCAGGATCCAAACGACCCGACCGCCCTCTACGGGAAGGCGCAGATCGCCTACTACCAGGGGAACATGCCTCAGGCTTACGCCGCCACATCGCAGCTTGTCCAGGCGCAGCCCAACAACTTCGACGCCGTCTTCCTTCTGGCCAATATCGAGCACGCGCGCCGCCACAAGAAACAGAGCCTGCAACTGCTCGACCGCGCGGATCACATCCTCCCCAACAACCCGGACGTGGCGGCCATGCGGCAGCGAATCCGCCAGGAGTCGAGGATCACGCTCAGCACGGTCGCCACTTACACGCGCGAGATCGGCCCGCCGACTTCCGTCGGGGATCGTTCCGGACTCCCCAACGAGGATTTGCGCAGCTTCAGCTATGGCGGCACGATTGGACTTTCCTTCCTGCCGCGCACGACTTCGTATTTCTCCTATACGGCGCTCCCCTCGAACAGCCCCATCGGGCCCTCGCGTGATCCGATCGGCAATCAGGTTCCCACCGGGATCACCGGAGCCGTCGCGCCTCAAATGTTTCTCTACCGGCAACTCACTCGCTTCAGCGACCAGTTCTCGGTTCGCGGCGGGATCGGCATGATCCGTTTCGGCCCGGGAACCGAAATCTCGATGCCCGCCGTTCCCCTCCTGGTCCACTCGGCGGACTTCGATATCGTAGGTCTGGCGGGCTGGACCTACGCCTTCAACAATAAGCTTTCCTTCGACCTGGACGTCGACCGTATGCCCGTCACCTACACTCCCACGTCGGTCCGGCTGGGATTCATGGTGGATCGCTTCATTCCGGCCGTGAATTTCACCTTCACCCCACGCACCACGCTGCGCCTTGAATACACCTTCGCGCATTACGTTTCGCGCGAGCTTGCCGGACAAACCCGCTACACACGGGATGCACACGTAGGCGCGGCTTATTTCAACCGCGTCATTGTCAGTTCGAGCCGGTTTTCACTCGATGGAGGCTACAAGGGTATCGTGTACGGTTTCAATGGGGTCAACCGCGACCAGTTTACAGGGTTCTTTGCGCCCGGCGAGTACCAGCAGCATCTGGTAACCGGGCGGATCTACGGCCCCCTGGCCGGGCCGGTCAGCTACGACATCTACGGAGGAATCGGATTGCAGAAGGTCGAAAAGAGCGGGCCTCTGACCCGCGCCTCGATTGTCAGCCCCACGTTCAACTTCAAGGTGAACGACAACTTCTCTTTCGGCGTTGGCTATATCCACTACAACACCGCCCAGGGACTTGGCCCGCTGCGCGGCAACGCCGTCCGCGTCACAACCGATTGGAAATTCTGAAAGCTCAATCGGGACCTGGCATCCTGATCCCGCTCCGAGCGGGACCGGCGTTGCTTGTCGGGACCACGAAGGATCTCGGCATGTTCCTGAAGTTGAAACACGCGTACCTGCCTCAGACGCCGTCGCCGATGCCCTGCGCCAGAAAGCCGCCATCCACGGCGAGGACTTCGCCGGTAACGTAGCTGGCGCTGTCTGAAGCCAGAAAGATCGCCGCGCCTTTAATCTCTTCCAGGTTCCCAAACCGCCGCATGGGCGTATGCGCCATGATGGAGGCTTTGCGGCCCGGCTCATTCACGATATTGACGTTGAGCGGCGTCTCGAAAACTCCCGGCGCGATGGCGTTGACGGTGACGTTGTACTTCGCCCACTCCGCCGCCAGGCTGCGCGTAAGCTGGATCACTCCGCCCTTGGCGGCCGAGTAGGGCGCGGCTTCGTGCGCGCTCACCTGGCCGACGATCGACGCGATGTTGATGATGCGCCCGTAGCGCTGCTCTTTCATTACCCGGCCCACCATCTGGCAGGTGTGCCACGTCCCGCGCAGATTGGTGTCCATGATGAAATCCCAGTCCTTATCCTCAATGTCCAGCGACGGAATGCGCTTATTCACCCCCACGGAGTTCACGAGGATATCGATTCGCCCCATCTCGGTGAGTGTGCGGTCGATGACGCACTGCACGTCCGCGCGGCGCAGAACATCCGCGTTGATTTCCAGCGCCTGACGGCCGAGCCGGCGGATTTCCTCCGCCGTCTTGCGGACCTCTTCGGCGCGCCGGCTGACCGGCACGATGTCGGCCCCTGCCTGAGCGAAGCCGACAGCCATGGATTTTCCCAGCCCGCTGGTGCCGCCAAAAACCAGCGCGCGCTTCCCTTCCAAACTGAGCCCTTTGTAGAAAGACACAGTGCTTTGCCCCTTGGGTGGATGACCGAGCCGCCATCGTATCACTCCCGAAAAAACGGAGGCAAGCTCCGATGCAAAGCGCGCTCCGGGATCCGGCCTGACGCGCTTCGGGCCTTCCATTTTTCGCACGCCCTCTGATACGATGTCACGGGAAGCAATGCTTCGCCGAATTCGACTGGTAGGGCGCCAACAATGCATACCGGGCTCATGGGGGAACATCCTGAATGGACTTGAAAGAATTGACGCGCTTTTATGATTTCACGGGCCAAACGGTTGTGGTCACGGGCGGCGCGGGGGTGCTGGGCAGCGACATTGCCTGCGCCCTCGCCGGGTGCGGCGCCAACGTGGCGATTCTCGATCTGGTCCTCGATCCCGTGAAAGGTATCATCGACCGCCTGGGGCCTCTTGCCACACAGGTGATGGCCGTTCAGTGTAACGTCCTGGAGGTTGACAGCTTGCGCCAGGCGGCCGCGGCTGTCGTCGCCAAATTTGGGACCGTCGATTGCCTGCTGAACGCTGCGGGAGGCAATAAGCCCCAGGCGACGACCAGCCCGAAACTTTCATTCTTCGATTTGCCCGCCGACGCGGTGCGCTGGGTTTTCGACCTCAACATTTTGGGAACCATGCTTCCGTGTCAGGTCTTCGGCAAGCTGATGGCGGAAAAGGGCAAGGGAATCATTCTCAATATTTCGTCCATGAATTCGTTCCGGCCGCTCACTCGCATTCCGGCCTATTCAGCAGCCAAGGCTGGAGTCAGCAACTTCACGCAATGGCTGGCCGTGCACATGGCGCAGGAATATTCGCCGAAGATCCGCGTCAACGCCATCGCACCGGGCTTTTTCGTGACGGTGCAGAACAAGTTTCTGCTCTACGACGAAAAGACAGGTGAGTTGACACCACGCGGGCAGGCCATCATCAGCCACACGCCGATGAACCGCTTCGGGACAGGCGAGGATCTCCTGGGCACCGTCCTCTGGCTCCTCTCGCCGGCATCAGCGTTTGTCACCGGCATCATCGTGCCGATTGACGGGGGCTTTTCGGCCTACAGCGGGGTTTGAGTAGCGGCGGTCCCGCTCTGAGCGGGATCGGCGCTGCTTCAGGAGAAAAATAAGATGGCAATCGGAAGAGGCTTTGCAGACCGTTACCTGACCGGCGACGAGGTTCGCGAGGTCGTCAGCCAGGGGCTGGATTCCCTCCACCTTGACGGCAAACGTGTGCTCATCATCATTCCCGACGGCACGCGAACCATGCCCATCCCGCAGGTGTTTGGCCTGTTTCAAGAATTTCTTCTGCCGCGCGCCAAAGCCGTGGATTTCCTCATCGCCCTCGGTACGCATCAGCCCATGAGCGACGAGCAATTGACGAAGCACGTCGGCCAGAAGGTCGTCAACGGGCAAGTCGGAAAAATTCGGATCCATAATCATCGTTGGGACGATCCCGCCAGCCTCGCGACGCTCGGGATCATCCCGGCAAGCGAGATCGCCCGAATCACCGACGGCCTGATGTCCCAGGAAGTTCCGGTTCGGCTGAACAAGCTGATTTTTGACTACGACCAAATCATCATTTGCGGGCCCGTCTTCCCGCACGAGGTCGTGGGCTTTTCGGGTGGAAACAAGTATTTCTTTCCGGGCATCGCGGCAGCCGAGATTATCAACTTCACGCACTGGCTCGGCGCCGTCATGACCAACTACAAGATCATCGGGTCGGGCTACACACCTGTCCGCCAGGTGATCGACCGCGCCGCCGCGATGATTGACCGCCCCGCGGCCTGCTTCGCGCTCGTGGTAACCTACGACGGACTGGCGGGGATCTATTTCGGCTCCCCTCACGACGCCTGGGAGGCTGCCTCCGCCCTCTCCGCAAAAAAGCACATTGTCTACGTGGAGAAGCCTTTCCGCCGGGTCCTCTCCGTGATGCCCAGGCTCTATGACGATCTCTGGACGGCGGCGAAAGGCATGTACAAGATGGAGCCGGCCGTTGCGGATGGCGGCGAAGTGGTGATTTACGCGCCCCATATCGACGAGGTCAGCTATACCCACGGCAAGCTGATCGACGCGGTCGGCTACCACTGCCGTGATTACTTCCTCGCACAGTGGGACAAATTCAAAAGCTACCCCGGCAGCATCCTCGCCCACTCGACCCACGTGAAAGGACTGGGTACGTACGACGTGGCGACCGGAGTCGAGACACCGCGCATCCAGGTAAACCTTGCTACCGGAATTTCGGAGGCGCGGTGCAGGCGAATCAACCTGGGCTATATTGACCCTGCTGATATCAAGCTGGATGAATGGCGGGATCGGGAGAGTGAAGGCATCCTTCTCGTTCCGCGCGCCGGCGAGATGCTCTATCGCGTCAAGGGGGCATCAAGCAGCCCCTCGGAAGTTTTGAGTCGCCAAACTTCGACCGTGTCATCCTGAGCCCGCCGCGGCGGGCTCAGGGTGACAACCTAGCGGATCCACCCCTCGCCATCATTCCCTTTTTCGGAGCCATCTCATGTCCAAAAACGTCATCGTCGCTCAGTCGGGCGGGCCGACGCCCGTCATCAATAACACCCTGCGCGGAATTCTCGACGCCTGCCGCTCTTTTCCTGATTGGTTCGGCACCGTTTATGCCGGTTACCACGGCATCGAAGGCGTGCTGAAGGAGGAATTGTTGGACCTCTCCGCGCAGCCCGCGGAAGAGATCGCGCTGCTCAGCGTCACGCCGGCGGCCGGCAGCATCGGCACCTGCCGCTACAAGCTCAAGAGCCGGCAGACGGAAGATTTTGATCGCGTCCTCGAAGTCTTTCGCGCGCACGATATCGGCTATTTCTTTTACATCGGCGGAAACGATTCGATGGACACCGCCCACAAGATCGCGCAACTCGCGCAGCAGCGCGGACTGGAGGCCGTGGCGGTCGGCGGTCCGAAGACGATCGACAACGACGTGGGCGACAGCGAATTCAAGCTCATCGACCACACGCCCGGCTACGGCAGCGTGGCGCGCTACTGGGCGCTTTCGATTCAGGGCGCGAACGAGGAGAACGCCGGCTCCTCACCCGCCGATCCCGTGCTGGTGATTCAGACGATGGGACGCAAGATCGGATTCATTCCCGCCGCAGCGCGGCTCGCCGATCCGCAGCGCGAAATGCCGCTGCAGATTTATCTCGCCGAATCCGGGCTGACGCTGCCGGCCATGGCCGATCTGGTCAACGACGAGCTGAAACGCCGCGGCCGCTGCGTGGTCGTCGTCAGCGAAGGGTTCGACGTGGGAAGCGTGGGCGAAGTCAAGGACAGTTTTGGCCACACCATGTTTTCGTCTTCGGGAATGACGGTCGAGCGTGTGGTTGTCAACTACCTGAATAAGGTTGGCCTGAAGGCCCGAGGCGCGGCGCGCGGGAATCTGGCCGGCACCGACCAGCGCACGACCATGGTCTACGCATCCACGGTGGATTTGGACGAAGCCTACAAGCTGGGACAGAAGGCCGTGCAGATAGCGGTTCAGGAGGGCTCGGGGTTTATGAGCACGATCCTGCGCGAGCCGGGAGAAATCTATAACGTCCGCTACGACAAGGTGCCGCTCGAGCAGGTGGCGAATTCCGAGCGCAGCTTCCCGCAGAAATGGATTGCGCCCAACCGCATCGACGTGACCGATGATTTTGTGCGCTACGCGCGCCCGCTCATCGGCGACCACTGGCCCGCCATCCCGCTCGTCGACGGCCGGCAGCGTTTCGCGCGACTGCAAAGGATTTTTGCGCCGCAAAAATTAGCCGGCTACGTTCCGCAGGCGTATCGCAAGGGATAAGCTATGGCGCGCCGCTACGATCGCAGGTGTTCCGCCAGCCAGACAACGTAGCGCGCATTGCGGCGGCGGACTTCGGCGAGCAAGTCTTCCGGCAACTCATCGAGCTTTTCCTTGAAGAAGCGCGTGTCGCCGTCGGGCGCATCCACGTCGCGGCTGCCCACGATATTGCCCACCCAAAAAACAAGGAACAGGTTTCCGTCCACGCGCCCGCGCGAAGAATCGCCTAGCGAGAATTCCAGGCCCTTCTTCACATACTGTTCCGCGAGTTCGCTTTCCGCGCCGAAAGCTCCCGCCGCGGCAAACTTGCGCGCGCGATTGACCATCCGTTCGAAAAGTTTTCGCCATGTTGATCCCGCCGGTTGTTCGGAAAGCACATCGAGAAGCTGCAACTGCAATTCTCCCGAGATTTTGTAGTTCACCCGGCCGGCGGTGGCTTTGCCGATGGCATCGAGGACCTCCGCCTGCTTGCCGCTGCCGGAATGAATGCTCAGGGTGCCATCGAAATACCGCGCGACAGCCGCGAGCTCCGCGACACGCGCCTTGAGTTCGTCGATAGGCCGCCCGCCGAACTCCCGCGCGGCGCGTGGCACGAGTTCCGGCCACATTTTGTGGTGGCAGTAATCTTCCAGGCCGATGCCGCCTTCCGCCGTCGTGGTCATGGCCGACGGATAGGCCTGGCGCTTCTTGAATCCGAGGTTGGGCGGAACAAGCTGCGCCGGCCGCCCGCGCGCCTTCAGCCAGTGCATGTAGAAGAGCAATTCCTTCGCGGTCGTCAGCGTCTCCGCCTCGTCGAGCGAGGGCTCGAAATCGAAGTCGGCGCTGGGCCCGGTGTTCGCTTTGACCGACTTGATCTCGTCGAAAAGCTCTTCGTTGAGCTTCAGACTCTCTCCGAACTTCACCGCCAGTCTCAGGATCTCTTCGCGCTTGAGATCGTAGGAGACTCCCTCGATGCGAAACGGTTGTGAGAATTCCGAAAGAATCCACTTGCGCTCTTTTTCCGTGAAAAGGTTTTCGAATTTCTCCGCGGCAAGCGCGTCACTCCAGGCCTTCGGGTGGCGCGGGTCGGCGCGCAGCTCGAACATGCGCGAAGTGTCGGTGGTGAACTTGGTGTATCCGACGGCGTGGCGGATGGCCTCCTTCACCATTTCGACCGAGCGCCGGACTTCCTCCGGCGTGTTGCCGGAAACGATGAAGTGGTCGGCTTCGGCGGTGTAGCCCTCGCGCCACCCGCCGCGGATGGCCGCCCAAAGGCCCGCATGATAAAGGTGCTGAATCGAAACACGCGTGTGGCCAATGGCCGTGGGGTTTTCGCCATCGCGTTCGGCGACCGCGGCGTCGGTGGTCATCTCGCGCGTCGCGGAGAGTTGCACGGTCGAAGCCATGTTGACGTTGAGCTTTTCGAGAATGGCGCGATAAGCGTCAAACACGGCGGGCAAGCTGATTTCCGGATGACGGTTGCCCGCCGCAATCGCCGGCGCCGCACGCTGCGGCCGGGGAAGAAAAACCGGCGCCACGTCTTGGGCGAAAATGCGGAGATTGTCATGATCCTTCGACGCAAAGGGGAAAACCCGCAACTCAACTTCGCCCGCACCGGTGTGAATCCGGTGGCTGACCAACTGGTTCTGAAACCGGCCCAGGGTAATCTCCGTGGCCGCGGGCGACCACTGGAAGAGCACGGGAGTAACCTTCCCCAAATCGAGAACATCTACGGCGAGATAGCGGGTCGAATTCTCCGCCGGATCCTGCTCAAGCGACTGGCAATGAACCCGGAGGCTGTCCAGCCGCAAGGCGCCGAGACCGCGCGCCAGGTCTGCTCGTGCTTCAACGAGCGGCTTCGCGGAAAGGATCTGGATGACGAGTTCGGTGAGTGAGCTGGCTTCGTTCATCGCCAGCGAAAGGTGCGGATTCTCTGTGGGCAATGATATTCTCCTGCTTCCCAACAATGAAGCTTCACATCGTTACGCCTTTCATCGTATCACCCGGAAAAAATCTCAGGCAAGCGGGGATATTCCCGGGCGGTGCGCTGATTTGCCGCTATGCGACTCGAAGGGCGGTATTCAATCATGTGGGCGGAATCACGGTCTTCTAGATCTGAGAATACGCCGTCGGGCTCAAGACGATATTCGTAATACTGGAAACGATCTCCTCATATGAGTATCGCGGGTCCGTGCTGAGCTTCTTCCACGCTGCCGATGACCCGAAGGCCTGCCACATCTTGTTGCGCTCGGTCAGGTCGGGAAAGCCAATCATGTAGGTCAGGTTGGGCATCTTCGGCCCAACGAGCGTATCGCCGTAGAATACCTGCCAGAAACCCGCCTCCTGGAAGATGTCGAACTCGCCTTGGTTGAACATCTCCACTTTTCTCCGATGGGCGGCGTCGCTTGGGCTTTCGTAGATCCGGAGCTCGAAGACTCGCGATGTGCGCGCCGCGGTGGCGGCAGGCAGAACAAGTTTGGGGAATCCTTCGAAGGCTTTCATCAGCGAGCTCTGCGCGCGGATGTACGCCGGGGCAGTCGCGGGGGCGTTCAGGAACGGCGCCCCCGCCTGGAGGTAATTGGCGTCGCGCTCCAATAGGAAATCAACGTTCGCCAGCGTCTCGAGCGAGGCGCTCGGAATCAGCACATAGAACGAAGGGCTTTCCGGGCCGATGTCGGAGTGGAACACACCAACGGGCTTGATGCCCAGCCGGTTCAGTGACGGGACGAGTGCACCCTTCAGAAAGTCGTCCGTCAGTTTCTCTTGCGGGCCCATGCTCAGCTGGTAGCGGCGGAGCACGTAGTACTCTCTGCCGGCGGAGTCGGCGGAAGTTTCACTCCCGCGCAGATCGCTCTGCGGGTTTCCCAGCGCGAACGTGGAAGCCGCAGCCGATGAAGCCAGAAAAGAACGTCGGTTCATGAGGGTCCCTCCAGGGAGAACTCAAACAGTCGCGGGGAGGATACCACGTCCCAGACGCTCCGCACGAGCCATTAGCGGCTCAGAAGGCTTTGGTGAACCGACGTCAGAGTTTTGAGCGGATTTGGTACGGAGTTTAGACCCACTCGAGCGCGCCGCGTTTCCAGATCCAGATGTAGCCGACGATCAAAATGCCAAGGAACACGAGCATTTCGACCAGCCCAAACAGGCCCAGAACCTGGTACTGGACGGCCCAGGGAAAAAGAAACACGGTTTCCACGTCGAAGATCACAAAAAGGATGGCGACGATGTAGAAGCGCACGGTGTAGCGCCCGCGAGCGTCGGATTCCGGCGTGATGCCGCACTCGTAGGGCATCGTTTTTTCCGCCGATTGCGCGGGCGTCGGCCGCACGAGCTTGGCAATCCAAAGCGTCACGATGGGAAACGCCGCAGCAATCACAAAGAAGATTATGATGGGGCCGTAAAGGTCGAGCACCTGGAATCCTTTCCCTTCTGCGCTCTTAAAATCCTATCACAAGGCGCGGCTCGTGTGTAGTGCCAGACTCATTCCGCTATGCTTCGTGCGAGGTCCGGCCCCGGATAAGGTCAATCGCGTGGGGGAGCAAATCCAGAATGCTCTCGAGCGAATCGCGCGCCCCGCGCACGCTGCCCGGAAGGTTGACGATGAGTTTGCCCCTGCGCGCGCCGACGATTCCACGCGAGAGCGCGGCGCGGCGCGTTTTCTTCACGCCTTCGGCGCGCATCAACTCCGCGAGTCCCGGAACTTCTTTTTCGATGACGGCGCGGGTGGCTTCAGGCGTGACATCACGCGGGCCGAGGCCGGTGCCGCCCGTTGTGAAGACCGCATCGCAATCGTCGCCGTCGGCCCATGCGACGAGCCGCGCGGAAATCTGCTGCGCTTCGTCGGGGAGAACCTCGAAAGCCGTCACCTTCCAGCCATGCGACTCCAGCAATTCGCGCACCGCCGGCCCGGACTTGTCCTCGCGCTCGCCGCGCGAGGCGGCGTCGCTTAGCACAAGAATTTTGGCGCGCAGAGGAGGAGGCATGGCGGGAATTGTAGCGGCGAACTATGGTCGTCGAGTCGGCGATCACAGATCGCCGCTACAGCGGGGCTATCCCGCGTCGCGATTCGACTCGTCGAGAATTCTCAACCCTTCCATCATCAGGCCCTGCGTGGGCATGGTGGTGGTGTGCTCGGCGGTGCTGCGGGAGAAATCCAGTTCCCACTCGCCGTCGGTCCAGGTCAGGACCTTGAACACCGCCTGGTCGCCGGCCAGGGGGCCGTAGGTGGCGTGCGTCACCTGACCTTCGACGAAGTAAAGCACGCACTCATCGCTTCCGTGGTGCAGCACGAGCGCGCAACTCTTGCGCCCCTGCTCGAGCGAGGTCATCCAATCGAGCAGGTTCATCTCGCTCAACTTGCCCGAAACCGTGCCGCCGCGCGCGCCCATCTTTTCCATTTGCTCCTGGCGCAGGCGGGCGGCGATGCGGTGAGCCTGCTCGGCGAACTCGCGCGCGAAAAACGGCTTGACGAAATAGGCTTCCGCGCCGTCCACCACGCCGCGCAGGTGCTCGTCGATGTCTTTTTGCGAAGCGAGGAAGACGAACGGGATCTTCTCGGTTTCCTTCCGCGCCCGCAGCTTTTCGTAGAGCGCCCGGCCGTCCATGACCGGCATGCCGTAGTCGGAGATGATCAGGTCGGGTTTGATCTCAATGGCCTTCATGAGGGCGTCGGCGCCGTCCGTGGCGGTGATCAGCTCGCCGCACTTCTCGAGGTTCCGCATCAGCAGTTTCAGAATAACCGGGTTGTCATCCACCACGAGAATCTTCAAACCCGCGGGCATGATTCGAACCTTTCTTTCATACGCAGATCAACTACCGGCGCGGCGCGCGGAAAACGCCGCTCTTCCCGCCGGATTTCTCCAGGAGCCGGAGGCGGGTGATTTCGATTCCCCGGTCCAGGGCCTTACACATGTCGTAGATGGTCAGCGCCGCCACCGCCGCCGCCGTCAAGGCTTCCATCTCGACGCCGGTCGGCCCGGTCGAGCGCACGGACGATGTTACCAGCACGCCATTCTGGCACAATTCCGCCTGGACATCAACGTGCGTCAAAAGCAGCGGATGACAGAGCGGAATCAATTCTGCCGTGCGCTTGGCCGCCGCAATCCCCGCCACGCGCGCGATTTCCAGCGGGTCTCCCTTGGGATTGTGCCTGAGCGCCCGGCGCGTGCGGGGCTGCATTTTGACCAGAACGCTGGCCACGGCCTGGCGCACGGTCTCCGGCTTCGCCGAAACATCCACCATGCGGATGCGGCCGGCGCGGTCGTAATGGCTGAGCTGTTTCTTCCCTCGCATCTCTTCGGCCTTACTAAGAAGAAACTGGAAACTCGAAATTCGAAACTCGAAATTCGAGAACCGACATGGAAGGTTCTTGCCTTCTGCCTTCTGCCTTCTGCCTTCTGCCTTCTGCCTTCTGCCTTCTGATTTCCGCTCCGTTACGCCGGCTTAGGCAACACGTCCACCCAGTCGCCCGCCGCCAAATCCGTCTGGGCAGGGTGGACAACGAGGAAGCAATTCGCGGCCGCGACGCCAACCAGATCGCCCGAACCCTGCCAGCCGACCAGTTCGACGGTTGGATCGCCATCCCGGATCTCCACGCGCGCCGGCATAAAAGCCGTCAACCCGTGCCTTTGCCGGAACGGCTTGGCCAGCCGGGCGCGCAGAAAAACCGGTGGCTCGAAATCCGCGCCGCTCAGCATTTCCAGGGCAGCCCGCGCGAAGAGTTCGAACGTGACGTAGGTAGAAACGGGATTCCCCGGCAGGGCGAAAAAGAATTTGTCGCGGACACAGCCGAATGTCAACGGCTTTCCCGGACGGATTGCCACACCCTGAAAATAGAATTCGGCGCCCAACTCTTGAAGAACGGGCGCGACGTGATCGTATTTTCCGGCGGAAATCCCGCCGCTCAAAAGGAGCAGGTCCGACTTCAGCCCTTCCAGGATCAATTCGCGCAGCGCCGCCTTCTCGTCCCGCGCAATCGGCAGCACGCGCGCAGCGCCTCCCGCCTTTTCGACCTGGGCGGCGAGCGTCAGCGCGTTGCTGTTGCGAATCTGGAACCACTCCGGGCGCGCTTCGACAGGAACAACTTCGTCACCGGTTGGCAGGATTGCGACGCCGGGCCTCGCGAAGACCGGCACCTGGGCTTTTCCGACCGAGGCCATCAAGCCGATCTCGCCCGCAACTAACCGGCGGCCCCTCCGAAGAACAACCGTCCCCGCCGCAGCTTCGCTCCCCTGCCGAACCACGTTCTCATCGGCCACCACGGATCGCTCCACATGGACGCTGTTCTTGTCAGCGCGCGTATATTCCACCATGACCACAGCGTCCGTGCCCGCCGGAAGCGGCGCTCCGGTCATGATTTGAACACACTGGCCCGATTCGACTCGGCGCGCGAAGCTTTCGCCGGCGCGAAGCTCGCCCAGGCACTCAAGCGTCGCGGGAATTTGCGCTACGTCGGCGGCACGCAGCGCGTAGCCGTCGCGCGTCGAGCGATGGAACGGCGGATAGTCGCGGTCGGTGCGAACGTCCTCCGCAAGCACCCGCCCGCGCGAAGCGGTGAGCGGGACAGTCTGCACTGCCGGACAGGGCTTCGCCGCGCTCAATTTATCTTTGACCACCGCGAGTGCTTGTTCGAAGCTTAGCAACATCTCAGTTGCCAGCCGTCAGTCGTGCGTTGTTCGTTATGAGTCGTTGTTTGTGCAGGACAATTGTCAAAACGCAGCCCGTCCAAGGAAGGCTTTTCGCTTTCGACTTTCAACTTTTGACTTCTTTCCCCCTACAGATCTCTCCTCCAGATCGTCTGATGCCGTTCCGGCCCCGTCGAAACCATGGCAATCTCGACTCCGGCCTGATCGGAAAGGAACTGCAAGTAGTCACGCGCCTTCTGCGGGAGCTTGGCAAA
Organism: Terriglobia bacterium; assembly: GCA_041946825.1. GTDB lineage: Bacteria > Acidobacteriota > Terriglobia > UBA7540 > UBA7540 > CAZTHM01. The sequence continues at coordinate 21,735 of JBHGBD010000028.1, read as the reverse complement.
ATCCGAAATCCCGAAAGTCGGCTGCTGCCACCCGGGCAGAGTCTTGTAGCGGACCTTCAACCCCTCCAGCGTCGCGATGCTGGCTGGAAATTCTTCCAGGCGCTCGCCGCGATACTCGTACTCAATCCCTACGGGAATTTCGGCGAGGTGATCGAGGATATCGAGTTTCGTGATGATCAGTGCTTCGAGATGGTTGACGCGCACACTGTAACGCGCGGCCACGGCATCAAACCACCCGCAGCGCCGCGGTCGCCCGGTGACCGCGCCGTACTCGCCGCCGCGTTCCCGGATTTTCTCGCCTTCCGGCCCCACGGCTTCCGTCGGGAACGGCCCGCTGCCCACGCGCGTCGTATAGGCTTTCGAAACGCCGACCACCGCCCCGATGCGCGTTGGCCCCACGCCCGTGCCGGTGCAGGCCCCGCCCGCTGCGGCGCTCGAAGACGTCACAAACGGGTACGTCCCGTGGTCGATGTCGAGCATCGTTCCCTGCGCGCCTTCGAAAAGCACCCGTTTGCCGCTGTCCATTTCACGATTGAGGTAGGCGGAAACATCCGTAATGAATGGCAGAACGCAGCGCGCCTGCTCGTAGTAACTTTCCACAAAACCCTTCTCGTCGAGCGACGCGCCGGGGATCAGCGCCGAGGCGAGCCGGTTTTTTTCCGCCAGGATTGCGGCGCACTGCTCGCGGAATTTTTCGGGATTGAGGAGATCACCCACGCGCAATCCCCGGCGGCCCGCTTTGTCCTCGTAGGATGGTCCGATGCCTTTCGCCGTGGTTCCGATTTTTCCCGCGCCGCGCGCCTGTTCGAGAGCCACCTCATGGCTGCGATGATAAGGGAGAATCAGGTGCGCGCGGTCGCTGACCTTCAGGCGGTTGCCGACCGGCACGCCGGCTGCCTCGACTTTCGAAAGCTCGCCAACCAGCGATTCCGGATTGATCACCACGCCATTGCCAATCACCGCGATCTTGTCGGAACGCACGACCCCGGCGGGCAGGAGTTGCAGCACGAACTTCTTGCCGTTCACCACCACCGTGTGGCCGGCGTTGGCGCCGCCCTGGTAGCGCGCCACGATATCGAAGCGCTCGGACAAGGCATCCACCACTTTGCCTTTGCCCTCGTCGCCCCATTGCGCTCCTACGATGACAACGTTTTTGGGCATGGTCGTTGGCTCCAGGCGCGGGCCCGGTAAGATAAGTCCTGTCGTCGTTGGGAAAAAGGGTTTTGGTTCCGCCTCCGAGCTCGGGCGTGGAGCTGAATCCAGCTTGCCGCGGCCTCGCCCGGAAAGCCAGTCTCCCGGGGTCTAGAAGTGCTTCTCGAGCATTTTGACGATGTGGTCCTTGGATGTCACGCCCGAATATTGTTCCTTGATCTCGCCGTTCTTGAAGATGAGTAGCGTCGGAATGCTGCGAACCTGATAACGGCTGGTCACCGACTGATTCTCGTCCACATTCACCTTGCCGACCTTGGCGCGGTCGGCGTACTCGCCCGCAATCGCCTCGACCGCCGGCGCGATCATACGGCAGGGGCCGCACCACTCGGCCCAGAAATCCACCAGCACCGGTTTGTCGGACTTCAGGACTTCCGCTTCGAAATTCTGATCGGTGAACTCCAGCGTGTTCTTCCCGCCCATGCGTTCAATCCTCCGATAACACCTTTCATGATTTGGATGTTTCCGCGGCGCCTTTGGCTCGCGACTTGGTCTTTTGCATCGCCTGATAGATCTTGATGTACTGCTTGGCGGAATTGCCCCAGGAGAAATCCTTCTTCATGCCGTTCAGCATCAACTGCCGCCAGGCCTTGGGCTGGCCGTAGCACTCGACCGCCTGGCGGATGGCTCCGAGCAGTGCGTCGGCGGTATAGTCGCTGAATTTGAAGCCCGTCCCCTTCTTCCCGTCGAAGGCTTCGATGGTGTCCTCGAGCCCGCCGGTGGCGCGGACGACGGGAACCGTCCCATATTTCAAACTGTAAATCTGGTTCAGCCCGCAAGGCTCGTAGCGCGAGGGCATCAGGAACATGTCGGCGCCCGCCTCGATCTGGTGGGCGAGCGTGTTGTCATAGGCCACCTTCACGAGAAACTTGTCGGGATACTTCGTCGCCAGCTTGCGGAACAACTCTTCGTAAACCGGCTCGCCCGTGCCGAGGGCCACGATGTAGAGGTCCATCGCCATCAGATCTTCCGCGATCTCGGCGATCAGGTCGAACCCCTTCTGTGCCGCGAAGCGCGAGACGATGCCGATGACCGGGCGCGTGAGCACGGGCTGCGCCGCGCCCATCTTTTCGAGCAGCACCTTTTTGCAGGTTTCTTTGCCCTTCAGATCCGCGGGGGAATAGCCGGCGGGAATCAGCTTGTCGGTGGCGGGGTCCCAGTGGTTGTAGTCCACGCCGTTCACGATCCCCTGGAGGCGGTCGGCGCGGCTCTTGAGCACGCCCTCCAGGCCGTAGCCGAACTCCGGGGTCTGAATCTCCTCGGCATATTTTCCGCTTACTGTCGTGATGAAATCCGAATAGATAATGCCACCCTTGAGGAGGTTCACTTTTCCATAAAACTCGAGAGTGTCCATCGTGAAAAGGCCCGAGTGCAACCCAATCTGCGGAAGAACGTGCGGCGGGAAAAGCCCCTGGTAGCCGAGGTTGTGGATCGTGAACATCACCGCCGTCTTTTCGAAATACGCGTCATTCTGGTACAGGTTGCGGAGATAGATGGGGACGAGCGCGCTCTGCCAGTCGTGGCAGTGGAGAATGTCCGGCGCGTTCTCCCAGCGCTTCAGGAATTCCAGGCAGGCGAGCGAAAACGCCGCGTAGCGCAGATGATTGTCGGGCCAGTCCTGGCCCTTGTCCTGATAGAGCCCGTCGCGGTCAAAATACTCCGGCAGGTCCACGAGAAAGGTGCGCACGCCGGCTGACTCGCCGCCGTCCTGGATCGAGGCGTACTTGTACCCGATGCCGAGCGGCAGGGTCACGCTCTTGGCGCCCGGCAAGGGCTTGCCAGGCTTGGTCATGCGGTAACGCGGGAGGAGCAACTGAACTTCGTGCCCGCTCGCCGCCAGCGAATGGGGCAGCGCGCCGACGACATCCGCCAGCCCGCCGGTCTTCGAAAAAGGCACACCTTCAGAGGCCGCAAAGGTTATTCGCACGCGAAGGCTCCAGTTGAGGCAGCAGAATCAAAGAACCAAATACGTTAGAAGATGCCTCCGGCATTGTCAAGACGGAAGGGCTTGCGACATGAACATCTTGTCACATGCGCCAATTGCGGCGGATTCCGCCGGGGGTCCCGGGGGCGCGCGATTGCGATACAATCGCGACGTGGCGCGCGCTCGACGGCCCAGACTCGGCCAGCATTTTCTCTCCAGCGAAAATTATCGCCGGCGCATCGTCGAGTCGCTGCCGCTTCGGAGCGATGACCTGGTCGTCGAAATCGGCCCCGGGCGCGGCGCGATGACGGAGTTGCTGGCGGAGCGCGCGCGGAGCGTCGTAGCCATCGAGCTCGATTCCGCGCTGGCCGGCCAGCTCAAAGAGACGCTCAAAGCCCATGAGACAATCGAAATCCTTCAAGGCGACATCCTCTCGGTTGATCTCGCGCCACTCTGCCGCAGAAACAGAACCGAAAAGTGTTTTGTCTTCGGCAACCTTCCTTATTACATCACCTCGCCCATTCTTCATCACTTCTTCGACCAGGCCGGCGCAATCCGCGCCATGTCGGCGCTGGTGCAGCGCGAAGTGGCGGACCGGCTGACCGCCGCACCCGGATCGCGAGATTACGGATATCTCACGGTTCTCACGCAGCTTCACGCCGAGCCCCGGATGGCCTTCCATGTCCCTCCCGGAGCGTTCTCGCCCCCGCCCAAAGTCCAGTCCGCCCTCGTTCATTTCGTGATGCGCTCGAAATTCCCCGCCTGGCCGGCGCAAGATCGCAGGCGTTTCCTCGATTTCGTGAAGTTGTGCTTTGCGCAGAAGCGCAAGACATTGGCAAACAATCTGCGCGTGCGGCATCAGGGGGGTCAGATTGACGCGGTCTTGCGAAAACTGGAAATTCCTCCGCGAGCTCGCGCGGAAGAACTTGCTCTCGAGGAATTTGCCGGCTTGTTCGCGCGCCTGACTAGCGCTTGAGCGTCGGGCGTTCGGAGCGCTTCAACTGAGCGGAGACCTGCTCGTACAGCGCGGTAATCTGGGGATTCTGCGGCGCGAGTTCGTGAGCGATGCGGATTTCTTCAAATCCCGCTTTTCGGTCGCCTTTCATGAAGAGGGCGCTGCCGAGATTGGCGCGCGCCGGAGCGTACTTAGGCACCAGGCGCACGGCCTCCTGGTAGGCGGCGAGCGCGCCGGCCGCGTCGCCACGCCTGGCGAGAACCATTCCCAGCTGGTTGTGGGCCACGCCGTTGGACGGATCGAGCTCGAGGGCCTCGCGAAATTCCGCGACCGCTTCGTCGAGCTTGCCGCCGCGCGCCCGCACGATTCCCAGCGCGAAATGCGGCAGGGGCGTGGCCGCCTTGATGCGCAGGGCTTCGTTCGCCTCGCGTTCCGCGCCTTCCAGGTCGTTTTGCTCAATCAGCGCGTAAGCGAGATTGCTGTGCGGAACGAGCGCGTCGGGCTGCAGTCGCGCCGCCTCACGATACGCCGCGACGCCTCCGGCCAGGTCGCCGTTTGCCATCAGCGCGTTTCCCAGATCGTTGTGGGCGATCCACGAGCCGGGATCCAGCTTGATGGCCTGGCGAAATTCCGCGATGGCCGCGGCCGTGTCGTGCTTCTCCAACTGCAGGAGTGACGCGCGCGCCACGTGGCCGGCGGCCGTGTCGGGCTCGACGCGCGCGGCCTCGCGCCATTCCGCAAGCGCTCCCTCCGGATTCCGCTGGTTGAATAGCGCGACGGCGAGCAGGTTGCGGGGCCAGGCGACATTCGGCCGAAGGGCGATGGCGGCGCGCAGCTCGGGAATCGCCCGCTCGAAATCCGCGCGCATGCCGTAAATGTCGCCCAGCGCGGCGTGGGCGTCGGCGTGCTGCGCGTTCAGTTGAATTGCCTGGCGGAATTCCGCCACGGCGTCTTCCAGTTTTCGCTGGCGGGCGAGGGTTTTTCCCAGGCGGTAATGCAAATCGGGATTTTGCGCCTGCAGCGCGACGGCGTAGCGGAATTTCTGCTCCGCTTCGGCGAATGCGCCCCGCTGCTCGAGCGCCGTCCCGTCGGCAACGTGTCTGCCAACCAGATTCTCGATGGAAGCCGCGCTCGACTGGCGCTTGCTCGCGGCGGCGCGCAGGGACTTGATAAGAATTTCGTCGGCGCCCGCCTCGCGCAAGTCGCGGAGGTCAGTCGCCGAGGGGTCGAAATCGATTCCCCGCTCGTCGATCAGTTCCCCCACGCGCCGGCCGGCCACTTCGCCCTTGAGGAGGTCGAGGATCTGGCTCTTGCCAAGGGGCCTGGCGGATTTGGTTTGCGCCCATCCCGCGCCGGCGCACAGACACGAGGCGATCAGCGCGATCGCGAGGAGACACCGCGATCTCAGCATGTCTTTTGACTTCTCCGCTTGGACTTGGGTGCGACTAAACCCCGGGGAAATTATAAGTCGGGGCAGCGCGGGCATCAAGCCTCGAAATCCGCGTGCGAGGGGGGTTATTTCCGGACTTCCACCGAAACGATTTCGCCGTCGTAGGGGGCGCCTTTGAAGGAACGATAGGTAATGGCCGCCTGATGCCCCTGGAGATCCTGGCAGGGATTGAAGGGATCGGGTGGCTTCCAGGAGGTGGCGAGGAATTCAATCTTGAAGTAGTTGGCGGCGTGCAAGCGAAGCTTGTTCAGCGCGCCTTGCAGGGTCAGATCGAGGCTCGGCGACTCCTTGCAGCTCACGGCGACGATCTTCCCCGCTGACCACCCCGGAACGCCCTTCGCCTTGGCCGCGGTCGAGGCGGACTGGCGGGCGGCAGCGGCCTCAGCGTCCTCCTGCTGGTAATGCTCGGCGCGAGTTTTCGCCTCCGCGGCGGCTTCGTCAAGTCTCCGCTTGAAAGCTTCCTCTTCGACGCGGGCCCGCTCCTGGCGTTCTTTTTCCTGGGCCTTGAAGGCCAGCATCTTCGTCGCGGATTCAATCACGGATTGGGCAAACGACTGCTCTTCGGGAGTCTTGGCCAGGGCGAGCGCGCGCTCGGCCACGCGAAGGGCGTCGTCCACGCGATCCATCCTGAGCAGCACTCCGGCGGCGTTAGCGCGAAAGGCGAAGTTGCCGGGCTCGAGCTCGATGGCGTGGAGGGTAAGTTTGCGCGCCTCTTCCAGCCGCTCCCCTCGCGTCATCAGGAACACCGCCAGGCCGTCATAAGCGGGCGCGAAACCCGGATTCAGGCGCATGACGGCGCGGAAGCTTTCCTCGACTTGCCGCGCCGTCTCGCCGCTTGGCGTCTCGCGCAGGGCCATCGTCGCGAAGTAGTAATGCGTCAAATAACTCTTGGAATCGAGGCTCACGGCCCGGGTGAACCACTTCCTCGCCTCTTCCAGATTCCCCTGCTGCAGTTCCAGAAAGCCCATGCTCTCGTGCGCGAGGGCGTTTTGCGAGTCCGCCTTGAGCGCCTCCTCGAGCAGCTTTCTCGCCCTGGTATTTTCCTGCAGGTGAGCAAGGAAATCCGCGCGCGCGGCCGCTGACTCCGCCGCCGACATCTCGCGAGGAGTCAATTGCATTTCGTCCACTTCCGGCGAACTTTTCAGCCGCAGGTATCTGAACGACGCCTGGCGTACGTAGGACTCCAGCTCCTTCTGAAGCTTCGCCAGGTCGCCGAAGGCCTGGCGCGCGGCCGCATCGGCGTCCACGTCCTGGCGGAGAAGGTTGACGAACTCCACCGCGGGGTTGGTTTGTCCAGTCCCCCGCTTTGCCAGGAGATAATGCGTAAGCGCCCAGGATTCCGCGTAGAAGATCGTGCCTTTATTCTTCTCGTTATAATACGATGAAGAATGATCAACCTTAAAAAGCGTTTCGAGAGGTATAAGAGGCGTTCCGCGCAGCAGGAGGACATGGGGCCCGCTCGGCCGGCCCAGCCAGACTTCCTTGTCGAGGATGCGCGAGTTGCCGTAGAACTCCGCCAGCCCCTCGTCAAGCCAGAGGGGAAGGGACTGCAGATCCTGCTGGACCAGAAAGTGCGTGTACTCGTGGAAGACGATATGCCACACTTCCTCGCTCTCCACGTCCAGGCGGAGCAGAACGAAATTCTTCTCGGGCCCGCGCTGGAACATTCCGGTCCTTTCCGCCTGCCCCTTTTGGGTCCACGCCGCCGGCTCGAGCGCCTTGAAAGTCTTCTCATCTTTGGCGGCGAAGACCAGGATCGGGGCGCCCGAATCCACCCGCGCCCGCGGGAAGGCCATGTGGAACACGGCGCGAATCTGCTCCATCTGCTGCGCCACACGGCGCGCCTGTTTGTCGTTGCCGTTGGTGAAGACGGTGAAGTGCGGGCTGCGCAGTTCCAGCCACACCTGCGGCTTTTCCGCGCCGCGGGCCAACGCCGCGGCCCAGCACATCGACGTCATCAGGAAACACAGGGAGCGGCGCATCTTGAGGGGGGATGTACCACAAGGGTAAGGGGTTGTCAAGTTGGGAACTGAGCAAGGAGAGCCTGACCCCGCCCTCCTCGTAACCGGATTCCCGCCCCTCCTCGTAGCACCCTTCCGACCGCAAGGCGCGTGGGAGGTGAATTCTTTGTCGATCGCACCGGCCTTGCGGGCCAGATCGCGCCTGTGCCGTCTGTGGCTGTGTTAGGATAAGGGGGTTGTAGACAATCACAGGGCGCCTGAAATTCAACTGAACTCTCACGCTCCTTGCATGGCGCAACTTCTGAATCTGTGCGGAAGGAAGTGACGCGTATGCGTAGTTTGGAGTCAGTTCTGCTGGTGATCGTCACCGCCGCCGTGGGGGCATTTCTGATTGTAAGCGGGCGCGCTCATAAGCCTGCCGCTCCATCGTCCACGTTCAAACCCGCAATCCCCAAAACCTGGGACGAGGCGGCACTCGCCGACTGGGCCACGCCCGTCGCAGGGCTGAACGTGCGTCCGGGGCACATGTCAGAAAAGGAATACTACTCGCTGCGTGTCGAGAACCTGCGAACCTACCCGGTCTATTACCCGGGCCGCGAGCCGCAAGGCTATTGGGAAATGCTCCAGCGCGTCGGGCCAAAGCCGCTGATCGAGCCGGATAAACTCCAGAGCCAGTCGGATTGGATCGAGGCGGGGCGCATTGTCTTTGAAGACTTGGACGATCTGCATCTACGCACCTACGACCCGAAGATCATCGCCGCCGCGCGAAGCCGCGAGGCCTTCGAAGCCATCGGCACGCAACCCTATTCGGACGGAACCCTGGACGGCATCCGATGGGTGCCCACAAAGCAAGGTGTGGCGCTTTCGGTGGGAGGCTGCAGGAACTGCCATCTCCTCACCATGGCCAACGGTACGCGTGTCCCCGGCGCCCCCACCTTCGCTCTGGTTTCCCGCACCCAGCGATTCAAATATTTGACTCCCTTCATCTTTAAGATTCACGCTGCCAACCACGTGCTACCCACCGCCACGCCGTTTGTCATGAGCTCCGACGAACCGATCGGCTTGTGGCTGTATCAGGGATTCGGAGTCCCCTGGCTTAAGCACGACATCCACGAGCAGTTGAAAACCGCCACCATCGATCAGGTTCCGGCAATAAACCGAAGCAACCTCCTTGGTGGCGGGTTACCTCGCTGGAACGGCAGTCCGTTTTACCCCACCAAGGTCCCGGACCTCATCGGCATCAAAGACCGCAAATACATCGACCATACCGCCACGCATCTCCATCGCGACATCGGGGACTTGATGCGCTACGCGGCGCTGGTGAACTTTGCCGAAAGCATCGACTTCGGCCCGTATCACGTGATTTCGCCGGACACCCGGCGAGTCGAGGCGCGGCTGCCCGACGAGGCGCTCTATGCGCTGGCGCTTTATATTTATTCGCTCAAGCCGCCGCCCAACCCCAATCCCTTCGACGAGAAAGCCAAGGCCGGCCAGAAGCTTTTCGAGCGCGAGAACTGCGTGATGTGCCACACCCCGCCGCTCTATACAAGCAACAAGCTGACACTTGCGGAAGGTTTCACCCCGCCCGACAATGTTCCCAAGACGCTCGACATCTTACCCATCTCCGTCGGCACCGATTCGAGCCTGGCGCTGAAGACTCGCAAGGGAACGGGCTACTACAAGGTGCCGTCGCTCAAGGGCGTGTGGTATCGCGGCCACTATCTGCACGACGGGTCGGTGGCCAGCCTGGAAGAAATGTTCGACCCCGGGCGGGTAAAGGACACGCACGTGCCCGGCGGCTGGAGCCCGCCGGGAACCAAGACCTGGGCCATCAAGGGGCATCCATTCGGCTTGGACCTGACGCCTGAAGAACGCGCGCAGCTCATCGCGTTTCTGAAAACACTCTAGGAGGCTTCGTGCCCCACAAGCGGACTTTCATGGTGACACTCGCGATGTGCGTTTTTCTTGCGTGGTCGTGGGTCACACCCGGCGGGCAGCAGAAGAAGCAGGAAGGCGACTTCAATCCTGTCATTCCAAAAACGTGGGACGAGGCGGCGATGCGCGGACTGGAAGTGCCGCTGGCGAATCCCGTCGGCTCGCCCCAGCCCGCCCCGGCGGAGTATTACTACCGTCTTCCCATACGGCCCATCTACAAAAGCTATCCGGTTTACGCGCCCGGGCACGAGCCAGCGGGCTACATCGAAAAGCTTCAGCAACTCGAGCCGGAGATTGTCTGGGATGACGCGCACCACAGGCCCGCGCTACAAACCGAGGCAGACTGGATCAAGGCGGGTGAGATCGTCTTTGCCGCGCCGCTCACGTACGGAAACCTTCTGGCGATGCCGGGCGGGCTCTACGTGCGTGATCCGGAATGGCTGCAGAAGACCGGAGTGCCCGTGAGTCGCGACGGCCGGCTTCCGACGTACTCCTATTTCATTCGCGAGAAAGGGAAGGTCGAGCTTGGTGTTTTCGCCTGCGCGATGTGCCACACACGGGTGATGCCGGACGGGAGCGTCATCCAGGGTGCGCAAGGCAATTTCCCTTTCGACCGCGTTTTCGCCAACGATTTGCAGAGCGGCGCCGACGTGACGCAGCCGACTCATCTCGCCGAGCGCAGCCTCTTCGCCGTTCCCTGGCTGAAGCCCGACCCCCAAGCCGCGCTCATCGACATGCCCATCAGCCAGATCGTAGCGGTTCACAGGGCTATTCCTCCTGGCGTCATGGCGCGCCACCGGTCCAGCCCCTTCTTCCCGCCGCACATTCCGGACCTGATTGGCGTGAGGGATCGCCACTATCTGGACGCCACCGGCTTGCAGCGTCAGGATTCGATCGCCGACCTGATGCGCTACGCGGCGCTCAACCAGGGCGCCGACGACCTCGCCAGCTACGACGGCTTCGTTCCCATCGACATCCCAAATTTCAAGAGCCGGCCCGAAATTGGCAAGATCAACAGCTTCGCCACTCCTGACCGCTACGGCGACGAACAACTCTACGCGTTGGCGCTCTATGTTTATTCGCTCAGGCCGCCGACCAACCCGAACAAGTTTGACGACGCTGCAAAGCGCGGGCAGAAAATCTTCGAAAGCGAAGGGTGCATCGGCTGCCACACGCCGCCGCTTTACACCAACAACATGCTCACCCCCGCTGAAGGATTTACGCCGCCCGAAGATCACGCGAAGAAGTACAACATCCTCCCCGTTTCCGTGGGCACCGATGCCAATCTCACCATGAAGACGCGGCGCGGCACGGGCTACTACAAGGTTCCGTCGCTGAAAGGCGTCTGGTATCGCTCGATGTTCGGGCACGGCGGCTGGTGCGCCACGCTCGAAGACTGGTTCGACCCGCGCCGCACCCGTGACGATTACGTCCCCACCGGCTTCAAGCCGCACAGCGCCAAAACCTACGCGGTGAAAGGCCACGAGTTCGGCCTCGACCTCTCCCCACAAGAAAAGAAGGCCCTCATCGCGTTTCTGAAGACGCTCTGATGCAGCGCCGCTCCCCGCTTCCGCGGGGATGACCTCCTGCCGCTGTAGCGGCGAGTTTACCTCGCCACGTGGCGGCCTGAAGCGGCCGCTATTCGTGGTACAATGCCGTTTCTCTTCGCAAGGGCAAAAACCAGTCGCGAAAGGACGCGAGACAGTAGGGAGGTGTGTTCATGGGCCGTTTCGGGAGAATTGTCGGAATCGTGCTGCTCGGAATCGTGTTGCTGCTGGCAGTGGGGATCACGTTCACCATCGGCTGGCGGCCGTTCCTCGGGCCGAAGGCGCGGCCACTTACGGACCGCAAATTCGAGCCCACCCCGGAGCGCCTGGCGCGCGGCCAATACATCTTTAACGGCTGCCAGGGGTGCCACTCGCCCCACGATTGGACCCAGCACGATGTTCCCATCCTGCCCGGCATGAAAGGCGCGGGCATGGTGTTGCCGATTAAAGAGCTGCCGGGACGCATCGTCGCGCCGAACTTGACGCCGGATCCCGAGACCGGCGCGGGCACTTGGACGGACGATATGTTCGCGCGCGCCATTCGCGAAGGCATCGGCCACGACGGCCGCGCGCTGTTTCCCATGATGCCCTATCCCCATTTCCGCGCCTTGCCGGACGAAGACCTCGCCTCCGTGGTGGCATTCATCCGCACGCTGCCGCCGGTCAAAAATCCGCTGCCCAAGACGGAAATCATCGTCCCGGTGAAATACCTGATCCGCTCCGTCCCTGAACCTCTCACCGCGCCCGTGCCGCCGCCCGATCTTTCCACGCCGGTCAAGCGTGGCGAATACCTGGTGAACATCACCGGTTGCTCCGACTGCCACACGCCCCAGCGCCGCGGGCAGCCCATCAAGGGCCTGGACTTCGCCGGAGGCTTCCCCCTCACCGGCCCCTGGGGGCACGTCACCAGCGTCAATATCACCCCCGACCCTTCCGGGATCCCCTACTACGACGAACAACTTTTCATTCAGGTTATGCGCACCGGCTACGTCAAGGCGCGCCCGCTCAGCAAGATCATGCCCTGGTGGGATTTCAAGGACTTTACCGACGAAGACTTGAAGGCCATGTTCGCTTTCCTCAAGACCTTGCCGCCCGTCAAGCACCGCGTCGATAACGCCGAGCCGCCCACGCCCTGCAAGGTCTGTGGTGGAGTGCACGGCGCGGGGGACAAGAACTAGCGCCGTCCCCTTCAGGCACCGATCCGTCGGAGTCCGCCTCTCCCGAGCGGAGCACGGCGAAAGAGTCTCAAACTGCGCTCGTCCTTCCCTCTTGCCCTCACCTCCGAGAGTGGATGTTCCGATGCGCTTCATGGGGGCGGGTCAGGCCAACACAGCGCAGCCCCGTCGGCATACAATAATCTCCTGACGCCAACCTAAGGTATTCCAAGGAGATTGACGGAGCGAGATTTCGTCCGGCTCGGAATTTTCTCCCTGCCGAAGGTAGAAAAAATCAGGCCGCGCGGCGCCCTTCCACCCCTCACTTCCTGGAACTGGCTCTATTTACGGCGCTTGTACGTCCCGCTCGGTACTGGCCACATTCTTGCTAATGCCAGACCTGAGAATTCGGGCCAAAGGACAGGACAGAGCTAGAAGCGTTGAGAGACAGTCTCCGTTAACCGGGCGGGCGACCCCGTGGGGCTGGCTGCTCCCGGCCTGATGCGAGGCTGCGGGGAGGAATATATGGTGAACCCGAACCGGAACCGGGGCCCCTGGTGCCGCATGTGCAGCATGGAAATGAACCGGCCCAACCACCGCTTCCAGGCGCGCATGGACGATACCGGGTCTCTGATCGCCCGGCGGTTTCGTGGCGAGCTCCTGCCCGGCTTTGACCCCCTCTGCGGCGAGGGCTGCCTGGCCAAGTACGTCGCCCAGTGGGCCCAGAACGGCGTCCCTGCCGAACAGCCGCCCACCACCGACGACCTTCTAAAGGAGCTTTCGAGAACCTTCCCGGGATTCGTGCTGCCCGCTGAGGGTTCGCGGGACCTCTAGCAAGACCTTCCCAACACTCTCACCGGAATCCCCTCCGCCCGGGCAACCTGAAAGGGATTGCGCTGTGCCGAGGCTCCCCCGCCCTCTCCCCGCGGAAGGGGGCGTCCCCATGGGCCTGATCGGCAGGGGTGAGGGCGCGCGCCAGTCCGGACAAAACGTCCTCCCAAGAAAACTACCAGTCGAGCCTATTTTATGCTTGACAAATGAGGCTAGTTGTGTTATAGTACAATTTTAGGCTAACGACTGGCCGCGCCGCCTCCACTCGCCCCGCCGGGAGGGGAGATGGCGCGGCAATTTTCATCCCCTGGGGAGGTTTCTATGCCGCTCTGTCGAAAGACCGTCACCCCGCGCGCCCTGGAAGCGCGCCGGGAAAACGCCCGCAAGTCCACCGGCCCGCGCACCGCCGCCGGCAAGCGCCGCTCGGCCGCGAATGGCCGTCCGCCGCGAAAGCCGGCCGTGGCCGTCCCGACGCCCCTGCACAGCATGATCGCCCTGGACGAGGATCCCAGCGACTACAAGGCCCTCCTGTTCGAGTTGCTGATCGCGCATCATCCCACCAACCCCGCCCAGCGCCTGCTGATCGAAGACATCGCCATGCTGCGCTGGCGGCGGCTCCGCAACCTGCGCGCCCAGGAGGGGCTGACCGTCAAGAACCTGGAGCGCCTGGAGCGCGACCGCCTGCAGCAGGAAGCCGAAATGGAGAAAGAATCCAGCGACTTCTCGCAGAAGAAGGCGCTCGAGATGGGCATGTTCAACATCCCCGACTCACCCGCCAAATTCAAGGAGCTGGGGCGCTTGGTGGACATGTTCATTGAGGCCGTCGAGCGCCGCGAGTTCACCGAAAAGGGATATCGCCTGATGGCCAGCGTCTATGGCCCCGAGCCTTCCACGCGCGGGGCGCGCATCCTGACCGCATACCACTACCTGGCCCAGCGCGCCGAGGCTGCCGCGGCATACGCCGCCCAGCAGGTGCCGGCGCCGGCCGACCCCCAAGGTGCCGGCAGTTCGGCAACCCCTGAAGCCGTCCCGCCGCAAGACGACGAGGCGGCCATGTCCGAACAGTTCTACCGCGACCTGCGGATCGATCTGCTCGAAGAGCGCCGCGACATCAATGAAAGACACTTGACCTGGCTGCAGAATCATGTGCCCAGCGTCGCCAGCGTGCGCTCCGACGCCGTGATGCCCTCGACCCCGGAATGGCCGATGCTGATGCGCCAGGAACAGCTTCTCGACCGCGAGATCGAGCGCAAAACCAAGCTGCTCCTTTATATGCAGTGGGCACAGCGGCGAAGGAGACGGAATGGGTATCTGCCCTATACCCTGCAAAATCGGGAAGTTAGTTAGTCATTTAGAATGAACAACTTAATTTTTAGAAAAGCGACCCGAAGCTGACTAATCCTTTAGAATCAACAAATGTTTAATTTTTATACAAAGCTGGTTACTTATTCTAAACAAAGTACTTATTAGGTTCCCAAAATCTTAAGGGCCGTTACGGAAGCGTTGCGAGTCGATGCTCTGGGGTACCGCGAATCGTCCCGGCACGCCGGCCTGAAGGTCGCCGCTACGCACTCCTCTTGCGTGTGTTACGATGGTCGGTCACAGAGGAGGTCCGGCCATTCCCAATCCCCCATTGCGCGCCATCCCGCTCGGAGGCCTGGGCGAGTTCGGCATGAACATGATGGCCTTCGAGTACGACGACAGCCTGGTGGTCGTCGACTGCGGGGTGATGTTTCCTGACGCCGAATTACTTGGCGTGGATATCGTCATCCCGGATATTACCTATCTTCGCCAGAACCGCGAGCGCGTGCGCGCCATCCTCCTGACCCACGGCCACGAGGACCACCTGGGCGCGCTGCCCTACGTCCTGGACGAGATCGACGCGCCGGTTTACGGCACGCCGTTCACGCTGGCGCTGGCGCGCGTCAAGCTCGACGACCACGGCCTCGACGATGTCGAGCTGCGCGAGATGCTCCCCGGGGCGCCGTTCGAGGTCGGCCCCTTCCACATCGAGTTCATCCACCTCACCCACAGCATCATTGAGTCGGGGGCGCTGGCGATGACCACGCCCGTGGGCACGGTGATTCACACCGGCGACTTCAAGTTCGATCCCACGCCCATGGATCAGCGCGTGAGCGATCTCCACACCCTCGCCGACTACGGCCGGCGCGGGGTGCTGGCGCTCTTCTCCGATTCCACCAACGTCGAGCGGCCGGGCATGACGCCCTCGGAGCGCGGCGTGCGCGAGCGCTTCGAAGAGATTATGGCGGAAGCCAAGGGGCGCGTGCTGATTTCCTGCTTCGCGACTTCCCTGCACCGGCTGCAGCTCGTCGCCGACCTCGCGCACGAGTACGGCCGCCGCCTGTGTTTCGTCGGGCGGGCGATGTTTCAGAACACCGAAATCGCGCAGCAGATGGGCCGGCTGCAGATTCCCCCCGGGCTGCTGGTCCCGCCGCTGGACATCAGAAAGCTCCCGCGCGACAAGGTGGCGGTTGTCCTGACGGGCAGCCAGGGCGAGCCCTTGGCGGCGCTCTCGCGAGTCGCCGTCAACAGCCACAAGTGGATTTCGCTCGAGCCCGGCGACGATATGGTGATCTCCGCGCGGGTCATTCCCGGCAACGAGAAATCCATCTTCCGCATGATCGATCACCTCTATCGCCGTGGCGCGCGCGTCCACTATCACGACGGGAGCTCTCCGCCCGTGCACGTTTCGGGACACGGCAGCGCCGAGGAATTGCGCCTGATGCTCAACTTGGTGCGGCCGAAATATTTCGTGCCCATCCACGGCGAGTACCGCCAGCTTTATCGCCACACGGTGATGGCCAAAGAGCTGGGCGCGGTTTCGGGCGAGGTCTTCCTGCTCGAGAGCGGCGATGTGCTGGAGTTCGATGAGCGCGGCGCGCGGCGCGGCGAGCGCATCAAGGTGGGACGCGTCTGCATCGACGTCGGCACGCTCGACGAAGTCGGCGACGTCATCCTGAAAGAGCGCCGGCACATTTCTGAGGACGGCATCGTCATCCCCATCCTCGCCATCAACGAGCATACCGGCGCGCTCGAGGCGCGGCCGGAAATCGTCTCGCGCGGGTTCGTGCCGCTCGACGAGGCGCACGAGCTCGTCGAAAGCGCGCGCGAAGTAATCCTGAAAACCATCGAAAAATCCAACCTCGAAGAGGTCGGCGACTGGGGAGTCATCAAGGAGAAAATCCGCACCGCGCTGCGCAGGTACTTCGATCAGGAGACGGGCAAGAGGCCGATGATTTTGCCCGTAATCCTGGAGGTGTGAGGAATAGAAGGTTCGTTGTGGGTAGTCAGTCGTTGGCGGTTCGGGGCCAGTGGTTCGTTCTTGAGTGCAGGTCGGCAACCTAGGGTGACAGAAAACAGACAGCTGTCCTGTGGCTTCCTGGGTGTAGTAAACTAGGACAAGAGGTAAGGCATGGCCACGCATCTCACCGTCGAGGAAATCATCGAGGCCGTGAAGCGCCTCAAGCCCGAGGAGCGCGTCCGACTACTGCATGACTTGGCCCGGAACCCGGCGGAACCCCAGCACGAAATTACCGAACTGCGCGGGCTCGGCAAAGAGGTCTGGGACGGCATCGACGCGCAAGAGTACATCAACGCGGAACGCGACTCGTGGGACAAATAAGCCTCGCTGTCAGGGATAAAGTCGTTGCCTTTGACAGCGCCCCGCTGATCTACTACCTGGAGGATCATCCCAAGTTCTCTAACCTCGCCCACGAAGTGTTCGACTCGATCCACCAGGGGCACACCATCGGGATCACAAGCATCGTAAGCCTCATGGAAGTGCTCGTTCTGCCGTTGCGCCGTGGGCACGCGGAACTTGCCGACCAGTATCGGCGCCTGCTCTTGCACACTCGCGCCGTTACCATCGCTCCAGTGGACTTGCCCGTGTGCGAGTGGGCAGCTCGCCTCCGAGCAAAACACGCATGGCTGCGGAGCCCGGACGCGCTGCAGTTCGCGACCGCTATCACAAACAAGGCGGACCTCGTTGTCACAAACGATGAGCGCTGGAAGCGCCTGATGGAAATCCCGGTCATTGTGCTGAGCGACTTTGCGGAAACCGAGCCGTGAGTTCTTCGGCGACCAATGCCGGGAAATCGCCCGATCGCGAAATCGCTAAATTCATCGGAGGTACATGCCTCTCTACCAAGCCATCGTCCTTGCCGTCGTTCAGGGCCTGACGGAATTCCTTCCCATCTCCAGCACGGCGCATCTGGCGCTGTTTCCCTGGCTGCTGGGGTGGAAGGATCCCGGGCTGACGTTTGACGTGGCGCTGCACGCCGGAACGCTGGTCGCCGTGCTGGTCTATTTCTGGCGCTACTGGCTGGAGATGGCGGGACTGGTGATCGGCCAAAAGTGGGGCGGCAATCCCGGACTGGGGCTTGACCGCCGCCTGCTCTGGTTCCTGGTCGCCGCGACGATTCCGGCAGGCGTGGCCGGACTTCTCTTCGAGCACGCGGCGGAAGAACAGTTGCGCTCGCCGCTCATCATCGCGACGGCCCTGGTCGTGGTGGGCCTGCTGATGTGGTGGGGCGAGCGCCTGGGGGACCGGCACCAGACGCTCGATCACGTCTCGCTCTTCGATTCGCTGGTGATCGGCGTGGCGCAGGCGCTGGCGGTGATTCCCGGCGTCTCGCGCTCCGGCATCACCATGACGGCGGGAATGTTCCGCGGCCTGAAGCGCGAGAGCGCGGCGCGTTTCTCGTTCCTCCTTTCGACGCCCATCATTGCCGGCGCAGCACTCAAGAAGGCTTTGGAAATTCGCCATGAAGGCGTCGCGCACGAAATGGTGCTTCCCTTCCTGGCGGGCGTGGTCGTGGCAGCGGTCGTAGGGTATCTCGTCATCGCCGTCCTGATTCGCTACCTCGAGCGCGGGACGTTCAAAATATTCGTTGTTTACCGGATTGCGTTGGGCGTGCTAGTATTCGTACTCGGATGGGGATTGCGTCACTCCTAAGGGCCAGTTTACAGGCTTTGGGGTAAGGGGAATTGTCCCTTGAAACCCCGATTTGGGCGCCGCGAAGTTCGCAGGCGCCGGCCGGAATTTGCGAGGCCCGAAGATGAGCGCCACGACCATCGCCGCTCCCGCCAAGCAGCGCGACGGAACTTCCGACTCCAAATTTGCCCTGCTCGATCCGCGCCGGCTTTCCGAGCTGACCGGATTCCTGATGAGTGTCGCGGGGCTGCTCTTGCTGCTCAGCCTCGCGTCCTACCGGCCCATCGATCCCTCGCTGCACACCTCCACCGCCGACCCGAATGTTCGGAACTGGATTGGGCTCGTGGGCTCTTACACCGCCGACCTGCTGTTCCAGGCGTTCGGCTGGGTGGCGTTCCTGTGTCCGATCGTCCTTTTCGTTGTGGGAGCGCGGAAACTTTTTGACAAGCCGTTCGCAGCCGCCTGGACCAAGGCCGTCGGGGCGGTGCTGCTCGGCGCGTCGCTCGCCACGCTGCTCGAGATCTTCCCTTACACTCCGCGCGTGGGCGGCATCGTGCACGGGGGAGGCCTGGCGGGCATCCTGCTCCAAATCGGACTGATCGCCACGTGCAACCGCGTGGGCGCCGTCATTATCGCCGGAACGGCATTTCTGAGTTCGCTGTTTCTCGTCACGCGGTTTTCATTTTCATCGGCAGCCGAATTCGTGAAGGCTCGGCTCACTTTCGTCAAACCGCTGGCGGCGCGGTGGGGCGCCTGGCGCGAAGCCCGCCAGCGCGCGCGCATGCAGAAGCAATTCGAGCGCTCGCGCGTGCTGGGCAAGCAGCCGGTGGTGATCCAGAAAGTGGGGTCGAAGCCCGCCGTGGCCGTCGAGAAGCCCATCGAGCCGCCGCCTCCCTTCCGTCCGACCATCGCCGACTCGAAAGAAGCCGGGCGCATCAAGATTCCCCCCGCGCCCATCGCCCGCGCCAAGGGTTTGGGAGATGAACCTCCGCCGCAATCGTCCGCCGTAACGGCCCCCAAAATCGTCGGCCGCGGCGCGCACGCCTACAAGCTTCCCAGCGCCACCCTCTTGCGTCCGCCCGAGGCCGAGCAAGGCATCGACGAAGACGAACTGAAGGAGCGCGCGGTCAACCTCACGGAGAAGTTCGCCGAGTTCGGCGTGACCGGCACGGTGACGCAGATTCATCCCGGGCCCGTCGTCACCACCTACGAATTCAAGCCCGAAGCGGGAATCAAGTACAGCCGCATCACGAACCTGGTGGACGATCTCTGCCTGGCGCTGAAGGCGGAGTCGATTCTGATCGAGCGCGTGCCGGGCAAATCCACGGTCGGCATCGAAGTGCCCAATGTGCACCGCGAGACAATTCACATCCGCGAACTGGTGGAGTCGAGCGAGTTCGCCGCCTCGGCGTCGAAGCTCAGCCTCTGCCTGGGGAAGGACATCACCGGCAAAATCAAGATCGGCGACCTGACGCAGATGCCCCACCTGATGATTGCGGGCTCCACAGGTTCGGGGAAGAGCGTGGCCATCAACGCCATGGTCGTCTCGATCCTCTACAAGTCCACGCCGGAAGAAGTCAAGCTCATCATGATCGACCCCAAGCGGCTGGAACTCGGCCTCTATGACGGCATCCCGCACCTCTACACGCCCATCGTCACCGAGCCCAAACAGGCGGCGAATGTTTTGCGGCGCGCCACGGTCGAGATGGAAGAGCGCTTGAAGAAACTCGCCGAGCACGGCGTGCGGAACATTGAGCAGTACAACAAAATCTTCGAGCCCGACTCCACGCTCAACCTCTTCGATACCAGCGGGGAGCGCGAGCGCCCGCTGCCCTACATCGTCATCGTCATCGACGAGTTGGCCGACTTGATGATGGTCGAGCCGCAGGGGGTCGAGGAATCCATCACCCGCCTGGCGCAAATGGCGCGCGCCGTGGGCATTCACCTGATCCTCGCCACGCAGCGGCCGTCGGTGGACGTCATCACCGGCCTCATCAAGGCCAACATGCCGTCACGCATCTCGTTCCGCGTCGCCTCGAAGGTGGACTCGCGAACGATTCTCGATTCGAACGGCGCCGAAGCTTTGCTCGGGCGCGGCGACATGCTCTTCATGCCGCCCGGCACCGCGCGCCTGTGGCGCCTGCACGGCTCGCTCATCACCGAGAAGGAAATCGGCAAGGTTGTGGACTGGTGGAAAAATCAGTCGGCACCCCAATACAACGACGAATTCCTCAAGCCTTTCCGCGATAAGGACCGCGGCGTCGATTCGACCGACGAAGAGGAAGAGGAAGACGAGGGGCTCGATGAGGTCTACGACGAGGCGGTGCGGATCGTGGTCGAGTCGGGCAAGGCTTCGACCTCGCTCCTGCAACGTCGCTTGCGCTTGGGCTACGGCCGCGCCGCGCGCCTGATCGACCTGATGGAAAAGGACGGCATCGTCAGCGCCCCCGACGGCTCGCGCCCGCGTGAGGTTTTGAAGAAGCCCGACTGGTTGCAGGAGGTTGATTCGTCGCTTCGATAGACCGCCGCTCCCGCTCTGCGCGGGGCCGCAAAATGCCGCCTGCCGATTTCATCGCGACACGTTCACGGCGGCACGGCACATTCCAATCACAAGGAGTAGAATCGTGCAGACTCCAGCCACTTCACTCGATGCTCCGGGAGGTAGCCACTCCATGCAGGCGAACGAATCCCCGCACCGCCGCCGTGCCGGCCGCGTGCCGCTGGCGACGCACATCATCATGAGCGGCGTGGACGCGGAAGGCTTCAACTTTGCCGAGGAAACCCAGACTCTGACGGTCAGCCGGCAAGGTCTGGCAGTCCGCACGTCTTACGACCTGGCTCTCGGCCAGGAGATTTCCGTGCGCACCAAGGACAAAAATCGCGTGGCGCAGTTCGAAGTCGCCTGGGTAGGGCGGCGCGGCACTCCCGGCGAAGGGCGCGTCGGCCTCGAGTGGGTCGAACCCGAACGCTTCTGGGGAGTGAATTTCCCGCCCGGCGACTGGGAAGGCGATTGACGTTCCGGCCCAGGGAATGGGAGCCCAGAGCGGTCTCTCTTTCAGCGCGGGCGCGTGAATCCACACTCTCGCCACAACCTCTCCCAATTGTAAAGCTCTCCGCCGACTTTCGCCGCGAGCGGCGCGCCGAGTTGGTTTGCCAGCATACACACCTGACCGCGATGGTGCGCCTCGTGGACGATCATGTAAACGACCATGGCGGCGCCGGACGGCCAGGGGCGCGCCCAACCGTCGCGCCGGAATTCCCTGACGCGTCCTGAAAGCAGCGCGGCCCTCAGCATTTCCTCGCAGCGGCGCGCGCTCTCCTTCAGCGCCCTTTTCGCCTGCGGCATGGTGCAACGCACCCGATCAAGCTCGCGCGGCAGCTCCAGATGCGGCGCCGAAAGCCGCAGCCATTTCCGCCGGATGTTGTGGACGTGCGCGAAAATCGCCGCAATCGTGCGCCCCTTCCCCGCAGGCGGCGTGGCGCGCCAGAGGCCTGGTTCAAGGTGCTCGATGACGATCTGGTTCATCCGCTCGTTGACGGCAAAGGCCTCCACCAACACCTGGTACGGATCGGGAGCGCGTGCGACAAGTCGGCGGGCCATGCTGCCTCCCTGTGAGTGAGCTGCGGTTCCTCGCGGCCCCGGCTCAAGCATGCCAAACTCCGTCGCGGATTGCGAGGGGGAAAGGCGGCCGTTCTCGCCGATGATGGCCCGCCGCTTCCTTGACAGGAACGCGATTCCATTCCAGAATGAACTCTGTGCCGCGGTAGCTCAGGTGGTAGAGCGTCCCGACAGGTCGGGAGCGTCGGCGGTCGGC
>JBHGBD010000027.1:0-68596 GCA_041946825.1 Terriglobia bacterium | reverse complement strand
CAAACCTCTCCCTGCGGGAGACCGCAGACTTCAAACAACGAAGTCTGCGCCAGCCGGCCTCTTGGCGGTGGCAAGGTTTCACCACACATCTGTTCGATCCCGCCGTCGACTTGTGATGAGCGCGGCTCTGAGATCGGCGCCGGACCGCCGACAAGACGGAGGAATGTTGTACAATCGAGAGGTTATGGATAATGAGAAGGATTCTATTGTGCCCTCTCAGGAAGAGGCGAACGAGAAATCCGGCAACGGTTCGGAAGCGGAGAAATCTGCCGGCGGTTCGGTCGCCCCGTCCGAACAGGCAAGCGACCTCTCGGAGGCCTACGAGAAGCTGAAGGCCGAGAGGGACGCGCTCTACGATCGTCTGTTGCGCAAGCAGGCGGAACTGGAAAACTTCCGCAAGCGCACGCAGCGCGAGCGGGAGGAATTTCTCCAGCACGCCACGGCCGACCTGATTCGCGCCCTCCTGCCCACGCTGGATGGATTCGAGCGCGCCCTGGCGCATCGCAACGCGGGCGTGCCGCGGGAGTACTCCGAGGGGATGGAATTGATCTATCGCGAACTGCTCGAGGTGCTCAATCGCGCCGGCCTGGCGCCCATCGAAACCGTGGGGAAGATGTTCGATCCGCACATTCACCAGGCCGTCGAAACCGTGGTTTCCCCCAAACACCGCGATCAGGAAATCGTGGAAGAGTTCCAGCGCGGCTACCGGCTTAAGCAGCGGTTGCTGCGCCCGGCGATCGTCAAGGTGGCGGTCGCCGCGGAAAACGCCACTGCGGCCACACCCGCGGAGTCACCGGGAGAGCCCACGGGCTCCGAGTAAGGCTGTCAACGTGACGACGAACGCCGCCGCGGCTTGACAATCGGCGTTGCCGCCAGGCGCGCGAGCCGGGAGTGTAAAAGGAAGGCCTTGAACCAGAAGCGGGATTACTACGAGGTATTAGGCGTGGCGCGCAGCGTGGGCGAGCAGGAGCTCAAGAGCGCGTATCGTAAGCTTGCCATGCAGCACCATCCCGACCGCAATCCGGGAAATAAGGACGAGTCGGAAGAAAAATTCAAGGAAATCACCGAAGCGTACAGCGTTCTTGCCGACCCGCAAAAGCGCTCCGCCTACGACCGCTATGGCCACGCCGCCTTCGCGACGGGCGGGGGCGGATACTCGCCCGATTTTTCGTCGACGGTTTTCTCCGATTTCGAAGATCTCTTCGGAGATTTCTTCGGGTTCGGCGACATCTTCGGGCGCGGGCGCGCGCAGCGCAGCCGGGCGCAGCGGGGCGCCGACCTGCGATACGACATGGAGCTCGGGTTCGAGGAAGCCGCGACCGGGCTCGACACCAAGATCAAAATCCCGCGCTGGGAAAACTGCTCGACCTGCAACGGCCGCGGCGCCAAGAAGGGCAGTGAGCCGGTCACCTGCTCGGCGTGCGGGGGGCGAGGGCAACTACGGACGCAGCAGGGATTCTTCACCATCGCCCGCACCTGCCCTCAGTGCGGCGGCGAGGGGCAGGTGATTCGTGAGGCCTGTCCGGATTGCAAAGGTGAAGGACGCGTCCGGAAGGAGAAGATTCTGGGCCTGAGGATCCCCGCCGGGGTGGATGACGGAACCCGGCTGCGAATCAGCGGTGAGGGCGAAGCCGGGTACCAAGGCGGGTCGCCGGGCGACCTCTATGTGGTCTTGAAAGTGCGCGAGCATCCTTACTTCCTGCGCCAGGGAAGCGAGCTTTACTGCACCATTCCCATCTCCATTACCCAGGCGGCGCTGGGGGCCGAAATCAAAGTCCCCACATTGCGCGGTCAGGAACGGCTGCGGATTCCGGAGGGAACTCAATCCGGATCGGTGTTTCGCCTGCGCGGCAAGGGATTTCCCAGCGTCGACGGGCGCGGCCCGGGCGATCTCTTTGTGAACGTCCACGTGGTCGTCCCCAAGAATCTCAACCGCGAACAGCGCCGGATGCTGGAAACCCTGGAACACGCCGTGCGCATCGACAACAAGCCGCTCGACCGCCACGCCGCAGAGAAAGCCCGGGAATCGCGCGACTAGCGCCTGCGGAAATCATTCATTAATTTGATCCGAAAACATGGCGGAAGGGATTCCGCGATCTCGACACGGCGCCCAGTGCCGCGGGGCGCGGCCGGCGCAACCAGCGAAACCCGATCGTCAACATGCTGCCGTTGAATCCGTGGTTGGGCGGATCAATGCTGGCATTGGACATGTGGGCGTACCGGTACTCGAAGACCACGGCGCGCTGAGGGTTGAAGAAATATTGGACGCCGAGGCCGGCCTGGGGCAGGAACTGCAGGTGCCCTGTCAGTTCCGGAGCCCGCAGGTCGAGGGTGGTGTGCAGCATCCCCGCTCCCATATCGAAGAAGGGCACGACACGGCCGCGCGCTTTGCCGTCGAATCGGAACAGCAGCGAGTGACCGATCAAATGCCCGCCGGGATGTACGGCGCTGCCGAGAATGCCTTCCTCCAGAATTTCAAACCGTCGCACGGGCCCTCGAAAAAAGTCTCGTACGATCAAGCCGACTTGTGGTTGAGCGATGAGCAGATTAATGTGCGAAATGTTGTCCGGAATGTCGTTCTCCACCATATACCCCACCTGAAGCCCGAAATTCCAATGCCCGCGGTTTGCCCAATAAGGCTCGCTGGCGGGCGCCGGTTTGGTGAGGTTTGGTCCCAAGGCCGCCGCTGAATCCGCGCCTGGGGTGGGAGTGGCCTCCTGTGCCCAGGATGCTTGCAGCGCCACAAGAACTGATGTGAAAACCACGGCGCATCGCCGCCCGATATACGGGGTGCGATTCCGCGTCCGAGTGGGCAATTTGTGAGAGAGATTTCCGCCGTCTGGGAGCAAGCTCGATTTGTAACTGAAGTGGTGGGAAAAATCAACTCCAGAATTCCGGGAAGGTCTTGAACCCTGCGGCAAATGCAAGCTTAGTCCGGATCGCGGTCTTCCAGTCCGGGTGGCCTCAGGGCGGGGAATTACATGCGCCAGCACTTGAAAATTGTGCTCAGGATTTTCATTCCCGCCTTGACACTTCCAACCACAGTGCCCGAGATCTTCGAGTTCCCGAATCTACGGCGGCGGTAATTGACGGGGATCTCCGTGATCTTCATACCCAGCTTGACGGCCTTGGCCTGCATTTCGACATTCCATCCGAAATCGGTATCGCGCAGGTCCAGCCTGCGCAGCGCATCACGGCGAACAATTCGCAGCGGGCCGAGGTCGGTGAACGAGACCCCCCAAATCCAACCCATCAGGCGGGTGGTAAGCCAGTTCCCAAAACGTTGTACGGGCGCCAGGGATCCGGGCTCCGGGTTCCCCAGCGTGCGTGATCCGATCACCAGGTCCCAGCCTCCCGCGACCAGCGTTGCGGCCAGGCATTGCGCGTCCGAAGGGTCGTCTGACAGGTCCGCGTCCATGAACATCACAGCGGTAATCTCCGGGCGCAGCGTGGCGATCCCGGCCAGACACGCGCGACCGTAACCCCTTCGGGGCTCTCGAACGACCTGCGCGCCGGCCGATCTCGCAACCTCCCCGGTCGCGTCCGTACTGCCATTATCCACAACGATGACCTGGGCCAGGATCGGGGGCAGCCGGCGAAGGAGCAAACCAATCGATTCCGCCTCGTTCAGCGCGGGGATGATCAGGGCAATCGGTTCCGGCGGTGAATTCATGCGGCCGTCTCGGGCAACATTCTACCAGAGCGTGACGTGAGGCGACGGCTTCCGCACGTGGCGCGCGCGTGAGGAATCCGGCTCTGGCAAGGTCGCTGAAATTGTGGTATAAATTCAGTTTGCGGAGGCGATGCAGGGCATCAACCGTACCGACTCAACCCCGACTGCCCCCCAGGCGGCTCATCACGAGCCGCGCCGACGCTTTTTTGAAACGCGCTACTGGCTTCGCGATCTCACCCTTTCGCTTCTTCTGGCCTTCATCGTCGTCTTCTTCCTTTATCAGCCCGTGCAGGTGGAAGGCACCAGCATGTCGCCGCGCCTTTCCGACCACGAGCGGATTCTGATCAACAAATTCCTGTATCGTTTCGAGTCCATTCAGCGCGGGGACATCGTGGTTTTCTGGTATCCGCGCGACCCGTCGAAGTCGTACATCAAACGCGTGATTGGGCTGCCCGGCGAATGGGTCGGGGTCGTCGATGGCCAGGTGACGATTGATGGCAGGCCGCTGCAGGAGCCTTATTTGCCGCCCGACGGCCTCGACCGCCAGAGTTCCCCTTCGACTTATGTCGAGCCCGGACACTATTACGTAATGGGAGACCATCGGGTATCATCCAACGACAGCCGAACTTGGGGCACGGTTGATCGAAAGTATATTTACGGCAAAGCGGTGTTCGTGTACTGGCCCTTCAGCCAGTTTGGGCCAGTGGAGTAAAAACAGTCGCCAGTAGCCAGTGGTCAGTTCTCAGTCCCTATGGGGCGCTGAAGACTGAATGCCTGCGCATGTGCGCGATGTCTGAATCATCGGAGAAGGCATGGAGGCGATTCTCGCCTTAGAAGACGGTCGGGTGTTCCGGGGACGGGGCGACGGCGCTCCGGGCGAACGTTTTGGCGAGGTCGTTTTCAATACTTCACTCACCGGCTATCAGGAAATCCTCACCGACCCTTCCTACGCCGGCCAGATCGTCATCCTCACCTATCCTCACATCGGCAACTACGGCACGAACTCGCTAGACTGCGAGTCGGCGCGGCCCTACGCCGAAGGGTTGGTGGTACGCGAACTAAGTCAATTGACCAGCAACTGGCGCTCGCAAGAGGACACCTCGAATTTCCTTGCGCAGTACGGCGTGCCGATTATCTCCGATATCGACACGCGCGCGCTGGTTCTTCACCTGCGCAAGCATGGCGCGATGCGCGGCGTAATCTCGACCGCGGACCGCGATGAGCACAACCTCGTCGCCAGGGCCAAAGCTTCACCCAGCATGGTAGGGCTGGATCTCGCCAGCCGTGTCACCACGCCTTCACGATATGAGTGGAGCGAGCCCTCGGCGGATTTCCTCCATGTCGGCCAGGCGGGGCCTCCCCCGGCGCGATTCCGCGTGGTGGCGTTTGACTATGGGATCAAGCAGAACATTCTTCGCCGGCTGGTGGACGTCGGCTGTCATGTGATTGTGGTCCCGGCCAAGACGCCCGCGAGAGACGTCCTGGATTTCAAGCCGGATGGTGTCTTCCTTTCCAATGGCCCGGGCGATCCCGAGCCGGTCGAATACGCGGCGCGCGCCGTGCGCGACCTCTTGGGGCGCGTGCCCATCTTCGGCATCTGTCTCGGGCATCAAATCATCGGCTTAGCGCTGGGCGGAAAAACTTACAAGCTCAAGTTCGGCCATCACGGCGGAAATCATCCGGTCCTGAATCTGGAAACTCAGAAAGTGGAAATTACCGCCCAGAATCACGGGTTTGCCGTGGACCCTGATTCGCTGAAGGCGGGCGAAGTCGTGCTGACGCATCGCAATCTGAACGACGATACTCTGGAAGGATTACGGCACCGGACACTTCCGCTTTTCAGCGTCCAGTACCATCCCGAGGCTTCGCCCGGGCCGCACGACTCGGCGTACCTTTTCGAGCGGTTTGTGAAGCTTATGCAGGAGTATCGACAATGACGTCAGGGCACGGCTTTAGCCGTGCCGCTCGGCAGTGCCGGGTGCAGGGGCGGCTTTAGCCGCTGAGGTTATGGCAACACCCAGGCGACACAAGTCGATTCCGGGCACGTATTTCATTACTTCACGAAGCTGGGAAAGCCGCAGGTTATTTGTGAAGGACGAGGTTTGCCAAATCTTTGTGGATACGCTTCTCGGGTACAGGGATAGGGCCATATTTCGATTGCACGCTTTCGTCCTTATGCCGGATCACTTCCATATACTTCTGACCCCTTCCATTGAAACGGCGTTGGAGCGCTCCGTGCAATACATCAAAGGAGGCTCCGCTCACGAAATAAGGGAAAGGCTGGGGTTCAAATTGCCAGTTTGGCAACGTGGATTCAGCGACCACCGGATACGGGATTCAAGGGACTACGAGATTCACCTGCGCTACATCGAGCAAAATCCCATGAAACAAAAACTCATCCGCGACGCTGCCGACTACCCTTGGTCGTCGGCGTTGGGTCGTTTCGAGCTTGACGAAATACCTCAGCGGCTAAAGCCGCTCAGAGGTGGAGGGGAAGCAGCATAGTGGCACGGCTGAAGCCGTGACCTGACAAATCAAGACATGCCCAAGCGCACTGACATCCACAAGATCCTGATCATCGGCTCCGGACCGATCGTGATCGGCCAGGCGTGCGAGTTCGACTACTCGGGGACGCAGGCGTGCAAGGCGTTGCGCGCCGAAGGTTATGAGGTCGTGCTGGTGAATTCCAATCCGGCCACCATCATGACCGACCCCGAACTCGCCCACCACACTTATATCGAGCCGCTCGCCGCCGAATACCTGGAAGCCATCATCGCGCGCGAGCAGCCCGACGCGCTTCTCCCCACCGTGGGCGGCCAAACGGCCCTCAATCTCTCGGTGGAACTGGCGGAGAAGGGAATTCTCGATCGGCACAACGTCCAACTGATTGGCGCGTCGCTCAACGCCATCAAGATGGCGGAAGATCGCCTGTGGTTCAAGGACGCGATGCGACAGATCGGGCTGGAAGTGCCGCGCAGCGTTCTGGTCAACAATCTGGAAGCCGCGCTGAAGGCCTCCGAGCAGCTGGGATTTCCCATCATCGTGCGCCCGTCGTTCACCCTGGGCGGAACGGGTTCGGGCACGGCGTATAACCGCGAAGAATTCGCAGAGATCGTGGGCTGGGGATTACAGCTCAGCCCTGTGCACGAAGTTCTGGTGGAAGAATCGGTGCTGGGCTGGAAGGAATTCGAGCTGGAGGTGATGCGCGACCACGCCGACAACGCCGTGGTGGTCTGCTCGATCGAGAACTTTGACCCCATGGGCGTGCACACCGGCGACTCGATTACCGTGGCGCCCGCGCAAACCCTCACCGACAAGGAATACCAGCGCATGCGCGACGCGGCCTTCGCGGTGATTCGAGCCGTGGGCGTCGAGACCGGCGGGTCGAATATCCAGTTTGCCGTCGAACCCGAAACGGGGCGCATGGTGGTCATCGAAATGAATCCCCGCGTCTCGCGCAGTTCCGCGCTGGCGTCGAAGGCCACAGGATTCCCCATCGCCAAGATCGCCGCGCGGCTCGCCGTCGGGTATCGTCTGGACGAAATCCCCAACGACATCACCAAGAAAACGCCTTCCTGCTTCGAGCCGACGATTGACTATGTTGTGGCCAAGATTCCCAAATGGGCCCAGGAAAAGTTTCCCGACTCCGACCACACTCTGGGTACGCAGATGAAATCGGTGGGCGAGGTCATGGCCATCGGCCGCACCTTCAAGGAAGCCCTCATGAAGGGCCTGCGCTCGCTCGAAACCGGTCGCAAGACCCCCGTCGCTCCCAAAGACCCCGCCGACCTGCTCCCCCGCTTGACCACGCCGCACCCCGAGCGCCTCTGGGACGTGATCTTCGCCTTCGAGGGCGGAATGAGCATCGAGCAAGTCGCGGAAATTACCCGCATCGATCCGTGGTTTCTGAACCAGATCCAGCAGGTCGTCGAGATGAAAGGCGAACTGAAGCGCTTCACGCTCAATTCCGTTCCCGCGCCCGTGCTGCGCGAGGCGAAGCGCTTCGGTTACTCCGACCTGCAACTCGCGGAGTTGTGGGGTACCAGCGGAGAGGCGGTTCGCAAGCGACGCAATCAACTCGGCGTGAAGCCCGTATTCAAGCGCGTGGATACCTGTGCGGCGGAATTCGAGTCGTTTACGCCTTACCTCTACTCGAGTTACGAGGAGGAAGACGAGGCGGAGCCGAGCGACCGCAGGAAGATTATCATTCTTGGCAGCGGGCCCAACCGCATCGGGCAGGGAATCGAGTTTGATTATTGCTGCTGCCACGCCGCGTTCGCGCTCAAGGAAGAGGGCTTCGAGACGATCATGGTGAACTGCAATCCCGAGACCGTCTCGACCGATTACGACACTTCCGACCGGCTCTACTTTGAGCCTCTGACCTTCGAAGACGTGATGGCCATCGTGGAGGAAGAAAAACCGGCGGGCGTCATTGTGCAGTTTGGCGGCCAGACACCGCTCAACCTGGCGAGGCAACTCAAGGCCGCGGGCGTCCCCATCGTGGGAACGACGCCGGAATCCATCGACCTGGCGGAAGACCGGAAGCGTTTCGGGAAACTGCTTGCTGACATGGGAATTCCGCAGCCCGAAAACGGCGCCGCGATGAACGTCGCGGAGGCGCTCGAAATCGCTCGACGCATCGGCTACCCCGTCCTGGTGCGACCGTCCTACGTGCTGGGCGGGCGCGCCATGGTGATCGCCTACGACGAAGCCATGCTGGCCGATTACGTGCGTCGAGCCGAAGAGTTGCAGCGCGCCTTTCCTATCCTCGTCGATCGCTTCCTGGAAAATGCCACGGAAGTTGATGTCGACGCGCTTTCGGATGGCCAGGACGTCGTGGTCGCCGGGATCATGGAGCACATCGAGGAAGCCGGAATTCACTCCGGTGACAGTTCCTGCGTGCTCCCGGCGGTGCAGATTCCCGAGGCGCAGCGGCGTACGTTGCTTGAATACACCGTGAAGCTGGCGCGGAAATTGAAGGTCGTGGGATTGATGAACGTTCAATACGCGATCCAGAACGGCAAGGTTTATGTCCTGGAAGTGAACCCGCGCGCCTCGCGCACCGTCCCCTACGTCAGCAAAGCCACCGGCGTGCCACTGGCCAAGCTGGCGGCGCGGCTCATGGTGGGGCGCAAACTCCGGGAATTCGGCTTGGAGGCGGAACTCGCCGTCCGGCATTCTTTCGTGAAATCCCCCGTCTTCCCGTTCCAGAAGTTTCCCGGTGTTGACACGCTGCTGGGCCCGGAAATGAAATCCACGGGTGAGGTCATGGGCGTGGCGGAGACCTTCGGCCTGGCCTTCAGCAAGGCCCAGCTTTCCGCGCACCAACGCATTCCCGTGAGCGGGCGCGTCTTCCTCTCGGTGAATGAGCACGACAAGTCCGGCGTCGTTCCCATCGCCCGTGACTTGACGGAACTGGGGTTCAAGGTGGTGGCAACGCGTGGAACGGCGCACAGCCTCCGAGCCGGCGGACTCAAAGTCGAAAAGGTCTTTAAGGTAAACGAAGGCCGACCCAACGTCGTTGACCTGATCAAAAGCGGCAAGCTCGACCTGATCATCAATACTCCGCTCGGGCGCGCGTCGCGTTTCGACGAGAAGGCGATTCGCCGCGCCGCCGTGCAGGGCGGTGTGACCTGCATCACCACGCTCTCGGCCGCCGCCGCGGCGGTAAACGGCATCCGAGCACAGAAGCAGCAGGGAATTCAGGTGGCAAGCCTCCAGGAATTGCATCGAAAGGGAGCTGTCAGCTCTCAGCCCTCCGTTGTCAGCGGGCCCGTTTCGCTTCGGGCTGAAGGCTGACGGCAGGAAGCTGGACAACCATGACCCGGCAACAAATCATCGGCCGCCTGCAAGGCATCTTTCTCCCCATCATTACGCCTTTTGACCGGCGCGGCGAAATTGACCTTGTCAAGTTCCGCGAAAACCTGGGCCGCTACGTGGGCATCGGACTTTCGGGGATTGTTGTCGCCGGCTCGACGGGAGAGGCGCCATTCCTCACGGAGCGCGAGCGCCTGCGCCTTTTGGACCTCGCAAGGCCGCGCGTGCGCCCGCCCGAACTTTTGATTGTTAGCACTGGCCTCGAGAGCACGAAACTGACCTTGCGACTGAGCCGCGAAGCGGTGGCGCGGGGCGCCGACGCGTTACTGGTCATCACGCCCAACTACTACAAGTCGCGGATGGATTCCGCCGCCCTTTCGGCGCACTACCAGACCCTGGCGGACGGCTTGTCGCGGCCGGTGATTATTTACAACATCCCGCAGTTCACCGGGATCCGGATGGAGCCCGAAACCCTTGGCCGCCTCTCGCGCTATCCCAACATCGCGGGGCTTAAGGAAAGTTCCGGCGACATCGCTTACGTGCGGGCGATCTTGCGGCGCGTGCGGCCGGGTTTTCGCGTGCTAGTGGGAGCGCCGCCGATTCTGCTGGAGGCGCTGCGGGCCGGCGCGGTGGGCGGGGTGCTTGGCCAATCGGGTTTCGTCCCGGAAATCTGCCTGGGAGTTTACGATGCCTTCTTGAAGGGACACGCGAAAGCCGCGCGGGACTTGCAGGCAAGGCTCACCTTGCTCGCCCAAAAGATCGCCGTCCCTTACGGAATCGCTGGAGTCAAGGCGGCCGTGGAATTGAGCGGTTACGCGAGCAGCCCGCCACGCTCGCCCCTCCTCGCGCTGAAAACCTCCGCGCGGCGAGTCGTCGCTGACGCTCTGCGCGAGGCCCGCGCGGGGCTGGAATTCTGAACCGTTTCCACCCGGCAAACATCCAAGACCTAAAGGGGCGAGCGGTCTATTCTGTTCATTGATTGTCCGAACCGGACGACGAGTGTACGATGAAAGCTCAAATGGACTGTCATGGCATTTCCCACAAGCGAGTGCCCCACTCCAGCAAACTCCTGTTGGACTATCTCGACGATTTCGCCCGTGTGCGGGATTTCTACGGCAGCGGGCCCTTCGACCCGGCCGGTTATCGGACCCTCGCCGCAAAGCTTGAAGGGTTTCACACCCATCGCGCCGCCATCGTTGAAATCCTCAACCGGCAGAACCGGATCTTCGGCAGCGGCGAGGCAGCCTTCGAGAATATCCGCCGGCTCGGCGAAGCAGGGACGTTTGCCGTGGTCACTGGGCAGCAGGTGGGCCTGCTCTCGGGACCTGCATTCACTCTCTATAAGGCCCTCACGGCCGTAAAGCTTGCGCAGTCGCTTTCATTGCAGGGTCTGCCCTGCGTGCCGGTATTCTGGCTGGCCACGCAGGACCACGATTTGGCGGAAGTGGCGCAAATCGCGACTTTTGATGACGAATACAATCTGGTCCCGCTCCACGACCCGGGCGAACGCCCGGCGCCGCGCTCGCCGGTGGGTTACGTCAAGCTAACCGAAAACATCGAGGTAGCGCTTGGCGATCTTGAAAAGGCTTTGCCCCCGGGTGAGCCGCGCGAAAGGTTGTTGCGTGATCTGCGGGATTGCTATCAGCCGGGAGTAACCTGGAGCTTGGCGTTCGCGCGTTGGATGGCGCGGCTCTTCCGCCCCTGCGGTGTGATCCTCCTCGATCCCCTGGACCAGGAAGTCGAATCCGTAACTCATCCCGTTTTTGCGCGCGCCCTGGAAGAGTCGGAAGCGCTTCGGAGTCGCTTGCTTGCGCGGTCGAGGGCGCTGGAAGCGGCCGGCTATCACGCTCAGGTACGCGTGACCGACGAATCCACGCTGGTCTTCGTGATGCGAGATGGAAACCGCTTGCCACTTCAACAACGGGCCGGCGATTTTTTCCTCGACGGCACCGAACACGTCTCATTGAAAGAATTACGCGCAGGAGCAGGCCAGGGACGGTTTCATTTCTCCGCCAACGCATTACTGCGCCCCGTCGTGCAGGATTTGCTTCTTCCGACGCTCGCTTACGTTGCCGGCCCGTCCGAACTCGCCTACCTGGGGCAGTCGCAGACGCTCTATGAGTCTTTCGGCCGGCCGCAACCCATCATTTTTCCCCGCGCGGGATTTACTCTGGTAGACCGGCGGATTCAGCGCTTGCTGGAGAAATACAAGCTGGAGGTCGAGGACGTCTGGGAGAGCGAGGAACACCTGCGCCAGAAGATTGCGGCCGCGGGGCTCTCCGAAGGATGGGCCGAGCGCTTCGACCGGAGCGAAACGGAGCTTGCGGCGCTGCTCGAACGCATGCGCGGCGATATCGAAACGCTCGACCCGACTCTCCTGGATACGCTCAAGCACGCGCAAGAGAAAATGCGTTACCAGCTCGAGAAGCTGAAGGGCAAGCTGAGTCGGGCGGCTCTCCAACGGTCGGAACTGCTTTCACGCCACGAACAGGCTCTGCGAAAATCACTGAATCCGGAAAGAGATCTGCAAGAGCGCCGGGTGGGCGGAGTCAGTTTCCTGGGCCGGGCCGGTTACGAATTACTGGATCGCATTCTGGCGCAAATCCATACGCAGTCCTCCGATCACCAGGTTTTCGTCTATTAACACATCCACATGGCGGGTGGGGAATTATGATCGGCCCGTCGCTGAAGCCCGCCGGCAGGTGGGAAGCCTGCCGGTTTTGCTATAATCCCTCGCGTCATCGGTCCGATCCGGAGCGCGTGAATAGGCTCACGACGAAGATGAAAGGTTGAGGGAGGGAAGGCTATGGCCGCCGACAAGGGCAAAGCCGGGGCGAGCGAAGGCGCAAAGCCACATGCGCATGTTGTGCAGATCGAGACACTCCTGCGCGTGGAATTCAAGGACATCACGAATCTCCTTCAGGGGTTGATCGCTGAATCGGGTGTGCAGAGTGGCGTCTGCCACCTTTTCGTTCCGCACACTACCGCCGGCATCCTCATCAATGAAAACGACGACCCGGCGTTGCAGCGTGATTTGACCGACTTTCTCAAACAACTCGCCCCCCAGGACCGTATCTACCATCATAACGACGGGAATTGCGACTCCCACCTGAAGGCTGCGATCATCGGCGCAGCCAAAACCCTTTTGATCGAAAATGCGCGGCTGGTTCTGGGCCGATGGCAAGGCGTCTATTTCTGTGAATTCGATGGCCCGAGGCGCCGCGACTTGCGGGTTAAGATCGTTTCAGACTGATTGATCGCTTCATCGGACTATCAGGCAGCCCTGGCTCAAAAGAGAGTTTTCGGTTTCATGGAAACCCTGGGACTCTACGTTCAAATTCCGTTTTGCGCGTCGAAATGCAGCTTCTGCAACTTCAGCTCGAAAGTTTCGCGAGCGGAGGTTTTCAGCGGCTACTGCGAAGGGGTCCTGCGGGAAATCCAAGGCCTGAGGCGGCATTTCGATTCTGCTTCCGTTGGACGTGGTCTCTTCGAACTCCCGGCCGATACCCTCTACTTTGGCGGAGGAACCCCGCCCATCATCGGTATTGAACGGCTGGAGCAGATTATCCAGGCCGTTCAGGAACAATTCCGGATTGCGGACTCCAGTGAGTTCACGCTCGAGACGACGCCGGGTTCGGCTGACGCCGCGTTCCTTGAGCGGGCGTTTGCGCTAGGCGTGAATCGCCTGAGTGTCGGAGCGCAATCCTTCGACGACCGCGAGCTCGACGCTGTCGGGCGGTTACATTCCGCCGCTGACACGCGATCCCTGGTGGAACAGGCCCGCCGCGCGGGCTGTCGGAATATCAGCCTCGACTTGATCGCCGGGTTACCTCACCAGACCCCGGCATCCTGGCGGGCAAGCCTCGAGGCCGCCGTGCAACTTCAACCGCAGCATGTTTCTGTCTACCTTTTCGAGGTGGATGTAAAGAGCCGCTTGGGAGGGGAAGTCCTCCGCCACGGAACGCGCTATCACGCCGAGGCCGTTCCGGATGACGAGTTCATGGCGGAGGCCTACGAGAATGCCCGTCAGTTTCTCCTTTCGCGAGGTTATGCCCAGTACGAAATCTCCAATTTCGCGCGGCCGGGCTTTGAATCGAAGCACAACCTGAAATACTGGAATCTGGCACCCTATATCGGCCTGGGAGCGGGAGCCCACTCTCACGACGGTGCGAACCGCTGGGCAAACGAAGCGAATGCCGACATTTATTCTTCGCGCCTGACCCGCGACGACTCGCCCATTGCCGAACTGCGGCGACTCACTCTCGAGGAGCACCTGGAGGAATTCTTCTTTCTGGGGCTCCGGCAGACACAGGGCGTTTGCCTTTTGCAAGCGTCGCGTCGGTGGGGCGGACATAGACTCACCGCATTCGAGCCCGTGGTCGCAAGTCTTGAAGATCGGGGTCTTCTCAAAAGGGAAGGCGACCGCATTCGCCTGGCGCCTGAAGCCTTCCTGTTTTCGAACGAAGTATTTCAGGAATTTCTTTTGGAGAAGTCGGAGGCAAAGTGAGCGCCGAAAGCACACCCCGAGCCGCCAATGATAAAGTGAATCTGTCCGAAAAGCTGGCGATGTTCACGGAACACTGGAACCCCAAGATTGTGGGGGAAGTGAACGACGCCTACGTCAAGCTCGTCAAGTTCAAAGGCGAATTCGTGTGGCATCACCATGAGCGGGAGGACGAACTCTTCCTCGTACTGAAAGGCCGGCTGCTCATGAAATTTCGAGATCGCGATGTCACGGTCCACGAGGGCGAGTTCATCATCGTGCCGCGAGGCGTGGAGCATATGCCCGTGGCAGAAGAGGAAACACATGTGATGCTCCTCGAACCCAAATCCACGCTAAACACCGGCAACGTTGAGAACCAGCGGACGTTGCGCCAACTCGAGAGAATTTAGCGCGAAGGAGAGAGAAGGCAGGATGAATCAAACCATTGTGGACCTGCGAAGCGATACCGTTACGAAGCCCACTCCCGCCATGCGCCGCGCCATGGCGGAAGCCGAAGTCGGCGACGACGTGTATCGCGAAGATCCGACGGTTAATCGCCTCCAGGAGCGCGCGGCGGAAATCTTCCAGCGGGAAGCTGCGCTCTATGTTCCTTCCGGGACGATGGGCAACCAGGCGGCGATCAAGGTCCACACTCATCACGGGCAGGAAGTGATCTGCGAGCAGCGCGCCCACATCTACAACTACGAAATGGCGATGATGGCCGCATTTTCGGGCTGCCTGCCTCGCCCGATTCTTGCCCAGGATGGGATTCTCACCTGGGACTTGATCGCCCCCAACGTGCGCGGACGCACCGACCACCGCGCGCGGACCGCCCTCGTTTCGCTTGAAAACACATCGAATCTGGCGGGAGGGTCCGTCTATCGCCCGGAGATTTCGAACGAAATCTGCGACCGCGCTCACGCTGCGGGCCTCCCGGTACACTTGGACGGAGCGCGGATTTTTAACGCCGCGGTCGCTCTGGGCCGCTCGGTGGTTGAACTGACGGCCAGGTTTGACTCCGTGATGTTTTGCCTCTCGAAGGGCCTGGGAGCTCCGGTGGGCTCCATGCTCGTGGGGAGCAAAGCGTTCTTCGAAGACGCCCGGCTGGCGAGGAAGATGCTCGGAGGCGGAATGCGCCAGGCGGGGGTGCTTGCCGCCGCGGGACTCATCGCTCTGGACGAAGGTCCAAAACATCTTCACATCGATCACGAAAATGCGAGGTTTCTGGCCGAAGGCCTGGCGGAGATTCCCGGCATCAAAATCGACCTCTCCAAGGTGGTGACGAACATCCTGTTTCTTGACGTGAAGGGAACCGGCCTTACCTCCTTTGAAATCTCCAAACGCCTCGCCGCGCAAAGCATCCTCGCCAACGGGGTCACGCCGGAGACGATGCGCATGGTCACGCATCGAGACGTGGACCGCGCGGGCTGCGCGCGCGCCTTGCAGGCGCTTCGTGACGTCCTCCAGATTCCACGGAAGACGGCCGTCGCCTGATCCCAGTCTCACTCTGGATTCAAGATTTACTCAGAGGATTTGCGTTTCTTCTTGGTGGCCTGGATTTCCGAAATTCTCGCCAGGGTGGCGATATATCGCCGCCGGTAGGCGGGGTCGCCGGGCTCGAGTTTGGAGGCGGTTTGGTACGCCGCGAGCGCGCCCTGCAGGTCACCTATTTTCTCCAGCGCGTATCCGAGCCCATTATGTGCCTCGGCGTCGGTGGGGTCGTGCCGGATGGCCTCCAGCATCTCGACTCGCGCGCGCTTCCACTCCTTGGCATCGAGGAAGGTAATCCCCAATTCACGGTGGAGGTCGGAATTATCCGGGTCAAGCTGAAATGCCGAGCGGAGATGTTTAACCGCCTCCTCGGTTCTCCCGCGCGCTCGAAGCTCGACGGCTTCTCGAATATGCCGGCGCAACTGGAGCTTGATTTCCGCCGGTTCCAGGGCAGGAGGAGCGGTATTGCCCGACCCGCCCACCTCCCCGCCGTGGCGAACCAAAATCTTCTCGTCCGCTTGCGGCGAGACGAAGTACGCCTTGCCTGCCTCGTCCTGGCATTTGAGATGCAGATAGTGGTCGCCGGGCTCGACGCCTTCGATCAGAAGCCTTCCTGACGCGTCGGTTTTTCCGACGGGTGTCGAGTCTATCTCCGCCGCACAGCCTTCCCGGCCTGTCTCGACTTCGATTTGCGCAAGCTGGGGAGGTTTTTCCCGGGCCCGCAATGATCCAACCAGACACACGAGGGAAAGGGACAATCCCGCGACCAGTGCAAGCCGGAAGGCCACACGCCTGCGCGAAGTCCCCATGCTTTTGATCTTAACATATAGGGTCATTGCGGGCTTTCTTGACGGCCCTGAGGTTGTGTTATAGCCTTAGTTTTCTGGGGCAGCGCGACACGGGTAACTTGCCGCGAGGTGAATCCTGGATTTCGAGCTGAGCGCGGAACAACAGGAAATCAAGCGATCCGTCCGTGAGTTTGCCGAAGCCGAAATCCGCCCCCACGTCCGCGAATGGGACGACGCCCAGCATTTCCCCTCTGAGATTCTTCCGCAATTGGCACAGCTTGGGTTGATGGGCGTGACGTTTCCGGCCGAGTATGGCGGGGCGGGCCTAGGATATGTTGAGTACGTGGCCATTCTCGAGGAGCTTGCCCGGGTGGACGGATCGGTCGCGCTCATTGTTTCCGCGCACAATTCGTTATGCTCGAACCATATTCGTCTGACCGGCACGGAGGCGCAGAAGCGCCAGTACCTTGCCCCTCTCGCGCGCGGAGAGAAACTGGGGGCCTGGAGCCTGACGGAACCGGGCTCGGGCAGCGACGCCGGGGCGCTACGCTCGACCGCGCGTCAGGAAGGGGAGAGTTGGGTTCTGAACGGCGTCAAGAATTTTGTCACCAACGGCCACTATGCTGACACCTGCGTCATCATGGCGGCGACGGACCCGGAACAGGGAAAGCGCGGAATTTCCGCCTTCATTGTCGAGAAGGGAACCCCGGGCTTCATCCCCGCCAAGAAGGAAGACAAGCTCGGCTTGCGGGCCAGCGATACGGCGGAAATCGTTCTGGAGAATTGCCGCGTCCCGAAGGATAACCTTTTGGGGAAAGTGAACGAAGGCTTTACGGATTGCCTCAAAGTCATCGAGAAGGGGCGTGTGGGGATCGCGGCAATCGCCGTCGGAATCGCGCAAGGAGCCCTGGAAGCCTCGCTGAATTACGCGCAGCAACGGAGGCAGTTTGGCAAATCGATCAGCGAGTTTCAGGCCATCCAGTGGAAGCTGGCGGATATGGCGACGGAGATCGACGCCGCGCGCCTGCTGACGTATCGCGCCGCTGCGCTGGCTGACCTTGGGCGGAGAGTGAGCCGCGAAGGTTCGATGGCCAAACTCTACGCGGGAGAGATTGCCGTGCGCGCCACCAACGAGGCCATTCAGATTCACGGTGGTTACGGATTTATCAAAGATTATGCCGTGGAAAAATATTACCGCGACGTGAAGCTCTGTACGATCGGCGAAGGGACGAGCGAAATCCAGAGGATGGTGATTGCGCGCGAACTGCTGCGCTCGTGAGCGCAGTTGCCGCGGCATCGCGGGCGGCTCCGCAGAACTCCCGCATGACGGAATCGCAACAAGAATGGGCTGAGAAGATCGCCGCCGGCGATCGCCGCGCCATCGCTCGGGCCATCTCGGCCGTCGAAAACGGCGAGGGCGCGGGCATCGAGCTGCTCAAGATTCTTTTCCCCAAATCCGGCGAAGCCTACATCATCGGCGTCACTGGCTCGCCCGGGGCGGGCAAGAGCACACTGGTTGAGAAACTCGCCGGGCAATACCGCGCGAAGGGCCTGCGTGTAGGCATCGTGGCGGTCGATCCCACCAGTCCCTTTTCGGGGGGCGCGATCCTGGGCGACCGGATTCGCATGCAAAGCCTTGCGACCGATGATGGGGTTTATATCCGCAGCATGGCGACGCGCGGGCATCTGGGTGGACTCGCTCCCACGGCGCACGACGTCGTCAGCATCATGGCGTCCGCGGGCTGCCAGGTCGTGTTGATTGAGACGGTGGGCGTCGGCCAGGACGAGGTCGAAGTGGCGCGTTACGCCGATGCGGTCGCGCTGCTCCTGGTCCCCGGCATGGGCGACGACGTGCAGACTTTCAAGGCCGGGGTCATGGAAATCGCTGACCTTTACGTCATCAATAAGGCTGACCGGCCGGGCGCGGAACGCGTCGAGCAGGAAGTGACCGCGATGCTCGCCATGTCGCCACGTCGCGATGGCTGGGCGCCGCCGATTATCAGGACGGTGGCCACGACGGGAGATGGCGTCGCGCCAACGTGCGAGGCCCTGGAACAGTTTCGGGAGTTTGGGAAGAAGCAATCGCTCCAGGAGTCACGTCGGCGCGAGCGCTGGCGAGCGCGACTCCTGGAATTGCTGCGGCAAAGACTCTTCCAGGAGGCCATCGCGCAAGTCTCGAGCGAAACCCTGGACGCGGAACTCGAGGAGGTCCTATCGCGGCGCCGCGACCCGCATTCCGTGGTCGAGGATTTGATGGGCGCATATCGCCGCGCGCTCCCCGGTGAATCGCACCGCAGGCGGATTCATCACGTGGGCATTGCGGTAGAATCGTTGGCCGCTGCGCGACCGGTGTTCGAGAAGCTCCTGGGCAAATCGCCGGACGCCGAAGAATTTGTGCAGGACCAAAAGGTACGGGTCGCGGTTTTCAACCTCGGCGCGAGCCGGATCGAGCTGTTGGAGGCAACCTCGCCCGATTCGCCGATTGCGCGCTCTATCGCCAAGCGCGGACAGGGAATTCATCATCTGACGCTGGCGGTTCCCGATCTGGAAGCGGCGTTGACCGAACTCGAGCGAGCCGGCATTCGCCTGGTTGACCGGCGGCCGCGCGTGGGGGCCGGCAACGAACGGATTGCCTTTCTGCACCCATCGAGCACGTCGGGAGTCCTGATCGAACTGGTCGAGGGAAAATGAAACTGGGGAAATTCGAATTGCGGGTATTGAGCGACGGCACTTTCGCGCTCGACGGCGGGCAGATGTTCGGCGTCGTGCCCAAGCCCCTGTGGGAGAAGAAGCTGCCCGCCGACGCGCGAAATCGCGTTCGCTTGGGGTTGAATTGCCTGCTGGTGCAGACGGGCTTGCACAACGTGCTGATTGAAACAGGAATTGGCGAGAAATTTGATGCGAAGTATTCTGACATTTACGGGATCGAGAAGACGACTACGCTTCCCGATGAGCTGAAAAAAGCCGGGCTCGAACTAAGGGACATCGATATCGTCATCAATACGCACCTGCACTTTGACCACTGCGGGTGGAATACGCGGCGCGAGAACGGACGGATTGTTCCGACCTTCCCCCGGGCCCGGTATTTCATCCAGCACGGCGAATGGGAGCATGCGCTTCATCCCACCGAGCGCGACCAGGCGAGCTACGTTCTGGAATTCTTCCGCCCGGCGGAGGCTCAGACCGAGTTTCTGGAAGGGAGCCGCGAAATCATCCCGGGAATACGCGTCGAGGTCACACCCGGCCACACGCGCGACCTGCAGTGCGTCTGGGTCGAATCCGAGGGCCAGAGCGCCTGCTTTATATCGGACCTGGTGCCGACGCGCGCCCATCTGCCGTATCCCTGGATAATGAGCTTCGACCTTTATCCGTTGGAAACGCTCGCCAACCGGCACCGCTTGCTGCCGCAAATTGTCGAGCGCGACGCGCTGGTGGTTTTTCCCCACGACCCGCAGGTTCCGTGGGCACATTTGGAAGAGAGTGGCGGCAAGATGGTCGCGCGAGCCGATACCTGAAAAACCGGAAGAGCAGCCGGCAGAGGAAAATTGAACATGGCAAAGGCCGAGATTGGCATCATTGGTGGAAGCGGGCTCTACAAAATGCCCGGCGTCCAGCGTGTGCGTGAGGTGAGAGTTCCGACGCCTTTTGGAAGGCCTTCCGACGCCTATATCACGGGGATGCTGGAAGGGCGCCGGGTGGCGTTCCTGGCGCGGCACGCACGCGGGCACATGTTGATGCCTTCCGAGATCAACTATCGCGCCAACATTTACGGCTTCAAGAAACTGGGCGTCACAAGGATTATCTCGGTCAGCGCCGTCGGTTCCTTGCGCGAGGACATGCGCCCGCTCGACGTTGTCCTGCCTTCGCAATTTCTAGACCGAACGATGGGCCGCGCTTCGACGTTTTTTGGCGGGGGACTTGTCGCCCACATCGGGTTTTCCGATCCCGTCTGTCCGACGGTGGTCGACGTGTTGGAACAGGCCAGTAAGTCCACCGACGTAAGCTGCCATCGTGGCGGGACGTATGTGTGCATGGAAGGGCCGGCGTTCTCGACCAAAGCGGAGTCGAGCACCTACCGGGCGTGGGGCATGGACATCATCGGCATGACGAATCTGCAGGAAGCCAAGCTGGCGCGCGAGGCGGAAATCTGTTACGCCACGATGGCGATGGTGACCGACTACGATTGCTGGCACCCCGACCACGACGCCGTCACCGTGGCGCAAATCATCGACTACCTGAACCGCAACGTCGAGCACGCGCAAACGATCATTCGCGCCGCCGTCCGCCAGATGCCGGAGGAACGCGCTTGCAAATGCGGCTCGGCACTGGCTCATGCGATCATTACGGACCGGAAAAAGATCCCGCCGCGCGTCCGCAAGAAGCTGGGGCTGCTGGTGGGGAAGTATCTGAAGTAACCTGCGCGGCGCATCAGATGGTTGGGGGAAAACTGCATGTCATTACTGGTAGTGGGTTCGGTGGCGTTCGACTCGATTCGCACCCCGCACGGCCAGGCGGACGAGATCCTGGGCGGCGCGGCGACCTATTTTTCCGTTGCCGCAAGCTGGTTCACGCCGGTGCGAGTCGTCGCCGTGGTGGGCGAAGATTTCGGCGAGCGGCACATGCGAGTGTTTTCCGACCGCGCGATTGATATCACGGGAGTGGAGCGGGCCGCGGGCAAAACCTTCCGCTGGCGCGGCGAATACAAGGGC
Source organism: Terriglobia bacterium (assembly GCA_041946825.1). Taxonomy (GTDB): domain Bacteria; phylum Acidobacteriota; class Terriglobia; order UBA7540; family UBA7540; genus CAZTHM01. Next base: position 47,635 of record JBHGBD010000027.1, on the reverse strand, counting down.
GACATGAACGAGGCGCACACCCTCGAAACGCATCTGAACGTCTTCGAAAAGTTCGTGCCCAAAATCCCGCCGTCGTACCTGGAGACCGAGTACGTTTTCCTCGGCAACATTGATCCGGAGTTGCAGCTTCATGTCCGGCGACAATTGCCCCGGGCGCGCCTGGTGGGGCTGGACTCGATGAACTACTGGATCCATGGCAAGCACGCTGAGCTCGTCAAGGCGCTCGCCGCCGTGGATGTTCTGGTCATCAACGACGGCGAGGCCAGGCTCCTCTCCGGCATCTCGAATCTCTGCCGTGCGGCTGCCGCCATCCGGAAAATGGGCCCGCGCATTCTGGTCATCAAGCGCGGCGAGTACGGAGCGAGCCTCTTCACGGAGGGAAAGGTCTTCTTTGCCCCCGGCCTGCCGCTCGAAGAAGTTCAGGACCCGACCGGCGCGGGCGACACGTTCGCCGGCGGATTCATGGGGCATCTTGCCCGGACTGGCGACCTCTCGGAGCCGAACCTGCGCCGCGCCGTGGTATACGGCTCGGTCATGGCGAGTTTTGCCGTGGAAGAATTCGGCCTCGCCAGGCTTCTGCGACTGGACGCGCAGATGATCAGCGATCGCTTCCGGGAATTCAAAAACCTGGCCCACTTTGATGTTTGAAGCTGCGCGTGAAGCTGCATCTCTCCGCGTCTTGCCGGAAAACCCCTCCATCAAATTGAAGGCCGCCGTGGCGCTTGTCATTTCGGCGGTGGCCATCGCCAACCTGTATTTCTTCTACTCGCGCGGGCTGATCAACCTCTACGGCGATGCGATGTCGCACATGGAAGGGGCGCGGCGGTTTTTTGATTCGCTCACCCCGGGGTATCAGGAAATCGGAACAGTCTGGCTCCCGCTCACGCACTTGCTGGCAGCCCCACTTGCCACAAACGATTTCCTCTGGAAGACAGGGCTGGCGGGCGGAATCATCTCCACGGTGGCGTTTGCGCTGGCCGCGTGGCTCCTGTTCTTGTTGGGATTTCGCATGAGTCGCAGCCTGGCCGCGGCGGTTCTCGCGTTGGCAGGCTTCCTCCTTTGCCCCAACATGCTTTACCTGGCGAGCACGCCTCTCACCGAACCGCTGGCGATTCTCTGGATGGTGCTGACTGTCTATGGGCTCTTCCGCTACCAGGAAACCGGGCGGGTGCGAATTCTCGTGGCGGCGGGCGTGGCGGCCTTCTGCGGAACACTGACTCGCTACGACGGCTGGGCCCTGCTGCCCTTTGAGGTTTTGATGGTATGGTTTTCGAGCCCGCAGGGTTGGCGCAGGCGCATACGCCATGCCGCCCTGTTTTCGCTCATCGCGGGAGCGGGGCCCCTCCTCTGGCTATTTCATAATAGCTATCAGTTCGGAAATCCCCTGGAGTTCTACAACGGCCCCGGGTCGACTCAGGCGCAATACGCGCATCAGCTCGCCACCACCGCGTTCCGTTATCCTACTGACGGCAACCTGCGGGTTGCGGCGCGCTACTTTCTGGAAGATCTGAAGCTCGTTATCGGAGTGTGGCCGCTGGCGCTGGCGCTGCTGGGCCTGATCGTATGGGCCGTGGACAGGCGTGAACGCTCACGGCGCTCGGCGGCGCTGATTTTTCTGGTGCCCCTTGCCTTCAACGTTCAGGGAATCGCGCACTCGGCGGTCCCGCTCTACGTCCCGACACTCTTCCCCAACACGTATTACAACCTCCGGCTGGGGATGGAATTACTCCCGGCGGCGGCCATCTTACCCTCGTTTCTTCTCCCTTCGAGCGTTCCGGCCCGCCTGCGCTGGACACTGGCGGCGATTCTACTGGCTTTGATTCTCGGGCAGGCAATTCAAATCGCCTCGCCGGGCGCCGCAGAACTCGCGGTGGCCAAAGAGGGCGTCGTCAATACTCCCTGTCGCTCCGAAAAACAGCAGGCGGTTATCCGGGCATTGAAGGGGGGGTACGATGGTCAGAATCTGTTGATGGCGACCGGGAAATGGCCCTGCGTCATGATCGGGGTCGGAATCCCGCTTCGCAAGACTCTCAGCGCAACCAACCGAACCTATCGCGACCGCCTCCGGAGGGACCCGGGCAAGCTGGTCGAATGGATTATCCGCTCCGATGGGGATGAAGTTGACGATTTGATGAAAGCTTACCCGGAATCTTTTTCTGGCTTCGCCCTCGTCTTCAAAGGGCGATTTCCCGGGGAAGGGAATGTGGCGATTTACCGCCGCCATGAGCCGTGAATTGCGCTTGACGCTCGGCGCGTTTCCGTAAAGACTTGTTCGGGCCGCAAACCAGCGAGGCGACGACAAATACCATGATGGAGATCCCCTTTTCCAAGCTGCACGGGTTGTCCAACGATTTTGTAGTGCTCGACGGGCGGGATGTGTCGGAATCATTGCCCCAACTTGCCGGGGGGATTTGCGCGCGCTCGACGGGCGTGGGCGCCGATGGGCTCGTGGCGGTCCTGCCCCCCAGGAGCCGACGGCACCACGCGCGTTTCCGCTTTTTTAACGCCGATGGCAGCGAAGCCGAGATGTCGGGCAACGGCATCCGCTGCGCCGCGGCATACCTCGCCGCGCGCGTGGGAGTCAAGAAGCCGCTCCAGATCGAAACCCTGGCTGGACTGAAGACGCTCCAGATCCTCAAATCCGACGGCGGGCATTGGCTGTTTCGCGTCTCGATGGGAAAGCCCATTCTCAGCCCGCGGAAGATTCCATTCAAGGGAGGCGGCTCCCGGCCCGTGCTGGGATTTCCGCTTCGCACCCAGCGCGGCGTTTTGCGCGCAACCATAACCTCGATGGGTAATCCCCATTGCACAATTATGGTCGGCGATCACTCGGCGATCGACTGGGCGCGCCTGGGAAATGAGATCGAAAACAGCGAGCTGTTCCCGAACCGCACCAACGTGGAGTTCGTCAAAGTAGTTTCCCGAGAGGAAATCCAGGTGCGATTCTGGGAACGTGGCGTCGGCGAGACGATGTCCTCCGGGACGGGGTCGTGCGCGGCGACGGTGGCCTGCATCCTGAATGGCCTGACCAAGCGCAAGGTCGCCGTGAAGACTCCGGGCGGGGAATTGATCGTTGCCTGGCCGGAAGGAAAGGAAGTTACACTGACCGGCCCGGCGGAAGAAATTATGCAGGGGACGTATTACTATCGTGGATAAGCCGCCATCGTATTTCTAATTCTTCTCCGCCTCGCCCACCATGGGCACAAACCGGACGGGAAGCAGATTCTCTTGCACGATCCCTTTCGCCGTCCGCCGGACGCGCAGCAAATCCTGACTGAATCGCCCGACCGGTAGCACCAGCCGCCCGCCCTCGCCAAGTTGCTCCACGAGCGCGGGTGGAACGTGGTCCGGCGCGGCAGTTACCATAATCGCGTCGAACGGCGCCGCCTCCGGCCACCCGCGGTAGCCGTCGCCAATGCGCAGCTTGACGCGTTCATATCCCAGATCCTTCAGCCGCGCGGCAGCTTCCTTTCCCAAGGGCTCGACGATCTCGATGGACCAAACCTCGCGGACGAGCTCCGCCAGAATCGCCGCCTGATATCCGGACCCCGTGCCGATTTCGAGCACGCGGTCATCGGGGTTGAGCTCCATCGCCTCCGACATGAAGGCGACGATATACGGCTGAGAGATCGTCTGCCGGTGGCCGATGGGAAGTGGCTGATCCCAGTACGCCTGAGCCTGGAGTTCGCCGGGGACAAAGAGGTGGCGCGGCACCTTGCGCATGGCCGCCAGGACGCGCGCGTCGCGCACGCCACGGGCTTCAATCTGCTCGCGGACCATACGCTCGCGCGCCCGGCCCAGCGCGCCGGTGCCCGCAGATTCCTGCCGCGCGCTCTCGCTGGAAAGCGGGAGATTGCCTCCCGCCGGATCGCATTGCCGCAGCACAAATCCCGCGAGAACCAGCGCGACCACTCTGAAGGAGGAAAGGAGAGAGTTCACACCATCCTCCGGGGAGGCGAAGAACCTTATGGCCGGACGTAGAGGTAAAGCGTGTGCGAAATGCCTGTATCCGACATCACGACTTTCGAATCCTTAAAGTCCCAGCCCGGCACCTTGAAGTCATGCGTCACAACCCGGACGCCTGGCCGAAGATCGCGTTCCAGAATGGGACGCAGCCGCTCGTTGACGCTGGTAAGCAGGTAGAGCGTGATCACGGTGGCAGGTTTCAAGCTGACTTTGTACATGTTTTCGTGAAGGATCTTGGCGCGTTTCGAGAGGCCAAGCTCGGCGATACGGTCCATAGATTGTTTGTACAGCGTGTCGTCCATCTCGACGCCGACCGCCTCGGCTTTGAATTTCTGCGCCGCCATGATGACGATCCGCCCATCACCGGAGCCCAGGTCGTAGACGCGGTCGTACTCGTCAACCTTGGCGAACTTGAGCATCTCCTCGACCACGTTGAGGGGCGTGGGGACGAATGGGGCCAGCTTGTCGGTCTGCTCGCCTAACTGATGGGAGACGGCGTCCTGCGCCAAGGCCGCCGGGAAGTAAAGGACGAATACCGTCATTGTGCTTGCAAGAACCCCCAGCCCTCGGCGCGGTTTTATCTTCAGCATAGATTCCTTTCCTTTCTGCGGACGAAAACACTCGATCGTTCTTTCTCAGCGCAGCGAGGAATCGGGATTTCCCATGCAACAGCCATTCCTTCAGATGCCTCGCCAAACTGAGGACGACGGATCATCGAGCCCGCGATAGTTTTATCGCCGGCCACGTCTCTCGCACGGCCCCCAGGCATCGTTCGAGGCCAATCTGAATTTCCTTGGGAAGCTTGGCCCCCGCATCGCGCTGGATCCGTAGAATGCACAACCCGATTTCGCCCAGCATTTCCGAGCTGCTGCTCCATGCCGTGCCGTGCACGATTTTCCGTAACTCCTCGGCCTGGGTCTCGTGACCGCACTCTCGGAGTCGAGCCATAACGGCATCGAGTTCTCTTCCCAGGTCGAGAGGGTTTCGAGCCAATGCAGCCACCCAGACTGCCAGTGTTGCTTGCGATTCTAGATTGTAGCCAGCGCGTCGCGCGTTGTCGAGCGCCGCCACGGATCGTGGGGCAATAAGAATTCGCTTGCAGCGCAAGAGCTTCGATTCTAGTCTCTTTGATTTCGCCGGGATGGCCCCTCGCCCCGGAAACGAAAATCTCATGCCGCCATCGTTACGCCGCGAACTGACCTTCCTGAGCGCCACGGCTATCGTGGTCTCGAACATGATCGGCACCGGCATCTTTACAACCACCGGCTTCCTGGCCGGCGATCTCGGCGCGCCGCCGGTCGTACTGGCGGTGTGGTGCGCGGGGGGAGTGGTGGCTTTGGCCGGCTGCTTTTCCTACGCGGAGCTCGGAATCAATTTCCCTCGCTCGGGCGGCGATTACGTGTTCCTGCGCGAGGCGTGGGGCCCCGCGTGGGGGTTCCTGAGCGGGTGGATTTCGTTTTTCGCCGGTTTCGCCGCTCCTGTCGCAGCAGGCGCGCTGGCGTTTTCCGAATATCTCAGCCACTTCTTCCCGTCCCTGGCGGTACAAAGTGAAGCCGCGCGGACTTTCGCCGGGTTGCATTGGGGCAAGGGCCAGGGCTTGGCCGTGGCGGTGGTCTGCGTGTTCGCCGCGGTCAATATTCTGGGGATTCATTTTGCCGCCAAGCTCCAGACGGTGCTGACCGCGCTGAAGCTGACTGTCCTTGGTGCGTTTCTAATTCTGGCGTACACGATCGGCAATGGGAATTGGGTTCACTTTTCGCAGCTCGCAGTTCGCACTTCGACCCACAGCGTACCCGCGCAATTCGCCGTCTCGCTGATCTTTGTGATGTTTGCGTACAGTGGCTGGAACGCCGCGACTTACGTTGCCGAGGAAATGAAAACTCCGGAGCGCACGCTGCCGTGGGCGCTCGTCGCCGGGACCGGCCTCGTGGCATTCATTTATCTTGCGCTGAACATCGCTTTCATCTACGCGCTTCCACTCGAGTCGTTGAAAGGCGTGGTGGCGGTGGGAGCGCAGTCGGCGGGAGCGCTTTTTGGTGAGGCCGGCGGAAATGTCTTCAGCCTGGTCATGGCCGTGGGAATTCTCTCCTGCGTCAGCGCCATGGTGATCGTCGGGCCGCGCGTCTATTACGCCATGGCGCAGGACGGTTGCTTTTTCCGCGGCGCCGCGAGCGTCCATCCCAGTTGGCAGACGCCCGTCCAGGCCATCCTCTATCAAACGCTCGCTTCCGCCGTCATGATTCTGACCGGAACGTTCGAGCGGCTGATGTATTACATCGGTTTTGCGCTGATACTTTTTGCCGCGCTGGCCACGGCGGGGCTCTTCCGCCTGCGCCGCCGCCCCGGCTGGAAGCGTCTGCCGGCGGTCGATTGGGGGTACCCGCTTGTCCCAGGGCTTTTCGTCACCATGAGCGCCTGGATGCTGGCTTACACGCTCTTCCTTCGCCCGAGGGAATCCGCTCTGGCCCTGCTGACCGTGGCGAGCGGCGCGGTGCTCTACCGCGTGGCGTTCAGGAAAAGGTGAAGAGCCGTCAGCGCCCGTCTGTCACCCTGAGCGCAGCGAAGGATTTTCTTGAGTTCCTTTTCCGCGATTTGTACCACTGGGTGTAAAGACAACTGCGGAGATCCTTCGACGTCCCGATGGAAAACCTCGGAACTCCTCCGGAGGACAATAACCCGGTGTCATCGCCCGAACCAAGACCTCACGCGAATGGATGTTAAGATAGCCGCTGTGCTGCGCAAAACCACGCTTTCCTGGCGACTCTTAGTATATTGCGTCGCGGCCGCGCCGCTCTTTGGCCAGGCCAGGCCGCCGGTGGCTTACACGCTCGATTTGCGCCAGCCCGCCACGCACCTGATTGGCGTCACGATGACCGTGCCTGGCTCGCTGCCGGGGACGGAAATTCAGTTTCCCGCCTGGAACGCCCTCTATCAGTTTCGCGATTTCGTGCGCAACGTTCAGGACGTCGAGGCGCGCTGCGACGGCCGGCCCCAGGCGCTCGAACGCGTTGACCTCAACACCTGGCGCAGCGGCGAGTCTTCCTGCGCGCACCTGGAAATCCGCTACGCCGTCTTCGCCAATCAGGAAGGCCCGTTCTCCGCCGCGCTCACAGAGGAGCACGCCTTCATGAACTTTGCCTTGCTGCTTTTCTATCTTCCCGGGGACCGCGCCCGCCCGATGACGGTCAAGTTTCTTCTGCCCGAGAAGTGGAAACTCGCGACGCTGCTCGAGAACGAGACTTCTCCCGGCGAGTTCGTCGCCGCCGATTATGACGACCTTGCCGATTGCCCGGCGGAGGCGGGGAGCTTCGACGAGTACAGCTACCGGCAGGGCGGGGCAACCTACCGCGTGATCGTTCACGCCGGCCGTTCGGCATATTCCTCTTCGCGACTACTCGAGACGATCGAAAAGATCACGGCGGCCGAGACCGCGGCGATGCAGGACGTCCCTTTTTCGCGCTACACCTTCTTCCTGCATTTTCTGGAGGAAAGCGGCGGCGGCATGGAACACCGAAGCGGCACGGCGATCAGCTACTCGGCCGCGCAACTCCGCGACGATTGGAGCGGCCTCGAGACCGTTCTCGCGCACGAGTTCTTCCACGCCTGGGACGTCAAGCGCATCCGCCCCCAAAGTCTCGAGCCGGTGGACTACGTCCACGGGAACGACACGCGCGACCTGTGGTTCGCAGAGGGCTTTGCCAGCACTTACCAGCAGTACGCCGTGCTGCGCGCCGGGCTGATTTCCCGCGAGGCATTCTATCAGCGGCTGGCTGGGGAGATTCAAATCCTCCAGGCCCGGCCGGCTCGCCTCCGGCAGAGCGTGGTTCTGGCGGGGCGGGAAGCCTGGCTGGAGAAGTATCCCGACTATTTGCGCCCCGAGCGGAGCATCTCCTACTACAACAAGGGCGCACTGGTCGGTTTCCTGCTCGACCTGGCGATTCGCCAGGGGAGCGGCAACCGGCACTCGCTCGACGACCTGATGCGACGGTTGAACGAGGATTTCGCCCGCCGCAATCGCTTCTACCGGCAGCAGGATTTGATTGCCATCGCCGCCAGCCTCGCGCCGCGGTTCGAGGACGTGAACCAGTTCTTCGCCGACTACGTTGACGGCACGCGGGAATTGGACTACGAGCGATTCCTCGGCTATGCCGGTCTGACGCTCAGCAGCGAAACGGTGGAGCGCCCGGCGCCGGGTTTCCGCACCGTGGCAGGGTTTGAGATGCCGGTCCAGGTGGAATCCGTCGAGCGCGGCGGCAACGCCCAAAAGGCGGGGCTCGAAGCCGGAGACGAAATCATCGAACTGGACGGCAAACGCCTGGAGAGAAACCTCGAAGATATGATCGCGCGCATGAAACCCGGGCAGACATTGCGGCTCCGCGTCCGGCGCGCGGGGCGGGAGCTTGCGATCGAATTCGTTTTGGGCGGAGAGACCCAGACCCTTTATCGCGTGGGCGAGCGGAAACAGGCCACGCCCCGGCAGCGGCGCATTCGTGAAGGCTGGCTGAGAGGAATCACCCGCGAGGCAGGAGAGCCGTGATTCGCGCCTTTCTGGCTATTTCGCTGGCGGTCGTTCTGATCGTGTTCCTGGGCACGCCGCTGTTGGTCTACTGCCTCTTGAGCCGTGAGACCGATACGATGTATGGCGTGGGAATCTGGGCCTGCAGAACCGTCCTGAGAGTGGCCGGAATCCGCGTGCAGACCGCGGGCGGGGAGAAGATCCCCACCGGCCGGGCCGTGGTCTTCATGCCCAACCACCAGAGCAACTGCGATCCTCCCGCCCTCCTCACCGTCCTGCCTCCGGTGCTGGTGATGGCCAAGAAAGGGCTCTTCGCCGTGCCCATCCTGGGACATGCGATGCGGCTGCGCGGCTTCGTTCCGGTTGACCGTCAAAACCGCGAACGCGCCATGCAGGCCATCGAGGAGGGAGCGCGCGCCGTCGCCGCCGGCCATTCCTTCATGATCTACCCGGAAGGGAAGCGTACGAGCGACGGCCGGCTGCTGCCCTTCAAAAGAGGCGCCTTCGTGTTGGCCATCAAGGGGCGGGCGCCCATTGTTCCCATCTCGATTTCCGGCGCGCACAAGATCATGCCGAAAGGTTCGTTCGCCATTCGCCCCGGGGTCATGCGCGTGACGTTTCACGACCCCATTCCCACCACCCAGTACTCGCTCGACGACCGCGATGAACTGAGCGACGTGGTTCGCCGCGCGATTCTCCGGGGGCTAGCACCCGAAGAGCAGCCAAAATCGCCCCAAGGAGGTTAGCTGCTTTTCGAGCGGATTGTCATAGCAGGGGTTCGCCCCTTACCCGACTTGCAGCGCTAGCCACTTTCTCCCATCGGGAGGGGGTCGAGAGGGTGGGGCGGGCGATGCCGGTCAAAGTCCGACGCCCATTTTTTTGACGTATTCCCGAATCTTCTTGAACCCGGCGTAGATCTCCGGCAGGCGGGCATAGATGGCCGCGCACTTTAGCCACTGGGCATTGTCCATGGCCGGGTAACCGGAGATGATCTTGTTGGGCTCGACGTCATTCGGAATTCCCGACTGAGCCGTGGCGATGACATTGTCGCCGATCGTCAAGTGGCCGGCCACGCCGACCTGCCCGGCCAGAACCACGTTGCGGCCCAGTTTGCAGCTTCCCGCCAGACCGGCCTGGCCGCAGAGGAGGGTGTTTTCTCCGATATCGCAGCCGTGGCCGACTTGCACGAGGTTATCGACCTTGACGCCTTGGCGCAGGCGCGTGACGCCGACGGCGGCGCGGTCGACGCAGGCGTTGGCTTGGACTTCGACACGGTCTCCGAGCGCCACCGTGCCCGACTGGACGATCTTGTAGTAGGAGCCGTCGGCTCGCTTGACAAACCCGTAACCGTCGCCTCCCACCACGGCGCCATTCTGGAGGATCACGTCGTCGCCAATCTCCACGCCTTCGCGTACCACGGCGTGGGAGTGGGCGAAAAAGCGATGGCCGATCCGGGCGTGGCGATAGATGACGGCAAAACTCTTCAGCACGCAGTCGTCGCCCAGCACCGCGCCTTCTTCGATGACGGCGTAGGGGCCGATGGAAGGGTTGCGCCCCAGTCTGGCGGTGGGATCGATCACCGCCGTGGGATGAATCCCGGCGGGCGGACGGTGGGGAGGCGAGAAGATCTCAAGCGCCTTCGCGAAGGTGAAGTAAGGGTCCTCGGATCGCACCAGAGCCCGGCCTTCGGCCTTCAAGTCAGGGCTGACGATGATGGCCGCGGCACGCGTGGTCTTCAGCTTGCGATGGTACTTGGGATTGGAGAGGAAGGTCAGTTCGGTCTCTGTGGCATCATCCATTCCGGCGACGCCGGAAATCTCCAGGTCCGGGGGCCCTTCGAGGACGCAACCCAGCCGACTCACGATTTCGCCAAGCTTCATGGTTTGGGTTCCTTTACTCCGGGATTCGGCTCCGGCGCGGCTTACGTAGCGGCGGGCTTCAGCCCGGCATGGCGGAAATGCCGCCCTCCCGATTTCACCAGGAAAAGTTCCGAGCGGCGCCACAAAGCCTAGCAGCACGAGGAACGTCCTGGCAACGGGCAGTACGAAAGTACCGGTACCTAAGTGACCTTGCCACGCTGAAGGGGGTATCGGATACTCGCATCACCCTGAAGCCTTCTTCGTGCTTCGCAGGTGGCCGGGGAGCCGCATGGGGGGAATGGGATGATGATTGACCTTCCCACCCGCACGAATGGCGGATCCAGGCCGGGCCGGGCGCGCGGGGGTGGCAGCAGTTGAGTCTGTCACGTCGCGGGGGCGAGGCAACGCGGTGGTGCTCCCTCACCAGCAGCCCACGAAGCCTCGCTCCCAGTTCCAAGCGGATGTTACGCGAGCCCTCGCAATGACCCTTGCAGGGGGCGCGGAATCGAGATAATCTCTGCATGGCAGAAGAGCCGGTGAGCGGAAAAGCGGTGCCTCGATGATTTATCCCCGAGCAGGTGTCAGAATCCCGGTGGAGCTTCCGGTGGAAATTCGCTGGAAGAGCCGCGTGGGAAGGCAGCGGCGCGTGAAGGGAACCACCGCGTCCATCAGCGGCAACGGCATGGTGATGTCGGTCCCCAAACGTCTACGAAATCAGACACCCATTACCATCCGCGTAGTGCTGCCTTGCGATATCACGAAAGTCCCCCTCGAGCTGGTATGCCGAGGGCGAGTGGTGGCCAAGCCTGCGGATTTCGGTGGATTCGGCGCGATTATCGACGATTATCAGCTCCGGCCGGCGCGAAGCTCCGGGTGAAGTCTGGTTCAGGACGCAGTCTCCCATTCGAATGAAAAGCCTCGGAAAGCGGGTTGAGCGTGAAGGCGCGAGCACTATCGCGACGGCGCCCTTCGCGCCTGGCTCTCGAAAGCACTGTCGGGGCGGAGAAACCCTGTCGCCGCCGAACTTCGGCAAAGGTGCGGGACGGTGATGGCTGAGGCGAAGAAATCCCGGCGACAAGTCCGCATCCTGGTGGCCGACGAAGGCGGTGTCTTCCGCCTTGGACTCAAGCGCCTGTTTGGCGTCGAGGACGATTTGCGCGTGGTGGCAGAGGCCGACCAGCCCAGCCAAATCAGCGAACTGGCCAAGAAGTTCAAGCCGGATCTGCTTTATGTCCAGGCGGAAATGCTGGGAACTGACCCGGTGGGATTTATCTCCAGGCTCTACCACGAATGGCCAAAGGGCCGAGCGATCATCATGGTTCCGGGGCCCACCGAAGAAGGGGCGGAGCACTACGTCCGAGAGGGGGCCGCGGGGGTCATCGCCAAGTCCGTGGATCCGGCGCTGTTTGTAAATTGCGTGCGCAAAGTCATGAACGGCGAGGTCTGGATGCCCCGCAGCCGGCCGTCCCCGCAGGCAGGGCCTGCGCAAACCCCGCCCCTGCCAGAGCGCCGTCCCGCTGACACTCTCACGCGCCGCGAGAAGTCGGTCATCAGCTGCCTGGTGCAGGGCTGGCACAACCGCGAAATCGCCCAGCATCTCAAGATCACCGAGCAGACCGTGAAGAACCATCTGCGGACTATCTACGACAAGGTGGGGGTTTCCGACCGCCTGGAGCTTGCCCTTTACGCCATCCACAAGCGCCTGGAACTGCCGCCCGTCACAATCGAACCTGCCGCAACCACTTAGGTGTAGACACAATATATCGATCTACATGAGCTACCGGTCACGGCTTCGTTTCAGAGGTCGTTTGAAACAGCCCGATCTGGGCCGGAGCTTCGGGGGCCTTCAGGCCGAGGGCGGCGCGCCGGCCGATCCGCCGCGCGGTTCCATTGGCAATCACTCCCAGGACTTCCACGTTGCTGAGCGCCGTGCGCGGCACGAAGACGCGCAGGTTGTTGGAGGAGAGGTCGGCCGGAGTCACCATAAAACCCGGAGGCTCGACTTCCAGCAGGTTGCTCGAAATCAGACCCTCCAGCACTTCCGCGTCCGTAAAGGTCATGCGTACCCAGAGGCCGTCCAGTCGCGGCCGGCTGCGAGTCACTCGGCGATCCGGCGCGCCCTCAGAATTGCCTTCGAAGTCGCGGACGAAATAGAGGCCCTTGACGCCGGCCAGCGGGACTTTGACGAGGTGGCCGTCACGGTCCAGCATCTCGATGCCCTCCGGCCCCAGGAAGCTGTCGGCGTTGACGTAGCCCTTCACCGTCCCGGCATCGAGCTTGCGCAGAACGACCTTCTTGCGGGTCGACGAAGGTCCGGTCGGGGTGGCCACGTCAGCTCCGTCCAGTCTTAGAGGCTTTCGGAAAATTGCGGCTTGGCCGCAGAAACCAGCCTGTGCTAGTATAGGGTCGGAATCAGGCCTGTCAAGCGTGTCGGCGCAAACCACCGGAGCCTCACTCTTGAGCAATACTCCTAATGCCATGAAAACTAAAGGGTTGCTTGGACAGAGGGAGAGGTGTGCGCCGATCGGGGCAGGGCTTGAACCACGCGCCCTGGAGGGGGTTGTTGGCCCCGAGGCCGGCTCCAGGCGGCGCTTCTCCCGGTTGCACTATGCCTGAGCCTACACCACGCCCGAAGGCCAATTCCCCGGCCGGGACGAAGGCAAGGCCTCTCAGCCAAGCGGCCATGTTGAAGGTCGGAGTCAATGAAAACGATTCTAGCCTCCCGACCCGGCCCGATCTGGCGCCGGAGTTCGAGGCCTTCCTGGACTACGTGCGGGTGGAAAAAGGGCTGGCGGCGAACAGCATTGCAAGTTACCGGCGCGACTTGGCGGATTTCGCCGGCTTTCTGCACAAGTCGCGGAAAGATCTGAAGAGGGTGACCCGTGAGGAGATCAGAGTTTTCCTGGCCTCCCTTTTTCAGCGCGGGCTCAGCGGACGTTCGGTGGCACGGCACCTGGTCTCGCTCCGCAACGTCTTCCGGTTTCTCTTGCGTGAGGGAACCCTCCAGGCTGACCCGACCGCAGAGATCGAGGCTCCGAGGATCGGGCAAAGTCTGCCGAAGTACCTGACCGCGGAAGAAGTGGAGAAACTGCTGGCGCAGCCTGATTCGTCCACGCCCGCGGGCATGCGGGACAAGGCGATGCTCGAAGTCCTTTACGCCACGGGAATGCGCGTCTCGGAGCTGATCGGCTTGCGCTGGGAGGATTTCGAAACCAATCTCGGCGTGGTCCGCTGCCGGGGGAAGGGTAACAAGGAACGCCTGATCCCGGTGGGGAAGGCGGCCCTGCGCGAGGTCGAGGCCTACGTGCAGCGCGGCCGCCCGGGGCTCGCGAAGAAACGCGAATCGCCGTTCCTCTTCCTTAACCACCTCGGGGGCCCGCTCTCGCGCGTGGGATTCTGGAAGATCCTCGGGCGTTACGGCCGGGGGGCGGGAATCGCCACGGCCCTGACGCCGCACGTCGTCCGGCACTCCTTCGCGACCCATCTATTGGAGCGCGGCGCGGACTTGAGGTCTATTCAACTGATGTTGGGTCACAGCGACATTTCAACAACGCAGATCTACACGCACGTCCTGAAGGAGCGGCTGAAGCAAGTTTACCAAGAGCACCATCCGCGAGCCTAACCATGAGCGACTATAACTTCCTGATGGAAAGCCGGCTATCTACCGAACAGTTTCAGGTCCTGACGCTCCTGAGCCGCGTGGCCCACGCGCAGGGCATGAACCTGTACCTCGTGGGGGGAGCCGTTCGCGACTTAACTTACGGCCAGCAGGTGGTGCGCGACCTCGACTTCACGGTTGAGGGTAATCCGCAGAAAATCCTCCGCCAACTTGAGTCCAAGCGGCCCGCCGGCGGTGACCTGCCGGCCATCGAGATCGACCATCAGCACTTCGATACGCGGCTCAATTCGGCGGAGGTTACTTTTACCAACGGCGTGCGCGCCGAGATCGCCATGAGCCGCGAGGAGATTTACGCCAAGCCCGGACGCCGGCCGGACATCGCTCCTGCCGGGATTTTCGAGGATCTGCGACGCCGGGATTTCTCCGTTAACGCCATGGCCGTATCGCTTCACCCCAACTCGCGCGGACTGTTGCTCGACCCGACCAACGGCGCCGCTGACATCGAGAAGCGCGAGTTGCGCGCCCTCCACACCCGGAGCTTTTCGGAAGATCCTTTGCGACTATATAGGCTGATCCGCCTGGGGCAGCGCCTGGATTTCAAGCCCGAAGAGCGGACCAAGATCTGGCAGGAGTCGGCGCTGGAGAACCGCGTCTGGGAGCGGATGGACTCCGACCAGCAGGGGCGGGAATTGTGCGCTCTCCTGCAAGAAGAAAACCCCGGCCGGGTGCTCAAGGCGCTGGCGGAAATGGGACTTCTGGCGGGGCTCGATCGCAAACTCGCTTCCGTCCGGTTGCCCTACGATCAGTTCGCCAAAATTCGCAACGTGGCGCGCAGTGTGCCGGGCGCGGATTCCTTCCTGCTGAACTTCGACTGCTTGACCACAAAGCTGGGCGGCGCGCAGAAGGTTCGATTGGCCAAGGCCATATTCAGGGACCGCAAGACTCTGGCGATGGCGCTGGGGCTGGAAGGGGCGGCGAAAAAGCTCGCCAAGGCGCTGGCGGGTTCAAAGGCCGCGCAGCCGAGTCAGGTTTACAGCCTGCTCGTCGAGCAGCCTCAGCCCCTCTTACTTTTCCTGCTCGTCAATTATCCGCAAGCCAAGGTGCAGGCCCGGGTAAAGAATTTCCTTTTCAAGTTCCCCATGGCTCGCGCCAAGATGCCTCGCGCCGAACTCCTTACTCTGGGTCTGGAGGCGGGGCCCAAATTCGAGAAGATCTTCCACCGCCTGTTCCTCGACCAACTGGACGGCAAGATCAAGACGCATCAGCAACTCCTCAAGGAATTCCGTTCGCTGGCGGGCATCAAGGAGCCTGAGGTAAAGCCCGCCCCGAAGCCGGCCGCGAGACCGATTGCGAAACCCGCGCCGAAGGCGGCCGCAAAACCGGCTGTGAAGACCGCAGCAAAAGCTGCTGCGCCGCCGGCAGCGGCTCGCAAACAGGATCACAAAAAGAAGAAGAAGCGATAAATCCTCCCCCTGCGCGGCAGCACGCCGCAACCTTTTCTGCTAGAATGCTTCGGGATGCAATCCAGCAAATTCGTCCATCTTCATCTCCACACGGACTACAGCCTTCTTGACGGCGCGTGCGAAATCGGCAAGCTGATGGACCGCGCGGCGGAACTCAGGATGCCCGCTGTCGCCATCACCGACCACGGAAACCTGTTCGCCGCGATCAAGTTTTACAACGCCGCGCTCAAACGCGGGGTCAGGCCGATTATCGGTTGCGAAGTATACGTGGCGCCGGGCAACCGCTTCGATCGCTCGCCGGATTCCGACCGGCCGAATCATCTCGTGCTGCTTTGCGAGAACGAGCGCGGCTACCGCAACCTGGTCAAGCTGGCCTCGTCGGCGTATATCGAAGGTTATTACTACAAGCCTCGAATTGACAAAGACCTGCTGGCCCGGCATTCCGAGGGATTGATCGGGCTTTCCGCCTGCCTCCGGGGCGAGGTCGCCATGGCGCTCATGGCCGACCGGTTCGACGCGGCGCGCGAATCCGCTTACAACCTGCGCGACATCTTCGGGAAAGGAAACTTCTTCCTCGAGGTTCAGGATCAGGGCATCACGGAAGAGCACAGGATCAATCCGCAACTGGCAAAGCTCTCGCGCGAGACGGGCATCCCCCTGGTGGTGACGAATGATACTCATTACCTGACCCAGGCCGACGCGCGCGCCCAGGAAGTCCTGGTCTGCATTCAGACCGGGAAGACGATGAGCGATCCCAACCGCATGAAATTCGCCACCGACCAGTTCTACTTCAAGTCGGACGCGGAGATGCTGGAGATCTTCGGCGAGATTCACGAAGCACTTGAGCGCACGCTCGAAATCGCCGAGCGGTGCAACCTGCATCTCGAAAAGAAAGACCACGTTTTTCCGCACTTCGAGGTTCCGTCGGGAGAGACGATCGACAGTTTCTTTGAAAAGGTAACGCGCCAGGGCTTTGCCGAGCGGCGCGCGCGGCTGGAACGCTTGACAGCGGAAAAGCGCTTGCGCCACGACCTGAAGGAATACGAGGACCGGCTGGAGCGCGAGCTCGAACTGATCAAGCAGATGCGCTTTGCGGGCTACTTCCTGATTGTCTGGGATTTCATCCGCTTCGCGCGCGACAAATGCATCCCGGTCGGCCCGGGACGCGGTTCTGCGGCGGGCAGTCTGGTCTCCTACTCGCTGCACATCACCGACATCGACCCGCTGCAGAACGATCTGCTGTTCGAGCGCTTCCTCAACCCGGAGCGCATCAGCTTTCCCGATATCGACATCGACTTCTGCATGCGGCGCCGCGGCGAAGTGATCAGTTATGTCACGGAGAAATACGGGCGGGACAACGTCAGCCAGATCATCACTTTTGGCACCATGGGCGCCAAAGCCGTCATTCGCGACGCCGGCCGGGCGCTTGACGTCCCGTTCGCGGATACCGATCGGATCGCCAAGCTGGTTCCGAACGTCCTGAACATCACCCTCGAAGACGCTCTGAAAACCGCGCCGGAGTTGCGCCAGGCCAAGGAGCGCGACCCGCGCGTGGCGGAGCTTCTGACCATCGCCGAACGGCTGGAAGGGCTGGCGCGCCACGCTTCGACGCACGCTGCGGGGGTGGTCATTTCGCCTCAACCGCTCCAGGAAATCGTCCCCCTCTATAAGAGCAGCAAAGATGAAATCACGACCCAGTACGCGATGGACGATCTCGAGAAGATCGGCTTGCTTAAGATGGATTTCCTGGGACTGACGACCTTGACCGTCCTCGACGACTGCCAGCGGCTGATCGAGGCGACGCACGGTGAATCCATTGATCTGGATAATCTCCCGCTCGACGACGCCGATACCTACGCCCTGCTGGGAAAAGGTTTGACGGCGGGGATCTTCCAGTTTGAAAGCCGCGGCATGACGGACATCCTCCGCCGCGTCAAGCCCAACCGTCTCGCTGACTTGACGGCGCTCAACGCGCTATACCGCCCGGGGCCGATTCAGGGCGGCATGATTGACGACTTCATCGCGCGTAAGACCGGACGCAAGCGCGTCACCTACGATTTGCCCCAACTGCGCGACATTCTGGAAGAGACCTACGGCGTGATTGTCTACCAGGAGCAGGTGATGCAGATCGCCGCGAGCGTCGCGGGCTTTACGCTGGGCGAGGCTGATGTCCTGCGCCGCGCCATGGGCAAAAAGAAACACGAAGAAATGGTGGCGATGAAGGAGAAATTCCTGGCGGGCGCACGGAAGAATGAAGTCCTGCCGCAGAAAGCCGAGAAGCTCTTCGATCTCGTGGAGCAATTCGCCGGCTACGGCTTTAATAAATCGCACTCGGCGGCCTACGCGCTGATCGCCTACCAGACCGCCTATCTGAAATCCCACTATCCGGTCGAGTTCATGTCGGCGCTGTTGACTTCGGAAATCGGCAACCAGGACAAGCTCACGCAATATTTGAATGAATGCCGCGATATGGGGATCAAGATTCTCCCGCCCGACATCAATTCCAGCGAACTGGCATTCAGCCCGGCGGGGCAGAGCATCCGCTTCGGACTGACCGCCATCAAGAACGTGGGTGAAGCGGCTATCGATTCGGTGCTCTCGGCGCGCTGGAAGCTGGGACGCTTTGATAGCCTCTTCCAATTCTGCGAGAATGTTGACCTCCGTCTGCTCAACAAGCGCGTGATTGAGAGCATGATCAAGGCGGGGGCATTGGACTCGCTGGGGGCACTCCGCTCGCAAATGGCTGCATCGCTCGATCGGGCGATGGAACTCGGCGCGCGACAACAGCGCGAAGCTTCCAGCGGCCAACATGGGTTGTTCATGGGCGGAAACGCGCCTCAGTCTCCTCCACCGCAGTTGCTGCCGGATATCCCGGAATGGTCCGAGGCGGAACGACTGGCGGGCGAGAAGGAAGTCCTGGGGTTCTATATCACTGGCCATCCGCTCGAAAAGTATGCCGGACGGCTCGCGAGCTTGACGCGCAATGACAGTTCGTCACTGGAATCGCTGGAGCATGAATCCCCCGTAACGCTGGCAGGGATTCTGACCAACCTGCGAGTGCGTCCCAGCAAGAAAGGCGATTTGTGGGCGAGCGGACTCCTGGAAGACATGCGTGGCTCGGTCGAGTTGTTGGTCTTCCCGCAGGCGTTGCAGCAACTTCAAGGCGTGCTGAAGCCCGACACGGCGTTGCTGATCAAAGGACGCGTGCGGCACGAGGAGAACGCCCGAACGAAGGTCGTGGTCAGCGAAGCGAAGCCGCTCGAGGCAGCGGCGAACGGTTCGAGGCCTGAATTGCTCATCCGCGTCGATCTTTCGATAGCCAGTGAATCCGTGGTTGAGGACCTTGAGAAATTGCTGGCCGCCTATCCGGGTGAGAATCCTGTGGTCTTTGAACTGACCCGGCAAGGGGATTTTCAGGCTCGACTTCGCCCGCGAAGGGCCCGCGCCGTGAAGGCCGAGGGCGAGCTTCTCGCACGCCTCCGCAATCTCTGCGGGGAAGAGCCGCTGCTGGTTGAAAAACCCAAAGCCGTGAGCCAGAATTCGTAGGCAGGGACTGTTCTGCAGGTCAATTGAAACCATGCCGGAACGTCGCGGACAATCCGCCGTTGTGCAGGACCTCGAACGCCAGATTGCCGAGCTGGAGACGAACTCCGACTCCGAGGCGGCAATCGAGGAAATCGACCGCCTTCGTCAGCAGCTCGAGGCCATCCGCCAGGGGCCGTCAGGCGAGCAGAAGGACGCTTGGGCTCGAGTCCTGCTGGCGCGCCATCCGCAGCGGCCCTATACCCTCGATTACATCCAGTTGCTATTCTCGGATTTCATGGAGCTCCACGGCGATCGTCGCTTCGCCGATGACCCCGCCATGGTCTGCGGCCTGGCCACATTCGAAGGCCAATCCGTGATGATCGTTGGGCATCAGAAAGGCCGGGACACCAAGCAGAAACTGCTGCGCAACTTCGGGATGACCAAGCCCGAAGGGTATCGCAAGGCGCTTCGCCTGATGCAGATGGCGGCAAAGTTCGGCAATCCCATCCTCACTTTCGTGGACACACCCGGCGCTTATCCCGGAATCGGCGCCGAGGAGCGCGGGCAGGCAGAGGCGATCGCTTACAACCTGAGAGAAATCCCCAAATTACGCGTGCCCATCATCGTGATCATTCACGGCGAAGGGGGTAGCGGGGGCGCGCTTGCCATCGCCGTGGGCGACAAAGTCTTGATGTATGAGAACGCCGTGTATTCGGTGATCTCGCCCGAGAGCTGCTCCTCCATCCTTTGGCGCGACTGGAACCACAAGCAGGAAGCCGCACGCCTTCTCAAGCTCACCGCCGAAGACTTGCACCGGCTCGGCATCGTGGATGAAATTGTTACTGAGCCGCCCGGCGGCGCACACGAGGACTACGGCAGGGCGGCGGAGCTGCTCCGTCCTGTGCTGGCCGCAAGCCTTCGAGAACTGTCAGCGCTCTCAGCAAATGACCTTATTCGGCGTCGTCACGAGCGACTGCGCCAACTTGCTACCTTCGTCGGGGAAGGGTGAAGTCCCGCCAGCGACCCCAGCAGACCGTTTGCGACCTCGAATTCATTTCCTGCCGACGCATCAACCCGCGTCCCCACGACTTGCACCTAAGTCATTTCCGCATCAAACCAGCGGCAACTAATTTATAATATAGGACTTTTTGTCTCTTGACGTGAGTCATGGCAGATGTAAGATGCACGCTGTAAGTCAGACTGTGTGTTCACCACCTGGGTCCTCTTGCTCTCGCCATATGGCAATTGGTGAGCGCTGCTTGTCCCTCTGAAACGTCGGGCTGCTTTGCGGTGGAAAGAGTTGCTGGTCGATGATGCGTCGTGGTGAAAGCGATTACACAAAGAGGAGGGTTCTATGCGAGCGAAGGGTTCTCTCTTAGTTTTACTTGGCTCCATTTTATTGGCCGGATCTCTCTTTGCCCAGGCAGACCGAGCCACCATAACGGGGACGGTGACGGACTCGTCGGGGGCCGTGATTCCTGATGTTTCCGTTATCGCCACCAATGTGGATACCAAGGTCGAGACATCCGGGGCCACCAACGAGGTCGGCCTGTTTCGAATTCTCAACTTGCCGGTAGGGCCGTACTCATTGTCCTTCAAGAAGGACGGCTTCCAGTCACTGGAACGGACGGGCGTTACTTTAACTGTAAGCCAAGTGGCCGAGATTAATGTCACGATGCGCGTGGGCGCGGTTGCCCAAATGATAGAGGTAAAAGCACAGGCTCCGGTCTTGCAGAGCCAGACGAACGATATGGGCAGCACCATGTCGCTGCAGACCTACCGAGCTTTGCCCCTTTCCATCAACGGCGGGCGCGACATCATGGCCTTTGCCTTTGCCGTGACGCCCGGCGTCGAGGGCAACAGTTGGACCACCTACATCGCGGGCACGCAGGCCTTCAGCAACGAAGTCCTCATCGACGGTACGCTTGCCCAGGAGTCTGAAACCGGGCAACTCCTGGAAAGTGAGCCCCCCATGGAAGCCGTCCAGGAATTCCGTGTTGATACGGGCGGCATGAGCGGCCAGCGCGCCATGTACACGGCCGGCGGCACATTCTCATTCATCATGAAGTCCGGGACCAACCAGTTCCACGGCAGCGCGGTAACCCTCTGGCAGAATGAAGCGCTAAATGCCAACTCCTGGATGAACAATTACTACGGGAGCCCGAGGCCGCGCAGCCGGCACAAGGATTACGCCTTCAGCGCCGGTGGACCCATCATCAAGAACAAGACTTTCGTGTTCGGCGCCTTCGAGCAATACCGGAAGGCCGACTACACGGCGGGATCTTCCGACCGCACGGTGCCGACGCCCGACTTCCTGAACGGCGACTTCAGCGCCCTATTGGGCGCGCCCATCCTCGACTCAGGAAACCCCATCACCGTTCAGGATACCGACGGGCAGACGGTGCAATTGGTTCAGGGGATGATCTTCGACCCCGCCCATCCCGGACAAGTCTTCCCGGGAAACGTCATCCCCACCTCGCGCTTTAGCAATGTCGCGCAGCAAATCATCCCGTTGTACCAGCAGTACTACAAGCCGCTGGGCTCGGGCCTGATCAACAACAACGCCGCCACGGTCAGTAATAACCCGTGGTTCCACCAGACGCAATTCAGCGTCAAGGTCGATCACAACTTTTCGGAAAAGAACCGTCTTGCCAGTTCCTACATCTGGACAGCGCGGCCGCGTATCCTGGTCGACGCGGGGGGCATCTGGTCCACCCTGGATCCGGATGGCGGTCCGCTTGCCCAGTCGCGGTTGCAGAAGATCACCGACCACAAGTTCCGACTCAGCGACAGCTACAACTTTACTTCCAACCTGCTGAACGTTGTTGCCTTCACCGTCGAGCACTTCCGCAATCCCAGCCTGGCACAGTCCGCGAGTGGTGACTGGCCTTCCAAACTGGGCTTCGGCGATACGGGGGCCGGCAACTTCCCGGAGATCGATTTCGGCAGCAAGGTGAACGGCTTTTGGGAAGATCCGATCGGTTACAGCAGCAAGGGGTATTACACTTCCAACGTGCTGGTCGGCGACGAGACCCTCACCTGGATCAAGGGTCGCCACACAATTACTCTCGGCGGGGAACTTCGCGCCTTCCAGATCAATAGTCACGGCGGGAACGGAACTCTGAACTTCGACTTCGCGAATAGCCAGACAGGCGCGCCCACTGAGTCCTACGCAAGCCAAGTGGGATTCGGATTCGCAAGCTTCCTGCTGGGCGACGTCAGCAGCGCCTCCATGGGCTCGCCGTACGATCTTTACGGGCGGCGCAAGTCGCTGTCAGTCTTTGCTGAGGACAGCTTCAAGGTAAACTCAAGGTTCACGCTCAACTATGGTCTCAACTGGAACCAGACGTACCCGTTCCACGAGAAGTACGGCCATTGGGCGAACTTTGACGGCTCGCTCGTAGATTCCGCAACCGGAATGCGCGGTCAGGTGGCTTACTTGAGCGATGGCAGTCAGACCTTTGAAGGGTCAACCCGCTGGAGTGATTTTGCCCCGCACATCGGTTTTGCTTACAAAGTCAGCGACCGGCTAGTGGCGCGAGCTGCCTACGCCATGTTCTACATCCCCATTGGCATCGATTACTGGAGTGGTGTGCCTTACGGCTTTGCGCCCGGCTACTTCCCCACCAACGAAGTGCCCCAGACCCAGGACTTCTCCCCGGCCTTTAACTGGGACACCGGCTACCCGGGCCAGCCCGTTTCCGGCACGTTCGATCCCAACTACATCTATTTGGGGGGGATGACCTCGATCAGCCCGGAGTCGCTACGTCCGGGCATTACGAACCAATGGAATGCCGGCGTGGAATTCGAGCTGACACAAAACACGCGCCTCTCGTTTAACTACCTCGGCACGCGTGGGACACACCTGCACGATGGATCGCTGGAGCAGAACGCCGCCCCGAACAGCGCCATGTCCAACCTTCTGAAGGGTGGTCACGAATGGGACTGGGTCTGGGACGAAGCCTCCGCCGCTGCGGCCGGCGTCCCTTATCCCTATGAAGGGTTCTCGAACTTCTCCTTCGCCGCCCTGTATCCCTACCCGCAGTTAGCGGCAAACTGGGCTTACCTCTTTTATGTCGGGTCACCCCGTGGGCGCTCACAGTACGATTCTCTCCAGGTCGAACTCGTTCAACGTTCCTCTCATGGCTTGACGGCGGACATGAGCTACACCTTCGCTCGTCAGCGATCCACCGGCGCCTTCGACTACGGCACCCGCGGCAGTAACTTCCAGGAACACTGGGTGAGTGACTCATGGCTGCAAGACGTTTCCGACTTGAGTTGGGAGCGCAATTTCATCAAACCTTACAACCAGAGCATCGTGAAAGGGTACATCCTCTACACGTTGCCTTTCGGAAGCGGGCGTCAGTTTCTCTCCGGACGCGGCCGGGTGGTCAACGCCATCGTCGGCGATTGGACGTTGGGCACAACCCTCTACTACAGCACCGGCACCCCGCTCAGCGTCTATTCCTACCAGTGGTACCCTGGCCCCGCATGGGGAGCGTTCGGAATACCTACAACGATCTATTCGAATGTGGATTCCGGAGCTGACCTGAGCCGTCACTTCGATGGCTCAAGGTTTGGGGACCCGAATAACTTCTACTTCAATCCTGCAGGATTCTCCGATCCAGGCTACGGGAATTTCGGGAATTCCGGGCCGTATGTGGCCGGCCTGAACGGCTTCGGCACCGCCGTCGAGAATCTCGCGGTCTACAAGGATTTCAAAATCAAAGAGCGCATGAAGCTGCAGATTCGCGGCGAGTTCTTCAACGTCTTCAATCGCCACACATTCAACAATCCCAACACGAGTCTCGGCTCAAACCTTGGTCAAGTCTTGAGTGCGAGTGGGTCGCCTCGCGTCGGGCAATTGGGCGCGCGGTTTGAGTGGTAATGATCTGATCGTTTTTCAGGGGCGGGCCCTGTGCCCGCCCCAATTCTTTTCTATCCTCTCGACCCGCCCGAAGGAGACCTCTTTTGAATCTAAATTTCGGTCACCAACAAAGCTTGACTCGGAGAATATTTGCGCTCGTCCCGGCCGTGTTCGCGCTTGTCTTCGGGGTGTGTGCTTCCGCCTCGGCGACCGTGTACTACGTGGACTCCAATGCAGGCAACGACAGCAACTCCGGAACGCTGTCGGAAAAGGCCTGGAAATCGCTTTCGAAGATCAGCGCGATAACTTTTCAGCCGGGAGACGAAATCCTGCTGCGGCGGGGCGCCCGATGGCAGGGGACGCTTCACCCGTTGGGCTCCGGGACTCCTGAGAAACCTATTCGCATCGGGGCTTACGGTGACGGCGCGCGGCCCTTCATCGACGGAGGGAAAGGCCCTGCGGTGCTCATCCACAATCAAGATGCCTGGGTGATCGAGGGACTGGAAGTGACCAACGCCAAGGATTCCGGCGAAGACGCTCTGAAGATCTGGGCAGCGCCGCGCCGCCCTCATTATCATTTCATCCGCGTTCGCGATTGCGTGGCGCACGATAGCGGGCGCTCCGGAATTCACGTCGGCGACGGCACCTATGGCAACTACGATGACGTGGTCATCGAGGATTGCGTTTCTTACAACAATCAGGACAGCGGGATCTTCATTCAAGGCAAGGACTACGCCGAAGTCCGCAATCTGGCGATTCGCCGCTCGGTCGCCTACGGCAACGGTTGGGACGGGATCAAGATTTACAGCGGCCGCGACGGGGTCATCGAGTATTGCACCGCCTACCGCAACGGCTGGAAGCACGACGCGCGGGTCGGCATCTGGTGCTGGAATTCGGAGAATATCGTTATCCAGTATTGCGAAGCCTACGAGAACGTCACACCGGGCACCCACGACGGCGGGGGCTTCGACATCGACTGGTCGAGCGCCAACTGCACCATCCAATATTGCTACTCGCATGATAACGACGGAGCAGGCTATCTTTTCATGGGTAGCGGGCGAGGCTTCACGACGCGTTCCGTCGTGCGTTTCAATATCTCCCAGAACGATGGGCGCAAGAACGATTACGGCGGGATTCTCTGTTTCGGGACGCTGCAGGACTCGGACGTGTACAACAACGTCTTCTTCTTTCGAGGCAACGAGGCGGGCGCCGCCATCCACTTTCGCGGCGAGAAGGAGGCACAATTCCCCTCGAACGTGCGGGTGTTGAATAATATCGTCATCGCCGATGAAGGACGCGCGCTCCTGCGTGTTGCTCCGGAAGCCGCTGCACAGAATAACAGCTTCAATCACAACGAATACTTCTCAACGTCCCGGATTCGAGTGATCTGGGGGGAAAAGGAGTATTCGGATCTCGACGCATTTCGAAAAGACAGCGGCCAGGAAGCTCAGGGCTTCGTCGCCGACCCGCGGCTTAAAGCCGCAGGGAAGGCGGGGACGGGCCGCCTGCCACTGGATGAATATCGCCTGCTGCCGGACTCGCCGGCCCTCAATGCCGGTACCGCCTACTCGCCCGATTTCGGCATGCTGGATTATTGGGGAAAATCGCTTCACGACATTACCAGGATGAATGTCGGCCCTCAGCAGTAATTGCCTCAGCGCGAACTGCTTCCTCAATCCTGCCATGTTATATTGAGCGTGCGATGCGCCCAGGGGATTTCCAAGCGGGCGCAATGGGTTCGGCGCGTGCCTATCTCGATTCTTGTCTGCCTTCTACTCTGGCTTGGCAACCCCGCAGGTTGGCCACAGAGCCCACAGAGTGAATTCGCCCGCGCGGAAGCCGCCCTGCGCGAGGGCCGCGTCGCTGAGGCCGAATTACTCTATTCCAAGGTTGATAAGGGCAACCCCAACTATCTCCAGTCGCGCCTGCGTTTGGGGACGATTTACTATTCCACGGCGCGTCCGGCTGAGGCCGAGAAGTGCTTCGAGGAAGTCGTGGCGTCAAAGCCCACCGCCGAGACTCTCTGCCTGCTATCCGGCGCCCAAATCAATCTGGAGAAGTTCGAGGCGGCCTACGAAACGGCCAAGGAAGCCATCAAGCTCGACCCAAAGTACCCGAAGGCATATACGGCGATGGGAATGATCTTTACCGCGCGCAAAGACTGGCCTGAGGCCGACGCGGCCTACCGCGAATCGCTGCGGCTCGACGACAAGGACGCAAGCACCTGGTTTCTCCTTGGCCGGTCGTATTTCCTCCGCAATGAATTCAACCAGGCTCGCGAGGCGTTCGAGGCTTCGCTGAAGCTGAATCCCCAGAGCATCCGGGGATACGAAAACCTCGGACTGACGCTAGACCTGCTCGGCGACCACGACGGCGCGGAAAAGGCCTTCCGCGAAGGCGTCCGGCTGAGCCACAACTCGCCTCTTCCGGATGTGCGCGTGCAGGTTGCCTACGGAGTTTTCCTCTTCAAACTTAACCGCCTGGAAGAGAGTCGCGCGCAGCTGAGCGAGGCTGTGAGATCCGACCCCAGGAATGTTGACGCGCATTACGAACTGGCCAGAGTTCTCTTACGCCTGAAACAGGAGAAAGCTGCCGCCTCGGAAGCGGAAGCGGCGCTTCGGGTTGGCGGGCCGGATTACCGCGTCCACTTCCTTCTCTCGCGTATTTACACCGCGCTCGGCGACAGCCAGAAGGCTTCTGCCCATGCTTCGGAGGCGGCGCGCCTGGGGGAGGGGAAGCAGGAACCACGATAAATCAACCGCGCAGCTTCACTGTGGCTCAGTGACCGTGAGGATTTGGTCGGCGGGAATATCCGTCAGTTCCTGCCTGGCTCCGCTGGGCCAACGGATTTCGAGTTTCTTGATTACGGTATCCTTTCCCAGGCCGAAGTGAACGCGGCGGTCGCTGGAGCTTGCGTAACCAACGCTCGTCGTCACATGGTTGTATTGAACTCCCGACGCTGCTTCGAGGCGAAACTTGGCCCCGATGGCGTCGCGACTGCTCCGACGGCCCCGGGGGTTGATAGTCAGCCAGTGGCCACCGCCGGGAGAAATGTTGCGGAAAACCTCCGCCGGTCCCTCGAAACGCGACACGACAGCATCCACTTTTCCATCGTTGTCCAGATCTCCGAACGCGGACCCTCGGTGCGCTGCAGCCACCTGAAAATCCTTGCCGGCCTCGGCCGAAGCGTCCACAAATACGCCGCCGTCATTAAGGAAAATGGCGTTGCGCTGGCGGAAGGGAACATTCATCTCCGACTCGACTTCATCGTTGACGTGGGAATTCGCCGCGAACAGATCCTTCCATCCATCGTTATTGAAATCAAAAAGCCCGTCGCTCCACCCGCTCATAAAGATGCTCAGCCGGCCCAGCAGGCTCGAGTGCGTGAAATCCTCAAAGAGTCCGCGGCTTTCGTTGTGGAAGTAGCTGAACATCTCGTTGGAGATCGCCGTCACCAAGATATCGGGTCGGCCGTCGTTATCGACGTCGCGAAAGTCCGCGCCCATATAGGAGAGAGCGGAGCCGTCGCCGTTGTAAGCAACCCCCGCCTGCAGGCCCAACTCGCTGAACGTCCCATCGCGGTTGTTGTGAAAGAGAAAGTTGCGTGTCGTATCGTTAGCAACAAAGACGTCCATGTAACCATCATCGTCGTAATCCGCCACGGCAACGCCCATGCCCTTGCCGAGTAATTTGCCGACTCCGGAGGGCTCAGAGACGTCCGTGAATGTGCCGTCGCCATTATTTCGAAAGAGCATGTTGGGGAGCGGCGCGAACTTGGAGGGGTGGCAATAGACACGGAGCTTTCTAAACTCCGATCCGCAAAAGGGGTCTTTGTCCAGGCCCCAGTCGCAATAGTTCACGACGAACAGGTCCAGCAGGCCGTCATTGTTGTAGTCAAACCACGCCGCGCAGATAGACCACATTTTGCCGCGGTTTGGGGAAATCCCCGTCAGGCCGGCGTGATCCGTAACGTCCGAGAAGGTTCCATCGCGATTGTTGTGGAAGAGCAGATTACGATTGACCCCCGCGACAAAGAGATCTTCCCAGCCGTCGTTATCGTAGTCACCAACCGCAACGCCCATTGAATAGCCTTCGCCCCGGACACCCGCCGAGTCTGTCACGTCGGTGAAAGTCCCGTCGCCGTTATTGCGATAAAGACGGTTGTAATACTCGGGGCCGGTCTTCATCAGTTCTGGAATCTTTGCGCCGTTGACGAAGTAGATGTCCTGAAAGCCGTCGTTGTTGTAGTCGAAAACCGCCACGCCCCCGACCATGGGCTCGATCTGATATTTGTTGGGAGTGGCGCTGTTGCGCAGGACAAACTTCACGCCCGCGCGGGCGGCGATGTCTTCGAAGGCGACGGGCGGGAGGAGGATCTTTTCGTGCCCGGGAGCCCGTGCAGTAAGAAGACCGGGGGAAAAGAGCAGAACCGCCAGCCAGTAAATCGCCAGCAGACAGCCCTTCGAAACCCGGCCAAGGTCAACGGTCATTTCGCAGGGATGTTATCCGCCATGCCATTCGTTGGCAAGCTCGCCGTATTCAGCCTGCCGGTCGTCCAGCGAGCGGTCGTTGCGTTCCTTTGGTAACGCCTCTATAATCTGCGAGTTTACCTTCCGGGCTGGAGCTGATGGCCAACGATTCCCTCTACCGAAGCTACGAACGGCTGGTTGAGATCACCGTGCTGGGGAAGAAGTTTCAGGTGCCCGAAAAAAACACCTGCCTTCGCGCCTTCCAGTACATCAGCCCCGAAACCGTCCCCTATGGCCGCTTCTGCTGGAACCAGGAGTGCCAGTTGTGCCGAGTTTCCTATCGCGTGGGGAATCAAATCGATTCATCCTCGAGGCTGGGCCTGGCGTGCAAGTTTCTGGTCGCCGACGGGATGGAAATTACTGAACTCTCAGATGAGCTCAAGTGGACGCTGATGGGGGTTCTGAAACCGCCCGAGCCCCGCCCTCCCCTTGGCTAGGTCTGACAGGCCCATGCGGTTACAACAACGGTGCCCGTCCTCTAAGTCATTGTGACGCCTGTCAAACTGTCACAATCCCCCTTGGAAATTGCCTCATGGTGCCCTACTTTCGGTAAGCGTAGGTGTGTGCTGGCCGAGATGAGTTTCGACCCAGAGCGGTACGTTGGCTTGAGACTCTCGGCATACAGGGCTAACAACATTAATTTTCATGGGGTTACACGTCACTGTGGACTGGCATCCGTTGGGAGGCCGAAAACTGCCGTTTACTGGATTCCGGTTTGCGCGTGGCACCCCCGCTCTAAAATGTCTATTTTTGCCAGAGTCGACTCCAAGGCGAATTCGTACAGGGCTGAGCAGCCAAAAGTGTAAAAGGGAATTCAAGGCCTGAAGGACGGTATCGCCCTAATGACCCGATCCTTGACGCAACGTCACACGGGTCGAGGTCGCGGTGGAAGTCATCAACCCGGCAAGGCACGCATTCTGTGATTTCTCAAATGAGGTGAGAAGATGAGCACAACGCCCGTCAATGAGATTCCGAAGGTTCACGGCGGTCTGGTTCAGATTGCCAGCAAGGAGGAAATGATCCAGCGCCGTTTGGAAGAAGAGCGCACGCGCTTGGAGCGGGAAGCGGGCATTGAAAGGCGGCAGCTGAACCACTTCCACAAGCCAATCGAGAATCCCTTCCTCAAATCCCAGCGTGACAGAACGACAATCCTCTTTGGCGGACTCACCTGGAAACACGAAAAACTTGTGGAGGCGGCACTGGCGAGTCTCGGCTACAAATGCGAGGCGATCCCCGTCCCCAACAAACGGGCCTTCCAGCTCGGGAAGGAATACGGGAACAATGGCCAGTGCAATCCGACCTATTTCACCGTCGGCAACCTCGTCCAATACTGTCAGCACCTGGAAGAAAAGGGGCTGAGCAAGAAGGAAATCATTGACCGCTACGTGTTCATCACCGCCGGAGCCTGCGGGCCGTGCCGCTTCGGGATGTATGAGGCCGAGTACCGGCTGGCGCTGCGCAACGCCGGATTCGACGGATTCCGCGTCCTGCTTTTCCAGCAGGAAGGCGGGCTCAACCAGGCCGAGATGGAAGCCGGGCTGGAAATGAATCTCGATTTCTTCCTGGGCATCCTCAATGCCCTGAACATCGGGGACATCGTCAACGACGTGGCGTATCAGATTCGGCCGTTTGAGATCCATGCCGGCGACACCGACCGCGTGCTCGAGGAGTGCATGGACCTGCTTCATGACGCCATGCTGCGGCGGAAGCCCTGGACGGTGAACGGCAAAATGGGAAACCTGCTTGCCAAGGGCGGCCTGCAGGGGACCGTCGAATATCTGGGCAAGTTCCTCAACCAGATCTGCAGCGACGATTTGATGAAAGCGCTGAACGAGGTCCGTGATCGTTTCGACTCGATCCCGGTCGATCGAACGCGTATCAAGCCGATGGTCAAGATCACGGGAGAATTCTGGGCGCAAACCACGGAAGGGGACGGGAACTTCAATATGTTCCGGTTCCTTGAGAAGGAAGGAGCGCAAGTTATTGTCGAGCCCATCGGCACCTGGATCTGCTACCTGATGCATCAGGCCAAGCAGGAAGCCCGCGATAAGCGCGGCTTGGACCTGCTGGCCGACGGCGTTTCGAAATGGAATGTCCCCAAGGTGTTTGGAAGTCACATGAATACCCGCAAGAAGCTCGCGATGCTGACCATCGCCGAAACGATCTTCAAGCGCGAGTACAACCGCATCATCGACGCGTTGGGAAGTCTGGCCCACCACCTCTGCGACCAGTACGAGCTTCAGCGCCTGGGCCACCCTTTCTACAACACGCGCGCGTCCGGGGGTGAAGGCCACCTGGAGGTCGCCAAGAATATCTACTACTCGAATAAAGATCTCTGCCACATGGTCCTGAGTCTGAAGCCCTTCGGCTGCATGCCCTCGACGCAGTCCGACGGCGCTCAGTCCGCCGTGGTCTCCCACTACAAGGACATGATCTTCCTGCCCATCGAGACTTCGGGCGAAGGCGACGTCAACGCGCACAGCCGCGTCCAGATGGCCCTGGGCGAGGCCAAGGTTCGCGCCAAGAACGAAATGAAAGCCGTGCTCGAAGAGACCGGGGTGACGCTCGAAGAAGTCCAGGAGTTTGCGGCCGAGCATCCCGAGATGCAGCGGCCGATGTATAAGTTCGGCCACCGCAAAGGCGTGGTGGGTGTTGCGGCGAATTTCGTGCTGCACGCCGCCCAGCGCATGAAGGCGGAACGGCGAAGCAAGGTCATGGTGCAGTAGCGCCGCCCGCTTGGCGGCAGCCTGTACCGGCGGTCTGTGATCGCCGCGAAGCCGGCGAACAAAGTTCGCCGCTACAAATGCCGGTTGAAACCCGGCGCTACAAACGGGGTGAAATGGACAGCGCAAAGAACCTGATGGTTGGTCTGGACGTCGGCTCCACGACCGTAAAATCCGTGGTCGTGGATACGACCACGCAAAAGATCCTTTGGAGCGACTACCAGCGCCACGACACCAAGCAGCCCGAGAAGTGCCTGGAGTTTTTGAAGCGTATGGAGGCCGAAGTCGGCATCAAGGCCGGCGAAACCCGCATGTTCATTACGGGCAGCGGCGGTGGCGGCATCGCGACGCAAATCGGCGCGAAGTTCGTCCAGGAAGTCAACGCCGTTTCTCTCGCCGTCGAGCACCTCTATCCCGAGTGTGGCTCGGTGGTCGAGCTTGGGGGACAGGACGCCAAGATCATCATCTTCAAAGAAGACCCCGAGACCGGGCGCAAGAAGAAGATTCCGTCGATGAACGACAAATGCGCGGGCGGCACGGGCGCGGTCATCGACAAGATTAACGCCAAGTTGCGCATCCCCGCCGAAGAACTCTGCAACATGGGCTACCTCGGCCTGAAGCTGCATCCCGTGGCAGGGAAGTGCGGCGTCTTTGCGGAGACCGACATCAACGGCCTGCAGAAGAGCGGCGTGCCACCGAACGAATTGATGGCGTCACTTTTCGAGGCCATCATCCAGCAGAACCTCGCCGTGCTGACGCGCGGCAACACACTGCGCCCCGTCGTGCTCTTGCTGGGAGGACCGAACACCTACATCAAGGGCATGCGCGACTGTTGGGTACATAACATCCCCAAAGTCTGGGAAGAGCGGAACTTCCCGCTGCCCGAGGGCAAGGATCCGGAGAGTCTGATTCAAGTCCCGGAGAACGCCCAATATTTTGCCGCCCTGGGCTGTGTTCGCTTCGGCATGGACGAAGACGCCCACCTGGGGATTTACAAGGGCTGTGAAAAGCTCGAGTGGTACATCAACGTTGGACGCGCGGAAGAAAAGAAGAGCAAAGGCGGATCGGGGCTCTACAAAACCGAGGACGAGCTGGCCGGGTTCAAAGAGCGTTACCGGCCCAAGAAGTTCGTCCCCCGAACCTTCCAGCCGGGCGAGCACGTTCGCGCCTTCATGGGAATCGATGGCGGTTCCACTTCCACCAAGGCCGTCCTCTTGAGCGAAGAGGGCGAAGTCATGGTGAAGTGTTACCAGCTCTCCAAGGGCAATCCGCTCGAAGACACCAAGGAAATGTTCGCCAACCTGCGCAAGCAGGTGGAGGATCAGGGCGCCACGCTCGAATTGCTGGGCGTTGGTTCGACCGGATATGCCAAGGATATTCTGAAGGATGTGCTGCGCGCCGATGTGGCCATCGTCGAGACGGTGGCGCACACCGAGGCCGCGCTGCATTTTTATCCCAAGGCCGATGTCATCTGCGACGTGGGTGGGCAGGACATCAAGCTCATCATCCTCCAGGACGGGCGCGTCAAAGACTTCAAGCTGAATACCCAGTGCTCGGCCGGGAACGGATACTTCCTGCAGTCAACCTGCGTGGGATTCGGCTTCGACGTGAAAGAGTACGCCGACCTGGCCTTCGGCGCGAAAGCCATGCCGATGTTTGGCTACGGCTGCGCGGTCTTCATGCAGTCCGACATCGTGGACTTTCAGCGCCAGGGTTGGAAGCCGGAAGAAATTATGGCCGGGCTGGCCAACGTCCTTCCCAAGAATATCTGGCTCTACGTTTCGCAGATTCCCAACCTCGCCTCGCTGGGCGACACGTTCGTTTTGCAGGGCGGGACGCAGCACAACCTGGCTGCAGTGAAGGCCCAGGTGGACTTCATCGAATCCCGCTTCAAGGACAAAGGCGCGAAGCCCAACGTCATTGTGCACGAGCACTGCGGCGAATCAGGCGCCATCGGCGCGGCCCTCGAAGTGCGTCGGCTCTACGGGCGCGGCATGCGTACCAAATTCATCGGGCTCGACGCCGTCGACAAGATCACCTACGTCACGCACCGCAGCGAGGATACGCGGTGCTACTTCTGCAAAAACAAGTGTATGCGCACGTTCATCGACGTGAGCATCGACGACGCGGACGAATCGTGGAAGAAATCGAAGATCCCCATCCCCATGGGCGTCAAGCGGCTGATCGTCGGCAACTCGTGTGAGAAGGGATTGGTCGAGGACGTGAACGACATGCGCGAGATCAAGAAGGGCCTCGACGCCATGAAGAAAGACAATCCCAATATGTGCGAGGTGGCGGCGAAGGCGGCGTTCAAGTCTTACGCGCCGCCCGGGGTCGCCGACCCGCTGCCCAAGTACGCCTTCACCGCGAAGCAGAAGCGCCGCGTCGAGCTGATGAAGAAGCGCCAGGAAATCCGCATCGGCATTCCACGCATTCTGAATCAGTACTCGGTGAACCCCGTCTTCAGCGCCTACTTCGAGGCGCTGGGCGTTCCGGGTGAAAACCTCATCTATTCCGACTACACGAGCGAGCAGCTTTACAAGGAAGGGGCGAAGCGAGGCGCGATCGATCCCTGCTTCCCGTCGAAGGTGGGCATCCCGCACGTCCACAACCTGCTCTATGTCCACCACAAGAAGAAGCCGCTGGATATCATCTTCTGCCCCATGATCGACGACTTGCCCAGCGACCTGCCGTACGCCCAAGCGCATCGCGCCTGCCCGACGGTCACCGTAACTCCCGAGGCCGTCAAGGCGGCGTTCATTAAAGAAGGGGACATTTTCAAGGAGAACGGGATTCAATTCTTCAACACGTTCGTGAACCCGCTCCAGCCCACGCTGCTTGCCAAGCAACTCTACGACCAGTTCGTGGATGTGTTGGGGCTTTCGTGGGAAGAGAACGTCCGGGCCGTTGATGCGGGACTAAAGGCCCAGGGCCAGTTCCAAAACGATATCCTGCGCGGGCAAGGCCGCGAGATCCTGAAGAAGCTCGAAGCCGAGGAGAAGATCGGCATCGTGGTGCTGGGCAGGCCGTATCACAATGACCCGGGCATTAACCACGAAATTCTGGAAGAATTTCAGAAGATCGGCTACCCGGTTCTGACGCAGGCATCGCTGCCTATCGACGAAGAAATTGTTTGGCGCCTATTTGGACAGGACGTCGAGGCCGGCACCATCAAGCATCCAATGGATATCTCCGACGCCTGGAAGAACAGCTACAGCGAGAACACTTCGCAAAAAATCTGGGCGGCTAAATACACAGCACGACATCCGAATTTGGTGGCGCTGGAACTTTCCAGCTTTAAGTGCGGCCACGACGCGCCCATCTACACGGCGGTGGAAGAGACCGTGACGAAGTCAGGCACGCCCTACTTCTCGTTCAAAGATATTGACGAGAACAAGCCTACGGGCTCCATCAAGATTCGCGTTGAAACTATCGGCTACTTCCTGAAGCGCTACCGCGAGGACATGGTCTATCGCAAGCAGAAACAAGCCGAGATTGACACCAAGCTCAAAGAACTCGAAGCCCAGCTCCGCGCCGAGCTCGAATCTAGCGGCAACGCGCTGCCGCCCGGCCCGCCCCCGCCCGCCTACGAAGTCGAGACGCCGGTGGAGATCAACGCCATCAACGATCGGGATTAGGGCCTGGAGACGACTCAACCGGGATATCTGGGAACTGGGGAGCGCCCAAGGGCCAGGCCGGACCCTACACACGGTTAGATTAAACTTCCCGCCGCATTGACCCCGACCTCAGGGTCTGCTATTTAGAATATTCAGGCATGGGTGCGGGATTCGGGATTTCCCGAAACCCGAATCTCAAGTCCCGAATCCCGAGGTTCTGAATGCCCTTCGAATCTGACAAGATTATGTTCGAAATCTACAAAGAGAGTACTTACACGGGGCAATATCGCGTGGTCTATTTCACTGAACTCCAGGACCACAACAAGGAGACCGAAATTGCCCGCGCCATGGCCGGGGAGCACTTCTACGATGGCTTCATCCGCCAATACCGCAAAGACCAGGCCAAGGAAATCATCAGCAATTTCCTTGCGCGATTGAACAACGGCGAGCGCCTCGCCCCCGCCGACATCGAGCGCGAGTTGAAGGCCTTCGTCCCGTCCTGATTTTTCCTTTACACTTTACCCTTTACCCTTCACACTTTGGCCGATGGCCCGCCGCCACGACAGCTTGATTCCACTTTCCCACCAGCACCAGCATGCCCTGGCGCTCACGGTCATTATTCGCCGCAGATTCGGAATTGAGAAAGGCGAGCAGGCCTGGCGCGACGAACAGATCGAGAAGATTCAGAAAGCCTGGACAGCTGAGTTGAAGGGCCACTTCGAAGTCGAAGAGGGTTTGCTGTTTCCGGAGATGGAGCGCTATCTCGGCAAGATTCGTTTGGTCGACGAACTTCTGCGCGACCATGGTTCTTTGCGCGGCCTCATCAGGCTCATTGAAACATCCTCGGATTACGCTCTGCTCGACGGCTTCGGCGCGCTGCTCGAATCGCACGTCCATAAGGAAGAACGCGAATTGTTTGCAGAGTTCGAAAAGAAAATGCCCGTCGCTGAGGCGCTCAAGCTGGGAAGGGAAATCGAGGCGCGGCTCGCCAAGGTCTGTCCGAATCTTTAGATCGAACCATCGGGCGATCGGACCATCTCCTCATTGCGGCTTGGCCTGGGCTTTGCTGGCGATGTATCGATGTCCAGATCATCCGATCGGCAGATGATCTGATGGCCCGATGGCTCGATTAGCTCAGCGCCCCGATCACGGCGTCGGTAAACTCCTCCGTCCCCGCGCTCCCGCCCACATCGCGCGTCAGGTGTCGGCCTTCGTCGTATACGCGGTGGATGGCCTTCTCGACACGGTCGGCGACCTCGTTCTTATTTAGGTGGCGGAGCATCAGGATGGCGGAAAGCATCATGGCGGTGGGATTCGCGACTTTCTTTCCGGCGATATCCGGCGCGCTGCCGTGCACAGCTTCGAAGACGGCGCAATTCTCCCCGAAGTTCGCTCCCGGAACGAGCCCGAGTCCACCCACCAATCCCGCGCACAAATCAGAGACGATATCGCCGTAGAGGTTCGGCAGGAGGAGAACGTCGAACTGCGATGGCCGCAGGACGAGCTGCATGCAGCAGTTGTCCACGATCACTTCGCGAAACTCAATCTCCGGGAATTCCTTCGCGACCTTGCGGCAACATTCCAGGAACAGACCGTCCGCAAGCTTCATGATGTTGGCCTTGTGGACGGCAGCGACTTTCTTGCGTCCCATCTTGCGAGCGTACTCAAAGGCGAACTGCGCGATGCGCGTGGACGCACGGTCGGTAACGATCTTCAAGCCCTCCACAACCCCGGGAATCACCGTGTGCTCGAGTCCCGAGTAGAGGTCTTCGGTATTCTCGCGAACGATCACGAGGTCGAGGTGCTCGAAGGGCGTCTTGATCCCCGGCAGTTTGCGCACGGGGCGAAAATTCGCGAACAGGTCGAGCGCCCGCCGCAAGGCCACATTGATGCTGCGGTGGCCAACTCCCACCGGAGTGGTAATCGGGCCTTTCAATCCGACTCGCGTTTTCAGGATCGAGCTGACCACCGGATCCGCGCGCGCGTCTTCCTGGCGAAGCCCTACGATGGGCCGCGCCTCGCGCTCCTCCCATGTGATGTCTGCTCCGGCGGCGTCGAGCAGGCGCACGGTGGCTTCGGAAACTTCCGGGCCTATTCCGTCGCCGGATATCAGGGTTACGGTCGTCGCCATCGATTTTCACTTTCCCTGAAGCAAAAGGTGAGAAAAAGAAATTGTACTGTCAAACACCGGATTCAGCCATGCGAATATGTGTGGCTTGGGGGAAGGAGATTCATGGACGAGCGGGAAGCCGCTGTGGCGTTACGGTTTGGCGCCGCTCAGACCTCCGCGCATGATCTGTTCAACGGCTTCGAGAGGTCCCGAGGCGGTCAATTCCACACGCGAGCCGTTGGACTGGATCTCCATGCCTTGAACAAGATTGGCCAGTGTCGGTGGGAGGGGACTCGACGCCGGACGCTGATCCCTCCAGAGTCCGAGCAGCGCGGCAAAGGCCGAAGCGGTCTCGGGCGTCTGGCAGACCATTGTGAGGTACGTGGTGATGTTCGATCCCCAATCGATGTGATAAAGCACGGCCCGAACCGGAGCGAAGACGACGCTCGGGTCGAGGGCCTGCTTGGCGCCGGCGTTGATCCACGGGCCGGCCTGATTGGCCGCCGCTTTGCCAGTGGCGATTCCCCAGTGCGCCGAAGTTCCTTCCAGTTCCGCCTCCCACGCAACAAACGCGGCATTTGAATCGAGTGCGGGGCGCGCCCCTGTCCGAACGTCGAGCAATTCTTTCAGTTCGCGTTTGTGTCCGAAGGCCGCGGAGTTCGGACTGAGGAATGTAAAGAAGACATCCGCAGGCCCCTCCCCCGTGCCGAAGGAATAGAGCTCATGGCCCCCGTATTGCTGCACGGTGAGGCGACGGTCAATGAAATAACTGCGGATACGATCGAGGTCGAATCTGCCCTCGGCGCGTCCGAAAAACGCGCTGGATCCCTCGCCGCGCCAGCCCATCGCGACCTCATCGATGTCCCGGTCAGGGTCGGTGCCCATTTCGCGAAGATAATCCTGGAAGTCACGAAGCTGGAGGATCAACACTCGCCGGCGAATCTGAGGATAATCCGGCAAGGCGCGGAGTTGGGCAAGGTTCACGTAAGTCATCTGTTGCGTGTCGGCCGGGAAGCAGGACAACGCGTCACGCGCGACTCCCTGGCCGCTGGCCCGGGAAGCGAGAACCAGCAGGGCAGCGAAGGCGAACAGGCAGGCGGGTCCGAAAAGGCTCCGTGACGTACGATTGCTGGAAATCAAACCCTTCACCATGACCATCATACCAGTCACACTGCCAAATGGCTTGCGAAACAGCGCCTGCTCAACTCCCGCGCCCTCAACTCCCCCTCTCGCTGCAGTAGGAATCTAGCCTCCCAAGGGCGGTCCGCCAGTCAGGGGAGACCGCAGGAGTTGCGCTTCGGGGCTCGGGCCCTTGCCGGGCGTCTTCGCATGTTGAGTGGGTGCTTCTCGTCGGCGCGTCTTCCGGAATTTATCGCGAACCTTGATTCAGATTGGCTCATCTGATATCTTAGAGAGTAGCAGATGGGGTGGAGTTTGCCTCGATATCGCATTCTCAGAAGGAGTCTAGCATGGCGCTTCAGTTAACGCCCAAGGCGGTCGAGAAAGTGAAGGAGATCCTGGGTCGCCAGGAACCTCAGCCGAAGGGCCTTCGAGTTTCCGTAGTGGGGGGCGGTTGCTCCGGGTTCTCGTACCAGATGAATTTCGAGAACGAATCGAACGGCATCGACAAGGTTTTCGATTTCGAGGGATTGCAGGTCTACGTTGACCAGGCCTCGTTGATGTACCTGGACGGAACCAAGATCGACTACGTCGAGACGCTGGAAGGCGCCGGCTTTAAGTTCGAAAACCCGAACGTGAAAACCACGTGCGGTTGCGGTAGCTCCTTCAGCGTGTAATCTCGACTCGGATTTCAAAAAGCCCTCGGTGCATCCGCTGTCTGTGGAGCGCCGAGGGTTTTCTATTTCAGCTCCCATGCGGTTCCGCTCGCCGGGCCTCCTTGCCGGTTCCCCTTTTTCCGTGCCGCATCCCGGATATAATGAACAATCGATGAAGATCGCCCTTGCCCAAATCAATACGACGGTCGGCGATTACTCCGGAAACGTGGAACGGATTGTCCGGTTTGCCCGAGGCGCCAGGGAGCGCGGCGCCGGCCTCGTGGTTTTTCCGGAGCTGGCCCTGTGCGGCTACCCGCCGCGCGATTTGGTGGAAAAGCCGGGCTTTGTCCAGCGCTCCGAGGCGGAGCTGGCGCGCCTGGCGGGACTTCTGCCGGATATTCCCGCGCTGGTCGGCTACGTGCGCCGCTCGCGCGTAGAGCAGGGGAAGGCCGTCTCAGACGCCGCTGCCTTGCTATACCGCGGTGAGGCAATCCTCGACTACGTGAAAATCCTTCTGCCCTTTTACGACGTCTTCGACGAGTCCCGGTACTTTGAGCCTGGGAATGCGCCGGGAATCTGCGACCTCCAAGGGTACCGTCTGGGCGTGACGATCTGCGAAGACACATGGAACGACAAGCACTTCTGGAAGAAGCAGCTTTACACACGCGACCCGGTTGAGGAGACGGTGCGTGCGGGGGCGGCCGTGCTCCTGAACATCGCGTCGTCACCCTATTGCACGGAGAAGATACAGTTCCGCCAGGAAATGCTCCGTTCGGTCGCCAAGCGGCACGGGGTTCCCGTGGTGTATGTGAATCACGTGGGCGGGAATGACCAGTTGATTTTCGACGGCTCGAGCATGGCCTTTAATGCGCGTGGGGAGCTGGCAGCGCGGGCGAAATCCTTCGAGGAAGACCTGGTGCTCTTCGATACGACATGCGGAGCCGGGGAGATCCGCCCCGGCCCGGCTTCGGAAGCGGAGGCGGTTTACCACGCCCTGGTGCTGGGCACGCGCGACTACGTTGCAAAGTGCGGTTTCGAAAAGGTGCTGATTGGCCTGAGCGGCGGGATTGACTCGTCGCTGGTGGCCACCATTGCCGCCGACGCGCTGGGACCGGAAAACGTGCGCGGCGTCAGCATGCCCGGACCGTATTCCTCCTCCACCAGCCTCCGTGACGCCGAAGCCCTGGCGCGCAATCTGAGAATCGATTTTCGCGTCGTGCCGATCAGCTCCATATTCGACAGCTATCTCACCACGCTTGATCCCGCTTTTGAAAACCAGCCTCGGGATGTCACGGAAGAGAACATCCAGGCGCGCATCCGCGGCAATATCCTCATGGCGCTGTCCAACAAGTTCGGCGCGCTTGTTCTCAGCACCGGAAATAAATCCGAGCTCGCCGTGGGATATTGCACGCTCTATGGCGACATGGCAGGCGGCCTCTCCGTCATCGCCGATGTGCCCAAGACCATGGTTTACGACCTGGCGCGCTACGTCAATCGCGCGGGCGAGCGCATCCCGCAGGCATGCCTGGACAAGGCTCCCACGGCGGAGCTTCGCCCCAACCAGACCGACCAGGACACGCTGCCGCCTTACGAAATCCTCGACCTCATTCTCAAGGCTTACATTGAAGAGAATCTGTGCGCGCAAGACATCGCGGCGAAATACAAGGTGGATGTGGAACTCGTGCGAGAAACCATCCGCCGTGTCAACAGCGCCGAATACAAGCGCCAGCAGGCCGCGCCGGCGCTGAAAGTCACCGCCAAGGCCTTCGGTATGGGGCGCCGCTACCCCGTCGCGCAGAAATACGTTGAGTGACCTTCAACCCTTCTGCCCGGCAACACCCCGCAGGCATTCATCCCTGTTGCACGCTTGGGTGCCTACCTCTTCGACGCGCGAGTCTCCCCAAGGCGAGCGTCGATCTCCGAGATCTGCGCGCGCGCAGCAGCCTCGGAGGAATGGTTGGCTAATTCCAGCTCGAACTCACTCCGTGCCTCCTCCAGAGCGCCACGCGATTTGAGGGCCATACCCAGGGCAAAATGATACCCGCGGCCGTCAGGGCGTAAGGCCAGGGCGCGGCGGAATTCCGCCTCGGCCTCGTCCGCGCGACCGGCTTGCAGGCGAATCAGGCCAAGATACAAGTGCGGATCGGGGAACGACGCGTCGAGCAAAGCGGCGCGTTCGAGATGGCGCTCGGCTTCGCCATACCGTCCGAGTTCATACAAACAGTACCCGAGGTTGTAATTCGCCAGCCAGAAATCCTCGCGCCGGGCAAGAATCTTCGCGTAGAGGGGGACAGCGCCGGCAAAGTCGCCTCGAGCCACTAACAGGCCGGCGTAATTATTGGCAGCCAGGTTGTTGTTGGGGGCAATCGCGATTGCGCGGCCGTAGAGCTTCTCGTTGTTCGCCCAGAACCCCGTGTAATAGATCGTCGCCGCTCCCATCGCCGCGATGAGCATCACTGCCCCCAAGCGCCGTGTCCCGACATCCGCCAGAAGCTTGATAGGCGCTCCGGCAAGAGATTGCCAGGACAATCCCACGAGCAGGGAAAAGCCCACCGACGCAAGATAGAGATATCGGTCGTGGACGATTTCGCCTTCTGGAAAGGCTCGAAGGTTGAGGAGCACAAGCAAAGGGAGGAGCGCCCAGGAAGCCGCCACGGCCACCGGAAGCGAGCGCCGCGCCCACCACAACAAACCGGCGGCGATCACCGCGAGCGGGAGAGCGGGAAGGAGGGCCGATGGAATATCGTTGGGTTGGACGTATGGGACATCGTAGAAAACGCTGAGGCCGGCGGGCCAGATCCACAGCTTGAAATAGGACCACAGCACGCGTGGCAGCGTCGCGACCACAACTTCCCACGGCAGGGAAGTGATAGCGCGAGTGAGGCCCTTGAGCACGGCGAGACGCGCGGCCAGGTAGATCGCGGTAACCACAAGATACGGCCATGCAGCCGTGAGCCCCGTCCGCACGGGCGCGTATATCCTGTCTCGTGCGCGACCGTGCACGGGCGCCGCTGTAATACTCGCGTGGGAAAACAGGAGCAGCGGCAGCACCAAAGCGGGCTCTTTGGCAAAGGCCGCCAGAGCGTAAAACATGATTGAAGCGGCCGCCCACCGGCCGCGCCGGGCAGCCCGCTCCCGTGCCTCGAGGTAGCACAGAAATGAGGCCAGGATAAGAACTGTGAAAAGCGGGTCGATGAAGCCCATGGCCCACGAAACTGATTCCACGTGAACCGGATGCAAGCCAAAAACCGCGCCTGCCAACCACGCGATTGCAGGTTCGCGAATAATCTTTCGGGCCAACAGGTACACCAAACCTGTCGCCACAACGTGG
Organism: Terriglobia bacterium; assembly: GCA_041946825.1. Classification (GTDB taxonomy): domain Bacteria; phylum Acidobacteriota; class Terriglobia; order UBA7540; family UBA7540; genus CAZTHM01. The sequence goes on along the minus strand of JBHGBD010000027.1, from coordinate 5,735 downwards.
AGAGCCACCACCGAGAGATGCCACCCCATGGGGTTCAATCCCCACAGGGACCGATTCAGAAGCAGCCATAGGAACTGCACGGGACGATAATAGATTCCAGGCGCCTGAGGATTGACGAATTGGATCAAGTGTTGCGAGAAATAGTCAGGGATGGACAGGGCAGAGCGAATGAGGGGATTATTGACGATCAGGATTTCGTCGTCGTACACGAAATCAAAGAACAGCGTCCGAGCATAGCAAAGAAAAGTGACAGCAAGGAGAAAGGCGAACTGCGCGGATTCGCGCGGGCCCTTAGCTGAGAGGTCACTCCGGACCGGGTGCAACCGCTGCTGTCGCGAGTCCGCAGGATGTGGAGTGGTGTCTGCCAAGCTCTACCCATCCGCCCCGTCCTGACTGGCGCGGGCGAAAACCATTTAGACCCGGAAACCGCGCGAATGCAACCGTGAATCCTCGCCGACAGACTCGATCGAGCGGCGTATGTTAGAATGACCATTCTTGCCATCGTGCACGCGGGACTTTAGCCATTTGGGAGAAAATTTCAAAGCCAGCGGAACGAGACTTCTTCATCGATTGGCGGCCGCCGCTCTCACCCTTCTTCTCACGGCTTCCATTGCATTCCCCGCGTCGCTGCCCCCCACGCCGTTCCGGTCGGAAACACTGCCCAATGGGTTGCGAGTGCTTCTCGTTGAGCGGCACGAAGCACCCGTAGTGGATGTCCAGGTTTGGTACCACGTGGGATCGAAGGACGAGCCTCCGGGCAGGACCGGCTTCGCGCACCTGTTCGAGCACCTCATGTTTCAAGGGACCAGAAACGTCGGCCCGGAACAGTTCTCCGACTACATTGTCCGGTCCGGGGGCATCGACAACGCCTACACGACGGAGGACACAACGGTATTCTGGGAAACGATTCCCAGTTCGCAACTTGCGGTGGCACTCTGGCTCGAAGCCGACCGAATGCGCGGCCTGGATATTACGGAAAAGGCCTTCAGTACGGAAAGGGAAGTGGTGAAGGAGGAACGCCGGTCGCGGTTCGACAATCAGCCGTACGGAACCGTTATCGAGTCGCTTTACAAGCTTGCCTTTTCCGTGCACCCCTATCAACACACACCGATCGGCAGCATGGAGGATCTGGATCGCGCAAGAGTCGAGGATATCCGCGATTTCTATAATACCTACTACGTCCCCAACAACGCGACGCTGGTGATCGTGGGCGACTTCGACGCGAAGGAAGCTGCTTCGCTCGTCGAGAAGTATTTCGGCCGGATTGATCACGGGCCGGACCTCAAGGATCGTGCGATTCCTCAAGAACCTCCGCAGAAATCGAAAAGGTCGGTCCAAGCCAGGCTTGCCGTGGCTTTGCCGGCCTTTGTGGCGGGTTACCACATGCCCGCCGACGGCACTCCAGATGCCTACCCGCTGCGCCTGGCGGCGCGAATCCTCTCCGACGGCGACAGTTCGCGAATATATCGGAGGCTGGTTTACGACAAGCAGATCGCGTTGCAGGCGGAAACCACCGGCAACTTCACGGAGGACCCCAATCTCTTCTTCGTCCTCGCCATCATGAATGGGGGTCATACTCCCGTTGAGGCGGAGCGAGAGATCGAGGCGGAGTTGGAACGGTTGAAAACGGAACCTGTTTCCTCGCAGGAATTGACGAAGGCGAAGAATCAGATCCTCCGCGACTTTGTCGAGAGCCGGCAGAGCGTCCAGAGTCTTGGTGACGAGCTCGGCTACGCCTCGGTTGTCCTGAAAGACCCAAACCTTCTTGACGCCGAGTTGGAACGCTTCCTGGCGGTAACGCCCGAGGATATTCAACGCGTCGCGAAGAAGTATATTGTTCCCGAAAATGAAACGGTGCTGGAAGTGCTGCCGTTGAACAAGGGAGTAGCAAATAGGGAGTAGGGAAGGCAATGTCCCTCTAAATCGCTGTTTCGGTATCACCATGGACTTGTCGGAACTTCATCAAGGAGCTTCTCACCGACCTTCCCACGCGGGTTCTTTGCCGCGCCTTTTTCTTGGCCGCGGCATCCCCAACCCCGAAATCCGAACCGCAATTTTCCTGATCCTTCTATTGTTTGGCGCCCATTTCGCCGCAAACGGGCGCGAATTCCCGCCGGAAGCTCCTCCTCCCAAACCGCTGATTCTTCCGACTCCGCTCGTCCACCAATTTGCGAATGGCCTGAAGGTAGTGGTCATCGAGCGTCGCTCGCTTCCCCTGCTGACGCTGCGGCTGGTGGTGAAATCCGGGGGAGAATCCGATCCGCCGAATCTCGCCGGCACCGCGCAATTCGTGGCGGAGCTCCTGACCCAGGGAACTGAGCGGCGCAGTGCCAGCGAGATTGCCGAAGCGATTGACTTCGTCGGGGGAAGCATTGATTCGGGGGTTGACTGGGATGCATCCTTCGCGGCGGTGACCGTCCTCTCCGATCACGCCAGCCTGGGATTCGATCTGCTTGCTGACATCGTTCTCCATCCGGCCTTTGCTTCCGACGAAATCGAACGCCACAAAAAGCAGACGCTTTCCGCGCTGAATATCATGGGCAACGACCCGGTCTACGTTGCCGACACGGTCTTCAACAATTTGATTTTTGCCGGCACGCCATATGGTCATCCCCTCGACGGCACCGAAGAGTCGATCCAGCGGATCACGCGTCGCGACCTTCGGGAATTTCACCATCAGTTTTATCGGCCTGACAATTGCGTGCTGGCGGTCGTCGGAGACATCTCTGCCCAGGCCGCTCTCGAGCAGGCGCAGAAGTACTTTGGCGACTGGGCCGGAGTGCGCCGTCCGCCTCCCCCGCCGCCCGGATTGCCAGCCGTTCGGCAGCTACGGAAGGTGGTCGTCATCGACAAACCGGACGCCGTGCAGACGGAAATCAGGGCAGGGAATCCGGCTATCCGGCGGGACAGCCCGGACTACTATGCCCTCACCGTGGCAAACCAAATCCTCGGGGGCCCAGCGGCCAATCGGCTCTTCAAATCGTTGCGCACCCAGGAAGGGCTGACCTATGGCGCGTCGAGCGAGCTCATCTGCGAGCAGAACCTGGGAAGCTGGGTGGCAAAAACCAACACGCGCAATAGTGAGACCTGGAAGAGCCTGAAATTGGTTCTCGACGAATCGCGGCGGCTGAGCGAGCCCATCACGGGGCCCGAGTTGCGCACCGCGCAGAGCTACCTGATCGGCCACATGGCGCTGGAATTCGAGACTTCGGGCAACATCGCCTCGCAAACCCTGGAATTGATGGTTCACGATCTGCCGCTGGATTACTGGAACCGTTTCCCCGGACGCATCGAGGCGCTCACGTCCGAGGAAGTCGCGGAGGCCACGCGGCGATATTTGGATCCCGAGAGGAATGTTATCGTCCTGGTCGGAGATGCGCGGACCTTCAGCAGGGAATTGAAAAAACTCGGCCCGCATGATTTGATACCCCTCGCGGATCTGGACTTCGCCTCGCCGACCCTGCGGCGAAGCACCCTCACGGCTGCACACTGAGGGAATTCTGAAATGAAACGAGCCCTACTCGCCGTCGCCACGCTTGTCCTGGTCGTGGCACTTGCCGAAGGTTTTGTGCTGGCGGGGATTCGCATCGACCCCACTCGAGTGGCGGCGGTTCTTTCCTCCCTGGTCCTCATCCTGGCACCCTTTGTAGCCTTCACCAATCCCGCGGTGGCCCGCCTGGTGCGCCAACGAGTGGTGAGGTCAACGGGGCTGATGTTGGGCGCGCCATTCCTTTTGCTCATTCCGTACTTGATCTTCGCGCTCGGCATGCGGGGGTTCTCGATCCTGGCCGTCGCCAAGCTTGCCGCTTATATTGCGGCTCCGACGTTGCTGCTCTTTCCCGATCGAATTCATCATGCCTCGCGAGCGGGCTGGCGGGACTTCGCGGCGATGCTGGCGCTGGCAATTCCCGTCAGCGCCGGATGGTTGCGAGGAATCTGGGTCTGGCCGCCAGATCGAGTCTTCACCGAGCCGGAGGAACTCTATTTTTTCCTGCCCCTGTTCTGTGTCTGCGTGGGATCGTATGCCTTCCTCGTGGTTCGCAACCTGGACGGAGTTGGCTATCGGCTGGGTTTCCGCAAAGGCGATATCGTTGACGGCCTCACCAACTTCGCGGGATTTGCGCTGGTGGGCATCCCGCTGGGTTATGCGCTGCATTTCATCCGCTTTCACCCGCACGGCATTTCGCTTTTTGACCTGGGATTCCAGCTCTTCGCGATCTACCTGACCATTGCCATCCCGGAGGAATTCCTCTTTCGCGGCGTCTTGCAGAACTTCCTGACCAAAACCCTCTCCGGCCCGCGACGCGCCGTTTATGCCTTGCTGATCGCCTCGGTGATTTTCGGCGCGTCACACCTCCACCACGCGCCCGTGCCGAACTGGCGATACGCCATCATGGCGGCCCTGGCCGGCCTGTTCTACGGCAACGCCTACCGCACCCGCCAAAGGCTTTCCTCGCCGGCGCTGACCCACGCCCTGGTGGATACCGTCTGGCACTTCTGGTTTTGAACCAGGGGACCTTTCTCCCCCCGAACATCGACTGGAAATTTGCCGCCCAGCGCTGTAGAATCCTCCGCCGGTTGGAGACCGCAGTGCCTCGCCGAGTCATGAAACCTTTCGTCCAGATTTGGAGCCTACATATGAAGCGAATTCTTACTGCCTTGGCCGTTTGCGCAATCCTCGCCCTGTGTACCTCCGCGGCCGCGGCCGCGGAAAAGAAGCCCAAACCCGGGCCGATGACAGGCACCTGGGAATGCATGTCGCATGGCAGTTCGCAGGGCGACATGCCTTTCACCCTTTACCTGGAGCAGAACAAGGAGGTCGTGACCGGGTCCGTGTCATCGCCCATGGGTGGAACCGAAATCACTTCGGCCAGCTTCAAGGACAAGACGCTGGAGGTTCACATCGACACGTCTCAGGGCAATTATGTGGTCATGGGAAAGCTGAAGAAAAGCGAACTCAGCGGCACGTGGTCGGTTGATGGCGGCGAAAAGGGAACTTGGGAAGGTAAAAAAGCCCCGCCGGCCACCGCCAGCAAATAGCCAGCCAACAAAATGCCTTCCGGCAACCCGAGGCACAAGAGGGGCCCCGCGGCCTTGATTCAGCGGGCCGTCCGCCTCGAATACTTCACGGTGGGATGGAACGTCCTTGAGGCGGGAGTGGCGCTTGCGGCGGGAGGCGCCGCTTCCAGTATCGCCCTCATCGGCTTTGGCCTCGACAGCGTCATTGAGACGCTCTCCGGGCTGGCGCTCCTCTGGCGCTTCAAACAGCGGTCGCTAGCCGAGGGCCACGCCGAAGCCCGAGCCACCAAAATGGTCGGCGCCACCTTCTTCCTCCTCGCAGCCTATGTCACCGCCGGGGCTACCAACGATCTCTGGAACCGGCATGCGCCCGAGTTCAGCCTGCCAGGATTCATCCTGGCAGCCGTGTCCTTGGTGGTGATGCCCGTCCTGGGAGCCGCGAAGCGCCGGGTCGCCGTCGCCCTTGGCAGCCGCGCACTGGCAGCCGACGCTACGGAGACATTGTTCTGCGCAAGCCTCTCGGCAACCTTGCTGATTGGCCTCGGCCTGAACGGCTGGAAAGGCTGGTGGTGGGCCGACCCGGTCGCCGGCCTCATCCTCGCCGGCCTAATGGTCCGGGAGGGGGTGGAGGCCTGCAGCGAGGCATCGCATTGCAGCGCTTAGGCGGACGGAGCCGTGGGCCACTTGGCCCCACCCATTTGTTAACATAACATCCC
>JBHGBD010000026.1:0-69582 GCA_041946825.1 Terriglobia bacterium | reverse complement strand
GGTAGGACACATGCCTTTGGAGCATGGAACCCTGGTTCGAATCCAGGCCTCCCAGCCAGGATATTGGCGGAGAGAATTAAACTCTGGCTTGTAAGGACCTGACCATGGCGGAAAAGAACCGGCACACGCTCAAAGTCTTCTCCGGCAATGCCCACCCGGCACTGGCGCGTGAGATTTGTGAGCAGTTGAATGTGCCGTTGGGCCAGGCGTACGTAGGGCGATTCCCCGATGGCGAGGTGCGGCTCCAAATCCTCGAAAACGTGCGTGGCGCGGATGTCTTCGTCATCCAGCCGACTTGCCGGCCGGTGAACGACAACTTGATGGAACTCCTGATCCTGATGGACGCGTTTCGTCGCGCTTCGGCGCAGCGAATTACGGCTGTGATTCCCTATTACGGCTATGCGCGGCAGGATCGGAAAGACCGGCCACGGGTTCCGATATCCTCCAAGGTTGTGGCGGACCTTCTTACTTCCGCCGGCGCCGATCGCGTCCTGGCGCTCGACCTGCACGCGGGGCAAATTCAGGGTTATTTCAATATCCCGGTGGATCATCTTTACGCAACCCCCGTCACGGTAAGCTACTTCCGAAAATTGAAACTCAAGAATCTGGTGATTGTCTCTCCCGACCCGGGGGGCGTGGAGCGGGCCCGATCGTTCGCAAAGAAGATGAAGGCCCCCCTGGCGATCATCGACAAGCGGCGAGAAGACGCCCACGTCGTCGAGATGTTCAACGTGATCGGCGACGTCGTGGGAAAGAACTGCCTGATTGTGGACGACATGATTGATACCGGCGGAACATTGGTCCGCGCCGCCCAGGCGCTTCTCGACAAAGGCGCCGAAAAAGTCTTCGCCTGCTGCACGCACGGGGTTTTCGCCGGCGACGCCATCAACAAGATCAACAGTTCGCGCCTTGAGCAAGTGGTCACCACCAATTCGATTCCGCTTTCTCCTGAGGGCGAGAGGTGTTCGAAGATCAAGATTCTGAGCGTCGCCAGGCTGCTGGCGGAGGCCATCCGTTCGATTCACGAGGAAACCTCCGTGAGCAGGCTCTTTATCTAATCCTGGAGGCACGGCCGGTGAGGTGACCGGCAAAGAGGGTCAGAAGGAGTAACGAGTATGGCTCAAGTTTTGAACGTTGAAGCCGAACCGCGCGAGGATTTCGGCAAAAACGCCGCCCGGCGGCTGCGGCACGCGGGACGCGTTCCGGGAGTGGTTTACGGCGGTGGCGGTCCGTCGATTCCGGTCACGGTCGATCCCAGGAAGATACTCGAAGTCCTCCACTCGGAGTTTGGGCACAACGCTCTGTTCACTTTGGACATTCGGGGCAAAGCGCCGGCGCGCGTGATGCTGCGCGAATGGCAGGTGGATCCTGTTCATGGCGACTTGCTGCACGTGGACATGGTCCGCATCGCTCGCGACGCCAAACTGAAGGTCAAAGTTCCTATCCAGGTCACCGGCGAGGCGAAAGGCGTCAAAGTGCAGGGCGGGGTATTCGAGTTCGTCCTGCGCGAGGTCGAAGTCGAGTGCCTCCCCGACGACATTCCCGATCACATCACCATTGATGTGACGGAATTGCTGATCGGCCGCAATCTGCGCGTGGCGGACCTTCCCCTGGGAGACAAAGTGAAGGCCCTCACAGATGCCAACCGCGTGGTCGCCCACGTGGTGGCGCTGAAGGCGGAAGAGGAGAAGCCGGCTGCGGAAGCTGTCGAAGCCGCGCCTGCCGAACCCGAATTGATCCGCAAGGGCAAGGCCGAGGAAGCGGAAGCCGAGGAAGAGGCGCCCGAGGGCAAGAAGGAGAAAGAGAAGAAAGAGTAGTCGCGCGCCCGGCGGCTCGCCCGTGACGCGGAAGGTGCGGCGTGAAGATTATTGTGGGTCTCGGCAATCCCGGCTACGAATACCACTTGACGCCGCACAACCTGGGGTTCATGGCGGTGGATCGCCTGGCGGAATCCTGCGGCGTGGAAATCGCGCGCCGCGAGGGACAGGCGCTGATCGCCGACACCGAACTCGAGGGCGAGCGGGTGGTCCTGGCCAAGCCGCAAACCTACATGAACTTGAGCGGCATGGCCGTCGCGCGGTTGCTCGACAGGCTCGAACTGCCGGTCAGCGACTTGATCGTTCTGGTTGATGACGTGGATCTTCCGCTCGGGAGCTTGCGCATTCGGGCGCGCGGCAGCGCCGGAACGCACAACGGCATGAAGTCGGTGATCGGCGCGCTACAAGCGGACGAATTCGGCCGCGTGCGGATGGGCGCGGGGCCCTCGAAGCCGGTTGAGGATCTGGTTTCGTATGTCCTCAGCCCATTCCGTAAGTCGGATCTTGAAGTCGTGGCCGAGGTGCTCGAACAGTCGAATGAAGCTGTGAAAGTGATTTTGAAGGAAGGAATTCAGCGGGCAATGAACCGGTTTAATCGTCGAGTGGCATTGCCCCAGTCATGAGGTTCCATGCGCAAATACGAGATCATTTTTCTGGTCAGGCCGGACGTTCCGGAAGAGGACGTTGCCAAACTGATCACGCAGTTTGAAGGCGTCGTGGCGGGAGCCGGAGGAAAAGTGGAGAAGGCGGAGAAGATGGGCCGCCGCCGCCTGGCGTACCGCGTCGCGGGACAGCGCGAGGCCTTCTACGTGTTCTTCTCTCTTGAGGGGAGCGGCGATACGGTCAGGGAATTTGAGCGCCGGCTGAAGGTCACCGATTCGGTGATCAAGTACCTCACGGTGCGGGTGGACGAGGAACTCAAGCGCGCGGAGAAGTTCAAGGCTTTTCGCGCCAAGCAGGAAGCGCGCCGGCCGCGGTCGAAGCCTGCGGCTGCACCCGCTCCACCCGCTCCGCCGGCGCAGCCGCCCGCGACGGAACCGGCGTAGGCGGGACGACGGGAATATCCCTCTTCCCGCCTCTCTCCTTCAGCGAGAGGACGTCCCGATCGGGCCGGAGCAAGCGAGAGAGGCGACATTTTTGACGGAGTATTCGGAAAGAAGGAGTGAATCGAATGGCTGAGCAGAGAGCAAGCGGAGGACCCGGAGAACGACCCCCTCGGAGAGAAGGCGGCGGGCCAGGAGGAAGAAAGCAGTATTTTCGCCGCCGCAAGGTGTGCAAGTTCTGCACCGAGAAGATCGATGTGATCGATTTCAAAGACGCGAAGCTGGTCGGCCAGTTCGTCTCCGAGCGGGGCAAGATCCTGCCTCGGCGACTGACCGGCACGTGTTCCATGCATCAGCACGCGGTAACGGTGGCCATCAAGCGCGCTCGCAACATCGCCCTGCTTCCGTTTACTGGGTCGAGGTAAGCCGGGCGGGCAGATGTTTCTTTGACGACCGCCTGCGGCCTGAACCTTGCGGCGGAGGGCAGCGACTTGAACGCGGCGTATGGAACGAAATCAGCCTCCAGGGAGTTTTGAAATGGAAGTCATACTTTTGCATGATGTCGACAAACTGGGAATTCGCGGCCAAATCGTGAGCGTTGCCGACGGCTACGGGCGTAATTTTCTGCTGCCTAAGAAGTTGGCCGTCAAGGCCACCTCCCAGAACCGCAAGTGGGTCGAGCAGCAGCGCGTCCAGTTCCTCAAGCAAAGCGCCAAGGAGAAAGCCGACGCGGAAGATCTGGCGAAGCTGCTCGCGGAGGTTGCCCTCAGTTACACGCGGAAAGCCGGCGAGCAGGGCACGCTTTTTGGTTCCGTGACCGCCCTGGACGTCGCCGACGGGCTCGCGGCCAAAGGCTTCAACATCGACCGGCGCAAGATCCAGCTCGATCCGCCCATCAAGCTCGTGGGCGAGTACGACGTCCACATCAAGCTGCACCGCGAAGTGACCGGGACCGTCAAGGTCAAGGTCGAAAGCGAAGCGGAAGCGCCGGCGGCCGAGTAAATCGTCGACCGGCGCGATCCATGGGCGTTGGAGTTTTCCACTGTCGTGGCGAGGCTTTCCACAGCTTTCTTGCCTTTTCCACCGGAATTCCACAGCCAACGCTCACAATTGACTTGAGCGCCCCCCTCCTTTAACATAAAGATGTTTGCGCAATGCCCACCACGACGGCAATCGATCGAACCCTTCCTCATAACCTCGAAGCCGAGCGCGCTCTTCTCGGCTCAATCCTGATTGACAACGGCGCGCTCAACGTGGCGCTCGAGACCATCAGCAAGGACGATTTCTTTTCGGAATCGCATCGCATCACGTTTGACAAGATGGTGAGCATCTCCGAGAAGAACCGGACCATTGACCTCGTCACGCTCTCCGAGGAACTTGGCAAAGAAGGCCTCCTCGAAAAGATCGGGGGGGCGGCCTACCTTGCGGCTCTGACGGACGGCGTGCCGGTGGGCAGCACGACGGCCGTCGCCGAGTACGCGCGCATCGTCAAGGAAAAGGGGCTGATCCGGCGCCTTATCAACGCCTCGTCGAACGTTATCTCCCGCTGCCTGGAAGCGACCGACGATCCCGAAACCCTGATCGACCTCGCGCAAAGCCAGGTTTTTGAGATCGCCGAGCAGAAAGTGCTGTCGGGTTTTCTCGGCATCCGCGATATCGTCAAGTCGAGTTTCGGGACCATCGACGTTCTGTTTGACCGCGGCCAGCGGGTGACCGGAGTTGAGACGGGTTTCGTCGAACTCGACAACATGACGGCGGGATTGCAGCCCGGCGAGCTGATTATCGTCGCCGCCCGGCCTTCGCTGGGCAAAACCGCGCTGGCGCTCAACATTGCCGCCCACGCCGCCATTGAAAAGAAGCAGCACGTGGGCGTCTTCTCGCTTGAAATGAGCAAGGAATCGCTGGTCATCCGCCTGCTCTGCTCGGAGGCCCGGATCGACAGCCACAAGCTCCGCACCGGCTTTTCCAGCCGCGAAGATTGGAGCAAGATGACGCGCGCCCTTGGGCGGCTGGCGGAAGCGCCCCTCTTCATTGACGACAGCCCCGGCCTGAGCATCATGCAGATCCGCGCCAAGGCGCGCCGCCTCAAAGCCGAGAAAGGGCTGGACCTTCTTATCGTCGATTACCTGCAACTGGTGACCGGCCATGGCCGCTTCGAAAACCGCACGCAGGAAGTCAGCTTCATCTCGCGCAGCCTGAAGAGTATCGCCAAGGAGTTGCGCGTGCCCGTCGTGGCGCTCTCGCAGTTGAGCCGCGCGCCCGAAGAGCGGCCCGGGCACCGCCCGCAACTTTCCGACCTCCGCGAGTCGGGTTCGATCGAGCAGGACGCGGATGTGGTGCTCTTCATCTTCCGCGAGGATGTCTACAAGCGCAGCGCGGAAGAGGCCGAGGAGGGCGAGCCGGGCGGAAAAACCGAGCTCATCATCGGCAAGCAGCGCAACGGGCCCACCGGAAACGTCCCCATCGTTTTCCTCAAGCCCTTCGCCCGCTTCGAGAATTACTCCGCGCGCGAGGGCGAGTTCGAGGAGCCCGAGTGACCTCGACATACCCTGCCGGCCTTCGCCGCCGCGCGATCCGCTTCTCAGTCAAAACTCCGTGGAGCTCTCGTGGGCAATCACGCCGATAAACTCCTGCGCCCCACCTGGGTCGAGATCTCCCTCTCCAGACTACGCCGGAATTACGAGCGCGTACGCAAACTCGCCGGCGCGCGCCAGGTCATGGCCGTCGTGAAGGCCGACGCTTACGGTCACGGCGCCGCGCGTGTCGCTCGGTGCCTGGCCGATTGCGGCGTGGACTGGTTCGGAGTGGCGACCGTCGAAGAGGCTCTGGAACTTCGCGAGGCGGGCATTGCGCAGCCCATCCTGCTGCTCGGCGGGCTCTACATGAGCGACCCCGCGCACCTCGTCGAATACCATCTGACACCTTCCGTTTCTTCCACGGTGCGGCTCGACACCTACGCCGCCTGCGCGCGCCGCTATGGGAAGCCCATCGAGTTTCATCTCAAGATCGATACCGGCATGGGACGATTGGGATTGCCGCGCGACCGCGTGGCGGCGTTCCTCGCGCACTATCGCCGGCTTGAGGGGTTGAAGCTTTCCGGCTTTTTCACGCACCTGGCGTCGGCGGAAGACCTGGTGGCGTCGCAGACGGAAGAACAGCTTTCCCGCTTCCGCACGGCGCTCATCGAGGTACGCAGCGCCGGGATCGAGCCGGAGTGGGTGCACGTTTCGAACAGCGCGGGGCTCTTGGCGGGCCTCGACGTATCCGAGAACCTTGTCCGCGTCGGCGCGCTGCTCTTCGGCTACTGCGTGCCCTTCGTCGCGCCGCCGGGTCGAGAGCCGCGCGCCCTCGCTGAATTCGAGCCCATCCTTACCTTCAAGTCGCGCATCGTCTTTCTGAAAGATGTGCCTACCGGCACGCCACTGGGTTACGGCGGCGCCTACCATACGCGACGGCCGTCGCGCATCGCCACGGTTCCGGTGGGCTATGCGGACGGATTGAGCCGCGGGCTCTCGAATCGCGGCCGCGCCATCGTCCGCGACCATTACGCGCGCATCGTCGGCAACATCTCGATGGACTTGACGCTCCTCGACGTCACGGACGCTCCGGGCGCCGACATCGGCGACGAGGTCACCCTGCTCGGCGCCTCCGATCATTGCTCCATCACCGCCGTCGAAACCGCCCGCGAACTCTCCACCGTCCCCTACGAAATCCTTTGCTCGATCGGTAAGCGCGTGCCACGCATTTATGCCGAGTAGTCCGGTCAGCAACCACAGATTGCCTGTGCGAATAAGGTCTAAGGCTTGTGCCTTGGGGGAGCTTTGGCTTTTGGAGCCAGAGAGTCAGGACGAGGGGGTTTCGCGGAGGGGCGATCGGTCGGCGCGCGACCGTAAACCGAGGCAAGATAATCTGTGATGACTTTGGCGTCTTCTTCGCTGATCGGGGCGCCGTAAGTTTTGATCATCTTGTTGACTTCCGCCTGCCACTGCTCGGCATTGCTGCCCGGCTGGCGCACGATGTAGTCGGTCGAATGGCAGCCCATACAGTTCGCTTCGGTTGTGTCGGCGCCCGCGCCGGGCTGGAGTTTCGCCACGGCGTTGTCATCAGGAAGTTCAATGGTCTTGACGGAAGGAGTCTTCTGCGCCAAGGCCGCGATCACCAGAATCAGGATTAAACCCGGAAGCATCCCCAGCCGCTTCGAAATACCCGCGCGCGGTTTCATTGTGCCGTCACCTCGGTGCGTTCAATGACGTTGCGAAGATATCCCGCGGGATTCCACAGCGGCTCGAAGGGCTGAGATTCCCCCACGCGGTTGGTAGCGCGCACCAGCAAGCGATATTTCCCCGGCCGCGCGGGCGTCCAGCTCGCTGTCCATTCGCGGAACGAAAACCGCCCGAGGTCCTTGCCAAGTTCCGCGCGGCGCCAGGTCGCCCCGCCGTCGGATGAAACTTCCACCTGGGCGACGCCATAGCCGCCGTCGAACGCGATTCCTTTCAGGGTCATCCCTCGCCCCGCCGCGACCCGAGCGCCGTTCTCGGGTGTGACGATGAACGAGCGCACGTTCATGCGGCTGATGGGCACGGTGCGCGCGGGTTTCGCACCGGGTTCGACGCAGCCGCAAGGCGTGTCGGGGATGCGATAGGCGGTCTTGATCCAGAAGCCGTCGAACTCGCGGTCGAGCACAGTGATTTCGGAGAGGTGCTTCACCCAGTAGGTGGCGTACCATCCCGGTACGACGAGGCGCGCCGGAAAACCATTGAGCATGGGCAGCGGCGCCCCATTCATTTCATAAGCAACAATAATGTAAGGATTATCCAGTAAGTTTACAACTTTCAACGACTTGGCGAAATCCTGAACCGTCGGCGTGGGAGGTTCGTCGAGGCCGCTGAAAGTAACGTCCACCGCGCCGGCCTTCATGCCGGCTTCCTTCAGAATGTCGAGCAGGCGAACGCCCACCCACTCGGCGTTGCCCATCGCGCCGTCGCCCCACTGCCCGCCGAAAACGCGCGGCTCGAAGCGCCCGCGGCTGTTGCCCGAGCATTGATTGACCGCCACAACGCGTGCCGGGGGGAATTTGTTCTTGAGGTCGTCGAAGGAAAGTTCCAAGGGCCGCTCGACATGGCCTCCGACCCGTAGGCGCCATGTCGAGAGATCGACTCTCGTTGGAATGTCCGAGAGATGATAGCGGACATAAAACGCGTCGTTGGGGGTAATGGCACTCTGGAAATAGTGCCAGGGGGTCTCGAGCTGCGGCGGGCGAGAGGTCAGTAGAATCAGGTCGGTCTTTTCGGGATACCGCACCAGGGGACGCCCGGCAAGAGCCGGATCTTCCGCTGCCAGGAGACCCCGGGAAAGAATCCGCCCAACGCCTGCCGCGGCTCCGCCTCCCAAGATGCGCAGGAATCGGCGGCGGTCGGAACGAGTCATCAGGGGAAGCAATTCCACGTCTGCCCTCTCGAGCATGTTTCCGCAGGATTTCGGGAGTTTAGTGAGCGATGAGATTCTAGCATGGACGACGCGCGTGTGCGTCTCGGACGTGAAGAAAGATGCCTCAACCGCTTACCGCCGCCTGTTTACTGTCCACTGTTCTCCTCGTCCGGCATGCCCATCTTGGCGAGGCGATAGCGCAAAGCGTTGCGAGAGAGGCCGAGCAGGCGCGCCGCCTGGCTCTTGTTGCCGTTGGCGCGGCGCACGGCTTCCTTGATGATTTCGTCTTCGTATTGTTCCAGGGTCTTGCCGGGCGGCGGGAAAGCACCCGACGCTGCCGAAGTCCCTAACGGTCCCTCGGCGGTTTTGGCCGGAGAAATATCCAAGCGCACGTCGCCAACGTCGAGCATCTCTCCTGACGATAACGCCACGGCGCGTTCGATGATGTTCTCGACTTCGCGCACATTCCCTGGCCAGTGGAATTCCGTCAAGAGCTTTTGCGCGGGCGGTGTTATACCGCGAATTGGTTTCCCGGAATCGCGTGCGAATCGCTCGATGAAATGGTCCACGAGATAGGGAATATCTTCCTTGCGCTCGCGCAGAGGAGGGATGTTGATGGGCACGACGTTCAGGCGGTAGTAGAGGTCCTCGCGGAAAGTTCCCTCCTCGAGCGCAGCGCGCAGGTCCTGGTTCGTGGCGGCGACGACGCGCACATCAACTTTGAGGGTTTTGGTCCCACCGAGCCTTTCAAATTCGCGGTCTTGAAGGACGCGGAGCAGCTTGACTTGGATCGTTCCCGGAACATCGCCGATTTCGTCCAGGAAAATCGTCCCCTTATCGGCCAGTTCAAATTTCCCCGGCTTCGTGGATACGGCTCCCGTGAACGCTCCCTTCTCGTAGCCGAAGAGTTCGCTTTCGAGGAGATTCTCAGGGATGGCCGTGCAGTTGATTTTAACGAAGGGCCCCGCGGCGCGGCGCGAGTGCTGGTGAATGGCGCGCGCGATCAGATCTTTCCCCACGCCGCTTTCCCCGCCGAGCAAAACAGTGGAATTGGTCGGCGCCACGCGCTCGACGGTGGCCAGTACTTCCTGCATCTTGGCGCTGCGCGCTACGATGTTCTTGAACTCGAGGCGCCGCCCCAGCGCTTCGCGCAACGAACGATTTTCTTCGCGCAGGCGGTTGACATCGAGCTCCTTGCCGACGATCAGCTTGATTTCTTCGAGTGAAAACGGTTTGAGGACGTAGTCGCTCGCGCCCGCCTTCATGGCCTCGACCGCGGTCTCGACGGTTCCGTACGCAGTCATCACGACAACGGGAATCCGCGCGTCGTGGCGCTTAACCGCCTGCAGGAACTCCAGCCCGTTCATGCCGGGCAATTTCAGATCCGTAATTACCAGATCGGCCCGATTCTGGCTGAGCAGTTTGAGCCCCGTTTCGGCATCCCCGGCCGTCTGAACCGAATAACCTTCTTCGGAGAGGTTCAGCTCCAGCAGCCGGAGCATTTTGGGTTCGTCTTCGACAATCAGGATAGTGGGCATAAGTCGATTCAGAGGAAGAAACTGGAAACTGGAAATTGGAAACTTGAAATTAAAAACTGGCCAAGCCTCACGCTGCTGTCTGATGTTTCAGCGCGAGCGTAGATCGCAGGTGTCCATTCAAGAGTCGAGCCACGGACTGGGCCTTTGCATCGAGTCGTTTGCCGCCGGCCAGAGTCAAGTATCCCTCATCAACACAGGTCGTCAAGTGGTCGCGCAATTCATAAAGAGAGCCGCGCGCTTGCCGGCACGATTGGGCGTTCTCCTGGTATCCATAACGTCCGAAGCCTTCTACGATGTTGGCGGTCACCCATGTCGCCGCTCGCCGGACCTGGCTTGCCAAGCCATACTTTTCAGTTTCAGGTAGAGCCTTCGCGAGTTTATAGAACTCGTGACGAAGGTCCCGGGCGGCTATCCAGACCTCCAGGTCTTTGAAATCCCGAATGGGGCCTGCGTTGGGATTGCCCACAGTCTCTCTCCGAGTTCCCGGTTTTCAACTTCCAGTTTCCAATTTCCAATTTCCAGTTTCTAATTTCCAGTTTCTGCCTCCGCCGGTAAGAATACTCGAAAGCTAGCGCCTTTGCCCGTGTCACTCGACAGGCGGATCCAGCCGCGGTGATCATCGATGATTTTGGAGACAATCGAAAGCCCCAGACCGACACCGCTCTTTTTGGTAGTAAAAAATGGGTTGAAAATCTGTTCGCGGAGCTCGGCCGGAATCCCCGGCCCGCTGTCGTGAATCTCGATTTCAACTCCCTGCCGACCGTCGTGGTTCGCACGGGCAATCGTGACCTTGAGCGTGCCGCCGTCCTTTTCCATCGCCTCATAGGCGTTCAGGAAAAGATTGGTGAAAACCTGCTCGCACATGTCCGCGTCCAACGGGACCGGCGGTACTTCCCGCGCGTAATCTCGCTGCACCTCAACTCTTGCCTCCGGCCACCGGTCGTGCGCGTTCTTGAGCGCCCGGTCGACTACCGGAGTGACCGCCTCGGTTTTGAATTGAAGATTCGAGGGCCGGGCGAAGTCGAGGAATCTTGTGACGATCATATTCAGCCGGTTGACCTCACTCGAGATGTACCCCGCCAGTTCGCCCGCAACCTGATCGGAACCCTGCAATCGCTTGTTGAGCATTTCCGACGAACCTTTGATTACTCCCAGAGGATTGCGGATTTCGTGTGCCAGCCCGGCGGAGAGCTGGCCCAGGGCTGCCAGGCGCTCGGAGCGCCGCGCCTCGGCCTGGATCTGCTCTAGGCGGCGGTTCGTCTCCGCCAACGTTTCGGCAAGCTGGCGGTATTGCCGGCTCTGGCGGCGATTCTCGGTGACAAAGCGGTTGACGACGATGGCGGCCAGGAACAGAAAGAGATTGCGGATCAGCAACTCGGTCGCGCCCTCGGCGTCCACTTCCACCTTCCACCACGGAACCCAGAGCAGAAACGAACAGTAGGCCGCGGAGGTGAGCGCGGTCCAGAGGAGGGATTCCCAGGCCTCGAAATACATCGCCGCGGTCACAACGGGCAGGAAATAGATCAAGTAGTAGCTCGACTCGATTCCTCCCGTGCAGTTCACCACCGAGGAGGCGAGAACGATCTTCAGGATGACGCTGTAGGTTGGCCCCCGCGCCTTGAGGATGCTGATGAACCGCTGCTCGAGGATTTGCAGCAGTCCGAGGGCCAGCAGGGTCAGTTGTTTGTGGATTTCAAAAAGGGGTTGAAGGAGCGCCAGGCCCAGGAGAAAGGCCAGCCAGAGAAGGTCCATCCAGGCGAAGGTGGGACGTTCCTGCTCAGCCATCGCGCACCGGCTCTGACAACAATTTAGCACAGGAGGATTTGGGATTTGTGATTTGTGATTGAACCCGGTCTGGAAATCACTCGCGGAGGGCTGTTAATGGGTATGATCCGTTCAGAATCCAAAATCAAAAATTACTTCTGGCGGCGTTTCCGGGCGGGGAGCATCTCGGGTTCGGGATCGACACCGAGCGCGTCGGCGATGCGATTGATGTAATTGAAATAGGAGATGACCTGGACAGCGTCGAGAATGTCCCGGTCGCTCAGCCCCTGCTTTCGAAGAGCGTTCAGGTGCCGCGGGCGGACAGCGGAGGGCCGCCGCGTCACGAGCACCGCAAACTGCGCGAGGGCCTTCTGGCGTCGAGTCAGTTTCGCGCGCCGATAGTCGCGCTTGACCTGCTCGGCCACTTCGGCATCACCGGTCTCAGCACGGAGATCCTCCCCGTGCGCTTCGATTCAATAGAAGCAATCGTTGGCCCACGAAACCACCGTCGCCATCATCTCACGCTCGGCGCGCGAGAGCCCCGAAGGGCCATACATCGACGCAAGATAGATCTGAACCGAGGCACGCAGGGTGTCAGGGTTGAGACTCTGAATCCGGAGGATGTTGAATACCTTTCCGGCCCTCCGGATTGCGCGATCAAACTCTTCCTTGAGTTTGCCCGTGGCTTTTTCGGGCGGAACCATTTCAATCCAGGCCATGGTTTGCCTCGCGTAGGGCCGCTCCGGCAGGACGGCTCACGACGGTGTGCCGTCCGCACAACTCTAGGTCTCGCTGAAGTCGATCATCACCGGACGCGCGCGGAAGCCGCGCGTCCTTACCGCGGCGTAGATCACTCCGATCGCGAACCAGACACCGCCCACGATCTTGGCGACCGGCTGCAGCCCCCACCAAATCCACAGGCAAAACAGAAAGCCGAAAAGCGGGAGGCAAAGGTCGGTCAGCCAATGGCGTTTATGTCCGGGGCGGCCGACAAAGTAGTATTGGTGGGCCGCGGCGAGATTGACTCCCATGAAGGCGAGAAACGCGCCGAAGTTCAGGAGCTCGGCGGCCTGGTCGTAGGTGATTAAGAGAGCCGCGCCGTATGCCAAGATGCCAATCATCCAGATATTATGGCTTGGCGTATTACGTTTCGGATGAAGATAGCTGAAAAATTTCTTGGGCAGGACATTGTCGCGCCCCATGCCAAAGAGAAGCCGAGCCGCACCCAGCGTCCCCGTCAAGGCGCTGCCAAAACACGCCAGCAACGTCACCGCCGTCATGCCGCTGAAGAGCGCCACGCCGCCCACCCGGCGGCAGACGTCCCAGAAAGCCGTTTCGGGATTGGGGAAATTCCCGTAGTCCGGCCAGACGCGCTGGCCGAGATAAACTTCCAGGCCGCCGAAAAGGCCGGTAAACAAACACACCAGTACGGCGGCCAGCAAGACGTTGCGCTTGGGATTCTCGACGTCTTCCGCCAAGGTCGTCACGCCATCGAAGCCGATATAGGTAAGAGCCGCCAGTGACGTCGCGCCGCCAATCACCGGAAAGCTGAAGGTCTTGGGATTATAGAAAGGCTCGGTTGAGAAGACTCCACCCCACCCGCCCGCGGCGTAGGTGTAGCGGACTGCCAAAACGATGAATGCCCCAATCACCAAGAACATGAAGCCCAGAAGAATTCGATTGGCGCGAGCAGTAGCGCGGATGCCGACGAGGTTCAGCCCAACGACGAGCCCGATTAACAGCAGCGCTCCGACGGCATAAGGAATCTGCGGAACCAGCCGATGGATCGCCACCGCCACCCAAACGCCGTTCAAGATGGGCTGCAGCAGATAATCCAAAAACATCGCCCAGCCCGCCAGAAATCCCAAGTGAGGATTCAGTCCGCGGCCGACATAGGTGTAGGCAGATCCGGCTGCCGGGTACAGCGCCGCCATGCGCCCGTAACTGTAAGCCGTGATCATCATGGCCAGCATGGCGAGCAGGATGGTGTCCACCATGTGGCCCTGCGAGCGGGCCTGAACCACTCCGAAGAGTGGAACGGGTGCGACGGGCTGGATCAATACAATGCCGTAGAAAATCAGGTCCCAAAGGGTCAGCACGCGCTTCAAGCGCGGAGCTGCCGGGGCCGAATTCGACGACGGCTGGGTGGCAGATTCAGTCATGGATTGATTCTTTGGTTGCGACGCTTGCCCCTTCGCCCACAAAGCTGGACAGTATCTCACGACGAAGCGGAACGATTAAATGGCAAAGTTTTGGAACGTAGCGGCTGGTGGGGCGCGACGCGGCGCGGTACAATGGAAGCTGATGAACGAGCTTGTCCAGATCGCCGACCCCTCGCGGCCGGCTCGCCGGCCGGAATGGCTCAAGGTTCGCATTCCGGGCGGCGACAACTACTTCGACCTCAAGCGCCTGATGCGCGGCCTGGAGCTGCACACCGTCTGCGAGAGCGCCCGGTGCCCGAATATCGGCGAATGCTGGCAGCACCGCACCGCGACGTTCATGATTCTCGGCGATCTCTGCACGCGCCGTTGTGGATTCTGCGCTGTGCCCAAAGGCCGTCCGGCGGGCGAAGTGGACTGGGACGAACCCGCGCGCGTCGCCGAGGCCGCCGCCGGCATGGGGCTTAAGTATGTTGTGGTCACGTCCGTCGACCGCGACGATCTCACGGACGGCGGCTCGACCATCTTTGCGCGGACGATTCAGGCGCTGCGCGATCGAATTCCCGTCTGCCGCGTGGAGGTTCTGATTCCCGATTTTCGCGGCTCAGACGCGGCCCTGGAAACAGTGCTCGCCGCGAGCCCCGACATCCTCAATCACAATATCGAAACGGTTCGTCGCCTGTATCCTGTGGCACGGCGCGGGTCGCGGTACGAGCGCTCGCTGCGGTTGCTGCGCCGCTCGCGCGAGCTTGCGCCCGCGATCCCCACCAAGTCCGGGCTGATGGTGGGCCTGGGCGAGACTTTTGAAGAAGTGCGAGCGCTCCTCGCCGACCTTGCGTCGTCAGGCGTGGACATCGTCACCATCGGGCAATACTTGCGGCCGTCGGGCGACCAGTTGCCGGTGGCGCGTTTCTGGCAGCCGGAAGAATTCGCGGCGCTCAAGCGCGAAGGCGAGCGGCTGGGCATCCGGCACGTCGAGTCGGGCCCGCTGGTTCGCAGCTCGTATCACGCGCACGAGCAGACCGCATCCATGGAATCGACCCTTCCCCTCGCCTAGCGTGGAGTTGCAAGTCCACGCAATTCACAATTCACAGGAGCTACCATGTCCAACCTCGGACTTAACCGCCGGCGTTTCCTTGCCGCCACGGGGCTGGGTGCCGCAGGCCTTGCCGGATTCGCGCGGCCTTCTTGGACGGCAGATGCACCCGAGACCCCGCCCGGGAAGTTCTTCACCGTTCTGAGTTGCGGGCGCATCGGAGTCAAAGCGAGTTTCCGAGAGGCCGTCGACCTCGCCGCGAAGTTTGGATTTGAGGGCGTTGACCCGGATGCCGGTTATTTCGCCGGGCTCTCGGATGATGAGCTGAAGAGGCTTCTCGAAGAGCTAAAGAAGAAAAACCTCAAGCTCGGTGCGGCGGGACTGCCCGTGGATTTCCGCAAAGACGAAGCAACATTCAGCGATGGGCTGAAGAAACTGGCAGCGGTCGCTGCCGTCTTGGAGCGAGCCGGGGTCACGCGCGTGAGCACATGGATCATGCCTTGCAGCGACACGCTCACTTATCTTCAGAATTTCCGCAGCCACGCGGCGCGACTGCGCGAGTGCGCGGCGATTCTCAAAGACCACGGCCAGCGATTGGGGTTGGAATACGTTTCTCCCAGAACTCTTTGGAGAAGCCAGCGGCATCCTTTCGTCCACACTCTCAGCGAGGTCAAGGAACTCATCGTGGCCATCGGCACCGGCAACGTCGGGGTGCAGCTCGATAGCTGGCACTGGTTCAACGCCGAGGAAACGGGCGACGACCTGCTGACGCTGCGCAACGAGGACATCGTCACGGTTGACCTGAACGACGCGCCGGCGGGAGTTCCCCTCGACAAGCAGGCGGATTCTTCGCGCGAGCTGCCTGCGGCGACGGGAGTCATTCCGGTAAAGGTCTTCCTGGATTCTCTGCGCAGGATCGGGTACGACGGGCCCATTCACGCCGAACCGTTCAACGCCGTGCTGCGCGCCATGCCCCGAGAGGAAGCGTGCGCGGCTACGGCCGCCGCGATGAAGAAAGCCTTGGCGCTTTGATGCCGTTTTCCGGGAGCTATTCCGGGAACTGCTCCTGCGGATGACGCCGTTGCAGGGCCAGCCGCGAGGCGCGGCGCAGGGCCTGATCAACTTCTCCCTTTTTTCCCGCGGTTCTGGCGTAAACCTCTCGGTAACCCGCGTCGCATTCCTGGTCGTGACCCATGCGGCATTGCAGGCTTGCAATCAGCATCGGCCAGAGTTGATTGCGGGGATACTCGCCGGCGAGTTCGCGGAAGAGTTGCATCGAGCGGTCGAATTGCCGCTCGTTCGGCCGTGAGAAATCCTTGGCGAGGTAGAACTTCGCTTCCGCGCGCGTCAGGTCGCCCTTTTCCGCCGCAAGTTGCATCTGCTTCAGGCCCTCGATGCGGCTGCCTCCCGGAAGTCCGATGAAGAAGCGGAGGATTTTGACGATCGCCGAGAGCGTGTCCACGAAATAATTGTAGATCCCCACACCCAGATAAACGTCGGTGAGGCTCGGATCAAGCTCCAGCGCTTTGAGGAGCAGGGCGCGCATTTTCTTGCCGGCGCGCGCGGTGGGAAGGTCGCGGTCCCGCAGGCCTTCGAGCCGTGCCCGCAGCGCGTACGCCATTCCCTGGTAGAGGTAATTGCGCGCCACGTTCTGGTTCGCCTTGATGCCCGCTTCGGATTTTGCGACCGTAATGTTGAGCAGGTCGGTGAAGTGGGAATCGTGTGGCGTTGTCGGCAGGTCCGTCGCGGCGAAGACGTCGGGATCTACCAGGTTGGCCGTCTCGAAGTAAATCCTCCACCACACGGCGTCAGCCTCCAGCAGAAATCCCACCGGAGACTGCGGAGCCTTCTTCTGAATTTCCTGAAAGGCCTCGATGGCGCCATCCAAGTCGCCGTCCATCATCAAGTCGAGGCCGCGCCGGCCTTCGGCGCGAGCGTCTTCGTCCTCGGACGGCTGTGCGGCTGCCGCAGCGACGGCCTGCGAAAGCGCCAGCGCGAGGCAAAGCAGCAGCGTTCTCAATCGTCTCGGCCTCAAGCGCAGAATCTTCATGAACATCCCTGATTGACCAGTTTACAGATACTTCCTGGAAATTGAACAGGGGGAATCCAAGCAGGTCACGCCGTCGTCGGACGCTTAATCCACCCGACGAGAATGTCGTTGCCTTCGACCCGAACTTCGTAGGCCGAAATGGAGTGCCCGCCCGGGTGATCAGGCAGGCCCGTGCGGACGTCGAACGTCCACCCATGCCACGGGCAGGTGATGACGCAGCCTTCGAGTTTGCCGCTCGCCAGCGGCCCGCCCATGTGCGGGCAGACGGCGTTTACAGCGTAGAAGTTCCCTTCCACGCGGCAGAGCGCCATGGGCTTGTCGTGCACGATGATGTGCTTCACCGCGCCTTCGGGAATCTCACTGACCTCGGCGACTTTCACAAAAGGTGGTCGCTTGCTCATTGTTACCTCTGCTTTTCTCCTTGCGGCGCGCTCGGCTTTGTTCCCTGCGGGAGTGAAGTCAGCTCGACTCTCCCCGTTCGAGTAACATCCTGGCCCGCCAGGATCCTCTGGTTCGTGACCCGCAACCGGACAATTTTGAGAAACTCATACATCACAAAGCATTCCACCGCAAAGGGCGGAAAGCCCAGGTAGCCGGGCAACGGCATTTCGAAAATCTTCCAACCCTGCAGAATCGGAAAGACGTAAACCCATTTCGCGGCGGCCCAGTAGTTCCAGAACTCCCAGACAATCCCGCACACGAGGCCGGCGAGGAGCAGGCTGAATAAAGTTGAGGTCCGGCCGGACTCGTACTCCCGGAGCAACGAGCGTCCTCCCGCGGCGTAGTTCAGCGGGTCGAGCAGCAGCGCGAACCCCAACCACACCGGCCCGAAAAGGTACTGGCCGACAGGCGCCGGAACCAGCACCGGGGCGGCGACGAAGATCAGGCCGAAGAAGGAAAAGCTGACCAGCGCTGCACGCCGCAGTTCAGTTCGTGGCTTTTCAACTGTGCGGAAAATTCCCAATGCTTCAATCAAATCCGCGGTCTCCAGGATGGCGGGCCAGATGGTGGCGAACGACCATCCGTAGCCGACGTATCGCACTGCGAGGTTCGCGGGCAGGCCCACGTACGTCCAGTTTTCCATCCGCAGGTTGTAGGCCTCGAAGATCAACCACAGCGGGACCGACCAGAAAGCCAGCGCGAAGAAGTGCCGGGGCGTGCTGACGAGTCGCGACTCACCGCGCAAACTCCAGACGGCGGCGTCAACCATCAACAGGTAGCCCGTCCAGGCGATAGGAGTGAAGAAGGTTGCGACCCATCGCACGCCGGCAAAGAGCAGGATCTCGGCGAGCAGGACGATTCCCAGCCCCGCCCAACCGTGGCCGCGAAAGCGGTGACGTCGTGGTGCGCGCAGGTACTTCGCGACCAACGCCACGACGGTCAAGAAGAACCACAAAACGCCAACGACGGTGCTTGCGTAGTCCATGAGGATTCAGAATCCAACGCGTCTCGGGCGCAGAATAGTCAACGCCGCAGGCAAAAGCAACCTTTCGGCTCAACTCCGCGAGCGCTCTTCCGCAGGTTCGCGCATTGGATAGTCCTGCTGGGCTGGATTCTCCGACCGGCTGGACGCTTTTCCGCGTTTCACCTCACAGGTTTCTTGTTACGCGCGGTTTACATCATGTATGATGAAGTCCCCAAGGCGAGAATCGGTCAGGGCGCACACCAACCAGGAGAACGGGAATGGCAGAAGTCAAAGCCGGTCTGCAGGACGTGGTCATCGCGAATTCGGATATTTGTGACATTGACGGAGCGCGCGGGATCCTCATCTATCGCGGATACGACATTCACGATTTGGCCGCCCACTCGACCTTTGAGGAAGTGGTTTATCTCCTCTGGAACGGACGCCTGCCGAATCGCGCCGAACTCGCCGCGCACGAAAAGCAACTGGTCGAAAACCGCGCCATCTCTCCTGAGCTGGTCAGCCTGTTGAAAGGGTTTCCTCCCGCGCAGCATCCCATGGAGACGCTGCGCACGGCCGTTTCCGCGCTCTCGCTCTACGACCCGGAATCCGAAGACATGTCGGAGGAAGCCAACCGCCGCAAGGCGCTGCGCCTGACCGCCCAGATGGGCACGATCGTCGCCGCCTACGGCCGCATCCGCGAAGGCAAGGAGCCCATCGCGCCCGATCCCAAGTTGAGCCTGGCGGCGAATTTTCTCTACATGCTGCAAGGCAAGGTCCCGAACGCCGAAGACGCGCGCTGGTTCGACATGGCGCTGATTCTGCACGCCGACCACAGCTACAACGCTTCGACTTTCGCGGCGCGGGTGACGGCGTCGACGCTTTCCGATATGCACTCCGCCATCACCTCCGCGATTGGCACGCTGAAAGGCCCTCTGCACGGCGGCGCCAACGAGCAGGCCATGCGAATGCTCCTGGAAGTCGGAGGGGTCGAGAATGCGGAGCCTTACGTGCGCAATCTTCTGGCGCAGAAGAAAAAGGTGATGGGCTTCGGCCACCGCGTCTACCACACCGAAGACCCGCGCGCCACCGAGCTGCGCAAGATGTCGGAGCAGCTCTGCCGGCGCACCGGCCAGTCGAAGTGGTTCGAGATGTCGAAGCGCATCGAGGACTTGATGATCCGCGAGAAGAACATCAACGCCAACGTGGATTTCTACTCCGCGTCGTCTTACTACGTCCTGGGAATTCCCATCGAACTCTACACGCTCATCTTCGTCGTCAGCCGGATTTCCGGCTGGACGGCGCACGTGCTCGAGCAGTACGCCCACAACCGTCTGATCCGCCCGCTCGCCGAGTACACCGGCCCGCGCGGCCTGAAGTACGTCCCCATCGACCAGCGCTAGGCGCGGGACGTAGTCTGCGCCAGAGCCGAGGCAATTCCGAGATAGCTCGTTCTGAGTGAAAAATGCAAAAGGGGAGGAGCGGGCAGGCGCGGGGCCTGGCCTACCGGCCGGCCGGTAACAGCTACCGGAGCCGCATTGCTGGTAGTTCGCAATCTCGCGGCCCGGAAAAAGCCCACAGCACAAGACCCGTGCCGTGGCCGCTATTGCCGATATTATCGGCAGTACTCGGTAGCGTGATGTCCAGTAATGATTTCGCGTGCGTAGGACATCTCTTGCTCACAGTCGGTCCTGCGCATTTGTGCCGGATAGTCGCCAAGAATATTGGGGTTGCAACCTTTGTATTTCGACAACAGGGGTAACATTCGCTCCCCGCGTTCGGCCACCGCACAAGTGAGAGCTTCCGTAGGGTGCGGTTTGCGTGTATACCCGTGCGCTGAAGGGAATGCGAACAGAACGACCAAAGCTTCATCCGCATCTTGGTTCTTCAGCTCGAAAAGATCAAACATTCGGTCTTGATACTGTTCGAAAAGATCATTGCAATGCCCCTGATAATCACTGCCGCGACATTCGGGATCGCGATACAGTCCCGCCGACTTCTCAAGTATGGGTTTCAATAAGTCAACGGAGTTTTGTGGAACTTTCACTGCAGATATCGTTTTGTCGGCTGCCAGTGGCCACAAAGCGATGAGAAACCACGCAGCACAAAACTTGGATTTCACGCTGATACGGTAACGCAAACGAACATGAATTTCCCGCGGGAAGCAAGTAGCGCGGACCTGCGGTTTTCAGGTCCGCGATTGTTCTGAAGGCAGAGCCGCGGACCGCAGAATCGGCAGTCCGCGCTACCGCGCGGTAGCGGCGACCTTCAAGTCGCCAGCGCGGTGGCGGTCTGAAGGCCGACGCTACGGTTCGGTGGGCTGTGGCGGCGAGTTCACCTCGCCATGGCGGCGTAAAGCCGCCGCTACGGTAAAGACGGCGAACACAGATCGCCGCTACAGGGCTTACCTCTCGGGGCGAATTTGCGGTAGACTTTCGCGCGCTAGGCATCATCATGCGCGGCTTCTTGTGCCGCGGAGGAGAGGAAAATGGCGGGAATGAAAGATTCATTGAATCGTCGAGATTTCATGAAGAGTGTTGCCGCCGCAAGCGCCGCGCTGGCGCCGGCGGGGACGGCGTTTGGCGCCGCCGCAAAAGTGCCTGGGCCGAACGACCGCATCAACGTGGCGTTCATCGGCGTGGGCGGGCGCGGGCACGGGCTGGCGCGCGATTACCGCAAGATCGCGCAGAAGTCGGGGCAGTGCCAGATCGTCGCCGTCTGTGATACCTATCAGAAGCGGCTTAGCTTGAACAAAAAAGAATTCCAGTGCGACGGCACGCTCGACTATCGCGAAATTCTGGGCCGCAGCGACGTGGACGCGGTGGTGATCGCCACGCCCGACCACTGGCACGCGCGCATCGCGATGGAAGCGATGGATCGCGGCAAAGACGTCTATCTCGAAAAGCCCATGACCCACACCATCGATGAGGCGCGGCTGCTGGTCGAGAAAGTGAAAGAGAAAGGCCGCGTGCTGCAAGTCGGCTCGCAAACCACTTCCGCCGACCAGTGGCACAAGGCGCGCCAGGTCATCGCCGAGGGACGCATCGGGCAGATGATCATGAGCCAGGGCTCGTATCACCGCAACTCGAAGCGCGGCGAGTGGAATTATCCCATCGACCCCAACGCCGGCCCCGAGGGCAAGGGCGACGACTTCATTGATTGGAAGACGTGGCTGGGCCCGGCGCCCGAGCGCGCTTGGGATGCCGACCGCTTCTTCCGCTTCCGCAAGTACTGGGACTATTCCGGCGGGACCGCCACCGACCTCTTCTATCACGTCGCCGCGCCGCTCAACATCTGCTGGGGCCAGGCGCAGTTCCCCACGCGCGTGCTGGCGGGCGGGGGAAACTACATCTTCAAGGACGGCCGCGACGTTCCCGACACGTTCCACCTGATCGGCGAATACGCGGCAGGGCATTCCGTGGTGCTGACTTCCTCGATGGCCAACTCGCAGCACATTCCGGGCCTGATTCGCGGGCACGAAGGAACCGTGGTGATGGTCGAGCACGGCCAGTTCGAGGAGTCCACGCCCTTCATCACCGTGCGGCCGGAAAAGCGCGTCATCAGCGATGAATACAAGGCGAAATGGGGCGCCGAGGAAGTTCAGATTCCCGTCGAGCAGGCGGAGGACGACGATCCGACCGGAATCCACATCGAGAATTTCCTGGCCTGCGTGCGTTCGCGCCAGAAGCCCACGCTCGATGTCGAAACCGGCGCGCGCGCCCAGGTGCTGATCTCGATGTCGGTCGAGTCCTACCGCCAGGGCCGCGCGCTCTACTTCGACGAAGCGACCTGGAAGGTGTCTTCTACGCCACCGGCTTGAGGGCACGCGATGGCGCGCTTCTACTTGCCATCGACGGTGAAGGCGAGAAGCACGTTGCCGCTGATGGCGTTCGTGTATCCCGAGTTAACAAAGAGCCTGCCGTCCACGATCGCCGGGCCGGAGGCGTTGAAGGAGCCTCCGCTGGCCTTGGCGCCGTTGACGGTTTGAAATTCCCGCAGGGCGTCGAAGTTCCAGATCACCGTCCCGTCGCGCGTGTCGTAAGCGCGCAGGTGGCCATCCAGCGAACCGGAGAAGACCACTCCGGGAATTGCCGTTACGGGCGCCATCTGCGCGGCGCTGCATCCGGGCTGCTCAGCGCAGGCGGGCTTGGAAGGCAGGGCCACCCAGGCCCTTTCTCCGGTGGCGATCCGGAAGGCGAACAAGCCTCCGCCGACCGCCGGCCCTGATTCGTCCCAATCCGAGCGCGGGAAAAACGCCAACTTTTGGTCATCCGCGGCGCCGCCCCACTGGATTCCTCCCAGCGGCCCTCCGCGGCCGATGCGCGCCTGCCACAGGATCTCACCGCGGCGGTCGGGATCGATGGCGTGGACGACCCCCGACTTCTGGCCCAGCAGCAACACTCGCTTTCCATTGGCCAGAGACACCAGAATGGGAGGCGCTCCAAAATCAAAATCGCGTCCCGGCGTCTTGGGGCAATTGGCGCGATCCGGAACGACGCAGGAAATATTCCAGAGGTCATTCTCCGTGAACTGGTGCGACCAAAGCATCCTTCCGGAGTCCATGTCGAAGGCAATGACGGCGTCCGCGTATTTGCTGGCGGGCTCGGTGTAGCTGTTCCCCGTCGCCACGTAAATCGCCCGCGCTTTCAGGTCGGCGGTCGGGGGCGACCAGACAGCGGCTCCGGCGGGGCCGTAGAGCTTCGCGCCTGCGACGTTGCGACGGCCCGTCGGCTTGGGCGGCTCCGGGATCGTATACGACTTCCAAATCTGCGAGCCCGTGCGCGCGTCCAGAGCCACTACGCTGCCACGGAATGTGCAGCATGGATACTTGGGATCGACGGCGGCGCCCTCCTCGCCCGACGAAACCGGAACGTAGAGGCGTTCGTTGACGAGGAGCAGCGACCCGGTGATCCGCGCGGCGGAGTGACCATCCACTCGGACATTCCAAAGCAGCGAACCATTCTCAGCGTTAACGGCGTAAACGTTTCCGGCCGTGTCGCCGAAGTAGGCGGCGCGTCCCCCCTCGCCCATCGAGACCGCGGTCTTGACGGTGAGCGGGGCTTTGAAGGTCCAGTAGACGCAGCCCGTGCGAGCGTCCAGTGAGTAGACGGTCCCGTCTTCGCTTCCCACAAACACCCGTCCTCCCGCGACCGTGGGCTGGCCAAACGTCGCCGAGGCGCCGGGATAGCCGAACGCCCACTTGAGCTGGAGCTTCGGAACATCGTCGCGCCCCAGGCGCGCCGCGTCGCCGGGCTGGAACCGGGTGTTGAACGCATCCACTCCCCAGCCATTCCAGCCAGGATCGCCGCCGGTCGAAAACGGCGTGGGCGCGCAATGGGACGCGGGGTTCGCGGGCTGATCTTCATCGGGCGTTCCCAGAAACTCCGCGACCGCGGCGCGCTCGTCGGCGCTGAGATGCGACCCCTGTTCCTTCATCTTCCCGCTTTCAAGGGCGCGGAGAATGGAGCTGCGCGTCATGCGGCGAAGCTGGTCGGGGAGCGGGGCCGCCACGCTGTTCCCCGCCTGGTGGCATGTGGCGCACTGGTTTTGAAAAGTACCCGCGCCGTCCGGCCGCTGCGGCGCTTGCGCGCCAAGGAAGGTAATCAGGAAAAGAGACACCGCGACCGTGGACAGAAATTTCGCCATTCACCCTCGCCATGCTGAAAAGAATTCTGCATGGCTCCCTAGCCCTGCTCCTTCCAGTATAGGAGACCGCGTCGAGGGCGGCAACCCGCGACTCTTGGAGATTCTCCTGGCTTGCTGGTACGCGCGCGGGGAGCCGCCGGCCGACAGCGAAACCGGCGCGCGGCGCCCGGGGTGAGTTACAATCGTCGCATCCGAAGTTGCCTCGCGCCGGCAAGTCCGCGGTGTCTCTCGCCAACGCCATTGGGGAGGTGTCATGAACGGCATACCCGTGCTGCATGTCGAGGCGGATTCCATCGCCCGCGCCTGGGAAGAGTCACTCATCGCCTTGCACAAAAACGGCTGCGACGTCAAAACCCAGTACGACAAACCCGACGATCCCCCCAGCAAAGACGCCACGATGGTCATCACCATCACCGACCCCTTACGCGAGCCGATGATCCACCGCGACTTTCCCGGCGGCCCGGAGGAATTGCAGGAGTACGTGATGGAAGTCTGCGAGGGCATCAAGGACCACCTGGTCCGCGACCGCGCGAATCCCGACGACCAGCGCTGGGAGTACACCTACCACCAGCGGCTGTTTGCCTACAACGTTCCCACGCTGGGTTGTACCGACCAGATCGAGATGCTCTGCCGCAAACTCGCCGAGGCGCCGCACACCCGCCGCGCCCAGGCCATCACCTGGAAAGTCTGGGAAGACAATGATTGCTACGATCCGGCGTGCCTGCAAAGCGCCTGGTGCCGAATCACCGAGGAGCAGGGCGAGCAGGTCCTCAGCATGAACGTCCGCTTCCGCTCGAACGACGCGTACAAGGCGGCGTTCATGAACATCTTCGCGCTCGTCGAACTGCAAAGGAGAATCGCCGCGCGCGTCGCCGAGCTTTCCGGAAGGCAGGTGCGTGTCGGGCGCTACTGCCACGTGGCCGACAGCTACCACCTCTACGGGTCGTACTTCAAGGAATTCGCGGAAAGGTTCCTGCGCTCGCTCGAGCGGCGGAGCTTCGAGCAGCGCACGCTGCGCTACGAGGATCTGCGCGAACTGATGGAGCAGGCGCGCCCCGCCATCCTCGAAAAAGCCCGGCGCATGGCGAGAACTGAAATGCCGAGCCCTTGATGGTTTCCAGGGCGCGGCGGTCAGGAAAAGGGAGGCGAGCATGAGTTCAGATGCGGCGACGCGAGGCGACGGCGTGCTCACCAGAGTCCTGCTACTGTACGGAGCCTACAACTTATTCCATAACGTTGCATTCCTCGTTGGGTATCGCCTGCTCCAGCCCGGGGCCCTCAAAGGGAGGCACCCTGTTTATGTGATTGCATCGAAAGTGGCTGAGTCCCCCGGTTTCTGGTCTGAGTTCGCCGGCACACTGGCCATGAACCTCCTGGTCATGGGATCGATCTGCATCCTGCTCAACTTGCAGCGAGTGCGCACGATACCTCTCGGGTACCTCGTCACGTTCTTTCTGGGAGTGACGACGGGCCTGTTCCTGGGCACGAACTCCCTGGCTGCGCTGGATCTCAGCGGTGTGCCGTTCCTGGCTGGGACGGCAACAGGCTTGACCATCGGAGGCGCTGAGACCCTCGGATACGTCTGCCTGATCGCGGCCACAGCCGGCATCTCAATGTACCAACGGCAGACCTGGTGGCGATGGAACGAGAAGTTCGTCCGCGTGAAGTCACTCCGAGACATCCGTCTATCGCGTGGAGAACTTCTCGTGCTGGCCGTCGGATTCGCCCTGATCGTCGTGGCCGCGTTCCGCGAGACATAGAAAGCCCACGGCATCTCGCTCAGAGCGGGGCGGTGCTGCAGCCACCGGCTAGCCTTCTAGAATAGCCCGCCAGCGCGCGGAAAGGCCCCTAGGCGCTTCCGAAAGCCCCTTACCCAGACCTGTAGCCTAAGAAGCCGCGAGAGGGGCCTAGAATCGCCTGCCAACGCGAAATTCGAGAAAAGCGGACAATCTGTCGTTCCGAAACGCCCCGACCTGGCGCTGGCGCCACGGAAGTGGGTTTCTCCGTGACCTCTGTGGCTATGAAGCTTGAAACGCAGAGTTCACGGAGCCCCTCTGTGAACTCTGTGTTAGGGCTGGGAAAGCGCGGAGGACACTGAGAATCAAGCTATGCGGGAGGTTGCTGCCGCCCTGATCGAGACAATCTGTAACGAAGTGACATTTTGTCGAACAGAGGCCCGAACTCAGAAATCACTTGCACTTTGGCACAGGAGGTGCCAAGAAATAGCGCCGATAGTGTGCACCGGGAGGACAAAATGTCTGATCTTTCGAAGCTGACCGAAGCCATTCTGAATGGCGACGCCAAGGCCTCTGTGGCCATCACCAAGCAGGCGCTGGCGGAGAACACCGACCCGCAGGAATTGGTGACCAATTACATGATCCCCGCCATGGACGAGATGGGGAAGCGGTTCGAGACGGGCGACTGTTTTGTGCCCGAGCTGCTGATTTCCGCGCGCGCCATGAAAGCCTCGCTCGAACTGATCCGCCCGCTGCTCGCCGCGCGCGGCGCCGAGCCCGCCGGGCGAATCCTGATCGGCACGGTGAAGGGCGACCTGCATGATATCGGCAAGAACCTTGTCGCCTCGATGCTGGAGGGCGCGGGGTTCGAAGTCGTGGACCTGGGAGTCGACGTGGGCCCCGAAAAAATACTCGCCACGCTGCAAACCAAGAAGGCCGACATCGTCGCGCTTTCCGCGCTGCTGACGACGACCATGCCCTACATGCGGACGGTGATCGACGAGCTGAAGAAGGCGGGGGTGCGCGGACAGATCAAGGTCATCGTGGGCGGCGCTCCGGTCACGCAGCGGTTCGCGGACGAAATCGGCGCCGACGGCTACAGCGACAACGCTAATGGCGCGGTCAGCCTCGCCCGCCGGTTGGCAGCAGCATGAGACGGGAGCAGGAGGAAACCGGCACCCTCACCCGGCTCGCTGCGCGCGCCACCCTCTCCCGCCGGGAGAGGGCCGGGATAGCGGGTTGGATTGCAGCCCTCTCCCTCCGGGAGAGGGTGTCCCGATACATTTCATCGGGACGGGTGAGAGGGATTGTTGAAGCTTTTGATGCGCCTGCCCTCCCGACGTAGGAAATTCCAATGAGCTCAGAGAGCGCAAGCCGCAAGCCGAACTGGTTGCGCTCGGCGCTGGTGGAAGGAAAGTTCTGCTGCACGGCGGAACTGGTGCTGGGGCGCGACCACGAAGTCGCCGAAGCCGAGACGTTCGTTCGCGAGGCGTCCGCCCAGCCCGACGGCATCAAGATCATCAGCGTCACCGACCTTCCCGGCGGCAATCCGGCGCTTCCGCCCGAAGCGTTCACTTCCTTCATCCTCGAGAAGAACCTCACTCCCATCGCGCACCTGAGCGGAAAAGACGGGAACCGCGCGGCGCTCGAAGCGCGCCTCCACAACTTCGCGCGCCTCGGCGTTGAGAACATCCTCGCGCTGACCGGGGACGCGCAAAAGGAGGGGTTCGCCGGAAAGCCCAAGCCCGTTTACGATCTCGATTCGGTGCTCATGCTCTGGTTGCTCCGGGCGGCGCGCGCGGGCATCCAATACAACCTGGCCGGGCGCGCCGTCTCCAGCTCGCCGTTCGATTTTCTCGCCGGCGCGGTCGTCAATCCCTACAAGGTCGGCGAGCCCGACCAGATGATGCAGTTCTATAAGCTGCAATTGAAGATCGCCGCCGGGTCACAATTCATTATTACTCAGATAGGATTTAACATTCGCAAGCTATATGAACTTAAACAATACATGGCGCGCGAGGGTCTCGGGCGCTTTCCCGTGCTCGCCAACGTGTACGTCCCCACGGCCAAGATCGCGCGGATGATGCAGTCGGGAGAGCTGGCGGGCTGCGTGGTTAGCGACGAATTGATTCGCCGCCTCGAAACCGAGAAGAAGCCGGAGCGCCTGGAGCGCGCGGCGTGCATGGTAGCGGCCGTCCGGGATTTGGGTTTCGCGGGCGCCCACATCGGCGGGTTCGGGCTGATGCACAAAGACTTCATGACTATCCTCGAGCGCGCGAACGTCATCGGCCGCGACTGGCGGCGCCGGATTGATGAACTGATCTTCCCTTATCCGAATGAGTTTTATCTGCTGCCTCGCGGCGTGGACGGACTCAGCAATGCGAGCCTCGATTATCAGCTCGCCAAAGCTCCCCCGCGCGCCACATGGACGCAGCGTTTCTCGCGCTTCGCGCATCGGTACCTGATCGCCTCGGACTCTCACGTCGCGCGCTTCTTTGCGTCGCGGCTCAAGCCGGAAATAGCCGGCGGCTCCTGGCGGCGCGGGCTATGGGCGCGGCTGCTCGAGCCCTCTGTGCTCTATCGCCGGGCCACGCTCGGCTGCGTCAGCTGCGGAGACTGCATCCAGGAACATTTGAACTACGCGGGCTGTTCGATGGCGTCGTGCTACAAAGAGCTGCGCAACGGACCCTGCGGCGGCTCGCGCGTCGACGGCTCGTGCGAGGCGCGGCCCGAGCAGCCCTGCGTCTGGAATCGGGTTTACGTCGGCACGCTCGCGGCCGGCGACGATCCGAGGAAATTCGCGCACACGCTGATTCCTCCGCGCGACTGGTGCCTGGACGGAACCAATTCCCTGGCCAACCGCTTGGCCGGGCTGGATAATCTCTGCAAGCGAATCGAATTGCCGTCACCGGCGGGGAAGGTTAAGGAAGAGAGGAAGGCCGCATGATTGTCATCGGAGAACTGATCAACTGCACTCGCAAGCGCGTGGGCGCGGCGGCGCAAAGCCGCGACGCGGAATTCATCAAAGAAGTCGCGCGCCAGCAGGCGAATGCCGGGGCGGACCTGCTCGACGTGAATGGCGGGCTTCCCGGCCAGGAAGCCGAATGTCTGGCGTGGCTGGTGGGCATCGTGCAGGAAGCCGTCGAAATCCCGCTTTGCCTGGACAGCTCCGACCCCGCGGCGCTGCGTCGCGCGCTGCCACTCTGCGCGAAGCGGCCGATGATCAATTCCATCACCGACGAACCGGCGCGCTACGACGCGGTGCTGCCCCTGCTCAAAGAATTTCGCCCCCAGGTGATCGCGCTCTGCATGTCGCCGGCGGGTCCGCCCGTGGCCGTGGACGACCGCGTGGCGACCGCGTCGCGCCTGGTGGATCGCCTCACGGCGGCGGGCATGGCGCTCGAAGACATCTTCGTCGACCCTTGCGTTTTGCCCGCCAGCACCGGACCCGAGCATGGGCAGGCGATTCTCGAAGCGGTCGGACAAATCAAGGCGCGCTTCCCCGGCGTGCACATCAGCGCCGGCGTCAGCAACGTTTCCTACGGCCTGCCGCTGCGCAAGCTGCTGAACGAAGTATTCCTGGTTCTGCTGCTGGGGCGTGGGCTCGACGCCGCGATCGTTGATCCTTGCGACCAGCAACTGATGACAAATCTCCGCGCCGCGGAAGCGCTGTTAGGGCGCGATGAGTACTGCGTAGCTTATCTCCGCGCGTTTCGCGATGGGAAACTGGAGCTGAAAGCGGCATGAAGCGAGGCAAATCAGGAGCAGCGCGGAAGCCGGCGAGGCGCGCCAAAGCGCCCTCGGCGCGCGCGCGGAAAAGCCAGGCGGTCAAGCCGCTCCTTCGTGAATTGCTGTCCCACGCGCCGGTCGTCACCGACGGCGCCCTGGGAACGCAGTTGATGGCGCGCGGCCTGCTGACCGGCGAGTGCCCCGATCTGTGGAATCTCACCAACCCCGCCAAAGTGGAGGAAGTGGCGCGCCGATACGTCGAATCCGGCAGCGAGATCATTCTGACCAACACCTTCCGGGGAAACCGCGTGGCGCTGGAAAGTTATTCGCTCGCCGACAAACTGGAAGCCATCAACCTGGCGGCGGTCGAGATCGCCCGCCGCGCGGCGAGCCATACGGCTTCCGTGTTCGCTTCCATCGGCCCGAGTGGAAAAATGCTGATGACGGGAGAAGTCAGCGAAGGCGATCTGAAGCGAGCGTTTGAAGAACAGGTCAAGGTTCTGTCCGCGGCCGGCGTGGACGGCTTTGCCATCGAGACGATGACGGATTTGGCGGAAGCAAAACTGGCGGTCGCGGCGGCGCGACAAACCGACTTTCCCGTCGTCGCTTCGATGGTTTTTGATTCGGGGAAGGAAAAGGACCGCACGATGATGGGCGTCACGCCCGAGCAGGCCGCGGAGGCGTTGACCGCGGCGGGCGCCGACGCCATCGGCGCCAACTGCGGCCAGGGCATTGCCGCGTTTGTTTCCATCTGCGCGCGCCTGCACGCCGCGACCGACCGGCCCATCTGGATCAAGCCCAACGCCGGCCTGCCCGAGATCGTTAACGGCAACGCCGTATATCGAACGACTCCGGAAGCCTTTGCGGCGTTTGTTCCCGCGTTGCTCCAGGCGGGCGCGAGTTTCATTGGCGGGTGCTGCGGCACAGGGCCGGAATTCGTCTGGGCCATTGTCGAGACCTTGCGGCGCTGGCGCAGGAAATAGCGAACCCTCACCCGTCCCGATGGAATCGGGACACCCTCTCCCTGAGGGAGAAGGCTGGAAAGAACGAATGGCTGCGATCCCCTCTCTCCCCGCGGGAGAGGGGTGGGGGGTGAGGGCGGACAAGCAAAGATGCGGCTCAAACTGATCAGTTGCGAAATCTTCTACCGCGAGATGTGCACGGCGGTGGCGCGCTCGCCGAACCCTGTCGATGTCGAATTCCTCACCAAGGGGCTCCACGATATCGGCAGCGCCAGGATGCTGGCGCGCCTGCAGGAGACCGTGGACCGTGTTGACGCGACGAAATATTCCGCCGTGCTTTTGGGCTACGGGCTTTGCAACAACGGCCTGGCGGGGCTGACGGCGCGCGCCGTCCCGCTCGTTGCCCCGCGCGCGCACGACTGCATCACGTTGTTTTTGGGCAGCAAGGAACGCTACCTGGATTACTTCAACTCTAATCCGGGAGTCTATTTCAAGACTACCGGATGGATTGAGCGCGGCGCGAACGGCGGCGACCTGAGCCAACTCTCCATCGCGCACCAGATGGGAATGGATGCGAACTACGAATCGCTGGTCGCGAAGTATGGCGAGGACAACGCCCAATACCTCTACCAGGAACTGTGCGACACGGTGAAGAACTACTCGCAAATGACCTTCGTTGAGATGGGGGTCGAGCCCGACGAGAGCTTCGAGCGGCGCACGCGCCAGGATGCCCGCGAGCGCGGCTGGAAATTCGAGAAGATCCAGGGAGACCTCTCGATGATCCAGCGCCTGGTGGACGGCGTCTGGGACGCCAAGGAATTCCTGGTGGTTCCGCCCGGCTGGCGCGTGGTGGCGAAGTACGACGAAGGCATCATCGCCGCCGAGGAGGCCAAGCCGTGAACGGCCGCGAGCGAGTCCTGGCGATGGTCGACGGCCGGCCCGTGGACCATCTGCCCTGCATGCCCATCACCATGATGTTTGCCACCGACCAGATTGGCCGCAAATATCGCGACTACGCTTTGGATTATCGCGTTCTGGCGGAAGCGCAGATCCGGACCGCCCGGGAATTCGGTTTCGATCATGTCTCCTGCATCGCCGAGACTCGCGAGGCGCCCGACTGCGGCGCGGTGGTGGAATACTTCGACGATCAGCCGCCGTCGGTGGTCGAGAAGCGCGCCCTCCTGGCCGACAAGAGTCGATTGGATACTCTCGGATCGCCCGACCCCCTGGGCGGCGAACGAATGCACGATCGGGTCAAGGGCATCGCTCTGCTCAAAGAGCGCGTGGGCCTCGAGAAGATCGTCGAGGGCTGGGTCGAGGGGCCCTGCGGCGCGGCAGCCGACTTGCGCGGCATCAACACCCTGATGCTGGACTTCTACGACGACCCGGCATTCGTCCGCGAACTCTTCACTTTTGTCGTGGAGCTGGCGCTGCGCTTCGCCCGCGCCCAGGCGGAGGCGGGAGCAGATTTGATCGGCGTGGGCGACCCTGCCGCTTCGCTGGTGGGGCCCAGGATTTATGAAGAATTTGTCTGGCCGTTTGAGAAGCGCCTCGTCGACGGAATGCATGCCCTGGGCACGCGCGTCCGCCTGCACATCTGCGGGAACACGCGCCGGATTCTTGCCGGCATGGGCAGGCTGGGCTGCGAGATCGTTGACCTGGATTCCATGGTGTCGCTGGCCGAGGCTCGGGAGAAGATGGGCGCCCATCAGGTGCTGCTGGGCAATCTCGATCCCGTGCGCGTGCTGCGGGACGCCACGCCGGAGGGCGTCACCACAGCGACGGCCGAATGCCACCGCCAAGCGGGGCCCCGGTACATCGCCGGCGCCGGTTGCGAGGTCCCGCGCGACACCCCGCCTGCCAACCTGCGCGCGCTGGCCGAGTATGCCCGTTCCCATGTCTAGACCCGAGAGAAAAGGCCATGAATAGCCGGGAGCGAGTGCTGGCCATGATGGCGGGACAGCCGGTGGACCATCTGCCCTGCATGCCCATCACCATGATGTTCGCCGGCGATCAGATGGGCGCGAAGTATCGCGACTACGCCACCGACTTCCGCGTGCTGGTCGAGGCGCAGCTGCGCACGGCAGAGATTTTTGGTTTCGATTACGTCTCGGTCATCTCCGATCCGGGCTGCGAGGCAAGCGACTGCGGCGCCGCGATCAAGTATTTCGACAACCAGCCTCCCGCTATTGATGAGACTCAGGCAAAGCTCGTAGAAAAGGCGACGCTCGCGACCATGAAGATTCCCGATCCGCTTGGCGGGGGGCGAATGACCAACCGCGTGAACGGCGTGGAGCTTTTCAAAGAGCGCGTTCGCGGCGAGAAACTTATCGAAGGCTGGATTGAAGGGCCGTGTGCCGAAGCCGCCGACTTGCGCGGCATCAACACGCTGATGACGGATTTCTACGACGACCCGGCGTTCGTGCGCGACCTCTTCGGATTCGTCGTCGAGATGGAACTGCGCTTCGCGCGCGCGCAGATCGACGCGGGAATCGACTTGATGGGCATCGGCGACGCGGCGGCGTCGCTGGTGGGCCCGGCGATTTACGAAGAATTCGTCTGGCCCTACGAGAAGAAAATGATCGACGGCCTGCACGCCCTGGGCGCGCGCGTGCGCCTGCACATCTGCGGGAACACGCGGAGGATTCTCGAGGGCATGGGCCGCCTGGGCTGCGAGATTGTCGATCTTGATTTCATGGTGCCGATTGCGGAGGCGCGCGCGAAGATGGGGCCGAATCAGGCGCTGCTGGGCAATCTCGATCCCGTTCGCGCCGTGCGGGGCGGCACGCCCGAGTCCATCGCGGCGGCGCTCGCGGAATGCCACCGCGCGGCGGGCGCGCGCTACATTGTCGGCGCGGGCTGCGAGATTCCGCGCGACACGCCGCCCGAAAACGTCCGCGCCTTCGCCGAGTACGCGCGCGCATGCCTGTCATCCTGAGGAGTCCCGATTCCTCCGTGCGGAAGCGGGACGACGAAGGATCTCTGTAGTTACCGAGGAGGCGGCCAGGGCGCGATCGCGGACGTTTCGTATGGCTGACCCTGAACAGACTGAAAAGGATCCTTCGCTTCGCTCAGGATGACAGTCATCGGGTGTGGAGAGCCATTCCCGAAGGATTCTTACCCAAGTTTCATTACTGCATGCCCGACACCGTTCACATCGAACTCCAGCCGCTTGGAGAAACCTTCGAGCTTGAGCGCGGAACTCCGCTCCAAGACGTGCTGTTCGCCCACGGCGTGGAATTCCCCTGCGGCGGGCGCGCGCGCTGCAAGGGCTGCCGGGTGCGCGTGGCGCGTGGCGCGTTGCCCATCACGCCGGAGCAGCGCGGGCTGTTAAGCGAAGAAGAGCTCGCGGCGGGCTGGCGGCTCTCTTGCTGTTGCCGCGCCGAAAGCGACCTCACGCTCGAGCTCGGCCAGTGGGAAGCGGCGATCCTCGCGGACAATTCGGTCTTCGAGTTCACGCCGCGCGAAGGCCTGGGCGTGGCGGTGGACCTCGGCACGACGACACTCGTCGCACAACTGCTCGACCTGCGCAACGCGCACGTCCTCGCGGTGCGCACGGCGCTCAATCACCAGGCGAGCTTTGGCGCCGACGTGATGAGCCGCGTCAGCTATGCGCTTCAGCCCGAAGGCCTGCGCCGGCTGAGCGCCCTGGTGCGCAATCAAATCGGAAAGCTCATCACCGAGCTCCTCGACGCCGCGAGACCCGCAAGCGAGCGAATCACCGCCGTCACCGTGGTGGGCAACACCGTGATGCACCACCTGTTCTGCGGCATCGACATCGAGCCGCTCTCGCGCTACCCGTTCGAGCCCGCGCGCGACGGCCTGGAAGTTTTTCGCTCGACCGAGCTGGGATGGAATCTCGCCGGCGATCCCCCGGTGCGATTTCTGCCCTGCCTGGGCGGGTTTGTGGGCAGCGACATCCTCGCCGGAATCCTCGCCGCGCGGCTCGATTCAAGCGACGCGCTGGTGGGCCTCGTCGATCTCGGCACGAACGGCGAGATTGTGATCGGCAACCGCGCGCGCCTGCTCTGCGCCTCGACGGCCGCTGGACCGGCGTTCGAGGGCGCGCGGATTTCGATGGGCATGCGCGCCGCGACGGGAGCGATCTCCACGGTCAGCGTCGAAGCGGGGGCGCTCGGCTGCCATGTGCTCGGCAACGTCGCGCCGCGCGGCATTTGCGGCAGCGGCCTGGTGGACGCCGTCGCCGCGGCGCTCGACCTCGGCATGATTCAGCCCAGCGGACGCCTGCGCGACGGCGCGAACGGCGCGCTCCTGCTTTGCGAGCCGGTCAGTCTCTCGCAGAACGATGTCCGCGAATTGCAGCTTGCCAAGGGCGCGATTGCGGCGGGAATCCGCTTGCTCCTGGCGCGCTGCGGCGCAGAGGCGAAGGATTTGACGCGCCTCTATCTCGCCGGAGCGTTCGGCAACTACATCAACCGCGCCAGCGCCCGCCGCATCGGCCTGCTGGATTTTTCGCCCGAGATGGTCACGCCCGCCGGCAATACCGCGCTGCTCGGCGCCAAGCTCGCGCTCTTCAACCCCCGCGACGAAGACTTTGAATATTCCGCGCTGCGCCGCCGCGTCGAGCACGTTACCCTCAACACCGATCCCCATTTTCAGGAAGTCTTCGTGGAAGAGATGGCGTTTCCCGCCTCTTGAACCGGGGCGCGCGCCTTCGCATAAGTCTTACCGGCACCATGACTGGTCCCTGTTTCGAAGGATTAATGATACTCTTCAGCCTTGCAGCTTGAGGAGCATCCGGATGGTTCGAAGGACTTTCTTCTCGCGATTAACGATGGCGTTGGCGGTCCCGGTGTGGCGCGCCGCGCCCAAGCATCAGCAGGCGCCGGCGATCGCAAGTCCGGGCGTTGCGCAAGGAATTGCGGACGCGGTGGCGGAGTTGCTCCGCGTTCTGCGGCCTGAACTGCGGCAACAAATCCAATTCGCCTTCAATGACGCCCACCGGGCGGGACGGTCTCGACAGCCTGTGCTTTGCCTGGATGGGCTCGTCGGAGCCGGGCAAGCCCGTGTACTACCGGATTCACGGCCCCGGGTTGCTGATCGAATACGACAACAGCCTGGCGGTGGGGACTCGGGAAAGGTTCAACGATGCGAATCATATCCACACGATCTTGAGAGTGCCTGGAAACGACTTTGCGGACGACTGGCTGCGAACCCACCATGCGCAGCGGCACGCCTGACCTGCCACCGCCCGATCACCGACCTATGGAACCTTTTTGGAGTCTGAGGCGCCCGTGGAGAGCAGCACCTTCAAGCAGGAAGCGGACTCGAGGTATTTGAATGCTTCGAGCCCCGCTTCGAGCGGGAAGGTTTTGGAGATGAGCGGAAGAACCTGCACGGCGCGGCGGCTGAGCAGGTCGAGGGCCGGCGGAAAGTTTCCGCAGCGCGAGCCGAGCAGGGTGATTTCATCGACCACCAGCTTTGTGGCGTCGAACGCGGGCGGCTTGTGAAAAGTGGATTTCATCACCACGGTCCCGCGGGGCACGGCCAATCGCAGTGCCTCGTTCAGCGCGCCGGGCGAACCGGTGGCTTCAACCACCAGCGTAAAGCTGCGGGGCTTCAGGCTTTCGCTGCCCACGCAGGCCACGCTGATGCCCCACGACCGGGCCAGATCGAGCTTCCAGCCGTGCTTGCCGATCAGGGTTACGCGCGCTCCGGCGTGGTGCAAGACCTGGGCTACCAGCAATCCCAGCCGGCCGTCTCCGAGCACGGCCACGTGGAACCCCGGGAGAATGTCTTTTTGCTCCAGGATTTCAGCGGCCGCCGCCAGCGGCTCGACGAAGACGGCGGCCTCGTCAGGAATGCCCTTGGGAACTTCATGGAGATTGACCGCGGGCAGCACAACGTACTCCGCGAAGGCGCCGTCGCGCCCGACGATTCCCATCACCGTGCGCGTGGGGCAGTGGCGGCCCAACCCCCACAAGCAGAAATTGCAGTCCCCGCAGGAGGCGTTGATTTCGCCCACCACGCGCTTCCCGACCCACTTCTTTTCGGCGCACTCCACCACCCGCCCCACGAACTCATGTCCGGGGATTCCCCGAAAGCCGGAATACCCCTTCAGGATCTCGAGGTCGGTTCCGCAGATCCCCGCCAGCGTGACCTGGATGAGGGCGTCGCCGGGGCCGGGCTTGGGCGTCTTGACCTCGCGCAGCGCGAGTTTTCCGTCGAAGAAAAGAGCCTTCATGGGAATTGTGAATTCAAAATTATGAATGATGAATGTCCAGCTCCGAACCCGGGGGATCGAGCCGTCAGATTGCGATGCTATCCAATCCGGCCATTTTCATACTTCATAATTCATAACTAAGAACTCTTATCGATATTCTTAAATCCCTCCACGATTGGTTCGTCCTGCTCGTCGAACACGGTTCGCAAATCGAGGAGGAGCCGGCCATGCTCGATCCGCGCGATAATGGGCGGCGAATTCCGCCGCAACAGCGCCTCGAGGTCGGTGGCGCTCAGCCGGACGTGGGTGACGGCCACCAGCCGCGTCGGAAGCGACTGGCCCGGCGTCGAGCCGCCGCCAATCACCGAATCACCGTCCTCGACGGCGGCAGAAATCCCCGGTACTGCGGCGAGGCGCTCCGCCAGCCGCGCGGCGCGCTGGGCGATGTCGTCGCGCGTCGCGTAGATCATGCGCAACGCCGGCACGGCATTCAAATCGCCGCGAAGGTAGAGGGCCACCGTCGCTTCAAGCGCGGCGATAGTGAGCTTGTCCACGCGCAGGGCGCGGAACAGGGGATTCCTGCGGATCTTTTCCAGGGGCGCCGCCTTGCCCGTCAGGATTCCCGCCTGCGGGCCGCCCAGCATCTTGTCACCGCTGAAGGTGACCACATCGACCCCGGCCTTCAAACTCGCGCCGGCAGGCGGCTCGTCCTGAATGCCCAGGGGCGCGAAATCCAGAAGGCATCCGCTGCCCAGATCTTCCACCACGGGCAGGTTGTGTTTCCGGCCCAAATCAATCATATCGGCCAGAGTGGGGCGCTCCGTGAATCCCACGACGCGGAAATTGCTGGGATGGACGCGCAGCAGGACCCGCGTGCGTTCGTTGATGGCCGCGGCGTAGTCGCTGAGGCGCGTGCGGTTGGTCGTTCCCACCTCGCGCAGCGCGGCGCCGCTCTTGGCGCAGATGTCGGGAATGCGAAACGATCCGCCGATTTCAATCAGCTCCCCGCGCGAGACGATGACCTCGCCGCCTTCGGCGAGCGTATTCAGGGCAAGAAAGACCGCCGCCGCATTGTTGTTGACCACCAGCGTCCGCTCGGCCCCCAGCAATTGAGCGAACAGGCGGTCCGTGTGGGTATCGCGTTTGCCGCGTTCGCCGCGCCCCAGGTCGTATTCCAGATTGGAATAGCGCGTCGCGGTTTCCGCCAGGTGCTCGATCGCCTCCTGGGCCAGCGGCGCGCGGCCCAGGTTCGTATGCAGGATGACTCCGGTGGCGTTGATGACGGGCCGGAGCGAGAACTCCAGATCAGCCTCGCTGGCGGTGATGATTTCCTCTTCCAGCATTTCGACCGACACGCCCGAAATCTGGCCGCTCGAAATCCTGCCGCGCAGGCTTTGCAGGACTTTACGCGTGGAGTCCACCACGATGCGCCGGCCCACGCGGGCTTCGAGCGCGCGCAGGGCGTCGCGCCCGAGGAGTTCATCAACCGCCGGGATCTGGCGCAGGAGGCGCAGTCCCGCCTGGTCGGAATTGTTGTCGGAAGAGCCCATGCCGGCCTCGCCGGCAGGCCCCAGAGAGTCCCGGAGCCCGCGGACAGAGCCTTTCACCTTAGCACGAACGGCGCTGATTTTTCCATTGGCGCAGCCCGCAGCGCGGGGGGTATAATTTTGCAGCAGGACTGCGCGCGGGAGCTTCGAGTGACAACCGACGAAGAACTCAACAAGCTCGAGGATAATATTCGCCGCCTCAAGATCGAGTACGAGGCCTATTTCAGCGGCGGCCAGCCTCGCCCCCCGCATGACACCGTCTTCCGCGTGGAATCGACCATCAAGAAATTCGGCGACAACAGTTCCAAGCTGAACTTCGGCCACCGTTTCAGGTTGAACCAGCTCGTTCAGAAATACGCCGTGTACAACGATCTGTGGAGAAGGAAACTCAAGGACAAGGAAGAGGGCCGCGGCTCCTTCGGAGCGCAGAAACGCCCCGCCGAAGAGCGGCCTGCCGATGGCTCCTTCCGGGTGGTCTGCGCCAATCCGGAAAAAGAGCAGGAGAAGGTTGACCAGTTGCTCAAGGCCATGATTGAGGCCAAGCGGCAG
This sequence comes from Terriglobia bacterium, assembly GCA_041946825.1. GTDB lineage: Bacteria > Acidobacteriota > Terriglobia > UBA7540 > UBA7540 > CAZTHM01. Next base: position 30,993 of record JBHGBD010000026.1, on the reverse strand, counting down.
ACCGGCGAGCGCGTGGACAACATCGATCCCTACCAGTTTTCAAAATTCATCAAAGATAAAACCCGCCAGCTCAAGGAATCACTGGCCTGCGAGAAAGTACAGTTCTCCGTCAGCGTCGAAGAAGGCAAGGTGAAGTTCAAAGCGGTCAAGGCGGATTAGGCTTCCCTTCCGGCACGATGCCCCAATACCCCTACAAGCTGCCGATGGGGCGAATCCCAGTTCATCGGGACGACGAGGAATCTCACAGGAACCGGATTCTCAGAGCGAGATTCCTCGCGTTGCTCGGAATGGCGATATTCCTGGGCGTTTCTTACTGCCTCGCTGGTCTCCGCGCCGGAGGCTCGGCGCTATCGCCGGCGCGTGACTCCGATCGCTTCACGCCGTTTGTAGCCACGCCTCACCGAGTGGTCGAGAAGATGCTCGAGCTGGCGGGCGTCGGGCCCGACGACACGGTCTACGACCTGGGTTCGGGCGACGGCCGGATTGTGATCGCCGCCGCGCAGAAATTCGGCGCCCGCGCCGTGGGCATCGAAATCCGCGGCGAACTCGCGGAGAAGTCGTCGGCGGAAATCGCCAGGCTGGGGCTGCAGAAAAGCGCGCGAATCATCCACGGGGATATGTTTGACGCGGACCTCGGCCCGGCGACGGTGGTCACGCTCTACCAACTCACCGCGGTCAACAAGCGCCTGCGGCCGCTGCTGGAAAGCCGGCTGCATCATGGCGCGCGCGTGGTGGCCTGCGATTTCGAGATTCCCGGCTGGAAGCCCGTCAAGACTCTGCAGGTGACTTCCGAGAGCGGCAACGAGTACCAGATCTTCCTCTACGTTCGACAGTAGCGCCGCCTGGAACTCGGATCGAGAGGCTGCCATGCCAGCCCTGCTCTGAGCGAGACCAGCGCTACGCCTCCAAACCCGGCAATGCCAGTCTGTGAGAAACGCTTTCCCTTTCGCCGCCAAATCAATACAATTCCCTGTTCCCGATTTGAGCCCCGGCCCCGCGGCGGGCCAGGCAAGGTGTGAGCGCTGAGTGGCGCGCGCAAGCGGGAACTCTGGTTCTGAATCTTAATTTCATATCTTAAGGAGCCATCATGAAGAAAATCTCCCGGGCGCTGATCAGTGTCAGCGACAAGACCGGGGTCGCGGAATTCGCGGAAGGGCTGGCGGCCCTGGGCGTTGAAATCCTCTCGACCGGCGGCACGGCGAAGCTGCTGCGCGACAAGGGTCTGAAAGTGCGCGACGTGAGCGACCTGACGGGCTTTCCCGAGATGCTCGACGGGCGCGTCAAGACGCTTCACCCCAAGGTCCACGGCGGCTTGCTCGCCATCCGCTCGAATCCCGAGCACCAGAAGCAGGTGCAGGCGCACGGCATCGAATTCATCGACCTGGTTTGCGTGAATCTATATCCCTTCGAGAAGACGGCGGCGAAGCCGGGCGTGAAGTTCGAGGAAATCATCGAGAACATCGATATCGGCGGGCCATCGATGATTCGCAGCGCGTCAAAAAATTTCGAAGACGTGACGGTGGTGGTGGATTCGGCCGACTACGCCACGGTGCTGGAGGAGATGCGCGCGAACGGCGGGTGCACGACGCGCGAAACGCGCGCGCGGCTGTCGCGCAAGGCCTTCGCGACCACCGCGGCGTACGACGGCGCGATTTCCGCGACCCTGCAGAAACTCGCCGCCGACGGGCCGTTCCCGATGAATCTGCACATGAATTACCGCAAATCGTTCGACCTGCGTTACGGCGAGAACCCGCACCAGAAGGCGGCGCTCTATCTCGATCCAACGGTCGCGGGCCGCGGGTTGGCATATGCCAAGCAACTGCAGGGGAAGGAACTCTCTTACAACAATCTCGTGGATCTCGAGGCGGCGTGGCGGCTGGTGTGCGAATTTGAAGAGCCGACGACCGCCATCATCAAGCACACCAACCCCTGCGGCATCGCGTCGGGGGCGACGCTGGCGGAGAGTTACCAGAAAGCGCTCGACGTGGACCCGGTCTCGGCGTTTGGTTCGGTGATCGCGTTGAACCGCAAGGTGGACGGCGCGACCGCGGAAGCGATGGCAAAACTCTTCGTCGAGGCGATCATTGCTCCGGGGTACGAGAGTGGGGCGCTGGAAAAACTCGCTGCGAAGAAGAACCTGCGATTAATGGATATGTCCGCGACCACGGGCGACCATTACGGGCCGCAGCTCAAGAGTGTGGGTGGCGGGCTGCTGGTTCAGACTCCCGACACGGCGGGCGCAAACGTCGCGGAGTGGAAGTGCGTCACGGAGCGCAAGCCCACGGAAGCCGAGATGCGCGCCCTGGCGTTCGCCTGGCGCGTCACCAAGCACGTGAAGTCCAACGCCATCGTCTTTACCAAGCAAGACGTGGTGGTGGGCGTGGGCGCGGGGCAGATGAGCCGCGTCGATTCCGCCAAGCTCGCGGCGACCAAGGCGCGCGAGCTGAAACACTCGCTGGAGGGGACGGTCGTGGGCTCCGACGCTTTCTTTCCGTTCCCCGACGGCGTGGAAGAAATCGCCAAGGCCGGAGCGACGGCCATCGCCCAGCCGGGCGGCTCGGTGCGCGACGCCGATGTGATCGCCGCTGCGAACCGATTGGGGCTGGCGATGGTGTTTACGGGTGTGCGACACTTCCGGCATTAACCACCGTAGCGGCGGTGTCTCACCGCCGAACGGGTTGAGAATGCGCAGGCGGCGATGGGGTCCGATATCCGGACTCCGATGGAGCCCATCGGACTCCAGCAATCGGAGACATCGCCGCTACAGCCTGGCACGGTAACACGCGGTTTCATCCGGGCATCGGAGCATGAGGAAGACAATGAGCGACTGGGAACTGATCGACGGCAGTCTTGCGACTCCGCGCGGCTTTCGCGCCGCCGCGGCAGCGGCGGGAATCAAGAAAGGGCCGGGCGCGCTCGACTTGGCGCTCATCGTCTCGGACGTTCCCGACACGGTCGCCGCCGGGTTGTTTACGACCAACCGCGCGGCGGCGGCCCCCGTCCTCCTTTCCCGCCAGAACCTGTCGAAGAGCCGCGGACGCGCTCAGGCGGTGGTCGTCAACGCGGGAAATGCCAACGCCTGCACGGGCCGGGCGGGGGCTCAGGCCGCGGAGCAGACCGTCGAGGCCGTGGCGGATTTGCTGGATGTCCTGCCCGAACGAGTCCTGATCGCGTCAACCGGCGTCATCGGTGTTCCACTCAAAGTGGACGCGATTCTCGAGCAACTCCCCCGGCTGAAAGAAAGCCTCTCCATCGAAAATGCGGTGGCGGTTCCGGGCGCCATCATGACGACGGACACGATTCCCAAGAGTTGTGTCCTGCGGGCAAAGATCGGCTCCGGAACGGTCTGCCTGGCCGGGATCGCCAAAGGCGCGGGCATGATCCACCCGCGCATGGCGACCCTGCTGGCGTTCATCACCACCGACGCCGCCATCAAGCCCCGGGTGCTGCAAACCATGTTGCGTGACGCCGCCGAAGGCTCTTTCAACCGCATCTCGGTGGACGGCGACACCTCGACGAACGACACCATCGTGGCGCTGGCGAACGGCGCCTCCGGCGTGGCGATCCATCCCGCGGGCGAAAGCCGGGGCGAGTTCGTCACCGGCCTGCGGGAACTTTGCCTCACGCTGGCCAAGATGGTGGCGCGCGATGGCGAGGGCGCGAAGAAACTGATCACCATCGAGGTCGAGGGCGCGCGCACGCCCCTCGACGCGGAGCGCGTGGCGCGTGCCATCGCCAACTCACCCCTGGTGAAAACCGCCATCGCCGGAAGCGACCCGAACTGGGGCCGCATCGTCTGCGCGGCGGGATACTCCGGCGCGCAATTCGATTCGAACAAAGTCGATATTCGCGTTAATGATTTCTACCTGTGCCGGAAGGGGCTTGACGCGATTTTTAACGAAGCGGCGGCCAAGCGCGAGCTCGACCGGAAGGAATTAACCCTGCACATCCATCTGCACGCCGGTCCGGCGTCCACGCGTTTTTGGACCTGCGACCTCACGCACGAATACATCGATATCAACGCGTCGTATCGAACTTAGAGTGCGAAACCCCAAAAGCGTTGCGTCTCATCGCCATTGATATCGGCAGATTCGAACGCACCCCTCACCTGGCTCTCCGTCGGCTGACGGAGAGCCACCCTCTCCCGTCGGGAGAGGGCGGGAATCGTTCGTTGGGTTCTGACCCTCGCCCTCGGGGAGAGGGTGTCCCGTCCCGCTCGGAGCGGGATCGGGACGGGTGAGGGTGGAGCCGTGTCCAGCCACGCCTCACTGAACGGTCAGGGTCACACTCGCGGAGGAATTCACGAGCGCCCCCGCCGTCCCCTTGACCTGAATCGCATTATAGGTTCCCGCCACGGTTCCCGGCGAGCCGGCGCCCGTCAGGGTGATCGACTGCGGGCTGTTGGAAGCGTTGTCGGTGATGGCGACGGCGCCGGTGCGCGAGCCTGCGGCGGTGGGCGTGAAAGTCACGTTGATCGTGCAAGACGACCTGGCGGCAAGTGACGCGTTGCAGTTATTGCTTTGGGCAAAGTCGCCGCTCGCGGCGATGCTCGTAATGCTCAGCGCGGCAGTACCGCTGTTCCGCAGAGTGACGGCTTGCGGCGCACTTTCTATGCCGTACCCTTGCGAGGCGAACGTCAGGGTGGAGGGCGTCAAGCTGACCGCCGGCGCGGGCGGCGTCGAAGGGCCGCCGCCCCCTCCGCCGCAGGAGAGCTGGATTGCCATCACCCCCGCGACGATGATTCCTGCCCCCGCAGCCGCCTGACGTCGCGCCGGGAATCTCACGAACACCCAGCCCAGAGTCATCACGACCACAAATGCCGCCAGCCAAGCCATCGGCGCGTAGGGCCGGGTGACCTGTTGGTTGGGAAATCCATTTCCGGTCGGCGCGGCCGCGGCGGGGGGACGCGGCAGCGTCGTGATGGTCAGGGTGGAAACCGCCGACGTCCCTCCCGGCGTGACGGAAGGCGGATTGAACGAGCAGCTTGATTCCGCCGGCAGATTTGCGCATGCGAGCGTGATGGGAATTGTGTACGGCCCGCCCACCCCCGAGACGGTGACCGTGTAGTCGGCGGACTGGCCGGCCGTAACCGTCTGGGTGGAGGGCGAAACTCCCACGTCGAAATTCGTCACCACAATCTGCACGTCGGCGGGCTCGGAGAATGACACGCCATTGTTGCTGGCGCTCACGCTGACGCTATTCGATCCAAATCCGCAGGTCATGGAGGCGCCCGGGCCCGTGCCGCAGTTTCCGCCGGTCGTCGTCCAATTCATGGTCGTCAAGGGGCAGTTATCCGGATCGATGAAGTCGATTTGCGCCGACGTAAGGCTTGCCCCCGCCGCGGATGTGCCGTTCACCTGGATCGATGAGCTTCCGTTAAAGATAGGCAGCGTCTCGAGAAGGGTCGCCAGGGCATCGGCGCGGCCCGTGCCGAACATGTTATTCGGGAGGGCGGTTCCCGCGCCGGGGTCGTACAGCGCCGCGGCATTGTCGACGAGCAGGCTGCGCAGGTTCCCGCGGGCCGCCGGATCGGCGAGGGCGCCCGTGGACCCTTTGAGCAAACACGGGGCGCCCTGCAGCGTCAACGCCGCGATTCCCGCCATGTGGGGCGCGGCGGCGGAAGTCCCGAAGAACGGATCGTGACAATTCGGGGCGCTCGCATCACAGGGGAAATTCCCCGCGCCGGTAATGGAGACTCCGTCGATGGCGGAAATATCCGGCTTGTTGCGCCCATCCAGTGTCGGCCCCCGGCTGCTGAAAAACTCGATGGTCGAGTGGGTCGTGTCAAAGCAAGATTCATCGCGCGTCGGGTCGCCTCCAAATAACGTCTGTGTCGCATCGGAAGCGGAGCAGATCGCGCCAACCGAAACCACGCTGACCGGCGACCCGCCGGAGTCGCTCTGGGCGGGCACGCTCTTGGTGGCCGTATTGAAGTTCAGCCGCTCATGGCGACTCGGATCCAGCCGGCGAGGTCCGTCGGAGGCGCATTCGGGCTGGAAGGAAAATATGCTGAGATTTTTCGCGGTGGCGCTGTTGTTGAAGTTCTGAACGACGATGCGAAAGAACCCGGTCGCTCCGGTGTCGTTGGCGTAATGGATCCATTCCAGAGGATCCTGGGTCCCGCTTTGAGGATCCTCGCTGCTGGCGACGACCGCGCCAGTGCTGTCATCAACAAGAAACAAGTCGTAATCGTTGCTGGACCCGCCGAAGGGATCATTCCAGGTGAGAAAGATCAACACCTCGCTGTTTCCGAAACAGTTGTTGGCCGTATCATCCTGAGCGCACAGCTTGATGACGTTGTAGGGCTTTGGGCCGAGATTCAACGTGTCCACGGTGTCGGCACTCGATTGGAACTGGTGCAAATGGCCGGAATTGGTGATCCCACTTATGGTGTTGCCGGCGACGTTGGAGTCGGTATAGGCGCCGAAATAGTGCTCATCGGCGAAGTTGCCGGCGGAAGTGAAGTAGCCGCGGATGCGGTTGGAGTTGTTGTTGAGCGCGGCGGCGGTGTTGGCGGAAACCGCGCTGGTGCCGTCGTAAGGAAGCCCGACGAATCCCAGGTCGTCAACGACAACGTCATTCGACGCGGCAAGGAAATTGACGGCGTTGTTGAACGCCGTGTCGGTGTCGGCGTTGGCAAAGGAAAGCTGCGCGCCGGGGGCGATGTCGTGAATGATTTCGAGCAGCGCCGTGCCTTCCGCGCCCGCGCCCGCAAAGGCGCAGCCGGGGATCAGGCCCTCCAGGTCGTTGTTCTGGGCGAACGACCTTCCGTTGATTCCGCCGCTCGAGGAAGTCAGCACGCCGGAGGCGTTTCGGGTTCCCGTGGCCGCAGGGAGATCTTCCGTCGAGATCGGTCCGCCGGTCACGCCGGCGCAGGTCGTGCACCCCGTGGCGAAGACCCCCTTGAGGCCATCGGAAATCACTCCCACGCGCACGCCCGTGCCGTCCACGCCGGTCTGCGTGCGCGCCAGGCTGGAGCGAAGGATGGCGTCACCTTCGGTATTCACCGAACCCGTCATTCGAATGGCGTAGTTGGGAAGGCGGATGAAATTCACAAAAGGCAAGCCTGCCACAGTTTGCAATTGCGCAATGGGGATGCGCGCCTGGACACGACGATGCGCGGGGTCGGCGTATTCGACGCTCACGCCGCGGGCGCGAAGCTGGCCCAAGTTCTCATCGTTCACGGCGGACATCAGAATGTAAACCTGAACTTCGTTGTGGGCATTGATGCGCATCAGGCGCGTATGGACGGCGTCGCGTACCGACTTGGGTGCGGTTGCCAACGAGAAGCCGGAGGGTTGGGCCGCGCGTTCGGCGGGCGTTTGGTTTGTGGGAGTCGAAACCAAGTCCGCCAGGACAGTAGCGAGCTTGGTGGATTTGGCTGTCTTGGCGCTGCTCGCCGGGACTGCGGACGCCCAAGCGAGGCTCCCCCATGCCACGGCCACTGCAACCGCCAAGGCCCTCAGCCATGGCTGCCTAATCCCGCCCTTGTAGTGAGTCCAGGACATGCTCATTCCTCCGGAAGACAGCGTATTTTAGCCAAGATGCCACTCCTGGCCCGCCTGTTGCTTGGGGCCAGCGCGCTAGGTGCCTTATTGTGCCCCGGCCCGGGGCAGGATGTACAGGCCATCCTGGAAATTGCTTACGGGGGGTGACCTGACCCTTATTTTCGTTCGGGGGTTTTGCTCTGCTATAATTCCGAGTGACCCGGGGAAATTCGGGGCGTGTAAAGCGGAGTCGTTTCCGAGGCAGGTTGCGCTACTTTTCCGCTACGGTGAGCCACCATGCCGCATCATCCCCTAGTCCGCGACACATTAGTCTGCCTGCTGGCCGGCGGGGCCGGGGAGCGGTTATTTCCCCTCACGCGCGACCGCGCCAAGCCCGCCGTGCCCTTTGGCGGCATCTACCGCGTCATTGACCTGACCCTTTCCAACTGCGTCAATTCCGACCTGCGGCGGATTTTTGTGCTGACGCAATACAAAGCCCTCTCGCTGAACCGGCATATCCGCGAAGGTTGGACGATCTTCGCCAACGAGTTAGGGGAGTTCATCCACATTCTGCCACCCATGAAGCGTGTGGGCGACCAGTGGTATCAGGGGACGGCCGACGCCATCTACCAGAACCTCTACTCGATCGGCAGCGAGGCGTGCAAGTACGTCCTGATCCTCGCCGGCGACCACGTTTACAAAATGGATTACCGCCTCATGCTTAATCAGCATGTGGAGTCGGGCGCGGATGTCACCATCGGCGCGCTGGAATTCGACCGCTCGGAAGCGAGCCAGTTCGGGGTAATCGAGGTCGACGCCGCTGGACGCATCCAGGGCTGGCAGGAAAAACCCGCCGACCCCAAACCCTCGCCGAAGAATCCGCAGAAGTGCCACATCTCCATGGGCATTTACTGCTTCAATCGCGACCTGTTGATTCAGGCTCTGCTGGCCGACGCCGAAGACCCAACCTCCAACCACGATTTCGGAAGAAATGTGGTTCCCCGGCTGCTCGACAAGCATCAGCTCTACATTTACGATTTTGTGGACGAGAACCAGAAGGACGCACAGTACTGGCGCGACATCGGGACCATCGAAGCCTACTATGAAGCCAACATGGACCTGGTGGCGGTTTCTCCCGTCTTCAACCTCTACGACAGCCATTGGCCCATTCGCACCTACCAGCGGCAGTATCCGCCCGCCAAATTCGTCTTTGCCCAGGAAGGGCGCCGCATGGGAATCGCTGTGGACTCCATTGTCTCGATGGGGAGTATCATCTCCGGCGGGCGGGTGACGAATTCGGTCGTCTCCGCCGATGTCCGCGTGAACAGCTACACGGAAGTCGAAAGCTCCATCCTCTTTTCCCACGTCAATATCGGCCGCTACTCGCGCATTCGACGCGCGATCATCGACCGCCACATACACATTCCCGAGCGCACCGAGATCGGGTTTGACCTCGAGGAAGACCGGAAGAAATATCACGTCACGGAGACGGGGATTGTAGTGGTGGTTCCGGAGCAGAGGTTGTTTGAAGAGCCGGAGTAAGCGCGGCGACGCGGGGGCGGCATAGAGCAAGCCGCCCCGATGAATCCCACCCTCAGAAGGTGAAGCGCGTTTGCAATTCCAGGCGCCGGTTGGCGGTGGAACTCGCAAAGAAGCCGCCCGCGATCGCGTTGGAGTGCCCGAACAGGGGCGAGCTCAAGTTGCCGATCGGGTTCGCAAGGTTGACGTTGTTGAAGATATTGCGAACCACCAGGGAGAATTCCAGCGTGTAACGCTTGTTGCCGAGCGGGTGGAACATGCCACTCGGCGGACCGCCGCCGCCGCTCAGGCCGCGCGGGCCGAGACCCCCTCCCGGAGGCCCGCCCCGGTGACCGCCGTGTCCGCCGCCCCCGCCCGGGAAACCACTCGCGGAGCGGCCCTCGCCCTTCCCAAAACTGAAGATCTTGGTCAGGCGCAAATTCAAGTTAAAGCGCCCCGGCCCGTCGCCAAGATTGCGCGGAATGATCCGGGCGCCGGGGGGCGGTAGAAGGTCAAAGTCTCCGTAGGCTGTTCTCACCACGTTGGGGCTGCTCAGGTCGGTGGCGAAGGAGGGCCGGTCGTTGAACAGCGAATCCCCGTTCAGATCCTGGCCCACCACGATGTCAAAAGGCTGACCCGAGGCAATCACCATGAAGGGGCTGACGCGAAAATCGAGGGGCAAGGCGATCATGCCTCCCGTAAAGAAGCGCTGGCGGACGTCGAATTGGGCGCGACTGTATTCGGTCGTCAAATTGTACGAGTCAGCGGGAAAGTCGCTCCCCCCGTCGGTGTTGCTGCGGGCCTGGTTGAGCATATAGAAGCCGAAGAGCGAGTACCGCGAGCTGATGCGGGCGCTGTAGTTCAGGATGAGCTGATTCTGGTTGTAGATTCCGCTGGATTCGTACTGGTAGATGTTCTCGGTTCCTCCGAAGGGGCGGACCGCGCTTTCCGGATTCAGTGGATCATAGGTGCCGGGGAGCGGGGCGTTGATGTTCCGCGAGCGCAGGATGTGGACGCCGTGGGAATTCGTGTAGGTGACGGCCAAGGTGATGTTCTTGGGGAGTTGGCGCTCGATTCCCACCGCGCTCTGGATCGTGTAAGGCGCCTGGAGGTTTTCCGCCACGCGCCGGAGGGTTTGTGGCACGGCGCTGTTCTCCAGTTCCGTCAAGGGCGGAATGTCGGGGTAAAAGTCGGGATTCGGAACCAGGAATTGCTGTTGCGTCGTGCCGTTCAGGCGCAGGGCCTGGAGTGTCAGGTCGGAATTGAAGCGGTCATAGAACACTCCGGCTCCGGCGCGCAGGACGGTTTTGGGTTGGCCCGTCTTTCCTCGGCCCAGGCCCCAGGCAAGTCCAACCCGGGGCGCGAAATCGCGGTGATCGCTGATTTGATTCTGGGTTTCGTAGCGCAGCCCGGTGCTCAAGCTGACATTCGGCCGCACCCGCCAATCGTCCTGGATGAAAAGGCCGAGGTCGTACTGATTGAGTGTGGCGACCGGAGTTCCAGCCGTCAGGGAGAACTGGCTGGCGCCGCCGCCACTGGCGCGAATCTCTTCCGGCGTCAAGCCGGCATCAAGTCCTTCGAGCGTCAGACGGTAAGCCTCGAGGGACGTAAAGGTGTAGGAGCCGTTGTAGTTCCGCTCCGAGCTGTCCCATAAGCTGAGGTCCCTCATGCGCATTCCGAACTTCAAGAGGTGCTTGCCCGTCGTGATCGAGGTCATGTTCTGTACTTCGTAATGGTCGTGGTTGGTTCCACTCGGGCCCGCACTGACGCCCCCGCCCGTAAAGGCGGCCAGGACGGAAATAGTCGGCTGGGAATTGTCGCCGGTCACTTTGGTGCGCTGGCGCGCGTACTGGAATCGTGTCTCATTGACAGCCCGCAGACTGAGCACCGCCGTCTCCGTCGCCTGAAACGTGTGTTCGTTATACCGCCGGTCATACCCCTGTGAAGGCAGGGAGAACTGCCCCACCCCTTCGTCGTCGGAAGCCCGCTGCTGGAAACTGTAGCGCGTCACAAGAGTGTTTTTGGGAGTCAGTTGATAATCCACACGCGGGCTGACGGTGGTGCGCCAGGTGGGATTCAAGACCGCCTGGCTGAAGGGAGTCTCATTGAAGGCCGAATCGAGAGTGATGGCGTTGACCACCGAGACCTGCCCTTCGTCCTCGCGCTCAGCATCCACAAAGAAGGAGGACTTCTTGCTCAGGGGCCCTCCCAGGCTCCCACCCCATTCGTAGGAGTGGTAAGGCGGCTTGTCGGGCGCGAAGGGGTTGCGGGAGTTAAACACCGAATTCCCATACTCGAAAGAGCCTTGGCCGTGGAACTTGTCGGTTCCGGGTTTGGTGAAGATCTCGATGCGGCCAAAACCCAGCCGGTCATATTCCGCGGCAAACGGGCTCTGGTTGACGCGGATTTCCCGGATCGATTCCTTGGGTGGCAGCCGGCCTTCACTGAAACCGTCGATATAGATCTGGCCGCCATTGGGCCCTGCCGCCGGGCCCGCCAGGGCTTGAAGTTCCTGTTCCATGTCGTCCGGGTTGTCGGAAAGGGTGCTCAGGTCTTCACCTCGCAACACCACGGCTCCGACCGTGCTTGTGGGGCTGACCGTAATTTCGGCGCTTTCGCCTTTTACCGTCACTTTCTGCGCTTCCAGGAAGACCACCAGTTGCACGTCCACGACTTGAGGCTGGCCCTGGGTGATGACCACATCTTTCTTCTCGAAGTCCGCGAAGCCCTTCAGCCGAACCTGCACGGTGTAGTTGCCGGGGGCAAGATTGCGGAATTCGTAACGGCCTTCTTCGTTGCTCTGGGTTTCGTGTGGGACTGCGTCCGCGCCGATGGCCGTCACCGTTACGGCCGGGACGACCGCTCCAGAGGGATCTTTTACCTGGCCGCTTAGGCTGACCGCTCCCGATTGTCCAAAGAGAATCTGTAATCCCAAGAATAAGGCAAGAATTAACATCAGCGGGATTCTTCCCCACCTAGCCAGAACTTTCATCTTCGAATCCTCCGATATCAACTGAACAGTCCCCGCGTTACGGCCCACCTTCGCCGCCGCCCCCACCCATGTTCCATTGGCCTAGCACCATGTCTTCGCTTCCCTTGGGTTGCGCAGCCAGGATGGGTTCCACTCCGGCAAGAACAATAATGGCAGTCACTTCGGCGGGGTTCGCCCCCTGCGTACTGAGCACCATCAAGGCATCGCCGGGCTTTAGCTCACCGATCGCTAGGGGCGGAGTCCGGTCGATCATCTCTTGAAAATCCGGCGGTCCCCCGTTCCCCTGCCTTGCGCCAGGAGGCACGCCACCCGCTGCCGGACGTTCGCCGGGCGCGACCGTCCCGCTCGGAGCGGCCCCCTCGCGGCGCCACGCTCCGCCTTCGCCGCCTTGCGGCCCTCCCTGTGCAGCGCCGGGAACTCCTCCCGCCCCTCGCGAACCGCCCGGACCACCGTTGGGCCCGGCGCCGGTCGTGAATCCGGCGAGCATCTGCGCCACATTGGGCGGCAGGCGATGCAACTTCGAATCGGCGTTTGTCCGCACTACGATCGCGTTACCCGACGCCAGGTCCTTGACGGCCACCGCCGAATGCTCCGCGTCAACGGAAATCACCGTCGCCCCGATATTGCGGAACGTCCCCGAGATCAGTTTCTCGGCGGTGAAGCGTGAGCCGTCCTCGCTTCTGGTTCCCAGAGCACGAATCTGGTCACCGACTCTGATTTCCTCAAACGTCCCGGGTTTTGCATCGCTGAATCTGACCGAGTCGGGAGCGTAGCGCAGAAGTTCCGCGTTCGCTGCCAGCGTGACGGTTACGGGACGAGTGGGATTGGCGGGATCATGGGGCCGCGTCGGGACGGTGATGGTGATTTCCTTCGCGGCGGGGTCCAATGACTTCACGCGTCCGCCGATGCCTCGCCGCCGCCATTCGGCCCGTTCGGCTTCATGCAGCTTTTCCACGTCGGTCTTGGCCATCACGATGACCGTCGTGGCGGTTACAGACTTCTGATCCTCCGAGACGCGGCCACGGACCAGTATGCGGTCGCCCGCTTTAATGTCACCAACCGTGATCGGAGTGGCAGTCTTGAGATCCTTGGCTCCCGGAGGTACGCGCACGACCGAGATCCCCTCCGGTAGGGGCACCTCAAGGACTGGACCCGCGTCAGTTTTCAAGGTCAGACTTCCGGGTTTGATTTGCATCACGACCCCGACCGGTCGGACAGGCTGAGCGGCTCCAGTGCCCGCTTGTGACAAAGCACGTGCGGTGCTTTGCGCAACCGCAACTCCCGCCAAGATAGCCATCAAAATTTGGATTGCCTTCCTCATGATGCCGGGCCCTACATGCTTCTTTTGTCCCCTAATCCTGCCTCAGAAGTCCGCTGCGCTGCGACTTCGGTTTGGTGGGTTCAGTTTAACGGCTGGCTGGGCTGCGACGGCGGCTACTTCTCGGCGCCGCCGCTGGCGCGCTTGGCGGTCCACTCGCCGTCAAATCGTTCGCTGTGGAACGTCCCCTTCAGGGAATCTCCTTCTAGCGTCCCAGTATACTCAATCGTAAATGAACCGTTGGGGGTCTCGCGGGTGACGGTGAAAGTGATTTTGCTTCCTTCCACCGTGCCCTCCAGGGGAGCCTCCCCGCGCGGGCCTTTGATAGTGCCTTTGATCGTGCTGCCGTCCTGTTGGAAGACGAGCGTCTGAGTGCGCGTTCCACGCCGGCCCTGGGCGGTCATTTCCCACGTGCCGGCAACCTTTGCAGGTTCATCCGCAGCGGCGCATGCACTGCTCCATGCCAGCGCGGTACCGGCAGCCAACAGACCCGCCAAGAAAGCGTTTCTTCTGCTCATGATAGCGTTCTCCAGATGATTTGCATCCCACCCGCTGTAATTCTCACCGCGGGCGCAGTTCAACGTCTGATTTCAAACACCTGATTGGGTGTCATTTGGATAGACGAGATGGGCAGCTAAACGGTTACGGGATATTATGATTTTCTTCGTTTCGTAAGCCTGGGTTCCCCAAGGCAACACACCCGAAGCCATAGAGCCATTCCCTCAAAGAACGGCCATCCAAGCCCTGCGCGCGTAACCCTACACCGCCCCCGTTGTAAGGGCATTACTAGCAACTTGCGCCATGCTCGCCTTTTTGCTATTTTCGATTGTTAATTCAATGGCAACCCCCTGCAAGAAGTGCGGCGCCGAGAAGACCGAGACTGTACCTCCCGGTCTGATGTACTCCACAGCGAAAATGCTTGGCTATCGCTTACGGATCTGTTCTCGCTGCCACCGTTATCGGCTCTTTCCGAGGCACGGGGGGAACAACTCTTCCCCCCGGCCAAACGCGCCCACCGCATCGCAATTTCGAGAGAGCCACTCCACTTCTCAGCCACCGGATCCCGCTGTGCCTCCAGCCGGGACCTGCCCGCAATGTGGCAAATCGGATTTCCACCGCTCGCATCGCCGCCTTTGGGAGCGCGTTGTCGGTCGAGGTCCGATGGTGCGCTGCCGGGCCTGCAAGACGCGGTTTCCGATGCCCGAGTCCCGTTGACGGGGTCGAAGGGGGCTGGACCCTCGCGACCTCACGTCCGTTGCAGTCAATCCGTTACAAACGATGGCAAATCAACGATAATGGCGCCGATGACGACCCATTTCCCGATGCGGCGAATCGCCGCGGCCTCCGGAATCATCATGGCGAGCGTCATGCTGAGCCGGGTCCTGGGCTTTCTGCGTGACTGGACGGTGGCACACCAGATCGGCTCGAACGCGGTCACCGACGCTTATTACGCCGCCTTCACGCTTCCCGATTTTCTGAACTACCTCGTCGCAGGAGGCTCGCTGAGCCTTACCTTCATTCCGGTCTTCGCCAAGTACGCCGCCGAAAAGAACGAAGACGAAGGCTGGCACGTTTTCTCCACCGTTATCACGGTGATGGGCCTGGCTCTCCTCGCCCTCGTGGTGGTGGCCGAAATCTTCGCCCCGCGGCTCGTGCTCCTCATTGCGCCGGGATTTGACCCGGCTCAAAAGGAGCGCGTGGTCTTTTTGACGCGCCTGATGCTTCCCGCGCAAATCTGCTTTTATCTCGGCAGCATCCTGAGCGCCGTCCAATACGCCAAGGGCCAGTTCGTCGTTCCCTCCCTCGCGCCGGTGATCTACAACCTCGGAATCATTGCCGGTGGCTTCCTGCTGTCATCACGTTATGGCATCACCGGCTTCGCCGTTGGCGTCCTGGCGGGAGCGCTGGCGGGAAATTTCCTCCTGCAAATCTACGGCGCGCGGCGGGCCGGAGCGCGCTTCGCGCCCAATTTCGATCTGCGACATCCGGGCTTCGGGCTTTTCGTGAAGTTGACGATCCCCATCATGTTGGCGCTCTCCGTCGTCTTCACGGACGACTGGATCATCCGGTGGTTCGGGTCGTACTTGGAATCCGCGTCCATCACCTGGCTGACCTACGCCAAAACGCTGATGCGCGTGCCGCTGGGAGTGGTGGGGCAAGCCGTGGGCGTGGCCTCGTTCCCGTTTCTGGCGCAACTCTATTCGGAAGGGAAGTTAGACGAACTCAACCGCACGCTGAATTCAACCTTGAAAGGCGTCATACTGCTCTTATTGCCGATATCGGCGCTGACGATTGCACTCTCTTCGCCGCTCGTGCATCTGATCTTCTCGCACACGCGCCTCCGAGGGCCGGACTTGGAGGCGACCGCCTCGACGTTGGCGGTGTTCTCCCTCAGCATGTTCGCCTGGGGAGCGCAGAACCTCCTGGCGCGGGGCTTCTACGCCACGCACGACACCCTGACGCCAGCCGTGGTTGGGACGGTCTTCACTTTCCTCAATCTGCCGATATATTGGGTTCTCGTTCACCGGCTGCAACACCTCGGCCTGGCGCTGGCGAGCTCCATTGGCGTCATGGCTTATACGATCGCGCTCTATATACTTCTGAATCGCCGCACGCGGAATCCCGACTCGGCCGGCCTTACGATTTTCTTTTTGAAACTGTGCGCCGCTTCAAGCCTCGCCGCCGCGGCATCCTATGGAGTTGTTTCCTGGCTCGAACCGCGCCTGGGCTGGCAAACACCCGCCCGCGCTTTCCTGGTGCTTGTCGTTGCCAGCGCCGTCGGCTTCCTCCTCACCGCAGTCGTCGCCAAACTCCTCCGGGTTCGCGAACTCGATGTCTATTGGGCCAAGGTTGGGTTGTGACGCTGTTCGTTTCTTAGGAAGTCGAAACCTACAGTCGCTACTTGTCAAGGCGGGAAGTACTGAAGTTGAGGGACGGCAGGATGGCGATTTCGGCGTTCTTGCCAGCCGTCTTGCAGAGGTTGGCGTCAGACCGACAACGAGAGGTAGGGCTTCAACTGGTGACCGCGTACTCCAGCGACCTGGGATTCTCGATTTGCTTGGAGGCGTTGAGGATTTCCAACCCCACGACGTTACCGTCACGATCGTAATCGAGGATTACGCCCGGTTTTTGCTCGTCACTTTCGTGCACGGTGTTTGGGCTAAGGATGATGCGAAGCACATCCACCTGGGGGTCGTAAGTCACTTTCACGGCTTCCTCCAATACTTTTCGATCTTACTGGTTCGGTACACCGTCACGACCATCGCCGGGTCGACCTTTCTGTCAACAACGATTCGGACCAGGAAAATCTTATCACCAAAGTTGTGCCGGGACTGAAATACCTCCATCCCTCCGTGCTCAGGGACTATCTGGGCCGGATTTCCCAGCACTTTTTCGACGACGTCGAGAGGAATCCCGCGGTGCGCGATTTCAGCCTTCGCGTGTTGGGATAGTACGAACTCCATCCTGAATGAACCATACACATACGCGCCTTGCCCGGCAACGATTATTTGCCCACGCAGAATGTCTTGAAGATGATATCGAGGACGTCGTCGGCGTAGGTGGCGCCGGTGAGGGTGTCGAGCGCGCGGAGGCTTTCATAGAGGTCGAGCAGGACCATCTCGTGAGGAACGCGCTGTTCGGCGGATTGCCGGGCGCGCCCGAGCGCGGCGAGCGATTCCTTGATGAGCTGCTGGTGCCGAAGGTTGGTGATGAAGGCATCGTCGTTGCCCCGGTCGCGTGCCGGGGCAGCCAGCGCGAGGATTTCTTCTCTCAGCTCATCCAATCCTGCGCCCGTAAGCGCCGAGGTTCGAACAGCCTCGATTGGCGCCGCGGCTTCCGTTTCCAAAGATGCGAGCAAGCTGGAAAACTCGGCCATCGAGATTCGCGGCGGAAGATCGGATTTATTCAGGGCCACGAGCAAAGCGCCCAGCGGGCGAACCTTCTCGAGTAAATGCGAATCTTCTTCCGTCCACGGTTGCGACGAGTCCACAACCAGCAGGCGCAAGTCCGAATCGGCAATCGCCTGGAACGATTTCTCGACGCCGATGCGTTCCGCTTCGTCGTGAGTTTCGCGGATCCCCGCCGTGTCAACGAAGCTCAACGGAATCCCGCCCACGCTGGCGCTTTCCGAAATCATGTCGCGGGTCGTGCCGGGTGTCGCAGTGACAATGGCGCGGTCTTCGTTCAAAAGGCGATTGAACAGGCTCGACTTGCCCACATTGGGCCGGCCGACGATGGCAAGACTCAGCCCTTCGCGGACGATCCGGCCGTAGTCGTAACCTTCCACAAGTTTTTCTAAATCGGCGCGAATCGTATCGAGGCAGGAAAGAATCTCCGGCCAATCCATCACCGCGACGTCGTCCTCGCCAAAATCAATTCCCGCCTCGAGCCGCGCGATGAGCTCCACCAAAACCTGCTTGTGGGGCTTGAGTCGCGCCGAGACCGCGCCTTCCATCTGCTGCGCGGCGACGCGCGCCTGGTAGAGCGTGCGCGATTCAATCAGATCGCGGATGGCCTCGGCCTGGGTCAAATCGATGCGGCCGTTCAGGAAAGCGCGCAGAGTGAACTCGCCGGGCTCGGCGGCGCGCGCCCCGCGCTCGAGGCAAAGTTCCACCAGATACTTCAAGACGACCGGCGCGCCGTGGCAGGAGATCTCGACCACATCTTCGGCGGTGTAGGAATGCGGCGCGGGGAAGCAGGTGACGACCACTTGGTCGAGCGTCCGGCCCGATTTCGGATCGCAGAGTTCGGCGAGCGTGGCGCGCCGCGTTTCGAGCGGCCGGCTCGAAAGGCGTAGCAACCCTGTGGCAATCTCCACGGCGTGGTCTCCCGAGAGGCGCACCACGCCGATACCGCCGCGGCCGGGCGCGGTGGCGATGGCCACGATGGTGTCTTCGCCGGTCATCAGCAAAACTCGAATAGCGCCAGCCCGGTTATTTCATGAGATTCGTGGAGGAATGCATGGAGCCGAAGAAATCAACACAGAGGTCACGGAGCTTATCCACAGAGGACACGGAGAAGCTCCCGGCTTTTCTCCGTGATCTCTGTGGTCAGGCGGCACAATCGACCTGTCAATAAAGGGCTCCGTGAACTCTGTGTGAAGAAGTTCTGAATCCTTCCTCCCCTTCATCTGTGGTCCAGGTTAGGAGCGGCGCGGCGGCGAGGCGGGCCGGATGACGACTTTGCGCTCCGGCCCGAAGCCCTCGCTCGCGGTGAGCACCTGCGGCTGGTCGCGCAGGGCCAGATGCACGATGCGGCGCTCGCGCGGGTTCATGGGGTTGAGGGTGAACGGGTCACCGGTTTCGATCACGCGCTCGGCCGCCATCCGCGCCGTCAGCTTGAGCTCTTCGGCCCGCATCCGCCGCCAGTCGCCGCAATCAAAGCTGATTTTGCCGAAGTGCTCTTCCTCCAGCCGGACCGCCTTCAGCACCACGTACTCCAGGGCGTCCAGAAGCGTCGCATGCTTTTCGACCAGCAGGTCGGAGTCGGGTCCCGAGAATTCGACGATGTACTCGTGCGCTTCCACGTCATCTTCCGCCGCTTCAGCCTTGCGGATCGCGACCTTGAGCTCGAAGTGCCCGGTGCGAATCATGACCTTGAGGAGAGATTCGATCGGCTCGAGGTAACTCTCCAGCGGCCGCTGGAGTGACGGTGAAGTTTGCGCGTCCATAGTCAATTAGGCTTCCGACTTAACCTTCTTCGGCGCCACCGGGAGCTTCTGGGGCGCCGGCATCATGCGGTTGATGAAAACCTGCTGCGCGATCCCGACCACGTTGCTCGTGAGCCAGTAAAGCACCAGCCCGCTGGCGAATTTGAAGAACATGATGCCAAAAATCAGCGGCATGATCATCATCATGCGCTGCTGCGCGGGGTCGGCGGTGGCCACCGGTGTCATCTTCTGAAGGATAAACATTGTTACAATCATCAGAGAAGGTAATATGTACATATGATCGGGCGCGGAGAGATCCTTAATCCAGAGGAACCACGGCGCGTGGCGCAGCTCGATGGAAAGGTCCAGCACCTTGTAAAACCCGTACAGAAACGGGAGTTGCAGGACCATGGGCAGGCACCCGCCCAGGGGGTTGATATGGTGCTCCTGATAGAGCTTCATGATTTCCTGGTTCATCTTCTGCTTGCGGGGGTCATTGAACTTGTATTCCTTGTACTTCTCCTGGATTCCCTTGACGATGGGAGCGATTTTCTGCATTTCCTGCGCCGAGCGGATACTTTTCAGCTTGAGGGGGAACATCGCCAGGGTGATGATGACCGTCAGCAGGATGATGGCCCAGCCGTAGTTGTGAACCCAGCGGTCGTGGATGTAGCGCATGGCGAGAAAGAGCGGCTTGGCCACGAAGCTGAACCATCCGAAATCCACCACGTGGTCCAGTGGAGGGCTCACCGCGCGCAGCACGTCCAGGTCTTTCGGCCCGACGAAGAGCCGGAAGGCGAGGGGTTTCGCTCCTTGCCCACTGAGGCCGACGAAGGTCGCCTTGGGCGGTTCCTTCTCCTTCCAGTCGGGAGGGTTCCAGGTACGCCGGCCGACGCGCAGCGCGACCTGGTCGGGGGCGTCGGGGATGAAGATGGCGAGGAAATAGCGATCATCCATGCCCATTAACTGCTGCGGGCCGGGGAACATCTGGTCGGCTTCGATTTTATGCTGCACCAGCCTTTCGGGCTTTTCTGAGAGCCCATGGATAACGTGGTCGAGCGATTCCTTAACCGCCGGCAGCAGCGATTGGTCTCCAAAGCCACCTGGCCAAGCGACCTCGACGGGAAGATTGCGCTGGCCGTCGAAGGCGCTGACTTCCACGCGCACTTCATAACCCGAGCCGAACTCCAGTCGCTTTTTGACCTGAATCTTCCCGTCGCTGAAGGCCAGCTCGAGTTTGGCGGGAGCCTGAAGCAACGAGCCGCCGGGCGAGGCGACGAAAAGCGCGGAATTGATCTTCTTGCCTGTCTCGGCGTCGCCCACCATCAAATTCAGCGGAAAGCCCAGCTTTTCGCACGCCGGGCCGTTCACGACGTCGAGCGGCTTGCCGTGCTCGTCCTGGAACTTCTTCAGGATCCAGCTTTTGACGACACCGCCTTCGGTCGAAAGGGTCACACGATAGAGATCGCTTTCAACTGCGATCTCTTCGGCCTTCG
Organism: Terriglobia bacterium; assembly: GCA_041946825.1. Classification (GTDB taxonomy): domain Bacteria; phylum Acidobacteriota; class Terriglobia; order UBA7540; family UBA7540; genus CAZTHM01. The sequence goes on along the minus strand of JBHGBD010000026.1, from coordinate 10,532 downwards.
TTCCCTGCTGAACAGGGAGAGTCACGGCAGGCGGTGGCAACGCGGATTTCGCGGCTGCGCCCGCAGCCTGCGCGCTGCCGGGCGCTTGAGTCGGAGCGGAAGGCTGAGCGGGCGCCGTGGGCGCGGGCTTCTTGGGCGGAACGGGCTCAGGCGGAGGGGGGAAGGCATACCGCCACCCGATCAGGATGACGAAAGAGAGAGCAAAGGCTATCAGGACTCGCTTGTTGGTGTCGTCCATTTTGAAAAAAGGAGTCAGGATTTGGGATTCAGGATTCAGGCGCAACTTCTATGACGCCTGGCTCAGCGGATTCAACACGCCGAAGCCTTGCCTAACATCGGGACTTTCCGGGTCTTTCGTCCTGACTCCTAAATCCTGAATCCCGAATCCTGCTCTTAAGGAACCGGGTCGTACCCGTGCCCGCCCCAGGGATGGCAGCGCGCGAGGCGCCGTAGAGCCATCAGGATTCCCTGCCGCAGTCCCCACCTCTCCACCGCCTCGTACGCAAAGGCCGAGCAGGAAGGATAATAGCGGCAGGACGACGGCAGCGCCGGCGACAGGCTGGACTGATAGAAACGAATCAATCCCAGCGCCAGCGATTTCATCAGGTTCTTCTCCCCGGAGGATCCGGTGGCTGAGTAGGAATAAGCCGCAACAGTTCGCGCGTCAGAGTCGCAAACGGAACTTTCGCCACTGCTTCGCGCGGATTCAGGACGATGTCCCATCCCGCCGGAATCGCCGCGCGATTCAGGCGGAAGACTTCCCGCAGGCGGCGCTTGACGCGGTTGCGCAGCACGGCCTTGCCCAGGCGCGCCGGGGTGGTGATACCCAGCCGCGTCCGCGAGAGCCCGTTGGGTCGGAAGAAGACCGCGCATAGTGAGGCGCTCCGGCGCTGCCCCTCGTCGTAAACTTTCCGAAAGTCGCTGCGGTTCAGAAGGCGCGAGTCCTTGGGGAAAGTCCGGGGCCCGTTCCCGCTTGGCGGGATCATGGGGTCAAGCGGTGGCGGCCCTTCTGCCGCCGGCGTTTCAAGACCTTGCGCCCGCCGGGAGTTTCCATGCGCCCGCGAAATCCGTGAGTCTTGGCCCGACGCCGTCGGTTGGGCTGATAGGTTCGTTTCAAAGGCCGTCGCTCCCGAAACAGAATTTGTTCATTGGGTCAATCGTTTACGATACCCCGAGCCCCGACACCACGTCAAGCAACATGGGATATCGGTTGGAGGGCCGCACGACGCCACCCCCGCGCCAGGAGGACGACCAACCTAGTCCCGTCCCAGTCCGATCACAAAATACTGCGCGGGTGTGGAACCGACGTTCTTAATCCCGTGCTCGTCGTTCGAGGCGATGAAGCCGACGCCGCCGGGTCCCAGTCGCGTGGTCTTGCCGTTGACGGTCAGCTCCACCGTCCCTTCGCGCAGCAGAAACATCTCCTCATGTTGGTGGCGATGCGGCGGGTGCGGCATGTTGCCGGGACCGAGTTCGGTCGCGTGGACCTCGATCGTATGACCGTCGTGAGTCACACCCTCGAGGATGCCACGGAAGCGGTTGCCACCGCTCGAATTCACCGGCAGGTCCTCGAAGCGCGCGACCTTCGAAGCCAGCCGTTTCGGTTCGGCGGCCGGAAGCTTTGCCGCCGCCAGCGCGGGCAGCATCAGGCACAATTCCCTTCGTGATCGGTTCATCGTGTTCCTCCTTGGTGGGATTTCGGGTCGAGTCCTTCCGCCACTCCTACGGTTCTGGACTCGCGGCAGGCGCCGGCCGGGCCTGCTCCAGCTGCCGGTAAACTTCCTCGACCAGTTGGGGGGCCAGCTCGCGCGCGCCCCATTTGAAGTTCTCGCCGGGGTTAACTTCCCGCCTGATATCCGCCAACGATTTACCCGCCTGGATGCGCGTTTCGACTTCAGTCACCAGCCATTCGAGGAAGGCGCGAAATTCCGCCAATTGCTGCTTGTCGCCCGGAGCCCCGTGGGCGGGAACGAAGATGTCGGCGTCCCACGATTCGAGTTGCCGGAGCGTTCCAATCCACTGGCGCACGTCGCTCGATGCGAGGCGCGGGAAGAATCCGTTCTCGAAGAGATGGCCGAGGAAGAGGACCCTTGCGGCGGGAACGTAGACGACGGCGTTGCCGGGGGAATGGGCAGCGGGCATTGCAAAGAGCCGGATTTCCTGCCCGCCCATGCGGATTGTCATGTCGCGATCGAAGGTCTGCCGGGGCATTGTAGGGTGGATGCCGCGCATGCGCGCCTGGAGCCGCCAGTTCTCGTCTTCCCGCAAGCGCTGCGCGAGCTGGCGCGCGTACTGGTGCATTTCTACCGCAGCGGGCGAACTCGAGACGATGATGGCCTGCTGGTCCACGAAAACTTCGTTGCCCAGCATCAGGTCGGGATTCGCGTCGGTGTTGATGACGTAGCGTACGGGCAGCTCGGTGCGCTGCCGGATTTCGTAGAGCAGCTCGCGCGCGTGCGCGGGAGTGTTGGTGGTGTTCACCACGATGACCCCGTCCGACAGGATGAGGAAGCCCGCCGTCCCGGTGCGATTGAATTGCGGATCGCCGTCCTGATCGAGGATGGCCTCCGGCACCCAGATGAAGACGCCGGGCTTGACTTCGCGGATTTCGTAGAGCCCGCGGGCAGGCGGAAGGCAGTAGGCCGGAGGCAGTAGGCAGGAGGCGGAAAGCAGTAGGCAGTAGACGGTATGCAGTAGACGGGGGAAAAAGCCCCAATCGCTCGTAAGCTTTGACTCTTTGACTTTCAACTCTTCGACCTTCAACTCTTCGACTTTCAACTCATTCGACCTTCGACTTTTCGACTTTCAACTCATTCGACCTTCGACTCTTCAACTTTTGACTTTCGACTGCTCTTAAATATCCACATAGACCTGCGCGCGCCAGCCGTTGGCGATGGGTTCGAGCACGAGTTGGTGATACGTGATCGCCTTGACGAGCAGCTTCAACTGGTGACGTCCCGGGCTTGCCTTCTCGCCGCGCACGGCAGCCGTGATTGATTTTTCCGAGAGAGAGTTTATCGCAAATTCGCTGAACAGCCAGCCCTCGGTGTCCTGAAGGTAAAGCAACTCGCTCAGCCAATTGACGAGCAGGCTGGGCGGGTCGGCGCCTTCAACACGCAGGCTGACCGTTTCGCGCGGGGCGACCGAGCCGAGCTCGACGATGATGTGGAAAAGCGCCCGCGCGGCGTTGGCGAAGACTTCCTCCTGTGTTGCGCCGAACGCCTCGAAACCGATGTCGGCGGTGTGCTCGAGAATGCGAAAGGGCTCCACCGCCGTTCATCATACTGAAGAGCGTCGCGCTTGGGTAGCGTGGCGAGCACGGACGCCATGGACATTCGTTAAGACATATCGTAGGATAGCGCCCACGGTTCGAAGGCTCCATGTCATCAGACGGCGATTCCATACTTTATCCGACGATCGGATTCGGCGCGGGGATTTATCTCTTCGTCAAAGGCTTCCGCGAGTTCCGCAAGTACCGCCTGATGGCGGACACGCCCGTCATCCCGATTCGCAGCATGGCAATGGGGCTGGTGGAAATTTACGGCACGGCGCGCGGCGAGCAACTCGTCTCGAGCCCGGTCAGCCACACGCCATGCTTCTGGTACCGCGTGGTGATCCAGAAGCGCACCAAGGATTCGAAAGGGCGCGAGAGCTGGTCGCATTTCGCCACCGATGTGAACGGGATTGATTTCTACCTTGAGGATGCCACCGGCAAGGTGCGTGTACGCCCCGTCAACGCCGAACTCGACCTGAAAGAGCAGTGCAAGGTGGAACGCTACGGCGACACGTACACCGAGCGCGTGGCCGCGGGCACGGCGGTGCCGCACTTCGTTTCGGCCACCCCGCCCGCGCCCGCTGCCCCGGCGGCGGAAAGCGGTCCGCCCCAGGCCCTGACAGGGGATGAAATGCGGGTGGAAATGGAAAATCTCCGCCGCCAAATGCGCCTCGATCGGCGCGCGCAGCAGACCACGGTCGTGAAGACCTTCTCGTTCTTCCGCCGGCTCTCAGTGGGAGGGGGGAGCGGGAGGTTCCGCCTGACCGAATTCTGCGTCGTGCCGGGGCAGAAATATCACATCTCGGGCACCTGCGCGGAGAACCCCCACCCGCGCGACGAGGACGACCGGAACATCATCCTCAAGGGCGAAAACGAGCCGACGTTCCACATTTCCTGGCGGACGGAAGAAGAGGTGGAGAAATATCTGCGCCGCCTTTCCTTCAAGTACATCTTTGGCGGCGCGGCGCTCTCCGTGGTTTGCCTGGGAATCCTGCTCAACGAGTTTGGGTTGTTCTGAGCGGGCGAGTCGTGATCCGACGTAGCCCCGGGCTTCAGCCCGGCACGTGGCTGGCCTGGCGCCCGGAAGCGCGGCGCCACATCTGGACAGCCCACACCGCTTTCTGCTACGATCTTTTCTCCTCAAGGGCTCATTTCATGGCACATGACGACGGGAAGCTCTACTTCTACTCCGCCCTCGGATTCGGCGCCGGTATTTGGATCTTCTTGAAGGGCTTCCGCGAATTTCGCAAGTACCGCGTCATCGCCGACACTCCCGAAATCCCTATCCGCAGCATGCCGATGGGCCTGGTTGAAATTCACGGCCAGGCGGCCCAGGCGGCGGACCTCCTCACCAGCCCGGTCACGCACACCCCCTGCTGCCTCTTCAAAGTGGACATCGAGCACTGGAAACGCAATGAAAAGAGCAGCGGAGGCCACTGGGTCCACTCCCGCACAGACATCCAGGGCACGCCCTTCTACATGCAGGACGCGAGCGGCAAAGTTCTGGTCGAGCCGAAAGACGCCGAGCTTGATTTGCCGCAGAACGCACGGTGCGAGGCGGGGCCGGGCTCGGGTCGCAGCGGATTGGCCGGCGCGGCGAGCGACAAGGAGCTCCTACAATACGTTTCGCAGGCCAACGTGCACGCGGTGACGAACGTCTTCGCGCGTGGAATCCAGTTTCTTGGCCCGCGCTCCGATCCGGCGCACGAGCAAACCCGGCTGAAACTCCTCGACCTGTTCAGCACCACTCCCGGCGGGGCGCAGTTCCAGCAGCGCATGACGGCACTGATGGCTCCCCGGTTGCGGCAGCACCTCCAGGAGATGGGCCCGCAATCGGATCCGCAGAAGGAGCAGGCTCGGCTCGCCGCACTCGGGGCCTTCGAGCATCCGCAGGGCAGCCCCGAATTCATTGCCGGAATGCAGCGCGCCGCGTCCTTCGCCCCCCTCGATGAGCAGAAGCACTTCCTCGCCGCCGCCGGAGCGCTCGACGCCAGCGATTCGGCGGTGCGGATGGTCTTCAGCGCCGCCTCGGGCCGCTACCGCCTGACCGAATACTGCATCGTTCCCGGCCAGGCGTACGACATCACGGGCACCTGCGCCGAGAATCCCAACCCCCGGGACGAGCACGACCGGAACATGATTCTCAAAGGCCAAAACGAGCCCACCTTCCTCATCTCTTCGCGCAGCGAGCGCGAAGTGGAGCGCACCGTGCGCAACAAATCCTTGAAGATGATCTTTGGCGGGGCGGCGCTCTCGCTGGTCTGCCTGGCGATCATCCTCGGCAAGCTCGGATTGTTGTTCTGAGTAGCGGCGAGTTTATCTCGCCCCCCGGCGAGGTGGCGGCATGAAGCCGCCTCTACGTGTGGCATCGCTGGACAGCCGCCTAAGTTTTAGCTAGGATGTCGCAAGCTTGGCTGGAACAGATCTCTACTGATAAGACAGTTTTCCTTTCTACGGTTCAGCAACCGGCAAGACAACAGGGAGGGATCCCGTGGTTGGTGTGATGATTCTGGTGGGACTGGTCGTGGTCCTGGTCGTAGTGGGAGTGTTCATCTACCTCATCACGATCTACAACAGCCTGGTGCGGCTGCGGAACGATATGGACAAGGCGTGGGCGAACATTGATGTCCTGCTCAAGCAGCGGCACGATGAACTGCCCAAGCTCATCGAGACCTGCAAGGGCTACATGCAGTACGAGCAGAAGACCCTGCAGATGATCACCGAAGCACGCACCGCCTTCATGAAAGCCTCGACCGTGACGGAGAAGGCGCAGGCCGATAATCTCATTACCGGGGCGCTGAAGAGCCTTTTTGCGGTCTCCGAGAATTACCCCGACCTGAAAGCCAATAACAATTTCATGCAGCTTCAGAAGCGCATCTCAGAGCTGGAGGAGCGGATCGCCGACCGCCGCGAGTTCTTCAACGACGACGTCAACACTTACAACATCCGCATCCAGCAATTGCCCGACGTCTTTATCGCCCGGATGCTGAGCTTGCAGCGGCGCGACCTGTTCAAGGTGACGGAGGAAGACCGCCGCGACGTGGAAGTGAAAATGGCCTGAACGCGCCCCCGGCGCGAAATCGGTTTCTGGGAGGAATGCCAATGTCGCTTGCCATGCTGGTGATCGGTTGGGTGATCGCGCTCGGCGTGCTGGTGGTGTTCGGCCTGGTGGTTGTCGGAATCATTCTCTACATTGTCGGCATCTACAACAATCTGGTGACGCTCAGGAACGACATCGACCGCTCTTTCGCCAACGTCGACGTCATCCTCAAGCAGCGGCATGACGAGCTGCCCAAGTTGATTGACACCTGCAAGGGTTACATGCAATACGAGCAGAAGACTCTCCAAGCCATCACCGACGCCCGTACCGCCTACATGCGCGCCACCACGCCCGCTGACAAGATGCAGGCCGACAACATGATCAGCGGCGCGCTTAAGACGCTCTTTGCGGTCGCCGAGAATTACCCCGACTTGAAGGCCAATACCAACTTCATGCAGCTCCAGGGGCGCATCAGCGAACTCGAAACCAAGATCGCCGGCATGCGCACCACCTTCAACGAGGACGTGAACCAGTTCAACATCCGCATCGCCCAAATCCCCGCCAACTTCGTCGCCGGCTTCATGGGCCTGCGGCCTCACGCGCTCTTTGAAGCCTCAGCCACCGACCGCGAAGACGTGCAGGTCAAATTCACGTAGGCGCGCGGGGGGCCGCGCATCCGGCCGCGCCTCGTATTCTGGCCTCTAGCTCAGAAGCTTGCCTAGGTTGTTAACCACCGAAAAAAAGGCCCGCTCGGGGAAGCGGGCCTGGGGAAAGGAGGAAACCTGGAATTGGGGTAGTGCTACCTCTTCTTTTTCTTTGCCTTTTTCTTTGCTGCCATCTGTTTAATCCCCTCCTCTTGGGAAATTTTAGATGCGCGCGATGGCCAAGATATTGAAGCCGGGCGCGTCCGTGACACAATATGTAGTAGCATCCGCCTGGTTTGTCAAGCAAAATATGCAGGTTGCCGGCCTCCACGGTCGGGGGCCGAAAACTCCCCAAGGAGGTTCTGCGATGCAACCATCCAACCCCCGCCGCTCCTTTCTGGCCGCTCTGACCGGCGTCGCGGCTAGCCCGAGACTCGCAAAAGCCGTAATCCCATCTGCTTCGAGCCTCGCGCGGGTTAGCGGGGGCTACATTGATCCGCGGAAAGTCCTGCTCTGGGAGAGCACCCGCCGGGAAATTCGCCAGGCGCTCGAGGCCGGCCGCCTGAAGGCCGCCATCCTCCCCACCGGCAGCACCGAGCAGCACAACGAGCACCTGGCGATGATTCAGGATACCGCCAGTGCGGTACTCGTGGCGCAGCAGGCGGCGCTGGCGCTTTGGCCACAGGTGATCGTAGCGACCCCGGTGCCGGTGGGCATCTCGCCCTACTGGATGGAGCGCCCGGGAACGCTCACGCTTCGCCCCGAAACTTTCCTCGCCATGGTTTACGACCTCTGCGACAGCCTGCGCCACCACGGCCTCAGGACGATTTTCATCGTCAATGGCCACGGCGGAAACGACCAGCCGCTCAAGGAGCACATGGAAGAATTCCGCCAAAAGCTCGGCGCGAATATCGAAGCTTGTTCTTACTGGGACGCCTTTGCCGACGGCGCGAACCGCGAGGAGGGCAAAAGGCTGATGGAAAGCGGAGCCGAGAATATTCCCGGCCACTCGGCGGAGTTCGAGACTTCATTCGCGCTGGCGGCTTTCCCCGAACGCATCCACCGCGACGCCGTGGATTACGAAAAGGTTAGGCTGAACCTGAAAGACCCGAAGGACGCGGCCGAGGACCGGCGGTATTACGCCGAATCGCTCAAGGCCCGCGCCGATAAAGGCGAGGCGCTGATTCGCATTGCGGTGGATTGGGTTGCTCAGCGAATGCGCCGGATGATCGAGGCATCCTGACACCCGACACCCGGAACCTGAAACCTACTTTCCTTCCCGCTGCTTCTGTACGTATTCTCCGATGTTCTCGACCGTATCGATCCAGATACCGTTGGCGGGGTCCTGGGCGTATTTGCACAATTCTTCAAGCGCCGCGGTGTCGGTGACCTGGAAACCTTTCTTGCCGATTTCGTGCCCGACGAAGATGATCCATCGCCCGTCCTTGGCGGCCTGGTCAATCTGCTTCTTCATCCCGGCGAAATCCGTATCGTCAAAGGGTGTGCCCATGGCCTGTGCCAGGTCGCAAAACGCCGGGTCATTCGCCGCCTCGTCCATGTACCCGCGCCCCACGAGATAGCGCTCGGCGATCAGGGGGACGTAACTTCGCACGTCGCGCCCCCGCCCGACGAATTTGAGCCCGCACGGGTAGCCGAAAGTCCTTGGTTTCACGCCCAGCAGGCGCTCGATGTCAGCGGCGCCGCCGTCCAGGTCTTTGGCCATGCGCTCCAGCGAGTAATCTTCCAGCGCGTTCGAGAGCGAGAATGCGTAATTCCCCGTGCAGGGATGCGATTGCGAGTGATTGCCGATCTCGTGCCCGGCAGCGACGATTTTCTTCCAGCCCTCCAGGCGCGGCTCGACGTTGCGCGGCTCGACAAAGAACGTTGCCTTCACTCCCAGCCGTTCGAGCAACGGCAGGCCGACGTCCGGCTGGCTCAGCCGCGCGTCGTCAAAAGAGAGGCTGATCGCCAAACGCTTTCCCGCCGGCCACTGGAACGGCTTCTTCTCCGCCGCAGAGCTCGATACCCCATGGAATAGCAGCCCCACGCCCATCAGCACTACAAGACGAGTCCCCGCCACTGCCATTGCATGCTTTCGATACATGTGTCTTCGCTCCTGCCCGCGGTTTCTCCCGCGCGGCCGGACAAGTGTACGCGCTCGCGGCTGGCGAGGCAATCGCCGCCCGCGCCGCGGGGCGCCTCCCCGTTTACCGTATGCCGTCCACGATCCACTGGGAACGTAGCGCCGGCCTTTAGGCCGGCAGGGATGCTCGCCCGAAGGCGGGCGCTACGGTGGAAAATTCATCCGGCGCAGGAGGTCCTGAAATCGCGGGTCGGAGCGGAGTGCCGAAAATTGGGGGTACTGCGCTAGCATTTTGAGATAGACCATGAACACGGCGTGGTTGGTGTAGCCTTTTTCAAAGCACTCGATAGCCTTGTCCGTGTCGCCGAGAAGCGCGTAAGTGAAGCCGTTCAAAGTCAAATCCAGGTACGTACGCTTCGAAAGAGCTTCCTCTTCGCGGATGTACCGTAAAGCCGTTCGGCGCTGACCGCAGAGGGCATAGACGTCCTTGCAGGCGGTCCCGCACTGGCCTTTTTCGGCCTCGTTGAGCGCCTCCGCGCAGGATCCCTTGACGGCGTACACGCCGGCAAGAAAGTAGTGGCCGTACCAGCTCGTCGGATCCCGTGCCACGAAGTCTCGGAGGAAGGAAATCGCTTCGTCATAGCGCGTAGAATTGAAGTAGACCCACGCCAAGTTGGACGGGGCAAATGGGTCCTGCTGGTCTGCCTGTCTTGCCATTGAGATGGCTTCGTCCACCCTGCCCATGAACGTCAGGTACCGCGAGTAGCTGTTGATTGCTTTGACGCTGCGCGGGTTAAGAGCTAGCGCAAACTTGGCCTCTCTTTCCGCACCTGCCCAATCCCACTCAAAATCCAACTCGATCCAACTCAACGCGACGTGCGCCTCGGGCAAGGTGTTGTCAAGTTCTAATGCCTTCAGGGCCGCCACACGGGCCTGGGGGTACGCATCCATCGGGGCGAGGGACGATGTGTGACCGAGGTTGGCGTAAACACTGGCCAGCCCCGCATGAGCCGGAGCGAACGTCGGATCGAGCTTGATGGCCTGTTGAAACTGGTCTACGGCCCTCCAACGCCCATCCTCGCTAGCCGTCAATCGAGACGCATACAAACACCCCTTCAAATAGGCTTCGTAGGCTTCGGGTTTGACCGGCCGCGTCGCAGTCAGACGAACCTGCTCGTCCGGCGTGAGTTTGATTCTGACCTCTTCAGCGATGGCGCGGGCGACTTCGCCCTGCAGGACGAGCACGTCCTGCATATCGCTTTCGTAGGTGTTGGCCCAGAGGTGGCGGTCGGTCGGAGCGTGGAGGAGATTCGCCGTCACACGCACGCGATTGCCGGAACGGAGAACCGAACCCTCGACGACCGCGTCCACGTTCAGCTCGCGGGCGATTTCGGGCAGGGTCTTGTTGGTTCCTTTGAAGTGCATCGCGGTGGTGCGCGAGATGACGCGCAGGGCGCGAATCTTGCCGAGATTGGTGATCAGCGCCTCGGT
>JBHGBD010000025.1:0-70458 GCA_041946825.1 Terriglobia bacterium | reverse complement strand
GCTACTACGCCGGTCAACACCCCACTGCTGGGATCCACGGTGTAGGCCGTTATTCCGCCACCACCGAGAGTGTAGACGAATCTGGGCAAAGGAAGTTCTGCTTGGGCGGACAGTCGTGCCGGGGGGACCACAAGCCATGCAGATGCGAAGGAAAGCAAAGACACTACGACCGCCCGTGTGCTGGAAGAAGTCTGCCGCATGAGCGCACCTCGTTAGCGTCGCACTGTGAGTATTCTTGGTGGCGCTATCGTGAATTATGTATGTTTCATTGTCAAGTCTAAAGTTCAATGAGTAACTAATTAGGTAAGACAGACAAAATGTCGATTGGATGCGCCTGCTGTCGGGTCTGGTACGGCGTTGCTTGACATGCGCGATGGGCAGAACGGTAGCAATCGCCCGCCGGTCACAGACCGGCGCTACAGGAGACATTTGGCAATCGCAGATCGCCGCTCCAGCATCAATACTGAAACTTGGTTCCGAGGCGGGATTCGACGGTTTCGGTGGGGACCATTTCGATGGCGTCCCAGGGGCAGCCGTCGAGGAAGGATCCGTCGGGGCCTTTGGAGGTGCATTTTTTGCACCCGATACAGAGTTGCGGATCGACTTCGATGCGGCCGAAGGGCGGGTGGTCCTCGTCGGGGACCCAGTACATGCAGTCGGCGACGGGGCAATAAGGCACGCAGGCGGGCGAGCCCGCGCAGCCCGTGCAGCATTCGGTGATGACGGCGATTTCCTTGGGCTTCTTCTTGCGCGGAGTCTCGATGCCGCGCGATTTCGGTTCGCTCTTTACGACTTCTCCGACGGGAATGTAAAACTCCGGCAAGGGCCTTCTCCTTCCCCTAGACTCAATGATATTGTGGCGGATGCGGCGCGCGAGCGTCAACGACTTTAGTCGTCGCTCCTGTAGCGGCGGCTTCATGCCGCCAGTGGCGAGGTAAACTCGCCGCGACGACCGCGGGGCGGCGATGACAGAGCGCCGTCACAGTGGCGGGGTAAACTCGCCGCTACAACAGAGGATGCATGGTTGCCTGGACGCTGGTCTTTCACATTATCGGGTTAGTCTTCTGGGTGGGAAGCCTGCTCGCCACGACGCACGTGCTGGCGGTACACACCGAGGAGACTTCTCCGGAGGCGCGCGCGGCGCTCGGGCGGCTGGAGATGAAACTCTTGAAGGGCCTCGCGCACCCCGGCGCCGCGATCATGGTGATTTCCGGCATCGTACTGCTCACCCAGGATCCATTTGCCTTGCGCGCGACGTGGCTCTACTTGAAACTGATCCTCGTCGCGGTTCTCGTGGCGCTCGACCTGCGCGTCTATTTTCGCGCCAAGGCTTTCAACGCCGGAACCATCGAACTGGGGCGAGGCGAGTGTATGGCGCTGCACGGCGTCATTGCCTTCATCCTGATGGCCATTCTGATTCTCGTTCTGATCAAACCTTTCGGGTTGCCGATGCGCGGCGCAAATTCCTATGCTCCGGAACACCCGCCGGCGATATCGGCAGCTACCATCCTGGAGGAGTGCCGTGGCTAGAATCACCGTCAATAAGAACGGCTCACTGCGTGTGGAGGGCGAGGTGACGATTTGCGACGCGGAAGGCCGACCGTTCGGCCTGGGCGGGCGCACGGTCGTCAGCCTGTGCCGCTGCGGGCACTCGGAGAACAAACCCTTCTGCGACGGCAGCCACAAACGTGTGGGTTTTCAATCCGAGGTCCAGGCTCGGGACCTGCCTCCGGTGGTCCCCAAGCCCCCAGCCGCTTGAGGGCGTGCCGGCCGGCCGTTGGGGAGGTTACTTATGAAGGTGGTAAAGACTGCACTGACCCCGATCTTCCTACTCTTTGGAAGCCTTGCCCTCAGTGCTTCAGACTACCCCAACGCCACGCTGCTGATCGAGACGGCGGAGTTGGCGGAGATGCTGGGTCAACCCGAGGTACACGTGCTTGACGCGCGCCCGCCGGAGGAGTATCGCCAAGGACACATCCCCGGAGCCGTAAATCTTCCCGCGCCTGCCACCGACGATGTCGAAGCCAACCGCCAAGGATTTCCGTTGTCCCCTTTCCTTGCACTGGATCTCTTTCTCGGTGCCGGAATCAACTCCGCGTCGCGCGTGATCATTTACGACAGCCAGGGAACTCGCTTCGCGGCGCGGGTGTTTTATGTTTTGGAGTTCTTTGGACACCAGCATGTGCAGATATTGAACGGCGGCTTCCCGAAATGGCAGGGTGAGGGACGCGGCGTGACCGCCGAGGCATCGAACGCCGCTCCCGGCGACTTCGAGCCGCAGGCGCGCGGAGAATTGATCGCTACGAGCGATTGGGTGGCGCAACATCTTACCGACGCTAATGTGAGGGTGATCGATGCGCGCTCCCCCGAAGAGGTCAGCGGCCAGAGAGGGACGGGTCCGCGGGTCGGGCATATTCCGGGCGCGGTCAACATTGAGTGGACACGCGTCCTCGACGCGGGCGGTCTCCAAATAATTCTGCCCCGCGCGGAGCTGGAGAAGCTCTTTGCCGCGGCCGAAATCAAACCCGAACACGAAGTCGTCACCTACTGCCAGTCGGGTATGCGGGCGTCGCTGGTCTATTTTGCGCTGCGGCTGATGGGATTTCCCCGCGTGAGGGTGTACGACAGCTCCTGGGCCGACTGGAGTAGTAACGTAGCTCTACCCATCGAAAGGTAGCCCCCGCTTTCTTCCTCTGCAAGGAACATTCGAACTTAGCTCAGGCAGTTTTCTGCGCTGTGGCAGCTTCATGTGAGTCGGAGCGGACGACATCTTGCTTGACTTGCTTGCGTAAGCGTGTAGAATCGCTGCCAAACTGTGGGTCTCATCGACCAAGAAATGCCCAAGCTGGGGGTCCGCAACATGTTTGCACGGCCTAAGCGTTCTGTTATTTACAGACTAGTAAATAGACTCCTGCGGGATGTCCTATGGTTAGCGGCAACTTTGCCGGTGCTCGCCCTGGCGGGCGAACGGGCCGCGGAAGTGAAGCCTGTGGTTGGCGTCGGCAAGGAGGAGCCCGCGGCGACTGCGCCGCGCTCCGGTGCGCCGGACGCCGCAGCCAAGACCAAGCTGGTCGAGGCGTATGGCAAGCTGCCCATGAGGTTCGAGGCCAATCAGGGGCAGACGGACCACCAGGTCAAATTCCTTTCCCGCGGCCGCGGGTATGGTCTATTCCTGACGCCCGACGAAGCGGTGCTTTCGCTGCAAAGCGCGAGTCGAAAGTCGAAAGTCGAAGGCCGAAAAGTGAACGGCCTGATGCCGGATCGAGCCGCGGCACGAGCCGCAGACGCCGAAGCGCCAACTCCGGCAATTCTGCGGATGAAGCTGCTGGGCGCGAAGGCGGACCCGCTCGTTCAGGGTTTGGACGAGTTGCCCGGCAAGAGCAACTACTTAATCGGCAATGATCGCAAGCGGTGGCGCACTGGTGTGCCGAACTATGCCAGGGTCCGATACACCGAAGTCTATCCCGGCGTGGACCTCGTCTACTACGGGAACCAGGGACAACTCGAGTACGACTGGACCATCGCGCCCGGCGCTGATCCCAATGCCATCCGATTCGCCTTGCAGGGGACAGAGAGTGCCCGGATCGATGAGAATGGAGACCTCGTTCTCCGCATCGAGGGCGGCGAAGTGCGGTTCCATAAGCCCGCTGTTTACCAGGAGAAGTCGGCAGTCGGCAGTCGGCTGTCGGCAGAGGCCAAGGACGAAGGACAAAGGACCAAGGACGGCCGGGAATATGTGGATGGAAAGTACATTCTCCGGACGGCCAGCAATTCACAAATCACCAATCACCAATACGAAGTCTCCTTCGAACTCGCCTCCTATGACCGATCGTTGCCCTTAATCATCGACCCGGTCTTGAGTTACGCCACCTATCTGGGAGGCAGCTCAGCGGACTATGGATTGGCCCTCCGCGTCCTTGATGACGGCGCCGGAGGCGCCTATGCCTTTGTTGCTGGGCGCACGACGTCGGCCGATTTTCCACCCAACCCGCCAACCGGCTACGACCCTACTTGCGGTACGGATGGCGCCTGCAATCCGACGCTGGTTGTTCTCGCGGACATTCTTCAGCCCGTGGCCGACGGCTTCATCGCCAAATTAAGTGCTGATGGCACGTCCCTGGTGTATTCCACCTACTTGGGCGGGTCCGCCGCTGACGAGGTTGACGCGCTCGCCGTCGACTCTTCCGGTAACGCCTATCTGACCGGATTTACGTTTTCTTCCACTGACTTTCCGGTTACCGCGGGAGCTTATACCACCGTAGCAGGCACGTTGTTCGTGGCCAAGCTGTTGCCCGACGGGTCGGACCTGGTTTACTCGGCTCGCTTCGGGGGTACGAGCCTCGAGCAGGCAACAAGCATCGCCATCGACCCATCCGGAAACGCCTATGTGGGCGGATATACCTATTCGACCGATTTCCCAACGACCGTAGGATCTTTCCTGGAAACTTCCCCCGCCGGGACGTGCGGGATTTCCTCAACGTTTGCGTGCCCGCACGGCTATTTGGCCCGGCTGAGCGCAGACGGGTCCACGCTCGATTACGCCACCTATTTGGGGGGCAGCCAGGCCGACTATATATTTGGAATCGCCCTCGACGGCTCCGGAAATGTTTATTCCGCAGGTGTAACGCAATCCTCTGACTTCCCCACCACAGCCGGGGCCTATCAAGGCACCTTTGGCGGCGAAACGGCCAGTTGCGACGCCGCCTCGACCTTCTGCGGCGATGCCTTTGTTACCAAGCTCGACGGTACCTTGGCGGGACCTGCCATCTTCTCGACGTACCTGGGCGGAAGCGGAAACGACGTCCCGGGAATTGGAAGTATCGCCCTCGATGGTTCTGGAAACGTTTATGTAGGTGGCCAAACAAATTCCTCTAATTTGCCGACCACCGCAGGCGCGTATCAAGCCAACCTCGCAGGCTCGGACGACGCCTTCGTCGCGGAAATTGACTCTACGGGAGCTTCCCTTCTCGCCTCTACCTTCCTGGGGGGCACCGATGTGGATATTGCCCAGAACCTTGCGCGCGACACGAATGGGAGTATCTACGTTTCCGGATATACCCTTTCGACCGATTTCCCCACGGCCAGCCCCATCCAGGGCAGTTGCGCGAGCTGTGGGAACGCGCTAGCAGATGCGTTTGTTGCCAAGTTCAACTCCTCGCTTACGGGGCTGATTTTTGGCGACTACCTGGGCGGCACGGGAACAGAGGACGCCTTTGCCATTGCCGTGGATCCGTCGGGACAGGCCTATGTGGCGGGGACTACCGATTCGACTGACTTTCCCGCCACGGCGGGCGCCTTTCAAGGAACATCCGGCGGAGGGATCGATGCCTACGTCGCGAAGTTCACGGGCCTCGCCCTGCCGGTTGCTCAACTTTCAGCGGCGACCCTGGATTGCGGAAGCCAGAATATCACTTCGTTCCCCAGCCCGACCGCATGCCCGCCCGGCGTAACCCTGACGAACCTTGGCGATGCGCCGCTCACGTTTACGGGTTTCCCCGTTACCGAGAGTACCAACTTCCCGGGAACATCCGGCGACTTCACCTGGAACGACAGCATCGCTACTCCATGCGGAACCTCCTTGGCGGCGGGAGCGTCCTGCACCCGGACCGTCTTCTTCGAGCCGACGGCGGCGGGCAATCGAGGAGCCGGGTTGAGCTTCGTGGACAATTCCAGGGGCGTCGCCTCATCCACGCAAAGCGTGACGGTGACGGGAGTCGGGACTCAGCCCGTCATCTTAGTCAGTCCCACCAGCCCAATCAATTTTGGTCAAGTGTTGGTCGGGAACAACTCAGCGTTGGCGCCCATGACAGTGACCAACAACGGTGATGGCCCACTCACCGTGGCCGTCGGCGTGGCTGCCCCCTTTTCTCAAGCGCTCAGCGGTGGTGGGAGTTGCCCCATTGGGACGTTCGTTCTTTCCCCCGGCCCCACTAATGGCTGTAACTTGTACGTGGCCTTCCAGCCGGACGCGATCGGTCTTTTCACCGGCACCCTGGCGATCAATTCCGACGACCCCACGACCCCCTTGGTTAATATCAGCTTGAGTGGATCGGGAGTCTCCGCGGGCGTCCTAACCGGCCTGCCTGGCAATTTCAACTTCGGCAGTCTCCTGGTTGGAACTACATTTCCCCCCGAACTGTTCACGCTGACCAACACCGGCACGGGACCACTGGGCATCAACAACGTCGAATTGCAGGGCAACTACGATTTCGCTTCCGGGACTACCTGCCCCGCGCACGGTTCGCTGGCGGCGGGAGCGAGCTGCGCGATCTATCTGACATTCACTCCCGAATCGCCAGGCTCGATCCCGAACCAGGGCCAACTCAAGATTGAGCACGACGGAGCGGGTAGCCCGGCGGTGATGACCCTGGCGGGCAGCGGATTCGTTCTGGCAACCAATACCCTCGTTGCCTTCGCGCCGAAAGTTGACTACGCCACGGGCACAACACCCTTCGGCGGGACGGCGGGCGACCTCAACTCGGATGGAAAGGTGGATATCGTCCTTGCCAATTACGGCTCCAACGACGTTACTGTCTTCCTGGGAAAGGGCGATGGGACCTTCCAGGCGGGCGTAAGCTACCCCGCCGGGCCGAAACCGACGTCGGTCGAAGCCAAGGATGTGACCGGAGACGGCATTCCCGATCTGATTGTGACCGACCAGAATGCGGCCAATCCTTCGGCTGGAGCCGTTCAGCTCTTGGTCGGAAACGGCAACGGAACCTTCCAGGCAGCCGTCAGTTTGGGAACCTTTAACGGGCCGAACAGTGTTGTGGTGGGAGACCTCAACCACGATGGGATTCGTGACCTGGCGATTGCGGAAGGGGGAGGCGGCGCGGGAACAACCGTGGCCGTCCTCCTGGGAACGGGCGGAGGAAACTTCCAGAGCCCCGTCTCTTACACGGTGCCCATCAATCCTGCTACGATTGCGCGAGTTGACGTCAACAATGACGGCAACCACGACCTCGCGGTGCTGAGCAATATCGGCCAACTTTCGATCCTGCTGGGCAACGGCGACGGAACCTTCCAGAACGCCGTGAGCTACCCGACCGGCAGCTTTCCCAACGGCCGGATGGCGATCACGGACTTCAACGGCGACGGCTACGACGATATTGCGGTGGCTCAGAACGGTTCAAATTCTGTGGGCGTCTTCCTGAACGATGGTTCCGGCGGATTCCCGACTCGGACTGACTACACGGCGACGGGTGCGCGTGCCGTCACCACGGCCGACTTCAACGGCGACGGAAAGTTCGACCTGGCAGTTGCAGACCAGTCCACGGGCGTGGTTTGGATCTTGATCGGAAACGGCGATGGAACGTTTCGGGTCCAAGGAGACAACTTCCCTGCCAGTGGCACACCCACCGACGTGGGTGCTTTAGACCTCAACGCCGACGGGAAGCCCGATCTGGCGGTGGCCGGATCGCTTTCCGTTCTGATCAACACCTCGGCACTGGTCATCCCATACAACTTGACGTTTGGCAATCAGTTGCTGGGAACCTCGAGCACCACGCAGAGGATCTCACTGTACAATGCCAGCCCCAGCGTCAGCCTGAACGTAACCGGAATTACATTTTCGGGCGACTTCACCGACGCCTTCCAGAATTGCACAACCACCCCCATTACGCCGGGGAATAGCTGCTTCATTGATGTCGAGTTCACTCCGACGGCGCTTGGCGCTCGCGTTGGAACGCTGAGTATCTCGACCGATGCCGCCGCAAGCCCGCACGTCGTCAGCCTGACCGGCACCGGGACAGGGACGCCGGCGATGACGCTGACGACGGTGAACTTCCCTGGGAATCCAGTGGGTTATTCTTTGTGCCCGACAAAAGATGTTACGGTGACCAACTCGGGCGACATTCCGTTGACCTTTGTGGGCGCGGCGTTTTCGGCCGGATCGCCATTCACGGTGACCAGCGACTGCCCGACGACGCTGGCGGCGGGAGCCTCATTGGCGTGCCTGCACGTCAAGTTCATCCCCAACGCCCAGGGCGTGACCGAGGATCTCTTAACCGTGACGACCAGTCCGGCCTCGACGGGGAACGCCGTCACGGTGACAGGAACAGGGACGCCACCTTGCACGCTGCTGGTGGCGGTGCACACAGCGACGCTGCTGCGGGGGGCGGACGCGCAGGACTTCGCGATTCAGGACGGCAAGCCGAGTTGCTCTCCGGTGAGCTTGAACCTGACCTGCTCGGTGAAGAACCCGGCGGCGTGCGCGCTGAATCCGGCAATGATCGCCCCGAGCGGTTCGAGCACGCTGCGGGTCAGCAACTTGCGGGCGGTGACAAACGATTCGGTCGATGTCCAGGTGACGTCGGTGAGCGAGTTCCGGACAGCCTCGGAGCGAATCACCGTGCGGTTTGCGGATTTCGCCTTCACGCAGGCGCCGGACTCGGCCACAATTCGGGCGGGCGAGACGGCGAGTTACTCGCTTGCGATTCGACCCGTTAACGGCCTGGCCGGGGCGTTGTCCCTCTCGTGCAGCGGCGCGCCGCGCGGAGCAAGGTGCATGGTCGAGCCCTCGTCCGTGACACTGGATGGCTCGAACTTGGCGCAGGTCAAGGTGCGGGTTACAACCACAGGGCGGGCCGCGACGCCTCCGGCGACGAACCTGCCCCTCGGTTTCGGCAGCAGAGGTGGGCGTGGCGTGCTGATGCTGATGTTCGGATTGCTGGTGATGCTGGCTGTGGCAGCGGCGTCTCGGCTCCGACGGTCGCCGGTGTTACAGCGCCTGGCCCTGGCTGCCGCCATGCTGGCGCTGCTGTTGTGGGCCTCGTGCGGAGGCGGCGGGATGACGACGTTCAATTCCGGCGGGACGCCGGCGGGGACGTTCAGCCTGACGATTACCGGCACGTACACCGCCGCGCAGGGTTCAACGCCGGGCACGCTGACCAATACCACTAACCTCACGCTGAAGGTGAATTGAGGAGGCGTGAGCCCGCGGGGCGAAGAGCGACGACTCTGCAGGAAAGGCAGGCGACCGTGTCGAATGGGTCCGAAGGAGGGCAAGTCATGTCCGGGCGACGTACATTGGGATGGGTAGCGGCGATTCTTCTTCTGGCAGGCGTCGGCGCCTTTGCAGCGGGGCGCCAGGAAGGACTCCGTCCGCTGGGGTTTGTTGCTGCGAAGGGCGAGGTCCGAATCGACCAGCAGGCCACGCCTTCGGGGACGGCGTTCTTTGCGGGCGACGTCATCACGACAGGGAGCGCCTCGGTTGCCATCATGCACTTTCAGTCCGGCACGGCCGCCATGCTCTCGGCGGACAGCGAACTGGCAGTATCCGGAGGGGCGAATCCCACTGCCATGAACCTGCGAAAAGGAACGGTGGCCATCCGGAACGAGGGCCTCGAAACGGAGCGAGTCAGCGTGCTGGGATCGACGGTGCTGGTTCGCGGTGAGGCCGGCTACCCAGCGCTGTGTAAGATTGCCCTGGTCGGAAATTCCGCCGGGATCTTTGCCGAACAAGGACACGTCGAAGTGCGCGGGAAGGGCGGGCCAGTGGTTCTCGCACCCGGCAAGCATCTTCAAGTCGGCCCGGGCGGACCCCAAGCCGCCGGTCAGCCCGCGGGAAAAGTCGCCAATGCCATCCCAGAGGAAACGGTGCAGCACCCGGGACAGACGGCAGAGCTTCCCTTGAAACTCGCGGATCCGGTCGTCTGGGAAGACACGGTCCGAACCTTGAAGACAGGCCGCGTTCGCATCGCGCTTCTGGACGGCTCCTTCCTGAACGTGGGCGCCAGGTCGATGATGAAGATCGTCAAGCACGACACCCAGAGCCAACAAACCCAGATCGAATTGCAATTGGGACGGCTGCGCGGCGAAGTGGTTAAGATTACGAAGCCCGGCGGAAGTATGCAGGTCAAGACGCAGACGGCGGTCATCGGCGTCGTGGGGACAATCTTCAATGTCCATGCGCTCAACAACCTTACGAAAGTGTGGTGCGTGAACGGAACGGTGACCGTCCAGAGCCTCAACCCGGCGTTCCCGGGCGCTGTGACCCTGCAGCCGGGCCAGACGACGACCGTCCCTAAGAACGGACCGCCGTCGGGAGCGTCGCCCGCGTCAGGGAGCCAGGTAGGATCCGAAATCGGCCAGACAAATGTTGGAGAAGCTCTTTCCCAGGAACTCTCTCAGGCCATGCAGTCTCTGGGCGTCACCACGGGTCAGGCAGCGGCGGGAGGGGTCCAGGCTGGGGCCAACTTGGCTAATGGCCTCGCCACCGGAGCGGGCGCAACCTCTGCGGCCCTGGGCGGTGCGGCCGCCGTCAAGGCAGGTGACGCCAAGGATTCGGCGGCCAGTGCGGCTCGCACCCTCCAGGGCGCCGTCGATACCAGTAATGAGGCGGCACAATCGGCCGGGGACGCGGTTTCGTCGTCCAATAACGCTGTGGATGGGGTACAAATCCTTACCGATATCCTTTCCCCGGGCGGTCCGGGCTGCGTCTGCCTATAGCCACAGAACGCCCCTGGGCAGCAACAGCGGCGAGACATGGCGCAAACATCCCTATCCCCCTCCGGTAATCACAGCGAACCCCGGAATCAAAGCCTGGCGATCAATGTCCCGCCAGGCTTTCTTTTCTCTGGCCCTTGCCGGTCGATCCTCGCGCAACCCGCGGCCGTGAGGTAAGCCCCCTAGTCTGTGATATGCTTCCACTCAGATTCAGTTTTCCCGTGGACGACTGAGCACAGACAGGCATGAATTCTCCATTCGGCACATCGGCATCAAGCCTTCTCCGGTTCGTCCGCAAACACCGGGCCGGCCTGCTGATCAGTTTTGCGGTGTGCGTGCTAAGCCTGACCCTGTACGCGGTTCTCTATTTGGTTCCGGGCAAGCACGCGGCGCTTCGTTTCCTGACCGACGTCGAACTGCGGACATTGGACACGCGGTTTCTAATCCGCGGACCGCGGGACGCCGGAAAAGGCGTCGTCATCGTCGCTATCGATCAGAAGAGCCAGGATGTGCTCGGCCGCTGGCCGTTTCCGCGCAGCAATTTCGCGACACTTGTCGACGTGCTGCGCGAAGCCGGGGCGCGAGTGATTGCGTTTGACGTGAACTTCCCCCAGCCCGACCAGAATTCCGCGCTCCAGGCGCTGCGGGAAGTGCGAAAGCGGTACGACAAAGCTGCGCGCGCCGGTGGCCGGAACAGATCCTTCGACGGTCATCTCAAGACGCTCGAGGCGGACGCGGACAACGACCAGAAATTCTCCGACGCGCTTTCGAAATTCGAAAACGTCGTCCTCGGTTACTTCCTCCTGCCCAAAGAGGAAGTTCAGGCCCAGAACCAGGAGCGGGTGGCCGAGTTTGTGAATTACCTGACCTTCCAGGCCTATCCCCAGATTGTGAATCCCCAGTTTGCGCGAAGCTTTTCGGGCCGTGGGTACGAAAGCGTTTCGCCCAACCTGCCCTCGTTCGCGATGTA
Source organism: Terriglobia bacterium (assembly GCA_041946825.1). Taxonomy (GTDB): domain Bacteria; phylum Acidobacteriota; class Terriglobia; order UBA7540; family UBA7540; genus CAZTHM01. Next base: position 59,042 of record JBHGBD010000025.1, on the reverse strand, counting down.
TGCCAAGAATTTCGGATACTACAACGTGATTCCCGATCCCGACGGCGTCGTCCGGCGCATTCCGGCGGTCATGCGATTTCAGGAAAATTTCTACCCCTCTCTCGACATGGCGGCTTACCTGGCGTACACGAATCGTCCGCTCGAGGAGGTCGCGGTCATCTTCAATGTCAACGGGCTGGAGCGCATCGACATCGGAAAGCTCTCCATTCCTACCGATCCGGAGGGGTTTGTTCAAATAGACTACTACGGAGGCTCCAGAAAGTATGAGGGCGGGCCCCTCACGTTCCCGACGTATTCACTCGCCGACGTCGTCCAGCGGAAGGTCTCTCCGGAGGCATTTCGTGACCAGTTGGTTCTGGTCGGACCGACCGCCACGGGCATCGGCGACATGGCGGTCACGCCCTTTCAGCAAGAAGCTTTCCCGGGGGTTGAAGTCCACGCCAACTTTCTCAAGAATTTGATGGACGGGCGTTTCATTCGCCGCGGCCCGCGCGAGAACCTAATTGATCTCGGCTTCATCCTCCTCTTCAGCTTGGCGGCGGGAATTTTGCTGAACGTCGTACCTCCTTCCCGCGCCACGGCGATTCTGCTCGTATCCCTGGCGCTTTTTCTGGCGTTGGCGCAATACCTCTTCTCCACGCAGCGGACCTGGATCGCCGCATTTCTCCCTACGGCGACGCTGACGGTCAACTACGCGGCGATCGTCAGCTATCGTTTCTTTTTCGAAGAGCGGGAACGAAAGAGGGTACACGGAACCTTCCAGCAGTATGTGGCGCCCAGCGTCATCAACCAGCTTTTGGAGCGGCCGGAATTGTTGCGCCTGGGTGGTGAAGAGCGAGTCCTGACCGCGATGTTTAGTGACATTCGCGGATTTACGACGATTTCAGAGGGGATGTCCCCTGCCGCCTTGGTGGACCTGCTCAACGAGCATCTCTCGGAAATGACAGAGATTATCTTCCAATACTGGGGGACCCTCGACAAATACATCGGCGATTCCATCATGGCGTTTTGGGGCGCGCCGTACCCTCAAACCGACCACCCGGAGCGCGCTTGCAAGGCGGGAATCGCCATGCTCCAGGCGCTCGAAGTATTGCGTGCCCGCTGGAAGGCGCAGGGAAAGCCCATGATGAACATCGGGATCGGCATCAACACGGGCCCGATGCTGGTGGGGAACATGGGCTCCAAGCGCCGCTTCAATTTCACCATCATGGGCGACAACGTCAACCTGGCCTCGCGCCTGGAGGGACTTAACAAGGAATTCGGCACACGCCTGATTATCAGCGAATCAACTTACCAGGCGGTGCAGGACAAGTTTCTGGCGCGTGAACTCGATTTGATCCGCGTGACGGGCAGAGCCAAGCCGGCGAGGATCTACGAACTCCTCGGCCACGCCCGGGACGGAGAGAAGGACCGGCAGCTCGTTGAGCGCTTCCATCCTGCGCTCGAAGTTTACCGCCGTGGTGACTGGAAAACCGCGATCGGAATGTTCGGAGGTTTGTTACGCGATTATCCCGAAGACGGCCCGACACGCGTTTTTGTGCAGCGTTGCTGGGAACTTATCGAGGAGCCTCCCGCTACGGAGTGGGACGGCGTGTACGTCATGAAGACCAAATAGAGTGCCGCGCGGGGGATGTCCTCCCCCGCTCCTTTCCTTGCCTCGCCATCAACGTTGGCCGGATTTTGCGGCATCCTCGGGGCGAATGCAGTAGATGATTGCAGCGCCCAGAATTCCCGCCGTGGTCATGATGAGCCACGCCAGATCGTAACTCTTGTAGGTGTCGAATATCTTTCCCGCGATCCAGGGCGCGAACCACTGGCCCAGCGAATATCCCATGATGATCAGGGCGAGCAACTTTCCGAGGGCCGCCAGGCCGAAACATTCCGCCGTGACGAGCGGAATCAGCATGTAGTCGGCGCCCATCGCGAACCCGAAGATCACCACGAACGCCCAAATGGCAATGCGGTTAGGAGCGAGGAACAGAAGGGGAATGGCCAGTCCTAGTAGCAGATAGAAGAGCGCCATGACATTCTTCTTCGAGAAACGGTCGGCGTAGTAACCCACGATCACCCGCCCCGCGAGACTCGCAATCAACAGGCCGCTTGCCATGCGCGTGGCTTGCGCGGTCACGAACTGCTGGTCCTTCAGAAAGAGGATCAGGTGCTGGCTGACGGTTCCGATCGCGCCGATGGTCAGTGTCGCGCCGCCGATGATCAACCAGAAGTTGCGCGAGCGGGTGGCGCTTCGCCAGTCCACGGAGGGAGTGGCGGCGGCAGGGGTCCCCTCCCCAACCTGGCTCGTTCCGTCCACTTCCAATCCCAGTTCGGAGGGTTTCGAGCGCGTGAGCCACTGCGCCACAGGGAACAGGACAACCAGAATTAGAATCCCGACGATGATGAAAGCCTGGCGCCAGCCAACGCGTTCAATGAGTCCGCCAATAAGCAGCGGCGCGACAGCTCCGCCCGCTCCCAGGCCCAGATATGCCACGCCCATGGCCCGCCCGCGGCGCGCGCGAAACCAGTTGGAGATGAGGACCTGGTTCGGAATCGGGCCGGTCAGGACGTACCCGACAACCTCCGTGATACAAAGCGCGTAGTACTGCCAGAGGGTCGTCATCCAGCCCATCGCGACCATCGAAAGGCCGACAAACCCTATGCCGAAACGGATCACTTCGCGCGGGCCAAATCGGTCGATCAGAACACCGGCCAGAAAGCCCAGCACCAGCCCGACCACGACGAACCCGTAAAGGAATCCCTGCGTGACCTGGGCGCGCGTGAACCCCAGCGACTCAACCAGCGAGGGATAAAAAACCGGATAGCCGTAATAGACAATCCCGACGGTGAAGAAAAGGTTCAGGAAGGCGGAGAAAGTAATCCACCAGCCGTAGAAGAGGCGCGTTGGCGAGGCGGTGGGATTGTGCATGCGCGGGCAGAAACCCGAAACTCGTTCCCGTCCCGGGGTGAATCAGTTTCTATTTTCCAGGCTCGATTTTCTAACCAAATTCCGGCCCCAAGATGGCGCAAAGTAGTTCCGGGCGCCCGGGTTGTGAATTGGGGCCGCGGTACATGCGGGTCAGCGGGCGCGAGAATTGAAAGTTCCGCGAGCGAAGCAGCGCCCGGGCCACCGAATTGTCCTTCAGGCAATCGACGAAAACCGTCTCGCGCGCCGAACGTCGCAGGAAGTGGTCCAGGAGTTCCCATGCCGTCGGTTCGTCCCATGCCATCCAGGGGCCGAGATGGTCGGCGCGCGAGCCTCCACGGCCCAGCGCGTAGCCGACGATTTCACCTTGCAGTTCAACCGCCAGGCTGAAGTCCGGCGCGTCGAGATGCAGAGAGCGAAGCAAGTCACTCCGGTCGGCTCCAAAAACTTCCAGATCCAGCTCAACGATCCTGTCAATATCAGGCAGCGGCGCGGGCTTCAATTCGATCTCGGCGGGGGCCGGGCGATGCAGAACCCAGCGCTCGATCTCGTACTCAGAAACAAAACCCAGCTTCTCGTAAATCGGTTTGCCTTGCGGCGTCGCGTCGAGCTTGATTGTGGGAACCTTGCAGGTGTCGAGATATTCGATCGTTTTTTCCAGAAGGCCCGTCCCGATGCCACGCCCGCGATGTTCAGGGTCAACCAGCACCATGCCGATCCACGCTACGTTCCCGCCATAGACGATCGTTGTCGCCGTGCCAACCACCTGGCCTCGCTCCTCCACATAAAAGCAGCCCTCCGGACTGGCGCGCAGGAAGCGTTCCCAGTCAGCGGGGATCTGGTTCCACCCCGCGAGGTCCTTCAGGCGCATCCCTCCCGGAATCTCGGCCGTTGTCATGACGCGAAATTCGATCGCCATCTTCTTTCCGGATCAACGAAGCGCCGCCGGAACGTCTTTCCAGTTTTGGCAGCACCACGCCGCCATTGAAAGGATGTCCAGTTTCGGCTCCCACTTGAATATTTCGCGCAAGTGCAAAATCCAGGCGATAAATCCCTCAAGCGGATCAAAAAGCAGGCGGTGTAGCGCCTTCTCGGTCTTTCCTCCGCCCTGCATCCTAAACTCGCTGTCGGGTAATTGAAACAGCGTGTGCATTTGGAAGCTCGACGCTCCCCGCAACAGGTACTCGGCGGCGATACGTCCCGAATGGATATCACCCGTCGCGCTGACGGGCAATGCCGCAACGGGCGACTCCAGCCGCGCTGATAGAAACCTTTCGAGCACCGCCAGGTTCCGGTCGCTCAAGTCGGGTCCACCGTAGGCCACGCCGACCTTGTCTTCAAATTTCTTCTTGGGGTCGAACAAGCGATTAGCATACACCAGAAATTCTGCGCGGTCTTCACGCGCGGCCGAAATCTCGTGCACGGCGTCAAGCAAACTAAGCTGGAAGCGGTCTTCAAAGAGCGTATTAAAAATCTTGAGGCCGACCGCCACCCTGCCGGGGGCCGCCCGGTGCATCAGGCCGGGCACTCTCCTCAACCACTCCAGAATTTTCGCCTGTTGGGCGGCGCGTCCGGAACCTGCAAGCGTAGGGCTGAAATCTTTTTCCAGCGGCATCGGTTGCGCCACGCGCCGCTTCGTCCAGATATCAACCAGCGCGCGAGTCGTGAAGGCATATTCATCCTCTTTCCAGAAGTCTTCCTCCGGAGTGGGCAGATGGTATTTCACGGAGGGGACGACTGGCATCCCAGCGGCGTCGCCGATTGCAAGTGATTCATCGAAGAGTTGAAGGTAAGCCTGAAAGGTATCAAACCAGCCGCGGCCCTTCCACGTAACCGTCCAGCCTTCTATCCCGCCGCGGCCGCGGATTCGCTCCACCAGCATCCGCGTTTCAGGAATTGCCCATTCCCGCATCGCCTGCTCGCCTAGCTGATTCTGCGCGATGAGGGTCTTCAGAACGACAAATCCCAGGCCGGCTTCCGCGTCCTTCGCCACCTGGTGCCGCGCCAATGAAAGTTGGCCCGAGGCCTTTCCGAAGGGATTCTTCAGTTTTAAGCCGCCGTATTCGCTGGTGAGGTCGATGCCGTAGGTAGAGAGGATGTATGGCTCCAGCGGACGCGGCAGGCCGGCGCGGAAACGTCCAAAATCCTTGCGCAGTTGAAGCGCGTCATGCTCTCGCAGGCGGGGTGACCCGCGCAGCCGGGCTTCGGGCGGAAGGAATTCCCACATCGTCAGATTTCCCCCAGCGCGCGCAGCGTATTCCCTATTTCGACGAATTCGCTTTCCGGGAGTTCGGGCCCCCAGGGATCATGAGCAGACTCGCGCCCAATCACGCCTTGGTGGACGAGCGCCCAAAGCATACGGCGAATATAACCCTCCATGGGCGGAACGAAGGTGACTTGAGAGAGCAAGTCGACTTGGCGCGAGAGCTCCAGAAAGGCGCCAGCTTCACTGTCGTAGTAAGCCTTCAGCAGGCGCTGCTGCAAAGTCGTGCAGGCCGAGCCCATGCCGATCAGGGCCGCCTGCGCCCCACACATCAGGCTGTAACCGAGGAAACGGTCTTCACCGGTGATCAGAAGCTGCTTGGGGAATTCGCGCGCCAGCAGGTTCGCAATTTCCTGGAATTTCATGACGCTGTCGAGCGTCGCCAGCTTGATGCCCGCGACCTGGGGAAGCGTGAACAGCTCGCGCAAGAGGTCTGGAGAATACGGAAATCCTCCCGCGGCTTCGTAAAGGTAAAAAAGAAACTGCGGCGCCCCCGTCGCAGCCAATTCCTTGTGGTAGGTCAGCGCGAGGTTCTTGTTGTCAGCTACATGATGAAACAATCTCGGGGGGTGCACGAGAAACGCCTGGGCGCCACTGTCGAGGGCGTCGCGTGCCATCTCCAGCGCCGACTCAAGATAGTCGGAGAATTCGCCCGCCCGTTCCGGCAAGCCGCCCACGCCCGCTACGACGACTTTCCCATCGCCCAGTCCGGCTCTCCAGGATTTCAGAACCTGGATTCTTTGCTCTCGGCTCAATCGCAGCCCGCGGCCGGTGTGCGCCCACACCGCCACACCCGCCACCGGCTGCTTGGACGTCCAGGCGACGTAGCGCTCCTGCGCCGCGGAATCGATTTCTCCCGATGCCTTGAAGGGAATTGGCACCGCAGGAATCAATCCATGCCAAAGACGACATTGAACTTGACCGGGAGTCAGCGCCATCATTAGTCGCATACCTCGCTGGAGCCTGGTTCGACCCGGTTCATGGGCCGAAACCTGTCCGTGACCACATCTCATTCTTACCGGGTGAAGGGCCGATGATAAAACATGAATGGCCTCTCGGTCGAGGAAAACCGGCGACCGCGTCACCAACCCGCCGCCCCTCGAAACCTTCGATTAAGCGTGAGGCGAGCATCATGAACTTGAATCAAATGGCCCGAGATCTTCATGAGCTGTGGGAGCGGGCTCACAGCGTTCACCTGCAGATGTCGGAATACCTGGCGACTCGCGCTTTGCGCGATCCCTGGCGGCGCCTGGCACTCGAGCTGGCGGTGCATGATGTAATGGCTCTGGCAGCGCGCGCCGAAGCGCTCGCCAGCTTCGCCGAAACTCCGCCGCCCCGCCGGAGTCGTCGGGGAAAGCCGATTGCTTAGATTGCGAATTCTTCCCGGCGAATCCGGTAGCGCGCCACGGCCCCGCCCTCCACCGCGTAGCCCATCCCCGGCCCACGCGGCAGGTGGATCACACCCTCGCGCCTCACCTCGATCTGAGGCACGATGATATCGTCGACAAACCATCGTGCCGACGCTTCGACGTCTGTCGGGAACGTGAAGTTCGGCAAGGTCGCCAGGTGCAGCCCCTGCGCCGAGGCGATTCCGAGTTCCGGCATCGTTCCCAGCCAACACGGGATTCCGGCCGCTTGCGCCAGGTCGTGGGCCTGCCGCGCCGGCCAAAGCCCGCCCATGCGTTGCACTTTGATATTGAGGATGCGCCCGCTCCCGAGGCGCACGATGGCTTTGATCGCTTCCAGGCTCTCCGCCGATTCGTCCAGACAGATCGGCGTCCGCAACCGTCGCTGCAGCTCGGCGTGATCTTCCAGCGCTTCCCGCGCCAGCGGCTGCTCGATCATCATCAGTCTGAACCGGTCGAGTTCTTCGAAAATGGAAAAATGCTCGCGGCGATACGCGGCGTTGGCGTCAACCATCAGGGGAATGTCGCCAAAGCGTTCGCGAACCGCGCGCACAAGTTCAATATCAGCGCCCGGCTCGATCTTGATCTTGATGCGGCGATAGCCTTCATAAAGGAATCGTTCTACTCGCGCCAGGAGGTCGGAAACCGCGGGCATCAGACCAATCGCGGCTCCGGATGGAATCGGGCGCTCCGCGCCTCCGAGCAGCGCCCAGAGCGGCTGGCCGCGTCTCTGCGCGTCCAAATCCCAGACCGCGCCTTCCAATCCTGCTTTGGCGAAAGGCTCGCCTGGAAATTCCGCCAGTCGTTCCGAGCAGCGCTGCGGGTCGAGTTCCGGTTTCGCGATGAAACTCGGGATCAGCCTGTTGCGCAAGAATTCCCAGGTGCCCCCCGGCGTCTCGGAAGAATAGAAAGCGCCGGCCATGGGCGAAGCTTCGCCCCAGCCAACATGGTCGCCGGAACGCAGCTCGACGAGGATGGCATCCTTTGACGACACAGCCCCGCTCGAAATCCGGAACGGCTCGTGCAGCGGCACTTGAACCCAGTGGAGACGTATCTTTGAGAGGTGCATCGCAGGAGCGAGTTTACCTGACTTTTGGACGGGCGCATACCACGACAGGTGAGCTTATAGGTGGGGAAACCAGAAAGGCGCGTTAACGCGAGAGGTCATGCGAGAACGTCCCGTCACCGAAACAACGACGCGGGAGCGCTGCGCTCCTATCCGTTACCAGTTGCCTTCGAAGACGCGGCCGCGAGGTTCGGCCCCGAATGCCGCTTGCGCAGGTAGGCGACGAGAAAGAGCGGCAGCGCGATTCCGATGGCTGTTACAGGAATTCCTGTGATGCGGTCAATGACTCCGATCAGGATGAACACCGGCGCCGATACCCAGGCGGTGGCGTACGCCAGCCGAAGCGCCTGCTGCGAATTTCGCAGCAGGGCAATGCCTGAGAATAAGAGGAGCGCCCCGGCAACGGTGCCCAGCGTTCCGGCAATCAGCGGCCAGCCGCGGTTGTTCAGGATTCCTTGTACGACCAGCTCCTGGGCGCCACCTGCCGTTTCCAGGGCCCCCACGACGACGGCCAATATGGCAACAGACAACGGGTAAGACATTTCAAGCCTCCTGAATTCTTAATCATCACTTGCAATGCGGGAGATTCGGATCGACGGCCCACAGGACAAGCGCGAACAAGGTTGCAGAGGTTGTCGCCGTCAGCATTGGAACAGCCAGCCGCGCCGCGAAGTATGGCAGAGACACCGCCGCGCAGTCTTCGACAACGCGCATCCATGTTGCCGCGATGCCGCGCCAGGACCCTTCTTGCCAGGCGAGCTCGACCTGTTGGGAGAAAACGTCCGCGAGTTCGTCGCCAAACTGACGATACAAGTCGGGCGGGTAGAGAACCACCAGTCGGCGAAAAACCCGATTGCTGAGCGAGACAGCGGTTGGAATCACTGCGCCCCCTCTCTCCGCGGCGCGAGATGCCTCAGGCGGGCCCGATGCAATACGGATTCGAGCCGTCGGATTTCCTCGCGGAGCAGCCGCCCGCCGAGCCCCGTCAGCCGGTAATACCTCCGGCGCCGTTCGAGTTCTTCCGGGCGCTTCTCCTGCGTCGTCTCTTCAATCAGGCGGAGGTTTAACAGGCGCTGAATGGTTGTGTAGAGCGTTCCCGGCCCCATCTTGACCCCGCCGTCGGACAGGCGCTCCACCGAGCGCATGATGGCGTATCCGTGCCGCTCGCCATCGGCGAGCGAAAACAGCGTGTAGAAAACCGCGGGCGTAAGAGGAAGAAGTGCCCGGACCTCGATTGGCAATTCCGGGATGGCTTTCCGTTTCACGCGCCGGGCTCCTCGGACCTATATATCGCTCATGGATATATCATGCACCGATATATCTTGTCAAGGGAAAAATCTCTTGAGGGAATGGAAACGGAAGCTGGCCGATTTCGCCCTTGCTCCTGCCGGTTGACGCCGTTCGGGTGAGAGTGTGAGAATAGCCTCATCCAATTCAGGGTGACCCGCGACGCCAGCGGGAACTGACGCGAGGAGGGAATGCTATGGACCGCAGAGATTTCTTGAAAAGGGGAACCGTCGCCGCGAGTCTGGCGGCATCGCAGAAATCGTTGCAGCCTCTTGTCGCTGGCGACGCGGCGCCCGGATCATCCATTCCCAAGCGAGCGCTTGGCAAGACGGGTGAGCAGCTTTCCATCATCGCTTTCGGCGGAATCGTGGTGACGGACACCGATCCGAAATTCGCGGCCAACATCGTTGCCGAGGCCTTCGACCGCGGCATCAACTACTTTGACGTCGCGCCAACCTATGGCAACGCCCAGGAGCGACTGGGGCCCGCGCTGGAACCCTACCGCAAGAAGTCTTTCCTGGCCTGCAAGACCACGCAGCGCGACAAGGCGGGCTCGCAAGCGGAACTCGATGAATCCTTGCGGCTCTTGCGGACCGATCACCTGGACCTCTATCAGTTTCACGCCGTAACCACGAAGGACGATGTGGAGAAAATCTTTGGGCCAAACGGCGCCATGGAAACTTTCCAGGCGGCGCGCAAGGCGGGCAAGGTTCGCTTTATCGGGTTTTCGGCGCACTCGGTCGAGAACGCGCTGGCGATGCTGGACCGCTACGACTTCGACACCATCCTTTTCCCCATCAATTTCGTTCTCTTCTCACAGGCCAACTTCGGCCCGCAGGTGGTCGCGCGGGCGAAGGAAAAAGGCATGGGAATTCTCGCCCTCAAAGGCATGGCGAAAGGCGCGTGGTCGGAAGCCGAAAAGAAGGATCATCCCTTTCCGAAATGCTGGTACGAGCCGGCGAAGTTGCCCGAACAAGCCAGCATGGGACTGCGCTGGACGCTTTCTCAACCCATCACCGCCGCCGTGCCGCCGGGAGAGGAGAAATACTTCCGCCTGGCGATGGACGTGGCGCAGAAGTTCAAGCCGATTTCAGCGGATGAAGAAAAGACCCTGATGGCCAGCGCCGCGGGCGTCGAGCCCATCTTTCGCCTCGGAAGCGCGTAAATTCAGCGAGCCGGCTGATCTTTCAACAGGCGCCTGGGCACGGGGGCGATCACGACGAGGGGCTTTCCAAATCGAGTCAAAAGGATCGGCTTGCGAGTTCTCCGCACGCGCTCGATCACGGCGTGAAGGTGGGGAACGAACTTGGAAATCGGCATATTCTCCATAGGGCCTTCAATGTCTTAACTTGTGTCTATCGGCATGCCGGGCCGGAAACTTGACGGCTTGGTGTGCGACCTCAATCATGAATCCCTGAGTACGCCCCCGACGCCACATCAGACCCCATCTCCCTGTCCATCTCCATCCAAGTGGTGATAATCTTTGGCGGGCTCTTTGATGCGAGCCTGATTCAAGACTCGACCGTTCATAATTGAGGGAAAATCATTATGTCATCCCACGATGAGCGATTCAACAAACTCCGCAGCCGGCAATGGTTCGGAAAAAACGACCGCTGGGGGCTGGGGCATCGCGCCTGGCTGCGCGCCGAAGGTTTCAGCGAAAAAGTCTTTGACGGCAAGCCGGTGATTGGCATCTGCAATTCCTGGAGCGAGCTGAACAACTGCAACGCGCATCTGCGCCAGGTGGCGGAGGCGGTGAAGCGCGGCGTGTGGGCGTCGGGCGGATTTCCGCTCGAGTTCCCCACGATCTCGCTGGGCGAAATGCTGATGAAGCCCACCACGATGCTTTACCGTAACCTGATGGCGATGGACGTCGAAGAGTGCATTCGTTCCTATCCCCTCGACGCCGTCGTGCTGCTCTGCGGCTGCGACAAGACGACCCCGGCGCAACTGATGGGCGCGGCGAGCGCCGACGTTCCCGCCATCATGGTTCCCGGCGGGCCGATGTTGAAGGGCATGTGGCGCGGGCACGAGCTCGGCTCGGGCACCGACGTGCGCCGCTTCTGGGACGAGGTGCGCGCCGGACGCATGGGTGAAGAGGAATGGTGCGAAATCGAGGGTTGCGTCTCGCGCAGCGCCGGCCACTGCACCGTGATGGGCACCGCGTCCACGATGGCGTGCGTCGCTGAAGCGCTGGGCATGACGCTGCCCGGTTGCGCGGACATTCCCGCGTCGGACTCGCGGCGCATGGTCTTGGCGGAGGAGAGCGGGCGCCGCGCGGTGGAGATGGCGCTCGACGGTCTGCGCCCTTCGCGCGTGCTCACGGCGGAGGCCTTCGAGAACGCCATTCGCGTGGACATGGCGATCGGCGGCTCGACCAACGCCATCGTGCACCTCGTGGCCCTCGCCGGACGCGTTGGCCTGGATTTGCCACTGGCGAAGTTCGACGAACTCTCGCGCACGACCCCCGTCATCGCCAACCTGAAACCCTCCGGCGAATTCTTGATGGAAGATTTTTGCTATGCGGGCGGGCTTCCGGCGGTGATGAAAGAAATCGGCACGCTGCTCAATCTCGACGCGCTCACGGTGACGGGAAAGTCCCTCGCCGAGAATATCGCGCGCGCCGGGTGCTACAACCGCGACGTTATCAAGCCGCTCGATCAGCCGCTGCGCGTGGAAGGCGGAACGGTCATCCTGAAAGGCAACCTCTCGCCGCACGGCGCCGTGCTCAAACAGTCGGCGGCGTCGCCACACTTGCTCAAGCACAAGGGCCGCGCTGTGGTGTTCCAGAACGCCGACGATCTTATCGAGCGCATTGACGACCCCAAGCTCGACGTGGACGAGAATTCGATTCTGGTTCTGAAAAATGCCGGACCCAAGGGCGCGCCCGGCATGCCCGAGTGGGGACATCTGCCCATTCCTGCCAAACTTCTCAAAGCCGGCGTAAAGGATATGGTTCGTCTGAGCGACGCGCGCATCAGCGGCACGAGCTTTGGAACCATCGTCGTCCACATCACGCCGGAAGCGGCGGTGGGCGGAACGCTTGCCGTCGTCGAGGAGGGCGATGAGATCGAATTGAGCGTTCCCGAGCGCCGGCTGGAATTACTGATCTCGGAAGCCGAGCTGAAGAAGCGCCTCGCCGCCTGGCGTCCCGCCGCGCCGCACTACACGCGCGGCTATGGGAGATTATTTCTGGACCACATCCTCCAGGCGCACGAAGGCTGCGATTTCGATTTTCTCCGCGGCAAGAACGGCGAAGAAGCCGACCCCCTCCGCCGCTTCCGCAACCCGGGTGTGTAAAGACGGGTTCACGCCGCCAATTGGCTAGCTAAATTCGCCGCTATCACGCGCAGCACTCTGGCGTGCGAGCCTGCTACAACTTTGCCCTCTCGCAGGCTATGCTATTGATCCAGTGTGGTGCAGTATCTTGGCGCTTATCGATGAGAAATTTCTCTTACACTTTGAGGGACGTATCGCTTCGAAATGCATTTCGCGACAACAATGAGCTGATTGTTTGTCCCCGCGCTGCTTTCCCGGACGTCTGCATCCATTGCGGAAAGCCCGCACGCGGCAATGTAATTGAGAAGGAATTTTCTAACTTCCGGGGCTGGCATCCAATGGCCTTTGTATTGGTTTCCATTGCCGACTATCTTCTCAGTACCCGCTACTTATTCGAATTCCCGATTTGTCCGAATTGTTCGCCGTGTGAGGTTGTGCTGAGCCCAAAGCGACTCGATGACCATTTGGCGGTCTTTGACGACGCCAATAACATCTTTCTCGATTTGCTCCCTCCCATGCCACCCAGCGTAAAACGAGAGAAACATCGCACCTGGTTTCAAAGAAAATTCAGGAATATTTGGGCATGAGCGGGTAGAGCGCGGGTGGTCGTTTTCCTCATCGCATACGTCGCAAACGGCGTCCGTCAGCCGACGCATATCCGCCACCCACGACGCGAAGAACCGCAGACCGTAAACCCAGCGGCCTGCGCTACCTTATTGCAGAACATCCGCCGCTCCCTTCCTGCGTCAGGGCAGGCTTCGAGCGGCACTACAGTACGGACACGAAGAGGTGGAACGTGGCCTTCTCGCCACGCTCGTTCGAGCGTTCGACGCGGACGATGTAATCGCCCGGCTTCTGGAACGCATGCTTGGCGCGCGCGTAGCCTTCCTTATTCTTTTCGACCGCGCAACCATCCGATTTCACCGTCACCGGCGCGCTACCGTCTCCGAAGTCCCAGGTTTCCTGGCCGAACGTCGTCCGGCATGAGCGCACCAGAAAGGTGAGCGGCTGTCCGGCGCGCACATCGAGTGTCGGCCAATAGGAAGCGTGGATGGTAGGCGCGAGACTTCCCTCGTCTTCGCCCGAGGCCACCGGCTTCCCGGCGATTTGAACCACGGCAAAATCGTATGAGCTGCGGCCGCGGCTGTCGGTCACTTTGAGAATCTCGCTGTAAGTGCCCGGGCGGTCGTACACCCTTGTCCGCGTCGGGCCGCTTCCCTTCGAGCCGTCACTGAACGTCCACTCATACTTGCTGATTGGTCCCGAGCGGCTCCACGACCGGCTTCCATCGAGCGTGACCGTCTCACCCACCCAGGCGTAGGAATGCGGGCGAGCCACCGCGATTACTTCCGGCGCGTATTGCCGCTGATACGCCTCCCAGAGAAAGGCGTAGCCCTCGACGATCCCCGCCTTCCCGGACGGCTGCATGCCGCGGATTTCATAGTGAAGGTGCGACCAGCATCCGGCGCTGCCTTCCTTGCCGATGAGCCCGATGGGTTGGCCCATCGCGATGTTCTCGCCCAGTTTCACGCCGGGATCGATGGAATACAGATGAAAGTACCAGTGAAACCAGCCGCGCTCGTCGAGCACGATGACTCCGTCATAGCTGACTTCCGTGTAGGGGCTCTTTTCGTACTCGGGTAGGGCAGCTTTCCCACGCACCACGACCTGCCCAGCGGTCGCCGCCACAACTTCCGTCATCCCCTCCGCTCCACCCGTGTCGAGCCCGTAGTGATAATAAATCTTCCGGCCCCACGGCGTTTCCGAGCCATCGACGAACGACGGCTGATTCGCCATCTGCGTGGTGGTCGCAAACCATCGCTGCTTCACGGGGTATACGTACTCTCCGGGCGGCATGAACGGCGAGCCCGCTGGCCACAACCTGAGCCGGGCGTCCTTCACGAGGCCCCAGGGATCGGTGCGAGAGGTGGCGAGATAATCTTTCGTCACCGCGCAGTCCACCTGAACACCGGCGACCATCACCGGCAGGTTGTAGTTCCCGCATTCGAGCTGAACTTCTCGCCCGTTCACTTTTACCCGCACGCGGGCGTGCCGGACCGCGCCGCGCACGCTGTCGCTGACTGCAGTGTGCTCTAATAACTCGATCCGGGCCGTCTTGCCGTTATGCAGGACAACCTCCGCCGCCTCGCCCGCATTGAGATCCACTGCGCGGAATAGCGGTTCCTTCGGGGGCTGGGCAAACAGGGCCAGCGCGTTCGCCAAAAGCGCAGCGAAGAGTTTTTTCATCGTGGAAACCTCTTGTAGAGCGACCCGATCGTCTCAGGCAACGACGGGCTTGCGGATTCGGAGTTGGCGCCAACGTCTTACAATCACCGCAACATCGAGAAGCCCGTGGGGATGAGAACCATATTCGTAATATTACGCACGATCTCGCCGCCCTTGCGGATTGACTCTTCTCGAATCTTGACCCAGTCGGGATTTTCGCGAAACGTCTGCCAGGCCTGCTCGCGCTGGGCGGCACTCTCGAAGGGAATCATGTAAACCATGTTAGGCTGGTTGGGCCCGGTGAGCGTGTCGGCGTAGAAAACCGGATGGATGCCGCTCTTGTGGAAGATGTCGATTTCGCCGCCCGCGAAGCGGTCGTGCAAGTAACCCAGCTGCTTCCAGGTCGGTGACTCGTAAATTCTCAGCTCGTAGATCTTGTGCGTGGGGTCGCCCGTCGCCCAGGGTTTGATGGGCGGCGAAAACGGAGTGGAATTCAGCAGGATCATGTCCTCGCGATAAAATGCCGGGCCGTCCTTTTCCAGGTCGGCCAAGGTGGCGTCCCACTCGGGATCGGCGCGAAGCTCGCTCCAAACCGCCTGCCGGTCCGACAGCGACAAGTAGATGCGCATGAAGTGTACGGCTGGAAGATGCCCGCCGACATCCACGGTGAAGACTCCGACCGGCCCGAACTTGTGCTTCTGCCAGAGCGGCATGGCGCGCTTCTCGAGCCAACGAAGGGCGTTCGTAACTTGCGGGCCCGATTGCAGACGGAAGGTAACCCATTCGACCAGATAAGGCAGCGTGGGCGCGTCCGCTCCGGTGGCGGACGTGGCCAGACCTGATCCCGCTATGAGCGGGACCGCCGACGCCGCGGCTGCTCCAGAAGCGCCCTTGAGCAAAAATGAGCGACGGTCCATCATATTCCCACCTCGCGAAGAAGTTGTGATAATGCGGCGCTAACAATGAACCGCTTTCGACTCCTCGTCAAGACTTTCGCGCCCCTCGCTCCAATCCGCGCACATGCAGCGTGGACGCTGGTTCTGCCGCTCGTGCTTCTACCTCTCGCATCGACTCGACTCCACGGCACAGAGGCGGCCGAGCAGCGATCGCTCCAGGAGTATGTAGATTCGCTGATGCGCGGGCGGCGCGGAGCAGTCATCGTCTCGAATCCTGTGACCGGGGAAATCCTCGCCGTGTCTAACCCCAGGGTGGCTTTTGAAAGGGCTTTCCCACCCGGGTCCACGGCCAAGATCGTGGCGAGCGCTGTGGCGTTGGAAGAAGGCGCGATTTCGCCTGGCGATCATATTCTTTGCCGCCGCGTTCTTGAATTGCTCGGCGAGGGTTATCACTGTTCGCATCCTCCCGCGATTGCGCCGTTCACGTTGACGGAGGCCCTCGCCCAATCGTGCAACTATTTCTTCTGCGCGCTGAGTGCCCGCATTTCGTCCGAATCGCTCGCGCACGAATATTCCCTGTTGGGTTTCGGCAGTCCAGCCGAAGGCTTGGGGTCGCATGCCCAACCAGGCCGGATTCACGTCGGCGACTCGCCTGCGGCCAAGGCGCGTGCGGCACTGGGGGAAGGAACGATTCTTGTCACGCCCGCGCAATTGCTCCTGGCGTATTCCGCGCTTGCCACGCGGGGATTGGTGTTCCGATTGTGGAAAGCACCCTCGCCCCCGGATGCTGCGGTTCTCCGTCAGATCAAGTTGAAGCCCGCCACATTTGACCTCCTTCGGTCCGGCCTCGAGGGCTGCGTACGCTTTGGGACCGGGCAAGCAGCAGCCGTGGAAGGGGTGCGTGTGGCGGGGAAGACCGGAACTGCGGCGGCGCTCGATGGCAGCCGCGCGACGCACGCGTGGTTTGTGGGTTTCGCACCGACCGTGAAGCCGGAAATCGCGCTCGTCGTCCTTCTCGAGCGCGGGACTGGCGCGCGTGACGCCGCACCCCTGGCGGAGAAGATCCTGAACCATTACTTCGCAGCAAAGAACGGAAAACCGTGAATCAGAGGGCCCTGCAACTCGTCGCCTTTTGCCTTTTCATCGCCTCCCCAAAGGTGCGGGCAGAGGACTTCCGGGTCGAACTCTTCTCGAAGAGTCCACCCGCGGCGTTGACGATTCGTGCTGGCGGGGCGGCCGTTCGGATCTGTCCGCCCACGCGCCAACAGCCTTGTTTGGTTCTCGATCCCCGGGCGACAGCACAATGTAGGCCCGTCAACTCCAAAGTTCGATGCGAAACGGGAGATCGTGTTCAGGATTTCGACCTCGCATTGCTGACCTCCACCAAGCCCTTCTCCCTTAACGCGGCGGGGGGCCAAGGCGCGGGCGGTGAGCAGCCCCCACTCCTGGCCTTTCGAGAATTACAGCTCCGCAATGCCAAGAGGGCATTGCGCGTCGTCGCAACGTTTGATCTGGAAACCTATGTGACGGGCGTTCTGGCAGGCGAGGCGGCAACCCTCAAAAGCGCGCCCGCGCTCGCCGCGATGGCCGTCGTCGCGCGAACGTGGGCGTTGAAATCTCGAGGGAGGCACAAATCGGCGGGTTTTGACTTTTGCTCGCTGACGCATTGCCAGTTCTTTCGCCCAGCATCCGAAGCCGGCGACAGTGATGCCGTCATCCGTGCGGAGGCGGCAGCGAAAACCTCGGGCGTAATCCTCATGTATCACGGCCAACTCATCGACGCCTATTATGGCGCCAACTGCGGGGGTATGACGGAGTCGTCGGGAGATGTCTGGGAGGATCGCCGCGCTCCCTATTTGCAGAGCGTCAGCGACCCCTACTGCACGGGTGGCACTGCGGCTTCGTGGTTGCAGTCCATTCCGATCGCTGATCTTTCGGATGTGCTGCGAGAGATCCCCGGTGTTTCGTTTGGGGGACCCCTGCGCGACATTGTCATCGCCGACCACGATGCCTCAGGTCGGGCGCGAACACTGCGGCTGGTGGGGAATACCTCAACCCAGGTTGACGCCAACGCTTTCCGCTACGCTGTGAATCGCCGACTGGGTTGGAACACGCTAAAAAGCAACCTCTACACTGTTGAGCGCCGTAACAACGGCCTGATATTCACGGGGCGAGGCCTTGGACACGGCGTGGGCCTTTGCCAATCGGGCGCTGAGCAGATGGGGCGCATGGGAATCTCGTATGAGAAGATTCTCGCCCACTACTTTCCGGGTACCCATCTTGGGCATTCCGATGAACATGACGCAACTCGCATCCTCTCCAGCGAACACTTCGAGATCGTTTTCCCCCCGCGACAGGAACGTTGGGCGGCGAAGGCGCTCGAAGTGCTGGAAGCGTCTCGAGTGAAGCTCGGAAACCGCGCCAGCCTGATGCCGACCCGGACGCGCGTCCGTACGTGGGAAACCACGGCGGAATTCATCCGCGTCACACGCCAGCCCGGCTGGGTGGCAGGCAGCAATGACGGCCATCTCATCGACCTGCAGCCACTCGATCTCCTCAAGCACAAGGGTATCCTCGAATCGACACTTCGCCACGAATTGACTCATCTTGTTGTCCGCCGCTATCGGGCGTCGCAAGTCCCGCGCTGGTACGAAGAGGGGATGGTTGTCTTTCTGACCGGCGAGCCGGTGGGGAACTCAAACCGCGTGCGCGACCCGCGCCGAAGCCTGGATTTGAGCATTTCGGAGCCGCGCTCCGAAAGTGAGATGCGCGCCGCGTACGCAGAGGCCGCCGAGCGCGTGAGAGACCTGGCGCGCCGGCGCGGTGAGGCGGGGCTTTGGCAGGCACTCGAGCGGCCGAGTGGCGAGGACTTGAAATGGTTCAGGAATCCAAAGTGAGGTCCTGGTAACTGGCCGGAGAAGAAGAAGCCTTACGGTTTTTCTGAAGGGAAGTAATAACGCGCCAGCGAAAGCAGCGCAAACAACCAGCCTGCGGCGAGCAACAGCAGCGCCACACCCAATCGCACCAGCACCTGGACGTAATCCCAGAATCCTGGAGGCACCTTCGGGTGCCAGTTTGCGAGCAGCCACGCCAGGCCGCCGAATACGACCGATACCAAGAGCATCGTAAGGAACGGCGCCCTCCAACAGGAGTTCGCAAGGAGTCGCCCCGCTCGTCGACCTGATTCGCGCCAGCCTTCGCGAAGCAGGCGGACCTGGAAGCTCAGCAGGAATCCGCCCACAACCATCCAGATCAGCATTTGGATAACCCAGAAGACTTTGCCCACGTCCACGGGGTGGACGGCCTTCTCGGAGTGGAAGGTGAGGAATGAAGCGACCTCGAGCGCGAAGTCGTCGCTGCGTTTGAAAAGGGCCGCGAAAACCAGGATGAGGGCCAGGCTTGCGGCTCCCCACGCGAGTGAGCGAAGGCATTGTCTTCGTCCAAAGGACATCAAGCCGCGAAGCTCGACTCGTTCCCTTCCATCCGCTGCCACGCCGGCCGCAGCCGTTACCGTCGCGGCGGAAAATCCGGCCACGACGGCAATTTGCACGATCGCCCAAATCAAGGCGAGCACGAGAAGCAGCCCGGACGATTCCGGCAGCCACAGCCATTGATATGCGCCAAAACTCCAAACCGCGGCGACCGCTGCTACCGCGAGAAGCGCACGTGAGCTGCGAGCGAGAACGCCCAGGCTCCATTTCCAGGTGGCGATGGCATTCTTCATTCGATCAACCTCAAACCTCGCGTCGCCTTAGCGCGGCGCCACAGTCACGGTGGTGCTGCGCGTGGAGGCCTGGCGCGCCGGCTCGTACATGGGCAAGACCCGCGCGGGATTGGCCTGGAAAGTTCCGGGCGTCACAGCCTTGAGCATGTAGTGGAACCGGCCCTGCCCGCGCGCGAACTGCGTGGAGAAAAGCGCCGCGCGGTCGTCGTGGAATTCCCGGCGCGTGTAGTAGAAAGTCCACCAGTCGGGCTTGGTCTTCAGCTCGTACAGGTTTTCCTGCTCGACGAATTCAAATCCGGCGGGGATCGGGTCTTCGATCTGTAAATACGATTGCGCCTCGGTGGCGTTGACGGTGAGCCGGACGATGACGACGTCGCCGCTCCGAACCG
Source organism: Terriglobia bacterium (assembly GCA_041946825.1). Classification (GTDB taxonomy): domain Bacteria; phylum Acidobacteriota; class Terriglobia; order UBA7540; family UBA7540; genus CAZTHM01. Next base: position 39,589 of record JBHGBD010000025.1, on the reverse strand, counting down.
TTCCGTCGAAGGGCTGCTCGGCGTAAACGATGCGCCCCGGCGCGGCCTCGGGAACCAGCTTGAAGTATTCGCGCACGACGTTCATCGCCACGCTTCCGGCGGGCGCCGGCTTGGGCTCGCGCGTGAAGTACGAAGCAAACGCCGACCAGTAAAGGACACCAGGGCCTTTCTTGACCAGGCGAATCTCATTAGCGCCGGCATGGACCTCGGGCGCGTTTAGATTGAGCGTGATGGGCAGCGGATTTGCGACGTCCTTCTCGGTCACTTGCCGCTCCGCCAGCTTCTTGCCGTTGACGAAAACGCTCAGCGAATAATTCGGCTTCAGTTCGCCGGAAATCTGGAGATAGTCAATCAGCCCATAAATCGCCGTCGCGGTCTGCTCAGTGGAACTCCAGTAGTAGCCGTCGGAGCGACGATCAATCAGCCAGTGCGCCGCTTTGGGAAGCAAATCGCTCTTCGGCTCGAGGTTCGCCAGCGCCTTCGTGACATACGCAGTCGTTTCAAAAGAATTGTCGGAAGAGAAGTCGAGCATCTCCTGCCGCTCGGATTTCCACCAGACGTAAGGCCCCTGGACTTTCGCCGATTGTTCGAGCAACTTCACAAATTCCTGTGCCCGGGGATCCTTCAGCCGCGCGAAAACCAATGCCATGAGCGCTTGTCCATTGGGCGAAAGCTTTTCGCGGCCTTCGTACAACCCATCGGCCAGTTTGTGATCGAAGTCACCGCTCAGGGCCAGCGCGTAAACCAGGTACGCCCGGAGATCGGCGATAGCGCGGGGATTCTCCTGAATCTGTTTCTCAAGCGACTCACGCCCGCGTCGTAAGCGGTTCTCATCGATCGGGTACCCGGCATCCTTGGCTTGTGCGAAACCCGCGACCACGTACGCCGTCATGAAGGGATGCGTTTCGTCGGTCTCCCACCAGCCCCAGCCGCCGTCCTCGTGTTGGAACTGATAGAGCCGCTGCAACCCCGCGGCGATTTTCTTTTCTAGTTCCACCGAGGCGGCGGGCGGGGTCAATCCCAGGTCCTTCACGGCTTTCGTAACAAGGATGTTCGGGAGGAAACTCGACATCGTCTGCTCGACGCAGCCGTAAGGATAGCTGGCGAGGAAATCCAGTGCCGACATCAGCGTTCCGGCCACGGACGGCGCGAGGTCGATACGCAGCGACGACGCGTCCGCGTTAATATCCGCAGGAAGCGTGATATTTTCGTTGATCTGTGCTTCCGGCGTCGAACTCGATCCCGAGAGCGCGGTGTTCGATTGCAGTCCCCAGGGTTTGACGGGCGCGGTCAATTCCAGCGCGTCGGACTCCTCATCGGTGAGAGCCTTGCTCAAGAACTTCGCTTCACCGATTTTCGGCGCGCGGACCGTCCAGGTCACGACCGCTTCGCCGTTCTTTGGCACCGTGACCGTGCTCTCCGCCTCGCCGGTGAGCTCGACGCCCTCAGCCTTGAGCGATACCCGCGCCGACTTGTCGCTGTCGAGGTAGTTGTGAACGATTCCCGTGATCGTCGCCGTGTCCCCTTGCGTGAAGAAGCGGGGAATCTCCAGACGCAATATCAAATTCTTCCGCGTGATGACTTTCTGCGTGACCTGCCCGACCAGAGTGTTTTTGCTGATGGCGCGGACCGTGGCTCGCCAGGTCGTGAGCGAGTCCGGGAAAGTGAAACTCGCGCGCGCCTTGCCGGTTGCGTCGGTCACTACGGCGGGGGCCCAGTAGGTCGTGTCGGGGAAATACTTCCGCACCTTGGGCTGGACGGGCTGTCCGCCTTTGAAATCCGCGAGCTTGGTCGTTGGCCGCAGGCTGGCCAGCTCCATCTTGCCGCGACCCGAATAACCGGTGAACCAATAGGTCGTTGAAAACTGCGTGTAAACCTGGTCCCAGCGCTTGGCGTAGAAGACCTTGTCGGGCGGGCGGACGGAATCGGGCCGTACAGCGTAGATCGCTTCGTCCACGACGCCCAGGCTCAGTTCCGCGCTGACGGGACGCCCCTGGTCGTCCTGAGCGGTTAGGGTATACGTCACCTTATCGTTCGGCCGATACTGCGGCTTATCGGTCTCGATCGTGACTTTCAGAATCTTCTCCGTCGCGGGTACGGAGAGATTCTTGCTCCCCTCGAAGAGCTGCTCGTTCATCACGAATGTGGCGCCCAGGAAGACGTTCGGCTCGTAACGTTCTTCGATGGGAACATCGACGGTGAACGAAGCCTCATTCGAAGTGTGCACGGACCAGGTGTAAACCTGCTGGCACTCAGTGGTCACCAGAACTTGCGCGCCGGGCTTGTTGGTAACGATGAGAACGTGCGCCGTTTCGCCGGGACGATAGGATCGCTTGTCGGGATAGATTTCCAGCCGCTGGTATTCCTGCGATTCCTCGCCCGCGCCGATGCCGGCAACCCAGAGGCTGGTCTCGAAGGTGGCCTCGCGCCGGTTGGCGTCGAACGCACTGGCGACCACGGACACCCACGGAACGCGCGGCACCGTGTAGCGGAAATGCGCGGACCCGTTCCGATCCGTCGTGACGCGCGCCTGGCTTAACTGCCGCCGTGTTGCGTCCTGACCCCATCCCGACCGCGAGGCAAACGTAAGTTGGACGCTGGCGGAAACGGGTTGCGCGTCAAAGTCGACCGTGCGGACGGCGATGTCCGCCTGGTCACCGGCGCGATAAACGTAGCGGTTCGTGTCGAGAAGGACGACGAGGGTCGAATAGACGGCGAGCACGGAGCGAGAGCCGCTGATTTCGCGATTGCTCGCGTCGGTGACGTGCGCTTCGACGCGGTAGTTATACGAGTGTTTCTCCGCGTCGATTTCCGTGGGAATGGTGATTCTCAGAATTCCCTCGGGGCTGAGCTGGCCCGCGCCCTGGCTCACTTCCGCGCCGTACCCGTAATACTCGTCGCCGCCTTCTCCTTCGTCGCCCTCGAACTCTTCGGCGCCCCAGAGGATTCGCCAATAGGGAAAGTAGAAGCGTGACTTGTAGACGGAGTATTTCACGCTGCCGTTCGCTACCGGCGAGCCGAAGTAGTAGCGTGCGTTGATGGCGGCCTGAATCGCCTCGCCCTGGAGGTAACGCGCCTTGTCGGTCGTAACCGTCACTTCGTATTCCGGTTTCCTGTATTCCTCGACCTCGAACCCGCCATAAACGGATTTATCTCCGATGTGAGCGATGACGGAGTAACTTCCCAACGCCGCAAGCGGAGAAAGCGTGATCTGTCCGTGAAATGAACCGTAAGGGGAAAGATTCACCTTCTGCTGGTAGACCGTCTTGGAATTGCTATCGGTGATCTCGACGGTCACGGGGCCGGGAACGTCCAGGCTGTACTGTCCCGCGCGGCGCGCGCGGAGAATTCCTTTGAACTGAACGTCGTGTGTGGGACGATATACGGGCCGGTCGGTGTAGATGTAGCCCACGTAGTCCGTCGCGGAAGAATCGTAAAAAAAGAATGATTCGACGCTCGTGGCCGCGACGTCCTGCCCTTTCGCCGCGACCATGATTGAATCCTCAACCTTGATGTTCTCAAATTTCGACTGGGAAACTCCCGAGGCGTCGGTCGTGGAACGCGCCAGCTCCTGGTGATTGTTGAAGACGACGGCCGTGGCGCCCTCGATAGGAGCGCCCGAAGCGCGGTTGGCAACGAACAGGAGAATCTGCCCCGGCGATGTTTTCGATACCAGCGCCATCTCCGTGATCATCAGCACCGTATAGGCGCGCAGTTCGCGGTGCGCCACTTCCACCAGGTAGAGCCCTTTCTGGTGCAAATCGACGGGAATCTCGCGGTATTCCGAGTCGCGCGTCCTGGGCAGGAGTTCGCGCCAGGAGAGCACCAACTGCTCTTTATTGAGCAGCGGCACCTGCGCGTAGGCCGTGATGTCGAGCGGGATGCGATTCAGTTTTTGCTGCTGCGTGCGCGCGGAGCGGTAGCCGGCGCGCGTCTCGAAGCGTAATTGGAAACGGAAGAAATCGCGCAGCGTCAGACGCAGCTCAACTTTCCACTCGTGGTAGCGCTCGATCCAGGTCTTTTCGCGGGCCAGTTCGCGTTTCTCGCTTCCAAAAGAGTGCGCGTCCTTGAGCTTGCCGAAGAAGGCGATGGGATCCTTGACACGATAAATGCGGAAATCCAGCCGGTCGACTTGCCGGAATTGAAGCCAGATCTTGGGTTGCTGCGCCGGAGAAAACGTCTGTTGCGAGGAGACGGAGAAGAATGGTTCCGTGGATAGAGTCTCCTGCTCCTGCGCGCGTGCAGGAGAGAGCGCCGCGCACAGCGCGAGGAGAACCCCTGCCGCGAGCGGTAGGTATCCGATCGACCGGGAAAAATCGCGTCTCATACTCATCTAACGCAACAAGTCAAATCGATACACGCCCAGGAAGTGCGGGTTGGCGGCAAGCGGCCGCCACCGCGGGTCCGGGTGCTGCATCAAGAGCGCGACCTGGAGGTGCCGGACCTCGCCGGGCTTTCCGTCCAAGTCTCCGGTGTGATAAACAATCCAATCCGCGCCTTGCGGCTGGAAGTTCGAACGGCCAACATAAAGGATCACGTGGAATGGCTCGGCCTGCTGGGGTTGATAAAAGAAGAGGAGATCGCCAGGCCGAGCGGCCCGCACGTCGCGCGAAACCGCGAAAGTGTTGAACTGGAGCAGCGTCCGCGCGTCCGCAAACTCCGAGAACGTGTCGCTTCCCAGGTCCGCGGGCGCGAAGGGCCCCGCGCGCGTGCGAAACAGGCGCGGGCCAAGCGGCCAGTGCGGGTAGCTGTACTCGGTGATATCGCCGAAACCCGGTTCAAACGGCAGGCCCGCTTCGCGACGCCAGGCGGCAGTGTGCGCCACCAGGGCGTTACGGTAAGCGTAGCGAATCAGCGCCGCGCAGTCCTGGACTTCCTCTTTCGCGGGGAGCCCGGGGTGGTAGTAAGCCGCTTCCGCCAGGAATGTCATCCAGCGCGTGAAGTTCTCGCGGTCGGCGGCGCGGTCCAGACGAACGCCGGCGGGGAATCCGTCACCGGAGTTTTCGGCCTGAATCACTCTGTGGTTGGACGCTTCCAACACGGACGCCGGCGATTGAAGATGACCTTGAGTCTTCTCGAGCTTCCGGTTGACACGGGCCAGTGGCGCAGGGTTCAAGCGCGTTCCGCCATATACAATCCCTGCCAGGCCGAGCAAAAGTAGAAATCGGCGGGACCATGGGCGGGAATGGTTCGCTTGGCGCACAAGAAACTCGATGTTGAATCGGGCTGAAATCGCGAGCATTTTACGGGTCTCCCGCCCGCCACGCAAGTGCTTTTGGCATGCGACGAGAAATCCGGTTGAACTTCCGCTCCGGCCTCGGAATAATGGCCGGGACAATTTTGAGAAGAGGAGCTGAAATGGTGAAGCGTGAGAGCAGGTGGCTGGTCCTGATTTGCGGGTTGGTTCTGCTTGCGCAGGCGCGGGCTGAAGACTCGATTACGATTGAGGGCGCGCCCGCGGACACCGGTTTCAACGTGGGCTCGGAGGCGACAATCCGCGCCTCCCTGCGAGGCGAAACGAGTGCAGACCTCGCGAAGTTTGTGGTGTTCGCCGACATCTCATATATCGGTACTACGGCCGTAAGCAGCGTGCAACTCGACCTACAAAGCAAGGAGGCAATGGGCAGGGCGCAAAAAGTAATCTTCGAAGGCGGCTGGCCGATTCCCGCGGACGCTCCGACCGGCATCTATACCGTCACCTTACGCGTCGAGGATCGAGCGGCGCATAAGGCTTACGCCCGGCAGAAAATCCGCGGCTTCGGCGCTTACAAGAAGTTGGTGCGAATCGCCCACGCTGCGATCGACCGGACGTTTTACGTCGTGGGACAACCCATTCAATGTGAGGTCGTGCTGGAAAATCTCACTCACCAGGAGATGAAAGATCTGAAGGTCGAATTCTCCAACGCTAATTATCCCTGGATTTCTCTTTTTTCGAGCGAAGGGTCCGCCGCCGCGGATACCGCGAATCCCGAGCTCGGCATCAAGGTCCTTCGCGATCACCTGAATCTCGCGCCTCGAAGCGAAGTCACCATTCCCATGATGCAGGCCGGAACGGCGAGGTTCCTGCAAGGCCAGCAAGTGGCGGTGATGGGCGCGGGCGGACCGGCGAGGCACGAAAAGGTTCCGCCTCCTGAAGTGGACTCCTATACCGTGGCCGTCTGGAATGCCGACCGGACTATTCTTTATGACATGCAGTTCACAACGCCGGCCATCGTGCGCGCGCCTGATCGCGAGCGCCCGACCCCCTACGGGCGGAGCTTCACTCATCCCTACAATTCCGACATCGACTTCAAGAAGTATCGCGAGTTCTACTCGCCTGAGCAGGTCTCGCCGGCAATTGCATTGGATCGCGGGCGAACCCTTTTCCGGCCTGGAGACGCCGTCCCCGTCAAGGTCGCGCTGAAGAATCCCGGCGATGTCGCCTGGAAGGACGTGGACTTTCGCGGAGAGATTCTGGACGCCTCAGGGAAAGCGCTTCACCGGGCGAACCTCGGCCCCGCGTTCGACTTGGCGCCGGGGCAGACGCGCGGGGTGGAAGGCACGCTTTGGACGATTCCCGGTTCTTTCCCGGCCGGTGTCTATGCGCTGCGACTGTCCGTCGTCCAGCCCGGCGGTGGAACGACGGCTCAAATCACTTCCGACTTCGCGGTGAATTCCCTTCCTAATTCGCTGCTGGTAATCTGCGCGCATGAAGACGACGAGCAGCTCTACGCCGGGTTGATGCGCGCCGCCGTCGAAGCGGGCGTGCCAGTGGAGGTGCTGATCTTCACCGGCGGGGACGTGGGCGCCTGCGAGCGCTATTACTCCAAGCCCTGCGGCCCAAACGAGGCGCGCGAGTTCGGCATGGTTCGCATGGAAGAGACCATGGACGCGCTCGGGCATATCGGCGTCCCGCGCGATAAGGTGATTTTCCTCGGCCTGCCCGATGGCGGCTCGGGAGCCATCTGGTCGCAGAACATCAAGGCGGCGAATCCTTTCCTCTCGATCTATCTCGCCACCGACCACGCGCCTTATGAAACGGTGCTGCGGCCCAATTTGCCGTTTGCGCGCGAGCCGGTCATCGAGCTGGTCAAGCAAATCATCACGGACTTCAAGCCCGGCATGCTCGCGCTGACGCATCCCGACGAGCGACATGTCGACCACCGCACGGCCAACTGGTTCGCGATGAAGGCTTGCCACGAACTCCTGAGAGCGAAGCGACTGGATCCCAGCACCGTCGTCCTCGCGGATGTGGCGTACGGCGCCGGCGGCTTCAAGCCCGCGCCTTACCGCTACGAGAAGGCGCCGGTCTATCTGAGCGGTGAAGCCGCGGCGCTCAAGCAGGAAATGATGTGGCTCTACCAGTCGCAGGACGGAAACCTCTACGAAGGAATGCGCCGCACGTACTCCGAGCTCCCGCGCGAGGAGAACCACCTGCGGATTCTCGATTGGCAAGAGCACGAGGGTTGGAACGAGTAAAGCCGGGATTCGCGATTCGGGATTCGGGAAGGTCTGCTGGTAATCCGCCCGTAAGCCGCCTGGGACATTTTATCTCTCGAAATTTCGCGCGCGCTGCGTCACACTGTTTGGCGCGTCTCTCAAAATGAGTACTGCGTCATAACATAGAGGGAAATCGAACGATGAGCGAGCAAGCGAAGCTGGCAGCACTGGCGAAACCGACAATTCAATCGCCACTTCACAAGCGATTCGCCCCCGCGGCTTTGGCTAATCGAGCCTTTCGCGAGTTGTTGCGCAAGTCCGGCCGCAGCGCGCCGCTGGTCATTGGCCTGGAACGCGGCGGCGGCTCGGTCTCGGTTTACCGCACCGAGTGCTTCGAAGAAGGCGCAGATGACGCCGCGCTTAATTTGCCTTACGCCGAGCGTCTGGTCAAATTTCTGCTCTGGCAGCGCGGCGGCTGGCGAGTCATCGTCGGCGGGCCGCGCAGCGTAGGCGAGCACATCCGCCAGGTCTATTCGCCGGGCGGTGCGCGCAGGTTCGATTACGAATTCATGGGCGGCGTTTACGAGCACGCTTTCACGGTCGAAACCACGGACCCGGACAAAGTCCCACCGCCCTCGGAAGGCACGGTGCGCCTGGGCGGGCACCTGAAGGGTTGCCGCATCGGCTTCGATCTGGGCGCGAGCGACCGCAAGGTGGCCGCGGTCGTCGACGGCGAGTCCGTGTACACAGAGGAAGTCGTCTGGGATCCGCGCAACGCGAAAGATCCCGCCTATCATTTTGGCGAAATCAACGCGGCGCTGAAGTCCGCGGCGAAGCACATGCCGCGCGTGGATGCCATCGGCGGAAGCGCCGCGGGCGTTTACATCAACAACCGCCCGCGCGTCGCGTCGCTCTATCGCGGCGTTCCCAAGGATCTCTTTGACGCCAGGATTACACGCCTCTTCACCGACCTGAAAGCAGCCTGGGGCGGAATTCCATTCGAGGTTGTCAACGACGGCGAAGTAACGGCACTGGCGGGGGCGATGTCACTGAACGACACTGCGGTGCTCGGCATCGCCCTCGGCTCCAGCCAGGCGGGCGGCTATGTCACCGAGAACGGCGAGATCACCACCTGGCTGAACGAGCTGGCGTTCGTGCCGGTCGATTACGACCCCGAGGCGCCCGTGGACGAGTGGTCGGGCGACCCGGGTGTGGGCGCGCAGTACTTTTCGCAACAAGCGGTGTTTCGCCTCGCGCCCGTGGCGGGCATCAAGCTCGATGAATCCCTGGGTCTGGCGGAAAAGCTGAAGTCCGTGCAGGAGTTTCTCCAAGCCGGCGACGAGCGCGCGCGGCAGATTTTCGAGACGATTGGCATCTATGTTGGTTATGGCATCGCTCATTATGCCGACTTCTATAAGCTTCGCCACGTGCTGGTGCTGGGACGCGTAACCTCGGGAGAAGGCGGGAACATCATTCTTCGCCGCGCCCAGGAAGTTCTGCAAAAAGAGTTCCCGGAATTGGCCGCGAAGTTCTCCATCCACCTGCCGGACGAAGCCAGCCGGCGCATCGGCCAGGCCGTCGCCGCCGCCAGCCTGCCGGAGATAGAATAATCATTCGGAGGAATCGCATGAAGCTTCGCAATTCGACTTCAGAAATTTTTGTCCCGGATGGTCAGCCGGCCGAGGCAGCTCTCGCCCGCACGACTCACCTGAGCGTCGGCGCGCACCAGGACGATCTCGAAATCATGGCCTGGCACGGCATCCTCGAATGCTTCGGCAAGAGCGACAAGCATTTCACCGGCGTCACGGTGACCAACGGCGCGGGCAGCGCGCGCGAGGGCGATTATGCTCATTACAGCGACGAGCAGATGCAGGCCGTGCGCCGCGTCGAGCAGAAGAAGGCGGCCTTCGTGGGCGAGTACGCCGCGCACGTTTTCCTGGATTACACCAGCAGCGCGGTGAAGGATGGCAAGAACCGGGATGTGGTTGATGACTTGAAGCGGATCCTTGCCGCGTGCAAGCCCCAGGTCATTTACACGCACAACCTCGCCGACAAACACGACACGCATGTGGGCGTGGCGTTGCGCTTGATCCGTGCGCTGCGCGAGTCGCCGAAGGGATCGCGGCCGCAGAAGCTCTACGGGGTGGAAGTCTGGCGCAACCTCGACTGGCTGAACGACGACGACAAGGTGGTGTTCGATGTTTCCGCGCACGAAAACCTGGCCGCATCGCTCGTGGGGCTCTTCGATTCGCAGATCGCGGGCGGCAAGCGCTACGACATCGCGACCATGGGCCGCCGCCGCTCAAACGCCACTTACTTCGCCTCACACGCGACCGATACCGCCACCTCGGTGATTTTCGCCGTTGACCTCTCGCCGCTCCTCGACAACGAGGCCCTCGAGCCGCGCGATTACATCGCGGCCTACATCGATCGATTCTCGCGTGATGTATCGGGCAGAATTACGAAGCTGTCTTAAGCGGTTGCCTTTGCGGCGAATTGTCGAAAGCGGCCGCGTTCGTTGTCATCCTGAGCGGAGCGAAGGATCTTTGTCAGTTACTCTCAGGCAACTACCGAGATGCTGCACTTCGCTCAGTATGACAGTCAATTGGGGATCTCCCAGGAACCACCGAAAGCTATAGTTATGAGCTGACACGCTCGGCGGCCTCGCGCGCGGCGCGGAGGCTTGCGACCGGGTTATCGGTGGGAATGAACTCCATAGCCAGAGACCCGGCGAACTTGAGTTCAATGAGCTTCCTGTAGATGTTGTTGTAATTAATCTCGCCCGTTCCCGGCTCGTGCCGCCCGGGAACGTCGGCAATGTGGACGCACGCCACCTTGCTGAGGTTTCTCTCCAGCAGCGAAATCAGATTCCCCCCCGAGATCTGTGCGTGGAAGAAATCGTAAAGCGCCTTGACCTGCGGATGATTCACTTCGCCGATAATCTGGAATAACTCCGCCATCGACCAGAGAAAGTAGCGGGGGTTCTCCTCCAGATCGATGCTCTCGAGCCAGAGCGTCACGCCTTTACCTTCGACGAGTTCGGCCGCGCGCTTCAAGCCTTCAACGCAGCTCTTGTGTTGCGCCCCGTCAGCAAGACCGGGGATGCGGTTGCCCGACATCACGATGACGGAGGGAATTTCGAGTTTCTCCATCGCCACGAGTTCCTTGCGCAGGTCACCGAGGAACGCCTCACGCTCGCCGGGATCGCCGACGCCGTGCGCGAGCCCGGCCGTGGTATCGAAGCTGATGCCAAGCCTCCGCCGCTGGGCATTGGCGCGGCGAAAATCTTCTTCACCCCATTTCTGATATTCGCCCACAAGTTGGACGTATTTGAATCCCGCTCCCGCGACTCTTTCCAGGCGCTGCTCGAAGGGTAGATCCCCGAACACCGTCCAGAGCATTACGGAGAGTTTGTAGAGCGGCGCTGGAGGAGTCGCATCAGGCGCGGAAAGTGGCGTCGCGGACGACAGTCCGCCCGCGGCCGCGCCCAGCGCGGAGCCGGCAAGCGTGCGGTGAAATGTGCGGCGATTCATAAGCCACCTCGGAGGAGTTAACGGTCGACAGTCAAAGGTCGAAAGTAATAGGCCCGTCTACTTTGAACTTTCGACTCTCGACTGTCAACGGTCCTTGGAGTTCGCCTTTGCGCGCCTGCTTCACCAGGTAAGCCCAGAATCCGAAATCGGCTCGCTTCGAAAGCTGAAGTACGACACGAATCCCTTCCATTCCGAATTCCCCGGCTGCAAAAATCCAGAGGAACACAAAACCAGTTGACAGTCGAAGGTTGAGGGTTGAGAGTTGAGGGTCCAGAGTCAACTGCCGTGACGGCGCGCTCTCGACTCTGAACCCTTAACTTTCGACCCTTCAGTGGGTCATTGGATCAATGCTGCAATGAGTCAAACTAGACGCCCCATCGTTCAAATCTCGCTCGACCTGACGACCATCGAAGAGGCGCTCGACCACGCGCGCAAGGCGGCGCGCGCGGGGGTGGACTGGCTGGAAGCCGGAACGCCGCTGATTCTGGCGGAGGGCCTGCGCGCCGTCCAGGCGCTGCGGCGCGAGTTCCCTCAGCATCCCGTCGTCGCCGACCTCAAGACCATGGACGGCGGATATCTCGAAGCGGAGATGATGGCCAAAGCCGGCGCCACGCACGTGGTTGTCATGGCGCGCGCGCATCCGGCCACGATCAAGGTCGTCGTTCAAGCCGGCAAGGATTACGGCATCAAGGTGATGGGTGATGATCTCGGCTGCGACGACAAGCCCGCCGCGGCCCGCATGATGCAGGATCTGGGCGTCGATTACATCGTGCATCACGTGGGCTACGACGAGCGGCGCGACCCCGAAGTCGTTAAGGCGCACAGCGGGCGCATGCCCAGCCCGCTTGATGAGCTGCGCGCCGTAGTCAACGCCGTCAGCATTCCGGTTCAGGCCGTGGGGGGGCTGACGGTCGAGCAAGTCTTGCAGTTGCCCAAATACGGAGTCTATCATCTGGTGCTTGGGGCGCCGCTCACCGTGGACGCGGATTCGTTCAAATCTCCGGCGCATGATTTGGAGGGGTTGCTGCGAGAAATCATCGGGCGCCTGCAGACGAAAGAAACTGGAAATTAGAAACTGGAAACTCTAGACCGGAACCCGGCACGCTTTCGGCTGGAAGAAGACCGCTCGTCGGACTCGTCCGCGTCAATTCCCTGATTTCCAGTTTTCAATTTCTATCTTCGGATCGTAACGGGATTGCATGAGCGGTTCGACGATGTCCGCCGTTGTTCACTACGCCCTCGCGCCGGGCGCGGTGGAGTTGCGCGAAGTCCCTCGGCCCGGGGAAATCGCAGACGACGAGGTCCTGCTCCAGTCGCGCGCCGTGGGCGTCTGCGGGAGCGAGGTCCATCAATATCACAACACGCACAGCTGGCGGGTGAACGTGCCGGTCATTCTCGGGCACGAATTCTGCGGCGTCGTCACGGAAGTGGGACGCTCGGTTCGCGGGTTCCGCGAGGGCGACCGCGTGGTTTCGGAAACCGCGGCGCGCATTTGCGGCGAGTGCGCGTATTGCCGGTCAGGTGAATACAACCTCTGCCCGAAACGCCTCGGCTTCGGCTACGGCCTGGACGGCGCGATGGCGGGTTTCGTCAGGGTCCCGGCGCGCTGCCTGCACCATCTTCCCGACTCGGTCTCGTTCGAGAAGGCGGCGCTCGCTGAGCCCTGCTCGGTCGCTTACAACGCCACGTGCGTCAAAACGCAGGTTCACGCCGGCGATTCCGTTTTGGTTTTCGGTCCGGGGCCGATCGGCCTGCTCTGCCTGGCGTTGGCGAAACTTTCCGGCGCAGGCTGGCTGGGAATGGTTGGACTGACGCAGGACGCAAAGCGCCTCAAGATCGCCGGGTCGCTCGGCGCCGACGCGGCCATCGACGCGCAGCGCGAGGACCTGGTTGAAATCATCCGCGCGCTCGGCGACGGCCTGGGCGTGGACGCGGTGATTGACGCGAGCGGCTCGTCACGCGCGCTGCAGTCGGCGCTGGCCGCGGTTCGACCCGGCGGGCAAATCACCAAGGTCGGCTGGGGGCCGCAGCCGCTCGATTTCTCGCTTGACCCGCTGGTGGCGAAGGCAGTTCGCCTGCAAGGCTGCTTCAGCCACAATTTCCCGATTTGGGAGAAGGTCATCGCGCTCCTCGCCTCCGGCGCCCTCGATCCGACGACGCTGGTGGGCCGCGTCGAACCGCTCGTCAATTGGCGCCTCTGTTTTGACGAGATGGCCAGCGGTGATATTGTGAAGGGTGTGTTGAAGCCGTAGCGGCGGTGCAGAGCGAGGACCGAATTCACGATGACAAAGCAGAATCAATCTCCACTGGCCGGACAAGTGGCCGTCGTGACCGGTTCCGCGCAAGGGATTGGCGCCGGGATCGCGCTCAAACTCGGCGCCCACGGCGCGCGCGTTGTCGTCCACGGCCGCGAGAAAGAAACCGAAACAGCGGAGAAGGTTCGCAAGTCCATCCAGGAAATCGGTGGCGAGGCCATCGTTGTCCTGGGTGACCTGCGCGGCGAAATCAATTGCCGCACCGTCGTCCGCCGGGCGGTCGAGCAATTCGGGCGCGTCGACATTCTGGTGAACAATGCCGGCGTCGTGCACCGCGGCACCATCGAGAACACTTCCGTCGACCTCTGGGACGAAATCCTCGATACCAATCTTCGCGCGCCGTTCATCTGCTGCCAGGAGGCGGTCAAGCACATGAAGGAGCGGCGCAGCGGCTGCATCATCAACATCGGTTCGGTGAATGCTCATCACGGGCTGAAGAAGATCCTCGCCTATTCGGCGTCGAAGGGCGGGCTGATGACTTTCACCAAGAATCTGGCAAATTACCTGACGCAGTACCGCATTCGCGTCAACCAGATCAATCCCGGCTGGGTGCTGACGGAAGGCGAGCACATCGTGAACACCGTCGTCGAGGGGAAGAGCGAGAACTGGCTCGAAGACGCCGTCAAGACGCGCCCCTTCGGGCGGATGCTCCTGCCCGAGGACATCGCCAACGCCGCGCTGTTCTTCGCGACCAACGAATTGATTTCCGGCGCGGTCCTCGATTACGAGCAGCTTCCCTTCGGCGTGCCGGCGGATTGAAGATCCCCAGGCGGTCACCCACATGAAACTCTCCGCGTTTCCCAAGTGCTTCATGGACCCGCTCGTGCTCGACCGCACGATGACGGTCTTTGACTGGATCGAGATGGCGGCCGACCTGCCCCTCGACGGCCTGGAGATGTACGACGGGTTCTTCACCAGCCTCGACGACGCGTACCTCGACAAGGTGCGCGAGGCGCTCGAGCGGCGCGGGCTCGTCATGCCCATGCTCTGCGTCTCGCCGGACTTCACCCAGCCCGACGCCGACGCGCGCCGGCGCCAGGTCGACCGCGAAAAGCAGATGATCGAAATTACCGCGCGCCTGGGCGGCGGATTCTGCCGCGTGCTCTCGGGCCAGCGGCGCCCGGAAGTTTCGCGCAAGCAAGGCGTCACGTGGGTGGTGGAATGCATCCGTGCGCTTCTGGATTGCGCCGAAAAAAACCAGGTGGTCCTCGCCCTCGAGAATCATTACAAGGACAACTACTGGGCACATCCGGAGTTCGCGCAGCATCGCGACGTTTTCCTTGAAATCGTTAACCAGATCGAATCGCCGTGGTTCGGAGTGCAATACGATCCGTCGAACGCCATCGTGGCCGGCGAGGACCCCATCGAACTGCTCGAATGCGTCAAGCATCGCGTCGTGACGATGCACGCCAGCGACCGCTTCCTCAAGCCCGGGCACACCGTCGAGGAGTTGCGCCGCATGGAAGACTCGGTCGGGTACGCGTCGATTCTTTCGCACGGCGTCACCGGCCAGGGGCTGAACGATTACCCGCGCATCTTCCGGATCCTTCGCGAGGTCGGCTACTCAGGATGGATTTCGATTGAAGACGGAATGAATGGCCTCGAGGAAATCCGCGCCTCGGCGGAGTTCTTGCGGCGGATGATGGAGGGGTAGTAACTCTAAGAGCGGAGGAGGGCGCGGCCGATTGTCGTTCTGAGCGGAGTCCCGATCTGATCGGGCCGAAGCGAAGAATCTGCATTGCGCGTCGCAGCATCGCAACTGCAGACACTTCGTCGCGCCCCAAAATGTGGGGGCTTGCTCAGGGTGACATGGCGGTTGGCGGCTGTTCCGCGCTACAACTTCCCCGTCGCCCGAAGGTACGTCTCGACCATCCGGGTGAAGGCCCGAACCTTGACGGGAAGATCGTGCACGGCAGACTCGGCGGTCTGCTTGATGTCCTCCAGCGCGCTAAGCTGAACGCCGATCGCGTCCATGGCGGCCTCGAGGGGGTATTCGATTCCCGCCACGGACGTGGGGTTGAAACTCAGCGAGGCTTTCAGTTCGCGCTCGACTTTTTCGGCGGTCTTCTCGACGCCGTCGCGCATGTGGAGGAACGTTTCCCAGGTCGCTCCGCGGCCGGGGAAGCCTTCGTGCGCGTGCTTCTGCCCCTGGTATTCCAGTTCGCACCCCAGCCATTCGAGATCTTGGGCGAGTTGGAGGAGAGTGGGCGTGGACATGGCCGACATTGTAGTCGAAATTTGCGGCATCAGCAGAAAGTTCAAGAGTTGAAGAGTCGAAGATGGACAATGCGCGTCCTCACCTTGTCCCTTCAACCTTTTGACCTTTCGACTCTTTGACTCTTTGATTCTTCAACTTCCGCCACCGAGGTTCCCATGGAATATCGGCAACTTAGCAACACGGAATTAAAGGTTACGCGAATCTCATTCGGCACCATGACCTTCGGCGCGCAGACCGACGAGGCTGCGGCCGCGCGCATGGTCGCTCGCTGCCTCGACGCCGGGATCAACTTCTTCGACACCGCGAACATCTATAACCAAGGCCGCGCGGAAAGCATCTTCGGCAAGGCGCTGGGCGCCCGCCGGTCGAGCGTCATCGTCGCCACCAAAGTCCGCGGGGAAATGAAGGATGCGCCGGATCAAACCGGCCTCGCGCGCGCAGCGATTCACAAGGCTCTCGACGCGAGCCTGAAGCGCCTGGGCACGGACTACGTGGACGTCTACTATCTTCATCAACCCGATTACGACGTGCCCATCGAAGAGACGCTCGCGGCGATGGACGAAGTCGTGCGCGCGGGCAAGGTGCGGTATCCCGCGGTTTCGAACTACGCCGCATGGCAGGTTGCCGAAATTCACTGCTTGTGTCAGAAGAATGGATTCAAGCCGCCGCACATCTCGCAGCCCATGTATAACCTGCTGGCGCGTGGCATCGAGGAGGAGTATCTGCCCTTCTGCCGGCGCTTCGGCGTCGCGGTGGTCCCTTACAATCCGCTCGCCGGCGGGCTGCTCACCGGAAAACAGTCGCGCGATCGCGGGCCCGTTGCCGGCACTCGCTTTGACGGCAACAAGATGTATCAGGACCGCTACTGGCACGACGACTACTTTGCCGCCGTCGATGACTTGAGAGTGGTTGCGCGCGAAGCCGGAAAGACGCTGGTCGAGCTGGCGTTCCAGTGGCTGCTCAGTCAGCCGGTGGTGGATTCGATCATTCTCGGCGCGTCGCGGCTGGACCAACTCGAGGAGAATCTGAAAGCTTGTGAGGGCGGGACGCTCACGGGAGAAACGCTGGCACGTTGCGATGCCGTCTGGTGCCGCCTGCGCGGCATCACGCCGAAGTACAACCGGTAGACAGTAGACGGCAGACGGAATACCGGGCAAACCCAAGTCGTCGGCATTTTCCGTTCGGGCGAGGGTAATACGCCGGGCGCGGATTGTCTCGGCGAAGGGCCGCCCCTGACCGGGCAATTGTAAAATCTTCGGATTGGGGCATTTTGTCTCTTGACTTTTCGAGCCAAGTATGCTAGACTAAGCTGGTCAGATGGTCGAGGCTCGGTAGCAAGGCGACGCGAGCCCTTGGGGCGAGGGGATGAAAAGCCACTGGAGCGAGATGAGAAGATCCGGAAGGCGACAAGGCCGGAGCGCGATTTCGAGCCCGCCTGCGGGGGGAGAGGCGGCGTCTATCGGGAGCTTCCCTATACCCTTGAAAATCGGGAAGCTGACTAGTGGTTTAGATTCAATAACTTAATTTTTTGAAATTCGACCCAAAGCTGACAAGCCATTTAGAATCAACAAATGTTTAATTCTTCTACAAAGCTGATTAGTTGTTCGTTTTCAACTACTTATCAGGATATGCGCAAAGCAAAGGGCCGTTAACCGCCCCGCCGTCGCAGCGAATCCGTCCGACCAACTACCGACTGTCTAGCCTATTCTCAGGAGGGGATCAGGCTCCCATCTTCAGCTCCAATTTCTCCGCGTCCCAGAAGACCCGCTTTTTCTCCCGGTAGGAGATGTTGGCCATGTGGCAGGCGACCGCCGTGCCGCAGCCGAACTCCACGTGCTCGACGGGCTGCTTCCGCGTCTTGACGCACTCGAAGAGATTGCGGAAATGGTCCTCGGTTCCCTCGGCCTTCTGCGGGAAGCTCTCGCGCTTGCGCTTGGGCTGCTTCCCGGCGGTGCCCACATCGGCCAGCGGATCATTCTTGTGTTCTTCAATGAACTTGTCCTTCAGATCTTTTGGCCAGCTTTCCAGCGGGTAGTTGTAATCCTCGACGGGGTTGTAGGGAACGAGATTCGCCGACCACTCGGTGAGTTCGACCGTGCCCTTGTCGCCGTAGAAACGCACGATCTCGCCGGGGTCCCAGTTCGAAACCAGGTTCGCCAGCACGACGGCCTGGAACTTGCCGTAGTCGTAGAAGGTGTTGTGAATGTCGGGGACGTCGCGGTCGCCGGTCCACTTGTAGATCCCGCCCTGAGCGATGGCGCTGAGCGGGTACTGAACGCCCAGCACGTAGTGCACGCGCGAGAGCAGGTGGACGTACTCGTCGCCGGCGATGCCCGTGCCGTAGTCCCACCAGTTGCGGAACTGGAAGAAGCGCTGGGCATCGAAGGGCCGCTTGGGCGCGTTGCCGAGGTATCGTTCCCAATCGACGGTTTGCGGCGAGGCGTCGGGCGGCACGGGATAGCGCCACGCGCCAATGGCGCTTGGCCGGTAGATCGAAGCCTGCACCGAGTACACGGTTCCAATCTGCCCGCCTTGCACAAGCTCGCGGGCCTTCTGCGTGGAGGTCATGCTCAGGCTCTGGCTGCCCACCTGCACCAATCGCCCGGTTTGCTTGGAGACCTTCGCCATCTCCAGCGCCTCGGGGATGGTGTGGGTCATCGGCTTCTCGCAGTAGACGTCCTTGCCGGCCTGCATGGCGGCGATGGCGACCGGCGCGTGCCAGTGGTCGGACGTCGCGACGACCACCACATCGACGTCCTTGCGGTCGAGCACTTCGCGGTACTCGCGAGTGGTCGGCGTGTTGGCCTGAATTTCCTGTGCGCGCCGGAAGTGGCCGTCGTAGAGGTCGCAGACGATGGCGACGTTCCCGCCGACGTTCAGGACGGCCTGCATCAACTCCAGGCCGCGGATGCCCGCGCCGACAATTCCCACCGTGACCTTCTCAGCGGCGGAAACCGACGTGGTGCTCGGGACGACGCTGCAGGCGGCGCCCGCCACGGCGGCACCGGCCGCGGCCCGCCCCAGAAACTCCCGCCGGGTGATTGGCTTTTCAGACATATGAGTCCTCCTTGGTATGCGAAGCGTGCGTGCGGGATTCTAGCACCGGCGACGGATGACTGATGATGAATTTGCGAACTGGGGGCGAGGGCGGTGAGGCGCGGAGAAGTCGCTTGACAAGGGCGTGGGAATCCTTTAGCGTAAGCGCTTACATGCAAGCGCCGTGCGGGCGCAAGCGAGGTATACTTCTGCGCGCCTCTGAAGAACCGGCAACGCGCCCGAAGGCCGCTCGCGAATTCAGATGAGGTCAACCATGGCCAAGGACAAGTTCGCGCTGGGAATCGACTACGGAACCGAGTCGGGGCGCGCAGTGGTGATCCGCGTCCGTGACGGCGAAGAGGTCGCGTCGGCGGTCGTCCCCTACCCTGACGGCGTGATCGACGAGCGCCTGCCTGGCGGCCCCAAGCTCGAGCCCGACTGGGCGTTGCAGAATCCGCGCGACTATCTCCTCGTGGTCGAGAAGGGCGTCCCCAAAGTGCTGAAGGCGGCGAAGGTCAGTGCCGACGACGTCGTAGGAATCGGCACGGATTTCACCGCGTCGTCGCCGATGCCCACCAAGCACGACGGGACGCCGCTATGCTTCGTGCCGCAACTCCGCAAGCGACCTCACGCCTGGGTCAAACTCTGGAAGCACCACGCCGCGCAGCCACAAGCCAACCGCATCAACCAGGTCGGCTGTGAGCGCGACGAGGAGTTCATCCGTATTTATGGCGGCAAGTATTCCTCCGAATGGTTCTTCTCCAAGCTCCTCCAGGTGCTCGACGAGGCGCCGGAAGTCTACGACGCCACGGAGCGCTTCATCGAAGCGGCGGACTGGATCGTCTGGCAATTAACGGGCGAAGAGAAGCGCAACACCTGCACGGCGGGCTACAAGGCGATGTGGGTGAAGGGCAACGGGTTCCCTTCCCGGGATTTCTTCCGCGCGCTCCACCCGCGAATGGAAAACGTGATCGAGGAAAAAGTCGGGACAACGTTCTACCCGCTCGGCGAGAAGGCCGGAGGGCTGACCGCGGAATGGGCAAAGAAGACCGGGCTGAAGGAAGGAACGCCGGTTTCGATCGGCAACGTCGATGCGCACGTCGCCGTCCCCGCGACCACCGTGACCGACGTGGGATCGCTGGTGATGATCATGGGCACCTCCATCTGCCACATGCTGCTCGGCACCGAGCGGCAGATGGTCGAGGGCATGTGCGGGACGGTTGAAGACGGCATCGTGCCGGGCCTCTGGGGCTACGAAGCAGGCCAGTCAGCGGTCGGCGATATCTTCGCCTGGTTCTTCGAGCACGGCGTTCCAGATTACGTCCACCGCGAAGCGCGCAAGGCGAAGCTTCCCTTTGTCGCAGCTCTGGAAAAGCGCGCAGCGGCGCTGCGGCCGGGAGCGTCGGGCCTGTTGGCGCTCGATTGGTGGAACGGCAATCGTTCAATCCTCGTGGACGTCGACCTGAGCGGCGTGCTCGTGGGTATGACGCTCGCCACGCGCGCCGAGGAAATCTACCGCGCGCTGATCGAGGCCACGGCGTTCGGCACGCGCACCATTATCGAGGCATTCGAGTCGAAAGGCGTCGCAGTCAGGAACCTCGTGGCGTGCGGCGGGCTGCCGGAAAGGAATCGCCTGCTCATGCAGATCTACGCTGACGTGACAGGGCGCGAGATCAAGCTGGCGCAGCAACTCCAGACCTGCTCGGCGCTGGGCGCGGCGATGCACGGCGCGGTGGCATCAGGAGCGGCGGCGGGCGGCTTCGATTCAATTTTCGACGCCGCGAAGCGCATGGCGCGGGTTCAAAAGTTGACCTACAAGCCCGACGCCGCGCGGCATGAAGTTTATAATCGCCTGTTCAAAGAATACCAGTTGTTGCATGATTACTTCGGCCGCGGCGCGAACGACGTAATGAAGCGGCTGAAAGAGATGAGAAGAAGCTATCAGTAGTCGGCCTTCAGCAATCAGGAAGACAGGCTCAGACCGGTTCTGACTGAAAGCTGATGGCTGAGAACTGACGGCTGAAGACGGTTGGACATGACTCCCTCCGACAAACTTCGCCGCGAAGTCTGGGAAGCCAACCTGGGAATCTACCGCGCCGGGCTTGTCACCGAGCACGCGGGCAACGCCAGCGGGATCGATCGCCACCGTGGTCTGGTATTGATCAAGCCGAGCGGGGTGGACTACCTCAAGATGCGGCCGGCCGACATGGTGGTCATCGACCTCAACGGCAAGAAGGTGAAGGGGAAGTTCAAGCCGTCGGTGGACTGGCCGCACCATCTTTACCTCTACAAGCACTGCCCGGAAATCGGCGGAGTGATTCACACGCACTCGAACTACGCGACCAGCTTCGCGCTGCTGGGAAAACCCATTCCCGTTTGCCTCACCGCCATTGCTGACGAGTTCGGCGAAGACATTCCGTGCGCGCCCTATGTGGACAACCTGGGAGACCACATCGGCGAATTGATTCTGAAACACAGGACTCGCGCCCCCTCGATTCTGCTTGGCCAGCACGGAACATTTTCGTGGGGGCCGAATCCGCGCGAGGCGCTTAAGGCGGCGGTCATGCTCGAAGACGTGGCCAAGACTGTGCACCTCGCTCTGCTGCTCGGCGGCGAGCCCCCGCGGATTCCGCCCGAGGAAGTGAAGAAGTGGTGGGACCGCTACCACTCGACGTACGGCCAGAACAGAAAACGATGAAGACGAAACTCGAAGATCGAAATTGGAAACTCGATAACCGGCCACTTTCCATTTTCCAGTTTCCAATTTCTCGTCGCGTTGCGCGTACAATTCGATTTAAGGACTCACCATGAATTGGGCCAGTCACACCCCACTTGGGTTGCTTTTCGCGGAAGATCCCACCGGCTCGAAGCTCATCTTCCTCCGCCCCGTCGATCTCGCCATCATCGTTATCTACTTCTTGATGGTCCTCGGCATCGGCTTCTACCTGAAGCGCTATACGAAGAGCGGTGAAGACTTTTTTCTTGCCGGGCGCGAGATGACGGCGTGGGTGGCGGGCCTGAGCTTTCTTTCCGCCAACCTCGGCGCGCTGGAACTGATGGGCTGGGCGGCTTCCGCCTATGAGTACGGCATCCTCGCCACGCACTGGTATTGGGTGGGCGCGATTCCCGCCATGATTTTCCTGGGTCTGGTGATGATGCCGTTCTACTACATCTCCAAGACCCACTCGGTTCCCGGCTATCTCCAGCTCCGCTACGGCGAACCCGCCCGCGCGCTGAGCGCCGTCTCATTTGCCTTCATGACGGTTTTGATGTCGGGCATCAACATGTACGCAATGGCCCTGGTAATGAAGGTTGTGCTGGGATGGAACATCCACTTCAGTATCTGGGTCTCGTCGATCACCGTGGCGGTTTATGTCGCCATGGGAGGCTTGTTCTCCGCCATCTTCAACGAGGTGCTGCAATTCTTTTTGATCTGGCTGGGCGCGCTGCTGATCCCAATCCTCGGTTTGATCGAGACCGGCGGCTGGGACGGCCTGGTCGCGCGCATCCAGCAGAATTTTCCGCAAGGCGACTACACGCACCTCTGGCGCACCATGGGCGCGTTCAGCGATAACCCCATGGGCATCCACTGGACAGGCATCGTTTTCGGTCTCGGCTGGGTGATTTCATTCGGGTACTGGACGACGGATTTTCTTGTGGTGCAGCGCGTCATTGCCGCGAAGGATATTCGCGCCGCCAAGCTCGCGCCCATCATCGGCTCGTTCTTCAAGATGGCCGTGCCGTTCATCGTCATCCTGCCGGGCCTTCTGGGGCTTGGCCTGCTGCCTTTTAACCTGGTTCCGGAAAGCGCCGTGCAGGCGGGTGGGCACAGTTACAACGAGGTACTGCCGCTGATGCTGGCGCGGTACTGCGGGCCGGGTTTGCTGGGCCTCGGCATCACGGCGCTGATTGCCGGTTTCATGTCGGGGATGGCCGGAAACGTCAGCGCCTTCGCCACGGTTTGGACGTACGACATCTACCGGCCGTTCATCCGCAAAGCGGCAACGGACGCACACTACGTTTCGATGGGGCGCTGGTGCACGATTCTCGGCGTCCTGGTGAGCATCGGCACGGCCTACCTGGTGATGGAATTCAAGAGCATCATGGACTACGTCCAGGCGCTCTTCAGCTTTTTCATCGCGCCGCTGTTTGGCACCGTCTTGCTCGGCATGCTGTGGAAACGCGCCACGCCCGCGGGCGGATTCTGGGGATTGCTGGCTGGAACGCTTTCGTCGATCGGCATGTGGGCGCTGGTGAAAGCCGACCACAGCATGCTCTCCTACATCGCGCTCTCTTCGCACGCCAAGGACATGGCGGAGAACATGTACCGCGCGCTATGGTCGTGGTCAATTTGCGTGATCGTCACGGTCGTAGTCAGTCTGCTGACGAAACCCAAGCCCGTGGAAGAACTGACGGGGCTCGTGTACGGTTGCACCGAATTGCCCAGCGAAGGGCATCTGCCGCTGTGGAAACGGCCCGTCTTCTGGGGCGCGCTTTCCGCCGCGGCGTTTTTGGTTTTGCAGTGGATCTTTTGGTAAGGGAGCGGGTTGAAAGTTGAAAGTTCAATGTCGAAAGTACAAGGTTCACTTTGGACTTTCAACTTTCGCCTTTCGACTCTGAGTTGACTTGAGAGTTCACGCGAGGTTCCGACAATGTCCCAAGACCACCACATCATTCCCGTCTGGTTTTTCGTGGGTGTTCTGCTGCTCATCTACGGTGTGCTGATCACCGCCACCGGCATCATCGAGTTCTCGAATCCTCCTGCCACCGTGCTCTCGAATCTTCACCCCGCCATCTGGTGGGGCGCGATCCTGACCGTCATCGGAGCGATCTATACCTACCTCTATTGGCCCCGGAAATCTTAGAGGCTCTTCTCCCCCAAGGCAGCTCCCCCTGTCAGTCATTCCGATTTCCAGCCGGACAGGCTATCGAACGAAGTTGCAACAAGTTTTGTTGCACGGTTTCGAGCGCTCGAGAGCGGGCATAATTCCAGGTTCGCCAGTCAGGAGGTTCGCTCCGTGACCAACGGTCAAGGATTCGTGTGGCAAGTAGGCAGCGGTCTTGCTGGCCCAGGCCTGGTATCGCCGCCACAAGCGTCGGCAGAGCATCTCCACTCAGCGCCCCGGCGTACCACGCGTCAAAGCGTTTTCCTTCCTGGGCGCGAGCGAGATTGACCCGCGCGATGAGGGCGTCGGGATTCAGGACGTGCAGGGCGGCAATCAGGAGAAATCCCGCCACCATGGCCCCAAAGACAAAGTATTGCCGCCGCCCGCGCAGCACCGTCAGCGCAAACCAGATGAACACCACCGCCAGCCAGCCCATGAAGGCCGTGGGGTAGAGGCGCTGTTCGGTCCAGCCGTATTCACGCTGGTAGAGCCGCATGCGTTGAAAGGCCGAGGCCATGATGACGAAGAGAAACACGATCTGCGTTCCCGCGAGCACACGAAAGATCCGCTCGTTCGCGGGTTTCTCCTTATCCACCAGCCAATGCGCAAGCAGCAGGAGCGGCAGCACCAGAGCTGCCACCATGACCAGTTCGAAAAACCCTCGTCGCGCGTACTCCGAGTAAGTCAAGCCGGGCGTCAAGGTGATGGAAGCAGTGCCTCCGAAGAAATAGCGGAACTGGACGATGATGAAGGATAAGAACAGAAGATTGAGCAGACCCAGCACGATGCCAATCTCGACAATCCCCAGCGAAAACCACTGGCGGCGCGCCCACGAGGTGTATTCGTATTCCCTTCCCAGAACCATCCCGCGCAAATAGCCGCCCGCGATCCAGGCGAAGAAGGCCGTGAGAAACATGTGAGATACAAAGCTGGCAAAATCAATATCTAAGACCTTCCTGACCGCGGCCGAGAAGACAGCGTCGGCCGACATCAGGAGGCCTCCGAATACCAGGAGCAGAGGCAGGGCAAGCACGAAGCCGCTCATTACGGCCAGGGTGCGACTCGAAGCCGTCCCGGTGGTCATCCGTCTCCACGGCAGGTCGCCGATGAGCAGGCGAAAGGCGCCCAGAACCGCATTCAGCCAGGCGATAATTCCGCCCACGATGTAGTCGGCAAGGTAGGCGGCCAGAATCTTTCCGCCCTGCGCGCGGAGGACGATCAGCGCAAGCGCCACGAGAATCGCAAGAACGCTCAGGAGATTGAGCGTCAGCGAATCGCGCCAGGGAATCGCGACTGCGCCTAGCAGCACGGGAAGTAGGAGCCAGCAGCCGCTGCCTTGGAGGGCGCGGCTTCGCCGGCCCAGCACCGCGACGAACGCGCCAAGCATGAGGATCCACAGCGCGAGGTTGATTCCCCACGGCGTGGCTCTCAGCAGGCTGTCACCGAGCAAACCAAGGACGAGCGCAATGGCCAGAATGCGTAGACCGACGCTATTCTTTTCGTCTGTCACTTGTGACTCCAAGGCGAGAGCAGTTGTGTTATCTAACTTATGACTGACTCGGCGATGCGTCCGAAGCGGCGGTCGCGGCCGTGAAACTCTTCGAGGGCGGCCTCAAGGTCGATGGCCTCGAAGTCAGGCCACAGTTGGTCAGTGAAAATCATTTCCGCGTAGGCGCATTCCCAAAGCATGAAATCACTTAACCGTTTTTCACCGCCCGTGCGAATGAGGAGATCAACATCCGGCGAGGGCCCGCCGGAATTCGAGACTTCGCCGAGAAACTGCGCGAACAGTTCCCGTGTCGGTTCGATGCATTTCCTGCGAAGCTGCCGCGCCGCTTGGAGGATGGAGTTGCGCCCGGAATAATCGAGCGCGATGCGCAAATGGAGTCCCAGCCCGTCCGAAGTCTCCGCTTCGGCATCTTCGACGGCATCAAGCAGTGGGTACCCGAGCCGATCGCGGCGGCCGATCACGCTCGCCCGCGTTCCCGTAGCTCGCCAGTGCGGGAGGTCCCTGCGAAAATACTCCTCAAAGACGTGCATCAGGTTCGCCACCTCCGCCGATGGGCGGCGCCAGTTGTCGCCGGAAAAGGCAAACAGGGTCAGCGTTCCGATCCCCGCGACGCGAGCGGCCTCGACGGCGCGGCGCACGGCGGCCGTACCGGCCCGGTGGCCCTCTTCACGCGGCAGACCGCGGCTGACCGCCCAGCGGCCGCTGCCGTCCATGATGATGGCGACGTGCAACTGAGAATTCGCGGAAGATGAAAAAGAACTTTGCGTCATAAAGTATCCACCCAAAAAAAGAGATGGCTCAGGCGGTCTGGTTTCGCGCCGCCCGGATCAGCGCTTCCATATCGTCCAGGTACTGCTCCAAGGCGCGGCGCCCGGCTCCGGTCAGCCGGTATTCGGTCTTGGGCACGCGCCCCGCGAAAGACTTGGCGCACGCGACATATCCCGCTTCCTCGAGCTTGCGAGCGTGCACGCTCAGGTTGCCGTCCGTCGTCTCCAGCAACTTCTTGAGATCGTTGAAGCTGATCGAATCATTGACCGCCAGGGCGCTCAGGATTCCCAGCCGCACGCGCTCGTGGACAAGCGGATCGAGTTGCGGGGCACTGGGGGCAACCCGCCGCCGCGGGGGTCGTACGCGCTCCTCCCCTTCCGGCCGGGACAATCGATTTGAAACTGCTCTAGCCACCGTACCTCCGTGCAATGATGAATCCGAAGAGAGTGTGCAGGCCTCCGAAACCCAGGGCCATCAGGCCATCGGCCCACGCCGCGGGCGCACAAAGCGCCACCGTCCCCACGGCCATAAAGCCCAGCCCCATCACGGGGACGACCTTGACAGAGAACGCCCCGCCCGTCACCACACCCGTGCCGTAGAGCAGTAGCCACATTCCGGGAAGCGCGCTCGCGAGCCCCGCGTGGTAGAGAACCACAGTCAGAATGCCAGCCGCGAGCAGGGGCGGCGACAAGCTCAACGCGAATTTCCTGGCGGGGCCTGAAAGGAGTGAAACATTTGCCGCTCGCGCTTTCTGGACACTCGCCCAGGCGCCGATTCCGAGGGCCAGGACTGCTTCCAGCATCCACGTCGCAAGCCACGCCTGCGGGTTGGTCTGGTGAGACGCGATCCACGCCGCGCCCAGCGCCGTGAGACCCATGAGGATGCCTCCCCGGCCGGGGACGGCCGTGAAGGAGCCCGAGCGCTCCATCGTCTCGCGGATAAAACGCAGGTTTTCGATGGCGCGCGGGTCGAGCGCGGGCGAGCGCCATGACCGAGAGCGATGAGAACGGTCCGGAAACATGCCCAGAGCATAGCACGATTCTTGTCTTTGTCAAGTACTTTGTGGGGTAAAGCCAGAAGAAGCGAAAGGGGGGATTTTCGGCGCTTTTACCGCCCTGCGCCGTGGCAGACAGGCGTCCTTCGGCTCATTGCGAGGGGCTCATCCATCCAGTCCTGCATTTTGTCAGGGTTCACTCTCATTTTGACGACAACCGCCTCTCCGGGTTCCAGAGTAACAACCAGGAGCTCATAGTCCGAGCCCAGCTCTTTGGCGTAAATGTAAGTTTGTTCTCCGTCGTGACGCGAGCGGACTCTGACAAAGGGATGAAACTCCGGCCCGGCGATGCCCTGCATGAAAGCGTCCAGGTCAGGAGCGGTAGGATGACGCGATGATTCCAAACCTTCAAAGATTGCCAGTTTGATGTTCCTGATTCCCTCAGGGCGGGCGCGGTTCGCAATGAAGCTCACGAGGCCCATGAATCGCATGGGCCGCTTGTGGTAATGCGACTGAATCCGGTGGACGATGGCTTTGAACTGCGGGTCATCGCCGCGCGCCGTTGTCGGGACCGCCAGCAACCCCGCCAGAACCAGGATCGAGATCACCGTACTACTTCTTTTCATCATGACTCGCTCCCTGCTTTTGAGGGGCCTTCCCCTTTTCCATTTCCAGATGGGGAATCCCCATCTTGCCTTCCAGTGCGCTGAGCTTTTCGAGATCAATGGGGCCGACCAGATTCACGACCGTCAGGGTTTCGGGGTCAGCGGCGATGATGGCCATGCCAAGGATGTTGCGCGTATTGTTGTCGGTCATCAGGTAAACCTCGGCCGTGTCCCCATCGTGCTTGCTTCGCACACCCACAATCTTTGTCCAGCCTGGAGCGGCAAGTTGTGACCGGATAGCTTCGACGTCATCCTGGGAGTATTCACCTTCTTTGTCGAACTCGAAACTCTTGACGTAGACGCCCTTGAGGTCTTTGATGAGCTCTCGGGCTTCGACGTCATCTTCGTCCTTTTCGTTGGCCATGAACTTGGCTGCCAGCTTCAGCATCGGTTCGTCGAGTGTCACGTCGACCACCTCGGAGGCCTTGCTGGAAAGTCTCTCCAGGTTCTTGATCTGCAGTCGCGGGTTTTGACCGAACGCAGGCAGGCTCACCGCACACGCGGTAAAAAATACGGTCATCAGTTTCACGAGACAGGTTGGGATTTTCATAGAAACTCCACTCAGTTCATCTTTCATGTTTCTTGCCACCAGAGCCTGCCGTGCTACGTGCGCGGCGGCCGGCGGTCAGCTTGCTGCACCTTCTTCATGGCCACATTCAGCTTGCTGCTGGCGACGTGGAGCGCCTGCATGACCTGCGCCTTGGCCGCCTCTCCCGCGGCGCGCTCCCGTTGTACATGCCGGTAGTGCAGCGTCCCCAGCGCGACGAGCAAGCAGGCGACGGCCCCCGCTGCGGCCCACCGAAGGCTGGGAACTCGAACGAACGCCCTGAGCGCCTCGCGCCAGCCGCGACCGCGAGTCGGGGACGCCTCAACTCGTGCCAGGACTTTCTCCGCGAAGCCATCCGGCGGCTCGCGGCGTTCAAGCGCCTTGCGAAGTCCATTTTCGAGGTCTTTCATACGAGCTCATCTCCAAAGCGGAATTGACCTTATCCCGCAAAACCGCCAGCGCACGCTGGAGCCGGCTCTTGACAGTGTTGAGGGGGATTTCGAGGGCTTCCGCAATTTCCGTCAATTCGAGTTCCTCTTGATACCGCAGGACGACCACCATCCGCGAATCCTGGGGAAGCGAAGCGACCATCCTCCGGAGGCGTTCGGAAAGCAGGGGGTCGTTCGACCCCGGATCACTGGTCGGCTCGGGGGCGTCTTCGAGCGGCAATGGCGGCAGCGGTGGCATTCGCCGGGCCTGGTCGATACATCGTCGATTGGTCACCTGCCGTAACCACAGCATCAAATGTGCCGGAGATTTGATCCGCCCCAAGTTCCGGTAGAGGCGGAGGAAAACGTCCTGCGCCGTTTCCTCGGCGAGCGACCGGTCGTGCAGGAAGTAATACGCCATGCTGAAGACCATCGCCTGGTATTCGCGGACGATTTCGCCGAAGGCCGCATGGTCGCCCGTGTTTGCGCGGGCCAGCGCTTTCGCCATTCGCTCTGCTGTCGCGGTGTTCACTCTTGAGTCTCGCCGTCCGTCGCTGACCCCTTCCATGAAATAGATACGCAGGGCCGCGCCGGGCGAGTGCATTAATTTTGAGGGTTCAGGCGAACGGAAGCAAAGGGTGACTTTGGAGGGTCCGACGTTCAGCGTCGCGCGCCGGATGTCCCCGCCAACATGCCATGGGGAAGTCCGGCGCGCTGAAGTCTTCAGACAACCCGTCAACAACATTAACGCGAGGGACTCGTCAGGCTGGCTTTCAACTCGGCAATGGTCGTCCCGCGGTTACCGAAATGAAGAACCAAGTTCTTGGCAAGGAGCGATCCATCCTTGGCTCCGCTGATGGCTTTCTGGAAATGCTCGCGGTGTTCTTTGGAAGGCCTGCCGCCTTCTGTGATGATGGCCGCTGCGAACTCGATTTCGGGGTCCTGAGCGCGAAGTGCAATCGCCTTGCCGACAAGCTCGTAGCCATTTACGTCGATCGTGAGGCCGGCCTGCTTGTAAGACTCCGCGAGATAGCCCGCGTCGAACCAAGCCAAGGCGTCGGGTTTACCTTTTGCCTCAGCGTCTTTGGCCTTGGCAAGGAGCCGGGCCAGAAGCTCACGAGCTACTTTCTCATCTTTTACGGAGTAATCCACTTTCCGGTCGCGTAGCGCCCAAGCTCCGTACACCGCCGCCCGCCGTAACGTCTCCATGCGGACGATGACAGGCGTCTCGGGAGTAAGCAGCGCCAGCGTATCCGCGACGAGGCGCCCGACCTCGTAATTTGGATCGACCCCCCGCCAATCTCGCCCGCTTTCCCGATCACCGCCCGCCCAGGGTAACGATTTCGCGCCTCCTATATCGAAGGGATGGCAGATGAGCGGCGGCCCTGCTTGCGCGATCTGGGGAATTGCCAGCGTCCCTGCCAGAATTGTCAGCCCCCATACACTTGACGCGTTTCTGCTGCGTTTCATCGTTGTGCGCCTCCGGTTGATTGAATTCTGCCCTTGCGCCGATACAGACGTTGGCACGGGGCGCGGTGTTAACCGGTGACGTTGATTCAATGGCGCGCTGGCCTGCCTTTCTTCACTTTGATGTTTGCTGCGGCCAGGCGCGCTCCCACTTCCGCCACCACCGGATGTCGCCGAAACCCAGCTCGTTCCACCAGAGATCGAGCATCTGCAAATCGCCCTTGAGAACGCCTTCCCGGGTCACACCCGGCGGGGGTGGGACGAGTGCCGAGAGGCGGCTATAGACCAGTTGGTCTTCGTCCGGATTCACACGCGAGAGAAGGTGCCAAAGCGTCAGGGCATCGCGTTTGCGCGACTCGACCAAGACAGTTCTGAGCAGGGCCGCGCGCTCGCGAGGATCAACCCGGTCGAAGTCGAGCCTCGCGATCGCATCGCGAAGTTGTTGGGAGGAGTCGGCGAAGTACGGGGTGCCGGGGCCCACGCCCGGCCGGGTGGCACAGACTGCGCCCGCAGGGATGAATGACTCATGCCCCTTGAATTCGAAGCCGACCCAGCCGAAAGCCACGCGGACCAGCCCGGCACCGCTCTCATCCACGTGCAATGAATAAGCACACCCGAGGTCCACGGCCCGCGCCGAGGGGGTATCCACGACGAACTGGCCCGGAGGCGCCCAGATCATGGCATGGATCGTCCCTTTCGAAAGGCTCAAGAGGTGATGGCCAGGACGCGAAGTGACGAGCTGGACGCGCGTGCCTCCATCGATTTCCAACCTGCCGGTTGCACTGACTTCCAAGGTCGCACGAGACTCCGCATCAGTCTCCAGCCACTGGCCCACCAGGAGTCGGCCGGTACCGCCGACGGCCGAGTTTCCAATTCTCGGTGTGCCTGCAAGGCGCGTCACTTGCCAGCCGGATGGTTCCAGCGGCGGGGCGGGGCGTCTGGCAACCCAGACAATCATGAGTACGGTGGCTGAGGCTACCGCGGCAAAGCTCAGGTGGACGGTGACCTTGCGCCACCGCTCCCAAACCGTAGTTCGCTCCGGAAACTCCGGCGCGGGTCGGCTGGATCGGAATACCGCGAGAACTGATTCCAGGCGCTGGATTTCGGGGTCGGGTTCGCCCGACCCGTCCCACACGTAATCGTCTCTCATAGATCTTTCCCCAACTTCTCGCGGAGCTGTTGCATTCCGCGGTGGAGATTCACGCGGACGGAGCCGTGTGTCAGCCCTGTGCGCTCGGCAATCTCGGGACCCGAGAGACCCTCCACGAGCCTCAGAACGAGTGTCTCACGGTAGGCGTCCGGCAGAGTTTGGATTGCACGCAGAATCGCTAGCGCTTCCGACGTGTTGCCACTTTCGGCGGGAATGTCCTCGTGTACCTCATCATGAATCGCGGGGCGGCGATGGTGGTCGGCGGCGCGGTTTCGGGCAATGGCGGCAAGCCAAGCACCGAATGCGCTCGCGTCGCGCAGGTCGCGAAGGCGACGCCAAGCGGTCAGAAAGACGTCCTGGACCAGGTCCTCGACTTCACCGGGCGGGACTCGCGACAACAGAACTCCATGTACAAGCCGCGAGTAGCGTTCGTAAAGTTGACCGAATGCCGCGGGGTCCCCACCGCGCGCGGCGCCGACCAGCCTGACGTCATCAAGAGATTCGGCCAAAGTATCCGCGCCGGCAGCCTGAATATCTTCGATCGGATTCGACAATTCGCCGGCGGTCCCCAATCCCGATCCTCACACCAATGCTACACGCAGTTCTCCTCGCTTTTGGGACGACTGAGGGGAGCAAGATGTTAACAGGGATTATTGCGGCCAAAGATTCGACCTGTAGGGCGACAATATCCACCGCCAAGAGCGCACAACGCGATTACGGCTCGGGGATGCCGAGGTCCTTGCTCCCCAGGGGCGACATCTTGAGTTCGGGGGCGTATTGCTCGAGCAGTTCGACGGCGCAGCGGGCGCGATGCACGCGCTCCTGGCCCATCTTCACCGCCAGGTCCTCGATGTGCCGGCCGCAGGGATAAATGTCGGGGGCATTGCGCAGGCCGAATTTCAAATAGATCGGTGCGGCAACTCGAATCAAATTCATCATCTCGTAGTAACGCACAAATCCACCGAAGTTGTCGGGGACTTCGATGTAGAGGTCGATGGGAATCTCGACCGCCTGGCGGAGCGCGCCAACTTGTGCCGGGGTCAGGTCGGTGGGAATGTTCATGGTGTTCACGCCCGCGCGCTCGAACAGTTTGGCGGTGGCGGGATTGGCGGCAGGGAGCGTAACGGAGCTTTTGATGACCAGGTTTTTCGGCAGCTCGCCTTTCCTCTTCATCTCGTTCAAAACCCAGATCAGGCCGAGATCGGCGGGCAGCACGCTGCGGATGCCGAGCTCGCACGCGCGCTTTACGTCTTCGATGGCGTAAACCAACTGGTCGGCACCGCGATGTTGGAGGCCGATGACCTTGCCCGCGGTCGAAGCCGTTTGCGCCCCGGTCTCGAATGTGGCGCGCGGACCGACGAAGAGACAGACCTCGATGCGATGATCGGCGCCGATGCGCGCCATCTCGGAAATCTCTTTCCGCGTGAGCAGCATAATCCCGCTGCCCTCGCTGACGCGATGGACGGGAACCTGAAGCTCTTTCGCCGCCGCCAAAACTTCGCGAAACACACGTGGACCTTCCACGCTCGGAATCTCAAACCGCCAGTGCCCGCCGTCGGGAAACCGCCGCCCACTCGGCTTGAGCGCGTGATTGTCTTCGCTCGGCAGGTCCAGCTTCGATAGAAATTGTTGAGTCTTCTTCATCTTGGACTCCACTTGGTAGCGGCGGGTTTACCCCGCCACAGATGGCGGCCTAAAGCCGCCTCTACTGTAGAGGCGATCTGTGGTCGCCGCCATCAAAGCTACATCAACGCGGGCAGGCCACGTAAGCCACACCCACAGCGAAGACGATAATAGAGACAATCGTCGTTAGCAGAAGGCGTTTCTTCGGAGTGAGCTCAATCGCCATTTCCATCACTCGTCGCTTGTCGGACCACCCCCCGAGGGAGAGGGCTGTTATCACGCAGTGTTGGGCCCTCCTTGTTGCTTCTGACTTCTGACTCCTGACTCCTGCCCTACTGCGTGTACTTCAGATAGACCGTTCGTGTCTCGGTATAGAAATCCAGCGCCAGCGGGCCCTGCTCGCGCATGCCGAAGCTGGATTCCTTCGTTCCGCCGAAGGGCAGTTGATATTCCACTCCCGCGGTCGGCAGGTTCACGGTAATCAGCCCCGCGTCGATGCGATTGATGTACTGATGAATGCGCATCACGTCGCGCGTCACGATGGAGGCGGAAAGGCCGAATCGGGCGCTGTTGGCGAGGCGCATGGCGTCGTCGAAATCGTTAGCCACCATCAGCGCCAGCACGGGGCCGAAAACTTCTTCCTGCGCGATGCGCATTTCGGTTTTCACGTCACCGAAAAGCGTGGGCTCGACGAAATATCCTTTGTCGAAGATGCCGCCGGTCAGGCGGTTGCCGCCGTACAGCAGCTTCGCGCCTTCTTTTTTCCCGACGTCGATGTACATCAAATCGGTTTCGAGCTGGCTCTGGTCAACGGCGGGACCCATGTCAATGCCGGGTTCGAGGCCGTTGCCCACCTTCATCTTCTTCGTCTTCGCGATCAGAATTTCGACCAATTGATCGTAAACGGCCTTCTCGATGATGGCGCGGCTGCACGCGGTACACTTCTGGCCCGTCGAGAAAAACGCGCCGTTCACCAGCACGTCGGCAGCGTAATTAAGGTCTGAATCTTTGAGTACGATCGTTGGATTCTTGCCACCCATTTCGAGCTGCACACGCACCTTGCGTTTCACGACGCGATCGTACAGTTTGTTGCCCACCTCGCACGAGCCCGTGAAGGACACGGCGCGCACGGCGGGGAAATCGACGAGCGTATTGCCGACCGCGCCGCCCGGGCCCGTAATGTAGTTGATCGCGCCGGCGGGAATTCCCGCTTCGTGCAACGCCTCGACCAGACGATACGCTGAAAGCGGGGCGAGCGACGCGGGTTTGATCACTACGGTGTTACCGCCCACGAGCGCTGGAGCCATTTTCCAGGCGGGAATGGCGCTGGGAAAATTCCACGGCGTGATCAGGGCCACGACCCCCAGCGGTTTGCGCATCGTGTAGCAGAAGACGTTTTCGCGCTCGGAGGGAATTTGGTAGCTAAACTGGCGCGAGCCTTCGCCGCCAAAGTAGCGGAAGATGTTGATCGCGCGTTTTACCTCCGCTTTCGCTTCGGGGAGCGTCTTGCCTTCTTCGCGCGTCATGTCTTCGCCGAGCTTGGCGAGGCGGCTCTCGAGAATCTCGGCGGCCTTGAAGAGGTACTCGCCGCGGCGCGGCGCGGGCAGCGCCGCCCAGGCGGGCTGCGCCTTGGCGGCGGCTTCGCAGGCCGCGAGAGTGTCCTCAGCGCTGGAAGATTGAAATAGCCCGACCACTTCGTCGGTATTGGCAGGATTGATGTTGGGAAATGTCCTCCTGGACTGGCCTTCGACCCATTGGCCCGAAATATAATTGCGGAAAACTTCCGGCATAGTTCCTCCCCATCGTGCAGGTCACCACGCAGTTTCAGGTCCGGCGAGGGAAGTCATTATGGTCGGCGAGTTTGGGGGGTGTCAAGCTGACCGCGCCAGCCTGCTGCTCGTAACACGATTCGAGATTGAAAAAAGTGCGACGAGAGTGTAGTCTTCGGATAGACCTTCTTGAAGGGGTTGATATGTCATTCCAAGAGGCGATTGAGACGCTCTCCCGGGATGAGCGGTTCAAAGCCACCGTCTACGCAATGAACAGCCTCCTGATTCAAAAGGGAGTCTATTCTCGAGCCGAATTCGAGAAGCTATT
Organism: Terriglobia bacterium; assembly: GCA_041946825.1. Taxonomy (GTDB): domain Bacteria; phylum Acidobacteriota; class Terriglobia; order UBA7540; family UBA7540; genus CAZTHM01. Next base: position 4,933 of record JBHGBD010000025.1, on the reverse strand, counting down.
CAGGGAGTGGGCCGAAAAGCAGAAAGTGGAAAACAGCGTGGGGGCTTCCGCTTCGGCGCAAACTACACATCCCTAGTTCTTCTTGCCTGCCAAGTCACTCCATCTGGGCCAATAGCATTCCTTGCGATGGTCACCGCAATGAGCGCCAATATCGCATTGGGCGCAGTTGCACTTGCATTGCGGGGGTGGTGGCACAGGTTTTTCGGGCTGCTTTTTCGGTTTTCTCTTCGTCACGACAGGGTGACCTCTCTTATGTAACGTATTATGCAGGATTGACTTCAAGTTGCGTGATCAAAGCATCCAATATCTGTGAAATTCGTGTGGAAAACTCGACAAGTCTGTGGAAACAACTGGGTTATGTGTGGAAACATACTGTGGAAACGATGGAAGTGACCAATGTTATTGGGCGCAGCCTCGTCAGATCGCGCATCTCCTAGAAACGTGAATCGCATGGTTGTAGGGACCACAAGGACTCGACTACAATCGGCTTCCACATTTTCGCTCCCAGGATGGGCCATGAAAGTTCTGCCTGCATCAATGAAAGTGGCTCTCGCTGTAATCGCGCTGAGTGCCTCCGCTCAGGCGAGAGACTACGACACGGTCGAGGTGGCCGCGCCGCATCTGGGCGGGATGACGGTGGGCTTCAACATCATTCTTCCGCGCGATTACACTTCATCCACGAAACGTTATCCGGTGCTCTATTTGCTTCACGGCTACACGGACCACTATCCGGCGTGGGTAAGTTACAGCGGCATCACGCAATACGCGCGCGGATACCGTGAAATCGTTGTCATGCCGGAAGGCGACAACGGTTTCTATACCAACAGCTACTCCGACAAGAATCTCGCCTGGGAAGACTCCATCATCCTCGATCTGATTCCCTACGTGGACAGCCACTATCGCACGGTTGCCTCGCGCCCGGGACGCGCGATCGCCGGACTTTCGATGGGTGGTTATGGCGCGATGAAGCTGGGCCTGAAGTATCCGCAGATGTTCTCGGCTGTGGCCAGCCTCAGCGCCGCCTTTGGCGCGGCGCGATGGACTCACCGGCCGATTGATGATCCTGTATTTCAGAAGCTCATCGAAGGTGTGTACGGGCCGCGGGAAAACCCCGGTCGCGCTGCGGAAGACCCCTTCGAGCTCATCAAGAAGCTTCCCGCCGAATTGCGCCCGCAGATCTACATCTCAATTGGCTCGGGGGATTTTCTTCTCGATGAGAACCGCGAATTTGTGAAACTGCTTTCCGACCTGAAGGTGCCTTACGAATACCGCGAATTTCCAGGCAAGCACGAGTGGCCAGTGTGGGATCGCGAAATTCAGGTCGTTCTCGCGCTGCAGGCGCCGGTAATCGGCGCGCGGTGAGGGCGACAGAAGAAATGTGTCCTACAGCGACCGCACTCTCTGCGACCGCTCCTCCGGATCCGACATCAGCGCAACTGCGTGCTGAAACCCGCTCAGGCAGCCGCGCATGACGGCCAGGCTTCGGTAGTAATCGTTATAGCGAAATCCCGTCTCGCCACGCCACATGGGAAACGCCTCGCACGCTTCCACCCAGCGCTCGTAAACGCCACTGATGTCGAGAAAAGTATCCGGCTGAAAATTCGCGATGTCCTCCCAATTTTCGGCGTAGAGAACCTTTCCGACAGCATGAGCGGGCTCCAGGCGGCTGATGGCCGAGAGCCCTGCATAGAAAACCGCGTCACGGACGATCGCGTGGCAGTTCTGATGGTCCTTATGCCAGCTTCCCCTCCAGTGGGTCACGACGATCGCGGGCTTGAACTTCCGAATGCTGTCGCAAACCGCAAAGCTCGCTTCGTCGCTCAGGGGGATCTCGGCGTCAGGATAGTCGAGGAAGGCCGTCTCGGCGCCCAGGATCTTCGCGGCCTTCTCGCTCGCCGCGCGCTGCATCGCGCCGTATTCTTTGGAGGGGATCGTCTTGTGGCCGCGTTCGCCCAGCGAGAGGCTCAGAAACACGCCGCGCCCTCCGTTCGCGATGTGTTGCGCCACGGCAGCTCCCATGGTGAAGAAAGCATCACCGGGATGCGCGGCGATGGCGAGGATGGTTGTAGCCACGGGTTCACCTCCGGAAGCGAAACGAGAGGCGACTGTGATTAATTACGAATTACGAAGTACAAAAGACGAAAGCGGTGATCCCAGTGTTGACGAAGTCCGGATCGGTTTCGTTATTCGTAATTCGTCGTTCGTCATCTGTCTTACCTCGGCACCACCGGAACGATGACCGCTGACGGGTGGTCGCGGTCGTGGTAGATCGTATTCGTCGCCTTGACCATGCGACTGGAAGAGGCCGCGGCCTCGCCGGTGTTCAAGTTGCGGTCGAAGCGCGGAAAGTTGGAGCTGGAGATTTCCAGTCGCAGTTTGTGTCCCGCCTTGAAGACATTGCTGGTCGCCCACAGGTCGATCGTGAATTTGTATACTTCGCCGGGATTCATGAATTCCGGTTTTTCCCGGGAGTTTCGATAGCGCATCCGCAGGATGCCTTCCGTCAAATTCTGGGCGAAGCCATTGGGCCAGACATCGACGAGCTTCCCCGTGAAGTCCGTGTCGACCGCCGAAGAACTCCCATAGAGTTCCAGACTGACAGGGCCGGTGACCTCAAAGTCCTCCTTGAAAGCGGGCGTGGTAAAAACCAAAACGTCCTGACGCGCCTCTGCGGGGCGCTGGTCGCGCGGGCCGGGAGCAAGATGCGGGGCATCGCAGCAGAGCGGCCCGCCGATGGTCGGCACCGGGTCCGCAGGGTCGTAAACAAAACGATCAGCGGGTTCGGACTGCGGCGCGGCACTGGTCAGGGCCCCATCACCGGAAAGCGCGTTGGCCTTGCCGGATGAGTGGAGGAAATAGCGCGTTTTGGCGGCGCGTGTCAGGGGCCAATCGGTTTCCTCGCGCCACCGGTTTGATCCCATCACAAAAATCTTGACCGGTTTCTCGCTCTCGGCGCCATTCGAGGTCCCTTTCAACAGGTGGTCGTACCAGCGGAGCATGACCTCATCGAGGTTAAGTTCCGCGTCGAGGCCAAAATCGACCTCGCCGATCTTTCGTCCTCCGCCGGCGTGTCCTCCAATGACCACGAGCAGCCGCTGGCCATTGCGCGCGGCTTCGCTCCCTCCGCGAGCTTTGACGCCCAGGTAGTTCCGCAGCGAGCCGCCTTGGAAAATGTCGTACCACGCGGCCACGGTGTAAACGGGCACGGTGATCTTGTCGAAATGTTCCTCAATCGACCACTGTTTCCAGTAATCGTCATAGCTGGGGTGCGCGAGCCAGTCGGCGAAGTACGGCGCCAGGCTGTCGGTGGCGCCCAGATCGAGGAGCGTGTATTTCGCCAGAGGTAGGTCGCGCGCCCATCGCAAGGCATTGGAGTTTTCGCGAACGTATCGGTCGTGGGTATCCTGGGCAAGCCCTGAGGTCCAGGACTCGTTGAACCATTGCTCGAACGCCCCGCCCTGATAGGTCCAATTCTCGTGGTAGTTCGAGGCGGTGACGACCGGGAAGATTCCGGCCAGATGTGGTGGCGTGGCGATGGCGGCAAGCATCTGTGTGGCGCCGACATACGATCCGCCGAACATGCCGACCTTGCCATTGGAGTAGGGCAGCCCTGCAGCCCACTCAATGGTGTCGTAGCCATCGGCCGACTCGTGCTTGAAGGTATACCACTCCCCTTCCGAGGCATATCGCCCGCGCACGTCCTGGAAGATCACCACGTAACCGCGCGCAGCCGCGCGCAGACCGAAATCCACGCCGCCACGCCGGTCGTAGGGTGTGCGCTGCAGGAGCACGGGGAACTTCCCCTCCGCTTTGGGGCGATATATATCGGCGCGCAGCACCACGCCGTCGCGCATCTTGGCCGCCACCCCGCGCTCAATAGTGATATCGTACGACTCTGCTGCAGCTGACCCGATGGCAAGGCAGAGCACGGCAATGCCGGCCAGAATCGATTGACGTTTCATAACTGCTTCCCCCATTCAGGTGTGAGCCGCGATTATCAACCGCCTGAGAGCGATTGACAAGTGGGTCAGCACTCACCCTCAAAAAGAAAAGGTCATCCGTAGTGAGGCCCTAGATCTTTGACCGCATGAATAGATTCTGTAATGTATTGTTGTTGGGAAATCTTCGGGTCTACACTGAGGCATGGCGCGACGGCCCTTTGAGGTGAAAGTATCCACCGAAGATCAGAAGCAGCTTCGGCAATTTTTGCGAGCTGGCGTTCAGCAGGTGCGCGTGGTCCTGCGGGCCCTCGCCTTGGAGCAGTTGTCAGAGGGCTGGACCGCACCGACGGTGGCCAAGATAGTGCATCTGACCGCGCAAGCGGAGCGGCACCGCCAATGTCTTCTGCGCCGTGGAACCGCAAGCCGGGCGGCACTTCACCCCTCCCACCCCTAACCGCTCCGCGCCCGAATTTGCCCAGGCGCTGAAGACGATCGTGAACCGCTATCCTGAGGCGCGTACGATTTACCTGGTGATGGATAACCGGAACATTCATTGCCGGAAGTCTCTCACCGGCGATTACGGCGAGGAACGAGGCCGTGCGATCTGGAACCGCTTTACCGTCCATTACACGCCCAAGCACGGGAGTCGGCTGAATCAGGCCGAAACCGAGATCAGCTTGTTTTCCCGGCAATGCCTGGGCCAGCGCAGAATCCCCGCCTTGAGCATCTTGCGACGGAACCGAGGCGCAATGCCATCCATACAAAGGAGTCTCTGCAGTGGACATTCCACGGATATTCAACATTACCGAAAGCGCTCATCGCATCCATAATCCATTCACACCAGAAAAGCTCGCCACTCTCGGCGCGGCGTTGCGTTTGGAACCGGGGACCCGTGTGCTCGACCTCGGCAGCGGTTCGGGCGAGATGCTGTGTACCTGGGCACGCGATTACGGAATCAGCGGCACCGGTATCGACATGAGCCAGTTGTTCAC